>CAWEZP010000012.1:0-212679 GCA_963813675.1 Candidatus Bathyarchaeota archaeon
TTACTGTGAAACCTTCTCCAGACGGCATATTTGGCACTAAAGCCGGTTTTAATTCTTGTAAGTTGGAGTCTGCCCAAGGCTCCACCGGCACCAGCCCCTTAAACCCACTTCAACAATTAATTTTTGTTCGGTACCGAGACCATGTTCTCTACAATCGATGTTCTGCTTTGATGATGCAGCCCCAAATTAGAGAAGCTGTTGGTTGGCTGGTCTACGATTGCGAACTTTATGTAATCTTGACATGGGATAGAGATGCCCAGCCGCCCACACTTCATGGCGGAGATCCGAAAGCCTCAGGGTTAGTTCTGCTAAAAAGTGATATTTTGGATTTTCAGAAGCTGAAAGTCTGTCCAGTACTACTACAAAAAAGTTCAAACTGGTCTTTAAATTGCAAAGAGCCTATACAAGAGGATGAGTATGCGTTCCGACCATCGGAGCGAAAAACTCACGGAGTTACAGATACTCCGGGAAAGACAGCGAAGGAGAAAAAAAGACTTTGACCATATCTATAGCGAAAGCTACCGTAACCTCTCCCATAACCCGAAACCATAAACTTTCAGTCGAAGACCTAGAAAGCCTCAACCTACCGCTGATAATCCAAGGCGAAACCGTTGCCATCGAAAAAAGCTTAAAAGGCTATCACCTACGAAAACCAGTAACCATAAAACTCGACAAAATCTTAGCCACCCAAGAAAAAGGACTCATCGACTACATCATACGCAGCTGCATCGAACACCAACCAGGCATAATCGCCTACATTTTCGAGTACCAAAGCATGCAAAAAATGGCAAGACATTTCTTACGCCACTGCTCAGCCTCAAAAGCTAGCTGCCTTATGTACTCAACAAAACTCAAAAAATACGCTGAGTGGCTAGGACATAGCCCCGATTCAATAATAGCAGACGTTAAACCCGTAGGTGCCATACCCGACCCGCAACGTGTCCAAATTCACTGCGGCTTTCTACTCGATTACCTAGCAGAACTCCAAGATACAGGTCTTAAACCTAACGCGGTATGCAACTGCGTTAAAGCAGTAAAAACCTTTTACCGAGCAAACGGCGTCAAAAAAGTTGAACTCGACGAACCATTAAAACGCAAAGTAACCTACAAAGACAGAGCGCCAAAACCCCAAGAAATAGCCACAATGCTTGACGATTCCGCTACCCGAGAAGCCTTCATCATCGCAGCCATAGCTACAGGCGGATTCCGCATAGGAACCTTTGTAAAACTCAAATACCGTCACGTGCGCGAGGACTTAGAAGCAAATCGCACACCTATCCATGTACATGTAGAAGCCGAAATAACCAAGGGCAAATACCACGACTACGATACGTTCCTTAACCCTGAAGCCTGCAGTCTGCTAAGAAGCTACATCGAAGAAAGAAAACGAGGCAACAGGTATTTCCCACCCGAGCAGCTAACAGACGAATCCCCACTTATCCGCAATAGCCGCACAGCAAACAAGGTCTTAGGCGTCAGCGAAAAAGCAATACGAGACATAATACACGAACTTGCAGTCGCCGAAAACATCGCAAAGAAACTACCTAACAGCTGGATGTACAGCGTGAGAGTTCACAGCCTACGCAAATTCTTCCGAAGCCAAATGAGCATCGCAAAGATTGACCCCGAACTAGTTGAATACATGATGGGACATACTATCGACACATACACAGACGTTCAAAGCTTAGGAATCGAGACCTTAAGAAATCTCTACGCTACCTCTGGGATAGCAATTAGATCAAAAACCGAAGTAAACCGCATTGACCAGCTAAAGGAGATCATACGATCATGGGGCGGAAATCCTGAAGAAATACTGACCAAAGACGCATTATTCAGGGGAAACATCACTGAAGCTTTAGACCAGAAACAGAATCATCAGCTCTCATTGCTTACTGAGCAACTTAAACAGCTTATCCGCAAGGAGGTTACGTAAAATAACGCTAGAAATGTGGTACCTTTTAACGTGTGCACGACTGAAACCCAGCGGCCTCACCACATTCCCAGTGGTCCCATTGGTGATGTTGCGCATTATTTTCGTCTCCTGAAGAGTTTGACTTCGCCGAAGTCCCCTATATATTCGAATCCTGCCTCGACTTGTTTCCGAGAGCATCCTTGATGGTTTTTGCAGTGGCTGAGTGAACTTCGTTCTTGAAAGTGATGAGTTGAGTGTAGAGGATTGTGTTTTGGGTGTTTTGTATCCGAGAATCTTGCGAAGTGTATGTTGTTACATCCGAACGACTGCTCCTTATTCATAGGTAACCTGTTTGATTCAACAAGTATCAACGCTTGAAAGAACGTAGAGATATACTTGAGCCCTTTTTTTGGTAGAACTGCTATATTTCGGTCTCAAGCCTTCATACCTGAAGTTCATAAATCATTTTATACCCTCACGAATATAGTTACCTTCTCGGGGGCAACTATTTGAATCAAGATAATTCCTCAGAGGATTACACAGTTATCAGTATTTTGCATGTTGATGATGATCCTTCACTTCTCGAAGTCTCCAAAGATATTCTGATGGAGATGGGCAAATATGAAATTGACCATGCCCTTTGCGTGGATGAAGCCTTCAAAAAACTATCATTAAACAACTATGATGTAATTGTTTCGGATTATGAGATGCCTCAAAAAGATGGATTGCAGTTCCTAAAGGAACTCCGTGAACGAAACATTCAGATTCCTTTAATTTTGTTTACTGGCAAAGGTCGAGAGGAAGTCGCGATTAAGGCGTTAAACCTTGGAGCCGATGGTTACTTTAATAAACAAGGTTCACCGGAAACCGTATACGGCGAATTATCCCATAGCATTAAACTAATTGTAGAGCGTAACAAGACAAAAATAGCCTTTCATGAACAAAAAACTCGGTTCACCAAACTTGCTTCTCAAACGCCTGGAATGCTTTATCAATTCCTAAGACGACTAGAACGGAACGTACTGCGTGCCTTTTTCATCTAATGGAATACAAAAAATTTTTGGGTGCTCACCAAAAGATGTAGAAAACGATTTTTCACCAATTGCCAAAGTAATAGTTCCAGAAGATCTTTCGAAAGTAATTCAATTGATCGAACAGTCAGCTAAAAATTTATCGCCCTGGTCGTGCGAGTATCGTGTGAAACTTCCAGATCAAGAAATACGTTGGCTTTGGGGGCAGTCCAGTCCAGAAAAGTTAGAGGATGGAGGTATTATTTGGAGTGGTTTCAATGCAGATATTACTGAGAGCAAGAAGGCCGAAGAAAAACTTAGGGAAACTTTGAGCGTTCTTGAAAGGGTTGGGGAAGGTATTGATGCAGGGCTAGCCATTATTGGCAAAGATTTCCGTGTTGTTTGGGCTAATAAGCGTTTGATGAATTTGGGTGTTTTACCAAACAAAAGATGCTATCAGACTTTTAACCAATTAGAAACGGTTTGTCCAGATTGCGGAGTAAAAAAAATCTTTGCCCAGGATCTACCTATTGATGTTCACGAATTCAAAACAGAAAACGCTAAGGGTGAAACAATTTGGATTGAGCTAAGAGTAACTCCGCTCAAAGACAAAAACGGAACTACAACCGCAGCGCTAGAATTAGCCATTCCCATAACTGAGCGCAAAAAGGCTGAACAGGCTTTAGCAGAAAACGAGGCTAAATATCGCCTTTTAGCCGACAACATGAGCGATGTAATTTGGATGATGGACACAGAAGGTCATTGCACCTATGTTAGTCCTTCTGTACTGAATCTAAGAGGATATACTCATGAAGAAGCAATAAAACAATCAATGTTCGAGGCTCTAACTCCTGCCTCTACCCAACTGATTCTTGAAAACATACAACATTATCAGGAAACTGGAGAAATCAATTTGAGGAGTTATGAGCTGGAACAATATTGCAGGGATGGTTCAACAGTCTGGACCGAGGTTAATATTACTGTTCTTCGCGATGATAAAGGAGTTCCACAATCAATTTTAGGCGTCAGCCGCGACATCACTAAACGTAAGAAGGCTGAAGAGAAAACCAATGACTTGCTTAGTAGGCTTAAGAAGAGCGAGGATCAATTTAGACAGCTGTTTTCAAAAATGCCAAGTGGCGTAGTAGTATACGAGGCAGTAGACGGTGGAGATAACTTTATTATAAAAGATTTTAACAAGACCGCTGAAAGAATTGAGAATATTTCGTGCAACAAAGTTATTGGAAAACGAGTGACGGAAGTTTTTCCGGGTGTAAAGAAGTTAGGTTTATTCGATGTGCTTCAAAGAGTATTCCAAACTGGTGTATGCGAGTTTTTACCGATCAACATTTACAAGGATGAGATAATCCTTGAGTCTTGGCGTGAAAACTGGGTTTACAAACTACCTAACGGAAACATTGTAGCAATCTATAACGATGTAACTGAACGAAAGAAAGTTGAGGTTGATCTATTAAAAAGTAAGGTTTTGCTTCATGAAGCAGAGAGAGCCGCCAAGATTGGAGGTTTTGAATTTGACGTCAAAACTTTAACCCAAAAGTGGACAGAAGAAACCTTCCATATCCTAGAAGTAGATTTGGATCAAGGCGAATTAACCGTACCCAAAGGGGTCGAATTCATCAATCCTGAATACAGGGCGATTGCTAATACAGCAATTCAACGTGCTGTCGAAAACGGCGAACCCTACGACCAGGAATGGGAAATTACAACTCTGAAAGGAAATAAACGTTGGGTACACACAATGGGTAAGGCGAATTGGGACAACGGAAAAATCAAAACTATCTCGGGGTCATTCCAAGATATTACTCAGCGTAAGATGGTTGAAAATAGACTAAAAGAGAATAATGACAAGATTGAAATGCTTAATGAGAAGCTTCGTATTGTAGGTGGATTGACTAGGCATGATGTCGGTAACAAGCTTGCTATTATTAGGGCTAATGAGTTTTTGCTAAGAAAGCACATAGGTGACAAACCGGAATTAATCAGGTACCTTGATAGAATTAAGAATGCAATTGAAAACTCTGCTAATCTCTTTGAGTTTAGTCGTCTCTATGAAAGAATCGATTCTGAGATACTTATGGTTATAGATGTTTTTGATTGTTTCAATGGAGCCGCGGCGTTGTTTTCAGATCTAACCGAATCAAATATTGTTAATGACTGTCAGGGGCTAACTGTTGTTGCGGACTCTCTTTTAAGACAATTGTTTTACAACTTCATTGACAATTCAATAAAGCATGGAGAAAAAGTCACCAAAATACGTCTTCACTATATTGAGAAAAGTGACGGAATTAAATTGTTCTATGAAGACAATGGAGTAGGAATACCTGAAGCTAATAAGCCTAAGCTTTTCAATGTTGACTTCGCCAATAAGGACGGCGGCGGGATTGGTCTGTATCTTGCTAAGAAGTTGATGGATGTTTACGGATGGACCATAACTGAAGAAGGTAAACCTGGCGAAGGCGCTATTTTTGTAATAACAATTCCAAAACCAAACAAACCACTGAAAACAAATTGAAGTTTGTTTATACGCAAAAATGTAACCTTTTTATAAATACTGATTGGAGGGTGTAAGGCTCTTGTTCAAAGATAGTGACGCATGACTTTGAGTTTCTTTAGCGCGTGAAAAAATTATGCAAAATCTTCAAACAAGTCAAGGAACGTTGTCATACACTGCTTGTATGAAGCCCTAATTGAGTTGTCAGAAGTTTCCAACTTGTCAGATAATTGCCTCTGGTTCTTTTTCCATAAAACCTGTAACCTAAAATATAAAATAACCCACCTGGAATACATTTGGAGCTCCTGCTGAAGAATGGGGTTTTTCTATTGTAAGCAATATTTGCGAGTCATTTTGCTTGAATTCCAACTTTGTTCGCTGTTTTAGCATCTGTCCAAATATTGTGAGCCAAATCAAACATTTCAATGTAAATTGTATTTTTAGTCAATTAAATATGATCCTCTTAACAGACTGCATGAAATGTTTTGACTGTTAAAGCCATTTTTTCTTTGATATTCCTAAATATCATCATCTGCATATTTTTGTGATTTCGAATCTTGAAAGAGACTAATTTCTTTGTCTTAACTCATTATTAAAATGTAATTTCTTGAAAAAATTTCAACAATATCTTCTAGACATTTGGCAAATTTTTCCTCCCATAGATTAATTAACCAATTTTCATATAAAACAACCATACTTCTGAGGTAATCTAAAAAACGGATATGGTGTAAGTTGAGTGCCTCACCAGATAATACAGATTACGAATTTGAAGAAAAGAAGAAAATCCGATCTGCAAGAATTCTTATTGTCGATGATGAAATAGATCTTCTTGAAAGTCTTGCTGAAATACTTAGACAAGATGATTATGAAGTAAAATCTGCCAGCAGCGGAAAAGCAGCCATAGAATTTTGTCAGAATGAATCATTCGATATAGCCTTGATTGATATCAAGCTTCCAGACATGAAAGGCACTATTTTACTTAATGAACTAAATATTTGGGCTCCAAAAACGTCAAAAATCATGATTACAGGATTCCCGTCGCTTGAAACAGCTATTGAGTCTCTCAACTCCGGTGCCAACGGTTACTTGCTAAAACCATTCAAGCCAGATCAACTGCTCGAACTAATAAAAGAACAACTTATAAAAAATCAACAAACAGAATTGGGAAATTTGTTAATTAACTTAGGTTTGTCCTCGTACGAGGCGAAAATCTATCTTTCTTTGGCTAATGAAAAAAGCTCTGAAGTCAGAAAGATAGGTATGTTGTCAGGTGTTCCTAGAACCAAAGTCTACTCGTCATTGAGGAAACTTGTCCAAAGAGGTCTCATTGCAGAGATTCCAGGAAAGACACAAAAATTCTCCGTTACCCCTCCCTCAACATCCTTTAAATCAATTATCCGAAGTCAGAAAAAGGAGCTTTCAGAGCAAGCCGCTTCTCTAGTGAAGCTCGAGAAGACTGTGTCTTTACTAGATTCCAAGGTCGAAGAAAGAGGGCGCTTAGCTGCAATAAAAAAGTCCGAGGTTTGGTCATTTGAAGGTAACACCGAAATAATGGTTTTGATTTCTGACTTGCTTTCTAATGCGGAGAATTCCGTTATTATATCAACAACAGAAACAGGTTTCGTTCTATTCTTAAAGAAACAGCGAAAAATACTTGATCATCTGGTTTCAAAAAATGTAAAGGTGCAGTTGACTGTTCCTGAAGTTTTTTCAAATCAAAAACTCCAAACGGAATTAAAGAGCAACTACAAAATTACTAAAAGAATTTTTGAATGTGGTCTTTTCTTTCTCTACATCGACAAAAATATTTTCTTGTTGACAAATGCTTACACAACTACATCGCTGTTAGAAAAAAGTTCCGCTATCGTTATCCGGGATAGTGGTGCGGCATTTTTAGCAAATCTATTCAACATTTCCGAACAAGCATGAAAATTAGCCTCTAAAAAACCCATTAATTCTAGTTTTAATTACGCCAAAAGCAGAAATAGAGTAAATTGTCACTGTCATAAAAATGCGATGGTAACACCAGCTTTACATAATGTGGGGTTCCTCAAATACAGGGGAAGGGCTTATTTGGAATCTATAGATAATCTAGAACAAGAAAATCCTGCAAATTCTCGGCAATGGCGCGAATTCCTACGAGGAAATTGCCCAACTATGCGACGTCACAAGGAATACAGTTTATCGTCGTATAGCATCCCTTGAAAACAGAGGAGTAATCAGAAATACAATCAGTTGCATCATAAACCTTGACAAAATAGACATTATTCCAGTAATCATAGGTGCTAAAATTGAAGAACATCGTCGGGATAAAATCTTGAATTTGCTTGCAATAAACAGTGGAGTTAGGTTTCTTTGGAAAACTTTTGGAGACCATAATATCAGTATGGTTGCTTTTTGCTCAAAAGGCGAAGAAGGTGATCTAATTCACGAAATTAAAGGGCTTCTGGAAGAATACGGAGCTGTAAACATTTGCATTTCAGTTGGCTATGAATGGGAAAAAATGAATTATTCACCATTTGATAACCAAACGGAAATTGAAGAGAAGATAACACAGATAATAACAAACAGGTACTAACACTTCCAGAAGAAAAAAAATTCTACTCATTCAGCGGCATGAATTAAAGGAACAAAAATCATCTAATACCGTATATTCAGGTTTAGGATGACAAAATAGATGGTTATCCAAAAAAACTAACCACTCTTTCGCCTCTATTCAAAATTGAATAGAGCAAACCGTATTTACCAGTCTCTTTTTCCACTAAATTAAGCTCAATTAAAGAATTCAAGTTTTTCACAGTTAAGTCTGAGTTGAATGCAGTTTGTTGCACTATAAAACTGAGGTTCACTGAACCTTTAGAGGATAGGAGTTTAAGAACATCTAAATATTGCTCGAGTTTGGATTTACAGCATCCTTTTCTGCTGTTATTCCCCGAAGGATTGAATTCTGTTTCAAGTGGGATGGGTATCATTTGCACACCTCTTGGAACATACTAGTGGAGTTAGCCTCACCATATACTTACCCCCTGATACAATAACAGCATTTCATCAATCAATATGGCACTTTTGCAATTTGAAAATTAGCATATATAATCTAAAGAAATCGGGAGCAACAATTTTTTTTTAAATGTCGGAGGAAATTTCCCCTTTATTATACAGGTGGAATAATAAAAGAAATCTTTCTTAAATTGACACTAACTAACATTGCTATAGTTCAATCAAAAAAGAAGAAGCTCAGAAAGTTAAGAGTGCTTCTGGATCTTTTCTTACTTCAGACTTAAGCATACTCTTCTTCAGATCTATCAAAATAAAGTATCGAAGATCTTTGTGTGCGGCAAACTTTCCTATAACATCAGTGAAAAGATCTGGGAATGTCTCTAACCATTTTCGGTAAGATAATCTAACTGAGACGTCTGTTGTTCCTAGACAATCGGCAATTTCATTTTGCCTCTTTACACTATCATACCTGTATCCCAAAAGATAGAATAAACCGCCTACAAGGCATCTGGAACTCTTCCCGTTATAGAATGTGAACTTTCTTTTGTAGGTTTGATTTATGATTTTAACAGTCTCAAATGCCACTTTATCAGCAAATGCTTTATCTGCCCACAACGAATGAGCGACTGCTAGTACTTCTTCGATTGGTATTCGGTTAAGTAGGCTCATCCTTCTCACTTCAAGTTTCTGTTCAAAACAAGTTCAGTTCTGTCATGATTATCATTAACGCCTTTGACAAAACTTCAATTACAAGTCAATTTTTGTTACAGATGTAACTTGTAAAATAGAAAAGAACGAATTTCTTGAGTGGCAAATGACTAATTTTGCTCTATCCTGAGTTCATAAAGTTAATTACTTCAAAATTTACTCAAGATTCGATTCATTACCCTGAAGAATCATGATAGAATTGACCGAAGGGGAATTTGGGCATCGTAAAAAAACGAAAAGAAACTAATTCAAATGAAGATTTAGATGTCATTATATTTGAAACGATATCTGAAGTGCTTTCTTTGTTAGGTGAATCTCCGAAAGCTGAAATCTCTCTTCATTTGTTGAAGGCTTTTGGGATCAACAGAAAAGTAATTCCCAACTACCTTGCCGACTTTTTAAATGCACTCGAAAAACTTCTCCGAGAAGGTGGCAAATTTCTTGAAATAAGTTTAATGAAACAACTTCAGAAAAAAACAACGACACTCAAGTTGAACGGGGGTAGATTGGATCGTTACGAATTTAACATTTCAATCTTAAGTTTAATTGAAGCGACAAAGCATACAAAAGGGGACCGAAGTCTGTGAAAAGGGGGCTTTAATGGTTGAAACAAAACAAATCAAAGTTTAATTCAGACGCATCGTTCGAATTTGATTCTCACGAATACTGCAAAAGAACAAACAGCTATGCCTCAATTTGGGCAGAATTAACTACTATGCCGGCAAAAGATTCGGCTGGAAATGTTGTTGCTTCCGTAGAATTTGCAGTTCCAATAACGAAACGAAAGAAAATAGAAGAGCGCTTAAAAGAGCGTGAAGAAAGTCTTCGAACTATCATTAACGCTACAATCGATGCAATAATTGTAATGGATGATAAATTGAACATTACTTTCTGGAACCCGTCAGCTCAAAGACTATTTGGGTACTCTAGAAAACAAATTGTTGGTAAGTCGATTTCCTGCTTGCTAACTCCTGAAAATGACCCTATAATATTTACAATAATGAAAGAGTTCATTAAGAAACAACTAAAATCATTTGATGCCGAAAGCATAATTGAGCGAATGGGGGTTAAAAAAGACGGCACCATATTCCCAGTAGAAATCTCTTATGCGTCACTTCAAATTAGTGGTAAGTTTTATGGCGTAAGTATTGTTCGAGATGCAACCGAGAAAAAACAAGTTCAGCAGAACCTTCAAGATTACTCCAAACGCTTAGAAGAAACAATTGCAATTAGAACCAGCGAACTAAAAGATACCCAAAGCCGTTTACTTAAAGCTGAAAGACTAGCTGCTATTGGCGAATTAGCCGGAATGGTGGGGCATGATCTCCGAAACCCACTATCAGGAATCAAAAACGCCGTTTATTATTTGAAAAAGAAAGGGATAGCAATTTCCAAAGCTCAAGCTAAAGAAATGTTTGACACTATAGAAAAAGACATCGAGTATTCAAACAAAATTATCAACGACCTGTTAGAATACTCAAGAGAGATACATCTAAAGCTCACAAAACACGCAGCAAACACTCTTGTGAATGAGGCTATAAGGATGATTCAGGTTCCAGACCGGATAAAAAGTGTAAACCGCGTTCATGAAGAGACTTTGATTTGGGTCAACGCTGAAAAGATGATTCGAGTTTTTATAAACCTTATCAGGAATGCAATTGACGCCATGCCTGAGAGGGGAACATTAGAAATCAGTAGCTGCCAAACAAGAGATCACGTGGAGATTGCTTTTGCTGACACAGGCACAGGCATACCGGAAGAGGCTTTACAAAAGATTTTCACGCCTCTGTTCACGACTAAGGCACAGGGTATGGGGTTTGGCTTAGCCATATGCAAACGCATCATAGAGGCGCATGAGGGAACTATAACGGTGGAAACAGCCGTAAGCAAGGGAACAACGTTCACAATAACGTTGCCACTTAAACCTAAAGTAGAGGTTGAAGAGGATAAAACATGTATAAAAGTAATAGGAGAGTAACTCGTGACTGATTCCACAATACATCGTTTAATTAGAAACTCGCAATTAAAAGTAGCAATCTCAGCTCTGAGCTTAGGGTTGTGCATATTTTCAGCTTACTATTTTCTAGTTGTTTTGAAGACTGCTATTATTTTCACTCATCTTTTCTACATCCCTATTGTGATCGCTTGTGCCTGGTGGGGACGAAAAGGCATTCTTCTTGCTTCTATCATAGTCACATCTCTCTTAGTAACCAATTTCTATTTGGCAACTAACATTTCACTAATTGATAATTTGGCAAGATCTACAGTTCTATTATCAGTTAGTATTCTCACCAGCGCCATTTTCGTTTCCAAAAAAAAGACAGAAGAAAAACTTGACGTTCTTAAAACGTTTAATGAAAAAGTCGTCAATTCAGTTGGCGATGCACTTATTGTGATTGATCCAAACAACTTTCGGATAATAAGCGCTAATGACGCAGCTTTGAAACAACTAAAGTTGAGTAAGAATGATTTGATTGGCAAGACGTGTCACGAGGCAACCCACCATAGATTAATACCTTGCGAACCTCCTTACGATGTTTGTCCGCTTCGAGAAGTGCTCACTACAGGCAAACCTGTCATGGTTGAACATCAACATTTCGACCAAGAAAACTGCAGAACAGACGTCGAGGTTACTGTCCACCCAGTTAAAGACAAAGACGGAAAAATAATTCAAGTAGTACACATTGACAGAGACATCACGAAGCGCAAAGAGCTGGAAAGAGAAGAAAAAGCCATGTCTGATGAAATTC
The DNA here is from genome assembly GCA_963813675.1 of Candidatus Bathyarchaeota archaeon. Lineage (GTDB taxonomy): Archaea > Thermoproteota > Bathyarchaeia > Bathyarchaeales > Bathycorpusculaceae > Bathycorpusculum. The sequence continues at coordinate 11,890 of CAWEZP010000012.1, forward strand.
GCGGAGTTATCGATGGCGTCGGCGATCTGTTGTTTGTCATGGATAAAAACCGAGTAATCACTAAAGTTAACAAAGCCACTTGTGAAGCCTTCAAGAAAAAACCTGAAGAACTGATAGGTAAATATTGTTACGAGATTGTTCATGGTACAAATTGTCCTTGGTCTAATTGCCCAGCTACTAAGACTTTTGAAACAAAAAAAGCAGTAACCGAGGAAATAAATGATCCAACCCTTGGTATGCCACTGTTGGTGACTACGTCGCCTATTCTTGATGAACAAGGCGAAGTTGCACAGGTTATCCACATCGCAAAAGACATAACTAACATGAAGTTAGCAGAAATGGAAATGCATTTTTCAGCAAATCTCTTCGATGCAACCTCAGATTCAATTCTAGTACATGATCTGGATGGAAAGCTTGTCTATTTCAACGAGGCAGCTTATAAGACAAGGGGTTATACAAGAGATGAATTTCAAGCGTTAACTGTTCAAGATTTGGACGTGCCTGGCAATCCAAGATTTTTTAGGGCTCGAATGGGCGAGTTGCTTGAAAAAGGCGAGGCTACATTCGAAACCGTTAACTTGCGAAAAGACAACAAAATTCTTCCTGTTGAGATTCATTCCCAAGTTATCGAGTTTGACGAGAGAAAACTGGTTTTAAGTGTAGCTAGAGATATATCGGAGCGCAAAGCTGTAGAAGAAAAACTAGCTGAGAGTCAAGAGAAATATCAAATAACTTTTGAGTCATCAATGGACGCATTAATGCTGCTTGACGATAGATCTTTTCTTGACTGTAACACTGAAACTCTTCGTCTCTTTGGATTTAACGCAGTTGAGGAGTTTACGAAGAATCACCCCTCAGATCTGTCGCCAAAATTACAACCTGATGGCTCATCCTCACTTGAATCCGCTAACAATCATATCAAGAAAGCACTATGGTCTGGCAAGGAAAATTTCTTTTGGGTTCACAAACGAGCAGATGGAACCACATTTCCAGCTGATGTGCTTTTGTCTAGAATCACTTTGAAGAATCGAGTTATCTTGCAAGCAACTGTTCGTGATATAACCGAGCAAAAAGAGGCAGAGGAGCAGTTAAAGGAGGCTGAAGAAAAGCATAGGACTTTGCTTGCTGCGGCTAATGTGCTTGTTCAATCTGTTGATGCTGGAGGGAAGTTTGTCTTTGTTAATGAAGAATGGAAAAAGGTGTTAGGCTACACTGACCAGGATCTGAAAGAGATTACTATAATGAATGTAATTCAAAAAGATCACTTGGAGTATTGTATGAGTGTTTTTAATCAGGTCATGAATGGAGCCTGCATCCATGATGTTGAGACAGCTTTCGTTACTAAGAATGGGAAAGAGATTGTTGTAAGTGGTAACGCCTGCCCCATATTCAAGGACGAAAAGTTCGTTTCAACGGTTGCTTTCTTTGTGGACATTACTGAACGCAAAATTAATGAGGAGAAACTAAAAGAAAACAGCCACAAAATTGAATTGATGGTTGAGAAGTTACGCGTAGTAGGTGGGTTGACTAGACATGATGTTCGCAATAAGCTTGCAGTTGTGACTGGGAATACGTATTTGCTTAAAAAGAAGTTTGCTGGGCAACAGGAGATTCTTGATCGCGTGGACAAGATTGAGTTGGCTGTCAAAGATTCAGTAAATATCTTTGAGTTCGCCAAAATGTACGAGCAACTTGGCGTTGAAGAATTAATATATGTTGATGTTGAGAGGGTGGTAAATGAGGCTGCTGGGATGTTTTCTGGCTTAAATGTTAAGGTTGTTAATGAGTGTCATGGGCTTATGGTGTTGGCAGATTCTTTTCTTAGGCAGATGTTCTACAATTTTATTGATAACACAAGAAAATATGGCAGGAAAACTACAGCAATTCGAGTATACTTTGAAAGGGATGAGTCTGGAGCGCTGCGTTTAATTTATGAGGATGATGGCGATGGCATTTCTGCTGAAAACAAGTTAATGCTCTTCTTGGAAGGCTTTAGCACAGGAGGAAGCACAGGCTTTGGATTATTCCTCACCAAAAAAATGTTGGACGTTTACGGTTGGACAATCCAAGAACTTGGAGAACTTGGAAAAGGTGCAAAGTTTGAAATTTCAATTCCTGTTAATAGTCTGAGCGGAAAAAATAATTATCGAATCTCCCAGTTTTCGCAGAAAATTTGTAATAGCTATGGAAAACAAGGACTGAAAAAGGGATAAACAACATAGCCAGAGCCTTTGACTTTGGTCACTATTAATTCACCTAAAGAGGTAGACTTTGGTTTGCATTAGCATTCCGACAAGTTTGATTAACTTTGCCTTTTTTGTAAAGTCTGCAATTTCAAAGGATGTAATATAATCTGATGTTTTGCCGAATGGTTGATTTCGACTGACAGCAAATTCTCTTTTGAATCTGGGATGATTACTCCTGATGAACGTTTGTTTTAGTTTGGTCGTTTGTTCAACGGTTAATATTTGGTGAATATCAGCGTTTGGATCATCGGTTTCTCCTGCAGCCATCCAACTTTTGCTTGTTTTATCAGTCATCTAAAATTGATTTCCTATATTTTTTTGCGTTTGGATAAGTTCGTCCTTGACCTACTAGCCCCACAAAAGTGAGCATGACCTATTTGCTTCCAACCTTAGCTTCGAGCGTTTGAATTACTCTTTTTATGTCCTGGCATAGCTGTTGAGGACCAAAACCCCAAGCACGCTCAACCAAAGGAGCAGGCAAAACTTCCTTAGTTAAAGCTAAAGCTTCAGACACGGGCATCATAACAGGCGGATCTTTAAGCAATCCACAGCCAGGCAACTGCTTGCGCAAATCCTCGATAGTCTTGTTTGCACCGGTCAGCTGGGTTTTAGCTTCGGCACAAGCGCCTTCAGCAGCCCTTTCAACTTACTTTCAGATTCTGAAAGTTTTGTCTTAGCACCAGTAATCTCAGTTTTAAGCTTCTCAAGAGCAGCCGAATCCTTCTCGCTGACTTTAGAAGCAACTTTTTCCGCAATAAAATTCAAATCTTTTTCTTCCAACCTCTCAACTCCACTCTTACCCGCTGCAAGATGTTCGAGAACCTTAACGTTAGTTTCTGGTATGCCTGGGACGGCAACAAACGATAATTCAGGATTGAAAAGCCCATGTGGAACTTTGGCATCCACTACATCAATCGCATCGTAGTCAGCGCCGACACTCACATGTAGAATAAGACCTTTCTAACTTTGTCAGCTATAGTTTGGTCGTAAATTTCAGCTTCATAAATCAGACTGCGGGATGCCGCATCGTTACTGCACTTGGTAACTTTGCCAGCAGCAGTATTTACTGCAACATACTCGATATACAAGCGAGCGTTAACCAACTTTTCAGCAAAAACCGCAAGCTCCTCAGGAGTATAAACACTAAAATTGCGAATCATACCCGCAGCCATAGCAAACCCGCTAATTCTCAGAAGCTTGCCAGAAGTCGATTCTATGACTTTGAAGGGCAAAAGCGAAGCTACATGCTCTCGGACATGTTTTACAACCACTACAACTATCATGCTTCATTGAAGGCAGAAGAAGGCTTGTTTTGTTGAAAAAGGCTGTTGTTAAGCTCTGTTAAACATTAACAACAATTTTTAAATATTAACAAGCGGCAAATACCAAAAGACTCAAGTTACAGTGCACAACACCCAGCAAGTATAGCCCTTTCTAACCGCGGATTAGATAAAATAGACAAAGAAGCCTCAAAAGAGAAACGCTCCAGAACCGAATATGTTAAGCTACATTTTGAGACGCTTTTCTTTGCTAAAGAAATAAAAAACTGAAGCTTACTTGGAAGTCCATTTACCGTTTAGCTCTTGGGGGGGGGGCAAACGGACTACGAAAGTTGTCCCTTTACCCTCTTGACTCTCAAAAGAAACGGTGCCGCCTAAGCCTTCAGTCATGCGTTTAACCACTGCTAAACCGAATCCTTGACCTCTCGATTTTGTTGTCATCATGGGTGTGAATAGCTTAGGCTTTATGGCCTCTGGGATTCCAACTCCTGTGTCCATAACAGTGATCAAAACATCATCAGTCTGCTTGTCGGCGAATGCGTGAATAGTTAGTTTGCCGCCGTCGGGCATGGCTTGGATTGCATTCAACGTTAAATTGGCGGCTATACGCTTAAGATAGTCAGGATCAGCCATTACTTTTTCCGCTTCGTCCTCAACTTTAACAGTAACTTTGATGTTTTTGGGAATACTATTCTTAGTTAAGACTTCATTGAATAAAGATTTTATGCTCGTTTCTTGGGCTCGAGGATTAAGTGGTCTAGCATAGTCTTGGAGGTCTGCAACTATCTTGTTAATGTAGTCAATGTTCTTCTCTATTTCTTCTAAGTTTTCCAGGACATTTTTTTTCTGCTCGTTCTCTGGAAGTGACACCAGCTCGGCTTTGGCTAAGAAAAGGTCTCCTGTAATAGCTTGCAACGGGTTACGAATATCATGACCCACCATACCTGCAGTAGCACCGATTGTAGCCAGACGCTCAGAATCTTTGAGTTGCTTTGTACGTTCTTCGACAAGCCTTTCCAAGTTATTTCGGTATTCTTCAAGCTTGTCTTCAGTTTCCTTACGCTCTGTGATGTCTCTAAATACCAGCACAACACCCGTAGTTTTGTTGTCTTTATCCCTTATTGGTGCCCCACTGTCGTCGATGGGAACTTCCGAGCCATCTTTTCGCACTAGGACTGTGTGGTTAGCTAAACCAACAACTATGCCTTCTCTGAGAACCTTGTCTATTGGGTTTTCAACCTCCAAACGAGTCTGCTCGTTAACAATATTAAATACCTCTTTCACCAGCTTCTGCGAAGCCTCACTCAGTGTCCAACCCGTCAGGTCTTCAGCCTCACCGTTCATAAACATGATTTTGCCAGATATATCAGTCGCAATAACTGCATCTCCTATGCTAGAAAGGGTAGTAACCCAACGCTGCTCACTCGCCCTCAGAGAAGCTTGCGCTTGTTCTAAATCAGTTTTGGAAGCGGTTACAGTTTTCAAATTGGTTGCCATTTGATTGACAGATTTCGAAATATCTGCAATCTCATCTTTCTTGCCTGCATCAATAGTGTAATCAAGATTTCCAGAACCAATAACATCTATTCCGTTTTTGAGCTTGACAATGGATCTCGCTGTTCTTTGATAAGCTACAAAATAAATTGTGATGAAGAAAGCCCCAAATATGCTCAAAAGAGCGACCGTGAGAATTGAATTTACAAAGATAGCTTGACTTGTTTGATCTTGTATATTTTGAGATAGCTGTTGAGAATCGAAAGCAAGGGCTTGTATTTGTACAGCCATCCTATTCCATTGCGTCTGAAAACTAGGTAGAACACGAACACTGACATTTCTGGGAGCATTAGAAAGAAAAGATATAACTCCAGTGAACACATCATTTAGATTATTCATATCATTGACAACTGCATTGACTAGAACCTGCTGCTGGGGATTAGTGGAGTTCGAGGCTGCCAGCTCATTTGAGAGTGTTGAAAACTTTGTTTGCCATAAACCAATGTAAGAATTGTCTTGGTAGAGGAAGTAATTGTTTGAGATATAATTTAGGTCGCTTGCTCCAGTTTGAATTTTGTTTGTGATAGTACTTTGGTTGTTTAACTCGGTAATCTGAATCTGCGTTGAAGCTACTGATGACCCAATTATGACTATAATGAGGCTAAAAGTTATAATGCTGATTAAAAGTTGGGTCTTTATTCTCATGTTTGTTTCCTCTAGCCAATAATGTTTACTGCTCCAGGTTTTACCGAATTCAAACCATTCGTATTTATGTAATTGATAAAGTTGGGTGTAGTTGTTGCGTTAGTTAGGTTGTTATTTATTAACCATTGAGCTTCATCCCGCATAGCCACAATTAGGGATTGGTCAAGTGAAAGCGAGAACTGGTTCTGACTCCACGCCTTATCCACGTAGGCATCGCTAAAGTTCATTTGATTTTTTAAAATTGCCTTTGCTTCAGCAGGATGATTAATTATGAAATCCTCAGCTTGCAAGAGAGATTTAAGAAACCTATTGACCAGTTCAGGATGACTCGTTATCCATTCGTCGGAGGCAATCGCCTGAGCGTATAGAGGCTGGTTACTCTGAATTGACCAAACTACAGCGTTGTTACCTAATCCGTCCTTTGCCAAATCTGCAGTCGGCTGAGCAGTTGCAACTGCATCTATTGATCCATTTACTACAGCATCAACCCATTCGGCAGACGTTTTCAGATTAACAAGGTTAATGTCTTGAAGACTCATGCTATTGAGGTCAAGAAATCTGCCTAAGTAGAATTGCGCTATAGTTCCAAAAGCAACGCCAATTGTTTTGCCCTTTAGATCCGATACGTCATGAATTCCTCGGTCCGACCGTCCGATAATGTATATGAACTCAGACTTGGAAATGCTTGCAATTGTGCTGATCCTATTTCCGTTAAGTACGCTTGCGGCGAGAGGAAACTCTGTTGTTCCTACCACAATTTCGTCTTCGCCATTAACTACACCATTTAGTGCTGCTGCTCCCGTAGTATATATTTGGGAGGTCACGTTAAGGCCGTTTTGGCTGAAGAAATTCTGATTGAAAGCAACCCAAAAGAGTGTGACCGATTCAAAGGGCGAAAAGGCGACGGAAATTGATTCCATTTTTCCTGAATAAGGTTTTTGGGAATTGAGGTAAACAAATGAACTTAAAACGATGGCTACAACCAAGATGGCGACAGCTATTACTATTAGATTTCTTTTTTTCGTGGTCACCATGAAATTAAACCTCAAAAGCGCTTAGTTACTACCAAAGGCTTGTTGATTGTTAATATAATTATTGGAGAAAGCCCAAAACTTGCTTATTCTAGTTCACGCTGAGATTAAAAGATTCAAAATTGATAAATCAGTCTTTTTCGTACCCGTGCCAAACCTCAAAAACAAAACTTGTCATTGCCCAATGCCGCCCACGCTTTTCCACGGCTTGTTCACCGAACTCCTTTTCCAATCGCCTATTCATTCTTAGAATTCTTCGACTTATCTGATGGCGATAATAAAGCTTGATGATGTTACTGAAAAGATAGGGCTCAAGTCACCTTAGCTTACCCCTAAGACTATTGTAAGTCTGAGTTGACAAACTAAGGGTATCACACTACCTTGAGTCGAAGCATAATTAAAATATTTGAGAAACAAGTTTTGACTTATTGATAATTGTTCTTGCAGGAAGTATGACCATGAACGAAATGAAAGAGAAAATATGTATTATAACTGGGAGTAATTCTGGAATAGGCAAAGAAACTGCAAAAAGTTTGGCAGCGATGGGTGCAACCGTTGTCATGGTCGTGCGTGATCAAAAGCGAGGTGAGAAGGCTCGAAGCGAAATAGTCAAACAAACCGCAAACAACTCTGTCAATTTAATGATCTGTGACTTGTCTTCTATGGATTCAATTCGATGCTTTGCAAAAGAATTCAAAAAGAAATATGACCGACTCGACGTGTTGGTGAACAACGCAGGGGCGCTCTTCAATAAGCGAGAGGTTACATCAGAAGGCTTTGAACGAACTCTTGCTGTTAATTATTTAGGTCCATTCCTACTCACGCATGAACTGCTGGATTTGCTTAAAGCCAGTGTGCCTTCTAGAATAATCAACGTAAGCTCTGGATTGGCAAAAAATGGTCAGGTAGATCTTGACAATCTTCAGAGTGAAAACAACTTCGCGGGAACGAAAGCTTACTCTAGCGTGCGTGCACCTGTTTACGCTAAAACTAAACTGATGCTAATGATGTTCACTTATGAATTAGATAGACGGCTAAAAGGATCTGGAGTAACCGCAAACGTACTTATGCCTGGTTTTGTGGCAACCAACCTTGGAAAAAACAGCGGCAGTCTAAGTTCATCTATTATGTTCAAGATGGTTCGTCCAATGCAGATCGGCGCCAAAAAGGGAGCGGAAACATCTGTATACTTAGCCTCCTCAGAGGAGGTAAAGGATGTAACAGGAAAATGCTTTGCTAAGAAAAAGCAAGCAATGACTTGCCCAGCGTCATACGACGAAGAACTGCAAAAACGCTTGTGGAAAAAAACCGAGAGCATGCTTGGATTAGCTCCAGAATAGAAAGAGGAAGGCTATCACTGAACATAAGAAATATTAGGTATCTGCAGAGCATTAGATAAGGAGAAAACAAAAATGGCCAAAGGAAAATTAGAAAAAACAATTGTTGATCCCTATTTACCCAGTAAAATTGTTCCTCCTGAATATATTCGGGACGTTTTACACGAAGCAAATAACGATTTTCCATCAATCGAGTTTGAATATGAACTCCCCCACAAATGGCTAGACGAAGAGTACAAAAATCGATACGAGGAATTGGAACGCCAAATGATGGAAGTTTTAAACTGGCGATCTCGATGGTTCGGAAAGCTGGAAGCAAACAAATAAGTGAAATTCAGCTTTATTTTAACTGCGACTAATATGCTTAAAGAAATCAGATCAAGTTGAGTGTTTGCCGTGGGTTGTAACCCATTTTTTTCAAACACATTTCTTTTAACTGATTTTTCCGACTCAACTTTTATGCGCTCTTCCTTTGCTTGGAAAACATTTTAGTCTATCCTAGCCGCCAGGTCACTTCTACTAAGGTAAAGTCTTTATTGGGTTTGTTCTACTTCTATTGCTACTTCGTTTCTGCGCATAAACCAAGGGGTAAAAGGTCCGTTATACCTCATCGTGAAGACTTGGCCAACAGTCTTAATTCCTGCTTTAGTGAGATCCTCCAGAATTTCTTTAGATTTCTTCTTGAATATCAAATTTGACCATCGACCTGAAAACCGCAGCGCAGCAACAACTCTTTCAGGAATTTCAACGATTTTAACGCGTCCATCAAGTGGTTCAGGTGTGGTTTCAAGTGTTAACCCTTCAGGCATCACAAAACCTATTGAATCAGATTCCGACAAAACAGGTGCAGTCATGGCTATTTGCTCCGAAACAACTGGGGCTGTCATCGCAATTTTTGACTTTTGCCTGTTATTTCCCGTAATAAAATTAAAAAGAGGGTTAAAGCCGCCATCTCCATAACCATTAACCCTTGCGATCACCATACTTGGGTAACGTCTGATCTCAACTTTGTTGATTTGTTTCAGAACTTCATATTTTGCCTGCTCGACCATAATCCTATACTATAGTCCATCTAAATATATTGATTCTTTTAAACACATCGTGCATTCTACAAATTCAGAAAACCTTAACTATTTGTATAGCCTAAAAACAATTAGAGATGATTTTATGGCAGATATAGTTGATACAGCAGTAGCGGCAGGCACATTCAAAACTCTTGTAGCGGCTGTAACAGCAGCAAAATTAGTTGACACATTAAAAGGCAAGGGTCCATTTACGGTTTTTGCGCCAACGGATGAAGCATTCGCAAAACTTCCCAAAGGTACAGTTGAAGGTCTTCTAAAAGACATACCAAAACTAACCGCAGTTTTGACCTACCACGTAGTGGCAGGAAAAGTTCCAGCAAGCGATGTCGTGCAACACCCAAAACTAACAACAATTCAAGGCCAAGACCTAAAAATTGACGCAGCAAAATGGCATATGCACAAATCAGTCAAAGTCAATGACGCAAACATCGTCAAAGCAGATATCGAGACAGACAACGGCGTAATTCATGTGATAGACAAAGTTTTATTGCCAAAGTAAATTAAAAGGCAATAAAATTCACTTATTTTTTTGGATAAAATTCTAAGCTGTTTATTAAAAAAAGAAAAAGGAAATATTATTTTTAGAGTTTTTCTGGCGCACAGAGGTTTTCTGCTTTGGCAGCTGTTCGCATGCAACCTTTGCAGATGTATTTCGCATCTTTTACAAGTGGCTTTATCTTTTCTATTGGTACTTTATCCTCTACCATTTTGCAGAGGTGTTTTTCATGTCCAGGATGAGGTTGAGATTTCGACAAAATTTAACACCTAAATCAAAAAAGAATAATGTTGAATATAAATTTTCCATTTGAAGTCCTCCTCAGCCTCAGATGCAACAGTTAAGCTAATTAATCCAAAAAACCAAAAGAGAACCAGGAGAAAGGAGGAATAACAATTAACTACCAAGAAAGACAGGAAGTAATTGCTAAATCACCTATATCTCTTGGATACCTGAAGAAATTCAACATAGGCGCAGGAACACTGCAGCTGATAAACGGTATAATAATTCTGGCATTGACTTTCCTCTTAACTTGGCCCAAAGGCACAGACATCTACACCTTCTACCTCACCTTCGCCCATGTTAGTCCAACAACTCCCGCATTTTTCGCAGCGCCAAACCCCCAAGTTCTCTTCACCGTCACTCATCTAGGATTGCTACTTGCCGCTTTCCCGCTAATCTCTGCATTTGCACATTTCACGGTAGCTTTTGCAAAGAATAAATCATACAATGAAAACCTCAAAAAAGGTATGAACCCCTACCGATGGTTCGAATACGCTTTTTCAAGTTCAATAATGATCTGGATAATCGCAACTTTCGTTGGGATTTGGGACTTCTGGTCACTAGCAATGATATTTGTTTTGAACGCTATGATGATAATGTTTGGCTATCTCATGGAGTTGGTAAATCAGAAAACGGAGAAAACAGACTGGTCCTCGTTCCTTCTGGGATGCATATCTGGCGGTTTTCCCTGGGTTGTTCTGTTTGCTTACTTCGGAGGGGCTGTAGCTTCAAGTGAAGGTGGTGTTCCAAACTTCGTTTATGTGATATTCGTTGTATATCTGGCGCTGTTCATGAGCTTTGCAGTCAATCAAGTTCTGCAGTACAAAGCTGTTGGAAAATGGAGAGACTATCTATATGGCGAAAGAACCTACATTGTCCTTAGTTTCGTAGCGAAAACGTTTCTAGTTTGGCTAGTGTTTGTAGGTCTATTCAGACCATTCTAAACTCCATTTTCTTTTTTTTTAAAAAAACACAAAAATTCATCAATTATATTGCCACAATCCTCTCCAAGATTGGAATAAAAATCGGCCTAACCTTCTTGTATACCATGCGAGAAAAGCATCTTTACAAAAATATAATAGTTACAAAGTTTGATAAGCTATTATCTGCAAGTTAGCCTAACAAAGGTTACTGGCAGGAAAACTCGAGTAAAAAGCAAGAGAAAGGTTATCACATGTCAGCAAAATTATCACAAAGAAAAGATCCCTTTGGAAATTACCGATTTAGAGTTGAAATAAGCGGGGTTACTCAAGCTAACTTTGTTGAAGTTACTATCCCGGATTCAACAAGTGCAGTTATTGAGGTCAGGGAAGGAACAGAAGCAGTTTTGAACGTTCGAAAACAATCAGGTCTCGTAACCTTCGGCAGTCTGGTCTTGAAATGGGGCCTCACTGCTTCGATGGAGCTTTACAATTGGCGTAAAATGGTTGAGCAAGGGAAACTAAGTTCAGTTCGAAGAAACATGACTGTGATTCTTATTGATGAAGAAGGCAACGATGCAGCAAGATGGGATTTTACAAATGCCTGGCCAAGCAAATATAAGGGTCCAGACTTGAACGCGAAAGGAAACGAGATAGCAATTGAGACTCTAGAAATCGTTTTTGAATCAATGCAACGATCAAAATAATCTAAAGCAGGAATAAAAAGTGAGCAGCTACAACAATCTAAACAGTGTTAGCAAAACCCTCGCCATCCATATATGGAACGGCATTAAAGACGATCCACAAACAAAAGCAATCATCCAAAATCCCAGACAAATCAATCACCTCCCACCCCAAGAAACCCAAACCGAATCAAACAAAATCTCGGTTTTCTTGTATAACGTTACCGAATTATCCAGCATGCGCAACCAACCGCAAACCACACTAAATCCACCTACTTTACTATACCTGAACTTACATTACTTAATAACGCCCTTAACGCAAAATGCAGAAAATGACCAGATTGTTCTTGGAAAAATAATGCAAATATTTGCAGAAACACCTATTCTCCGAGGATCTACGTTACAAGGGAGCCTAGGTGGAAGCGACGACGAGCTCAAAATCACTTTGGATGTGCTTGCAATAACTGATTTGAACAAGCTTTGGACCATGCTCCAAACGCCAAACAAGCTTTGTATAAGTTATTCTGTATTTCCGGTACGAATTGAGTCATCCACTAAAAAAGAGAAAAAACCTGTTATTATGAAAGATCCCCCGCTAAATCTGAAAAAAATAGTGACAGCATAGAGATCTAAATCCCAAGTAAATGACTAAATCAGCGATATCCAAATTCATCAAATTTAGCGCAAGGGATTCGTAACATACAAATATTAGAGATTTGATGTTTTTATTTAGGATCAAGAGGGATCAATAAAGATGCCTTCTTCAAGTTTTAGTTCAAGACAGAAACAATCGGATTGAAATTTCATGAAGTTTCCAGGCCTTATTAGCAAATATAAAAACTCCTTTTTAATGATTATAGGCTTAGTAGGTTTCATTGCATACTTGGCGTTTTTTGTAAAGTTTGATTCATTAATTACTCTTTTAACCTCTCTAAATCTTGAGCAATACTCGATTTATTTCTCTCTGGCGATCCTATCGCTTGTCCTGATGGTTTTTTTCGATTCATTAATCTGTTATTATCTTCTTGAAGGTCTAAAAGTAAAAATAAAACTCACAAAAATGGTCCTCTACAATTGGATTGGTAACTTTGTCGAGATGGTCATCCCTTGTGAGACTGTTTGCGGCGAAGTAACACGAATATACTTGATTCAGAAAGACACGAAAAGTAATGTTGGATTGTCTGCTGCACCAGTTGTAACTTCGCGTATAATAAGCACAGTTGTTTATACTGCAGGTTTGTTGGCAGGATCAATCTTTTTAGGATTAGGAGGGCAGTTGCCGTTTTACTTACTTGGAACACTTTTACTAATTTCTTTTGGAACAGTAGGCGCTTTAGGCTTGTTTTTCTATATTGCCGTTAAGGATGGCGCCGACATGAAGATGGTTAATCTGATCACACGTATTTTGAAGATAATTACAAAAAACCCCACTAAACTAGAACAAAGAAAAGAGAAAATTCAAACTACAATATTCTCATTTACAGAAGCTTTCAGAACTTACAAAAATAACCCCAAACTTCTAATTAAACCCACCATTTTCGCGGTAATAGGCTATGTATTCATATTATTGATTTATATGCTGGTTTTCTACGCTTTAAATTTTAAAGCAATAACATTGCCATCATTAGCAGTAGTTTACTTTGTTTCGTCTACAGTTGAAACTTTAACTTCGGGGTTCCCCGTTGGAGCAGTTGAAATAACCATGATTAACCTTTATTCAGCATTAAGTGTACCTTTGGTGATTGCTGGAGCAGCTACAACCCTGTCGAGACTGTTAACATTCTGGTGCCAAGTTTTGGTCGGTTACCCTCTTCTTCAGTTCACTGGGCTCAAGCAATTAGTTAGTGGTGGGCTTTCTTCAGATGCACTTTTTGGAAAACAGGAACCAGGAATGGTCCAAATATAAAGAATAAATCTAATTCTTTAACGTTTAAAATTGTGGTAATTTACTTCTTTTTGGTCTGAATCAAAACCAAACTTGCAAGTATGGCTACTATGAAAAGGAAGACTGATGCAACAAAGGGACCGCCAATCCCTTCAACAAAGGTAGCTCCAATCCAAAAAAGATCAATAGAAGCAATAATTACAAAAATCCAGATAAAAGAAATAGTCAAATTTACGCTATCCACAACTTACACCTTATAACTCCTCTCTTAGTAAGCTAAATTTGAATGTTCTAGTTTATTGCTCATTACATAAAAAAAATGATTAATTAGAAAAACTGCTTTTTAACAGTTGTCTACGATTTTTTTTCTGAATTTAAGGCGAACCGTTTGAACAAATAAGTGAAAAAAGTTTTATGTTCCTTGTTAAGTAACTACTTCTGCGTCTGCACAACCGCTAATTAGGTTCGTTATCCTAATTTTTACATGTTCGTTGGCTTTTGCATTTTTAATGAAGACTGGAAAACCCTTGATTTTAGCGACGCCCTCCCCGTTTGGACTCATATCTATTATGTCAACTTCAAATTCTTCTCCAATTTCCATTGGGTATTCAATGCCTCTTCCTCTGTTTTTGGCGTTTCTTGGGGCTCTTTTTTTAGGGCTAAAAGCGTATCATCCTCTTTCCAAAATAATATTGTGTTCTTAAGCATAAGGGTTTTGTTATTGATTAAGAATTGGAGGTGAGTTTGGCAGTTTTCAGAGTTTCTATGGCTTTTTCTGCCCACTGTGAATCTGTCCAAAACGCTCTGCCCACAGCGACCAAGTCAACTTTTCCCTCAATTACCAATTTATCTGCATATTCAGCTTCAGTGATTCCGCCAACGCCGATGACTGGAACCTTTACGGCTTTCTTAATCTCACTTGCTTGCGGAATAAAGTAGCCCTTAATTTGCCGGAGCTGTCTAGGTGTGCTTCCACACATGCCGCCGGACACATCAATTATATCCACTCCCGACGCCTCAAGTTTCTTAGCAAAAACAATTGAATCTTCAATATGTGTTCCACTTGGAGCTAAATCATCTGAGCCCAACCTATAGAGCAAAAGCCTATCGCCAAGGATTCTACGCACCTTTTCAACAATCAACAACGGAAAATGTATCCGTTTTTCAAGCGAACCTCCAAACTCATCTTCTCGCCTGTTAAACAAGGGTGAATAAAACTGATTTAGCAAGTAACCGTGGGCTCCATGAAGTTCAACTCCGTCAAACCCAGCCTTAACCGCCCGCTCAGCAGCCAAAGCAAAATCATCAACCATAGCTAAGATTTCACTTGCTTCTAACATCCGGCTTTTTTCCCTCGGAGAAGGACCCGTGGGTTCGGTGCCAATGGCTCTTTTGTTTGTTACTGCGCCCGCGTGAGAAATCTGAACAACAGCAGGAGCATCTACTGTATGAAGTGCGGTTGCAAGTTTCTCAAAACCGCTAATTGCTGAGTCTTTGTTGATGGCTAGTTGTTTAGGTCCTATCTTGCCAGTTGGCGAAACATAGGAATGTTCAACTATAGGTAAACCGCAATGAGCTGATCGTCTAACATAAAAGTTAATTAGCCTATTGGTTACTTCGCCTTCAAAACTTGCCCTGCCTGTCTGCATTGGCGGCAAGACGATGCGGTTCCTAAGAGTGTAACTCTTCACTTTCAAGGATTTAAGTAAACCCAGCAACATTTAGCTCATCGTGATAGCAACTATTTTGGTTCTTCCTTATTCTCTTTTCTTTTTCATTATTTGCTTTGAACTAATTTTTTATGAAGAATTATATTTTTCAACGATTTCCATAATTGTGTTAATGTTTCGGGTGGTTGCTTTCAGCTTTAGTTTTGACTCCAAAAAGGGATTCGGCAATGCACCTTCTCCGCCCCCATGTGTAACACTGAAAACCTCAGTGCCCTTCTTTGAAATTATTTGGGCGGTGGACTTCGGAATTATCAGAGGCAAATTCAGCGGAAAATTGGCTGGAAGGGTTGCTAAAAAAGTTACCAGAAAACTTGTTCCTTCATTGGTTTGGCCTTTGAATGCATCCTGTTCAAGTATGCTTTTTAGCTGTGGAAAAGTGCGTACAAACACTGAAACCTCATAGCCTAACATGGTGCAAAGCTTAGCTTTGATTTTATCCTCAATTTCTTTAGGGTTCACTATTTCAGTTTCAAGAATCACGTTACCGGTTTGCTTGAAAGTAGAAATGTTTTGGAACCCCAATGAATTGAAGATTTCTTTAAGTTTCTCTTTAACAACAGTTCGTCCTCCAACGTTAATGCCTCTTAAGAATGCTACGAAACGTTCCATGAAAGGAAATGAGATTGCTAGCCTTTATTAAATTTGACTTTACTCGAGGTAGATTGCTGGTTGATAAGGCATTGCCATTGATGCGCGGTTTTTTGGGTCAAAGCGTTCTGTGTCCTCTTCCCTGTAGACCATTACTTGAGCGTTGAAGCGTGTACCTAAAAAGCCAACTGCAGCAGCCAAAATTTTCTGTTCATCCACAACTTTGATTTGTTGCATATTCGTTTTCCGCTCACCTGAAACTTTGGTCAAAGCCTTAATTACCCTAGGCACCACACCTGCGATGTCTTTCATGTGAGGTTTTAGGTCTTTGTCGGCGGCGAATTCCTTCATCAACTCTCCGATTTTTGCTTCGCCAGAAATCGTTTTTTCCAGGATTTTAAGGTAAACTTGCCATTTCCAGGGTGCCGTTGTGTAGAAGCATATGCGTTTAGGCGTTATCTTTGTGGCTTTCAGAATGTTTGATGTGTCAGTCATGATGTCAGTTATCAGGATTTCTTGCTCTTCTGCGGCTATATCTATTTTGGCAGAGTCAAACTTTGGCCACTCTGCAACGCTTATGAAATTTTCTTCACCTGTTTGGCTCCAAAGTTCCTCGCAAAGGAAAGGTGCAAAAGGGGTAAGCATCTTTAGCCAAATCTTCACAGCTTCGCCCAATGCTTTAGCCTCAGTATTGCCTTTCCGTTGAATGTACCAGCGCAAATCATTCCAAGTCTCAAACAACGCAACTTGCAGAGCAGTTCGAGTTTTAAGTTCCTCTAAGCTTTCAGTGACTTCTTTTATGCGGCTTTGAAGCTTGCTCATAAGCCACCGCTCCAACATTGTTTCTTCTTCTTTTTTAGAACATGAAATTATTGAGCCCGCAAACCCGATTAAACTTTCAAACTTTGTTTGCAAATCGCTGATGTTTTCGGCGCGCCAATCCGGATCATCCATACCTTCAGCTCCCAATAGTAAACCGCAGCGGGTGGCGTCTGCACCGTACTTTTCGACGGCACCTTTCATGGTTATGAAGTTGCCTTTACTCTTGTGCATTCCTTGGCCTTCAACCATCAGCATGCCGTTTACGCCGATGCCTTTGGGCCAGTGTTCTGGCGGGAACAAGGCTGCATGGTGGAAGATGCAGAATGAGAGATGGTTTGGAACGAGTTCTTTAGCCGAGTTTCGTAAATCGAAGGGGTACCAGTAAAGGAATTCAGCTCGCATTGCGTCAAGCAACTGAGCTTGGATTCCAACGGTTTTTGAGAGATCCACGAGGTTTCCTTTTCCGTAAAAGATGTAGTCGAAAACTTCAGGCGTTAACGATTCAGCTTTGATGCTGTATTGTTTTATGTGTTTGTTCACTGTGTAGAAAGCCATGTAGACGGTGGAGTCGCTTAGGGTTTCGATAATCCAGCCTTTGCCCCAAGGTAGCGGCGTTCCAAAACCTGTGGTTCTTGCGCAAGCCCACTCGCGAAGCCAATCGATAACCGTGTTAAAATTTGGCTTAGCTGAATCAGGGTAAACATTCATCTGAGCAACTACTTCTTTGGCTTTCGCTTTCCATGCTGCATCAGAGTAGTTTAGGAACCATTGGTCCGAGAGAATTTTTACAATGCATGAGGTCATGCAGCGGCAGACAACTGGTTCAGATAAATCATACATGGAGTCGGCAACGCCCATTTCTTTGAAGTCTTTTATCAAAATATCCTTGACTTCTCGCACACTCTTTCCAGCATATGGTCCACAGCTCTCTTTCAGGATGCCGCCGTGGAACTCTTTTTTGTACAATTCTTTAGTGGCTTGTTCTCCTTTGGCGTCGTTCTGATCTTTTATGCCCATTTTATCAACGATTTCTACAGCTGGAAAATCGCCGAAACCTTCTAGTTTAATAATTGAAATAGGTTTAATCGCCTTAACAACTTCAGGGTCTACGCCAAACTCAGTGAGAACTTCTGGTTTTTGCTGCAAATCCCTTAGAGCTAACCAATCGTAGGGTGCATGTGCGGGAACACTGTAAACCACGCCAGTAGCGGTTTTGGGGTCAACAAACCACCCTGGTAAAATTGGAAACTTGAGTTTTGTAACTGGATTCTCAAAGGTTTTGCCGATGAGCTCCTTGCCTTGGAAAATGCGTTTTACCTCGATTTTTCTTACTTGTTCTTTAAGTTTTTCAGCTGCTTCCTGACTAATTATCCAGTTTTCGCCATTTACATTGGCTTCGACATAGTTTGCGTCGGGGTTTATCCAAATATTTGTTATGCCATAGATGGTTTCAGGACGAAAAGTGGCAGCTGGTAGGATCGTTCCGTCTTCGAGTTTGTATTTTATCAATGTATATTCTTCTGGGGTGACGCCTTCGCCGCTTTGGCGGTCATGGTCTCCTGTTGGGCTTTTGTCTTTTGGGCACCAAACAACTGGATGTGTGCCTCTTGTAACGTAGCCTTTTTCGTGAAGGTTCTTGTATTGCCACTCAATGAATTTTTCGAAAGTTGGCATTACTGTAGTGAATTCGCGTCTCCAATCCACTGAGAACCCGATACTCTTTGCTGCTAAGCGTCCTTCGTTGGTGTAATATTGAGCCATATAGAGTGGGTCGACGAATTTTTTGAGCTCCGTCTCAGGAACGCCATCGACTTCTCTTAGGACTTTGATATATGCTTCGTCGCCTCGAGCCACACGTTGACTAGCTCCAAGCAGAGGCTGACCAGTCCAATGCCAACCCCAGGGCCAAAGCACATTGAAACCCTGCATACGCTTAAACCGAGCATAAACATCCACACGCGAAGCCGTGAAAGTGTGACCAACATGCAATGGACCATTCATGTATGGAAACGGAAAAGTCACCATTACCTTCTGTCTTTTCGGGTCAGGATCCGCATCGAAAACATGGGTGTTTTCCCATTTGGCTTGCCATTTCTGCTCGAATTGCTTGGTTTGGCTCATGAAACCTTTTGATTAATGCCTTTGCTATTAAGAGTTACGCTTAACATTTTGTAAGGCTCTACTTTTTCTTCATAATATTATTTGATTTTTAAAGTAAAGTCCTTATGAAATTGTGTTTCAATTAATGTTCAAGAAGTAACTTGAAATTTTAACTTACACTTCTTGAGGATTTAATTGATACCTAAAAAGACAAATAACAGAAATACACAAAATAGAATTCGATGGTTAGTAATTTGTCTGAAAGCAAATTATGGCACAGAGTTAACATTCTTTTGAGTACGTATGGCAATGAAGCATTACAATTCTCAAAGAACTATGTTCTTCAGGAAAAAATCGAGTATAAACCTCTTAATGAAGCATTAAGGTATTTTTTTGAAAATTGGTTTGATGTAATTCATCCAACTTTACTCTCTCTCTCATGTGAAGCTGTAGGTGGGAACAAGAATGAAACAGTGAAAATAGGCGCATCAATAGTCTTGTTGGCGGGCGCTGCAGACATCCATGATGACATCATAGATAACTCAATTATGAAAGACTCAAATCCTACAGTCTTTGGAAAATTTGGCAAAGACATTGCGATATTAGTTGGAGATGCCTTGCTTTTAAAAGGTGTTTACCTTTTACATGAAGCATGCAAAACCTTACCAAAAAATAAAGAAGAAGAAATTTTTAATGCAATAAAGAAGACTTTTTTTGAAATGAGTAGTGGCGTGGCAAAAGAAGCAAGTTTGAGGGGAAAAACATCAATTTCCTTAGAGGAATTTCTCTCTATTGTTGAGGAAAAGGTAGCTACCGTTGAGGCATCTATGAAAATTGGTGCGATTATAGGAGGAGGGACTGAACAAGAAATTGTAATTCTGAGCCATTTTGGTAGAACTTATGGGCTGCTCCTTTCTTTAAGGGATGAATTCGTGGATGTTTTTGAGGTCAGCGAAATAAAAAATAGACTTGCAAATGAATGTTTGCCCCTTCCAATTTTGCTTGCCCTTCAGGATGAAACCAAACGTGAATTGCTAACAAATATTTTCAATAAAGAAATTACCCCGGAAACTGTTGAAGAGATATTGAATCTTTCGATCGATTGCTCAGCTAGTAAAAAATTGATTGTGCAAATGAAAGACCTCGTTGAAAAAGAAATTTGCAAAATATCGTCTATAAATAAAAATAAAGAAACCCTATCCTTGCTTATACAATCAACTATCGAGGATTTATAAAATGGTCTGTTTAATTTTTTAAGGAGAAAAAATAAGAAAGATTGGAGACTAATTATCCCCAAACTTTTGCTCTTATTGGTTTAACACGCATTGTTAGAAGTCTTCTCCTTTTTCTTTCTGTTGATCTGTTGTACAGAAATGCTTAAAAGCTTTTCGTAATAGTCAAGTACTAATTTCAAACGATAATTTTTTTATTTATTTCAGTTATTCTTTCTTGTTTTAGAGTCAGTTTAAAACAATTTGTTTAAAACCCAAAATTGGTGCATCGGTATCTCGTAATGGTTGATTAAAACATGTCAAATCTTGTGGATCGAAAAACTCTGGAGTTAATATTGATTATTAATACTAAATATTTTAATTCTCTAAAGTCGTCCTATGTTTCAGAGAACGAAATTAAATGCTAAAAAGGCTACTGACCCACTTTAACTTTGGGCTGCAATCAGTGCTAGCTGATGCATTGCTAGTGGGAAACACTTTCGTCTGGTATTACGTAGCTTTAATTCTTTTACTTCAAGAAATTGTTCCAAACAACCAATCTATTGAGTTGAGCATTCTAATTTGGGGTTTACATTTTGGTGGACTGATAATTTCTGCTATCGCAGGGACTTTTATTTCGAAAAAGATTGAGACAAAAAAATGGATCATTCTTTGGGTGTCCTTAGGCGCATTATCTTCGCTTGTTGCAGGACTAATTAATCATTCTGATACTTTGCAAGTTGGGTTGGTTGGTCTATTGTTAGGTGTCTCTTTGGGTTTTGGAATGCCTGCATGTATCAGTCGTTATTCTGATGCTATACCCTCAGAAAACCGTGGGCGCATAAGTGGAATTACCCTATTTGCAAGCGGTATTGCAATTGCTGCTTTTAGCATTATAGGAATTAGCGACATTCTAATACTTGGAATAGTCCTTGGTCTATGGCGAATATTTGGTTTATTTGTTTATCTATTACCTTTTAAAGGGCAGTCAAAAGTCTTAGCGGCTAAGAAAAATACCTTACAATATAAAAAAATATTTCGTCAACGTCCATTTATTTTTTACTTTATTCCTTGGATAATGTTTTCTGTAATAAATTATTTAGTTGCTCCAGTAAGTCCTGCCGGGGCAGATGGGGATCAAGGATACTTTAGTCTTGTTCAAACTGGTTTTATGGGTTTGTCTGCACTGCTTGGCGGTTTTCTTATTGATTCAATGGGGCGAAAGCGCATTGCAGTTGCAGGATTTATTTTATTAGGAATTGGTACCGCCATACTAGGCATTAATTCAACTGAAGCAATTGCATTATATTTTAATGCGATTATAGATGGAATAGCTTGGGGCTTTCTGCTTGTATTGTTTATTTTAGCAATATGGGGCGACTTAAGTTATGGCTCCTCTAGTGACAAATATTATGCCATTGGCGTTTTGCCTTTTTTTCTGTCCAAACTTTTGGATCTTACCGTCGGTAGTAGAATAGCTTCATTTTTTGGAGGTTCGCCTGCTTTGTTTTCTTTCGGAGCCTTCTTTTTATTCTTAGCAGTACTGCCCTTAATTTATGCTCCAGAAACTCTTCCTGAGAAAGCACTCAAGGATAGAGACTTGAAGAGTTATGTTGAGAAGGCTCGAAAGGTGGCACAAAAGGAAGAGACAAAAAATCAGAAGACCAAAGAGAAAAACCAACAAACAAAGCAAGATAAAAGTGATGAAAACGACGATAAATACGCTGAAGCACGTAAGCTTGCGGAAAAATACTATTAATTTGTCCTAATGTTTACGTATAAACATGTTCTTTTTTGTAATGTTAAACATAATAATTTTAGTTGCTTGCAGGCTTTCTTCTATTAGTTAGCCGTTTGCCAGCGAAGTTGCACCTGTACTCTTTTAATGCACCCCTGTTTTTCTAAGGAAATTAAGCTTCGGTGGACGGAAGCGTATTCTTTTGATTTGTATTTTATAATTTTCCCAAAAATCATCTCGGCAATTTCCTTGGTTGTCATGTCAGGCTTTATCTTTAGCATTTCCACAATTCGTTTTTGATTTTTAGATAGACCTGCCAAAGCACACACCAATTAATCCAGACATTTGCTAAAAATGACTTCGCAATTACTCATATAAATAAAATTCTAAGGATTGGAATATATCCTAAAATAAAAATCTCTTAAATGTCTGAATTACGACAAAGTGTATTTTGGAATATTTAAGGGCTGTATTAACTATTAATACTTATTAAATTGATCATAAAGTTAGTATTAAACCGACAGACAATCAAGCTTAAACGAGCGTTGCTAATGTGGAAAGCCAAATCACAAGTAATATCTTCCCTTTTCATAGTAGCCAATAGCATTTCTTGGTTTTTACTAACTCTCGTTTTTATGATAAACATTCTTTACAGCAAAAACGCAGCTCCTTTGCCATTTGAGAGCATCGCACTTTTGTCTGCTTCCTACTTTGGAGGATTAATTCTCTCCTCAATAATAGGCGGTACTTTATTGTCTAAGATACTTCAGAAAAAAAGTGTCTTTTTACTCTGGAATCTGCTGGGTGTTTTTTCATGCTTGCTTTTCTATTTTTTCTATTCCCAACCTAATTTGGTTGCAGTAAGTATATTGTCATTAATACTTAGCTTTTCAATCGGTTTGGGGATTCCAACTTGTCTTTCGCTTTTCGCAACGCAATCAAAAACTGAAAAAAGAGGGCAACTTGGGGCTGTCGTTTTCTTCACTATACAAATTTTAGCAGCATTGATTTTATTACCTCTCGACGGGGAAACCGTAGCGTTCCAATTTCTAATCCTTGCTGTGTGGAGACTGATGGGCTTAGGAGGTTTCTTATTTTATAAACCAGCAGATAAAAAACCTGATGAGCGAAAAACTTCCCTCTTATCTATTATTCGAGAAAGAAAATTCCTTCTATTGTTCTTACCTTGGTTCATGTTTACTTTAATAAATTATGTAGAAACCCCAGTACTGGAAATTGGCATGGGCAGCATAGGACCTGACTTCTACACTACTTATAGCATAGTAACTATCGTGATTTCAAGCATAGCTGCCATACCTGCTGGGATTCTCTGTGATCTGAAAGGGCGGAAAATAGTTGGAGTTACAGGGTTCATTTTCTTAGGGTTGGGGTACGCGTTTCTCAGCATTTTCTCAGGAGCCGGAATAATTGGGTATATTTTCTTTATGATATTTGATGGAATTGCTTGGGGGCTTCTGTATGTGACCTTTATTTTCGTAGTTTGGGGTGATCTCTCTGATGGAAGTAGCCGAGAAAAATATTATGTTCTAGGCGGATTGCCTTTTCTGCTTTCAGGTTTAATACAAGTGTTGGTTCAGCCATTTGCTCAGTACATAAATATAGGTCTTTCATTCTCATTTGCAAGTTTCTTTTTGTTCATCGCTATTTTGCCACTAGCTTTTGCCTCAGAAACTTTGTCTGATAAGATAATGAAGAAACGAGAACTAAATAGGTATATACAAAAAGCGCTAAGCACGGTTAACAGAAAAAACCGATGAGAAGAAAGGAACTGAAGAAGAAAACAAGGATTCAGGGCAATCCAATAGTGAAGAAAACGAAAATATTCAAGAGACTGAAAAAGATAAGAAAGCGCGTGAATTAGCGGAAGAATACTATTAAGCCAGACTTATTAAGTACTAATTCATGTTCTTCCATGTCATACTCACAAGTGATTGTAACCTGCAATGCAAATACTGCTTTGGCGAGAGTCTAGATGATTTCGACGAAGACTTCGGCAATGATATAGAAGTTGACTACGATTTACCGCGTAAACTAAATTATGATTTGGATTTGCTCAAAGACTTTTGTCACAAAGACCCCGAATGCGTTTTAACCTTCTATGGCGGTGAACCCTTGCTGGGGATAGATAAGCTCAGGCAAATCATGGATAAAGTTGAGCCTAAACATTTTATGATGCAAACAAACGGCTTACTCCTCGACCAGTTGGAGCCAAAATACGTTAATCGTTTCCACACGATTCTTGTTTCTATAGATGGGCAGGAAGAGTTAACGGATCACTACCGTGGCAAGGGAACTTTTCGCAAAGTTATTGATAACTTGAAATTAATCAAGAAGAACGGTTTTGCAGGGGAACTTATCGCTCGCATGACAATAATGGAGCAAACAGACCTAGAAAAACAAGTAAAATATCTCCTGGACAACCCGGACTTTTCGTTTACCTCGATTCATTGGCAACTCAACGCAGGTTTCTGGGGCAATGATTACCAGAGGCGCAACTTTGAAGAATGGACCAAAACAAGCTACATTCCAGGCGTTGAGAGGTTGGTGCATTTTTGGGTTGACCAGATACAACAGAAAGGAGTAGTGTTGAAGCTTTATCCATTGCTGGGAATTGCTGAGTCGCTTTTGCTTGAAGAGAAAAATTGCCTCATGCGCTGTGGAGGAGGCTGGATTAACTACGCTATCCAAACTGATGGTTACATTATTCCTTGTCCAACAATGTGGGGTATGAAAAAATATTATTTAGGTCATATCAAAGATGCTGATCCACTTAAATTAAAACAACTATTTGTCAAAGAAAAACCCTGCGCTCAATGTTCCATTCTTGGAGTTTGCGGCGGGAGATGCCTATACACTAACATTACCAAGAGGTGGACTGATGAGGCGTACAGCAAAGTCTGTTTTACAATTGAGCACCTTATAGAAACAGTCAAGAGTGAAGTGCCACGGATTCACCAGCTAATAACGAATAAACAAATCAGGCTTGAAGATTTCGACTACATGAAATACAATGGGTGCGAAATTATACCATAAATATAGGAATAATCCATTGTCTTTTTACTTTCTTTTCCTAAAGATTTTACCGCCATCATCGTATTCCCCCGTTACATAATCAAATCCAACATCGGTCAATTTACAAGCTTCTTCTACGTTGTGGGCAACTTTTGAAGTGAATTGGTCGTTAGCGTCGCCGTCAAACATCATTTTTTCAAGGTGAATGTAGTTTTCTGTTGACTTGATAGATTTGTATCCAAGTATCATTTTAACGTGCCAGGGGTCCTTAGTTTTATGTTGCTCTATGGTTACTTTCCAGTGTCTGAAAGTGTGAAAGTGAATCAGCATCAGTTTTGGGTTAGCTTGACGTTCAACTATTCGTCTTTTCTGAAGGAAAAAGCTACTTCGCATGTTGTTGGCGCTGGCAAATATTTTGTTTTTTCTCTTTGGGTTTCTGTTGGTTCTTGGCAGTCTTGAAACCATTTCAAGAGCTTTAGGTGATAGCGGCAATATTCTGCTGTTAGATCCCTTTTCTGCTTTTATCATTACTTTTCGTTGTTCCCAATTTATCGAGAGCCAATCAAGTTCCGCTATTTCTCCACATCTTGCACCGGTTTCTTTTAGTAATTGGCAAAAACACGCTTGTTTCTTTCCTCCCTGTGTCTGGAAAGAGGGTTAAGAAGTGACTGGCGAGTTTAGAAAACGTATTGAACTTTAGGGATAAATGAGGAAAACAAGAATAAAGTGATCGATTTAATCGAGGAAGCGGGAAGGGAATTTCCATGTTTGGCTTGCCCTTCAAAGGATAATTGTGAGAATTTTAAGTGGTATGCAAAATGGTTTAGCGAATAAGTTGCAATGTAAACTTACATCTTGCGATGGGGCAAGTCAGAAAACTAATTCTTCGGATATCTATATGCGCTCTACCAATTTCCTGAATTTTCTTACGAGTACGAGCGAGCTAAAGGATGCAGTAATTGTTCCAGCTGCTATAAACGCAAGACTAAGTTCTGCTTCTTTCAAGCCGCATGTTATTACCAAGAAGCCGGATAATACTAAGATAGCTACGAAGACCCGTGTCTCCAAGGGCATTCCCACTTACTTTTTGTCGTCTATGCTTATAAATTATCGCATAAAAAGCCCCGTTTTGATAATTGTTCGACAAATCTACAATATAAGAGATGACGCTTTTCGGTTCTTTCTTTAATTAATGAAGTTTTCAGTAAAATCGAGCGCTTAGTCTTAAATAACTAAATTCTTAATATGGTCATCATGGCTGATCCAACCTCTTTCGTGCTTCAGTTATCAATACTATTGGTAGCCGCAATCGTCGGTGGCTTACTGATAAAGAGGTTCGGGTACCCAGTAGCTTTAGGCGAGCTTTTAGTCGGTATCATCCTTGGGCCGTCGATTTTTAATTTAATTTCAGATCAGGCAACAGTAAGCGTTTTTGCCGAGTTAGGTGCTATTATTTTGCTGTTCTATATTGGTTTAGAAACAGAAATGGGTGACCTTAGAAAGCAACTCCTACCTTCACTGTCTGTAGGTGTATTGGGTGCAATAGTTCCTTTAGTACTCTGCTACTATACTGCACTTTCTTTTGGAATTTCAAATAATGAAGCACTTTTCCTTGGAGTCGTCTTTACGGCAACAAGTATTGGCATCACGATTCGTTTGCTAAAGGACATGGGTAAGCTAAACAATCCAGTTGGTTTAACAATTCTGGGTGCAGGTATTGTTGATGACGTTGTAGCAGTTGTTCTTCTCTCAGTTGTTCTGAGTATTTTGTCTGGTGGCTTTGATGCCTTTGATATAGGGCTTGTTGTGGTAAAAGCTATTATTTTCTGGGCTGTGATAGTTCTGATAGGCTCAAAAGTTCTGGTTCGAACAATTGACAAAGTCAGACTTGATGATGAATATATGATTCTCTTGTTGTTGGCGTACGGCTTTTTTGCAGCTTATATTTCTGCAACAATTGGTTTATCAGCAATTGTTGGGGCGTTTGCTGCAGGTTTGCCATTGTCAACAAGACAGGTAAAGGTTAAGATGGTTCTTGAAAAAACAAGGAGTCTCTATATGTTCTTCGTGCCAATATTCTTCATTTCCATAGGTACTCTGGTTAATCTTAGTGTGTTTGGTGAAGCCGCATTCTTAGGGTTGGTTATAACGGCTGTGGCTTTCATAGGCAAGATAGTAGGTAGTTTTGTTGCTGCACGAATGACAAAGTTCTCGACTAAAGATTCTCTCAAGATAGGTATCAGTATGACGCCGAGAGGTGAAATGGGTCTTATTGTTGCAAGCCTTGGATTAACAAGTGGATTAATTTCGACGGGAACATATTCTGTAGCTGTGATGGCTGTTATATTAACGACCTTTATAGCGATGCCAATACTCAAGAAAATGTATGAGACAAAAAGAAAGAGTGCTCCTTTAACAGAAAAGAAGCATGAACCAACAGCTTGAACTATTTACCAAGCTCTAACTTGATTTGGCTTGTTTGAAACTTTTGTGTTTTTTAGATTGCCTTTTGGCAAATTAGGTAAAGTTAAATTTTTAGTAATGTAATATGTTGAATTAATTAGGGTGTTAACGCTTGGATCCCGCAGTGCTTGCCTTTCTTGTTGCAGGTCTCGTACTAGTGTTAGGGTTTATAGGTGAGGAATTCTTTAAAAGAACAAGCATACCAGACCCCCTTCTCCTGCTTTTATTTGGTGTTTTGTTAGGACCGGTGCTAAATGTCTTTTCTCATCAGCAATTAAGTTCAATCACACCCTATTTTGCAGCATTGGCTCTGATTGTCATTCTCTTTGATGGTGGGCTTAACATGAACATCAAACATGCAATCAAAAACAGCCCAAGGGCTTTGATACTTGGAATCGCGGGTTTTATTTTGAACGTTGTGGTTACGGCTTTGCTTTGCAAGTACATTTTGGGCTGGCGCCTTTTAAATGGATTGCTGCTTGGCAGCATACTTGGAGGTGGCAGTTCAATAATCGTAATTGCGCTGGCAAGAAAACTCGGAGTTGACAAGAAAACTGAAACGGTTCTTAGTCTCGAGTCAATTTTGACCGACGTTCTCTGCACTGTTGGAGCTTTTGTCATAATTGATATCATTCTTTCAGGCGAGGTAAGTGTGCAAGCAGCATTGAGCTCTGTTGCAATAGCGTTCGTAGTAGGCATTGTTGTAGGTTCACTTATTGGGATAGCTTGGCTCAACGTCTTGGAGAGGATAAAAGGAAAACCCAACCTCTACATGCTCACATTTGGAATTTTGCTTTTAACCTTTGTATCTGCAAGAAATCTGGGCGGGACAGGGGCTGTCTCAGCGCTTTTTCTAGGTCTTATCATCGGCAATGCGCCTCAAATCGCCAAAGTGTTAAAGTTCAAGAATTCGGTTTCAATTAATGAGAGTGTTTCGGGCTTTCATAGTCAAATCAGCTTTCTTATCCGGTCGTTTTTCTTTGTTTTCACCGGCCTATTATTCAGCTTCTCATCTCTTAACATAGTTCTTTTAGGATTAGTTCTTTCGTTTATCTACTTGGGTTTACGATTTGCAGTAGTTAAGATGACATTTCTGAAATCGCCTTTTCAAGATTCTAAATCGCTTATCACAATTATGCTTCCTCGCGGATTGGCAGCAGCTGTTTTAGCTTCTTTGCCTTTTGCATCAGGCGTTCCAGGGTCGGAGATATTCCCAGAAATAGCATTCATAGTTATCATAACGACGATTGTTATTTGCACCGTTGGAGTTGCGATTCTCAAAAAGAAAATGAAACCTCAAGATCAAATAAGTGAATAAAAAAGGTACTTTCTTTTTTAAATATCAAAAGAGTGGTGCAGCTGACAGACCCCTGTGTGTGGGTCCCTTTGGGACGGGGTCAATAAAGTTAAGCTTTAATTGTTTAGTTTGAGCTGGTATGAAGGCTATAATCGACTTTTAGGCTTAGTAATTTTTTACTGCTTTCTTAACTCATGTTTAATCCCTGAGTTATTATTGTTGGTTTTAAAGTTCTAACCTTCTATGGGATTGAATTCTTCAAGAAGCGGATACACATATTGGAATAATCAAAATCTTCATTTTGTTCGAAATTCCAGTTTTCCCTGCTTATTTCAGCTGAAATTCAGTCGGAAAGTAACTGAGACAACTTATATTCATTCTCTGCAACTTCAATACGAACTAAAACGTCAGTTTTCTGTGGTTTTGAAGTAGACATCTTAGAAGAGAGAGAAAAAGTTTAGGCAAATCGAATCTCTCACATCTCAGTCAGTGGGGGGCTGCCGTTTTCACAAATACAAAGGACAGCTCTCAATAGAACAAGACAAAATCTTGCTCAAAGGAGAAAAAGGTGATTCCTAAAGAACCTGCAAGTTTTATATTTTCTCTCAAAAAGTAGAAAATATTTTCTTAGGGTGGGACGAAACCCTGAGAAGATGGAAAGACACAAGAGACTTGATTCACCCGCTGAGAATCATTTTCAAAGGTGAAAATAAAACAAGAAGACTTTACTTATATGTAAAGAAAACAGAAGCAGGGATTTAGGGCGAAGATAATGAAAGGGTTCTTCAAATTCTGCAGAAATAATTTATTCACTCAGCGCGCAAAGTTAATGATTCAGACAATATTTTAAGTGTTAGGTCTGAATCTCAAGAGAGCGCCAAAGCCTCCCAAAGCCGTGAGCTTTGCTTTTTCTTCCGACTCTGCAGATATCACTTCAACCCTCGCATCTGTCTTTGAAGCAAAATCCTCCAAGACATCCACTATGTCCTTCTCCTCCACCTCGTATTCAATCGCGTTGCACCTCTCACATGGGCTCGAAATCATTTCCTGAACAGTTTGAATCTTCTTTCCCTTATCTACTATCTTCGATTTTGATAATTCGCATTTTTTGCACAGTGCAACAATTTCAATCATATCTGTATCATCTGTTGCCAGTGCAACTTCCACTTCACCCTTCTTAAGCGCCTTCAACACCGAATCTAATCCATAAGTAGATAGCTCGTCTTGCTTGCCAATACTTGCCAAGAGCCGCTGGACGATTCTCTTCTGCTCGGGTGCACACATGTTCTTTAGTGCCTCAGATGATTTGCCAAGCACCTCTCTCACAGCTTCTTTGCCAGCAGATTGCGTATCAACGCTGCCCAGAAGCATATTCTGTAACTCATAATGAAGGAAATTACCCTTCAAGAAATCGTCTTTCGTTGTGCCTGGTCCTCCAACTATCAACACTGAAACTTGATGGTTCTCAAGAAATGCCTTTGCTGCATGTTCTGCAATCCTGTGGAAAAAGTATGTGATTGACATGTCGCGTTCTCTTTCGTACCTTCTTTGACTCGATCCGCCCTTTCCTGACTTTCCAGGAATCCCCGACGTTATATTTTCGATTAATTCGAATCTTTCACCATTAAGTATCCCAAAGCTAGCCTCTTTTGAATCCATGGCTATTAGCCCCACAACTTTTTGGGCTCTAAGCATTTCCCTTAGCGGCTCTAAATGGAAATGGTTGTCAACCTCGTAAAGATAGGTTATAATCGGTTCTGGTGGGATGATCTCTTCAACCCTCAAAACTTCGCTTTCCGCCTCGTTCGCGACGAAAGTTCCAGCAAATATCGCGAGACCATTCTCTGGAATTTCCTTGTGCAGCTTTAGTCTTTGGATTACATTCTTGAGGGTGTCTTGAAGGTGATCCCTGGCGCTATTGCTCTCAGATTTCCCGGTGGCAGAATCAGATTCACGTTTGAGGATTGCAACTATCTCATCTGTTGATTTCTCCTGAGGAATGTAGAGTGAGATGAACTCTGTTCCCTTTCCCTCTTTGTCTGATAGCCACGCTATGAGCTTTCTGAGTTTGTGTTGTTTTACAGAATTAGTGGTTGCCAGCTGGCACGCTTGAAAATGCACTACCTTTCCCATTACCATTTAAAAAACCTCAACATTCAGTTACGGTGAAGACAAATTTATTAGTTCCTAAGAATCAGAGCCAATTGTTTTCACTCTTAAAGTTTGGTTTCTTAACGCGTGCTAAAAAAACAATTCTAAGATATGTTTACGTACGAAGCTATGTGTGCTCTAGGATATATGGTGCATCTGGTTAATAGAAACGAAAGGATTTGAATGAGACTTTGGGAGGAAGTTAAGATTGTCTGAGTCAGTTTTAACAAAATTGGGACTTATTGAGGGGTATAGGTTTAAGGTAGAATTTGACGTAGAGGGTGTTCCAAACCTTGTTGTGGATGAAATGAAGCCTATTGGGGAAGGTTTGGGGCCAAATCCTACACGTCTGTTGTCGGTTGCTGTTGGTCATTGTCTTAGCTCTAGTCTTTTGTACTGTCTGGGTAAAGCTAAGGTCAAAGTCAAGAAGCTCAATACAGTAGTCAAGGCTGATGTTGAAAGGAATGAAGATGGTTACCTTAGAGTTGCAGGCTTAGATGTTCAAATTCACCTTGAAGTTAATGTAGGAGGACAAGCTGCGGGTTCCGCGTTGCTTGAGCTTATTTGAGAACTATTGCACAGTAACTCAAAGTATTAGGAAAGGAATTGAAGTCAAGGTTAAAACTATGTTTTGAAAAATTTTATTTTTCTTTTAGCGAACGTTGTAAATGTGCCTTCAGCTGGATATATCAGTGAGTATGTGTTTAGATTTAACGGTTTTGTCAGAAATAATTCTGTATGCGAAGAGAATACAAGGATTTACTGAACGCATGGAGAGAATAGGCACTTGTAACTTGGCTGGATATGATTTATTGACTTTAGCTAAAGATAAGATGTAGTGGATAATAGGCGATGCCAAGTATAAGGGCAATTATCCAGACTATTAGGATTTCCCACATCAACTTTTTCCTCGGCGCGCAGAACCGAGTTTCGCTAGATTCTCCCAAAGCCCACTTACCAACTAGCCAAATGCCAAGAGAGATTGCTACCAAACCCATGACGCCGTGAACAACACCTAAAAGTGCCACAACGTTGAAGACTTTCAAAGTTTCTGCCACGACCCGAACAAAAGAAGGCCCCATATGAGCAATCGTTAGCAAGGTAGCAATCATCACGACAACCATCATGATGTTGCCATGCCAAACAAACTTTTTTCTTCTTTGAAGAAAAATGCTTAGAATTATTAGTAAACTTAGGACGGCAACTAAAATGATCAGATTTGCCTGCGACATCCATTCATGAACCTCATTATAAGTTACCATCATTCAATCCTCGTCTTTGACTAATTAGTCTAAAAAACAATAAAAAAGTTACTATCTAACCTGTTTTACACTTCATTTAAAAAAAACGGAGCTATTGTCTATACTTTAAACGACCATCTTGTAGCTTTGACCGCCGCTTTTTCTCCAGTTTTCCTTGGATTGACAAGCGGACAATAATTTTAAATAAGAATTCAGCTAAGCACATTTCTATAACTCTGGAATTCATTATGGACTTTGAAGTATTTTTTCTGCTTGCGGCTAGTTTGTTGCTCTTATTAGACATTGCTCTCTTGTCAACAATGAAATTAACTGCTAAACGAAAAAGACAGTACGTCCTTTTCGCCGCTTTTTCCATATTTGCCTTAATAATCACGTCTTACGCCATGCTTCTTCAAGCTTTCATTAGCAACGATTTTTCTCTTATTGGGGTATACTCTTCTAGCTCCTCCAGTGCTTCTTTGTTTTCCAAAATTTACTCCAGTTGGGCTGGAGCTGGGGGTTCGATGCTTTTCTTAACAGTTCTGCTAAGCATATTTTACTTTGTATTAAGAATTATAGCTTTCAAAAAACCCAACAAATTCAACACAATTACCTGTCAGATCTTCGGTGTGGTCCTCTTTGTTTTCATAATTGTGTGTTTGCTAAGAAACCCATTCGAACGTTTTCCCACGGTTCCCGTGGAAGGCATTGGTCTCAACCCACAGTTGCAAAGTGTATGGATGGCGATTCACCCCCCAATCGTATTTTCTGCTTATGCCTTCGTGGTTTTGGCCTTTGCCTTGACGATAGCAAGTGTCAAAACAGATAGAGAACTTGATGACTCAAAACTATTCAAAGCTTCAACCTACGCAGCTTGGTTACTTCTCACAATTGGGATTGCTCTTGGTGGACTTTGGGCCTACGAAGTCTTAGGGTGGGGTGGATACTGGGCTTGGGATCCAGTTGAAACAGCTTCTCTGTTGCCTTGGCTTTTTCTAATTGCCTATTTTGTAGTGAAAAATATTTCCAATGACAAGAAGAGCTTAACCCGAGAATTAATGATTATGATAGTATTTGCCAGCCTAGTTTTCTTGAGTGCCCTAACTCGTGGTGGATTTACTCAATCAGTCCATTCCTATGCAGTATCGGCAATTGGTCCCATAATGCTTACATTTGCGGTGGGGATGGTTGTTTATTTCTTTTATGTAGCAAAAAGCAAAAGGAAGCCTCTTTTCCAACTGGAAGTTAATAAGGCATCTTTGTCGTCTCGTTCTTACTATCTGGGTTTCTGGGCGCTGATTCTCATAGCCGTCGTCTGCCTAGTAGGGCTGGCTTTTCCAGGTTTTGCCTATAGCTATTGGACCTACCCCTTTGTAGTTTTATTCGTCGTGGCTTTGATCGGCTACAGCTTCAACGAGAAGACGCATTACGCTCGTCAACTCCTAATAGTGGCTATTTCGTTAGTCGCGGGAGTAGCTATCTCGCTGATTGGATTTGCAAGTGTAAATATTCTTGTCACATTGACAGTTCCTCTTTTATTGGCGGCGTTTTTTTGCCTCATCTATAAACTGACTAGAACTATTCGTCGGAGATCTCTACTTGGACAAAGCATATTCGCGTTAGCCCTAATTGTTTTACTTTTGGGTGTTTTTATGAGTGCTGGAACAAAAACCGTAGTCACCTTAAACGATGTGAAAATCAACACGCCCCAAAAAGCTATGCAATTCGATATCGTGGTTACGGGTATACATATTGAAAACAGTACGACCCAGGTTTACAATTCACAAGCCAATACTGTTATCCCGGAATATTCTATTATCAAAGCTGATGTCACAATGCGAGATTCTGATCGAACCTATCAAGGAACCCTTTCTGCTTCCTTGTACCCAAACTATGGGTTGGTGATTAAGCCTTTAATAATTACCACAGAAACTGGTGATCTTTACGTCCACATAGAGTTCACGGATTCGCTTTACAATACTTTAATGCAAACATCAAGCGGCAACAGTGTTGCGCCCAATGAAGTGGCAATTTCGGTTCAAAACAGTCCACTGATCTACTTAGTATGGGCAGGTGTTGTGCTCATGGCAATCGCCATATCAATTCAGTTCGCGAGCGATCTATTTTCACAAAAAGAGCGGCGCTACTAAGAATGTTGTTGGTTATCAGAAGACAATGTGCTGAATTTACCTCAGTGTAATTAGTGCAACAACGCCAACAAACTATTAGCTAATATCACCGAGCATAAATTAGTGAATTAAAAGTTAGCGGTTAATTAGATATGTTGTTGCTAGCTTGTTCTAGCATAGTTTTAAAAAGCGATCGCGATAAAAGTTTGTTCAGAAATTAGGGATTTTTCATGGCTGAAGCAGAAGCAACAAAAGCAGTAGTTACCAATGGGTTAGAGCCTGCTGATCTTAAAAGTGCGGATTCGGTGGCTAAGTATTGGCTTTATTCTGCTGTCCTTTGGTTCCCTATTTTTGCAACGTTTGGAATGATAATGGCAATAAAGTTTTTTGTTCCAACGTTTCTTGTAGATTCTGCCTTCGACACATTTGGTAGAATCAGACCCGCCCACGTTAATGGACTGCTTTTCGGTTTCTTATCTTCTGGTCTAATAGGCGCCATGTATTACGTGGCTCCAAGGTTGTCCCACGTTTCTCTATATAAGCCAATTCTCGGAAAAATTTCTGCAGTGTTGTGGAATGTCGGAGTATTGGCGGGAGTTCTTTTGATCATGAGTGGAGACACACAAGCCCGAGAATACGCAGAATTTCCTTGGATAATAGATGTAATGATTATGACTACGTTGATCATCATTGGCATTACTATAATTGGCACAATAATAAAAAGAAAGGAACGCAAACTCTACGTTAGCTTGTGGTTCTTTGCAGCAATATTTCTCTGGTTTCCAACTGTGTACTTTATTGGAAACGTGATGTGGCGTCCTCCATCTGGAGCGCTTTTCGGTTTGACCGATGCCATAGTCAACTGGTTTTACGGACACAACGTTTTGGGACTCTGGTTTACTCCATTTGGATTAGCTTTATGGTACTATTTCATACCTAAACTTTCAAAACGGGCTCTTTACAGCGTAACTCTATCTTTAATTAGTTTCTTTGCTTTAGCATTCTTTTACACCGGTGTAGGAGGGCATCACCTACTACAGTCTTCAATCCCAGAATGGCTAAAAACTATAGCTGTTGCAACGAGTGGTCTGATGATGATTTCTGTTTTGACGTTTGCTACGAACATTGGCATGACCCTCCGTGGCGCTTGGCATGTTGTTTGGAGTAATGTTCCCTTAAGGTTCATTGTTTTTGGCTTCATTAACTACATACTCGTTTCAATTCAGGGAACTTTCCAAGCACTTCGTGATATGAACTTGTACTTGCATTACTCCCAATGGCCTGTGATGCATTCACACTTAGCGTTGTATGGTTCTTTTGCAATTACGATAGTGGGGATAATGTATTGGTTGGTGCCTAAACTCTCTGGAAGAAAACTCTGGAACAAGAAACTAATGGATATTAGTTGGTGGTTAACCTTATTGGGTTTTATAATATTCATGGGCGGAATGATGCTAGCCGGATTAGTTGCAAACGCTAGCTGGTATGTTCATCAGACTGTCGTTCAAGCTTTGCCGACTTTGACGCCTTACTTAATTGTCAGAGCCATTGGCGGCGGCATAGTTGTTGTTTCAGCTTTTCTTTTCGCGATTGATATCATAATGACTATCTTTTCAAAACCTTTGCCATCTCTTGAAAAGGCAGAGACAGTTGGAGGTGCAAGCAAAGAATGAGCGATACTGAAAAGAAGTTTGAGGAAAAATTGGAGAAACTGGAAAGAACTGCGGAAAAGAAAGTTAGAATAATAAAGAAGAAAACTCAATTTAAGAATTTGTTTCCGCTTCTTGCAGGTGGAGTAGCAGTATTTCTTCTCATGGTTAGTATGGTTGTAGTTGCTCCCTACATGTTTCTTTTAGACATTCCTCCAAGTGACACTGCTCACGTGTACACAACTCAACAAGCAGAAGGAAGAAGTTTGTTTATGAGTTTAGGTTGCTTTTACTGCCATTCTCAACAAGTTAGAGCTAGCGATTGGGGCATCGGTAATGTCTCTCAAGAAGGAGACTACGTGTACGATAGCCCAGCTGCGTTGGGTACAGAAAGGACAGGACCAGATCTTGCTCAAATCGGTGGAATGCGTCCAACCATCTGGCACCAAATGCACGACAGAGACCCACGTAGCGTAAGCCCAGGCTCCTTAATGCCGAATTTCGGATTCTTAAGTGACAAGCAGATAGATGCTCTAACAGCTTATATTCAAAATTTAGGTCAAAAAAATCTCCAAGTTGAAGTTTCAATCACTAATGGGTCTTCTTTTCACCCTGCCGTACCAGACGAATATGTGAACGCAACCAATCAGTTTACACCACTGTTGATGACTGCGTTGGCACAATATGACGTTGAAAATGATGCTTTCGATGGAAACGCTACATTTGGTGACCAATGGGGAGTCATTTTTGATGCTGCTAAAGCGGATTATACACAGTTCTGTCTGTCTTGCCATGGTTGCTCAGGAAATGGAGAAGGTCCATACGCTCGTCATGTAGTGACTCAGCCAGCTAATTTGCATGAGCGCATAGCTACATTCCCCGGAGACAGCTACGACATCTGGAGAGTGAGTGGTGGTGTGCCCGGAACAGCCATGCCTGCTTGGGGCCTAACGCTAAATGCTACTGAAATAAGGCTTTTAGCAGCTTATGAGTTGAGTTTTGTTTTTGGTTCTGCTAGAACAATTTCAGGCGATATCTCCGATGCTGAAGGAGATAACTTTGCCCAAACAGTTCTTAATACACCACCGATAGGTGGAACGATGCAGGATTACCAATCGGGAAAAAGTCTATACACACTGTATTGTGCACAATGCCACGGGAACGATGGACAGGGAGATGGACCCGCCTCAAGCAGTGTTCAAGATGGATACATTATTCCTAAACCTGCAAACTTTACAGAATCAGGTAACGACTTCATGTATTATGGACGGTACGTTTGGAAAGTTCAACAAGGAGTTGAAACAACAAACATGCCACCGTGGAAGTTTGCCATGACTGACAACGAAGTCTACCAGTTGGTGTTCTACGTGCAAAGCTTTTCGAAAGCAAGTGACTACAACACGAAATGGGCTCCGCAGTACACTGATCAATTTGCAAGAGACCTCAAAGGTGGCCCTGTCCAGGCTGGGCTGTTCACAAATCTTGAAACAAATCCAGTGGGAGCATTAGTCGCTTTCATGGCAGTTTTGCTTTGGGATCGTAATTTTGAACAACTAAGAAAACTATACCAAAATGCAAAGATACAAAGACCAACTAAAACTCTTAAATCATGGAGGTCAATCCCATGGACATAGATATGTTGATCTACATTATTGGTGCATTGGGAATCACACTCATAACTGCTGGTTTTGTTGTCTGGGGTTTCATAACCAAAGCGTTTGAAGACAATGAAAATTTGAGGTTTAAGCCGCTTGAGGAGGATGAAACCTAAGCATGAACTGGGATTTTTTAGATGTGGCAGCTAGAATTGTTTTTGTGGACCCCACATATGCCTACTTAGCGCTGGTATTTGTTGGAGCAGCAGTACTTGTCATTTACTTGATTGTTAGAAGCTCGGATGAGTTTTCTGTGGAAGACACTGAAGCCAACTCTGAAGACTTCGCTGGTGAAATACGCGACTCAAAAGGACCTGTAACCAAGTGGCTTTGGGCAGTTTACATCGCTTTAGCAGTATGGGCAATAGCCTATTTAATTCAGCACTGGGGAGAATTCGCCAGTTTTCCATAAAAACCTTCATTCTACATAGCCTAGGCTTGAGGCATCGTTCTTCCCCTAAGAACTCTTATTTCGTTGTTTTCGGGTTCTTCTTGAAACGATACTTGAAAAAATAGCCTATCACCATAATAACTATGGTTATAACAATGACGATGTAAAGCGTCTCTGTAGTGGGACTAATAAAAGAACGGCGGTACATTCACAAGTTCTTTTTGTGGAGCTACCCTTTGGTTGTTGTAAGTGCTTGTTGTGGTGGCGAGGATACAGCACGATTTTATATCTTCAATCATCACTCTTAATATTTGTTATATTTATTTTTGAACTAATCGCAAGGGTGAGCTTAGAGGGGTGACATCATTATAGAAGATGGAATGATCTAAAATCGCTTAAATATATTATTCGCAGTTCGCAAACACATAATGAAAAAGGGATCAAGATCATCTGAGGCAAAATACGCTGTTTCCTGAAGGGCTCCTAACGAATTAGCTCTATGGCTATGAGCAAGCTTACCTGAAAAATAGTACTTGGGATTGGAAAATAAGTAGGATCCTTCAACCAAATATTTCCTTCCATTAGGGATTTGACTTGAAGGTACAGGTTGTCCTGTCAAATCTAGGTATGCAACCTGTACAACATCCAATCCATTATCTCCAACAAACAATCTAAACGTTAATCCAATACGGGGATTGATATCCAAAATTTTGTACTTCCCGTCTCGTTTATCATAACGAAAATCAATATCTATCATTCCCTTGTAGCCCAAACTTGTTATGAAACGTTTTGATGTCTCGAGAATATCATCATTCATTTCGCAAACACCAATTGAGGTTACCCCTCCTCCAGGGGGCGATTGACGGATTTTTCGCCCAGTCATCCCAAAGAGACAATCTGATTGTTCGTTAAAATAACCATTAAACATCCATGAAGACCCATCACCACCCGAGATATATTCCTGAACAAACAAGTTCGGATTGGAAAAATTTTCAAATTGATCATACAAGTTGAAAAGCTGCTCTTTTGTCTTCACAAGATAATTAGTCCCTCCTCCAATCCGAGAATGCGAACAAATCGGTTTTAGCATTATCGGAAAATTAGATTGCTCGATATATCTTTCCAAATCCAATCTTGATTCCGGAAAAAATGCTTCAGGGGTAGGAATGTCATTACTTTTTGCGAGGAAATGCATTTCCTTCTTATTGGATACCGACCTGACAATTTCAGGTGAAACACGGGGAAAAATGTAATGCGCGTTCAACTCGTCAGCATTTTCTGAAAGTGTTTTTGCATTTTCATCGGAATAGGGTATCAAAATAGCTCGCTTACCTATCTTTTTAGCAATTTCCAATAAGTAGTCAACAGTTCTTCTTGGCGATGTTACCGCGTCTTTCCAAACGAACTTTCCACGGCAATATTTTGAATAAAAAACAGGTGCTCTAACCTTTGATTCATGAACATACACATTAACGCCCAATCTCCCTAAACTCCGAGTGACACAAAGGCTTCCATAGTGGTTCGATCCCAAGACTAAAACGGGAGTAGAGGTATCCATAATCTTAATTTTTGTCAATCAAACCACCCGCGAACGATATCTTTTCTTATAGAGTCAGCAATTAAACTTTTCGTTTATCCTCATTCTTTGAAGCTTCGTCAGATTTATATGAATGAAACTGAAGTAAACTAAAAAAAGTCTAAGAGCTCTCTAGTGCATCTTATCCTTCACTCAAATCTTAACGCAAAAAAGGGAAGAGGTCACGTGAGATTTTAGACTGAACAAAATACTCGCCTCGGCTGCTTCTAGATGACTTCGGTTACTTTTAATTTGAATTGTCTTGTGCACGCTGCAAAAATATGAAATGAAAAAGGGCAAATTGTTCGGGTGACATCACGATAGAAGACGGGTGCGAAATTATACCTTTGCTTTTGAGATTAGCACGCGTGGTTGCTCTGATGGAACTTGATAAGTATAGAGAGGCTTATGAGCGTCTTGCTGAAGTTTAAAAAGATTTTTATGAGCGCTATGTTGAAAATTTGAAATATACATAGACTGCCAATCTATTGAGAACGCTGACGCATCGCGCACGTTAAGTTCAGCGTGGGTTTTCTTTGTTTGCCTGTCTTGGCTGCAGCCAGAACTGTTGCTGCCAAAGCGATAACTAACAATACTGCCACATAGGGTAATAGCTGAAGCGGAATAGGTCCGCCTTGCTGGACGTCAAATTCTGCAAGCCACACCTGCCCTTTCTTTGAGCCTATCATAATGTAGCCGCCGTCTCTAGCGCTTATGAGAGAGTTGAAACTTGCCTCCAACCCAACAGGCAACTTTACATTGGACAAAGTTGATTTCCAAACCTGGTTCCCTTGCGCGTCAGTCATGACTAGCTGGACTTCTGTGAGGTTTGAAATTGCCACGAATAGGTATCCTCCGTTTGGGGTTTCTACTGCAGATGTTATTGAGCTATGTACTTCTCCGTAGGTTTGGTTCCACTGCATGTTGCCCTTAGCGTCGGTCTTGACTGCCCAAGCGTTTTTTTGCCACAGGTAACCCGCAAGTAGGTACCCGCCGTCTTTGGTTGCTATGGCAAAGTTGCATTCCGGTTGGTAGAAGTAGCCTTCGCCGCCGTAAACTGTGGACCCCAAAATGTTTCCGGAAGCATCCAGCTTTATGAGCCTGAAAAACGCGTGGTTTGGATTGAAAGTATAGCTGACATCAGAAAGGACATATCCGCCATCTGATGTTAGGAAGACACTTGATGGACAATCCGCAAGCGGCCCCGAAATTGTCCTGTTCCACTCCATTTTTCCCGAGGAATCGGTTTTGACAAACCAAATCCAACCTAAGCCTTCATCGACTAATTGACCGAAGCCTGCGAAGGCAAAGCCCTCGTCGGGGGTTTGGATGATTGATTGGAAGTAGTTTATAGGGGCTCCCGAACTGTAGGTTTCGGTCCATGTAACGTTGCCATCTGAATCGGTTTTGACAACGGTATAGAGGTTATCATTGATTCCTGCCAAAACAAAGCCGCCGTCAGCTGTTGGTCGAAGGCGGGGAAGAGTAGTGTTTGCTGGATCAATTATGATTTGCTTTGACCATAGCACCTGGTTTGATGAGTCGAGTTTTACGAGGAACGTGCAGGTTTGATTGGATGTGTTTAGGATTAAGCTGCCGTCGGCTAATAGATATACTGAGTAGCCGAACTCGCCGGGCAAATTATTCTGTAACTCTACAGGCGACGACACAGGAGAGCTGTCTGCAAAGGCAAGCCAAACCACGCTTAGCATTAAGAACACTGAAACAATGACTACTGACAGGATAATTGTTTTCCGCAATTTCACAACCTAGCACTCAATAACTAAAAGGTGATATTTAATTCTCCTCAAAGAACACATTGTTCCAAAGCTGGAACATACGAGTTAAATCTCAAAAAGAGGAAGGTTGTACGTAGAGAAGGGTGACAGCACCATTGAAAACAGATGCGAAATAATCCCCATAGCTGTCTTTATTTATTATTTTATAAGTTCTTGCATGTTGCGTGGTTCGCCAGATTCATCCAGATCTAGGATGTGCATAAATTACTTAAAATGCGACCAAGTACGAGAAAGGTAATGGGTTTTCAAACAATTGTAATATTTTTTTAAAACTGAAATAGAAGAAAAAAAAATCGTGTTTTTCCACAGGAACACACGTTTTTTTTCTTTCAAACTTAGTAGGATTGTAGAACTCTCAAGGAAGAAGAACAACACTTGAAAAAATTTGGTTGTTGCTCTAACGATTTCAACCCAATGTATTAACAAGAAACAACAAGTTAACGGGTAGAAGAAGCGTGATTTTTTCAATCTTCTTCTTTTGACCCTGAACTTTGGGTCATAACTTCCTTTTTGCAAAGTCAATGTAGAAGTTTTGTTCACCCTGAAGTTTCACCCGTTCAACTTCTACCAACTGAACAACTTCTATGAAGAAAACGAAAGCATGCGAAAGGTTAGAGGAAGCAAAAATCGTTTTTCCTTTATTGACTGGTTGAAGAGTGCTTAGCTTGGAGCGATGCAAAAAACTGGGTAGCTTTGAGAATGTTAGTGCAACAGATTGTTACAGCAAGACGCAAGTTTCTATTAGCAGATGTTAAGTCAATATTTGAGGATCCTATTTGAGGTTGAAGCCGTGCTCACACTGACAAGTAATTAAGGCCTTAAGCAAACTTGCCTCAAGTTGTCAGACAACGAGGCAGTCATATAGTGCTAAAAGGTTTCTATGGCGGAGCAATAAAAGAACAGTTGTAGTTCCTAAACATGAAGAAATTGCCATTGGCACGCTCAGAGGCATCCTATTTCAGGCAGGAATTCAATTTGAAGAATTTCTCAACTTAGTCTGGTAGACTTAAACTTTTAGATCCAAAACCAAGGTAGCTACTGGCTCACCTTTCAGCGCTCGTTCCTTCTCCTAGTCTTCCGCACATTCAAACCAAAGCTCAGAAGCCTCTTGGAAACTCTTTAAAGTTTCATCACAAGTTTTTCCTTGACTGGTTACGCCAGTAACAGGATCGGCTGGGACATAGAGTTTCCCTTCTTTATGTACTGTAACACCGATCTTCGTTGCAATACCTCAAATCTTAAGTGCGCTTGATTCTTATTAACTCACGCACCCACTGGTTTTTTAGAATGAAGAAAGCTCATTTATGCGTTCGCTAATTAAGAATCTATAATCAACCATTTCCAGAGTGGAGTAAATATGACTGTTTTGTCATTTACTAACGTTGTTGCTTCATAATCCCACGTAATAACGAGCATATTTTCGCAATTTAATTCTGTGGCAGCAGCTCTAAAGGATTCAAGTTCTCTTTGGTCTATTTCGTTTTTTGCTGAGGCGTAGGTTACTTGTATAAGCTGCTGTATTGACTCTGCAGTTTTAACGATAAAATCAATTTCTTTTCCTGTGTGATCTTTCCAGTAATAGAGTTCTAAATCTGGATGGAAGTATATTTTTCTTCTTAATAGCTCTATGAACACTACGTTTTCCATCAATCTACCCGGGTCTTTGCTTAGTTTAAAAGCTATATTGTTGGCTAAGCCAGTGTCGATGCAGTAAACCTTTTTTGGGGCTTTGAATTGCTCTTTAAGTTTGTAGGAGAATCTTTCAAGCAGAAATATGAGGTAGGCATCTGAGATGTATCCAGTGTATTTTGCTATTGTATGCGGATCTTTTATTTCAAGTGCTGTCCTTAGTTTGTTGAATGTAATTTCTTTCGCGCTGTTAGAGATAAGGTATTTTGCGAGTTCTCTTAGATTCTGGGGTTTTCTTATTTTGTGGTGTCCTATTATGTCGTTTTCTATTATGTCTCTGTAGATTTCACTTAGCATTATAGTGCCGAACTTGCCTACTTCTGGGAAGCCTCCTTTTTCTATAAACTCCGAAAGGGCTTTTTTTATCATGGCAATGCTACTTGTGGAGTAGGTCCAGTTTTCGGTTAAGGCTATGTTTCTTGTTCGTAGGTATTCTTTGAAGCTAAATGGAAGAAGCGTTACATCAATGTGTCTGCCTGTTAGGAAAGTCGCGAGATTTCCCCTCAGCAGGTCTGAGTTACTACCAGTTATTACTATTTTATTTGTTGTTCTAAGTCTGCTAACGAATCTCTCCCAATTTGGCACTTTCTGTATCTCATCAAATACAAAGTAGGTTACGTCGTTGCCGTATAACTCGTAAAATGCTTGTATAACTTGGTTTAATTCTTCAGCTTTTAAGTCAATTAGTCTTTCATCGAAGAAGTTTATGTAACCGAATTGTTCTTTGCTGAGTAGTAGCCACGAAAAAATGGATTTGCCGCATCGCCTAATCCCCAGGATTGCTAATACGTTGGGTGTTGATAGATAATTCTTAATTCTTGCATTATCTATGTCTCTGTTTATGATTGGTTCTCTTTCAAAAAGGCTCTCCACGTCCTCTTTTTGTGCAGTGATTATGGCTTTAAGCTCTTCAATATTCATTTATGACTCAAAAATGATTAATCACATAGTTTTATAAAAAGTGTGTGGTTAATACTCCTCCTTCTCGCTACCTAAAAAGCAAACTCCCGGGGATCAACACTCTGCAATTCCCCGATAGTCATAGAAGTAGTCGACGCTACTCCCCCCTAAAGATGATTACTGCCAGCTAAGCAGACCAATCGATTTCTAAAAGAAGAAGAAGACTAAATTTTTCAATCTTCTTCTTTTAGGATAAGGTTTAGTTGAAAGGATAACAACAAAACATTCTTCTAACTGTTGTTCTAGGAGAGTTCATAATTTGTTTTCATCAAGAAGAAAGTTGACCCTTAATTGCGACTAAGTTATTACCATTGCTTTGGTTTCTATTTGACTCTGTAGAATAAAACAAAGCCTAAGTTCTTAATGGGTATTATTTGCGACATTTTATATACAGGTTGGAAACAAAATGGTGTTTGGTTGAGCAAGGCTATTTCGTTTTTTGCTCAATACAATCTATTTGAGGAAAATAAAAATGCAAAAAATAAAAAATAAAATCGCAGCTATAACTATAGATTTTCAGGTGCAATAAAGCTTAAGGTCATGGGATCCATACAGGCAATTTCGCCCACGACTTTAGGGGAATTATCTTTTGC
Organism: Candidatus Bathyarchaeota archaeon; assembly: GCA_963813675.1. GTDB lineage: Archaea > Thermoproteota > Bathyarchaeia > Bathyarchaeales > Bathycorpusculaceae > Bathycorpusculum. The sequence continues at coordinate 56,149 of CAWEZP010000012.1, forward strand.
TTCATTTTCCTCAAGCATCATACCCCATGCTTTAGTATGAACATCATAGTAAATCGATAAAGTATAGCCAATTTCACCCTCAGTACTTAGCCAGAACTTGACTTCATTCATTTTGACTTCGCTTAATTCTTTAGTGAAATTAATTGCTTCTTGGATTTCAAAAGACATTCCTTTTAATTCTTTTATTATTGATTGTCTATCTTTTTCTGATGAAGAATTTTTTGACCAAACTATTTGGCACTTTTCTATGTGAAATGGACACATTGCAATCCTATTACTTTTGTAATCTGCCAATATAAGCTTCATGCAATCAAGAATAATTTAGGTTGAAATATACTGTGTCGAAACGGTTATGCATTTTCGTCTTAGACTGCTTCATATTTCATAGGCAGCAAACACTGTTTCAGATACTAAAGATCGGTTTTGATGCTGTGCAACCGTCGATAAAAAAGCACATCCGCAAGAGCCAACAATACTAATGCTATCAATACCACAGTCAAGTATTCGGGGCGTCCAATGCCTGTTGAAACACGAATACCCAATTCTACACCATAAACTCCAATGATGATTGTCACGATTACTGTTACTAAAAATCCTATTTTTGCGTTCAAAGCGTAATTCTCCTAATATTTACGTTTGCGTTCACTTATTTCTCTTTCTGAACAGAAACGTTCTACACTATAAGGCAGAAGTCAACTTCCTCTGAAGACTCCAAAACTTTTGAAAAATCTAAAGGCTGAAAGCTCTTATAAAGCAATCGAGGATTTACCCGTGGCAAGCGATATACAACATATCGGTTGTTTAGAGCATTATGTGGCTTCTCTCCTTCTGGCTTCAAAACATGAACTGCAATGTGGCAAACACTATTTTAAACCCTTTCAACTTTAGGTAATCAGATCTTTTAATGAAAATAAAGAACATAGATTTCTTGTTAGCGCTCCTAATAATAATAGTGGCAGTCTCGTTTTCGATTACAGTTTACTTACGCTGGATGGGAATGGGTTTCTTTATTGGTCAATTTCGCTTCAGTCATTGGTTGACCCTAATTGGATCGAGCTATATCGCAATTGCCACACCAATATTCATAATATTAAGGCGAATTTACCCCCAAAAAACCAGGATTCTTTTCAGATTTCACATATTTGGAAACCTGCTGTTATTTGCATTCATATTAATCCACTTTGCAAGCCAAATGGGACGACCAGCAACCAACTTTCCAGAATTGGGCACAGGCTTAGCTATGTTCATTGCCATGGCTCTGCAGGTAACTTCTGGTTTTACCCAACGATTCTTTCCTAAAAATCGAAACCCTAAAACACTCAAGTTTTTCCACGCTAGTTTAATAATAATATTTTATGTGGCAATAATGTTTCATGTGTTGCATGGACTGGGAATTACTTAAAACACTGGTTTCGTGAAGTTTTTGTTTCTTAGTGTAAATCATTTTTAGACATTAATCGTTTCTAAGCGTGAAGTTATTTCGAGGTATGAATCAGAAGTTCTTGGGGCGTGCTGCACAGAAACCGTTATTCGCTTCCGGCTAAGACTGCTTCGGATTTCATTGTTTATTCTTGTGGACTGGGCTACTTTACAGAAAGGCGTTAGTGCGTCGATGATAGCATATGTTTAAAGGCAAAATTGGGTAAGTTTAACTCGGTGACATATATTGTCTTCAAAGCCAGAGGAAATCCAGTATATTCAAGCTATGCATGCTTTGGAAGAATTTGTTAAGATACTTGTTGTAGAATATCCTTTGGTATTCAAGGATGGATCAGGAGTCATAGAGATTAGTCCTTCAACTAAAAAACAATTCTTCCCTTACGAAGCCTCAATAAATATAAGAAAAAAAGAATAGAGCTTGTGGTCGTAATTCCTTTGATAGGTTAATCTTATGAATCCGGTTGTGGTATATTCAACAAAAGGTGGTAACACCGAAAAAGTTGCGTTCGAAATCTCCCAAGAATTAAACTGTGAAGCAATTAAAATATCGGGAGCATCGGATTTTTCAAGTATATCGCTTAAAGAATTTGACGTTGTGTTTATTGGGACCTGGGTTCGTGGTGGAGAACCAAGTCCAGATATGATAAGTTTCTTAAAACAGCTGAGGTTTGAAGAAGGCAACAGGCGTTTTGCTCTTTTTATGACTTGGGCTGGCGGTGGCAAAAGCGATGTCTTGGCGTTTAAACGGGTAAAACAGTTTTTAGAAGTTAAGAACCAAAGGTTACTTGATGACTGCTTCAAATGTTTGGGTAAGACCTTTGGTATAGCAAGACGGGGTCACCCAGATGCACAAGATTTAGCTAACGCTCGAAAATGGGCTAGAACGCTTGTTAGTGCGCCTGAAAAATCACTCTAAAATAATTTGATCGTTTAATCGTTGGAGTAGCACATGTTAATATGTTATTAGGTTAAACTGAGTGATAGAGTAATCGATGGGTAAATTATCCAAGAATCAACAAAAAAGAGAGGTAATCGCGATCGATGTTAAGCAAGCGAAGCAATCAACATTGGAAGATCTCTCTTTTCAATTCAACATTGAACGGACAAGAGAGGCAATCAAGCCAACAAAAGTAATAGTAATTAACAAAATCTCAGACACAACCAAGGAAGACGAATTAGCACTTAAAGTGGAATTTCGCTTATTTCCTTCTAAGGCTTCGTTTTCAAAGGTAAATTTGGATTTGTTTTTTCAAGAACACCTGCTTAATTCAACAACTATTGGCATACCTCAAAGTACCCTGCTAAATGACACCTTAGAGTTTCCTTTAATCTTAGATATGAAAGGGATTGTTGCTGGAGAGTATTTGATTAGGGCGGAAATGTATGAGATGTGGTCTTCTGGTGAAAAACTAAACTTTTCTTTTAAGGAAATTGCAGTTCAATATGTTCCGCAGAATAGAGAAGCAAGATATGTGAAAATTCCCTCTGTGAAGAGTGTGGCAGGTACAGATTTGACAGTTGTTTCGTCTTCTGCTAAAAATATTTATCGTGAAATAGAAAAAGACCAAAAACAGGAAGAAATAAGCAAAAGAGACGAATGGTGACTGTTTTAGGTGTATGAGTGTAGCCCTGAAATTATGAAGCTGCTCAAAGCCGTCAATATTGTAAGTACACAGGCGAGCACTGCTATCCATTTTGCTGCTGCAAATTTCTTTTCAAAGTATGCTGCTTGGCTAACTGAAACCGTTAGAAATAATGCTAATGTCATGGTTTCTTTAGGATCCCATGACCAGTAGCTTCCCCAGGCCATTTGAGCCCATATCATGCCCGTGAATAAGCCAAAGAAAGTGAAGAGCCACAAGCCCTAAACCTGTAAGCTTGGTTTTTCTTTTTTCGATATTTTTCTTCTGAAATAAAAGAATAGCGAATAAGAACACCAGTACGAACCCGATTATTGCTAAGGGCGGGTGAATGTAGAGCATTATTGAGTTAAGTTCTAGACTGTTCAATTTTTGTCACCTGTAAATAAAAAAAGGGGTTTGTTAATCGCCAACTCCCCAATGTGGAAACCACTTGAGTATTGTATGCATATAGTTGTAGAAGTAGAATCGATGGTAAACGATCTCAAATGTTCAGAGTTTGGGAATTTTGAGTGTGTTGACTCTTTATTTGACGGTCTTTCGTCGTCATCGGAGTCTGGTTTAAGTATGTGGTTCGTCGTATCGGATGTGGTTTAAATATGGGGTGGGGGTTGGGTTAGTTGTTTGTTGGCGTGTTTTGGGTTGGAATTGGAGTGGGAGCTGTGGTTGGGTTGGGTGTAGGTGTCGTTGTTGGTAGGTTGTGGGTTCTGGAGTTGGAGTTATGGTTGGCGATGGAGTGGGTGATGATATTGGAGTAGCCGTTGGGGGTTGTTGGTGTGGGTAATGGGATTGGGCTTGTGGGTTGTGGGGTTGGAGTGGGTGTAGCTGTTGGAATTGGAGTTGGGGTGGGTGCAACTGTTGGTATAGGGGTTGGAACTGGTGTTGGAGCCGGAGTTGCTGTTGGAACTGGCGTTGGAATTAGGGTTGGGGCTGGGGTTGGAGTTGGAACAGCTGCAATAGTTGATGGATGAGCTGGGCGAGTAGGTGTCTGAGAACTTTAGGTTGTTGTGAGTATTTGTCGCTGACGCCGAAATTACGAGTGCATCTGAGCCTTCGGAAACGCCGGTTATTTGCCATGTTGCAGTTGAAGTGCCCGTTGACAAGAGTGGCGATGTTGAAGGTTGGTTATTTACAGAGAAGTGTCCGTTTTGTGAACTTAGTGTTAAAGAGACACTTGTGAATTGGTTGTATTTGGCAGCGTTGTTGATGTTTTGGATAGCTACAGTGACGGTTTGGGTTTGGCCTACTTGAAGATTGGCTGGGATTTGGTTTTGGCTGTCACTTTCAACTATGTCTAATTGTTGGTTGTAGTTTCTTGATAACAGACCAGGGTGGCATGAACTGCATTGGTTTGTAGAGGCTGAGTCCGCTGGTGCAGCAAGCAAAGCAATGGCAACAGCTATCGTGGCAGCTATTATTAGGTAAGTCGTTGGGTGCAATTTGAGAAAAGATTTTATCTGCATTTTTTCATTGACCTCATTGTCTTGCTTGAATGTTAAAGTGAGCTGTTTAACCATTCTTGAGAAGGTTAACAAGGCTGTTTGTGAAACGAACTTCGCAAAATATAAGGCTGTTATGCGAAAGGGTATTCGCAATCTTGTTAAATTTAGTTCACATAAAATGAGCAATAGAACTATAGTGTTCAGTAATTTTCATCTAATTTATGTAAAGTTTTACTATGTTGGCTTTCAAACATGATAATAAGAGAATAGCTCTGCCATTGTATCATTGACTAGTTAAGGGAAGGGTTGTAGTTACAGGGATAAAATGCAAAACCCTTGAGGCGAATATGAGAAGGCTTTGTGACTACAATCCTTTGTTTACTTATTTTATGAATTTCAATAATATGCTTTATGAATTTCAAATAACTAACCTAGCTGAAATCAATAAAAAAATCATTTTGGCAATACCTTCAACAAACTAAAAAACAAAGAGGCTTAGAAGCTCTAAAAGATACTTTTTGATATAGTAAAAAGGCGTAGTTGAGGTAAGTATATGAGTAAACCTTTAGATTTTACTTGCCCAAAATGCGGCTTTATTATCAAAGCTCCATATACCGAACAAGCTGTAGTAGAACATTTGAAAACGCATTCTAACGACAAAACCCTAAGAGCGAGAATTTCCAAAACACAGCTGATAAAACTGCAAAAATAAAGTAAATGGCTCGTAAGTAGCATCTTCTATTCTTTCTTTTGTAGTATGGTTCGAAAATATTTTCGAAAGCAGAATATACTTTCTAGCGATAAAATCATAGAATGATGTTATTGCTATCAGTTTTGCATTTGACAATCAATAGTGTGGGATTAAAACTAACTTTTTAGTGTGGTACGTTCAGAATAAATTTGTGGCGGGTATACAACTAACGCCATGCCCAAGAAAACAAAGGAAAAGGCTTGAAGAATACGTCTAATATAGAGTAGTGATTGAAAATGCTTATTTCTTAGATTACTTATTTAGTAATATACAATATACAAATTTTGATTAAAATGAATAAAAAAGAAATAAAGAAACTTCGAGAAAAAGCCAAAGATTCGGCTTTACTTATCGACTGGAACACTTGAAGCATTGATTCTCCAATTTTGTTGAGTAAATTGACCTGAATGTGAAGGTCTTTTGTGACATACACATCGTTAACTCTGTCTTAGTTGAAGTATTACTTGTGTTAAAATGCGTAGATCAAAACTAGAGATGTATGTTGATATTCTCAAGGTTCTAGCTCCAGAAGGGTCCTTTGAAGTTAACTCATGTCATGTATAAGGCAAACTTGAACTGCAGTAGCTTGATTCATTATTTGGATTTTCTGGTCAAGCAGGGACTGGTTGAAGAGAGAGTAATTGGGAAAAACACCGTAGTTTATGCTTGTACTGCTCGGGGAATAGGGGTTCTTAAGTCTTTTAGAGAGCTTAATCAAACGTTGCTAATTATTCAAGGCGAAAACAAAAGCTTGCCACCTACTTATTGAAGAACTATTATGATTTTCCTCGTTCCGATTTTGAAGGGTTAATACTTTAGGACGCTGAAAGGTAATTTTGTTTGGGAACTATTTTATTAGGCTTGAAATGTGGTAGTTACTTGAATATTCCAACGCGCTTATGCATAAAATTATAAGTCCAAATATTGTAATTATCCAAGAGAGGGTTACGATGGTTACTCTCGCTAGAATAGGTCTTGTATTTCTCGAATTATTTTTTGCTTCGATTGGGGCTGCTGTGTCTTGGGGCACTTTCATAAATGGTGATGGTTCACCTGACCTGTCTGCTGGATTAACCGTTGCCACTTTTGCTTTGATACTTGGAGCTTTTGGGTTAATTGCTGTTAGAGTTAATCTTTGACAAAAGCGGAAATAAGAAAGCAATTACTAAACGCTACTCGAATTTTCCTCCGCACATTGGGCATTCTTTCTTAATTGTATTTTTAACGTTTGGAAGTTGAAGATAGCAGTAGAAGCAGAAGTAAATCTGGCATTTCGGACAAGAATGAACTCCTCCTCCTACGTATTTGCCGCAAGCATCACAAGGCCTAGATAAATCAACCATAAAATTCAAGGGTTATTATTTTTGAGTTGCCTATAAAGGAGGTGTTAGAGCTACTAGTTTGCACTGTAGAGAGATCAGTTAAAGTTGTTCTTGCAGGCGGTTTTTTGAATCGTTCGGACGTTCATAATATGTGTGATTATTAAGGTTACAAAGACTCCACATGAAATAACTATAAAGGCATATATTTCGCTAACGTCGTTGCTACTCATTTCTAGAGAAGCTGCTCTAGCAACCGATAATGATACTATTGATAATAAACCCGTTATAATTAAAGTACTTACTGCAAGTTTTTTAGAGACCAACTAACTTCACCGTCAAGTGCACCGCTGTTTTTAAGAGATATAACAATTATTTTGGTTTATGATATATTAAGAATAGTGTAGCAATCACTATTTTATTTTGGTTTAAGGCTCTGTTTATTAAAACTTTGAAGGCTTGATAACGGTAAAGTCATACTTTGAATGAAGGGGGTGTTTTGCCCGAACAAATTGAAGAGAAACTGTTATTCTTTTTCGGCTTAGGCTACCGCGTATTTCTCTGTTTATTCTTGTGTTTCCTTTTCCTTTACTGGCCTGTCCAAAACGGGTTATCTTCCAGTTGCTGAGCTTGCCTCGAATTATCTGAGGATTTCTTGTTAGAAACTAAAACGGCTTCTTTGTTTGTAAGGTGTAAAGTTCGAATATAAAATTTAAGGGACGGTTTCCTACTCTATTCCCTGGTCGTCAAGTAACAAATCTAACCGGTTGACACGGTAATACTTTGTTTTGCTACATTTATATACCCGCTGAAAACAAAATAGTATTTGATTGAGCAAGGCGCTAATCCAGCTTCTTGCTCAATACAAATCTTATTGAGGAAAAGAAAAGAATGAATAAAATGATTAGCAAACAATTCTCAAAAAACAAAACAATGGCAACTTTGATTACTGTAATCCTTCTACTAAGTACCGCTATATCGCTTACTTCTACTCCCACAGCAAACGCTCATCCTATTGCTTGGCAGATACCAACCTACGCCTTTGTCAACGTTTCACCAGACCCTGCAGGTGTAGGCCAACAATGCATCATAGTAGTTTGGCTAGACAAAATACCTGACGGAGCATTAGTTACTAACAACATCAGATTCCACAACTACAAATGCTTAATCACTGCCCCTGATGGCACAACGCAAACAATCACTTGGGATACAGTAACTGACACTACATCCTCAGCATTCAGTACCTTTACCCCCACCCAAACAGGTACATACACATTCAACTTTACCTTTCCAGGACAAAAATACACCGACTATACATACAACCCAGCCTCACTATACGTAAACGATACTTACCTAGCCAGCTCAGCCCAAACAACTTTAACAGTGCAACAAGAACCAGCCTCTTCCGGAACAAACACTCCATTGCCATCTGAGTACTGGACAAGACCCATAGAGGGAGAAAACACGAATTGGATCGCGATGGGGTCCAACTATGTTTATCCAATGGGCGCAGCCTACAGTTTTGGCTCAGTTAGATACATCCCAGATGGCATAGCACCAGACAGCGCACACATAATGTGGAGCACCCCAATCAACTTCGGTGGTATCGTAGGTGGACTTAACGCCTATGAGGAACCCAACTCTCCATCTACACTGACCTCAATCACTGGCACAGTCTACTACACTGGCTTATCATATGAAACCAAATTCAACAATCCACTCATAATCAACGGCCAACTATTCTATGGATTACCACACAGCAACAACGGCGCAGGCGGCGGCTACATAAGCGTTAATTTACGTACCGGTGAGCAAACATGGTGGCAAAACTACACTGTGAATCCATCTTTCGGCATAGTCATAAATGTTGACACACCAAACCAACACGGCACCATTCCATACTTGGTCGCTACCCAAACTATAAGCGGAGCTATAACATGGCAGCTATTTGATCCAGTTGATGGAACCTGGGTCTTCAACATTACTAACGTCCCATCAGGAACAATGAGTTACGGACCTATGGGAGAGCCACTAATCTATCAACTCAATGCTGTAGGCAATAACAAATGGTTAGCACTATGGAACTTCACACAATGCGTAACTAACGGAGTTGCAAACTCACTATCATCAAACGGTTGGAGACCAGTCAACGCCGTCTATAACTCGACACTGCGCGATTCATACTCTTGGAACATTACATTGCCATCTAATCTGCCTTCAACAAATGCTGGCATAGGCTGGGCTATCAACGGAGACTTAATGCTAGGCTACGCAAATACACGCTCTGCCTTTGGTCAACCCACCTGGGGTGGAATCGCAGCTGACAGCAGCACATCATATGCAACGACGTGGGCAGTTAGCCTAAAGGAAAGCTCACGAGGCTCATTACTATGGACTAAAGATATTCAAGTGCCCACAGGCAACATTACCATGCAACTCGGCACTGTCGATCCAATCAACCGCATGTTCTTTGTCAGCACAAAAGAAACAAGACAATGGTACGGCTACAGCCTTGACAACGGAAACCAAGTTTGGGGTCCAGTAGGTGACACTCGCGACTTCAATTACTATCCAACAGTTGGAAGCGGTGGTGTCGCACAAATCGGCTATGTAGCATACGACAAACTATATGTCGGTGGATACGGCGGCGAAATCCGAGCATACGACACAAAGACAGGCAGCCTTGTTTGGTCATACGGTGGCGGCGGCGAAGGCAACAGCACAAACAGCGGTACCGAAACTCCATGGGGTCTCTACCCACTATTCATTGGCGGAATATGCGATGACAAAGTCTATGTATACAGCAGCGAACACTCACCAAACACACCAATGTACAGAGACGAAATGCTACGATGTCTTAACGCAACTACAGGACAAGAACTCTGGAAGATCAAAAGCTGGGCTTGCGTTGGTGGTTTTAGCGACTTTGGTTTTCCAACAGCCGACGGACAAATCGCCTATCTCAATGCATATGACATGAAAGTATACTCTATCGGTAAAGGACCAAGCGCAATGACAGTAACAGCTCCTGACGTTTCAACAACTGTAGGTACTCCCGTTGTCATACGAGGTACAGTCACGGACATATCGGCTGGAACAAAACAAGATGAACCAGCAGCACGCTTCCCCAATGGTGTCCCAGCAGTCTCTGACGCAAGCCAAAGTGCATGGATGGAATACGTCTACATGCAGAAGGCAAAACCAACCAATACAGTAGGTGTCACCGTAACGCTAAACGTTATTGATAGCAATGGCAACTTCAGAAACATCGGCGCAGCCACCACTGACTCAAGCGGCATGTTCACGTACGCTTGGGCTCCAGACATAGAGGGCTCATACACAGTTGTTGCATCATTTGCAGGCACAAACTCATATTATGGAACATCTGCAGAGACATCATTCTATGCAACAGCAGCACATGCAACGGCTACCCCACAACCAACCGCAGCACCATCTATAGCTGATCAATACATTCTACCCGGTATCATTGGCATAATTGCTGCAATTGCCCTAGGTTTTGCAATAACAATCCTGGTGCTAAGAAAGCGACCATAAAAACGTAAACAAAAAACAATTATCTTTCCCCTTTTTTAGTTCAAAAAAACTTTGTAGAAGTTGAGTTGTTTTTTGGTGAAAATTAGATATTTGTAGGGCTCATTGGTTTTTATGTGTATTTTAAGGAAACGGTTATGCGTTTTCGGCTACGGTACTTTGTATTTTGGGTAAATAGTGTTTTTGAGGTAAGTTTTTAATTATTTTTGTATTTTATGTATAATTATAACACTGTTAAGTTATGGTTGATTTAAAAGTTATATCTGTTTGCTTGTTGAGCTTTGTTTGCAACATTTTAAATACAGGTTGGAGGCAAGATGGTGTTTGGTTGGGCAAATGGCTATTTCGCTTTTTTGCTCAATACAATTAAAATGAGGAAAATAAAAATGCAAATAATAAAAAACAAAACTATGATTGCGATAATTCTTATGATAACCTTAACCGTTCCAATGATGATCCAAGTATCTCAAATGCAATTTGCTGAAGCTGCAAACTTGAACATTCCAGTAATTCTTAAAGTCTTTTCTTCACCTCATCCAGTTGGTCTCGGTCAAACCGAATTCATAAGCCTGTTCTTCACTAAACCAATACCCAACGTCGCTGGACAGTACTATCAGGGCTTGACTGTTAATCTCGTTATGCCCGATGGAACTAACAAAACCTTTGGACCATATACAGCTGATACTACGGGCGGTGTAGGCGGAATCGAATTTGTACCTACAGTCGTCGGTAACTATACCGTGCAAGCTTTCTATCCTGGCCAAAACATTACCACTGGTGATCACATAATGGCAACACTAAGTGAACCCGATTACTTTACAGTGCAACAAGATAAAATTCCCAGCTTCGTTACTCCCCCACTTCCAACTGAATACTGGTCTCGTCCAATTTATGCAACAAACTGGAATTGGGCACAGCTCGGTGGTAACTGGTGGGGTCTAGGAAAACCATCATTTACTGACACAGGCGGATATGATGCTCAAGGCAATAATTTCAACCCCTACTCTCAAGCGCCAAACTCAGGCCACATCATGTGGGTTAAGCCAACAGCGTTCGGAGGCCAACCCGGTCTACCAGTTACCGGTAACCAAGAAAACCAATACACCTCAACCTCAATCCTATACAGACAATTTGAACCAATCATCCTCAATGGCATCATCTACTACAAAGTATACCCCAACACACCTACAACTCTAACTAGTGCCGGCGGAACCCCTGGTTGGAATGCAGTAGACTTGCGTACTGGAGAACTTGTATGGCACAAAGACACCAATGACACATTAAACTTCGCCATGGTGCTCCAATTCCACACAATACAGGAATATGGAACGCAAGCATGGCTAGTTGCACAAGGTCCAAGCGTTGGATCCGGATCGACAGCATACAACGTCTGGCAACTATTTGACCCAATGACTGGATACTTCATTGCTAACATTACCAGTGTTCCCAGCGCAGTTGCTTCAGGCTTAGTCGAAACCAGAGAAGGCAACTCACAAGGAACAGTATACATACACACAATCAACGGAAGCAGCACCACCGGATACACTCTAACGATGTGGAACTCAACTCGATGTTTGGTTGGTCCAACAGGAACAGCCACCATCAGACCATCAGGCAACATAAACTACACACGAGGTTACCAATGGTCAATACCAATTCCCCTAAAGATGGCTGATAATACCACAATCACCCCAACATTAAGCATCGCTGGAAGAACAAATGACGTAATACTTCTACGGTCATATGCCGCAGCGTTACCATTGTTTGCAGTTCAATTCGGAGAAAGCTACAGCATTGAAGCTGGAATGAGTGCAACAACCGGCGAACTGCTATGGGGACCATTCACCAGAACATTGACAAGATTTAATGAAGTAAGCGTGATTGCGGCCGGTGAAGGATACTACGTAGAACACGACAAAGACACAAACATAGCAACAGTCTTTAACCTGAAAACTGGGCAACAAATCGGTGGACCAATTCAACTTCCAGGCAATGCTTTGGGTACTCTATCACGCGGTGGAGCTATCGCATACGGTAAATGTTACATTTGGGACTTCGGCGGATACGTAAATGCAATCGACCTTAAAACCGCAACCATCAACTGGACTTATGTACCTGCAAGTGTTGGATACGATACACCATACGGAATCAATCCATTATGGCACTTCGGGTCACACAGTATAGCTGACGGAAAACTCTTCCTCGCAGAAAGTCGCATGTACGACCCACCTCTATTCCCCAATGCGCACAGACTTGCCATAAACTGCACTGACGGATCAACCGTCTGGAGCGTACTAAACTACGACGGACGTGAACCAGGTGCAATTGCAGATGGCTACTTAGTCTCATGGAACAGCTATGACTGCCAAATCTACACCTTCGGCAAAGGCCCAACATCCACTACGGCTACACTCAAACAAGACGTAATACCATTCGGCACTAATGTGCTGATTACCGGCACAGTTCTTGACGAATCAACAGGTACTAAAGATGCAGATCGAACAGCACGCTTCCCCAACGGAGTAGCAGCAGTCTCTGAAGAGAGCCAAAGCGCATGGATGGAATACGTCTACATGCAACAGCAAAAACCCGCGATGGCCACAGGTGTTACAGTTACCTTAAATGTAGTAGATGCTAACGGCAACTTTAGACCAATTGGAACAGCTACAACTGACACCAACGGATTCTATAAATTCCTTTGGACCCCCGATATTGAAGGTGCATACACTGTTTATGCTTCATTTGGCGGCAGTGAATCTTACTGGCCATCACAAGCATCAACAGCATTCAACGTTGATCCTGCACCAGCAACACCAACACCAACCGCAATAGCACTACAATCTACAGCTGATCTGTACTTTGTTCCCGCAATCGCAGGCTTGTTTGTCTTAGTCATCGTAGTGGCCATTGTACTGGCTCTATTAATGCTAAGAAAGCGGCCATAAAAACGCAAACAAAAAACAAAAATTATCTTTCCCCTTTTTTAGTCTATCTAAATTAATCCATAGAGATAGGATGAGGGCTGAGTAGGTTCTGCCAAATATTTATGAAATAGCCATAGTTTAAAAAAGAGCTTTTGCATTTGCTCTTTTCTGTTTGGGCTTTGCAATTCCTGTTTTCATGGAATATACTGTAAAGAACTGTTATCCGTCCTCGCCTAAGAATTCCTCGTATTTCATTATTTATTCTTGTTTTGCTCCGTCTTTTACTTGTGTGTCCAAATTGTGTTACTTTCCAGTTTCTCATGTTTCCACGTATAATTTGAGGTTGCTTGTTAGGCTGCAGAGGAGCATTTTGGTTTGAGAGGTGTAAAGTTTAGTATTAAGTTTAGGAGTTGTTTTCCAATGTCTTTCCATTGACAATTAGACAAAAATTTTTGTATAAAGATTAGGTGGAGGCGACTGGTTAAATGAATTTTAATTCAGAGAATTTATTTCCTTTAGTGCGACTTTTTTTCAATGAGCAGTAGTTGAATTAAATGATATGATTACTTTATTGCTTAGCACAATTTGCAATATTTAATATACAAGTTGGGTAGAAATGGTGTTTGGTTGAGCAAAGGCTCTTCCGCTTTTTGCTCAATACACATTTTAGAGGAAAATAAAAATGGAAAAAATAAAAAACAAATCAATGGCTTTTATGATTGCAGTACTTTTAACAATTTCAATGGGAACTTCAATGATGGCAAATACTTTTGCACATACCCCGGCATGGCAAGTTCCAACATATTCTTTCATAAGTGTTTCACCTAATCCAATCGGCGTAGGACAACAAGTTAACGTCAACTTCTGGGTCAACATGCCACCACCAACAGCAAGTGCACAATACGGTGACAGATGGCACAATATGACTGTTTACGTTACAAAGCCAGACGGAACCACTTCGACACTAGGACCATTTACATCCGACGCTACTGGAGGAACATTTACTACCTATACACCTGACGTAATTGGCAACTACACTTTCCAAATGAAGTTCGGTGGAGAAACACTAAAAGGCCTTAATACAGCTAACGGATTACCATCCACTGACCCGAGCGTTGGTGACTACTTCCAGCCAAGCTCAAGCAACATATGGACTCTTAACGTGCAACAGGACCAAATTTCCTACGAGGGAACAGCTCCGCTACCAACCGACTATTGGACTCGCCCAATTTACGGTGAGAACAACGCTTGGTATTCTATATCCGGTGCCTGGCTTGGTCTTGCTGCATCGACATTTGCTGCAACTGGAATGTACAATGCTACCGGAAACTATAATCCGTATACTACTGCGCCAAATAGTGCTCACATTTTGTGGACAAAGCCTGAAGCGTTCGGTGGTATAATTGGAGGAGAATTCGGCGGTAGTGAAACAGGCAACTACTATTCAACTTCGCAGTATGAACCTAAATTTGCACCAATTATTATGCAAGGGATACTCTACTACACTCAATATCCAGGCGCTTCAACTTATCCCCAGGGATGGGTTGCAGTAGACTTACGCACTGGACAGACTATATGGACAAAAAATATTTACACTGAGGTTCTAAAATGCGGCCAAATACTTCAAATGACCACACCTAACCAGTTCGGAGGCCACGCATACCTATGGACTGTACCTTTAAGTGCAGCAGGCTTCCAGGCGGCGGGTTCATACATGTCAATGTACGATGCAATGACAGGAAACTTCATTCTCAACATTACTAACACCCCTGCAATGACACTCACAACAGACGAACGCGGAAACCTAATAGGCTATTATACTAGTACTAACCCCGCGAATGGTTTAACCTACCTGAATTGTTGGAACTCTACCGTATGTATCAACTTGAACGTAGCTAACTACGGCGGTGGCGCACCCGTTGCAGATCAATGGATGTGGAGACCACCACAAGGTGCCCAACTGAACTTCACCCTAGGCGTAATGTGGTCAAAGGCATTACCTACCACTGACACCAACGGCAAGCCGTTAACCATTATGATGACGATGTTCGGTATGACTTTCCCCTCATATTTGCTCGGAATTTCAGCAGTTCAAAGCGGTGTAGTATACATGCAAGGATCAGGAAGCGCGCAATTTTCATACCAAACTGGCTGGCAAGAAGAAGCAGGTTTCAGTGCAACTACTGGTAATCTACTATGGGGACCATTTAATGTAACTGAAGTGCCCTTTTCCATAGTTTACACTGGTGGAAATTGGGCTGGAAGTGGCGCTCGCATAGAACTCACTGAATCGTCTCTGTCAGTCACAGGATACAGCCTCACCACAGGATTGAAACTGTGGGGACCAACTGCCCTTCCAAATGCTAGTCCCTTCAGTTCGCTAGGAGCAAACTGCGTTGTCGCTGATGGCGTAGCTTACATATGGCTATACGGAGGAGACGTTTATGCCTACAACATCCTGACTGGAGCACTCAAGTGGCAATACCACACTCCAAGCGGAGGATACGAGTCTCCCTACGGTGTGGAACCATTATGGACATTCTCCGTAGGTACAGTTGCAGATGGCAAGTTATTTGTTCCTGAAGGCCACATGTACAGTCCGCCACTCTTCCATAATGCACAGCAACTCGCACTCAATATCACTGACGGCAAAGAAGTTTGGAGTATCGATGCTTTCGACGTTACCAGCGCACCAGCAATCTCTGACGGTATCATGACAACACTAAACGCTTATGACAACCAAATTTACGCTTGGGGCAAAGGACCCAGCGCAATGACAGTCGAGGTTCAACCATTTGATTCATTAATGGTGATAAGAGGTACAATAGTGGACATTTCTGCCGGCACAAAACAACAAGCACCAGCAGCTAACTTCCCGAACGGTGTTCCAGCTGTTTCTGATGCAAGCCAGAAGGTTTGGATGGAATATATTTACATGCAGCAACCATGCCCAACAGACGTGACAGGTGTTCCAGTTGACATTAGCGTTCTTGACTCCAATGGTAACTACCGAAGCATCGGCAGCACCACAAGTGATGGAAGTGGCATGTTCACTTTCACTTGGTGTCCTGACATATCCGGAGATTACACTGTAGTTGCAAGTTTTGCAGGTTCAGAATCGTATTATCCAACATCCGCTGAAACATCATTCACTGTAGTTGAGCCAGCGCCAACAGCAGCACCAACCGAAGTTCCACCACAATCAGCCGCTGACCTATACTTTGTTCCCGCAATCGCAGGCTTGTTTGTCTTAGTCATCGTAGTGGCCATTGTACTGGCTCTATTAATGCTAAGAAAGCGGCCATAAAAACGCAAACAAAAAACAAAAATTATCTTTCCCCTTTTTTAGTCTAACAAAAATAAATGACCTGTGTATTTTTTGTTTGATGCTTAACCCAAGTATCAAACTGCTCCTTCCCAAGACCATCGCCTGCTTGCCACGATACACTTAATCATTCTTAGTTACTAAACGCCATCTCGACTGAAACGTCTGCCTCTCAATCCCCTTCTTTAACTGCTCTTTTTCTTTCTCTTCTTCAAGCAACTCTATGCGCTCTTCAACATCTCAAGCTCAACATCCTTGATTAAACTGCCATAGGTTACTATTGCTGAAACCATCAATCGCCACCAATCTTGCTCAGCGCTGTCGCTGTTTCCTTTTGTAGTAATTTTTTAGTGGCTAAGCCTAACAGCAAGCCCAAAATATTACATTTATTGAAATGATTGGAGCTCTATAGTTTGAAGATGTTCATGATTTTTTCTAAAACACCCAAAACTCTGCTTAACAAATCTACCCACCGCACCTAAACCTCTAACCATTCCACGCAAGTTCGCTATATCGCTACGGCTAATAGATCTAAACAACAAGACGGAGGGGACTAAAACCATCATAAAGATTGCTGTGCCTAAGACGAGTTCAACTAAACTTGAAAAACTAAAGATTGAAATGGCTCCAAAGGTCACAGATGCAGCAATTGATGAGGCTACTAGAATCTTTGCAGAAGACAGCCAATCAACTGAGACACCATAAGTTTTTCTGACAAATAGTAACCCCCAAATTAAGCTTGGCAGACCAGTTATTAAAGAAGTCATGATTAAACCTAGGACACCGAAGTAAATAATCCCAACATAGCCAACGGGTAGACCGATCCCTAATGTCAAAATTGCCATTTTCAAAATGAAACTTGTATTTCCCTGACCACTCAGAAGACCGCCAATGCTCAAAGAGCCGAAGGTAGTAAACAGATACTGAGCTGCAAGTAACGCCAAAAAAAGCGGGGCAGCACTGTAAGTACCCCCGAACAAAGTAGACACGGCAGGTACGGCTAAACACATAACTAACGCTGTCATTGGTACTACAAACAACGAAGCGTACTTGACTGAGAACTGAAAAACGCTTCGTAAAGTATCTTTATCTTTTATGGGATGTAACTTGGAGAAAGCTGGGAAGACCATGGCAGTGATTGGTAGGGCAAAGAAGGATATGAGCACGACAAAGTTACTTGCAATACCATAGCTTCCAATAATGGTGTTGTCTGTGGAATAGTGGATTGGCAACAGGAAAGAGTAGAAATGCGGCAAAAGACTCGCTAGTATTGCGGCAAAAGACAGAGGCAAAGAATAAGTCAACATAGTAGTAAAATACGACTTGATTTGCAGGGAGTATCCACTGATCTTAGGCAAACCTGCATAAAGTTTCCAGACTAAAGCAATCCCGATTAATCCTCCAATAAAGGTGCTAATTACAAAGCCAGTGGTTGCGCCGGACGCACCTAAGCCTAAGAGCACAAGAACAACTATCAGAGCGGTTTTAAAGATGCTGTGGAAAACGAGCATTATACTGTTTAGTTCCATTTTTTCAAAACCCGTAAATGCGGCGGTGGCTGCTGTTATTATCGCGCCTGCGAGGATTGAGAATGAGGCGATCTCGATGAGAGGTGCAATGTTAGGTCTGTTATAAAGGCTGGTTGCCAAGAAACCGGCGAACGCAAACGAGATCAACGAGAGAACTATGCCTAATACAACTTCGAAGAGTACGCCTGTGAGAAATATGCTTCTGATTTCTGCGATTCTCTCTTCAGCACGGTATTGAGCGGTGAATTTTATCATTGCGGAGTTTATTCCCCAGTCCCTAAATGTAACGATGAGGGATGGCGCAGCCAATACAATGGTGTATAGTCCGTATTGGTCGGAGCCTAACAGCCTAGCTATGAATATGGTGCCAACGGCCGAGATCACTGTGGAAAGTACTAAGCCCCATAAATAGTGAAAACTACCTCTCGTCGATGTCTTGGCTATGTCTGAAGCTTTATTCACCATGTTGCACCAATAATAATTTGAAACATATTAAAAGACGAAACATTTATCGATTCTTATGAAATAGCTGGAAAACTCCGATTCTTACACCATCCACCTCTATGTATAGGTGGAAGTTCAACGTTTGCTTTTTATCAAATTCTAAAGACCAAATTATACCTAATGAAAAAATCTATTGTTTGCGCGCTGATGATTAAAGTTGTTGCGGGTAGAAGTTCGGTTTGATTTCGAGCTTTTTCAAGAAACTCATGATTAGGTGTGTTTGTGGTACGAGAAGTTTTTATGGATTCCCGCATATGCTGTTGAATTATTCGGTGTTTAATGTGGCGTTCAAGAGAATCTTGCTCGTGAAACCTTCAGGTCGGAAAGGCTTGAGTTTTTCTTTTGATTTGATACCTTTAGGTTTAGAGTATATTGCTGCAAACATCGAGGGCTCTGTTGAAAAAGTGGACATTGTTGACATGGAGTTGGATCGCAGGACGTTTCAAGATTGTCTACAATTCTACCGTCCAGACCTAGTTGGTATTTCTTTGTCTGCAACTGAACATAACCAAACGTTGGCTCTGGCGAAGGCTGCCAAGAAAATCGGTGCCACAACAGTTTTAGGCGGTTACCACCCTACAGCTGTTCCTGACTTGATGCTTTCCTACCCGCAAATCGACGTGGTTGTACGCGGCGAAGGTGAACAGACCATAAAACAACTTGTGGAGCAGGGCACTGCTGAAAACGTGTTGGGTACTTCTTATAAGAAGAACGGAAAAATAATCCACAATGAGAACAGACCGAGAATTGAGAATTTGGATAGTATTCCTTTTCCAGCTCGGCACTTAAGGCAGTATCCATACAAGAGTGCAGACCGCAAGACAGACTGCGACGTCATTATGATGTCAAGAGGCTGTAGCGGTCTTTGCAGTTTCTGCTGCGAACCCAGCATGAGTTTTGGTTGTTCCAGATATCGTTCACCAGAAAATGTTATGGATGAAATAATTGAGCTGGCAAAATTCCACGAAAACAAACCTGTAAGCGTTATGTTTGCCGACCCCAACTTTATCGGTAATCCAAAAAATGTCGAACGCCTTTGCGACCTGATAATGGAACGTGACCTTAACCTAGAATTCGGTGCTTTAGTAAGGGCAGATATGATGGCATATAATCCTCAGGTAGTGAGGAAAATGTGTCAAGCTGGCATCGTCAAGTTCGAAATGGGAATTGAAAGCCCCAACGTAAAAGATTTGAAGTCAACTAGAAAAGGCGTAGCTGTAAAATCCCATAAACTGGCTGTTGAAAATATTCGGGAAAACGGGGGCAGGGCAGGCGGCACTTTCGTTATAGGTCTCCCAGACCAGCTAGAAGATGAAATTAAAACATTCCCCGTTTATGCTAAGGAGATTGGCTTAACTGCCGCCGCTTTTGGCATAGCAACACCGTTTCCAGGAACAGAATTCTATGCAGAACTGGAAAAAAAAGGCTTAATCTTTGAAACCAACTGGGACAACTTTGACGAAATGCACAATGTCTTCAAGGCAAACTATCTAACAAAAGAAACAATTGAAGAGCTGGCAACCTACTGCATGGCAAAATTCTGGAATATAGACACTTTCATCGACCACGAGTTGGTTTCCCAGAAAAGGACGCTGAGAAAGAAACCAATAGTGGATTTCATTCGGGAACGTACATTGAACTTAGGTTTTATGGCAAATAATGGAAATGATCTTCAAAAAGGCAACTTTGACAAGCACGTCAAGACATTTCTAGAGGCATATGTGGACCCTCGTGTTGAATCATACACTAGAACCGTAGGAGTTCACGAAGTACTAGAGATTTCAAAGTTTCTCAGAATTCTTGGTTCTCAAAAGATACAGTGTACCTTGAGCCTCAATAACGTCACAGTGAGCTTTGTGTTCAAAACCACCAGTAAGGCAGTCAATTACATACAAGTAATCCAAGGAAGAGTGAACGATGCAACAATAAACTTGGATGTGGACCTGCATTGGCTAACACAACCTTCCATTTCGAACCTGCTAAAGACACCTGGTTACCTATTCAAGAATAATTTAAGTATCAAGAAACTATGGAGCACTTTCAGGCTTCTCGTCGCAGTAGGAACAGAACTTTTAGCATCGAAACTACAAACATCAAGCTCCCAAAAATAATTATTCTCAATAAAAAAGCATCCTGAGAATCTAGCAAAATACAATTTTGAGGACAATTATCGTGAATATAAAAATCTTAAAACTTATCACCTATAGAAAACAAGTCTCTTCAGAAATAATAACATTTAAAATGGGCCTTTATCTATTTGCTAAGAAATGCCGTTTTGTGAAAAATGTGGCGCATTCGTAAAGCCAGATTCGAACTTTTGCCCAAATTGCGGAGCACCCCAAAATGTGCAGCCTCAAACACAATTTGATTACCCACCTGTGCCGCCTCCGCCCAATTACAATAATTCAATCTCAGGATTAGCAGAACCATACACGTTCCAACCACCCTCCTGCCAGAGAACAACTGAGCAAATCACTGCTTTCATAATAATCAGCAAATCGAAGGGTTTTGGCGGCCAAGAATACTTCACCGGCATACTAACCACAACTCAGCTTATCTTTGCTCCGATGACTAAGGAAATGGTAAAAGAAGTTACAAACATATCAAGACAACAAGCAAAAAGCAAAAACCCAACTATCACCCAAGTTTATCCCTACCAACAAAGGTACCTCAACGTTCCCCCATCAAGCATAATGAGCCAAACATCCGGCTGCAACTCTATCCAGAACTCGTTAATCCGGGAAATTAACTTAAAGTTAATCAACGTAGCAAGCGATGGATACGCTGATTTTCAGGAATACGAAATGCAAATAGTATCCGATCAGCAAACGCTAACCTTCCACATAACCAAAAGGGACGAGTATCTTATCCGACTTAAGCAAGTCTACCAAGAAAAAATGAGAATTCATTGAGTTTAAAAAAAGGTTGTATTGTTGAGGAGATCTCCACTAAAAACCTGGCAAAGAATCGATTTGTTCTCGCGAATGCGGGCCAGAGGCTCTTAAATCCTGTACTATCGAACAAAGTTATTTTATGTCGAATTTAGGACTTGCCCCCTCCAGTAGCATTTTTTTTTCTATCAGACAACAAATATTTCAGGATCAGAGCTTAAGGTTCAAGGCTCTGCAAGTCTTCCACTAAAACAATTTAAATAAATGGCATGTATGCATTATGTATGTGGGAAGGTTAGGATGTCAAGACAGATTTCAGTCTCAAATGAAGTTTATGAACTTCTATCAAAAAGGAAAGGCAAGAAAAGCTTTTCTCAGGTAATAAAGGAAAATCTATGTTCGAATGAAGAACACGTAGACATCATGAGCTTTGCAGGAATCATGAAAGGCGACAAGCAGAAGCTTGAGCTATTGAAATCTAAAATAGCAGTCGAAAGAGAAGCTAATTACGGAAGAGCTTTGACGTGAGCATATGACCTTCATCGATACAAGTGTTATAATAGATTTCTTAGCAGGCGATGAAAAGATTGTTTCCTTAATAAAGGAACTATCTGAGAAAGAAGAAATTAAAACAACGACTATTACAGAGTATGAATTACTCAAACATAAGGCCGAATTAAAAAGGCAGGTAGCAGAAAAGTTTTTGTCGGCAATAATAGTTTGCCCTTTTGACAGAGCCTCCGCCAGAAAGGCCGCTTTACTTTTTGAGAAGCTTAGCAAAACTGGAAAGATGATCAACGAAAATGATTTGCTTATAGCAGGAATTTCACTCGCCAACGACGAACTTTTGTTGACGCGCGACCAAAAACTCGGCAGCATAGACGACGTAAACATAAAGATAGTTTAGGGTGTGCAGAATTTAAGGTGCTGCTCCATTATATTCTGGTATGGAAGCCTGTGAGGTTGTCAGGTTTTTCGTCAACAAAGCCATTGTTTCTGGAGAACCTAAAAGACGGGGAAATCCAGGATACGGACGTCTAAGAGCAATCAGAATTCTTGTCTACGCAAGATTGAAAGGGCTCGAGAACGACACACGCGCAGTTGAACATCTAAAGAAGCATTCGGATGCTGCTAGAACACTTGGGTTGTGCAAAGTGCCTAATAGAACCACTGTTGGAAGATGGTGGAGACGCTACCTTGGCCTTATTGAAGAGACTTTTGTAAAGATATCGGGTATGCTTCAGCTCTTGTCGCCAACCACTTTTCTAATTGTCAACTCAACACCGCTAATAGAATTCTACGACATGGAAGCAGGTTGGGGTTAGATTGATAGTTAACAAAACTATAAAAAACGAATTGTGAACATGTCTATAAAACTTATAGAAAAAATTATATTCTGGGTTATCCAGATAACCTAAGTGATCCAAGATGGCAACAATCCTAGTAAAAAATCTGCCCGAAGAACTACTAAAAGAGCTAAAACGGCTAAAAGTAGAACTCGGCTGCAAAACCTGGGCAGACCTACTATCAGAACTAGTTACCAACGAAGAAACACAGCTAAACGAAAACAAAAACAGCAAAACCGAAAACGGCGTCAAAGGCTTTCTAAACCTAAAAACCGCAGTCTCCACCAAATGGAATAACAGCACCTCAGTACTAGAAGAAACACGCAGGTCTAGACGACATGAAACCGACAAATAGACTCCTCACTCTAGACGCCAACGTCCTAATCGCAGCATTAAAAGCAGATGAACCTCACAGCGAAAAATGCGCCGAAATACTCAGTAAAGTCCCAAACCAATTCCAACTAGCAGAACCAAGTATAATCTACCAAGAAGTATGTGGAACTCTTGCCAGAAAAACAAGCCTTGACATAGCAAACGACGCAAAAAAACAAATTGACCTCATGATTAACCCCAAACTACTGACAAGCTGCGACAAGAATCTCTGCACTTCCGCTTTTTGCTTATGCTCAGAATATAACATATACACAATCGACGCACTCTACCTGCAAGTAGCTATAAAGAACAAAGCAATCCTCGTTTCACTAGACAAAGAAGACTTTATAGATCGAATAAAAAAGAAAAAACTACCCATCGAAGTCTACAGTGTCTCAGAATTTCCTCACTAAAACAAATTCAATTAATTTTGAATTTATTTCTCTTGTTTGTTTTGTTTTGCTTTTATGAAGGCTGCTAAAAGCATCTGTTCTATTTCCTCGCTTTTGTTTTCAAAGAGATCCTCTTTTCTGTTTGAGTCTAAGACTGTTTTGAGATTAGCCTTTTGCGTTAGCTCATAGTAGTTGGTTAGGCCACCGACTTTCTGGTTTGTTTGTGTTTTCTTGAGGTACCCCTGTTTTTCGAGGTTTCGTACTTTCTTGTTAACTGTCGAGTAGCTGGTGTCTTTGAAATATGGGATGTTTATTACGTTTTTTCCTATTTGACGTGTCGTTAAAGGCTGCTTTAATCCTAAAACGTAGAATATGCCGCGGCTTAGAGGAGCCCCTCGACCAACGAATGGTTCAATTGCTATGCCCCGGCAACTATCCCACGCCAAAGTTTCCTTGCCCCCAAGCTTTGGAAGAAATAAACAAAGCTTGAAACTAGCTTATCACTTAACCAGCATTTCTTTGGGGGTTTTGTTCGAGGAAAAACACTTTTAGACTAGAATTGCCTTGGGTAAAATCCAAAAAGCGCCTTTACATAGCAACTTTGCTATCTTTATGTAAAAACATCAATGATCCGGTGGCTTTAAAGAGATTTTTGTGGAGCCTTAAAGAGGGTCTTTTTAGAATAGAAACGTTTGAACGAGTACTTTTCTATACTAGAAAGCGAAGCGAAAATATTTAATTGCGGTTGTGGCGAGCGAATAAAAAACTAAGGTTGTTTGTCAATTAACATAATGTGGGTGATGTTGCCTTCTCTGGTTGCCTTAATCTCTAGTTGACGGTGCTGTAAGCATCGCAAAAACTCATGCAGCTCTTTTGGAAACCGCATACCAACTTCTTCATACCTGCCGATACCCTTCTTTCCACGCTTCACTACAATATAGAATCCAATCTTCACCATGCCTAACTCTTCCCAGCCGTACTCATTGCAGAAAGCTGCTCTTCGGATTCCCTCCTCTTTTTTTGCTCACCCAAAATAATACTCATTTTCACAGGTTCAAAAATAATCGAGTTACAAACATTTCCAGCTGCCCCGGCATTCTCGCAACACATATCCGTCAACTCCTCAAAAGTTTTCCGATCCGCCGTACACAAAACTTTAGCAAAACCATTCCACCGACTAATTTCCGATTCTAAAGCCATCCTATAAGACTCAACATTTCCACTCACAACAATCAACTCACTTTAGTTTGGAAGTCAAGAGTTGACTGAAAACTGTTTTTAAGCTTTCCAAGAAAAGAACTCTAACGTAGTAGAGGGGGAGTTGAAAGTGAAGAGCTTAAATTGTCCTTTTATTCTACAAAAACCTAACACAAAAGCGTGGAAAACCGAAATATGTGCAAATTAGTTGGCTTTGCATATTGTCGTAGTCTTTGATGACTAACTTTGTTTCTGATAAACAAATTTTCTTAAACCTTGAAAATAGGTGAAATATTAAATTGCTCGAATTCTAGCTGAATCTTTAGCAAACTTGAATCTTAAACACTCATTAAAATTACTATTACAGTTCTTCAATTGGTTTTCAGGCACTTCAATTTTAATTGCGTCACAACAATTATTATCCGTAAGGAAACAACATTTTAACATGGCACATATTGACCGTGTCCCTCCTTAAAAGACTTAATCAATCAACATCCCCCACAACCAACCTAAACAAACCTTCATCATAGAAAACTCCTGGGGACACAAGCATCAGACCAAACACAATATAAAATAAATCGTTAAACGACCTGGCGTGATCAGTGAGAGGTTAGTTAAACTGAGACTTCGATTGTTAGGTTTTTTCAAATGGTTTTTATGTGGGATTATCCTAGTTATGAGTGGTGTTTTTGAATGGTTGAAGATTTTGAACAAGACGATTTCGACATGATTGACCCCTCAGCAAAAAGAGTTCTTGTAGTTCTTTCCCAATTTGAGAAAGGTTTCTTGGTAACGGTGGATCTCTTACACAAAAAAACAGGTTTGATGCCTGAAGCCCTAAACGATGCAGTGCGGCACCTGTCAAAATCCAAGCTCATCGTCATACCTGAAGCGGAAAAAAGACATGGCCCATACGATTTCAACACCGTCGAAATAACTGACTTTGGAAGGCAAGTACTAGCGAAATTCGGATAAAACTCTACGCCTAAGCTCTCATCTTAACTAGCAAAGATACTGACAAGAATTGGGAGATATTGCATTTTTTCTTTTTAACCAACAATAATGAGGCTTACTGCTGCAGTTGCTATGATAAAGAATAATGTTATTGGCAGGTTTTTGAATTCGTCAACAGCAGAAGTTGGTGAAGTTAGAGTTTGTGTGGGTTGGCTTTGGTTAACTCCCTCAGTGATTACTACTCTGTGAGTGCTGTAAATGTAGGTGAAGCCTTAACTCCATGAATTTCCGTTATCAGCAAGCGGATAACTAATTTATTTGTAGTCCATGGTGATTCGGGAGCAGTTTTACTCCATCCAAATTGTGAGTGTCAATCAAACCGATAGATTTCTACAACATCATTTTGTTTCATGACTCGACTGCCAATTTGTGTAATTTAATTGAAAGTAACACTTATATCGATAGATATATCGTTGTACTATTCGATGAACGATGGAAACTGTTACAGTTTCAAAAAAATATCAAATAGTAATCCCACAAAAACTGCGTAAACAAGCAGGAATAAAGCCTGGCGACAAGATGGCCGCTATAACCAAACATGGAATTATTCAATACGTCCCGATTTGCTCAATAAAGGATACAAAGGGATTCATTTTAGGACTAAACACTGAAAAACTGCGAGATGAGTCTGATAGAATTGATCAGCATTGACAGCTACGGGTGGATTGAACGCTTCACCAACGGTCCGAAGGCGTCACTATATAATCAGGTAATTGAATCAAACCAACCAAAGGATATAATCACTTCAGTGGTTGTTCTCTACGAAGTTTACAGAAAAGTTAAGCAGCTAAAAAGCGAGGAAGAAGCGCTATTAGCAGTTGCTGCTTTGAGCCAGACAACTGTTGTTGATGTTGACCAGACAATTTCAGTTGAGGCTGCTGACTATAGTCTTGAGTTTGGTCTGCACTTTTCGGACGCGCTTGTTTACGCTACTGCACGCCATTGGAAAGCTAAACTATATACTAGTGACAATGATTTGCAGGCATTAAAATCCGTATGTTATGTATAAGATTTTGAAGTTCCGTTGTTAATTAGGCAAATCTCATCTGACCTAACTGAAGAAGAAACAAAAGCCAAGGATTTACTTATAACAGACTTACGCCTCGTAACATATAAGACCAAACACGTTTTGTTATTGTTGGTGTTTTGGTGATAATATCGATAAAATCAAGCAAGCATTAATTGTTTGGTTTTATCTTAAAAAACTTAAATAATCCAATCTACGGGGAAAAGGATGGATATCAAAGAAGTGACTAAAGATCACGCAGAAATGACCAAAGAAGAGGTTTTCAAAGACTACGGCAACGTTCACAGCGATGGTAAAAGTAGGTCAAAAATCAAAACGCGAAGGCCTCCTAAGAAACTAAAACAGTGTTCTAAATGTGGCAGAGTGGGCGACGAAATGACCAAACATTCGCTTACAGGTGAACATAAGCCACCTTTCATTTTGTTGTGTAGGCAACCGTGCCACGACGAAGTGCACAAGTTCGGTATAAAAATGACGCAAGATGAGAAAGCAGAACTGAAGCGAGTGCCACCGTGTAGTATACAATTCCCAACAGATACCAAAATTGTTAATCCTTACACAAAACTGATTGAGCCTGAGTCGCTATATGGGGAAAAATTTAAGCAGTCTTTCAAGCGGATAAACTCTGAAAATAAAGAAACATAATATAAAACAAAAGAAAAACAAGTAAATCAACAAACACAACTAAAAACCAACAGCCAATCAATATAACGAAGACAAACACAAAACAAAGCAACCTTAGGAAAAAAATGCCACACTACAATTGTAATACACGTGAAAATGCTTTTATCTTATTCATTTTCAATTAAAAGTAAAAAGGTGAAATAATGATACCTAAACCAACAAACCCAGTACCCAAAACAGCATCTATACTCAAAACTTCTCCCACCATTCGGACCGCACGATTAGCCATATTTTCAGCGCTTAGCGTAGTTGGCTCACTTATTAAAATCCCCAGTCCAGTCGGAAGCCTTGCCTTTGACTCATTTCCAGGTTTCTTTGTTGCCTTACTCTTTGGACCCGCCGAAGGTGCCCTTGTAAGCGGACTAGGACACTTGGCGACAGCAGCAACAAGTGGTTTTCCTCTGGGCATTCTGCATATTCCAATCGCCATCGGTATGGCTTTGGCAGCGGCGGCAATTGGCTTATTAAACAAAATGCACAAGTCGTTTGGAGTTGTACCTGCACTTGTTGCAGGTGTTGCAATTAACACTGCTTTAGTTTTTCCTCTCGTGCCTTGGTTAGCTGAGGACATAAACGTTGGCTGGTTAATCGCATTCGGCTACGCACCGTTTCTAGTGGTTGCAGCAACCTTAAACGCTGTTGTCGCAGGCATAATCTATCTTGCTGTTAGAAGGAAACTTAAGACTTGACCAAAAACCCCATCATGGCTCTTTCTCAAATAAAAACTAACAGGGATGTCCTACTTTTTCAGTTAGCACACGATGAAATCCTTGTTATCGGTTGCGACTCCGCTGGCGGCATAGGACCAAATCCTCTGGACAAAATCAAGGTTAGTGGTTTCATTCTAGGAAAATTTACAGCTAGAACAGCCCTCATGGAAGTCCTTGCTGTCAACGCTATGCCAGTATGTATTGTGGATGCTCTGGGTGTGGCGCCTAAACCGATTGGAGCAGCTATCCTGCGTGGAATTAGATCTGAAGCCAAAAGAGCTGGCTTGGATCCTAAACTTGCGGTGACAGGCAGCACAGAAAAAAACATAATTGTAGAGCAGACAGGTATCGGTGTCACTGTTATTGGAACTTGCAGTAGGGTGAAACTGAAAATTGGAACCTCTCTTCCAGGTGACGTTGTTGTGGCTG
This sequence comes from Candidatus Bathyarchaeota archaeon, assembly GCA_963813675.1. Classification (GTDB taxonomy): domain Archaea; phylum Thermoproteota; class Bathyarchaeia; order Bathyarchaeales; family Bathycorpusculaceae; genus Bathycorpusculum. Next base: position 84,637 of record CAWEZP010000012.1, read on the forward strand.
TGGGTCACCCCTCAGTTGGGAACGAAGTTCTTCCAGCCGAAAAGGCGGGACACATAGTAAACTCCAAGGATATCTTGACAATCAGAGAATTAACCTATGTTCATGAAGTGATTCCTGTGGGATCAACGGGGATAGCGCATGAACTTAAAAAGTTCGCTGAAGGTTCTAAGTTGAATTATACGATTGCTAACCAGAAGGCAGTGGACGTATACAAGTCTGCAGGTCCGGCAACAGTAGCTTTAGCGAGCCTTCCTGAAAGCAATGTTGCAAACCTAATGCGCCAAGTGAATAAGCCAGTTAGCGTAATTGGCCATTTGCACTAGCAGTTTTAAAAAATGAGTTTTTCACACTCCAAATCAACTGTAATCTTTTAGCTTTCCTCAGTTGAGTTGAGATTTGGCTTCACCGTTATTACGTCAAACCAAAGAAAAATAAAGAAACAAAAACAACGAGAAACAAAAATGGTACTAGGGAGAAATAATATTTGACCTTAGATTTTCAGAAAGAAAAAAAGTGTTTTTTTGTTGATATCTCCACTTTAGACGGGGTTCAAATTCCCCGGTTCACCATAAATTCTTTAGATTCCTCAAATATAGATTCTTGTTTAGGTGACAGAGTTGGAAGTGGAGGTTAAGACAGTTGATAGCCAGGGACGAATCATTCTGCCTAAAAACTGGCGTGATAGGTACCTCGAGGGCAAAAAGGCGATTGTTTCTTTGAAAGGGGATACGATTGAAATTAGGCCGTTTACAAAAGTTGACTTAACGAAATACTTTGATAAAGTTGATGTAGAAGTAAAGTCAGACCTTTCTGAATGGCATAAGGTTCGTAAGGAACTGCGGAGGATGTAGGTTGTCCGTTGTCTATGTGGATGCCAACGTGTTTGTGTATGCCTTCCTGAAACCGAAAAGAAACCTGCAGCCCCACGAAGTAATCATCAAGGAGGCAGCCAAAAAATCGTCTCCCGAATTAACGAAGGCGAGAAGGTAGCCACTTCGGTTGTTCACTTCAGCGAAGTCTGCAACATCCTCGATGATCATATGCCCTTGGAAGAAGCTGTTGCAGTTGAAAAAGGCCTGTTGTTTCGGGAAAATATTCTGGTCTGCGAAGTCACAGAAGACAATTACCTCAACGCGATATCAATCGCTGAAGACCAACGGGTGGGAGTCAACGATGCACTCGCATATGTGCTAATGAAGAAAGCTGCGATACGCAAGAATTTACTCCTTTGACAAAGACTTTGATTTATTCAACGATATCAAACGAATCACTGAGTAAACCTATCTGCAAACAATATTGTTCAAAGTCAGTTGGTATGAACGCTTTACTGGCACTCAAGAGGTCGGGGTTTCAAATCCCCCAGTAGCCTAATTTAGACCGGAAGTTAGACAAAACACGTCCAATGTCAACAATAACGTTTCATGAGTTGGCGCTTTCTTGGATCTTCTGTATAACTTCAACTGCTCGTGAGACTCCATCTTCAGCTTGGATTTTCGACCCCAGATCGACCCGAAAATTGGAGTTCCACCCCCGCTAAATCAAGTGAAAACCAATTTGCTCATATCTCTTTTCCAATTGAGAATGCTTGTCCAACCGGGTTCCCAACTTTATGATATGTCATCCCTGCCATATTCCACATAATCGGTTTCATTTTTTCAATGTCTGGAAGGTTCTTTTCATTAAGTACAGAAGAATCAGCTTTGACATCCACGATTTCACCGATAAACTCTGTGTGTAACCCAATTTCAACAATTTTAATAACCTTGCATTCTAAAACCAGAGGAAATTCCTTCACGTAGGGTGCATCAACAAGGTCACTTTTCACGGGAGTAAGCCCTGTCGCCGCGAATTTATCAATTTTTTTCCCCGAAGCGATGCCAAAATAATCAGCCTCCTTGACATGCTTTTCGGATGGAATACTCACTGTAAACGCTTTCCGTTCTACAATATTACCATAAGTACATGTGGCTTTTCTCAGAGATACATAGAGACATGGTGGCTTGGAACAACATATTCCTCCCCACGCAGCTGTCATAACATTTGGTTTTCCGTCTTGATTGTAAGTTCCCACAACCCAAACAGGTGTCGTTGGAACGATAGTTTCTGCACCCAAAGAGTTTTTCATACCAAATCTCCTTAAAAATAATTATTATTGGAACTTTTAAACAAGTCCTTCATTCATCATTTTAGCTTAACAAAAAAAGGGGGACTGCGGGTGAGGTCTCCACTGGATGGAGGGTTCAAGGTCCCACCCCCGGTACCATTATGTTAAAGAATACCTGATTGTGGTTAGAATTAGAGAGGAGTTTGTTCATTTGACAGGTGAATTTGAAAAACAAGTCAAAAAGCTATGCCTTGACCCTAAAGCCGAGAAAGAACTAATCGATATGATAAACAAAGCTACAAGCGAAGACCAATGCATGTGCTGCGAATCCAAAGAAGGCTGCGAGAACTTTAAGTGGCACAAAAAATGGCTCAACACCGACGAGTGCAATTGCTGCCCATAAGCCAACTAATTGAAGAATAACCTACTCTTCTTTGGTGAACTAAGTGTCTGATGAAGACACTATAAAGGGGTCGGGGGAAACTAAAAAACGGCTATAATTATTAGGCATTTTTCTCAACTTATTAAGAATTAGTGTTGGTTAATCCTTGATAATTATGCTCAATAACTTGAAGTTCAGATAATTGGTAAAATTGACAATTCGAGTGGTTATTAATAATTATAATGATAAAATAGCGGAAAATTATCGGGTTTTTAGTTGTCTTTCTTTTTAAAAAGCCAAGTTTTAATACCTTAAGCTTCCATCATAACTAGAGTTTACCTATTATCGTTAAGTTTTGAAGGCGATTATACATGCAAGTCTATATTGTTTCCAGGCAACGTCAATAGTCTGAAAACCCGCCTCCTGAAGCCAACCAACATATTCCATAAGCGATAAGGCGCTGCCCCCTTCTTTATGCTCGCGTCCAAATGTGAGAGTCTGATAACGCTTTGTTAACTCGTCGCTTGCGCCATTAACAAGATCAATCATGATAAAAGCACCACCAGATTTCAGAATTTCCCGTACTCTTCTAAAAAGCGTTTTCTTGTCCTCATCTGGCACATGATGCACGGCAAGAATCGAATAAACTATGTCAAATTCACCCTTAGGCTGAAGGTCCTTGAAACTACACTGGACCAAGTCTACCCTCGATTTATACTGCTCTAGTTTCTGGCGAGATTGCTCTATCATTTTTGAGGAGACGTCAACTCCAGTAAGCCTTGCAGCGGGATATCGTTCTAGAAACTCTGCCGCTGTTGTTCCCGTACCTATTCCAAGCTCCAAGATGTTTGCTTCATAATCTTTTGAGAAGAGAATAAGATCGAACAATATCTTTCTCAGTTGATCATACCAAGTTAACCCTCTAACGCCTGAATCATAAGTATCTGCTATCTTATCAAATCGCTCACCAATGTCCATGATATCATACCTCAATTCCATTCTTGTCGCTTTATGCAGTCACATTTTTAGGCATTTAATTATTCCTAAATTCTCTATTTATGACATAATTAATAATTATCCTTGAAATCCACAAGATAATTATGCGTCAAAATTTCTTGCTGGTAGTTGGTAATGATTTGGTAAGCATAGAGATAATATTCTCGGTAGAGAATCGAACATTACCTGTCGACGGAATTAACTTGCGCTAAATTGGCTATTTGTAGGTTAATTTACCGTTTAGCTCTTTGGGGGGGGGGCAAACGTACTATGAATTTGGTTCCTTTACCTAATTCACTTTCAAAGCTTACTGTTCCATTCATCGCTTCGGTTACACGCTTCACAACAGCTAATCCGAAGCCTTGGCCCTTTGATTTGGTAGTGAACATAGGAGTAAACAGTTTTGATTTAGCTTCTTCGGGGATGCCTTCGCCGGTATCTTGAACTTCAATAACTAATCCACCTTCCTTGCGGTAAGCATGGATAGAGAGTTTTCCGCCTTTGGGCATAGCTTGAATTGCGTTTAACACCAAATTGCTGATAATGCGCTTTAGTAGGTCAGGATCAGCAATTACTTCTTTTGCTTCTTTTTCTGCTTTAAAGGAAGTTTTGATGTTGGTTGGTACATTGCTTTTTGAGAAAATTTCTTGGCATAAACTCTCTAAATCAGTTCCTTTAGCGGTTGGATTCAAAGGTCTAGCATAATCTTGGAGGTCTTGAACAATTTTATTGATATAATCGATGTTCTTTTCAATCTCTGTTAGACTTTCCAACGAGTTCTTTTTCTCATTACTCTCTGGCGTCAACATTAATTCTGTCTTAACCAAATATACATCGCTTGTAATAGCTTGCAGAGGGTTACGAATATCATGCCCAACCATACCAGCTGTTGCACCGATAGCGGCTAAACGCTCAGCATCCTTAAGCTGTTTAGTTCGTTCCTCAACAAGCCGCTCTAAGTTATTTTTATATTCTTCGAGCGACTGTTCAGCTTTTTTGCGTCCAGTAATATCTGTGAATGTAATTGCTACTTGTTTGTCACTTGCTTTCCAAGCATAAATCTCATACCATTTGTCAAGTTCCGCACCGTAATTCTCAAAATGAGTTGGATTAGCGGTTTTGACAACTTTTGCGTATGCTTCAAGCCAATAATCTTCAACAATTCCGAAGATGTCTTTTACCCGTTTGTCAACAAGTTGCTCCTTCGTTTTTCCTACAAGCTTTTCAAAAGCAGGATTCACTTCACTGTAGTAATAATCAATTGCTTTCCCTTCTTTGTCATAAATTAACTCAATGACTTGGAACATCTCGGTCATAGAATCGAAAAGCTGATGGTAACGCAGTTCACTTTGTTCTAATCCTTCTTCAGCTTTTTTACGTTCGGTAATATCCTCGAAAATTGCGACGAAATATCCTTTCTTTGGGCTGTATGAAGAAACATGGAGCCATTTCTTTAATGATAGCCTATATCCTTCAAAATGTGTTGGTTCACCTGTGAGGGCCACATGACCGTATTTTCTGATCCAATCTGATGGGTCATTTTGTTCATCTGGATATAGTTCACTAACTTTTTTGCCGATAACCTGTTCTCTTTTTAATCCAGTGACTTTTCCATATGAGTCATTTACATCGAGAAAGACCCAGTCAACGGGGTTTCCTTCTCGGTCAACTATGATTTTACCGTAAAGAAAAGCGTCAATCATATTGCTGAATAATGCTTCAAATTGCTCAGGGTTAGCTTTGAACGCTTTAGCCCATGCACTTGCCCTGTCAATGTCATAGTTTTTTTTCTTGGTTGAAAGAATAGCAGCCGTCAAATAAATCGTTCCAATATACAGCCCTATTCTCCCAAGCCATGTTGGTATGTCGCCAAGTAATTGAACTTCAAACGTGCTTGACAAGCTTACACTAAAGAGCCCTATAGCTAAGGAATACCAATAAAGCGACGGAGCCTTCGACTTCAAATATTGCCTAATAAACATAATGCATGCGACCGCAAAGAGGATAATGCCTGAGCCGAGAACTGTTTGACGGAGCAAGGTTGGTCCCGAGGCGGTGAAGAACGCTGGCACATAACCGAATAAAACCAAAGCTGATATAGCTAGGACAAAAACAACAGTGCTGATGTAAATTGTTATTACCGCTTTTAAACTATTTTCTATTTTACTAACATTGTTTCCCGTGAGAGATAAAATGCCACATAAAACCTGCAAAGCAGATGCCGCTAAAATGCCAATGTTTGCAATGGCTACGCTGTAGTTTCCAGAGAAATTGGTAACCCATCCAGAAATTATCAAGGAAAGCCCAAGAACTATGATGGAACAACTGATAATCAGAACTATGGCTGAGCCTTCTTTTATGAAACTTTTTGCAGAAATATATGTAATAGAAATGGTTGCTAATGACCAAAAAATTAGGTTGGTCGCGAAAACAAAGTTCGGTGGACTAAAATAAAAATTATCAGGGAACCCAAAAAACAACATCGTCAGTATTGCTATAATTAGAACTGCTACAGGGACTAGAGCGATATATCGTAACTGCAGAGTTTCACCAAGCCATCCTTTGATAAATGTATATCAAATACTAATAATGTGCCCTTCTTAGCTTTTGCCTAATTCTTGGATTGAGCAGGCTCTTACTTGGGGAGTTGCTTTAAGTCATTTTTTATTTCACCGAATGCCATATAGGCAAAGAAGTGGAAGAGCAAAGAAACCAATAGGACTACAACTTCCTTGGTGATGACTAGCGCACTAACATGACCTTTCCATCGACTTAGCCTTTCTAATAATTATCCCAAATTTTTCCAGCTTAATTAAGAATAATGTTGGTAAATACTGCGATAATTATGTGGAAAACATCAAAGCATAATCACCAATAGGGCGTTTCAAGCAGTGTAGTAATTTAAAATAATGATGTGAAAATAGCGGATAATTATTGGTTTGCAAATCATTTTGTTCCATAGAAATTAAGAAAAATGGTTTTGCGGGTGGGGTCTTCACTGCCATGTGGGTTAGTTCGCTAACGAAGTAAATTCACACGTAATTCCTCATTTTTAGTCTTATTTTTTTCTCATTCTATATGTTCCGTACGTAAGATAAAAAAGCAAAGTATCAATTATAGATTAAAAGGACCTGTTTTGGTTCATCTATTTGCCTATAGTCTATCTGTAGGTTAGGCCCATGCGTTTCATAAAATCAAGAACTTTCTCGTACTCAACGATATACTGTTTACCCTTTTCTGTAAGCTTAAACGAAGTCTGATCTTCAATCAAGCCTAAATTATTAAGTTCTGACATGTAAATTTTTAACCTATCAAAAGGAACTCCAATCTGTACTTGAACGTGCGTTAACACGATTTTTTCTTCTCTACTTACGTCGGAGAGTACTAACAGAAGGTCGCCATAAATTTTTAATCTGTCTCTACGTGCGATTTGTTTCATTTATTCTCCTCTTTTTTTGATGCCGTAAAAAGTTTTGTATGAAACAAAAAGAAACACGGCTAGACCTGCCCAACGAATTGCAAGTGCCCCCCACCAGGCAGACATACTATTGTCTATAGCATAAATAATCAATGAATACTGGCTTACTCCGAAAAGAAAATAGCCCAATGGAATCCATAGTGTTTCTGGATCGGGCTTTTTTATATGGCTTCTAAGTGTGTGGGCACAAAGATACGCAATGCAAATTAGATTGAAGAATCTGGAAAAGGTACTTGTAAGTTGATAACTCGGCAGAGTAACATCGGGAATGTAAACTATCAGAAACAAAACGTAGAAAAGCGATAATTAATAAAGCCAAAGATGTATTCCAGAACCTTCCGCTATCTCCACTTTTAGTTGAAAAATAATACGTAACACACAGAAAAACAAATGCGAAAGTTCTCATCACGAGTTGAAAATATATTGTTCCACTACCAAAAAATTGTGGTTGGAAGTAAACAAATGCAGATAACGCGTAGGTTGCTCCAAGAAATCCAAATCCGAGCGGTAGTCCAAGGTACCTGCTTTCTCTAGTAACCAGATAGGGTTTAATCATGAATCTTACAAGAATGAAACAAAAAATAGCTGAAGTAGCTTCATAGACAACTCGAAAAGTTTGATAAGCATAAAGGTCCATCGCGCAAATTCACCGTGGTTTAGTGCTTTTTAACAATCTTAGTAAGCGTTCCCTAATATTATACACTCACGATAGGTGAGCCATGCTTATTAGAGATGCGTAACCGACTAACAAGTACAAAAGGAGAAAAAAACAGATGAATTTGCAAAAAAAAGTATTATCGAAAAAACCACTATCTATTGTTACATTGATTCTAGTACTTTCAATAGCTATTCCATTGACGGCTCTATCAGTTGCTACTGCACACACACCTACGGCTTGGAGCATTAAATCATATGCATACGTAAGTGCTGCTCCAAACCCAGTTGGTGTCGGTCAGCAAGTGTACGTTTACATGTGGATTGATTTGCCTTTATCAGGCGCATTGGTAACTAACGACATTCGTAGACATGATTACAAATTAACAATCACTCAACCAGACGGCACAAACACGACTGCAACTTTTGCATACGTGCAAGATACAACAGGTGTACAATCATACTCGTTCACTCCTACCGCAGTAGGCAGCTATACATTAACCTTCGATTATCCGGGACAAGTATACACTTGGACCGGTGATTTTAATGGCGACACCTTCCAGCCTGCCCAAGCAGTAACACACCTCACGGTACAAGATCAACCGATTCAAAATCCAACACAAAGCGCTGCTCTTCCAACGGAATACTGGAGTAGACCAATAAACGGTCAAAACAGTGACTGGTTCATAATAGCTTCCAACTGGTTAAACGGACCATACATCCGCACAGGCGCAACAGCTACTGGCGGTGCAGGTTACGGCAGATACCAACAGGATGGATCAGGACCAGAAACTTCACACGTTATGTGGACAAAACCAATCCAGTTCGGAGGAGTTGTTGGCGGAAACTCAACATTGAACGTAGGCGAAAGCTACTACACAGGCAGCTCGTACAACCCAAGATTCTCAAGTGCTATTATCATGCAAGGAACACTATTCTATCAGGAACCATATGGCAACTCTGGCAGCGGCGGAGAATACGTTTCAGTGGACCTGCAAACAGGCAAAGAAAACTGGCGTATAAACTGTTCAGCCACAGGTATATCTCTTGTACCATCATTTGGCTACCTATATGGATTCGAAGACGGTAATCAACACGGTGTTCTACCCAACGGTCTGCTAATTGCACCAGTTTCAATTACTGGTCTCGGCACAGTCTGGAGAGGATACGATGCTAGAACAGGCGTACTCACTGCAATGAACCTAACTAATGTTCCTTCTGGATCAGCTGCGTCTGCTACTTTAGCGGCTAACATGGCAACTGGCGCATCAGCAGCAGGTCCAAGTGGCGAGTACCTCGTTTACTCATTGACAAACCTCGGCACCACCTCAGTCCCCAAGTATTACCTAAGCGAATGGAACTCATCAAAATACACCCAACTCACAGCAGGTCAGATCGGAGCATCCAACTGGTATCCAACGGCAACATACAATGCAACCAACCCCAACATGTACGATTGGAACGTATCTCTTTCAACGCTTTCAGGACAAGGCTGGGCTATCTTCAGAGATACCATTGTCGGTAACAAATTACTCCTCGTCCAAGGCAGCTTAGGAACTGGTCCAAGAGTACAAGGATACGGAGCAAACATAACTGCAGTAAGCATAAACCCAGACACTAAAGGAACCATTCAATGGACAAAATACTATGCACCAGCAGACGGCAACGTAACACGCACACTTGTAGCAGTTGATGCAATAGCAAACACCTTCGTCACAGAAGACAAAGAAACCCTAGAATTCAACGGTTTCAGCCTTGACAATGGAAACCACCTATGGACAGCAGAAACAACAGTAGTAGAATGGGATACCCTACGAAGAGACACACTTAGCGCATACGGTAATCTCTACGCTGCAGGCTACGACGGCATAGTCTACTGCTTTGACGACGCAACCGGCGACTTACTCTGGACTTACGGTAACGGCGGCATAGGCAACAGCACAAGTTCAGGCTTAGACACAGTCTATGGTCATTACCCAGTATTCATAGACGTCATCGCCGACGGTAAAGTCTACATAGGAACAACCGAGCACTCACCAAACCAACCACTCTACAAAGGCGGAATATACGCATGCATGAACGCAACTACAGGCGAAGAAATCTGGGCTCTCACAGGAATGGGCTCAGGCATGTACGTTGGTCAGAACGACCTTGTTGCAGACGGATACTTCGTATACCTAAACATCTATGACATGCAAATCTATTCAGTCGGCAAAGGCGCAAGCCAACTTACCGTGGATGCACCCTTAGCAGCGATAACCCAAGGACAAAGCCTAGTAATCAGAGGAACAATCATCGACATCGCCGCAGGCACAAACCAAAAAGAACAAGCAGCCCGCTTCCCCAATGGCGTACCATGTGTCTCTGACGCAAGTCAACAAACATGGATGGAATACGTCTACATGCAGCAGAACAAACCAACCAACGCAATAGGTATTGATGTATACATCACTGTCATTGACTCAAACGGTAACTACCGCTACATCGGAACCGCAACCAGTGACTCAAGCGGAACCTACAGCCTACAATGGACACCTGATATCTCCGGCAAATACACAGTCATCGCATCCTTCACAGGCACAAAAGCCTACTACGGATCATCAGCTGAAACATCCTTTGCAGTAGACCCAGCACCAGCAACACCAACACCAACCGCAATCCCACAACAATCTACAGCTGACATGTACTTTGTTCCCGCAATCGCAGGCTTGTTTGTCTTAGTCATCGTAGTGGCCATTGTACTGGCTCTATTAATGCTAAGAAAGCGGCCATAAAAACGCAAACAAAAACAAAAATTATCTTTCCCCTTTTTTAGTCCTAACAAAATTAAAGCATAGAGATAGAGAGATTGAGGGCTGAGAAGGCTCTGGGAAATATTTACAAAATTGCCATAGTTTAAAAGAGAGTTTGCATTTTCTCTCTTTTCTCCTATTCGATTCCGGAGCCTCAGCAAACCCCATTCTTCAGGAAGTTTAACTCCATTATCCGCATTGCAGATGAAAATATTTTTTGTCAAGAAAACACTCAATCTTGACAAATGTTACACGGTAAGTATGCATATTTTTCGCAAATAGCCGCCCTGTCAAGAACTAATTGATGATTCTTGTCTTTCAAAGGAAGTGCACCAAAGCTCTTCAAATAGTGTACTCAGTTTATATTAATTTAACAAAAAATACTTATTTTTTGGATTTTTTAAGAGCGACAAAACAAAGGATAAAGAATACAATTCCAAAGACTGCCAAAATTAATAGAGATAGCCATGGAAACTGTTGTCCAAGGATGGAGGCTCGCAGGCATAGACATGCATGTGTCAGTGGGGATAGAAAAAGAATAATGCTTAATGTTTCTGGGACTTGGCTTAGAGAAAAGAAGGTTCCACTCAGAAAAGCCATTGGGAGAACAACTAAACTCATAAACAAAGTCATATCTTGATGTGTTTTAGCTAAAAATGCAATTACGACACCTAAAAATGAGAAAACAAAGCAAGTTAAAACAAGGCTCAGTGGAAAAAGTGGACTTACCGAAGGCAAGGGTGAAAAGACAAGACATGCCAAAAGCAAAGCCGCTGAACTCAGTAGCCCACGTACAACCCCGATTAAGGCTTTACCTATTATTATTGAAAAAGCACTTACAGGCGCCATTAAAGTCTCATCAAAACACTTGAAGAATAAACGATCTACATGTAATTTTAAACCTGAAGTGTTAAATGATGTAGTCATCGCAGTAAGTGCCAAGATTCCTGGAATTACAAAATCAAGATAACTAAACCCTTCAATATTGGCGCCTCTTCCTAAACCATAACCGAAAGCTAAAAGATACAGAATTGGCGCGACAAGTGTTAGAGCGAGAGTTTTTCCTAAATTTCGACTTAGAAAACGTAGGTCAACCCAAACGACAGCGTAGATGTCTTGAAGAGTCTGTAGCATCTACTCTTCATCTACCTTTTTACCTGTTAATTCAACGAATACATCTTCAAGGCTTGAATCCCGAATTATAATACTCTTGGTGGGGAAGTAAGCTTCTGTACATATTGGGTAGCAGTTTCACGATTGACAAAATGTTCATAACGTGTAAACGCACCATCACCAAGGATCTCAACTGTTATCATGCCCACTGTTTGGCGAAGTTCGGTGGGTTTTCCCAGCGCAATCAAATGACCATTGTGAACAATTCCAACCCTTTGACATAACGCTTCTGCTTCTTCTATGTAATGTGTAGTCAAAAAAACTGTGGTGCCATTTCGACTTAAGCTGCGAATTAAATCCCACATCCGACGTCGTAACTGAACATCCAAACCAACTGTGGGTTCATCAAGGAAAAGCACTTTTGGCTTGTGAATTAAGGCGCGAGCTATCATTGCCGCCTTCTTCATTCCCCCAGACAATTCATCAACCATTTTCTCACTCTGCTTGGTTAAACCTGCAAATTCAAGGAGCTCAGCAATGCGTTGCTTGCGTTCATTTGAGGGGATGTGATGCAGTCTGGCGTGTAGTTCCATGTTTTCTCTTAGGTTCAAATCTAAATCGAAGGTTAGGTGCTGCTGGACTACCCCGATTACTTTTTTGACTTTGGCAGGTTCTTTTTCTACGTCAAAGCCGGAAACCCAAACGGATCCTGAGGACGGTTTGGTAAGTGTTGTGAAAACGCGTATGGCTGTGGTTTTGCCTGCTCCGTTGGGTCCAAGAAAACCAAAGATTTCACCTGAATTTACACTGAGGTTCAAGTTTTCTACTGCGCAAACATCTTTATATTTCTTAGTTAAATTTCGGGTTACAATTGCCTCTTCCAATATCCAGTAGCCCTCCTCAATGTTTAGGTCAGTTTATGAAAATAGCTTGTCCTACTAAAAATGCTTTTCAAAAAGCTGTAAAAACTAACGAAACAGCTGTTTGTATTTCTTGGGAAAAACTTAAATTGATGGCTGGTTAATCCATCCACATGATAAGGAGCTAAAAATAATATGAACAAAAAATATGCAATTTACATAGCCGCAATAATAGTTATCGTCTCAATCGTTTCTGGAGCTTTTATCCTCAACAACTACAACGCTGGTCCAAACAACACAGGTACTCAAAACCTATCGGTAATTGACGACGAAGGGTATACAACTAATTTTAATTCTATTCCTCAAAGAATTATTTCGCTAGCGCCAAGTAACACTCAAATCCTATACGCCATAGGTGTAGGTGAAAGAGTGGTTGCTGTAACTGATTATGATCATTATCCATATGACTTTTCTGCGTGGATTGCTGCTGGCAACATGACAAGCATCGGGGGTTTTTCAACGCCTAATAAAGAAACTATTGCTTCGCTTAATCCAGATTTAATTCTTGCCACACCAATAAACGATCCAGATGTTGTCACACTAAGAGACTTAGGTTACAAGGTTTTGGTTCTTAATCCCAATGATGTTAACGGTGTATTTAAAGACATATCTATTGTTGGCAAAGCAACAGGTGCAGATCAGAATGCAACTGCGCTTGTGACTTCTCTAACTAGGAAGATTAATGCCATTGAAGCCAAAATAACGGCTGCTAATTTGCCTGTGCCAAAAGTGTACTATGAAGTATGGACACCTCCACTGATGTCTGCTGGCAACAACTCATTCATCAATGACGTAATTGTTAAGGCTGGAGGAGAAAATATCTTCGGAGAAGAAACACAACAGTATCCCACAGTAAGCTCAGAAACAGTAGTGCAAAAGAACCCTGACGTTATAATGCTACCCACTAACATGGCGCAATCAGATGAAGCGCCTTTCTACGGAAGCGTAAACGATGTGAAGGCTAGACCTGGTTGGAGCTCGATTAGTGCAATACATAACAACCGTGTAATCGTCGTCAATGGAGATCTCTTTGCTGAAGCTGGACCAAGGATCGCCGAACAAATAGCCGCAGCTGCCAAAGCATTCTACCCGGAACTGTTTTAACCCAACTTCTCTTTTTTGTTTTTTTATATTTATTAATTTCATGGAGCTGCGAAAATCAATAATAATAAAATATTAACAGAATTTTTGATTTTAACAATTATCCTTGGAGTTGGAGGGTCCTCACTTTTGCTGGCACATGCCCAAAAGTCTACGGTCGATTGGTCGCCTACATTCCACAATAACCCTGCCCGTACAGGCTATTTTACTTCAACTGGTCCACTCACAAATCAAACCCTATGGGTTTACTCGACTGGCAATTCTATAGAGTATACTTCTCCTGCAGTTGTCAACGGAGTGCTTTTTGTAGCTTCACATGACCATTATGTTTATGCTTTGAATGCTGAAACTGGCTCCAAAATATGGAGCTACGAAACTGGTCATTCAGTGGAGTCCTCTCCTTCTGTTGCTAATGGCGTAGTCTACATTACTTCAAAGGACGGTTATGTTTATGCTTTGAATGCTGAGAAGGGCAACAAAATCTGGAGTTACAAGACTGGCTATGAAATATATTCTTGCCCAGCTGTTGTCAATGAAGTTGTCTTTGTCGGTTCAAACGACCATTATGTTTATGCTTTGAATGCTGAAACTGGCTCCAAAATGTGGAGTTACGACACTGGAAATTTTGTGTGGTCTTCTCCTGCAGTTGTCAATAGTGTAGTCTATATTACATCGTACGACAGTGTTATCGCATTGAAAGCAGAGACCGGCGAAAAAATATGGAGCTATATTCCCGGTGACTCAATGTATTCGTCTCCTGCTGTTGTGAACGGCGTTCTTTATTTTAGCTCAAATGACGGCAGTGTATACGCTTTGAATGCTTCAACAGGGAGCAAATTATGGAGCTACAAAACCAATGACGCTGTATCGTCTTCTCCTTGTGTTGCCAATGGAGTTGTCTTTGTCGGCTCAAACGACCATAACGTTTATGCTCTGAACTCTCAAACAGGCGAAAAAATATGGAGTTTTACAACAGGTGATTCAGTGCTTTCGTCTCCAGCTGTTGCGAATGATGTGGTCTATATCGGCTCAAACGATTACAACGTATACGCTTTGAATGCTGCAACAGGGAGCAAGATTTGGAGTTATAAGACCGGTCAAGGGGTAGAATCTACCGCTTCTGTGGTTAACGGTGTAGTTTACATCGGCTCAATGGATAGTAAAGTCTACGCCTTTGGTTCAATTACAGTTCCTCAACAAACCTCAACTTCGCTTTCTCCTAATCCAACTTTGTCCCCAACTCCTACCGTTCCAGAGTTATCAGTGTTAGTGGTTATTCCTTTGATAGTTGGTGTATTCTCTATTGCTGTGATTCTTAGGCATCGAAAGACCGCTTTATCGCTGATTCTTTAGATTAAATGGATATGTGATTGAATCCTCGCTACAACGGATTTCAAAACTCTCTTTAACGATATCATAATTGGTTATGTTTTGCAAGAAAGAAAAAAGGGGTAGAATAGAGTGGGGTTTTGTGATGCTACATATCTAGCATGTGCATTTTCTTGGCGACTTTCACTAAGAGGAAAACCACGAAGGCTACGATTATGAAGGTTAACACAGCTGCTAAGAAGTCGCCGATTCCAAACTTTTGGCTTCCGACTGCTACAGACAAGGTTGCTAAATCACCCATTCCCGGCAATGCGAGCCCAATTACTGGCAGTATAATATCTTTCACTAGCGCTTGAATCACTATTCCCAAGTAAAGACCCAAAATGAAGGCTATTGCAAGTCCGACGACTTTGAATTTGCTAAGAAAATCTTTGAATTCGTTCCAGAGTCCTTTCGGAGGCACAGGTGCTGGTGCTGCAGGTTTAGGCTCAAGTAATTGACGGATTTGTTCTAGTTTTTCTAACATTTTTTGGTCTGATGACATTTTACATCACTCTAAAGATAATGCTAAGTTGCGTTCTAAGTGTATATAACAATTTTGACCGTAAGACTAAAACAACAAAATAATCGAGAGAATTTGAAAGAGAGAACCGAAATAAGCTTGGCAGACTAAAAAGTTATGTTGGATTAACCCTAGCGTTACCCCGTAATTTGGGATAGTAATTTAGCGATTCAGTTCTGCCAGCAACGACACTTGTTAACTATAAAAAGAAAAAAATAAAAGCTCAAGTTAACCGAGTTATCTTTTTGCTTTCTTAACTTTTGGTTTCTTACGCATTACTACTAATAGAATAGCAGCGACTGCAACTATAGCAATTACGACGACTGCACCGATTAGCAATGTGGGCGTGTCGGCTGAAGAGGTATTTGTGGTCTGTGCGCCAAGAGCGTAGACATAGTGGTCCCATGAGGTGATGTAAACGATTCCATTTGATACCGCCGGGGAAGCGCTGATGCTATCGCCCGTTGAATATGTCCATAAGTTTGCGCCGTTAGTTGCGTTTAGGCAGTAAAAGTTGTTATCCCAACCTCCAACATACAAATAGTCGCCCACGACCGCCGGAGAGGAGTAGATGCCGTCGTTTGTTTCGTAGCTCCAAACTTTTTCGCCAGTGGCAGCGTTTAGGCAATAAACGTTTTTGTCTGCAATACTGTCGGAAACACCTGAGCCGACATAAACATATCCGTTTGCTACTGCCGGTGAAGAATCAACTAACCCTTGTTCTTGATAGCTCCAGACTTTTTCGCCGGTGGCTGCATTGAGACAGTAGACATTGTTGTCATGTGAGCCGATATACACGTAGCCATCAACAACTGTAGGGGAGGACTGTATTGTATTTCCCGTTGCAAAACTCCACACTTTGCTGCCTGTTGATGCATCAAGACAGTATACGTTATGGTCTGCTGATCCAACATACACTTTGTCATCTACTACTGCAGGGGAAGAATCTACTAGCGCGCCTGTTGCGAAACTCCATATCTTATTGCCAGAGGCTGCATCAAGGCAGTATACGTTTCCATCCCAAGAGCCAACATAAACATGCCCATTGACTACTGATGGAGAGGACTGAACACTATCACCAGTTGCATAGGACCATACGTCTTTGCCAGTTGAAGCATCCAGACAATATACATTCTTATCGTAGCATCCGAAGTAAAGGTAACCATTCGCAACCGCGATTGCTGAACTTATAGCTGTTCGTTGATTAAGGCTGGATTTCCATATTTGAGAGCCATCTGCTGCATTAAGACAATAGATAGAACCCTCATTAGAGGCTACGTAAACTTTGCCATCAACAACTGCTGCAGAAGAACCCACTGGGGTTCCAGTATCCAATTTCCACAGTAAGTTGTTTGAAGTTGCCGGTGCTGTAGAAGAGTAGCCCGTGTGACTTAGATCGCCACGAAACATTGACCAATCATCCGATGAAGCGGCTGCTGCACTAGTTTGTAAGAAAAGTGGGGCTAACAGAAATGTTAGACACAAGATACTGAACATTTTCTTTCTCATTTTTTTACACATCCATTTCTTTTTTGTTTGAATTGCTCTCAAGGGCTAAACCTTTCTGGATTTTTGGTTCTACATAAGAGACGCCAACTTTTTTTGATTTCCGAGTTGTTAAAGAGTCTGCACTTCCACAACCACAAGAGCAACAGCAAGAAGTTTTGCTTTCGGCGGCTGTTTTGGCGCTTTTCCTAACAATTTTTGTGCCTTTATCTTTCATTTTTTCAGCTCACGATTTTTCATTAACGCTTAGGAGGAGGCTATATTTTCAACGACTTCTTGGGTGAGTACACTCAATAAATCGGGATCCAACGCATCCACTACATTGTATATTCTTTGGTCGACGATAGAGTACATGCGTTTTGTTCCATCTTTTCGGCATCTTACTATCCCTGAATCTTTGAGAATTTTTAGATGCCTCGACACTAACGGTTGGATTAAATTAAGGTGTGGAACTATCTCGCAAACGCATTTTTCGCCCTGGCGTAGGTAAGTTACTATTTCCATTCGAAGGGGGTCAGAGAGTGCATGAAAAACGGTTGATTTGAATCTATTTTGCTTATCTGCTTTTGAAGACATGGTTTCTACAATTAGAGAATAACAATATTTAAAAGTTGTTATGTTACTGCCTTTAGTTAATAGAAGTGAACTAAATGCCTGAAAAAGAGTATGAAGGACTTCCACGTAACAAAATATCTTGGGATCCAAAAATTGACTATGACAAATGCACAACCTGCGGCAAATGCGTTGATTTCTGCCATATGAGTGCCTTCAAATTTGAAGAGAAAGACGACAAGAAGAAAACAGTAGTAACTCCTAACACCTGTGTTGTTTTCTGCAAAGGTTGCGAAGACATCTGTCCAATAGGCGCTATCAGCCATCCATCAGAGGAAAAAACACAAGAGATAATTGACAAACTAAAAACCAACGCCTGGCGCAATTAAACATCCATCAAAAAAACAAACTCCTAAGTTGGGAGGCGAGGGTTCAAATCCCTCCCCGCCCGCCAAGACCTTATTTCAGTAAATAAGGCTATTCTCATGAGAATTACAGCTTTCTGACTCTATTTGTTAGTTATATTTCAATTTAACGTTTGAACCCTCGTGTTAGCACAGAAAAAAGAGCCTGCAATAGTTATCTCGTCAATTCCTAAATATAATTCTTAATTAAATGTGAAAATAACCCGATAATTATCTGTCTATATGAAAGGAAAGAGAAAAAAATAAGAATCGTTCACTGCCCCTTAGTCTCGCCGTTCGAAGGTGGTCCATAGGTACTCGCGCGTATTTCATACAGATCGCTTTCGAAAGCCTTCATCACAGGCTGGATATATTCAGCTGCCGTTATGCCGAAATAGGTCTCTCCTCTAGCTTTTCTTGCTCCTTTATCCAGATTTGTGTCGACGATAGTGGGTATAACTTCGAACACCTTAACAGAAGTACCTTCAAGCTGTAATCTTAGCACCTGGCTGAAAAGATGCAAACCGGCTTTTGTGGCGCAGTAGACCGGAAGCTCCCGCTTCGGATAAAAAGCTAGACCCGACGAGACATTAATTATAGCGGCCTCTTTCTGCTTCATCAGATACGGGGTGAACAAGGCCGTCAAATAGATCGGCGCACTCAAGTTAATTTCAATCTCGTCTGCTCCATCCCTCATCTTATGCTCAAGCAGATCCACAAGTCCTTTCTTAAAGTCAATCATTCTCTGGATACCGGCGTTGTTCACAAGGATATTCAAGTTCTTAAAGTTAGAAATGGTCCATTCGTAAAGCGCTTCACGCTCTGCTTCCTTTGAGACATCACATTTTTTAACATGCAGCTTTGGCAGCTGGTCCTTTGCTTGATTCAGATTCTCTTCCGTTCTGGCACAGGCAATAACCTCACTGCCCGCCTCGATAAAGGCCCTGGCTAGCTCAAGGCCGATACCCGTAGTCCCACCGGTTATAAGTACAGTATTTCCACCCTTTTTCATGCTAAACACTTCTTTCGGTCCATATTTTCGTCATATAGGCGGCTCTATATTCCTTTATTTTGGTAGTGGTTAAGGTGTGTAAAGTCTTCGATGTCTCGGCGTACTCTTAGGTATGGAAATTGGGTGGTTTGGTAACCCAGACGGATTGTGTAGACGATCTTTAAGGGGTCAGGAATATCAAGTAGCTGCTTTAGTTCATTCTCGACGGATAGCATTTGGGAAAAGCTTAGGATTTGCATACTAATTCCCAGAGCCTGTGAAGCCAGCCAGATATTTTCCATAAGGCAACCTAAACCTATGAAACCATAAACATCCTCTGTAAGAGCAGGTGCTTTCTTTCGGGGATCATACAAAATCATTAGAAGTGTGGGACTGCCTTGAATAGAAATACTGAGTGGCAATGGTGGAGTATCTCGTGCCAGTTGGCAGAATTTAGCTGGGTTAACCCAATCAGGAGGAAAACCAGTTGACAAAACCCCTGTCTTCTTACGCTTGAACTCCTCCTCTGAGAAGGACAACTGTTCATAGTTGTCGCGTAGAAATTTCTCCAAAAGTCGTGATTTTATGTTGCCGATCTTTTCAAGCATCAGCTTGTCATTTATAACTACTATCTCGTAGTTCTGCATGTTATGCCCTGTGGGTGCCCATCGTGCAGCCTCAAGTATTTGCTGGAGATTCTCTTTTGAAACTGGCTTGCTTGGGTCGTAGGGTCCACGGCATGATTGACGTTCTTTGATATTTTTCAAGATTTCTGACATGATAAAACCTTGTTTATGGTTTGTAACTGATATATTTACAGACTAATATAAATCTGTAACTGTAATAGTTACAAATATTTTTAAGTCTGAATAACGAAGTTAAATCCTATGCGGGCTAGTACACGTTTTCCTTTAGCTGTCCATACATTGTTGATTATTTCAGCGTTTAGTGATCAAAGAAAAGTAAACAGCGATATTGTATCAGAGAGCACAGGAGTAAATGCAGTCATTATCCGAAACATCTTTGCACAACTTAAAAAAGCAGGCCTAATATTCGTATCACCCGGTCCTGGCGGTACAACGCTGGCAAAAAAGCCAGTGCAAATTAATTTGTTGGATATATTCAATGCAGTTGAAGCTGAAAAGACAGAAGACATCTTTAGATTTCATAGAAACCCATCACCACACTGTCCTATCGGCAGCAATATCTACGAACTACTTTATTCGCATCTGGATAAAGCCGTGTTAGCTTTAAAAAAAGAACTTTGTAGCGTTACAATAGCCGATCTGATGAATGAATTGCATCGAAACGTACCTGATTTACAGCCTCCATCGAAATGCTAGATTACCGCAATTAGCGATTTGCCAACGGCATAATTATCGCATGAATTTCCAAATAATTCTTAATTACCACTAAGCGGGCTAGCCGTCTTAGCATTTGACCTCTATTAGTTTCACTAGAACAGACATCGGAAGTCTTTCTATGCTTGGAGCAAAGTATGCTGACCCGAGGGTTCAAACGAGGGCTCATAGCTATCCCCGCCCGCCACGGACAATAATGGCGCGCGCTTCAACTTAGTTTTCGATTAAACCATCTTCTATTTTTATCTGCTTTTGGGCATAATTGGCTATTTCTTGTTCATGAGTTATGATTATTATGGTAGTTTTAGTTTCTTCATGGAACCTCTTTATCAATTCCATTACTTGCTTTCCAGTCTGAGAGTCTAAGTCACCTGTAGGTTCATCTGCAAACAGAACTTTCGGGCGGTTCGTCAGTGCACGAGCTATAGCAACACGCTGTAATTGTCCCCCACTCAATTGAGCAGGATATTGTTTAGCTTGCTTGCTGATTCCAACACCTTCAAGGAGCTCTTCTATTCTATTCTTTAGATCTTTGCTAAAACCTGCTACATCAGCTGGCAACGCTACATTCTCTCGGGCATTGAAATGAGGTAGCAAAGCATAATTTTGGAAGATAAATCCCATGTCCAGTAATCTAACCTTTGATTTTTCTTTGTCATCCAAACTGTGAAGGTCTTTTCCCTTGAAGAAGACAACTCCATAATCGGGATCGTCAAGTCCAGCCATACAGTTAAGTAGAGTCGTCTTTCCTGCTCCAGAGTTGCCGATTATAGCCACAAACTCGCCGTCTTTAATGTCAATGTCTACTCCTCTAACGGCATAGACAGTGGTTTGTCCTAAGGTGTAGTTTTTAACTAAAGCTCTAACTGAAATGATGCTTTCAGCTGAGGCATTTGAAAGCTGCGGGGTTTTTATGTTAAAGAGCGTGGATTGGAAAGCAAAGTAAGGGATGTCTGCGCTAAAGAAGTCTATCCAAATCTTTGATAGCTCTGCTTCAATGAACAAATCAGAGCTTAATTCAGCCATTTTTAACAGTGCAAGTTTAAACTCGTCTTTGGAGATAATGGTTTTTATTCCGTTTTTTGTTTCATCTAAATAATCTTTTAGTTCAATTAGGCATTCTTCGAGTTTTTCTTGAACCTCAAATACAAGACGTCTGCCTTCAGCTATCTTTTCGGATACATCTTCAACGATTTTATGACACGCAGAATTTGGTTCTATAAATTTGGTTCGGCCAAAGTATTCGTCAACTTCATTGTACAACTTAAAAATCGATAGGATTGCCTTATCCATGTTTTGTAGCGCGCTAAGTTTTGCTGAAAGAATTCTCAGAAACATTTCAAGCTTGTTTTGGGTTTCCTTCTCGCTGCTTTTGAAGTGAGTTCCTTCAAGACCCAACTTTAGTCTATCTAGGACTCCATTCATATCCTTGAGGCGTTTAAGGGTTGGATCTAGAAATTTTGAGAAGAAATTGAGGAACTCTACCTTATCGACCATTTCCTCTAAATTTGGTTGTTGCTGAATTTGCGGAAGCTTGAAAGTTTGGTTGGGGCAAGCTGATAGAAACACTTGGACTGAGTTCTCTTCATTTAAGTTCCAAATTGCCGTTAAACTATTATTTTGAATTTCGTAGAATTTTGTTGGGAGTTCTGAGAGTTGTTTTCTAAGCTGCAAGATGAATACTTTTTGGAGCTTGGGATCTATCTCCTTTAGGAACGTCCCGACTATCTGCGATGTTTCTTTTAACTCTCGGCTGTTTTTAAGGTTTTTTTCAAGCTTTGACCTGTTCTTAAGGTAGTATTTTTGGAGTAGTTTTTGCAGTTGATTTTGTGTTTGTTCAATAGTCTTTGAATCGAGTGTTTTTTGGAGCTGTTTTTCTGCTGATAGAAATATGAAGGTGTTGAATTCCTTACGTTGAACTTTGGATTTGTGAGTAAGATTTCTCTTTAAGGTGGTCGAAAGGTTTTTGGATAATTTGGCGTTTTCTGAAACTGTAGACTTGTCTATTAGGGCAGAGTAGTAGGCTTTCATCTTTTGGTCTCCATGTCTTTTTGGTTGTTTTCTATGCCTGAGATTTGGCCATCGAACATGTGGACGATGTAGTCGCATTTTTCTGCAATCCAACGGTTGTGCGTAACCAAAATTAGGGTTTGTTGGTTGACTCTATTGATTCGGCGGAAAAGATCCATAACATCTGCACTTGTTGAAGAGTCTAGATCGCCGGTGGGTTCATCGCCTAAGATGATGGCGGGTTGATTGATTAATGCGCGGGCTATGGCTACTCTTTGTTGTTGTCCGCCTGAGAGTTCTTTTGGTAGGTGATAGAGACGGTCGCCAATGCCTAATTCGCGAAGCATCATTTTTGCTTGCTCTCTTGCTAATCCAGAGTTTAAGCCTCGTAGCAGTAGGGGAGTTTCAACGTTTTCAACGGCGCTCAAGAAGGGGAAGAGATTGAAGAGTTGAAATATGAACCCGATTTTGTCTCTGCGAAACGCGGTTTTCTCACCGTCGGATAGCTTTGAGGTGTCTACTCCATCGATTATTATTTGTCCTTGCGAGCGGCGATCCAAGTTACCTATCATATTGAGCAGAGTAGTTTTTCCGCAACCTGATGCGCCCATGATTGCCATCATGTCGCCTTTTTTGATTGTTAAGTCTACTCCTTGAAGGGCGTGAACTTCGTTTGATTTGCCTTCGTTGTATCGCTTATGTAGATTGGTTATGTTGAGAATATCTTTTTGGGGTTGTATTGTTTTGTTGTTTTTCATCCGACATACCTCAAGGCTTCTGCAGGTGGTATTCTTGATGCCACAAGCGCAGGTATAGAACCTGAACCAATTGCTATGAACACGATGATAGAGAGGTATACTCCGATTTCTTGCCAGGGAATCACCAGTGCAACACCTTGCATGTTAGCAAAACCTACGCTAATAAGCAACCCGTTAACCACGCCAATGGCTAATCCAATTATGCCCAGCACGACCAATTCAAAGAGAACAGATAGCACTACTTCTCCTCTGGAGAAACCTATGGCACGCATCATTCCGATTTCGCGTTTCCGCTCAGAAACGTTACGTACTGATATTACACCCATTCCTACGGCGCCTATTACTAGACCGAAAGTGACGTATATTTGAAGGAAAGAAGCTATACGATCGGTCATCTCTAAGGTTGTTTCGATACTTGCGTAGGTCAATGTGGTGCTAGCAACATAGAAGTCATCGTTGGCAAGAAGGCGATATCCTTGCCCGTTTGTGTTTGTGAATTCTTGGATCTTTTGTGCAATATCTTCGAGTTGGGGGTCATCGACTGGAAGAGAAGTTTTGACCATAAATGCATCATATTGGTCAGTTGCTCTAGAAGTTGAAGTTTCACCGTTTGCTTCTCCCAAATAATCTGTTTGATTTGTCCAGTACCCGGAAAGATAGACCGAGCCCAGTATCGAACTAAAGTCTTGGTCACCTGAACCAAAGCTTAGTCCTCCGCCCAGTGGGAAACCTCCACCTCTTTGAGAATCAAGACTGCCTCCTATTGTAAATGCTTGGTAATTTGGCAATACACCCGTTGAAGCATTCATAGGTATCCAAATTTGCAGTCCAACAGGTAGCAGAAAAGAGTCCGTAAAGACTATAGGATGTTTAATTATGCCAGTAGTATTATCAGTAAGCGGTTCTACGCCTACTAAGGGGTCTTCGCTATTTCCGCCAAAGCCGCCTCCTGATCCCAAGTCCAAGTTGGATAAGTCGCTCTCACCAGAGAATACTGATAGCAAATCCGATGAGACGTTGTATGCCGCCATCGTATAATAGGGGTTAAAGAGTAGATCCCATGATTTTTTAGACAATTCCTGCGTTTGGCTATCTGACATATCGGCAACGACAGATTCCCGAACACCATCTGGGAAAGTTGAGACATAGGCTGGATAACGCCAGTTACTATCCAAGTAGTTTGAGGCGTTTCCTCGGATTTGATCGGGTTTAAACTCACCTAATCCGATCGGAAGCAAATCTGTTTTATAGTCAAACTCATCAGATGTCGGATCTGTTAAGGCAACAAACTTCGTAAAGTCCGTACCAGGCTTAAAAGTCTTAAACCCGATTACATCGGATATTCGCTCATCGATGCTGTGAAGTTCTTGGGTATAGTTTGTTCCTGGGAGGATTGCCTCTGGTTTGCTTAGAAAAACCGTGAAGTCGACACCATTAGAATCTTTCTCGATCTGCGTTGCAGTTCCCAAGCTAGTTGGAATAAGCGCAGCAACTAGAACGTTTAGGGTTAGAATAATCGCAAATATTGCGAAGGTCAAAGTTGAGCGGGTGATATGTGATGATATGAGGGCGGGTGAGAATTGACCAACGCCTTTTGCACCCCGAATCTTAATTAGTATTGTTCTAAGGCCGCGCATCAGGATCGGTAGGTTGAGGGCAACAAACAGGATAGAGCCGATTATTATTTCGATTATACCCAAAATCAAAATGTCAATGGATAAGCCTGTGATTCCTTTTACCACGTTACCCATGGCATAGACGAATAGGATTGAAGGGAACACCCAAAGCGTGATCGCTGTAATGTTGAAAGCTTTGACGCGGTCGATGAACCGTGATAGGATGAAGCCTAAACCGCCTGTGAGAAAGCCAAATCCTATCAGCAGGTTTCTCCATTCTCCTAAGCTGTCCCATCCTTGGTTGCTCCAGATCACTTGTGTTTCTTTGTCAAGTACTCCGTTGTATAGCAGAACAAAGATACCCAGAATCGTCATCAGGATACCCAGGGCTACTAGGTTTCTGCTTGATTTGGATTTGAATTTGACTTGTATTCCTCGCAGAGCCTCCACTATGTTCACTTGTGAGGCTCTTAGGGCTGGAAGAATTCCTGTTACGATGCTAAGGACTACACCGATTGTAACTGATAGGATAATTGTGGTTTCGGAGATGACTGGTTGTACGCTAAGTTGACCTGTTCCGAATAAGCTCACAAGATATGCTGCTACGGTTTGTCCGAAAGCCAATCCGCCTAAGAGACCTAGGAGGCCTCCTATTACTCCTTGAAATAGATTTTCAATAATTATGGAATAGAAAATTCCTCTACGATTTTCACCGACGGCTCGCATTACTCCTGTTTGGAATTCTCTGTCTTCTACACTCATGAGTTGTATGTTGGTGATTAGCAACACACCTGTAAGCATTATGAGAAAGCCCAACGCAGTTAGCATTGTGCTCAATAGGGTAATGAAGAATGAGGCAACATCAAAGAAGTCAAGTCGAGCAGAGCTTATTTGATAGATATCTATTGGTTCACCTGTTGCAGGATCTGTCTCTCGGGGTATTGTGGCATTTAGATAGTTTACTTTGGCTTGCAGGTAGTTTTCATCTATTTCCTTAACAAAATGGTCTGCTTTGTAGGCTATTGAGAAAGCGCTGATGATGTCTGTCTGTTGGTTTTGGTCTTTTAGGCTAAGCCAGTCCTGAAGGTAATCTAGTCGAAAAACTGCTCCTGAATATTGTGAACCTATCCCCGGATGGTTAGAGTCATATACTCCTACTATTTGCAGGTCTACTCTTGATATATCGGAGGAGTATTTCGTGATAGACAGGCGCTGTGAGTTGATTTGGTTAGATGTTTCAAAAGCTATTTCGGTTATGTCTATTTTTGCGTTGGTTCCATTCAGGCTCAGAGCTGTTAGGAAGCTTGTCCCGCTCAGAGTTTTGTTCGCATAGGGTTTTAGATCATAGGATAGAGTATTGAGGGTTGATGGGTCAGTCAGGTTTGCTACAGTCATTGTGGTACCGTCGTCTAAAATAAAGCCCAGTATTACCGCCGTGTTTGGTGAGCCTGTGGCTGTTATATTAACATAGGAATAGTTGGTTAGATTCAGATTGGGACATTCAGTGGTATATGTCATTGCGATGCCTTGAAAATTGATAGGTTGTACTTCTAAGGATAGGTTGGTTACACTGCTGTTTAGGATGTAGTTTGCACTTGTGAGGTTTGTGTTTATTGTCCAATTAATTAATGGAACAGTTGGGGGTATGAGTGTTTTAGTTAGATTTGTGAATTCAGTGGTTAATTTAACAGGTAACGATGTATCTTTATTGATCCCTAATTTTTCGGCTTGATTGCTTGATAATAAGATGCTTGAGTTGCTATCTAGAAGACCATTGAGGTCCAGTTTGTTTCCTGTTTTCCAATCGTAGAAACTGCCAAAAACCCCCGAGTAATTAACGGCTACTCCAGCAGCATCCATCTTTGGGTCGAAATAACTTTCTACTAATGCTGGAATTTGAGCTGTAAGTTCCGGCATTATTCCAGCTGCTTCAGGAGCAAGATCCGATATCAAGGCTTGATCTTTAATTTTGAGGTATCCGCCTAGGGTGGCGTTTGATATTTGGACGTCTACTTCGCCTTGACTTTGAGAAAGGCTTGCCAAAAAAGCGTTATCTAGGGTAGCTGTTGTGATTTGGATACCTACTAGTAAGGTTACCCCTAAAGTTACCGCTAAAATTGCGCTGAGGTTTTTGCTTTTTCTTCTGGATAACGATCGCCATGCAATTAAAAAACTAGATTTTAAACCCATATAAACCACCACATTTCCTATTTAAAAAGTCCTTGTTTGATTTTCTCCATTGGTTTCTTCGATAATTTTTCTAAGTTGGGTAGTAGAATTATCCAAGATTCTTGTTATTTCAGTGACATTTTCTTTTGTCAGAGCCTTTTTTTTGGCATCCAATTCTATAAACGTCTGAAAGACTCTTTTCGCGGATTCTTTGGCACTAAGCAAGTTTTCTTCGTTTTTGTCAAAATAGAACCCCCCGATGAACATCGGCATGAGGTACTTCATCTTTTCCATAAATTTTTGTCCAAGAAGCAACTGTTCTTTGAAGAATTCTTGCCCACTATTTGTAAGAGCATAATGTCTCATCCCATTTTCAACAGGCAAGGACTCTTGAGTGAAACCCTTTTCTTGAAGTCCAGCTAGAAGGGGGTAGATTGATCCTGGACTGGGTTTCCATTTTCCCCCAGTTTCACGCGTGATTTTCCCAACAATTTCAGAACCTGAAATAGGTCTCTCCGCTAAGAATTTCAGAACTAGAAAGCGTAAGAGACCTCTTGGGACTCCTTCAGTTTGTTTCATTTAGCATATCACTTGCGATATCGCAATTACAGTCAGAAGTGTCATTTATAACTTTTATTAAGTTCAAATCATCAAAATTTTTTTGATTTAGCTTTTCCTTTCATCTTGTTATCTTGACCTTTTCCTCTCTCGATTTATTTAGATACTTCTTTAACCTGAGTGCGCGCCAACAAAAAGAAAAATTGGGTATGCCGGTGAGATCTCCACTTGCTCTTAGGTTCAAATCCCTCCCCGCCATATTTTCTATATAGGAGCCTAATAATACGCTTTTTATTCCCAGTGTTTTATTTCCATTGTTGGAAGGAGCCCATATTCCACATTTAATTACCATTAAAGAACAAGTTTTGAGCGTTAGATGGATACCCAAAATTCTTAAACAGCATAGAACTATGTTACTAAAAGATTGTAATTGAGCATAAGTCAAATAGTTGGAAGAGCTCCAATAGTAATATCTCCCATAATTTTCTCTCTAATTATCGTTATTATCCTAATACCAATAATCCTCATTGTTGTTGGAAACATTAGGACTAAGAAACAGAAGAAAACTCTATCCTCTACAATTGTTTATGATAATCAATTGCTGAGCATAAAAGGGCAAGCCCAGAGAGAACCTTGGAAGGATGGAGATTTATTACGTAGTTTTAAGCTCTACTTTTGTAATAAAATTTCATTAGTTATCAAGAATGAGGGTAGTTTGTCTATTGACACAGATATTTCTAAGGAGCCATTAGCTATTAATTTAGATGTTAGAGGAAAACTTGACAGAATTAAGGTTTTAGATCCAAAACCTCCCACTCCTAGATTAGATTTGAGCGTGAGAGATGGGATGGTGATAGTTGAGCATATTCATATTGAACCTAGCCAATTTTTGCAGATAGTTTTTCTAGGATACTTTAAGATGGATTTAGAAGAACTCTATTGAGAACTAGTTTTGATGTGTAATTACTTTGCTATCCTTGCTTTTTCTCACTTTGATAATGAATAAGGCATTGCTATCAAAGCAAAAATGATGATAAACTAGTTTCGTTTAAGAGTAATGATTCTTCTTCCCAATGGTGTGGACTAAAGAGTTAATTAGGGAACTAAGAAAGACCTATCCATTGCAACGAGAATAATCATGAGTTGATGTGAATGAAAAAAGTCCTCTTTGTTTGCGTTGAAAATGCTGGCAGGAGCCAAATGGCAGAGGCATTTGCTAAAAAGTACGGCGAAAACAAATTCATAGCTTTTAGTGCAGGAAACAAACCAGCTAGCAAAGTTAATCCTCTCGTTGTGGAAGCTATGAAAGAAAAAGGCATTGACATCTCTCAAAACGAGCCAAAATTAATCTCTTTTCAGATGGCTAACGACTCAGATCTAATTGTTACCATGGGCTGTAACGATCAGGGGATTTGTCCTGGACCCTTCTTTAAACCAACAATCGAATGGAAACTTGAGGACCCTAAAGGAAAGTCTATAGAAAAAATCCGAGAAATCAGAGATGAAATAGAACACCAAGTTCAAGAACTAGTTGAACAGAGCTGAGAGGCGCAAAGTTATCTTGGAATTATATGTTGGGTTAAAAGAAAACGCTAAACCCGTAATTTTTGAAAGTGCACAAGAGCTCAGCAAGGAAAAGCACTCTCAATACGATATCATTTATGGACCATTTAAAAATAGGGAAGATACTGAGAAATACGTTAAGGCTATGGATCGTTGGGTTGCCTGCGGTGAAGGTTAACCCTTCTAACTCTATTTGAGTGGATTAGATGAGTGACGGGCATATTAGAATTAGAGATTGGGCAGAATTCAAACGATTAGTTACCGAAAATAAGCCAAAGTCGTTAGTTTTCATTCTTGAACAAAATGCGCTTTCACCAAACAAAGAGCTTTCAACATTGAGAATTATTTTGATGCATGATAAACGCTACTATATGTTTCTGGACTTTCCCAAGGGCGAAATGCTTAGAGAGACAAAGATCCCAATGCATAAAGACAAAAATGGAATCTATAACTTGGATGAAGATGAAGTAAAAAGAATCCTGCAAAAGGTTTTTGAGAAAGAAAATTTGGAAATATTTTCCTTCTGGACAACATAAGCTAAAACAATTTTTTCTGTACTAACTAATAGAACAACGTGTTCTCAAACATAGCATAATAAGACAACCACCTATACTCTGTATATCAGGTATCAATTATGGTTCAGAAAGAAATCAATAGGAAACTTCCAATTTATGCTTTAGCAGCTATTTTGTTGTCTGTTTTATTAATTGCCTCAATTTACAGCTTCAGCAGCGACTTGAATTATCCCAACCTCAACAATAATAATGGACAAGTTTCTTCCATGGGGACTTTTCCTTCATACACTGCCCTTAAGGATTTTCTAAAAACAAGTACGGGATCATCACCTTTAGGCACATACGATGCAAGATTTGGAATATCTGCGCAGTCGCCTTCTGCTGCACCCAGCCTAGCTGAATCAACCGTGGGTGGAACAAACACAAAGGACTACTCTACAACTAATATTCAAGTTGGAGGAGTAGATGAAGCAGACAAGGTTAAGACAGATGGAAACTACCTCTATATGATTGGAAACAACTCTGTCTACATCTTAGATGCTAACCCGCAAAACGCCAAAGTTCTCTTTAAAATCCCATATGAAAACGCATATTTAGCAGGAATCTACCTAAACGAGAACACAAGCAAACTCATTGTGTTAGGTAGCCAATATGTTCCTTACACTTACGAGGGCGGTATAGATATTCAACCTAGTTTTTCAACAGACTTGTATCCTTACTGGAACAGCGGAACAACCTTTGTTCACATTTATGATGTTACGGATAAAAGTAGACCAACTCTAGCAAATAACTTTACGATGACTGGCAACTACGTCAACTCCAGAATGATTGAAGGCTACGTATATGCTATAGTTAATCAGAATGCGTATTTGGTTAATGAAACGCCAGTTTTGCCAATGGTAAAGTCTGGAACCGCGATGACTGAAATTGCACCAACCAACATTTACTACACAAACTTTACAGATACCTACTATTCCTATACAACTTTCTTGGCCTTTAACCTGGAAAACTTAGATCAGAAACCTTCAACTATGACAATTATGATGGGCGGTGCAGGAACAATATACGTTTCACAAAACAATATGTACGTTACATATCCAAGCTACAACTATCAATTACGTAAATGCGCCCATAGGCACTGGTGATGTTCGAATAGGTATATTGCCACAAGATTCATTCCAAGAAAAAACCTCAATATATCGCATAGCTGTTTCCGGTTCCTCTATGACTTTTGCAGCTCAAGGAAACGTAACTGGTAACGTGTTAAATCAATACGCCATGGATGAAAACAATGACTATTTCCGAATCGCCACAACAGCCTACTACTATAATTCCGTAACTGGCACCTCAACACAGCAAAACAATGTATACGTGCTTGATATGAACCTTCAAACTGTTGGCAAACTCGAAAATCTAGGCACTGGAGAGAACTTCCATGCTGCACGTTTCATGGGTGATCGATGCTACTTAGTTACCTTCCAAAGAACAGACCCATTGTTTGTAATAGACCTGAGCCAACCTGCCAATCCAAAACTTTTAGGCGAGCTTACAATTCCAGGTTACTCAGATTATCTGCATCCAATCGATCAGACTCATTTGATTGGTTTGGGCAAAGATGCTGTAGCTGCAGAAGGAAACTTTGCATGGTATTTAGGTCTAAAGCTCTCAATATTTGACGTCGCAGACGTAAACAATCCAAAAGAAATAGCTAAATTCAATATTGGTGATCGAGGAACCAACAGCGAAGCCCTTTACGAACCCAAAGCTTTCCTATTTGATAACGCAAAAGGCATTCTAGTATTACCGGTAGATCTGTACTTGATAAATCAGACTGCAACTTCAATAATAAACGGAATCCCGGAAAAAGCACTGCCTCCAGTAGCACAAACAACCAGCTCCACAGTAACACCCTCATCCGGAGGAATCGGCACAGGCTCAAGTTCACCAAGCACCTACGGACAATTTGTATGGCAGGGCGTCTACATATTCAAAGTAAGCCTAACCAACGGATTTGAACTGCAAGGAAACATTACACAAATGGACAACGCCGCAGCCCTAATGAACGACCCAGCTCTAATAACCCGCAGCTCCTACCAATGGGTCGACTACAACCACTTCATAACCCGATCCCTATACATAGAAAACGTACTATACACCTTAAGCGAAACACGAGTGCAACTAAACAGCTTAGACACCTTTGAACAAATAGCAAGAATCGACTTAAACTAAGATTCTTCCCTCTTTTTACTTTATCTAAAAAAATAATAGTTTTAGTTTGTTTATTGTTTATTTCTGAACATTTCCATAGCCAGCCAAAAATTACGCGGTAACCCCTAATTTGAATGCAACCAGAGAAAAATCGTGACCTTATTCTACAGATTAACCTGTCAAGAAATTATTCTAATCTTTCTTTTTGTTAAACGAGAGCAGCTTTGATATCTTGTTTTTTGAGAGTTGGATACTGCTTTAGAATTTCTTTTTCTGTCATGCCACTGGCTAAAAGTTGGATAATAAGATAAACTGGAATTCGTGTTCCTTTAATGACTGGTTTCCCAGAGAGAACTTCTGGGTCCATCGATATCCTGTCCATGGACTCTTCCATTTGAAATCACTTTAGCTAATTCAATGCAAATTATTAATTAAATATATTACAATTGCCCCGCAAGAAAGCGGGTACTGCCAGCACTGCAGAAAGTCCAGCAACTATCCAGTTAAACAGTAACTAAGTGGTGTTTGTGTTTTTTGTGGTAGACCAACAAACCAGCAGCTACAACCACCGCTAAAACTGCAATAGAAATAGTTTCAATAGGTACAGTCGGAAAAACCTGAGTGTCAATGGTTGCGGGAATCGTTCCATACCCAATTGGTGTGTACTGTTCATTTGTTGAATAATCCTGATACATGCCAAAAGAAGTTATGGAAAAACCTCCTATAAAGTATAAGGAATCGTTCACGTTTGCAATGCCAAGGTATTGTCGGCTTACAGGCGGAGAGGCTCCATTGCTCCAATTATTAGTTTTAGGGTCATATACTTGTAAAGAAAAACCGTCATAAACATAAATTCGTTGGGGCGCCATCAACCCTGTTGTTGCACTTGCTGACAAGGATTGACCATTTGCTCCTAAAGTGACTTTTTCAAGTGGTGACGCACCTAAATTCCATTTGTCTGTCTTAGGGTTGTAAATTTGAGTTAGTTCTTCACCTATCACGTATATTTTATTATCAACTGTTGCTGACGAGTAACCTACAGAGTAAGGCATGGAAGACTTAGTAATCCATGTGTCACTTAATGGGTCATAGACTTCCGTTATGTTTAGGAGCTGAAAACCTTGATTGTAACCTTCGTTCAATTTTACTCCACCCATCAGAAAGATTTTGCCTTCCACAACGTTAGCTTGCAAGCCATACCTTGCAGTGGGCATAGGTGCTTTAGTTTCCCAAGAATCAGTTGCTGGATCATAGACTTGGTTTACTCCTGTGTTGCCATAAGGTAAACCGCCAAAGCAGTAAATTTTGTCTTGGAAAACAGCCACGGCAAAACCTTGTTCAGGGATGAACATCGGCGATTTTGTAATCCAATTATCTGTGGCAGGATCGTATTCTTCGTTTGTGCCAATCGGTCCACTTCCGCCAATAGCGTATATTTTTCCATTCACAACAACGGTCTCTAAATATCCCCTTGCAGTGGGCATAGGTGCTTTCTCAACCCATGAATTCTCTTGCACAGTTCCAAAAACTGGCTTAGCTACAATTATGGATGATGCTGTTAGGAAGACGAGAACAAGCGTCAAAGCTAAAGCTTTAATCATTGCCACCACTTAATTGTTGGAAGCGTTTGCAATAAAAGACTTTTCGTCAATGAATGAGACTGTTTGATAACTCAATTGCTTTTCAACAAAATGCCGATTTGCCTGCAAGATCAATGTTTTGACAAGCAGTTTTTAGGCCACAATGATGCAATTTTCAAAATCCAAACTGACTTTTTCCTTCAGTATTAAACTTTGACTTAGCTTAGTTATGGCTTTTTGATGAAAAGGAATTTAAAGTAAGAATGTTGATAAGAAAATGGCCAATATGGTTAGGAAAACAATTAGTTTTGTTTTACTATTCTTACTTGTATTAGCCATAGCTACAAGTGTATATTATAATATTGAAAACTCAACCTTAAGAAACCAAGCTGCAATTTTACAAGAAGAAATAAACTCTCTGCAAACAGAGATAGGCGCACTAAAACCATCTAACTTAGTGACAGCTAATATTGTGACTTCATTAGGATTTACTGAGGTTCCTCCTAACCCTACATCCGATAGTTCTGTGGATAGAAATTATAGTCATCTTTGGATTACTGGCTCGTTGTTTAATTCTGGAAAAGAAATGGCTATTGGAGTGGGATTGATTGTTTTGGCTTATGATGAATCTAATAAAGTTTTGATGAATGAAACTATACCCGTTTCCCTTGGAGGATATAGCGTGACTTATGCAATTCCTCCACGTAATACTCTTCATTCTACTCCTATGATGCATACCAATATTTTTAGTCAGCAAAATGTGACAGTCATTTTAGGAATCTATCATGAAGGCATTTTCTCAAAGTCCACAAGGTATGAAGCAATACCCCTATACAAGAATCCCTAAATTCTAATTTGAGGGGTAGTGAAAGACTTCTGTATAATGATCACATTAAGCAATATTTGGTATATCAATAGCTTCGAAAGTCCAACTAATAATTCAGTGTTCGGGTGATGTCTCCACTTTCGTTGGGGTTCAAATCCCCCCAATCCACTTTTATAAGTAAAGTTATAGGCGGTATGTACCCGGATCGTTTGCATCGTAAAGCAATCTTTAAAGGAGCGGAAAGCAAAGTTAGTAGCTGAGGAGTTTCGCTTATGTCACTTGAGGAAAACGAGGGACGGCTTAAGTTGAATTTTAATCATCAGGTTACCTTTGACTTGTCTATTGAAAACAGGGATTTGAATAAACCCATGCAAGTTAGCATTTGGGTGGCAAGAGACATTTATTGGGAAATGAAGGCTCGACTTGACGAATTAGGCAAGGAATTGGAAAAGCGAAAAGCACTTGAAGAAGAAACAGAGGAATGAACAGAATTCTGAAGCAATCGTTATAAAAAGAAAAGAGGAATTATGCAGGTGACCTCTCCACCTGACTGGGGTTCAAAATGGAAGCATTCAGCTGTTCTATTTTACCGTATGGTGAAAGTTGGCGAAGAGAAAAAATGGCTTTGTGTGGTCCAAAGGTCTATAGTGTAATTTCCAGAACTCAAATTAATGCCACTTAGGTCAACTGTTATTATTGTATTTTTTTCGGCTGGCAACTCGCTTTCAAATGAAGCAATCGTAGCCATAGTATTATGTTGTGAATTTTTGAGAACTGCTGTATTGAAGAAGATAGTTTTGCTGTACATTGATTGTACTTCGAGCAAAAGTGTGTTATTGTTGGCGCTGTCAAATGAGACTTTGCGAATTACGGCTGTTTCAGGTATTAATCCCAAATTAATCGGTTTTCCCAATAGATTCCAGGCGTTAGTATTAATAATGACAAATCCAACTGCGATAATGACAAATGATACAAAGAATATTTTCTTGTACAGACCCAACTGTCTAAGCCCCTAAGAAAACTCTACATTCGATGCTATATTAAATGTTACGATTTAATTTATGATTGAACCAGTTGTACAACACTCCATCCACCTCTTCATTGAGTAAATCGCCCATAAGCTAAATTTACAACGAAAAGCTGACAAACCTGACTCTATGTTAATGATTTAAAGAAGAAAGAGGGTTTTGCGGGTAACAAATGTTATAACCAAAAACATATAGACATAATTGGGGTGTGGTTGAGTGGAATTTTCTATAGTTGTGAATTTGAAACCAATTGATCCAGAAAAAATCAAAATAGAAATGGTTCCTGGTTCTGAAAATAACTACACAGTATGGTTAGAGTTAGATTCAGAACCTGATAACATTTGGGCGAAGTTTTTTTACGATGAAGTAACAAAAAACAAGCAAATAGGTCAAGTCATGATAAGCGAAGCTTCCGTAACTGTTCTTACAACTCTATATAACTTTAAAAAAAATATTGAATCGCTAATAAAAATTGTTGACTATGCTAATCAACAAGTAGAACAAAATAACAATAAAGCTGAACAAGAACGTGAGGAACAGCATAGACGAGACGCGAAAGGCAAAGAAGATATTAAGAAAATGCGTGAGCAATTAAGACAGTAGAAGGTTCTCCAAGTTTCAGCTGTAACAACTTTTCCAAGGTTCAGCGTTCTTATATAATCTAAAAGAAAAAAAGGTTCAAATCCAACCGGGGTCCATTTTGGACCGGGAGTTAATTTAAAACACACAACCTTACGAACCGAACAAATCTTGTTATAAACAAAGAGGGGTTGCTGAGGCTCTGGATACCTCGAATAAAAAGAAAAGATGAAAGAGAGCGCGGGAGATATCGTCACATGAGTTTAAACAAAAAATTTGTTGATCTTTAATGCCTCCCGATGAAGTCTAGAATGAGTGTTTAACCGACATGCTGGGTAGAGTAGCTAATTTGGAGAAAGCAGATCCAGTTGAGGTTGTTGAAGGCAAGAAGAAACTTGGAGATTTTGTTAGATGCATCAAGTTGACGCGCACTTTGCAGGATGGTTAATGTGTCCTGTCTGTAACAAAGAAACACGTCACTACACCAAAGACACCCATGACAGTCCAGTTTCTAAGATGCGCAGGATTTGGTGTGAGGATTGCCATGTGGTTCAGATGCAGTTTAAGCAAACAAATAGTAAGTGGGAATAAAGTGCAGTTGGTTAGTGCTTGGTTTTATATACATTTTAAAAGTAATTAGCATGTATGAAAATGAAAGCGATTATATGCACAAAATACGGGCCGCCTGAGGTCCTTCAACTCAAGGAGATAGAGAAACCTGTCCCTAAAGACAATGAGGTACTGGTAAAAGTATATGCGGCATCCCTAAATGTAGAAGACCTGGATTTTCTGAGAGGAAGGGCATGGTCTGCTCGTTTCCTTGGTCCTCTAAAACCAAAATACAAGGTACTCGGATTTGACATAGCGGGTCGGGTTGAAGCGGTTGGTACAAACGTAAAGCAATTCCATCCGGGTGATGAGGTATTTGGGGACTTATTCAATTATGGTTTTGGTGCTTTTGCTGAGTTTGTATGCGCCCCTGAAAAAGCTTTAGCATTGAAACCAGTTAGTTTGTCATTCGAAGAAGCAGCAACAATACCCTCAAGAGCAATCATTGCCCTCCAAGGTCTTCGCAATAAAAGACGGATTCAGTCAGGACAAAAGGTTTTGATTAATGGTGCTGGTGGTGGTGTAGGTCCATTTGCAGTCCAAATTGCGAAGTACTTTGGAGCTGAAGTAACTGGTGTGGACAATTCAAAAAAATTTGACATGCTGCGTTCGATTGGTGCAGACCATGTTATCGATTACACTCAGGAAGATTTCACAAAGAATGGGCAACATTATGACCTGATTCTTGATATTGCAGGATATCATTCGATTTTCGATTATAGGCGTGCATTAAGTTCCAATGGAATTTATTCTTTAGTTGGAGGCTCCAGATTTACAATTTTCCAAACTTTGTTTCTAGGTCCATTAATTTCATTGGTTGGTAGTAAGAAAATGAGTCTTATGGCTTGGAAACCGAATAATAAAGAAGATTTGGATTTTATAAAAGAGCTTATTGAATCCGGCAAATTAGTTCCTGTCATAGATAGATGTTACCCGTTAAATGAGGTTGCTGAAGCTTTCCGGTATTTTGAAGAAGGACACCCACAAGGAAAAATTGTGATAACTGTGGGACATAATAACAGAACCTGACAAAGCAACCTTGGAAGAAGGCGGGTCTGCCAGGTTCACCTGTCTTGCGATTGCACGGCTTGACAAAACCTTATAAGCCTTAAGTAGCGTAAATGAAAGAGTCGTGTATTATTATGCCTATTGAAGCAGAAAATTCTATCAGCCAGAAGATCGCAGATCTATCACCACGCAAGACCGCAAGAATGGCGGGGTTTTTTTATCTCATTTTCATATTAACTACTGTCTTAGCCTCGTATATTCGCGGAAATATTATTGTATCCGGAGATGCAGCAGCCACAGCCAACAACATTGTGGCTTCTCAAGGGCTATTCCGGGTCGGATTTGTAACCGAACTAGTCTCTGCAGTGTTTTTCGTTTTAGCGGCATGGGCGCTATACGCGTTATTAAAACCAGTTAACAAAAACTTGGCTTTGCTGTTCTTGGTATTAAACTTGGGCGGTGTCGCTGTAGAGTGCCTTAATGCACTAAATCTATTTGCTGCCCTTCAGTTTTTGAGCGGCGCTAATTACTTAAGCGTATTTCAAACAGGTCAACTGCAAGCCATGGCAATGTCCTCTCTCAATCTATACACAAGTGGGTTTGCAATCGCCCAGATATTTTTTAGCGCTTGGCTACTTCCCCTTGGCTACTTAGTTTACAAATCGCGCTTCCTTCCTAAATGGTTAGGTCTACTGCTGATCCTTGATTTCTTCGGCAACATGAGTTGGTTTTTACAGGTTTTCCTTCTCCCCGACTACAAAATATTAGCTTATCCAGGAAATGCCATTAGCTTCATTGCGGAAATTGCTCTTACTGCATGGCTTTTGATTATGGCTGTTAAGGAACAAAAATAGAATAACTAGGATAAAGTAAAGAGGGAGAAAAAGATGGCCCAATCAAAAGATATCTGGAAAAAGATAGTAGTACTGGCGGTCGTGGGTGGATTAGCCTTCTGGGCAATTTCCATCGCAACTTCCCTGCTTCCCATCACAGCGGATTATAGAGTTGCGCGATGGAGCGCGGAAACGGTTTGGGTCGGTTCTTTGCCTGCTGGTCTGCTTATCGGATTCTTAATGAGCTTTTTCCTGGTTCGTTTCTTTGACAAGATTCCGACAAAAAATCCAATTCTAAAATCCGTAATACTAAGCATCATTGCCCTAGTCATTGGCACAATCCTACTGGAAGCCCCCGCAAGTTTTGGGACGAGTGATGCACTTTATTACTTCCTGTTCGGAACAATGCTTAACGTACCAAGGTTTCTCTTTGTTGGAATAGTTATTGGCTATCTATACAAAAGGCTGTACAAAGGATCCAATCCAGCCGTAGTTGCTTCTAAGTCTTCTCAAGTGGATAGTTAGACAACAATGGAATCCCAAGCCTCAGACCAAAGCGAGCGACAGATGTCACACGGGTTCTACAAGAAACTGTTTACACTGACTGCAGCGGGCGGTGTAGCTTTCTGGATAGTTGATTTCGCAATAGCTATGTCTCCCATCTCGTCGGAGTATATGGCTGCTTTTTCAATTTCGTCTCTTCCATTGGCTCTTGTTGAAGCTTTTGTTGGTGGTATGGTTATAGCGTGCTTTGTCAGCTTTTTCTTGCTTCGTTTTTTTGAAAAGATTCCTACAAAGAACCCGATTCTAAAATCCGTGATTCTCAGCTTTGCCGCCATAGTCGTTATCGAAGTCCTTTCAACTTTTGGCAATCCAAGCAATGCCTATGTCTATCTTTTGGTCGACACAGTAATGAACACTCCAAGGATTCTCGCTCTTGGAATAGTTGTTGGCTATCTATACAAAAAGCTGTACGGACAAACCTAATCATGGTCTGCACCCGCATTACCCATTTTTTTAAAAGTTAAGTGTGTCAGCTTTTCGGTTTTGGTTTGGTTTAAACTTTCAGTTTCTCAGCGAAGGCTTCTGCATGTTTGAGGTCTTCTTCGTTAGGTCTGCCTTTGTTTAGTCCACCAAAATATTTGAGAAACTTGTTAGTGTTGAAACCCGCACAACCAAACTCATCAACAATCGTGTAGCCCTTAGATTGAAGAGTTTCTTTAATGGTCGTATGACATTTGCTTGTGTACTTTTCCAATCGCTGTTGACCTGAAACGCCGATTGGCATTCCAGAGGTTGAGAATACAAATGTCTTCTTGTCTGTGACTTGAGGTAGTCTTTCTGCAAAGTCAAGGAGTTCTTTGTAGTTTTTGCCAGAGTCTATCCCTGACCCAAAGCCTACTAAGTCATAGTTTTGAAGCTCTTCTGGGTCAGTCTGTTGGGGAGTTTTAATTTCTGCATCAAGTACCTTTGCGAAGGCTTCTGCTACTTTTTGGGTATTGTTATGATGGTAAGAATACACAACTATCAAAGTCTTCATAGGAAACTCCCTTTCCCCCTTCAAAGCAGCTAAGCCTCTTAAATATTGTCCAACAAAAGTGCAAGATATTAAATACTCAATCACAACATAAAAGGTCAGGGAGAAAGGGTCAAAATGGATTATTACAGAAAGATCGCAATAACTGTGGGAGTATTATTTATCATTTTTACGGTTGGAGATATCCTAAGCTTCCTATTTTTGAGGTCTGTAACGGCTACAGATTATCTTGTTAGTGTTTCTGCAAATGCAGGGCTAGTAGGAACAGGAGCTCTTATTTTGTTAATCGGTGGTGTTTGCGGTATTGGCATTGCGATTTCGCTGTATCCAGTGCTAAAAAAATTCAGTGCAGCTCTAGCTCTTGGAGCTGTTGGTTTTAGGATTTCTGAAGGCGTGTTACGTTTTGTTGCTGTAGGTGGTTATCTACTACTAATAACATTAAGCCAGCAATTTGTACAAGCTGGAGCTCCAGATTCATCGTATTTCCAAACCTTAGGCGCATTGGTATATGCAGGAAATCGTTGGGGCAATCTTTTGTCGCTGCTAGCTTTTTCCATAGGTGCTCTGCTATACTACATCATATTTTATCGAACAAAACTCATACCTCGATGGTTATCAGGCTGGGGTCTTATTGCCGCCATACTGACTATGGCATCAGCCGCGTTAGTAACGGTCGGTCTCATCGCTCCTATGGGTACGGAACAAGTTGTTATGAATCTTCCAATATTACCCCAAGAATTGGTTCTTGCTGCATGGCTGATAGCTAAAGGATTCAACCCATCCGTAATTGCTTCCAAATCTCCTCAAATGGAATAGTTGAATAACCATGGGCGTCAAACCATCAAAGCCAAATCATGCTAGCTTGATTACCAAAATTCTGATAGTTCTGGTCATACTCAACATTGCTGGGGACGTTTTAGCTGCAGCGTTTTTTCTGTCGGACCCTTCCTTAGGAGAGTTGTCAGTATACGGCGGTTTGATTGCAAGTTTTGCGGGACAAAATGGTGCCGTTATGATAACAAGCGCCATTCTTTTAGGCTACGCGGTGGTTTACGCTGTTTGTGTCTTTGGGTTGTTAAGTAAATTAAAGTGGGCACCGCCTCTGGTTATTGCAGTTTCGGTAGTGAATCGCGCGCTTGCTTTGGGGGTTATTTTTGAGCCAAACTTTGCTTGGCTATTCTGGTCAGCATGCAAACTTGTCATAATAGCTTTAGCTTTCTATCTTTGGCGCAAAACGTAATTTAACTTTTGGAGGCGCTCCCTGTTTGGGGAGAGTATCTTAACCGCCTCTTAGCGGATATATCGCCACTCATTCACTTCAAATTAAAAAGGCAGCATCGCAATTCTCAACTTTCTCTACAATTGAGTTCAAGAAAGCGCCTCTAGCAGCTTTTGCCCACGCTCAGTGATTGTATAAGGCGAACGGTATTCAGGTCCACCTTTCTGGATTCTACCGTTGCGAATCAAAAAATTGAAAGTGCCCTCGAAAGCAGATGGAGAATCAAACTTCTGTAGAAAATGAGTCTGCACTTCAATACGAGAAAGAGGCCGTCGGCTAAGCTCACGCAAAACGAAACATATACGTTCTAAGTACTTTTCATGTAAACTAATCCTCATTCAACGGACCCCAAATGATTTTTAAAACAAAAAAGGGAAACGAAAATGGGTAGGTGCATTATCAGCACTAAGTCAGCGTTGTTTTGATGTTGGTCATTCTTGCAATTGCAGTCGAACGTAGAACACCAAGGCCAAAACGGGTAGATGCTCGAATGCCGGATTTGCCAGTTTTTGCGTCATACCAATCTTCAACCGTTACATCCCTTCGCAAAAGCATTACCGATGCAATCCGTGTGTCAATTGCGTATGCTATGCCGTTTGTGATTTCGTTGCAGACCTGCACTTTCATGCCCAAAACGGTTCCGATGCTGCCTTGCTCGATGTCTGTTTGGCTGCTTGGCAAGTAAACGGATTTTACGAATTTGTCATCGTTTAGCAGCTGGTGAAGTTGCATTTCGTTAATTGCTAAAACGTTGGGGCGCCAATTCTCTTTTCGCACCGCATAACGCAAAGCAAGCAGTTGAGCCCAGCTCAAAACCGCGGTTCCGCCTGCAAGATCTGCACCTGTAGCTAAATCAGCCGCTGCGATTGCACCGTACATTGCAATGATTTTTTGAGTTTCTTTAACACCCACAGCTCTGCCAACGTTACCAACCATGCGATCCAAAACGTTCCAAGTTGCGTCTTCACTGAATTCCTGTGTCCACTCATCGCCAGACTCCACAAGCAAATTTGTGCTAACATCTACAGTTGTAGGTTTTTTGCCGCTTAATCGAACTGCCCCACCTTCAGCATATTGGTATGCAATTGCTCCGCCGTCTAATGGAAAACGCTCAAGCGCCTCAGTTGTTGGCACGACGTTGATTATGCTTCTGCCGATCAGCTCGGGCCAAGCAGCATCAACCATTGTATCATGCATTCGACCAAGCGCGTTTGCGGAATCACTAAACAAGCCTTCCTTTATACCCATGGCAACGTATCGTTTGAGGAACGGGTTAGTATCCGATTTACGCTTCAGCTCATCGTAAGCATGCTTTTGGTCGTTGTTTTTCTGCATTAAGGCTTCGAATAGTCGAGGCTTCATTTAGCGGACCTCTATGAATAGAAGATCTCCAGCAGTAGTCGTAGATTGCAATGCGTAACCGAGTTTTTGGTTAAAAGGCACAGCTATTGTGTATTTTGCTGATCCGCCTTCATCAACTGCCTGGCTTACATCAGTTAGCATCAGGACCCGATGAGAAGAATCTGCACCATAAACCGCTTTGCCCCGTGTGATAGCGCCGCCTGCAGCAACTTTGACGCGACCGCGAACCAGCACGCCAA
This sequence comes from Candidatus Bathyarchaeota archaeon, assembly GCA_963813675.1. Taxonomy (GTDB): domain Archaea; phylum Thermoproteota; class Bathyarchaeia; order Bathyarchaeales; family Bathycorpusculaceae; genus Bathycorpusculum. The sequence goes on from CAWEZP010000012.1 coordinate 127,159, forward strand.
CAGGTTCAGTGTCAGCAACTGTTTCCATGGCAATTCCTAGGCAATCTTGAGCAGCTCCAGCGGGCGTAACTTGTTCATCTGCACTAAGATAAACAGGATCACCCTTGGTTATTGTTGCATCAGCTGTGAAAGTTTTAATGACAGAGTCTAAATCGTCTGTTTCGCCAATAGCCATCCATGTTTTTCCAGAATTATCAGTCATAATATTCGATCTCCAAAAAATTTTACCTTAACGAGTAATGAGTTCGTCCTCTCTACCCGGTCTGTGTGACTATAAATCACGGAGAAGCACTCCGCTTAGCTTTCTTCAATTCAGCAATTTCTGCTGTCAAATTCGCGATGTTTTTCTCAAGGACCTGGATTCTTCCGTACATGTTTCGAGCATGACGATTTAACATCTCGTTATGAGGAATTGCACGCTTCATGAAATCGTTGAGCTTGTCAGCTTCAGCGTTGTCAACAATGTGTAAATCTTCAGGACCTTGAAGAGAATCTTGAGCCAAACTAGTTCGCCTTTAATTTTTCTTTAGCTTGGAAAACTGCCGCGCGAATCACTTGGCCTTGACGTTGCATACTGGTACTGGAATGTTCAACCACTATGGGAGGCAGCAACTTCTCGAGAATAGAAATATGCTCAGTTACGGGCATTAGCATCGGGATGTTGGCCTTCAAGTCGGCGCCAGGCACAGCTTTTTTGAAGGCTTCAATGCATTTGTTGGCAACTGCTAGTTTGCTGTTCGACTCGGCGGTGGCAGACTCAGCAACCTTGGCTTTGCCTTCAGCAACTTTGGCGTTTTCCTCAGCTGTCAAAAGTTTGGCTTGCGTTTGGGAGAGCTCTGTTTTTAGTTTTTCCAGTTCAGGGGATTTCTCGCCGATTTTAGCAGCGATTTTCTCAGCAATTTCAGCTATTTGTTTTTCTTCCAAAACCTCAACTCCTCTTAAAACTCTCTGCAATCTTTTCCACAGGCATAATCCGCGTCAACGGAATACCTGGCAGCATGGTGTCTTTGGTTAACCAGCCTAATCCAGTTAGAACAAGACCATGACCAGGAACACCATGACTCCACTCACCCTCGATGCTTACGTTCACGATCTCTTTGCGATCAATCATGCCAACAAGAGGCGACATCTTAGGAACCCGCACAAGGCATTCGACGCAGTCATCCTCAAACTGTGCAGCAACGACTTCAACGCCCACAAGCATCTTTGAGAGATCATGGTTCAAATCGCTGGGTTTACCTGTTAAGGAACGAGCAGCCTGCAAAACCTCATCTCTGGTAAAAGGCGGACTATCCTTATTCATGCTTTCAACAGGAAACAGAGCCTCAACTTGTAGTAGAGGGCATCTTTGTCTTCTTTTACAAACTGCAAAAGAAAATTAGCCCACTCAAAACTCTGCTTAGACTTATTCGCCCGAGCAGCACCCTGAAGGTAATAACTTTGAGTTTCATCCAGGCCAGAAAACTTTACCCAATCAGCATACCGAGACTTCGCCAAGCTTAGGATCCTTGCTGTAATGCGACAAAAAAGCCGAATGAATCTTTTCGAAATCAGTATGCCTACAGCTACTCGACATAATTTGACAAAAATAGAATTCAAAGGCTAAGCACTAATAGCTTGTTAGCCCAAACACGATAATAACGAATTTAAGCATCCGTTGGCAAAAATAGCCTTATTATGAGCTTAACTCAAAGAGAGCGCATAATTCTACAATTAGAAACCAAAGGCTTAAGCGACTACAAAATAGCCCGCAAAATCAACACCGACCCACCCTCAATAACGCGCACAGACAAAACGCCCACAAAAAACTCAAACAAGCCCAAAACGACCTACAATACGCACAACAAATAGGCATAACAATAAACTAAAATTTGTTACTTTGTTGCAAGTTGAAATTTCTGTCTTAACCTTCTAAGCGAAACATCCAGTGAGCATAGCCCTTTCTAATCGCGTATTAGAGAAAATAGACAAGGAAGCCTCAAGGCAGAAAAGATCAAGAAGCGAATACGTTGAATTGCATTTTGAGGCTCTGTTTATCGATAATAATCAGAATAGATAATTCAAACATCTTAGCCAAGCGGATGCTGACATAAACTAAAGAGATTAACTTAGAACACGTATTTTCCAAAAAATACTAATATTGCCTACAGGTAAAACGGCAGGTACACTAGAATAGTAGCGTAAGAGAGCTAATTGGGAATTTAATATGAATAAAAAGGTTGCAGGTTTATTCATTACTATTGCGGTTTTAGTAATTATTGTTGCTACCGCCGCTTCTTATTTAATTGCACCAGCCCAGACGCCTCAGACACCCACGGGACAACTAAATTTCACAGTAAGCGGAACAAGTGACTGCCTTAGATTTCTCAACAGTTCCGTGCCAACAGTTTATGTACCCTTTACAATTGGGGCAAATGAAAATTCGCAACTACTAATTAACGCAACTAAGATGCCTGGCGGAGCCAATGGCTATACTGACGTTTACATTTATGATGGATATTGGGATGGTGGAACCAACCATATCTGCAAGGCAGAGGATCTGTATCCAATCATCAAGTGAAATTCGAAGCGCAGATTTTCAAATACGTGTCAAGATTCCTTACATTGAAACCTTTGGCAACTCTACTCAGCAAAGCTATACAGTGTTCTTTGTTATTCCACCCGGCGGAGAAGCAACCTTTCATGTAACACTAAAACCAACCTCTACGTCTCAAAGTGTAAATGCAGAAGTTGTTCAAACAATAGTTATCCATCCCGACGGCACTATCTCCCCTCCAACAGCATCAATACATCGCAACGGCGACATCTACACTTTTGTCGAAAGCACTTATGCAACCATAAAAATCCAAAAAAGCAACATTATCCTTGACGGAGCCGGTTTCACTCTTCATGGACCCTATAATGGGACACAAGCCGATGTATGGGTGATTGGGGAAGGATCAAACCAGCTACCCCAAGGTGCTATAGCACAATACACCATTGGAATAGATTTGGCTCAAGAAAACGTTGAAGGAGTCACCATCAAAAACCTAAACATCCAAAACTTTAGCATCGGCATGTACATGTGGACCAACAATAACACTATTACTAAAAATGCTATCTCAGAGAATATCGTAGGCATCGTGCTTTCAGGCGCAAACACCACCGTCACCGACAATTATATTGCAAATAACAAGCAAGGACTCTTTTTCGGCTTCAACAACCCCTCAGACATACCAACCGACATCATAATTAGCGGCAACGGCTTTGATCATAATATTAAACAAATAAACGGCTGCCTATGTAAGGACTATCCAGATAAACGAACCGCCACATGCCTGGGACAACGGCCAAATAGGAAACTACTGGAGTAACTACAACGGCACAGACGCAAATAATGATGGGGTTGGTGACACACCATACATTGTAGACATACAAAATCAAGATCGCTTTCCATTAATAGCAAATCCTGCTAACTCTCCCAGCCCAGTAACAAAACTGCCCATAGAAATCTATAATCTTAGCGGTTTTAATCCCTATCGTGTTAGCTATCGCATTATTCGTTGTCAGGCAACGGAGGCAAAAAGTCTAGGTTATGAAATATTCGTGATAAGCAACAAGCAAAAAATTAATTGTAAAAGCTGTTAGTTTAACTTCATTCAAAATAATAGAAAGTTAAGGCTTCGTTGCCTCAATCTTTATGCTCTCAATAGGCAATTCATTGTATTGTGTCTTGCTTATTTCCTTGTCTTCCGAAATAACGTTAACTCTAAAGCCTGCTTGCTTGAGCTTGGCTAAGTACTCATCTTTGTGTAAGGCGCCTGCAACGCAACCTGTAAGCAAATCTTCGTCTTTCAGCTGCTCTTCAGTTAGTTTCCCGAGGAGAACAATGTCGGAAACGTACATTTTGCCTCCACTTTTAAGAACACGGTAGGCTTCTTTGAAGACTTGGACTTGTCTGGTGCAAGGTTTATCACACAATTGCTAATTATAACGTTGACTGAGTTGTCATCTACTGGAATTTTCTCAATATCGCCAAGCCTAAACTCAACGTTTGAGTAACCATTCTCTTTAGCAAGGATTCTGGCCTTAGCTATCATCTCTTCCGTCATGTCAACTCCAATGACTTTTCCGGTTTTACCAACCTTTTTCGAGGCTAAGAAGCAATCAAATCCAGCACCGCTTCCAAGATCAAGGACAACGTCGCCTTCTTTGATGTTACCAAAGGCTGTCGGGTTTCCACAACCTAATCCAAGATTTGCTTCTGGAACAGCGTTTATTTCCTCTTCTGAATAGCCTACTTTTTTAGATATTTTCTTGATTGTTTGTTGATCGGCGCTTCCGCATCCGCAGGAGCAACAGCTAGAATTGCTATTGGTCGCTACTTTTGAGTACGCTTTTCTAACACTTTTTTTTACTTCTTCGTTTTTGTCTTTCATTTTTTTCACCATGATTATGACTAAGTTTTTTCACTTTTCTTTCTTGGAAAGTGCTTTCTTGTGCGCAATCCAAGCTTTACTAACGTTAGCATGAGCGGCACTTCCAAGAGTGGACCGATGACTGTGGCTAAAGCTGCATTAGAGCCGATACCATATAGCGTGACGGCTACTGCTATGGCTACTTCGAAGTGGCTGCTGCTGCCTATGATTGTTGTATCGATGGCGCTTTCATATTTCCAGCCTAAAAAGTAACCCAGCGGATAAGTCCACCCTATCATTATTGCATAATGTATCAGGAGAGGAATTGCAAGGAGACCGACGAGAAGCGGATTAGTGAGAATTGTTTGCCCTGCAAAGGAGAAAAGCACAATCAACGTCAACAACAGTGCGACGATGGAGATTTTGCCTACCACTGGATTGTACTTGTCTTTGAACCATTCAACCCCTTTCCTTTTAATGATTACTCGTCGCGACAACGCCCCTGCACCTACTGGAAGCGCAATGAAAGACTAGAACACTAATGGCGATTAAATCCCATGGAACAGGAATACTGCTTACACCTAAGTACAAGGCCGCAAGCGGGGCATACAACGCAAGCATGAGCAATGCGTTGAAGGCAGTGTTGATGAGTCCTTGGGCCATATCGCCTCTCGCAAGGAACATCCACCACATCACCATCGCTGTGCAAGGGGACAAGCCGAGGAGAATTAGACCTGCAACGAATTGTGGGTTACCTGGAAAGAATGTGTTTGCCAGAAATGTCATGAGTGGCGGAGCAATTACCCAGTTGGCAATTATAGTCACAATAAGTGGTTTAGGAGCTTTAACGGCTTTTTTTATGTCGCTAAACTGTATCCCAACAACAGTTGGATACATCATAAAGAAGAGCAATATTCCGATCGGTATTGATAACTGGGCAAACTTTAGTGAATCCATAAACTGCCCAAACGCAGGAATAAAGCGTCCGACAAGCAAACCAACCACAATGCAGATCGCTATCCATAACGTAAGGTACTTTTCCCAAAGTCCCAAAGACAATTCTTTCTTTACGTGCTCAGTTACTCTTGCTCATTTTCTCGCCTTGAATTTGATAATAGCCAAATTACATATTCAAATACTTAAATATGTTGTTACAATATTGGCAAAACTCTTAGACATCTAACAGTTTTAATGTATCGATTTCGTCCTTCAACGAGTAGAAAACCCATTTTCCTTCTTTTCTATCTTTCACTAAAGCGACGTTTTCAAGAATCCTCAGATGATGAGAAGCAGTAGGCTGAGTTAAATCAAGAGCAACCATGACTTCACAAACACACATCTCACGGGATGAAAGCAAACCTAAAATTCTCAACCTAATTGGGTCAGAAAGAGCCTTGAAGAATTTGCTTTTAACTTCACTATCTTCTAAACTTAAATTTCTGTCGGCTAATTTTTTTAGTTCATCTGAAGATGCGGATTCGCAAGAGCAAGTTCCAGATTCCGCTAACCGTTGTAATCTCTTATCGATTTTTGACATAACCGAATCTTTTCAAAATAACACGTAATAACAACATATTTAAATATATTTTTAAAGTCAGCCTCAAAGGATTAAAAGTAAAAGATACTAATCGATGACACTAAGTCAGGGCTTTTTACGAAATGCACAAAGTTCTTACATTGTCTAATCTAATCGTAATTGACTTATCGGCAAGCTACGTTTTCGATAGCCTCCTTTGTAAGAGTACTTAACCAGTTGTGGGGTTAAGGCATCGATAACATTGTACAATTGGAATCAACAATTGAGTAGATGCGTTTCGTCCCGTCTTTGCGACACCTGATAATTCCGACTTTTTTGAGAATTTTTAGGTGACGTGAAACAAGCGGTTGAATAAGGTTTAAATGAGGAACTATTTGACAGACACATTTTTCCCCGTCTCTTAAGAAAGACAATATTTCCAGTCTAATAGGGTCAGAGAGCGCATAGAAAACAGTAGATTTGAATCGATTATCGTTTTCCAACTTTATTAGACATGTGTTTGTTTGGGCAATAACAATATTTAAAAGTTGCTATAACAGAAAACGATCCGTTTAAAGACTAATTTCCAAGGAATTGGCAATAAATTAAAAGAATGAATAGTCTTCACGAAAACTATTTCTCCTTCTACAAGTTCTTGATAATGACTTCTTCGAGAATTTTTTCTTCAAAGTCTGGAGCGAGCTTTACTGTCCCATTTACCATCACGCATGAATCTTTAACACCATATTGACGAGCTTCCTTCGAAGCAGTCGACCGCATTTCAAAATCAACTAAACCCTTAAAATTACTAGCCACCCGCCCAACTTTCTCTATTAAAGGGGCAAAGCTACATGCGCACGATCCAAAAGGGAAAAAGATTTCAATTTTTACTTTACTTGTTTTCAAAGCAGGACACCTACCATAACATAGCCAATTATGATTATGCCAATAGCAACAAACGCAATTCCGAATCCTTTGGTTATCCATTCACCCTTTTCAGTGACTTTACTGCTTACCAATTTCCTAGTAGTTGCCAAGGCCGTGCTTAGGAAAATCACGGGTAAAGCGTGGCCTAAACCGAACATAAGCAGCAGTAAACCACCATGAAACGCTGTCGGAGCAGTGAATATTGTTAAAAGTACAGCCGGCAAGACAATTGAAAGCGAGCAGGGTCCTAAAGCCACCGAAATTACCAAGCCAAATAGGAAAGAACTTGCTACAACGTTGTATTTCGAAAAACGTGTTAACGCATTAAATTTTAGACCATTTACCCGTTCATTAAGTGACTTGCCTACACCGCTTGTTAAGCCAGCTTTTGTAAAGATTCCCAGGTTATTGATTCCGAATAATAGTAGAAGAATGCCTGCTAAGCCAAGAAATAGTTCATAGTTAAGCAGTTCCAAAGGAACCAGCGACGTTATCGCAAATCCAAGAAAGAAAAATACTAAGCACATTGCTAAGGTAAAACTAACTCCAATGGCGACGCCCTTTAAGGGCTTTTACCAACTCCCGTGGCATAAGTCAGGAAAACGGAGATTAATGCGATTGAGCAAGGGGAGAGAAAAGTCACTCAATCCTAAGACAAATAGACCCGTGTAAGCTTCAAGCAAACACCATTAAGCCCCAGACAATTGAGTAATCTTTGAAATTAGAGTGTTTGAAGAGACCCCATTGTTATAAACTTCGGCAACATTGAAATTTTTATCTATCAAAACAACTGTTCCGTCTCCAATCTTAAAAGGCACATAATTATTAACAATTTCTAATGTCTTATCAGCGTAATCATTTCCCAATATCCAGGAAACACCATAATCAGAACGGAGAACATCAAGTTGGCTGTTTTCACAGGTTGCCACAGCAACAGTAAGGAATGCCATATTTTCTGTCTTTATATTGCATTGTAAGCATTGCTTAACTGGGTTAGTTGATACTCATTTATAGGGTTAATATCGCCATGGCAGCCGACTGCCATGAAATGTATTCCGATGACTTTTCCTTTCAATTGGCTAAGAGATGTTTGGGTTCCATTAATGTCGCTTAAAGAGAAATTTGGTGCGAGCCGTTGATAGAGATGATGCAGATACCACTAGCAACTTCACCGCCAATTGTTGGAGGTTTTTGTCCATCATAGTATTGCCACACTAAATAAGAGGCAAGCAACAAAACAACCAACCTACTGTGGCAAGATGATAATGTTTAGATTACGCATTGCTTTCGACGCCTATTTACTCGACTATGTTCTGTAGCTCGTTGATGTACTGTTTGGGGTAGTTTGCTTTTTCAGTTCATTGTTTTACCTTTCTGCCTTTATTTTTCTTTGCCAAATCAATCGCCCGCTATCTTGAGACTATTCGGCATAATAAAATTTAAACATTGTTATAATCCACTTTCGTCAGACTTAGAAGATGGATTAAGAACTCTTGCTAAAGGGTATAGAATGAAATTTAAGTATTGAATGAGTGAAGGTCATGTTAGACTTAGAAGGCGGGAAGTACTATACGCTTAGTTGAAGATATGAGTCCTACTCATCGTTTATATGCCTGGAGCAAACACGGTTGCTCACCAAACCGAGAACTTTCAGCGCGACCATCATAATGTACTGAGGGCGCATGTTAGATACTATATGAAGTTCGGAAAAGGAGATGCGTTAAGAGAAACAGCTATCTCAGCTTCACAAAGATAAGACGGAATTCCTAACTTCGACGATAGATGAACTAAATGGCCTCCCTGAAAAAACAGTTTAAAAACTTGGAAATTAACATCACCTTAGACATACATAGATGCTTCATGATAATGCGCTGACTAAATGTTTCTTACGATGTTGCGAAAAGCAAGATACCAGGCATCAATCAGAGATAACGGGCAAATGTCTTCCCTGTTCACAAATGCACAAGAATTGTGGTCATGGTCTTCCAACTGCATGAGCAAATGAGGACGAAGGTGCAAAGCTCTAACAACTTAAAAAACAGTGTCGTAAAATGAAATGACTTGCGAAGCTATACTGCTCAATCTGGACAGCCATCATGCACCAGTCTAAGAAGACACAGGTAAAATAATTAGCAATTTCAAGAGATCACCAATACTAGTGCAGTATTCTTTATTCAATTGATGATTGTAACGCCTGAAGATCAATTCGATTAGTGAGGGTCACTGAATGCCTAACAGCATTAGTTCTGCACGAGCATATTAAAAAGAAAAAATGGAAAGATATCGACTGCGTGACAGCGATGCGTTTTGTTATTCGAATAGCGAAGCCATTGTTATTGGCTATAGGCTATTAGTTCTCTCATTGTTGTCAGTTGGGTACCGTTGTAGGTTTCAATTTTCACTAGACCGCCTATCGGTACATCGGAACTGTACCACTCATTCGCTGTGTTGCCAGTGTTTCCATAATCTGCTACTACAACTTTGTCACAAGCAAACGTCCCAGCTGCAACAGTGATGGTTTCATGACCAACGATTGTTTGTGGATCAACGAATGCGGGTGGACCACTAAACTCTGATACATCTTCTGAGACAAAAACACCATCGATGTAAGTGCTTGTTTTCATTGAAAGACCGTTGTAGGTGCTTTTATCCATATACCAGTACACAATTGTTGTTGTGGTGGAATTTTTCACAGTCATGTCTGTTCGTACTTCTAAAACCAAGCAGTCGGTCCCATTATAAGTGCCCTTAACAACATTCCAAGTAATGGGATACGTTGCTGTTGCAATTCCATTTTCATACGTTTTTACTGTATAGTTGGCGTTATCTCCGATTTTAAGTGTTAAAGTGTTAGTTGCTGGCGAATTTGAATCGTTGTTTGGCAGTGTCAGCAAGTAGACTCCAGCTGCCCCAGCTATGATAATGATAGCGATAAGCGCAAAGACCGCTGGTTTATGGTTGAGCAGCTTTTCTTTCAAGCGCCTTTCCTCCAGCATTTTAAAGATTCCGAGGCTTTGATTTTTTTTGCATTTTGGTTAATGATTTTGTATTCCATACTTATTGATCCCTCATTTGCTAGGCTACATAGCAATATTTAAATATTGTTAAATTATTATTGCTTTAACCTAAACAATAACCAATTCACTTAAGGGAAAAAATATGTCAGAAGAAGCAGTATGAAGGAATTCCTCGTAACAAAATACCTTGGGACCCAAAGATAGACTACGATAAATGCATAACCTGCGGTAAATGCGTAGACTTCTGTCACGTGAGCGCCTTCAAATTTGAAGAGAAAGATGGCGAAAAGAAAACCGTGGTAAACCCAAACACATGCATTGTATTCTGTAGAGGTTGCGAAGACATCTGCCCAGTCGGCGCCATAACGCATCCATCAGAAGAGGAAACCCAAAAGATAATCGACAAACTACATAAAGCAAAAGACATAGTAACCCCTTTACCAATAGTTGATACAGGGTTTCAAAACTTCATTTGTCTTCTTTTATTACTTCAATAATTCGAACAAAAACAACTTAGCGTGATACAAATGTCAAGTAATGTCAAAAAAGTTTTGCAAGAAACAAACATTGAAACTGGGTTAGAAACCTCAAGAAGTAAAAAAAAGACTCGTAGAGTATGGGTACAATGAGGTCCCTGAGAAGAAAGTAAGCTTCTGGGCAAGACTTGGAAAACGTTTCTGGGGCATCGTGCCTTGGATGCTTGAAGCCACCGCCATCGTCACATTGATTCTAGGCAAGTATCCACAAGCGCTCGTTATCGTCTTCCTCCTTTTCTTTAACGCAGGAATGTCGCTTTGGCGTGAAGGCAGAGCAAAAGCAGCAATGGCCAAACTAAAGCAGAGACTGAGAATCCAAAGCCGAGTAAAAAGGGACGGAAAATGGTCCACCATCCCAGCCAGAGAGCTTGTCCCAGGAGACGTCGTCAGGGTCAGAATCGGCGACCTCTTGCCAGCCGACGTAAAGATTGTTGATGGTTCTCTTGGTTTAGACCAATCGGTGCTCACTGGTGAATCTGGAATCGTGGATAAGTTACCCACAGAAATAGCCTATTCGGGATCAGCCGTAAAACGTGGCGAAGCCACAGGCATAGTAGACGCCACAGGAACAAAAACCTATTTTGGAAGAACCATTTCACTGCTTGAACTTGCAAAACCAAAACTCCACATGGAAGAAGTTACAGTTAAAGTTGCACGTCAACTCGCCATAATAGTCTTAGCATCTCTCCTAATCGTCTTTGTATACGCAGTACTGACAGGTTTTGAACTTGCCGTCTTGCTGCCCCTTGCAGGCGTGTTGCTCATAGCTTCGGTGCCGGTTGCGATGCCCACGATGTTTACCATAAACATGGCACTTGGCTCAGCAGTGCTTGCAAAACAAGGTGTCCTCGTTACAAGACTGAGCGCAACCGAAGATGCAGCCACCATGGATGTATTATGCGCAGACAAAACAGGCACAATAACAATGAACAGACTCTTTGTCGAGGAAGAAATACCTCTCAACGGATTCAGCGAAAATGATGTTTTGCTTTACGGAGCACTTGCATCAAATGAAGCCAACCTAGACCCAATCGATATCGCATTTCTAACTGCCACAGCACAAGCACACATTCCATTTGATGCTTATTCTCAGATAGAATTTGTGCCCTTTGACCCAAAAACTCGAATGACAGAAGCTACGATCAATAAAGCTGGTGAAAAATTCTTCGTTGGAAAAGGCTCCTTTGACACAATATGCGCTGCCTGCAACGTTCCTGAAGAAGAGGCAAAGACTATGCTCAAGCTCGCTGAGGAGCTTTCTGCTAAAGGGCTAAGAGTAATCGCTGTTGCCAAAGGTGCAGATAGAAGTAGGCTAGAGTTTGTTGGTCTTGCAGGCATCGCTGACAGGATAAGAGAGGATTCACGTGAGATACTTGATCAGATTCGTGAATTAGGCGTAGAAGTGAAGATGCTTACGGGCGATTCGCTTCCGATTGCCAAAAACATTGCTCAGCAGATAGGATTAGGCAAAAACGTAACAACAATGTCAAAGATACAGGAAGACTGAAACCAAAGCAACACCCATTGACTCAACAATTGAAGACAGCCATGGCATCGCCCAGATTTACCCTGAAGACAAGTTCAGCATAGTCAAGACTCTTCAACGTATTGGGCACGTGGTGGGAATGACTGGCGATGGCGTAAACGACGCTCCAGCTTTGGCGCAGGCGGAAGTTGGCATCGCAGTGAAGAACGCAACAGACATCGCCAAAGATTCTGCAAGCGCCGTCCTAACTGTTGAAGGTCTTGGCGGAATAATATCTATGATCAAAACGTCAAGGACCATTTACCAGAGAATCTACAGTTGGGCGCTGATGATGGTTGCCCGAAAACTGCATATCGCCGGCTTCATCGTTGTGATGCTGTTCCTTACGCATTCTTTAATGCTATCGATAACGGGCACGGTGTTGCTGCTTTTCTTAGGCGACTTTGTCTCAATGTCCATATCAACCGATAACGTGCGCTCTTCTCTAAAGCCTGACACATTCGATATGCGTCGTCTATTCGGAGTCAGCGGATCACTAGGCATACTGATGACTATTGAAAGTGCAATCTTTGCTGTGCCTGCTTTATCATATTTTGGACTAATTGGCAATGTGGAGAAAATCTACACTTTCGGGTTTGCCTACTTGAACCTTGCAGGAGTATTCACTCTTATGATTGTTCGTGAACGAAATCACTTCTGGAAGTCAAGACCTAGCAAGTTTTTGAGCATTACGGTTTTAGTTGAAGTCTTGTTTGTGATTGCTATTTCCATCTTAGGCGTCTTAGAGCTTGCACCACTTGGCTATGTACCTGTGCTTGCAATCCTCGGTTATACGCTGTTAGCGACCTTCCTAATCAACGATCCAATCAAGGTATATTTAATACGCAAATTTAAGGTAAAATAGAGGGTTATTAGTGTCTGAAGAAAACTGGCATGGAATTCCTCGAAACAAGATACTTTGGTATCCTTCAATAGACTATGACAAATGCATAAGCTGCGGCAAATGTGTAGAATATTGCAAATTTGGAACATATGAATTCCAAGAAGAAGATGGAAAGAAAAGAACTTTGGTTAAAAACCCAAACAATTGTGTAGTCCTATGTTCAGGTTGCGATTCAATATGTCCTTCCGGCGCCATTACGCATCCTTCCAAAACAGAATTTCGAGAAAAAATTAAAGAGTTGCGAAAGAATCCTAATTTAAGACTTAGAAAGAATAATCCTGAATAGGTGATTGAGTTGAAAAAAGTCCTCTTTGTATGTGTCGAAAATGCTGGCAGGAGCCAAATGGCAGAGGCATTTGCTAAAAAGTACGGCGAAAACAAATTCATAGCCTCGAGTGCAGGAAACAAGCCAGCTAACAAAGTTAATCCACTCGTTGTGGAAGTTATGAAGGAAAAAGGCATCGATATCTCCCAGAACAAACCAAAATTAATCTCTTTCCAGATGGCTCAGGATTCAGATCTAATTGTCACCATGGGCTGCAACGATCAAGGAATATGCCCTGGACCATTCTTTAAACCAACAATCGATTGGAAACTTGAAGATCCAAAAGGAAAGCCCATTGAAAAAGTCCGAGAAATCAGAGATGAAATAGAACGCCAAGTGGAAGAACTGGTAAAACAGAGCTAAAAGGAGCAAACGCATCATGAAACTCTACGTTGGATTAAAAGAAAACACTAATGACTCTATTTGGGGAGGAGCAGATGAGTGACGGTCATATTAGAATTAGAGATTGGGAAGAATTCAAACGATTAGTTACCGAAAAAAAGCCGAAGTCGTTAGTTTTCATTCTTGAACAAAATGCCCTCTCTCCAAACAAAGAGCTTTCAACGCTGAGAATTATTTTGATGCACGACAAACGTTACTACATGTTTCTTGACTTTCCCAAGGGCGAACTGCTTAGAGAGACAAAGATTCCAATGCATAAAGACAAAAATGGAATCTACAACTTGGATGAAGATGAAGTAAAGAAAATCCTGCAAAAAGTCTTTGAAAAAGATAATTTGGAAATATTTTCTTTCTGGACAACTTAGCACAAAATTGATTTCGTGTTTTGTTAACTAAAATAATTGGCTAAGAGTTCTTGTAACTGCTTCCCCTAACTTTTCTGCCTTTATTAAAAGCACGCAGCACAGGTCCTGTTTCTGCTCGAAAGTTACAAGAGCGATCTTCTGGTTGGGTTGAAAACCCATTCTCTCGCGTAGGTCTTTTGGAAGAACAATCTGTCCTTTTGAATCCATGGTCACTATCGATTCTAGCTTGCACTCTGAATCACAACTACTCACGCATTCAACCTCTTATAACCATAATAGACTATACGTAACTTAAGTAGTTAATAATAAAATATACTTATTTGACCACTATTTCATATGTTTTCTTAAACGGCATTTTTGGGCTGCAAACCCTACTCAGAGTTTTTATTTATGAAACACTTTGTATTTTCAGAACTAAATGTCATCCAAAGACAACAAAATCGAAAAACAAAATTCAACCGAATTTCCGCCAGAAGTTAAAGAAGCCATCACAGAAATCGGCGGCTTAGATCGCATCATAAATGCAATAAAACCAGATGAAATCGAAAGAGAAGTAAAATTACACAGAATTCTTTCTGACAAAACAAGGCTAACTATTCTTAAAGCAATTAAACAATGCGATTTATGTCCCTGCGTCATTAAAGTTATAATAAAAATCTCCGATTCCAGGCTCTCTTACCATCTTATGGTTCTAGAAGAAGCTGGATTAATTACTTCATACAAAAAGAAAAACTGGAAAATATATTCAATCACAGAAAAAGGTCGCTCAATCTAGAGCTCGTCATTTCTTTTTCCATGAGCAGAATCAAACCTATTTTTAGTGGTCAATAGTCTAAGCGCATTTCCAATAACTACTAACGCGCTTATCTCATTAAGAAGTAAACCTGAGACAAGCCCTAGATAACCAAGCAATGCTGCAGCAACCATGAAGGCGATGTTTATCAGTGAAACGGCAATGTTTTGTTTGATGTTATTGACGGTTTTTCGGCTTAATTCTCGAACGTAATTTATTTTTGATAAGGTCATCAGACATCAAGACTATATCGCCTGCTTCAATAGCGACATCTGTTCCTGCAGCGCCCATAGCTATACCAACATTGGATACAGCCATCGCGGGTGCATCGTTTACTCCATCTCCAACCATAGCTACTGAACCATACTTTTCCTTCAGTTCCTTAACAACTCTAACCTTGTCTTCGGGGAGCAAGCTGAGCATAATATTCATCCACGCCTGCTTGTGCCGCAATGGCCTTAGCGCATCTTTCATTATCTCCTGTTAGCATCACAGTTCTGGTTCCTTGTTCGCGAATAATGCTCAGAGTTTCTTTGGCGCCCGGTCTTAATGCATCTGCAATCGCTAAAATGCCCAACAACTTACCGTTTTGCCCAACAAGTATTGTAGTTTTTCCTTGGTTCTCTAGGTCTACAATTTGGTCTTGGTGTTCATGGGTTGAGATTTCATTTTCTTGCAGAAAACGTGCACTCCCTGCAAAGCATTGTTGTCCATTAATCTTTGCCTTAACACCTTTTCCGGTAACGTCTGCGAATTCCTCAAGATTGGCTTCAATTGAGATGTTGCTTTCCTTTGCTTTTCTTACAATAGCATTCGCCAGAGGGTGACCTGATCTACATTCTATACTTGATGCAAGGGTTAGCAGCTCAGCTTTAGAATGCTTATCAAAGCTAATGACGTCGGTGACTTCTGGTCGACCAATAGTAAGAGTGCCTGTCTTATCGAATGCTATTACCTTAACTTTTTTGGTGGCTTCAAAATATGCGCCTCCTTTAAACACTACCCCTTTTTTAGCTGCATTTGCCATAGCTGCAACAACAGCTACAGGAACTGATAATGCCAAGCCGCAAGAGCAAGAAACAACAAAAACAACTAACCCTCTCAGAATGAAAGGCATCCATTCTGCGCCAAATAGCAAGGGTGGAATAACTGCAATAGCTATTCCGAGCACAAACATAGCAGGCGTGTAGGCATTGGAGAACTTATCAGAAAAGCGCTGAAAAGATATTTTCTTTGCTTGGGCTTCTTCGACTGAGTAAATTATTTTTGATAGCATTGTTTCGCTTGCAGGTTTGTCTACTCTTACTTCTAGAAAGCTTTTCTGATTAATTGTTCCAGCAAACACCATGTCTCCAATGTTTTTAGTTACTGGAAATGACTCTCCTGTGACTGTGGATTGGTCTACAAACGAAGAGCCCGTCTGCACGGTTCCATCAACTGGAATTCTTTCGCCAGCTTTTACAATTACCGAGTCTCCAACGTTTATTTCATCAACAGAAAGCATAATTTCTTTGCCATCTTTACGAACCAGTGCTTGTTTTGGGGCCAAGTTCATTAGTGATCGTATGGCGCCTCTTGCTTTGTCAACGGCATAGGATTCAAGCACATCCCCTAAAGAATAAACAAATATCAGAATGGCAGCTTCAGCCCACATGCCAAGCACTAATGCGCCAACAGAGCCTATTAGCATGAGAAGGTGAATGGTTGCGGTTAGGTTTCTTAATGCGATTAGCGCTTTTTTGGCTGGATAATATACGCCAACAAGAACTGCTATGATGTATCCAATGAAAGTATAATTTTGTGGAACTATCGTTAGACCTAAAAGAAAGGTTGCAAGTGTGGTTACTCCACATGCGACAAGAGCAAGTTGCTGTTTTTCTTTCCACCATGAACTGAACTTGCTTTTAGACCGAATTACTGAGGCTTTCATGCCTGTTTCTGAGATTGAGCGAATGACATCTTGAATATTGACCATTGATGGGTCGTATGAAAAATCAAGCTGGTGTGTGGAAGCATCGATGTTTAAGCCGCTTATTCCCGATAACGCGTTTATTTTTTGTCGAATTAACTGGATTTCTTCTTGGTTTTCCATTCCCTCAATGCGAATTTTTGCAGTTTCCAATTTATTCCACCGACACTCGATAAACCTATTTCAAATTACGTTGAAATACCTTTCTTAGCGACTATAAATAGTTTGCCGCCAAACCTTAGCAAAAAATATTTAAGTAAAGCCAAGTATTTCAAAAGCAATTGAAATAGATGGAGGATAAAACATGGAAAACAAAAGCAAAGATGAAGAAGTAACCTTCAAACTGGAAGGCATGGGCTGCGGTTGCGAAGCTAAAATCGTGGAAAAACGATTAAAAGCACTAAAAGGCGTAAAAACATACAACATCAACCCAATCTCAAACTGGCTAAAAATCTCTTTTGACTCATCACTTGTCTCAACAGACGACATCAAAAAAACAATAGCAAAATGCGGAATTACCGCTTCGCCAGTAAAAAAATAATTGTAAATAGCGGCTGAACATTTTGTGTTTAGCCTAAAGTCCCTTTTATTGCATCTGCCTTTAATCTAAGAAAATCCATTGCGTCTTCAAAATCGAGACACTCATTGCCCACCTTTTCTGGGTTAGTGAGGGAACACCACCCTTCTTTGTAGTTTATGCATGATTTTCTTTCACAAGAAACTTGGCTCAAAAATGAGTCTCCTGAAAATAAAGAGATTAAGAAATATTTGTGTGTTTGTGGGCGCCCATGCCGTACCAGAAGAAAACTTTGGCTATTATAGCAATAATAACGCCGGCTGCTACTCGCGTTAATACTGTAATAGCAATACTCGTTAATTCAAAGGGGACAACATTTGAGGGGGATAGCTGAAACATTCCTAATAGGAAGAAACCGCCCACAGTTGTCGAGATGACTGCTGCGATGAGCATTCGGCGGAAGTTTTCAGAACCCTTGTTCAACGCCCCAGCCATGTAACCTATAAGCATAGCACTGAGAACCCAGCCTAACAATGTAGGTCCTAGATGAATACCGCCCGTTGCCCTAAAGGTTCCAGTATACAAGCCATACTTAACAGCGTACCATATAGACCAAAGAGTTCCCAGCATAAAGCCTGATGTACCTCCCGCCCATCTGTTCCAAGCTAACCCGAGCAGCAATGGAATTGCAACAGTAATAACAACCTCTTCTATTTCACTTATGACACCGATAATCAATCCGGATGAACCAGTCATGCCCCCGCTGCTCATCAAATAAGAAGTGAGAACTGAAAGACCTGCAATAACTAAAACAACTATCAGGGGAAAAATGATTGCATATAGTACGTCGCTTCTATTCCATTCCTTCCAATTCAGACCCATAAACAAGCATCTTCTCAACCGCCAATTAAATGTATTAATATTTAAATTTTGTTATAAATAGAAATACCGCCATAATCAATCATTCGATTTAGAGCTTTCATTGGCACCTATTGCTTCCATCATAAATCTTGTGAGTGCCCACTGCCAACCTCGCTTCTCGGATAGCCACGTAACTGAGCCAACGCTTCAGCATCCAAAATCCAATGAACTTTAGAAATTTTCTTTTTCATGCCCCAAACCCTCCTCAGATCCAGCAGTAGAAACTTCACTCTCAGGCTCAATTGGCTCATAGGAATTAAAAGCAAACCGAGTCAGAGCCCACGCATGCCCACGCTTCTCAAACAAACATTTCCCAGTTTCAAAATGCAAACGCTTATTCATACGCAAAACCCGCCGACTCACATCATAATACCTTAACGCAAAGTTACCTCGCAAATTGACGTCAGCAGCCACAACCTTTGGCAAAACACCCGGAACCCCAGCTTCCCGAATCCGCTGCACAATCTCCCGATCAACCTCATCAAGAACCGCAAAACCTTCCACGTCACAAACAGAATACTCAGCCTCTCCAATCCGCTCCAAACGACGCCGAATCCAGCGAAGCTCACCGAGCAGACGCTCATTTTGCGCAAAAACCTTTTTAGTCAAAACCTCATGATATTTCAGTCGACCAATCTTTTCCTCAGCACTACGCTGTTTTTTAGGTTTTTCAAGCTCTCTATCGGAGGTTTGAACCGAAATTTCCTCTACATCCTGCTTATCCTGTTCAATCAACGCTTTCCACTCCATCAACTTACCCAAAGAATAGTGTCCGCAATCAGGGCTACCCACTACAAGAAACACCCATCTTGAAAGCATGGACTTTTCCCATGCAAAAACACGCTAAAAACGGCTCCAAGAAACTTTAAACAAACATTAACATCCAAAAAACCACTAAGAAACATACTTGGACTCTCCCAAACCTTTTATCGAATGGTTCTTTGCGTCACTTTCCAAATTGAAAACTGAAATCAAAGTTGTCAGTCAACTTCTCAATATCACCCCTAAGGCCAGAAACCTCCATCTCAAGATGCTTAGTTTTATCGACGTCAGAAACTCTGTTTTTGTAGAGACCCTCGAGTAAACGCTCCATTCCCAGCAGCCGGGAATTGGTAAACTTTAAAGCATCAGAGTTTCCTTTAACCTCACGTTTTATCTCGAAATTTGCTTGAGAATTTGATGAATCATTAAACCCCTTGGAGATGGCTTCCTCAAACTTATTCACACTCATCGCAACCAAGTTTTTCTGTTCCTTGCGAACCAGGTTCTCTTCTTTCTGATAGACCCGCTCAACCATCCCAAAAAGATCTGTCTTAGTCACACATTGAACGCCATCGATGCGTACACCATGGTAATCTTTGTTGCATTCAAAAGTTAGGATCTGCAGGTCGTTGAGCTGAAATCCTAAATGATCCTGTACAATGTCAAACCAACGATTCAACGCCAACAAACAAGCATCATGCGACATACCGCAGACGTCGCAAGCGATGTAACCGCTGATCTTGTGGCGCTCACTGCCAAAACAAACATGAATCTTCACTCCCCCTACAAACTCGTCTTTTTCCCAAGACACCACATCCTGACAAACGAAACTGCGTAAGCTAATGTTGTGCACTGCGAGCGGATAGAACCGCACCCCGTGGGTGATTTTGTTACAGTATGCTCCCAGGTAAGGCTGAATAATTAGGCCTTTATGGAGGAGTTTTCTTATGGAACATCTTACAGTTGTGTATTGACCACGGGTTGGCTTCTTAGGAGCATGGAGTTTGCGAGCGATCTCGGCAGGACGCAGCTCAATTTCCGAAGCATCGATAATATGAAATACTCTATTCTCTACACTCCAGTTCTTCCTCGACACGCAACTGTTGCAACTGGCATTGCTAGAGGCCTTTGTGGAGTTATCAGATACGGCAGCCAAAAAAATTAATCCTCCTTAGCCAACTCTTGCCCAATCAACTGCAAGGTGGCTTTCTTGTATCGAGGGCTCAAATTACAAAATTTTACAAGCCCATATTTTTCGAGCAAAGCTTTGGCTGCCACTTTTTCTTGCTCTGAATAACTTGGCGAACTAGAAGACTTGTAGAGGTTAGGAGCCCAATGAACCAATCTTTCAGCAATTTCAAGCAGAGCCCTTCTTGTTACGGTACCAGTCGTTTTTTCTTCAATGGTGGCTTTATCGATCAACGTCTGAATAATATGATAATCCCCATCTCTTTTAGGGTAAATCATGCTTTGCCTCCTTCTGGGATATTTTGAGTAAAAATTGCAGATTTCACATGTTCATGATTAGAAAATCGACTACATGTCAACGAAGAAGCTAACTGGTTAAGAGCGCTCTTTCCCCTACCTGTAGGCTCTGAACACCGGCCACACCAAAAAAAGCAATCAACACAGAAAGGCAACTTTTAATTTGCCCCCGATTCGATTTGCAGCAATGCTTTCTTACTTATCTCCTCAAGCTCGTGATAATTAGCATTAAAATTGAATGACAAGCCGGCAAGAAAAATCCGCATCATTATAGCGGCAGCTTCAATCTCCTTTTGGTTCAAACAATAAACCTCCAGGCAACTGCAGAGCCTTCATGTAGTTCGAAATTTACTAAAAAATAAAAAAGGGGTATTGTGCGGGAGATGCTGACGGGTGATAATGTATATTTACTTTAACCGTTAATCAAATCATAAACCGTGAAAAACAATGAGTGTACCCTTATGCAGCGCCTGTAAAACTAGTAGAAGCTTTCTTTTCACCGGCAATATTCAGGCGAAACTCTGTGTAAACGATGCTTCACGCAATCTATTGAAAACAAAGTTCGAGGCACTATAACTCGGTACCAGATGCTACGGTTCAATGATCATTTAGCAGTGGCTGTTTCAGGCGGAAAAGACAGCCTTGCTCTTCTTCATATACTCTCGAAACTCAGAAAGTATCGGCCCAAAACAATCTTGACTGCGGTCACTATAGACGAGGGTATTGCAGGTTACCGTGATGAAGCTTTAGAAATCGCAGCCCAGAACTGCAAACGTTTGGAAATACCGCATCTAATTGTGTCGTTTAAGGAGCTTTACGGGTTTAGTTTGGATGAAATTGTATCAATAGCGCGAAGCAGAGGCGAGACAGAATTAACGGCATGTGCCTATTGTGGTGTTTTGCGTCGAAAAGCAATCAATTCTGGGGCTCGTAAGGTCGGAGCAAATAAGGTTGCAACTGCTCACACTTTGGATGATGAGGTTCAAACTGAGTTGATGAATATTTTTCATGGCGACATTATGCGTTTAGCAAAAGAAAAACCCGTTACAACTGAAGTGCATCCGTTGCTTGTGCAGAAGATTAAGCCGTTTTGTGAAATCCCCGAAAACGAAAGCGCCCTTTACGCCTATGTGAAAAACATTAAGTTTCAAGACACTCCTTGCCCCTATGCTGGCGAAGCTTTACGAAATGACATGCGAGCAATGCTCAACACAATGGAAGCCAAACATGCTGGTACAAAATTCACTGTGTTCAAAGCTTTTGAAAAACTACGCCCAGCTATTGAGTTAACAGCCAATAAAGAAAGCTTCAAGACCTGTGCTGAATGTGGTGAACCTTCTGCTGGGGATTTATGCAAATGCTGCGAGATGCTGCGTCACATTCGCTAAGGTTTGCTGGAGAAGCCTTCTTCGCTTTTTAGCTTTCGAAGTAAGTTCGAAGCTTCGAAACTGTTGGTTGCAGCGGCTACTTTTTGGGCTTTCAACAAGTTTACATGTGCGCCGCAGTAGGGGCAGGTTTTTGTTTTTTGCCCTTTTGTGGTCAACATTAAACCTCCGCATTTTGTACACTTAACAATGATAGTTGGCGGCATACTGAACGTTCCTTCCGAAAGCCTTTTCCCACTCTTGCAGATAAGGTTAAGGTAGGGAAGAGCACAAATTCATGAGCATTGATATAGATCAGCCTAAAGCTAGGTCTCATTTGGTAGATTTGGCAGTTTCATATTTTAAAAAGGAAGGTTACAAAGTTAACAACGAAAACGCTTCTATTGAAGGACATAGCGGCGTAAGCAGACATTTTGACCTAATCGTTCAGAAGGGTCGCTTAGAACAAGGCGTTTGGATCCGCGATTGGAACAGAACCGTAGGAGTAAACCTAGTAATACATTTAGACACTTCCTCTGAGGATGTGGATTTAGGCAGCCCAATTATGATTGCTGAAAAATTTAGTGATCACGCCAAATCATATAGCAACCGCAGAAAAATTACTCTGTTGACAAAACAAAAGATAAGCGCCTTTATGTAAAAGACAAAAAGCATGAGTTGGATCCTCGATTTCGGGCAACGCATTTTACATTTTTAGGTATTGGTCGGTTAATCCTTCCTTCTCGAGCATACCCAACCAATCTACAATCCCAAAAAAACAGCTCTTGTGTTTCTCCAAAACATCCAAAATCTCGCCAACAACCTCATCTACCGATCTGCCTGTAACATCCAACTCGCAAACCTTTTCTGCGTGAAGTTCGACTGATTCACTAAGACATACGTCGATGATTTCTGCTTGCAGGTTTTCCCACATTTTAGAACCTGTGTAACCGCATTTTTCCATGAATTGCTTAAGTTCACGCGGATCTCTTCTTAGAACAAAGACATTTGTGACTTGCTCTGTTGGGGTTACAGCGCTGGCATAGTGGCCATCTATTATTATGTTGTTGTTTTCTGAAGAATTGATGGTTTCAGTGAGTTTTCGGGGCATGTTTTCTTCGTCAATGATTAGTGAGTTTCGCTCTTTGTCTTCTTCAAGAATTAAACCGTTTGTTTTAGCATAATCTGTTAAGTTGATGTATAGGGCGCCAAGTTTTTCTTCTAAGACTTTTGAAGTTGTTGTTTTGCCTACACATGGAGTGCCCGTTACCAAAATCACTCTTTTCATAAAGATGGTTTGGGGTCTGGATAGCTTTATTGGTTTTGGATATTTGTTTTCTGTGTTTTGGGGATGCTTTTGTATACAAAATCTCTTGAAAGCGTGTTCCTGTACTTTGTTTCTTTCCAAGTATTCATTTTTTTGTTTCTTTATGAGGATGGGTGTTGCCCAAGTTGTCCCATCCCATCTTTGGCTGTGTAGCTTATTGCTTTTTTGTTTTGGTTTGTTTTCCTGCTGCTGTTGCGGTGGGGAAAGTGCGTTTGTTTCTCGCAAGTCAACATTGAGCCATGTTGGCGTGGGTGGGATGAGATTGAGGTTACATGTTGGTTTCTTTATTTTTGGGGATGTATAGAACTGTTGCACCTGGGTTAACTAAATGTGACCTTCTCGTTTTCTTAGCAATTTAGGGGGGAGTTGTGAGTATCTTTATTGGTTGCGGATTCCCCTTAATGCGTTGGGCTGGCGAGTTGGTGTGTGGCTTTCGGACCCAAAATGGGGTCTGAGGAAACTCCGCCCACATGTAGAATTGCAGTTCCGCAGGGAACAGGGCGAGAGCCTTGGCAACGGAGCAGAAACGAAACGTCCACCCGGACAGGCTATGAGACATTTGTGATGTCGAGTGTGCTGGACTGGAAACGGTGAAACGGCCGTCCTGCAAGTGGAAAGGGCAAACAGTCGCCGATGAAGAATCTACCGGAAGGCGCGGGTAGCCCGATTAGCCGAATGCCACAGACAACAGAAGGCGGGTTACAACCAACACACCAGCCTATTTTACTAATACACCAGCCTTTTTGTTTACTCACTGCGTTTTTTCGCCTTCCTAAACAGCATAATACCTTGAGGAGTAGTGACAACATACTGCCAACATTGCTCTATCAGTTCGCCGGCTTCCTTTGCGTCTTTAGCTGTTGCGTGGTGGTAGCTTTCAGCGTCTTCGTCTATGGGAACCAGATGAGTATAGACTAATGTGCTGTTTATGTTGCGGTGTCCTAGTAGTTCTTTTACGTGAAGGATGTTTCTTGTTATTGCGTATTCCTTGGTGGCTTTGAAATGTCTAAGACTGTGGAATTTTATTTGTTTTAGGCGTGGGTTTTGTAGTTTGATTGATAAGAGCGTGTTTTTGTCTGTCATATTTCCAGCGAAAGGCGTTAAGGTTGCCATTTCCAAAGATGTACTCGTTTGTTTTGGGTAATGCTAAGAGTCTTGCCATTAATCTGCTTGATATTTTTACTTGTCTTGGATTGCCGTGTTTTTCAGCTACGCATTTGAGGGTAAAGTTTTCTTCGTCCAGGTCGGTCCATTTGCATTGCCATAATTCGCCTATTCTGAAGCCTGTTTCTTTGAGTGCAAGCACGCAAGTTCCTACTTTTTTACTGCAACCGGCTACTAGAGCATCTACCTCTTTTTCTAAAGGTACAAAGGGCAGAGATTTCTTGGTTTCATAGTAAGGCGGTTCCCAAGGTATTCTCAGCATTTCAGCGAAACTATCATAGGCGCTTACAAAGTTCTGTTTGTATCCGTTGCTCCATTTTTCGTTTGTAGCAAGAATCGTTCTGACCGCTTCAGGATCATGCAGATTAACGCCGCTTTTCTCGGAAAGATACCTTAACAGTTTAACTCTTGTTTTTATCGTTGCGTCGCTGTACTTGCCCTGTTTTTTTAGATACCACAGGAAATCTACGATTTCGCCTTGAATTTGCGTTCGGTGTGTTTGGTTTCGGCTAATTGCCACAACATCGGTTTTTTGTTGTGGTTCCAATTTTTTCGCCTTGTCCTGCAGGATTGCGCTTAATTGGTGATCGCTATTTGTCCTAGACAATTTAAAAGGGTTTGGTTCACTGAATCTGAGGTTACAATCCTTGCAGTAATAGCGTTGCAAGGTTAAGCCTTCTGCAGTTTGCCTAGTTCCAGCTTTGTCAAAAGGACCAGCAGAACCACATTCAGGGCAGTTTAAGAGTTGAGGTTCTTTTTGGGAAAGGTGCTTTTGGCTTGGTTGCCACTCCTCTGTGAAAGCATTTACTCCTGCAAGAGCGATATTTGAGGAGCTATCCTTTCCCTGAACCTCAACCATAAACCCTAAGAAACCTCCTGTGTCAGGGTTGGTAATTCCAAATCAATAATAGCGCCTTGTGCTTTGTACGCTGGAATAGTATGTTCCTTTAAGCAGGAATTACAGTTGTAAGCGAAGCCTTCAGAGACATTATTTATGATTTTTTCAATTTTCCACTCGGATAGCAAAGCTTCGCAATCCCAACATTTTTCGCAATGTTCAATGGGTTTAATGGGCTTGATTTTCAGCTTGTATTGTATTTGGCTGTATGTTTTTCCGTCAACAAGCTTCAAAGTCTCTGGAACTGCTGCGGTTTGACTAATCGCAGTACTTTCAAGTTTATTTTCACAAGTAACGTTTTTTTCAGACTTAGAAACTGTTGCGGAAATATTTTCCTCTGAACCCCCAGAAAATTTAGGCAGTTCCAATCCTAAAACAATGGACTCCATCTCTTCTAGGGATATTTCAATGGCTGTTCCGTCGATTTTCGGAATTATTATTGGGGGTGAAAAAGATTTTATTTCCGCAATAGTTTTTAGCCATGATTTGAAACTATTTTCAAGAACTGCCTTTAGATCTACTGTGGTTTCAAGAATTGCAGTGCTTTCAGCCTTTCTTAACGGCACATATAGCTTGAATCTTTTATCAATGTAACCATTACTGTTCTCATGACAACCCTCTCGCTCATCAACCCATTCAATGTTAACTAGTCGGTTTAGCCAATCTCTTATTGTTCTACTTGCGTATGGTTTTTTCCTTCCTTTATTGAACTCGTCAGTTAAGAGCTCAACTTCTGCACCGTTAGGGTGTTTGGCTACGACTTCATAGTAGAAACTGATTATCCTTTGTTCGGTGCCAGTTTGAGTTGTTTGAATAATTGCTTCAAAGGCTGCTTTAGCGTCTAAGGGCGTCTTGAACTGTTGGAACTAAATAACGGTGTCCAGCCACTATTATCACTGGACGTTGAAACAGCTTAAACATCGCATAAGGTGCCATTAATTCAAGATATTTGTTGAAGTCTCGCATTGACCGGGTTTGTTCTATGCTAAAGACCTTGTAGACATCTGTGAAGGGGTTGACAACACTGATTTTTCCCTTCTGCATTGTATCACGGATTTTTCGTATGTACTCCTGAATTAAGCGTCTATTGAAGTTCTCAACTGAGTATTCCCATGGGAAGCTGCTTTTTCGGTTGCTGATCTCCATCGCTGAATTAATTTTGTCTTTGGTTGTGCTTGGGGTCGCGGTTAAGCATCTTGTTGCAAACTCTGAAATATACTCGTTGTCTAGGCTGTTGAAAATTAAGCAGGGAGCACCAACCAATCGGGTTGTATGTACTTTGCCTTTATCATCGACATATTTGTGATCGACCCAACCATTTTCTTCGTTGTCATGACTCATTGTTGACTTTAGCATTTTGAAGGTTTCAGTGTTAATGGATTCTAGGAAGACAACAACTTTGTTTCTCAAGTCAACTTCATAGATGCAATTATCAAGTTTCTTCTTCCACTCTTTCATTGCTTCTTTGTACCGCTTTTTTTCTGCTAAAAACTCCATATGGTCAGCACATGCTTCTTCGCTCGGTTCGACTGGGGCTTTATCATCGGTTAAAATTTCACCGTCTAAAGTTTTAGGTACTCCATTTTCATGACTGATAACTTTGGGCGATTGAGATGCAATATACAAAACATCCTCTTTAGGCATTAAAAGAACAGTTTGTGTGGTACTGTAACTTTTACCCGATCCTGACTCAGCTTTCAACGCCAAGTTTAACGGCTTGTTGTAAGCGCTAAGAGCTGCATGGAATGCAACGTTTACAACGTGGTCGTCATGGCTTGAGGTTGTACGGTGGATTTCAGATAATAAGAACTGTTCAGAAGCTGGGTTAATTGATAACTCTTGCAAGCCTTTCGCGATTGCCTGTATGTCTTCTTTTTGCGCTTTCCATTCATTCTTAACATTTTTGTAATAGTTTTCGGGTATTTCGCCGACGGGTGTTTTATCGGTAACGTCAATATCCATGCAAAATGGTTTTTCTATGGGTATCATCGGCTCAGTTTCCCCTGGATTAGTTTAGTTTTAGAAACTGAAAAATCGCTGATGGGTTCTTGTTCTTCAGCTGCATTTTGGGAGAACTTGCAAATGTCTGCCTGGGTAATCTGCTTTTGTAGAAGTGCTGAAAGTGCTTTTCTGCTAACTAATCCAATGAACACACGTTGTCCTTGGGATTCTAGGACATAGACCTGGAAACTTCGCCCTGAGTGGCTTGATTGTAAAAGTCCAGTTAAATAGAAGCGGTTTTGTATGGTTTATCACCTTCGCTGACTGCAGGTTTTATGATAATTGATCCGTTTACTTCCATGAGTACTGCGGCGAGTTTTTTGCCTGTTTCCGCCTCAATTAATGAAATCCAAGAGGCTGGAAGCGTAACGCCACGGCTGCCGCCGTGTAATGTGAGTTTACGTAAGATGGGTATTTTCAATTTCTCCTTGGTTACTAAATATACACAAAAGGCTTATAATATAGTATCATGTTGATACTACTTTATGGACAAATCAAGGATACTCTTAATGCTGCTCGAAAAGCAAAAGATGACCTTTCAAGAAATCGTTGACAGTTTCAGCGAAGGCAATAAAAGTAACAGAAATAGTTGTCACGACGTATTGGAAGAGCTAATCCGAGAAGGCTATATCATAACAGAGCCTAAAGGCTTGAAGAGGGGACAAAAGAAATGGCATAGCCTCACCAGAAAAGGACAAGAAAAAGCAGCACATCTTGCATGTGATAATATAAATCAGGGTTTAAAATCCCTTAAACTTTTGAGTTCTAATCTTGATCCAAAAAAAGCCAAAGACCGCTTTAGCGCCGAATTGTCCGCTGTTGATTGGGACAGTATCAGAAGGCGGGACGCTGAAAAACGGAGCAATCCACCAGTTCTCGACGGAATCATAAACCCTGAGATTAGCAAGGAAATAATGAAGGTATGGGAAGAAAATAAAAAAGTCGAGTATCCTCTTTTTTTCCCGATCGATGAAGCTCCAGTACTCAAAGTATTATCGGACATATGTCAATCTCTTCATAAAATCAGATGTGGTATCTACACAAATAATAGCGATGGTAAAGACTACGTCACTGCAATCACTAGTAACGGTGTGTATTTGTTTCCTGAGAAAAATCTTGAAGGTCTAAACCTTGACATCCTCACAATGTTCCCACTCTCGAAGGCACGAAATATTCCTTATCGACCCTCAAAATAGTTTGATAAGCTTCTTTTTGAGCGGCCAGGCGTTTTCAATACGTTCATCGCCGCGGCAAGGTCCTTAAGTGCTTCCTCAACACTAGGCAACTCCTTGGGCATTGCTATAGAAGTAGTCGTCCTATAGATCTTAGCATCGACTACTTCTAATCTGAGGCACCTAATCTTTTGACGCATAGCTTCCTTCTGGCAAAGTCAAGTTAGAAGTTGATGTTCTAGGTGAAATTTTAAGGTGAACAACAACTTCTATTTGGAAGAAGAACGGGGGGTTCCCTAAAAAACAAGTTCTTTTGCTTTCAGGCTGAAGGAAAAAGGTTACATAACAACGCAGAAAAAAGGCAAAAACATGCATCTGAACCACACGGCAATCCTCACACCAAATCCTGCGGATCTATAGTTAGTGTGCCTTGATACGCCGCGTTTTTTTGCCCTGGTGGCAGGTACAAGGGAATTGAAAATTGCGGTGCCCTCTCTTTAATTTGAACGGTTAAAAACTCTATGCACGAAAGAGTCCAAACATCAACCGCAAACACATCAGCCCAGACAACCGAACCCCAAACGGCATCATGATTAGAAAGAAGCTGTTTTTAACAATATCACTGAAAAAATAACTCCTAAAAAACAAGCATAACCTACAAGGAATAGAAGAAATCAAATGGATCCTTAAAGTAAAAAATCTAAAAAAGGGTTTTTCAAATAAGTTGTACTTTTTGATTGAATATCCCAATGTTGAAATTCAACCTAAGTTAATCAACCTGAGATTAACTTTAGTTAAACCAAAGTTTAAAAGCTATTTGTTGGATTATCCAATCGAGAGGGAATAAAAAATGCACATAATGGAAGGTTTTCTACCTAACCCTTGGTGGGAAATTTGGTTTGCAATAGCCCTGCCATTCGTAGCTTATGGTGTATATAGGCTGTCGAAGGTTACAAAGAAAATTCCTGAAGCTCTTCCGCTTCTTGCGTTAATGGGAGCATTCATTTTTGTGCTTTCATCCTTGAAGCTTCCCTCAGTTACGGGCAGCACCTCACATCCAACAGGCGCAGGTTTAGCTGCCGTAGTGGTTGGACCTGGAATTACTTCAGTTCTTTCAATTATTGTCTTAGTTTTTCAAGCTTTGTTGCTAGCGCATGGTGGCATAACTACTCTTGGCGCGAACGTCTTTTCCATGGGAATAGTAGGACCAATCGTAGCGTACGCCATATGGATCGCCTCAAAAAAGGCGAAGCTTCCAACATCGGCAGGCATATTTCTCGCTGCTGCGTTAGGTGATTTAATTACATACGTTACAACATCAGTTCAGCTTGCGCTTGTTTTTCCGACATCAGCAGGTTTCTTTGACGCGTTTTTGAAGTTCGGAACAATTTTTGCGATCACACAGATTCCATTAGCCATCGGTGAAGGCATCTTAGCAGTAATTCTCTTTGACTTCCTGGCAAAGTACAAGGGACCCCTTTTAGCCACATTAAAGGTGATAAAGTTACCCGGCGTTACCAGCCCGCAGGAGGAAATAAAATCTTGAACGCCAAACACTACGCCATCTTAATCATAGCGGTTGTCGTTCTTTTTGCTGCTCCATTAATTATTTTTCCTGCAGCCGAATTTAGTGGCGCGGACAGCAGTGCCGAACAAGCAATTTCCGATCAAGGATATAAGCCATGGTTTAGCCCGATTTGGACTCCCCCTAGCAGCGAAATAGAAACTCTGTTATTCTCAGTCCAAGCAGCTATAGGCGCAATCATAATAGGGTACTTCATAGGGTACGAACGGGGAAAAAGAGCACAGAAAGGAACAAAGAGCAACACACAGGTCATTGCCAAAATTGAGTGAAAACATCTATGGCACACAGCAACATATATGCACACATTGATAGATCCGCTTACACTAACCGTTTGGCAAAAAACAGCCCAATAACAAAAGGTTTCTTTGCGCTCTCAGCCCTCATCATAAGCGTTTCTTCCCAGACAGTAATAGTGCCAATAATCATACTCACAATAACAACGGTTTTGCTTTTACGCTTCGCAAGAATTAACGCCCACTTCTACCTTGACCTACTCATTTACCCTACCGCCATGGCTGCGTTAAGTTGCCTCTTCATAGCCCTCTTCTTCGGCTATGGCCAAGCTCTCGTTCAAATTAATTTGGTTTGGTTTACATGGAACATTTTTAAAAATGGCATCACAATGAGTGTTAATACATTTTTCAGAGTGGAAAGTGCTCTTTCTTGCCTATATTTCTTAGTTTTAACAACCTCAATAACTGATATTTTCATCACACTTAGACGATTTAAGGTTCCAAGAGTTGTGGTCGAATTGTCTTTGCTAATTTACCGGTACATATTCGTTCTCTTGGAAATATCCATAAAAATGAACACTGCCCAGAAACTGCGGCTGGGCAATTCAGGCTTGATAAAGAGAATGCGATCTGTTGCTTTAGTTGCTGGAAACCTTTTTATCAGAACCTTAGAACAGGGAGAACGCACCTTCGTTGCCATGAACGCAAGAGGATACGACGGGAACATCCGAGTCCTCGAAGACCTACCCAAACCCAAAAAAGCCGCAATATCTGGCATAGTGCTCTTTGACATCATACTCGCTATTGCAATCTTTTTAACGACAAATATTGGAGTTGTATAATACAAAATGCTGTTCAAACTGGAAAACCTCTCTCATCGATACTCGGATGGAACCCTGGCTTTAAACGAAATCTCCCTAAACTTTGCCAAAGGCGACAGCATAGCGCTCTTAGGCACTAACGGCTCCGGAAAAACCACTCTATTAAACCACTTAAACGGCATCTTAAAACCAACTTCAGGCAAAATATTCTTCGAAGACAAACCTTTAGAATACGACGCGAAATCTCTTTTGAGTCTGAGGAAACGGGTGGGTTTTGTTTTTCAAGACCCAAACGACCAACTTTTCGCTTCAACTGTAAAACAGGATGTAGCCTTCGGACCATTAAATTTAGGCTACGCTCCTGATCATGTCAAAAAACTGGTGGATGACGCGCTCAAAACTGTTGGGATGACAGAATTCACAGAAAAACCGCCGCATTTCCTGAGCTTGGGGCAGAAGAAACGGGTTGCGCTTGCGGGTGTTCTTGCTATGCAACCTGAAGTTATCATTATGGACGAACCCACTGCAAATCTTGACCCTTGTGCTATCAGCGACCTTTTGCATTTGCTTCTCGATCTTAACAAAGAAAACGGCATTACACTGCTTTTAGCTACGCATGACGTTGATATGGTGCCGATGTTCGCAAACAAAATGGTCATTCTAGACAAGGGCAAAGTTGCTTCTGAAGGAACCCCAAAAGAAAGCTTCTCAAACACAGAGTTAATTAGAAAAGTTAACCTTCGCTCGCCCCGAATAGCGCATCTTTTTGAGGTGCTGAAGAAAGAAGACAATCTACCAATAGACGAACTACTTCCCCTCACTATTAGCGAAGCCAGAAAAGAAATACTGGAACTTTTAAATTCAAGAATTAACTTAATCCCCGAAGGCGATAAGCGTAAAACCTCATATACGCAGTAGTTGAGATGACTCATTTTACGAGGGTTATGTTGGGCTGCTCTTTTTTTGGAGGTAGAAGCCACAACTAAGATTGCCTTATTCAAGGTTAATCCAACTACCGAGGAAGGTTAATCTATCTTTTTGCAGGAATCGCATTATCAGCAGTTCGCTTCTCCCAAATTTGCAAACATGTCATGCAACTACTGAAAAATATTCAGAATAGCCTTCTGAAAGAAAAGATTGAAAGGTAACATACGACTCTCTTACGTTTGAAAAAGTTTTTAGGTAGATTATCTAACTATCATTTCGATCTAAATGACCAAAATAACGCGCGTCGGGGTAACATTTCCCCCAGAGCTTCTCAATGACTTTGATCAAATAATTAGCAAAATGGGATATGAGAGTCGCTCCAAAGCCATCCAAGATGCAGTGACGCTTTTCGTTTCAGAAAGAAAATGGATCCAAGAAAATGAAAACACGATCCAAACAGGCATACTTCTAATGGTCTATGATCACGATGCCATAGGCTTAGAAACCAAACTAACAGAAGCACAGCATCAACATTCCTCAGTTATATCATCAGCGATGCACCTTCACATTAGCGAACGCGACTGCCTTGAAGCAATAGCAGTAAAAGGCAAAGCTTCTGAAATCCGCAAACTAAGCGATGAACTTGCCACAAAAAAAGGCGTAAAAATTCTCAAAACAATGATCGTAACTGTCTAAAAAAAAGTTCGACCCTATTCTTTCTTCAACAAATCACACAATTCCTTCAAACCAGCACTTATCGTGATTGGCACTTCCTTAACTAATCCAGCAGCCTTCAGTTCAGAGAAGAGTTTAGCTATAGCAGGCAACTCTAACCCAGCAGACCCAAGAAGCTTCAAATCCTGCAAAACCTCAGAAGTTCTCCCTTCACCAAGCATTGCACCATGATTGATTACGATAATTCTATCAGCTAATTCCGGCAATGCTTCAACGTCATGTGTTGAAACGATTATGGTCGTGCCTGCTTTGTTTAACTCATTCAACGTGTCCAAAAGGCCTCTTCTTGAAACAAGGTCTAGGTTCGCCGTGGGTTCATCAAGAATCAGTAGTTCAGGTTTCAAAACTAAAGCCGTAGCCAATGAAACTTTTTTCTTTTCACCAAAACTCAGTCGATGCGGTGGGCGATCTTTCAAATGCTCAATACCCATTTTTTCTAAAACATGGGCACTTCTCTCTTTGATGTCTTCTTCGGGAAGTTTGAGGTTTTTGGGACCATACTCGATATCTTCGATTACGCTTGGGTTGAATAGTTGGTCGTCAGGATCTTGGAAGACGACGCCGATGCGTGAGCGGAATTTCTGAAAATTCTTTGAAGTGGTTGATTCACCAAAAACCTTGATTTCACCTTTGTTTGGCATCAGCAACCCAGCTATGAGAAGAATTAATGTGGATTTGCCAGAGCCGTTCGGACCCAAAAGGGCTACACGCTCGCCATGCCCTATCTCAAGCGACACACCTTTGAGTGCACTAACACCTGCTGGATAAGTAAATTTCACATCTTTCACTGAGACAATTGATTCGGCCATATAGATGGACCTTCTATAACAGGGCAAGTAACGCAAACGAAATTATTAATGATGACGCAAAAAATATGTCTCTGAAACGCAAGGCAGGCATTGATAACTTGGCACTGTTGTCTATTTCGAATCCACGAGCTTTCATCGCTAAATATACCCGCTCTGAACGTTCATAAGTGCGGATGAACAAAGTGGCCAGAATAGTTCCTAAGTCCCGCAGCGCTTGCATGTTTATGGTTCTTTTGTGAACGTAGGTTCGGGATTCTTTAGCCATCAAAACGCTTTGGGCTTCATGTATGGAGACAAAGAAGTAACGATAAGTTAAAGCGAAAAGTTGCACAATGACTGCGGGCACTTTAATGGTGGATAGGAGTTTTAGCATTTTATCAAATCCTGTTGAAAGTATTAGTAATGTGAGGGATGCTACGCAGAACCAAACCCGAATTGTAAAAACAAGGAAACGTGTTAAGCCCTCGGATGTTATTGTCAGGGTGGTTATGCCCAGGTTGGCTGAGAAAATGGGTGACCCGTAAGTTAAGAACAGCACTGGTATGGAGATTATTGCTGCAAAGAATGGAATGAGAGCTGTCCTTGAAAAGAAGTGTTTTAGAGGAATCCTGGAGGAAGCCGCTAAGATAATTGGAACTACGCAAATTGCGATTAAATAAGATAGGTTAAAAATACATAGGGAAGCTACAATCATCGAGACTATAGCTACTAGTTTAGACAAAGGGTTTATGGACTGCAATACGCCTTTTTTGCTACTTAAATCTTCAACGTAGACTAGTGATTCTGCGCCTTCCATTAGGTCTCTGAGGGATTGTGGGACTTTCATAGTTCTTTAACTCTTTTTCTTTTTGAGTAATTTGGCTACGCCTAACCCGCTAACAAACAACAACAAGGTTCCAGCAATGCCAATGAGTAATGCACCCCACTCATTTTCTAGCCCTGCAATACTGTAATCTGGGAAAGGAGGTTCGTAGATTGGCTGCTCCTTTGCACCGAGTTCTTCTGCCTGTTTATCGAACGTCTCAAAGGCGTATGAAAAACAAAAAACGCCCAGCAATACAAAGATCAAAGCTACGGCTAAGCCAACTATGATTGTTTTTTGGTTCTTAATTGTCATTGTTTAATCACTCCGTGATTTCTTTTTTATTTTTGAAGATGCCTAGTTTTCCCAAAATGGGGCTTTGCTCTAAAACGTCAGGACGCAGTTTCAGTAGTGTAGCGATTAGGATTACTGTGACTATGCCTTCTGCAACGCCGAATATTGAATGGTTAATTGCCATGGCTGGTACAGCTACGCTCAATCCGTACTGGAAAACAGGTTGGGATAAGCCGAGTTCGATGCCTGCAGAAACTGCGGCTGTCACGTCGCTGAAGAATGCTGAAATGAAAATTGTAGCGTACAATGCCGTGGTGGATTTTATTTTAAATGTCTTGTTCATTGCAAGGAAGATTATGCAGGGTACGAATATGCCGATTATGCCCATGTTTAGAGTGTTGGCGCCAAGTGCTGTGAGTCCACCATCGCCAAAGAGAAATGCTTGAAGAACGAGTATTATGGTTACTGAGATGCATCCCGCGAATGGTCCTAGTATCAGTCCCAGTGCTGCGCCGCCTAGAAGGTGGGCGGTTGTTCCGCCGATGATTGGGTAGTTCATCATCATTGCTGCAAAGAAAAGTGCTGTTAGCAAGCCCATTATAGGTACTTGTTTTTCGGTTAACTTTATTTTTTTAACTGAGATTGCCCAGAAAACGATTGTTATTATGAATGTGGGTATTATTACGCTGATTGTCAGGAATCCATCGGGGATGTGCATGTTTTTTCTCCGTGTTATTACAGTAACACGTTTTTTTAAAAAGGTGTTACTTAAATATAAGTTTTGTGTTACCATTTTTACAAAAAGTGTTACTTAACGGGTGAAAACATGCAAAAAGACAATCGACAACCTGAAAAAGCTATCTTCAAAGAAAGAGAATTCCAACGCATCTTCGAAGGAATCGAGGACGAAATCGCAATACTAACCGCAAACGCAAAATTCTATTTTACAACATGCAAAACCGACAAAAACACTCTAAGACTCACCCTTGCTTATATCGAAGACACACAAAAACTAATCGAGCTATTAAAAAACCGCATGAACCTGCTAATGGAAACCACAAGTTAAGTGATTATTTCCTAAATTTGGCAGCGCGGTTAGCAATCAACGTAGCCACCTGGCTAGAATAGAAGTGGGAAAAGACGAAAATATCCTTCTTTGCCACGTGGAAGTTCAGGACAAAATAAACAGCGAATTGAGGAAGCTTGGTTTCAAATACGTTACTGTTGACTTAGAAGGATACCAAACAGGCAGTATGCTTCGGACACTCGATAAATCAAAACAGTCAGATTAAGACACTGCTACACGAGCTCTATTCGTGCGCGACCTCACTTATTTCACTAAAATTAGCAACAAAAGTCCATCTGCACACATTTTACTAGCGCTGGAGGAACAATCGTTTTTGTTGGTTTAGCAATCCTTGCGATTGTTTTCGCGGCAAAGATATCCAAAATTCCCTTCAAGCTAAGAGAAAATGCAAGTAATACTTTATCATTTGTTTGTGGCAGACTACTTAACTTTTAGAGACAAAAAGAAAAAAGATGAGAAAAAAGCTTAGACTATTGTTTGCAATTACTTTTTCAGTTTCTTGAAAGCCACAATTGACCCAATGATGATGGCGATCCCTACAACTGCACCTAAAGCGAGCACCATTGTCGTCGAAAGACCTTGTGTTGTGTCCGCAATATTTGTTTGAGCTATTTTCGTAATGGCATCATTGACTGAAGTTACGGTAGTAGTGGCGGGTAGGGCGTACTGTTGCATTGGTAAGGTGTATTGCGAGAAGCCGTTTGCTAAAAGTGCGTCTGCGGCTGTTTGGTTGTAGGCTGCTCGGTTAATTACGCAGCTTCCTCCATCGAGGAACATTGCAGTAGTTGGGCTGACGGTAACTTCTTTGCCGTACTGAGAAGTGTCAATGGTTATAGTATAGTTTGGTCCGTACCAATCGCAGCTGGTAACGATGTGGAGGATTTCATAATCGTTGGCAAGATTCAGTGCACACATGAAGCATTCTGCATAGTGAATTTTGCCAGTTCCATCGGTGATTACATATTTTTCTTGTGCAGCTGGGTTCACTTCCATGCCGCATGCTTCACAGTCTTGCGTAGTTGCTTGAGTCGTTGGAGTGGGGCTAGGTGTTGGCGAAGCTGTTGCTGCTGGTTTGTTGGTGGGGGTGGGGTTTGAACTTCCAGTGTTTGTGGGACTTGGAGTTGGAGTAGGAGTCGGCGTAGGCGTTGGTGTTGGTGGGGGGCCTCCTCCGTATTGAAGTGCAGCTTGGATAACGCTAAGACGTGTAGCGTCGGATGCTACGGTAGCGTTGGACATTGGAGAAAGCCATTGGGATGTTCCATTGTTTGGTGAAGCTAAAAGCGCATCGGCTGACGCTGAATCAGCGACTAGTCTGTTTTTTGTGCAGCTGCCGCCTACAATTACCAGCGCCGTGGATGGAGTCACTGTGACGTCTGCGCCGTAATTTTTAGCGACTATGTTGATGGTTTGACTGGGACCATTATAATCGCAGATTGCTGTGTAATTGAGGGCTCCGTAGGTTTTGAGTAGTTTTAATGCGCATACTGGGCAACATGCAATGTGTAGGGTGCCAGAACTGTCGAAAATTCTGCAGCGATCCTGACCCACAGTGTCAACGGTCATGCCGCATGCTTCACAAGGAACACTTTCGCCTCCACCATATTGTAGTACTGCTTGTGCGATGCTTAGTCTAGTTGCGTTAGATGCAACTGTTGCATTAGACATGGGCGACAACCATTTTGATGTTCCATTGTTTGTGGTAGAAAGCAAAGCATCTGCCGATTGGTTGCTATAGACTAATCTGTTTTTTGAGCATGAGCCCCCTAAAATGACGGTTGCAGTAGGCGGGTTAACTGTTAGGGTGCTTCCATGGTTTTTGGCGATTATGGTGATGGGGTAGGTTGGTCCGTTGTAATCACAGAAGGAGGTTATGTTAAGTTCGCCATACGTTTTTATTAGTTTAAAAGCGCAGACGGGGCAGCAAGCGTAGTATTGGTGGCCTGTAGTGTCAAAAATTTGGTATCTAGCTTGCCCAGTGGCGTCAACTGACATTCCGCATGCGTCGCAAGGCTTACTGCCTTGCATTTGAGCAAACGTTGTGGTTGTAAATGAACTAGAAATTAACGATACAGAAATTAACATGACCAGAAGAATTAGTTTATGTTTCATAGAAATATTCTCCAATGCATAACGAAAAACTTTTTTTTATATAAACTTTTTGTTAATT
This sequence comes from Candidatus Bathyarchaeota archaeon, assembly GCA_963813675.1. Lineage (GTDB taxonomy): Archaea > Thermoproteota > Bathyarchaeia > Bathyarchaeales > Bathycorpusculaceae > Bathycorpusculum. The sequence goes on from CAWEZP010000012.1 coordinate 164,906, forward strand.
TTGTTTTTTTTTGTTGCTAATACAATATGAGCTGTTGCTAATCCTTCAGGCAAATCTCTATTCAATTAACAAAATTCTTTAAAATTGTATTAGTTTTCTATTTCTTTCTTAGCAAAGAATAGAGTTTCAAAATGCAGTTCAACGAATTCGCTTCTTGACCGTTTCTGCTTAGAAGCCTCTTTATCTATTTTCTCTAGTACGCGATTTGAAAGGGCTATGCTTACTGGGTGTTTGTGCACTGTTACCTGAGCCTCAGGATATTTGCTGCTTTGTTAATATTTAACAATTGTTGTTAAGGCTTAACAACAGCCTTTTTCAGCGAAATAAGCCTAAATCTGACTTAATGACTCAAACGATCGAAAACACGTCCAGCAGCATTAGGCATCCTGATTTCGAGAAGATTCACTCAGCTTTTTTGGCACATTACAGCAAGGATCCTAAGCTTGGCGAGTCCCGTTATGCTGATTGGGTAAAGTTTTCCTGCCTGGATGACACCCAAAGTTATTATCTTCAGGGTGCTGCCGAGCAAATAAGTCTAGGCAGAGTTTTGAGTGGGCTAATTTTCTTTTGCAGTTTGTCAAAGAAGACAAAGATGCTTTCTACTACAAAGTTGAAGCTCTATTCCCGGTTGAATCGATGAACAAGGACAGCCCACCGTTCACTCGTGATGAGGTTTTGCAGGCGGCTCGGTCTCTAACTGGGAAGCCCAGCGACTTAAACCACGATCACAAAAAGATGCTTGAGGGTGTGGAAGTTGTTGCAGCACAGTTTGAAGATGACTGTGTCGAATGTCTAGTTAGGATCTTGAAGACTTCGGTTCTTGTGGGCATGATTGAACGAAAAGAAATTGTTAACGTTAGTATTGAGGGCGAATGGAGTCATGGGATTCCAGGGCATGGTCTTGTATTAACTGGTTTGGGTTGGCTTACAAAAGAAACTATGCTTCCAGGAATTCCATTAACGCGAATAATGCCAGTTGAGCAGATCGCTGAGAGTTTCCTTGCAAAGAAAGTTCTTAAAGAAGCTGTTAAGCAGGAAAGTGATGTTTTCTGTGTTTTCTGCAGTAATCCTGCGGATTATTTTGTTAGCATTTGTCAGCCTTGTGTAGACAAATTTTCAGTTCCAGCTAATTTTGTGGGAGTTGAAAAAATGGAAGAAAAAGATATTGAAAATTTAGCTGAAAAAGTTGCTGCTAAACTTGGCGAAAAAAGTTCTCATAGAAATTGAGAAGCTCAAAACTGAATTGAATGAAGCTAAAACCAATCTTGCTGAAGTTGAGGACAAATTGAAAGTTGCTGAATCCTCTCGAGATGAGTCTAATGTCAAAGTTAACTGCATCAAACAAGACAGTTGAGAAATTAAGAAAAATGGTTCCTGCAGGTTTAGAGTTGCTTGTTGATCCTCCTGTTTTGATGCCGGTTGTTGAGCATATTGCTATTTTGGAGAAGCGTTTGCCTTCTGTGATGGCTGAGCGTTCCAGTCTGGGTCTGCAGCGGCATGCTCAGGAGATGCGAGCAGAGATTATGCAAGCTAAGGAAAGGTTGAGGGCGAAATAGTTTGGCTGAGTTAGCTGGCACCCAAGAATTGCACACGGTAGATGATGCGGAGGCAGACGCCGTTTTTGAATATTGCAAACATGCAATCCCCCACAATGAAATGCTTGGTCGCCTTATCCGCAACATGTATGGGCGCTTGCAAGCTTTGGAAAAAGAACTTGTTCAGAAGCCTTCTCGGAGTGTTCCTCCATGATTCATAGTCACTTAGACCGGCTGCAAAGGACGAACTTGGTAGTCGTTAAGGATAAAATTTTTGGAGATCGATTTTAATGACTGATAATTCTGGAAAAACTTGGATGGCTATTGGCGAAACTGACGATTCAAACGCAGTCATTGAAACTTTCACTGCTGATGCAGCTATAGCGAAGGGTGATCCTGTTTATCTCAGCGCAGATGACCAGGTTACACCTGCTGGTGCTGCGCAAGATTGCATTGGCATCGCAATGAAAACCGTTGCCGACACCGAACCTGTCCCTGTGCTTGTTCGCGGTCGCGTAAAAGTTGCTGCAGGCGGCGCAATCACAAGGGGCAAAGCAGTTTATGGTGCTGATTCTTCTCAGCGGGTCCTGATGCTAACTGATGTAAGCCAGGCAGTTGATGAAGGCGGAGCAGCAAAATACACTGTAGCGGTACCCTTTAACCAAAAACTCGGCTACGCACTAGAATCAACAACCACTGCTGGAGATCTTCTGTTCATAGAGGTCCGCTAAATGAAACCTCGACTATTTGAAGCCTTAATGCAGAAAAACAACGACCAAAAACATGCTTATGAAGAACTGAAACGTAAATCTGAAACTAACCCGTTCCTTAAACGCTACGTTGCTATGGGCATAAAGGAAGGCTTGTTTAGCGATTCCGCAAACGCACTTGGGACTTATGCATGATACGATGGTTGATGCAGCTTGGCCTGAACTAATCGGCAGAAGCATAATCAACGTCTTGCCAACAACTGAAGCGCTTGAGCGTTTTCCATTAGATGGCGGAGCAATCGCCTATCAATATGGGGAAGGCGGAGCGGTTCGGTTAAGCGGCAAAAAACCAACAACCGTTGATGTTAGCACAAACTTGCTGGTGGAGTCTGGCGATGAGTGGACGCAGGAATTTAGTGAAGATGCAACTTGGAACGTTTTGGATCGCATGGTGGGCAATGTTGGCAGGGCTGTTGGTGTTAAGGAAACCCAAAAAATCATCGCAATGTACGGAGCAATCGCAGCAGCTGATTTAGCTACAGGCGCAGATCTTGCAGGCGGAACCGCGGTACTTAGCTGGGCTCAACTGCTCGCACTACGCTATGCGGTTCGAAAAGAGAATTGGCGTCCGAATGTTTTGGCAATCAACGAAATGCAACTACACCAACTATTAAACGACGACAAATTCGTGAAATCCGTTTACTTGCCAAGTAGCCAAACTGACATAGAGCAAGGCAGCATCGGAACCGTATTAGGAATGAAGGTGCAGGTTTGCAACGAAATCACCAACGGCATAGCATACGCCATTGACACACGCATTGCATCGGTAATGCTTCTGCGCAGAGATGTAACGGTTGAAGATTGGTATGACGCAAAAACAGGCAAATCCGGCATTCGAGCATCTACCCGCTTTGGCCTTGGCGTTCTACGTTCAACCGCAATTGCAAGAATGACAAACATTAAGACGACATTAACTTAAGCTGCAATCGATGCTTTTCCATTTTTCTTTTTTTGAAAATCTAAAACAATTGGGAGCTGAGCGAAGGTGAGTTTGCAAGAGAAGTATCTTGAGCGTATGATGTTAGTTTTGCGTGAGCTTAGTCGACGGCCTCTTTCTCGAATTGAACTACAAGCGAGATTTCTTGAGCGGTTTGATTCTTCATCTGCCTTCGAGGCTACCTTCATGTATTTGGTTCGAAATGGAAGAATCCAAAAAGGTGGACCTGAGTACCGTTCACCTTACACAATTACAGAGCGCGGACATAAGCTATTGACGGGGCTTTCTTGAGCTCAGTACTCAAGAAAATAAGAGGTGCTGAGGTCGCTCCAGGTTCTGTACAGGCATCATCTAGCCTCGTTTCCAGTAGTGAAGATACTGCTTAGTCTTTCTTTGAGGCTTTTAGTACAAGGGGCTTATTTGCCTTAATACACTATAATTTCCTTGACGAATTTTACCCAGAACTGAGCCCACTTGTACTCATCTACCGGCGTGAAAAGTCGGTATGGCCCCCCTTGACTCTGCCCAAAATGGTTCCCGTTCTCTGCGTATCCAACAAGCATGTTAGACTCCTCAACTTCTGTTAGAGTATAGTTTTTAGTATAACCGTCGATTGCAACGATAGTTATCCTTGAAGCTCTGCTAGATGCGTTAGCTGATTCCAATAGATTCAAAACAGATAGACCGGTCCAGTCAGAAGTTCGTTTTCCATCGCCAGGAACAAATTCCGCGCGTACAGTTTCTTCTTGGAAGCTTGTCAAGTTTTCACTACTTACAGTAAGAGGGGTTGATACCTTCCCAGAAATTGAAAAAGTCCACAAGCCGACCTTTACTTCTGCTACGTTTTCAACTTGAAATTCTGAGGGAAAGCCTGGAGCAATCAATTTTACTGGTCCCCCCATGTCTTGAGACATCCATTCGCTGTTTTCAACGAAGACCAGCGTGATTCGGTTGTTGATTTGATAGTAGGGGTAGTTGGTGCTGTTCCAGGCTTGAAAAATGTTCAATGAAGCTTTATGTCCATCAACTGATGTAACGTCGATCGGTCCTGCGTCCCAGCGACTCCCGATTTTGCTGCAAAACTCGGTCAGACTTACGCCTATGTAGGTTATGTTTATGCCATTTACTTCTACCATGACACGTGTTAGGGGCATTTGAGAGATTTCTTTCAAGGTCAATGTTCTTTCTTGTTCCACATTGCCTGAAACCTTAATTTCCAATTGTGGAGGTTCACCTTTAGGTAACTTGATTTCATCCGAATTATGGTAGTATAGGAATGTGGAGAATATTGTGATTGTTACAATTATGGCTATCAGCGCTAAGCTAGCAATTTTCGTGTTTTTCTTCAGTTTTCCTTCCTCTGGCAAGGCAAACATTGAGTATGAGTGAGTTACTACTCAACCGATATGTTTTAGTAGACACATCAGTCCAATTAAATAAGCTTTCCAGAAAGCATAGGCGAAGAAATAACAGGGTCAAAATGACGCGAAAAATTAGCAAACAAATAGGACTAATTGTTGTTCTGTTAATCATACTTACCATTATATTGCCTGTTCAAAATGGTTTCTGCAATAGTTTGGCACAAACAGGCGAGTCAATAGTTTCAGCCTCGTCAACTGGCTCAAGTGGCAACTTTTCAATAGTCTGGATTACTGACACGCAATATCTTTCTGAAGTTTACCCAGCATACTATGACAGCCTCTGCCGTTGGATAGTTAACAACAATGAAGAATACAATGTGAAAATGGTGATCCACACTGGCGATCTTGTCGAGGATGAATGGAACAGAACACAATGGGAACAGGCAGATAAATCGATAAGTATGCTGTTAACCAATGGGATTCCTTACTGTTGGGATGCAGGAAACCACGACTACAACTCGACTTACTGGATAGGTAACCAATATTCAGCGTTTAATCCCGCGGTGATGGTCGAGAAGCCTTACTGGATTGGCGATGAGTTTGATGGGCAAAACACTGCTATTCATGTTAACGTCTCAGGCTGGGATTTGTTAGTAATCAACCTCTCATACCACGCCAACGATTCTGCCATAGCGTGGGCAAGCGATGTTTTAGATGCATACCCGAACTCTCATGCAATAGTTGCAACTCATGCTTATCTTAACGAAAAAGGCACGTATGTGGGTAGAGGAAGCGATGAGAGTCATGAAGTTTGGGCACAAAATTTTAGGGAAAACCTGTTAGATAAGCATCAGAACGTTTTCATGACGGTGAGTGCACATTTTCATCCTGCTTCTGGAAGCCGAACAAGTGCAGGTGACCGAGATGAATTAATGTTTAACCTGCAGGATGCTTATGGACAAGTAGGAGGCGCCAGCTTAAGGATATTGACTTTTGAAACGGAAAACAACAAAATTAACGTTAAAACTTATGTTGTTTACGCTAACCAGTTCTTGCAGGACCAAAACAACCAATTCACTTTAGATACTTCTTTCTACAATTCTGCTGTGCCTGAGTTTCCAGTTGGAGTTGTGGTGTTAATCCTGGTTGTTTGCGGGCTGGTTTTGGTCTGTTCTAAAAGAAGGCTAAACCAGAGATGGGTAAATGAGAGTGCTGAACTGAAATAGTGTTGCAAAACGTTTGGTTGTAAGTAATGATTTATTCAGTGGTCGAAAAGAAGGAATATTTCTGAAAACCGCGAAATGCTTTTATATGCATAACGATGATTTTGCGATAAGAAGGGAAATAACAAATGAATTCTCAGCCTAAAAGTAAATTTAACAAAAAACTCTTGGCAGCAATTGTCATTATCATCATAGTTATCGCAGCAGCAGCTGTTGTTTTTGAATACACCTTGTTACAGCCGCAATCTAATCTTCCAGCAATGACTCTAACTGTCGTGGGCGCTGACGGTCAGCAAAAGGAACTCGACCAAAAGGACATAGCAGCCCTTGAATCTTACATGTTTGCCGCACAAAGACTACAAAAGCTGCGCCGCCAGGCAAATGGAGGATTCAAAAGTAGTGGTGGATTGATTGCGGCAGTAGGCGAATACACAGGTGTGCCGATTTTAACTCTCTGTAACCTTGTAGGTGGCATTACAAGTGATCAAACATTAACTGTCACAGCTTCTGATGGGTACTCGATGGTTTATACATACAATCAAGTGAACGGCGAAGACTTCACTACCTATGACCATGTGACAGGAAGCGAGGCTACATCCACGCAACCCATGAAGATGGTTGCCACTTACCTCAAGGACGGTGCAGCTCTGCCCTCTGACGAAGGACCACTAAGAATCGGAGTTTTAGGACCTGAAGGGTTACTAACTGAGGGGCACTTCTGGACTAAAATGGTTTCCAAGATAGAAGTTACCGCTAATATTCGAGACTGGACAGTGACCGTTAAAGCAACGACTGATCTGGATATGAACCGCCAATCCTTAACTGCAGACCTAAACCACTTCGGAGTAAACTACACTGACTCAAGCGGAAACGTTTGGGTAGGCACTGCATTATGGCGCTGGGTATCCTGGAGCAACTATAACGGCGGTGTCACTAATGCAACGCTTGACAAGGGCTACACAGTGAAAGTGATTTCTGGAGACGGAAGCTCAACAACATTTGATGATAGCCAAGTAAAAATGAACGATAACATCATCGTAGCAGCAAAACTAAACGGAGCAGAGCTATCTGACCCATACTGGCCTTTGACTATGGTTGGCTCGGATGTTTCATCATCAAAAATGATAAAGAACATTGTTCAAATTCAAATCATAATCGACCAGCCAACCGCTTCGCCTACACCTACATTTGCACCGACAGCCTCGCCTACAGCCACAGCTTCACCTTCACCCACGCCCACACCGACACCAAGTTGGAATTTAATAATCAACGGAACAACCGCAGTGACTATGACCAAAGTACAGTTCGAAGACCAAGTAAGCGGCAGCACACAAACATACACTGATTCAAGCACTACATGGGTTGGAACACCTCTTCACAGGCTCGTGGTTTGGGCTCAAAACAATGGCGCAATCAGCAGTAGCACTTTAACCTCCGGCTATGTTGTCAAAGTCATAGGCACAGATGGCTATACCAAAGCATTCAACGATTCACGAATAGACATGAACACCAACATCATCGTTGCAAACCAAGCAAACGGCACTGCGTTAACTGGTAGCTATTCTCCGTTGACACTTACAGGCTCAGAACTATCTGGAAAAGAGAAAGTCAAGGGCATAGCACAAATTCAAATAATACCCATACCTCACATCCAACTAACATTGGTAGCTTCTAACGGCACTCAAGTCAACCTGTTCTCAAATGATCTCCTTGAACTCACAGCTTACTCAGCAAATGGCGGAACAAGATCAAGCAGTGGAACACTTGCTAACTATGGAACCTACACAGGCGTACCTATATTGACACTCTGCAATCTGGTTGGTGGCGTCACAAGCAGCAACTCGGTGAGAATTACAGGGTCCGATAACTTCACATCGACCTTAACGTATGCCCAAATAAACGCTCAAGGTATAGCTACATACAACTCCGCAGGTGTCCAAGTTACGCCGACACAGCCAATAACAATGATTATTGCATACTATGTGAATGGAACGAGTATCCCCGTTGATCCTGGTCCACTGAGAGTAATGTTCGTCGGATCTGAAGGTCTGTACACAACTGGTAGCCTTAACGCTAGACTAGTAGTGAAGGTCGAAATCCTTTAACTGAAAGAACCTAAAACGCTCTGAGCAGTTCAGAGCTAATCTTCCTCTTTATTTCTCTATTTTTTCTATAACTCCGCAAGAAATTTTAGAAGACCAGCAATTTTGAAAAAATGCTCCAACTTAAGAGCTCAGATTATGCCGCCAGCACCCAAATTTGAAAACTTTTTTGGGTGCAATAATCTCAACTTCTTTGATACGTAGTTATCGCGCCATACGAAATATTTTTATGTGCATATCGGAAGGTATCTTTCGGAAAGGAGAGTTCTTACCTTTTGGGAGTTTTTGAAATGAAGGGCAAGTTCAACAAAAGGGTAGCCGCAATTTTATTGATTATAATTGTTGTAATTGCAGCCATTGTAGTTTGGCAGGTTCTGCCAGTATTGCAGAAAGCGCCATCCTCAAGTAACAGTCTTCCCGATTTGACTCTAACCGTAGTAGGTGCTGATGGTCAACAAGTAATTCTTCATTCAGCAGACCTCGCAGCCTTAACTGGTTTCATAGGAAAAGGTGGGACTAAGAGCAGCGCAGGAGACATAAACAGTATCGGAGAGTATACTGGTGTTCCGGTTTTAGCGATTTGCGACTTAGTCGGAGGAATCAGCCCCGATAACACATTAACAGTTTCTGCGTCGGACGGCTACTCAATGGTCTATACTTACAATCAAGTGCATGGTCAAGATTTCACTACATTTGATCCAGTCACAGGAGACGAAAAACAACCCACTAAACCTTTGACTCTAACCGTGTGCTACTACGTAAATGGCTCTGCATTACCTCCCGACGTAGGACCCCTCAGAATGGGCATCCTCGGCGAAGAGGGATTATTGGGCGAAGGTCACTTCTGGACGTATTGGGTGACAAAAATAGAGGTAACTTCAAGTGTGAGAGATTGGAACGTGCTTGTTGACGTCACTGGTATAGAGCCTTTAACCATGGATCGGCAGTCTTTCACGTCGATTCTTTACAATTCTCCTCTCGACTGGACGGACTCTAGTGGAAACGTATGGACTGGCACGGCGCTGTGGCGATGGGCATTATGGACTAATTACCACGGCGGAGTCAGCAATGCATCCTTGAATGCAGGTTACACATTGAAAGTAATCTCTGGCAGCGGTAATTCAGCGGTTTTTGATGACAGTCGCGTCAAAATGAATGATAATATTATCGTGGCTGCTGAACTGAACGGTGCACCACTCTCCGATCCTTACTGGCCTTTAGCCCTAGTTGGTTTAGATGTTTCAAGTGGAGAAACCCTGAAGAACATTGTGCAAATTCAAATAACACTCGATAGTCCATCGTCTTCTCCGTCTCCTGGATTGACCACGACACCTTCTCCTTCTCCAAGTCCGAGTCCAACTCCTTCTCCAACCTCGCTTTCAAGCATGACCTTAACTGTTGTGGGTTCCACCGGAACTCAAGTGATATTACATTCTAACGATATTGCGGCTCTTACTGCTTATTCTGCATATGGCGGAACCAGATCTACCACGGGCACTCTTGCCAATTTCGGCAATTACACAGGAGTACCAATGTTGACTCTATGCAATCTTGTTGGTGGCATCACCGGCGGTAAAACAGTCAGGGTCACAGCTTCCGATGACTACACTATCACTTATTCATTTGCACAAGTGAACGGCCAAGAGATCACCACATATAATTCTGCGGGAACCCAAGTCACGCCCACGCAGCCCTTAACGATGATTGTTGCCTACTATCAGGATGGCGCGAGTTTGCCGTCCGGTGTAGGGCCTCTACGGATAATGTTTGTAGGACCAGAAGGATTGTACGCCTCGGGTTCTTTGAGTGCCAGATTGGTCGTGAAAATAGAGGTTCTCAACTAAGCACTGAAAAATTAAAACACTAAAGGAAGACGAAATGGCCAATGAAACGAATCCGCCTAATAATAGCAGCAGTTGCCGCATTAATCTTAATATCTTCAACCCTTTTTTTCACATTAAATTATGTTAACCCTCAAAAACAAACGCTTTCAGTCTTTTGTGCAACAAGCCTTCAATTTCCACTCAACAAAGTGGAAGCTGATTTTGAAAAGGCAAACCCAAACGTTGACGTGCAAATACAGGGTCATGGAACCATACAAGTCATCCGTCACGTCACCGAATTGAACTATAAAGTTGACGTGATGCTTGTAGCTGATTACGCTCTTATTCCCCAGATGATGTACCCCACGATAAATCCTCAAACAAGCCAAAGCTACGCTAATTACTATATCCGATTCGCAACCAACACACTTGTGCTAGCTTACACAAACACTAGCAAATATGCCAGCGAAATAGACGATAGCAATTGGTATTCGATTTTATTGCGCCCTGGTGTTACGTTTGGCTTAGCCAACCCGCAGTTGGATGCTTTAGGTTACCGTGCTTTAATGGCAGTTCAATTATCAGAGGATTACTATGGTGAAAGACGTTTATTCCACAATCTAATCACTGCAAATATGGATCCGCCAATAAACTCTATTCCTGACGGATCTAACTACACCATAACAGTGCCTGATATCCAACAGCCTAAAGGTGACAAGTTAATCTTGCGTGCAAGCGAAGTTGACCTAATCGCGTTGCTCCAGACAGGCAACCTAGATTACTGCTTCATTTACTTGAGTAATGCAAAACAATACGGTTTGAACTACGTTGAACTTCCAAATGAAGTGAACTTGGGCTCTCCATCGTACAATAGTAATTATGAGAGAATCCAAGTTGTATACAGCCACCAAAGATTCGCAACCGTAACCCTTGACAGGACGGGCGAACCCATTTACTACGGGTTAACGATACCCTCAAACGCGCCTCATCCTGAACTAGCGGAAAAATTCATCCAGTTCCTGTTGAATGGGCAGGGAAAAACTGATTTCGAACAGGATTACCATCCTGTTTTCTCGCCCTCTTTCACAGATAACCTTCAAGCAGTTCCTGCGAGTTTGCAGTCTTTAGCTGTAAGTGAACCATAACGAGTTAGCACTAAAATTCATTCAACAAAACCATTCACTTGGAGGCTATTGGTAAAAGGTTGACCTGGCTAAAAGAAAAGTCACCATTCATACTAGTATCGCTCATCTTAGGTGTACTGCTGATTTTGTTTTTACTAGTTCCTGTAATAGGGTCACTAGTGAGCTCAGCATCGGGACTTTCTGGTGCATTGACCGATTATAGAACTCTCGACGCTATAGGGACCAGTTTCTACTGTGCTTTTTTAGCTATGATATTTATGTTAATTTTGGGTGTTCCATTCGCCTACCTGTTTATCCGTAATGAGTTTCCTGGCAAGAAGGTTTTAGATTCACTCATTGATATACCGATTTTAATTCCTCATAACACTGCTGGAATCGCCTTACTTCTTGTTCTTGGACCAAGTTATCCCATTGGCGCATTTTTCTCCAGTATAGGCATAAATTTTATTGACACAATATGGGGAATAGTAATCGCTATGGCTTTCGTCAGCGCACCGTTTATGATTAGAAGCGCTCAAGAAGCCTTTTTATCCGTTGATCCATCAATGGAAAAAATGGCAAGAGGCTTGGGTGCAACTAGATTCAAAGTTTTCAGACATGTCACCTTTCCGTTAGCCTCAAGAGGCATCTTGACTGGTTGTGTTTTAACGTGGGCAAGAGCTGTGAGCGAGTTTGGAGCCGTAATATTGCTTGCTTATTTCCCCAAAACAGCACCAGTATACCTCTACGATGTCTTTGTAAGCCAAGGATTAAGCGCCGCACTTCCAATAAATGGGCTACTCATATTGCTCGCCATAGTGATTTTGGTCATTTTCAAATTCGTCATCTCTAAACCAAACAAAAAGAGCCTTTACCCTAAGCTTTGAAGGTGAGAATGAAAGTTGAAGCTTGAAATCCAAAATGTCACGAAAAATTGGGGCGGCTTCACTTTGAAGAACATTAATTTGGCAATCGCTGATGCCGAATACCTTGTTTTACTTGGACCCACTGGAGCAGGCAAAACCCTCCTATTGGAAACTATAATGGGCTTTTATGAACCGGATAGAGGCAGAATTATAATAGACGATCAAGAAGTCACCGACCTTGCACCTGAAAAACGAGGAATCGGTTATGTCCCTCAAAATTCAGTACTCTTTCCTCACCTGACTGTTCGCCAAAACATCGCCTTCGGATTAAAAATGCAAGGCGCTGAAAAAGTCCGACAAGACAAAACGGTGGATCACATTATTGACTTGGTAAATCTTAAGTCTATTGAGCACCGTTCACCTGCGAGCCTTAGTGGTGGAGAAAAACAGAAAGTAGCTCTTGCAAGAGTTTTAGCAATTGATTCAAAGCTTGTTTTGCTTGATGAACCCTTAGCTTCTGTTGATGTGGAAACAGCGCGGCAACTCAGATATGAACTAAGAAGATTACATAAAGAGCAGGGTAAAACAGTAATCCACGTTACTCACAGTTTGATTGAAGGATTTGGCTTAGCCGATAAAATAGCATTGATGAGGGCTGGGGAAATAGTTCAAGTTGGCAATGTCAAGGAGTTGTTGGCTAAACCTAAAAATGAGTTTGCAGCACGACTTTTAGGTTACGAAAACGTTTTTAGAGCCAAAATAGTGCAAACGGAGAGAGATTTTTCTATTTTGGATGTGGAAGGCGTTAAGTTCAGAGTTTCAGGCGAAGTAGAGCATGTTGGATTGGTTGCTGTGCGACCTGAAGATATTACTGTTGAATTGTCACCCATTACTGACCTCAATGCTAATGTCTTGAGGGCAAATATCCTTGACTACACAGATTTAGGTCCCATTGTCATGATGGATACAAATGCAGGCTTACCAATGAAAGTTGTACTGGCGAAGAGTTCTTTTATTGAAAAAGGGCTTGAAACGGGCAAAGAAATTTGGCTTAAATTCAAGGGTACTTCAGTAAAAATCGTTCAGTAGTGTTTGTGGTTGCTGGTTTGTTGGTCTACCGCAAGAAACGAAAGCTCACCTTAATCGCTGCTATACTGGATAGCTTCGGTTTTGCCTTTAAGTTTTCTGATTATAAAAAGTTTATCAAGCAATAGTTCATAGAATTTAGAAGTTTTGTTACATCTCTCTTTTCTTCGGATAATCCTGCCAGAATGCGGCTAATGCTTCAAGTGCATTCTCAAACAGGTAATCTCGAGGTATAACGTTAACTTTTATGTCCATTTCTCTTAGAGCTTCGGCGGTTGTAGGACCGATTGCTACTGTTGTTACTTTTTCCTTGATTATGCTGCGGAGTTTTTCCATGGATGCTTTTTCAGTGAGCATTTTGAAGATGTTCTTGGCGCTCAAGCCGCTGCCGAAAACAATAGCGTCAATACTTCCACTGGTTAGGTCCTCATAAAACTTGGCTTTTAGTTTCTCATCCACTGGTAAGCCAGACTCGTAAACGTAGATTTCCTCGACGTTGGCTTCCTTTTCTTTGAGTTTCTCGGTTAAGGTTGGGGTTGCGTTGCTGGTTCTTGGGATGCGGATTTTTTTTCCGGAGAGCTGTTTGCCTTGGAAAGATTCGATTAATCCCTCAGAACTGTATTTTGTCGGCACCATATCTACTCGGATGCTTTTTTCTTTTAGAGCTTCGGCTGTTCGTGGACCAACCGCAACAACAAACGCTTTATCCAATCCCTTCTGCAACTGGCTGGTTAGCTTTAATTCGTTCGCGTCTTCAAAGAGGTACTTGACGCCGTTGGTGCTCATCAAAATAACATAGTCAACCTGTTCCTTTTGCAGTTCGGTGATGAATTTTTTTACGGGCACAAAGTTGCTTAAGCCCTTGATCTCTATGGCTGGGATATAGTAGGGTACACCTCCCATTTCAGTAATTAGTTTGCCTGCTTCTTCCGCTTGACCCGCCGGGCGCGTTAAAGCGACGGTTTTGCCTTTTAGACTAGGGGTTTTTTGAACCATGCCAGTTTCCTGCCTAAGTTTGCTACTTCGCCGATAACTATGACTGCAGGCGGCTTGATTTGTTTTTGATCGGCTTCTTTGATGATTTTGCCCAATGTGCTGATGAGGGTTCGCTGTTTGGGGTAGGTTCCCGATTCAACCATAGCGACTGGCTTGTCTGCAGTTATGCCGCCTTCCAGCAACTTGTCGACGATGCCATCAAGGGATTCTACCCCCATCAAGATGACCATGGTATCTACGGCGTTGGCAATTTTTACCCAATCGATAACTTTCTCAGTATCACCTGCACGGTGACCTGTGATGATTGCAACTGAAGCTGCATAGTCCCGATGAGTCAACGGTATGCCCGCATAGGCAGGAGCCACAACAGCCGAACTGACCCCGGGTACAACTTCGAACTCTATGCCGTTCTCAACAAGTGCCTCTGCTTCTTCGCCGCCTCTGCCGAAGATGAATGGGTCGCCGCCTTTTAGCCGCACGACTTTGCCGCCTTCTTTAGCTTTCTCAACAATTAACTCGGTAATCTTGTCCTGAGGCACTTCATGCAGGCCAGTTCGTTTGCCCACAAAAATCCTCTCAGCTTTCTCTGGCGCTAAACTTAGGATTTCTTCTCCGATACCTAGTCTGTCGTAGATTACTACGTCGGCTTCTTTTAGCACCTTAACTGCTTTAATCGTGAGCAGTTGGGGGTCGCCTGGTCCAGCGCCCACAAGGTAAACTTTACCATACACCATACTTTTCTCTCCACTCTTTCTCAAAATCTTTGGCGCCCTGCTTGATTAGGTCTTCGCCCACTTTTCTCCCTAACGCTTCAGCTTGGAATAGGGTGCCTTTGGCGGATGCACTGATTTTCTTTTGTGTTGTGAGCGAGAATATACAGCCGAAAAGTGAGAGGTTGTTGCCGTTTGCTTGTCCGACGGCGCCAATGGGCACGCGGCAGCCGCCCTCCAATTTGAGCACTAAGCTTCGTTCAGCGATGATTTCAGCTCGTGTAGTTTTGTCTTCCACCGTCTGCAAAATCTCTATCACGGCACTGTTCCCTTCTTTTGCAACAATAGCTATCGCGCCCTGCCCTGCTGCAGAGGGAAACTGGTCAAGTGGAAACCGCTCAGTGATTTCGCTTGTTATGTTCATTCGCTCCAAGCCAGCCTCAGCAATTACTATGCCTGCTAACTCCCCTTTTCTGACCTTACCGATTCTGGTGTCAACGTTTCCTCGGATTGGTTTAACATCAAGGTCGGGGCGGATAAATTTGATTTCAGCTAGTCTCCGCAAACTGCCTGTTCCAACTACTGCACCTTTCGGTAAGGCGTTGAAGGCAATTTTATCTTTGGAAATAAATACGTCGCATTGCGAATCCCTTTTCGGAATAGCAGCTAAAATCGTGCCATTCTGTTGCTCAACAATAGGCACGTCCTTTAAGCTGTGAACCGCCAAATCTACTTTACCACTTACAACTTCCTGGTCGATTTCCTTCTCAAAAATCCCCTTGCAATCAATGCTAAAGAGAGGTTTTCCTTGTTCCTTGTCGCCCATAGTTTTGATTACTTTAAGCTTGAACTCAACGTTTGGGTATTTTTGTTTAATTTGGTTTAGGGTGCGGTTTGTTTGGGCGAGTGCAAGTTTGCTGCCTCGGGTACCAACGGTTAGTATCATTAGGGGTTCCTCGTTTTTGACGCTGCTTCCAATGCCTTGTCGAAAGCGTTAATTGTGAATTTCAAGTCCTCTTGAGTGTGTGCCTCTGAAACAAAGCAAGTTTCATATTGTGACGGCGGGATGAATACGCCCTGTCGGAGTAGTTCTTGGAAGTATGCGGTGAACATTGCTGCGTCTGAGTGTTTAGCGCAGGCATAGTCCGTTACTTGCTGGTCGGTGAAGAAGATTTGGTAGAGCGAGGCAATGTTGTAGACTTGTGTAGGCAACTTGTATGTCGCGGATAGGTCAGTTAATGCTTTTTTGAGTTCTGAGCAGTTCTTCTCAAGGTCGGCGTAGATTTGGTTCTTCTTTTTGTTAAGAATAGTGAGGAGGGTGTAGCCTGCGGTTACTGAAACGGGGTTGCCGCTAAACGTGCCCGCTTGATACACTTTGCCGACTGGCGAGACATTCTCCATGATTTCTTTTTTACCCCCAAATGCAGCCAAGGGAAAACCACCCCCAAGCACCTTACCCAACGTTGCCATGTCGGGTTTTACGTTGAAGTATTCTTGGGCGCCACCTAATGCTAACCGGAAGCCTGTGATTATTTCGTCAAAAATCAAAACTGTCCCATACTCGTTAGTTACTTTTCGCAGATAAGTGAGGTAGTCTTTTTGGGGAAGAATCAAACCAACGTTTGCCAAAACGGGTTCAACAATGACAGCGGCTATCAGGTAGCCTTGTCGATTAAAAACGGTTTCTAAGGCTTCAATGTCATTGTATGGAATGACAATCGTGTTTTGGGTTGTTTCATTAGGAACCCCAAGTGAATTCGGTGCGGCAAAAGTTGTGGCTCCCGATCCTGCCTTTACTAAAACGCTATCATGTGAGCCATGGAAGCATCCCTCGAACTTTATGATTTTTTTTCGTCCCGTGTAACCTCTTGCGGTTCGAATTGCATGCATCGTTGCTTCAGTGCCTGAGTTTACTAGCCTCATCATTTCCATGCAGGGTGATGTTTTCTGGATTAACTCAGCGAATTTGACTTCAAGCTCAGTGGGTGCTCCGTAGAGAGTGCCTTTAGTAAGCTGGTTTTCTACTGCTTCTATGATTTCTGGATACGCATGCCCTAAAAGCAACGCACCGTAAGCCATACAATAATCAACATATGATTTGGCATCAGCATCATACATTTTTGAGCCTTGAGAGCGTTCCACGAAGAAAGGATAAGGTTCAAAGGCTCGGACTGGGCTGTTGACGCCTCCTGGTAAAACCTTTTGGGCTCTTTCAAAAAGTTGTTTAGATTTGTATTCCGTCAAGGTTGGTTCAACCATAATTTCGTGTCTTTAGCGTGGTAGGTTATGATTAGGTCGGCTCCTGCACGTTTGATGCTCGTGAGGATTTCTCGGGTGATTGTTTTTTCGTCTATCCAGCCGTTTTGGGCTGCTGCTTTCACCATGGAATATTCTCCGCTGACGTTATAGGCTACTATTGGCACGTTAAAGTTTGCTTTTGCAAGGGCAATGATGTCTAAGTATGCTAAAGCCGGCTTAACCATAATCATGTCTGCACCTTCGCTTATGTCAAGTTCAATTTCGCGTAATGCCTCTTGTTGGTTACCTTGGCTCATCTGGTAGCTTCGGCGGTTTCCAAACTTAGGCGTAGATTCGGCTGCTTCCCTAAAGGGACCATAAAAGCCCGAGGCATACTTTGCCGAGTAAGCCATAATCGGAACACTGTCATAACCCGCATCATCCAACGCTTCACGGATAGCGCCGACTTGCCCATCCATCATAGCTGAAGGCGCCACAATATCCACGCCTGCTTCTGCTTGGCTAACGGCTACTTTGCCGAGTAAATCAAGGGTCTGGTCGTTTTGGACCTCGCTGTCTTTGATTATGCCGCAATGACCATGGCTCATGTACTCACAAAGGCAAACGTCGCCAATCACTACGAGTTCATCTTTGAAGGCTTTCTTTAATTCACGGATAGCTTTTTGAACTACTCCTTCTTTAGCGAATGCACTGGTAGCTGTTTCATCTTTTTTAGAAGGAATACCAAAGAGAAGCACGCTCTTCACGCCCTGTGCTAATGCTTGCTTTCCCTCGTCTGCGACTTGCGAAATTGGCAATCTACTGTAACCGGGCATGGATTCTATGGCTACAGGTTTTCTGATGCCTTCGTCAACGAAGATTGGGTAGATTAGGTTTCTTGGCTGAAGGTTCACATGGTTTAGCATTTCTCGCAACGCAGCGGTCTTGCGTAGTCTTCTCATCCGTACAGTTGGAAAACTCATTTTTGTGTCTCCTCTAAGAGCTTCAGGGCTGATTCTTCAGCTTCTTGAAGTTTGCCTTTTCTTAAGGCGTGTTTAATGTTATCGTTATTAAGTATCTCATGTAGTATCTTGCTTCTAATTTTCGAATCATGAACCTTGTCTTTGAGGATACTGCGTACTTTAGCTTGCAACTCTATCTCAAGCAAATCATCAGGAGTAACCAGCTTCTCTATCCTTTGTCTTAACAATCTCGCCATGGCTGGGCTTTTTCCCCCAGTAGAAACCGCAATCTTCACATCACCCACTTTCGCCACTGCTGGTAAAATGAAATCGCTAGCTGCTGGGTTATCAACTGAGTAAACCATGCAATCAAAAGATTTTGCACTTTTAATCAGATCAAGGTTAAGTTTTGGGTTGTTTGTTACCGCTAGAAATACATCCGGTTTCGGGTTAAGGCTCTCAACAAAAGTTTTGGCGTTTTGAATTTCAGTCTTTAATAGAGCAACTTTTTTCTCTTCACCGAGCTTCTGAACGTCTTTGGAAAAATCTTTGCTTATAACCCATATTTTGGCGCCTGAATCTACAAAGCTTTGGGTCTTGCGATAAGCTTCTGCGCCTCCGCCGACCACTATAACTGTTTTGTTGTCAAGCTTGAGATCTATGAGCAACTTGTCTTGCCACCTTTAGAAACATTGGAGCTATAGTTAGTTAGCAAATTCTTGAACTTTTCCATAAACCCTTTGTAATCAATTTCAATTTTCAGTGGGGGTGAGGAGACTTTAGCCAATAAATCTAAGTCAATATATTTTTCAGCTGCATCTATGGCTTGGGCGCCGAAATCTTCGTATCTGATTTCTATTTCAGGAATCATTCCTCTGCCCTCCAAATCCAGACGCGGGACCATCCCTAACAGCTCAATCCCTGCATTTTGAAAAGCAGTTTTCATGGTTTGTTTTATTTCGTCAGTTATGTAGCTGACGCGAAGCTTGTTTAGTATTACTCCGGTCGTGTTTACTCCGAGACGTTTTAGGATGTTAACGTAGTTTAGGGTATTGATCAACGCGCCTTCTATGCCTTCCTTGTCACAACCCACGACTATTATGGTTGATGCACCCAAAGCCGCTGCAACTTCGGCAGTGGACATTGGCCTTTTATAATTGTCATTGAGCAAGCCTGTAAATGCACTCATAGCTCCTTCTACTAAAAGGAAATCATGTTTCTTGGCTGCCTCTTCTACAGCTTGCTCAAGTGGTGTCCAGCCGCTTTCTCCAATTTTAATAGAAGAGTATTCCTTGATTGGTTCTTTGATAAGGTAAAGGGATGATACCGCGTCTCGAATATCTCCGCCAACTTTTATGATTCCAATGTTGAATCCTCGTTTTTTTAATGCTCCAGCAATGCCTGTGACTATGAAGGTTTTTCCTGAACCGCTTCCAGTAGCCGTTACCATTAGCAATCTTGGTTCTTTCTGCTTAATTTCTTTTATTTGCCTGATATTGGTACCGACTCCAACTTCGCCTTTGATTTCCTTTAACAGTTCCGCGTTCCTTAGTCGTATGTTTTCCAATTCAATTGCATTTATGCCCAGCGATTTGGTGATGCTTTCAATTATCGTGGGGTTTTGATCTAAAAGTCCGTGGATGAAAATACCTACTACGTTACCTTGCTTGTTGGCTACGCCTGAGATTAGGTCTTGAGGGTCTTTTTTATAATTAACCCGTTTAGCGTGAGTAATTATAATGGGTCGGGCGTCTTTGTGAAGTACGATTTTGCCGTATGTGTGGCAGTGGAATCCGCTGACTTCTTTGCCGACCTCTTGGGTGATGAAGCTTTTGTCAATTACAGTAGCTTTCACGCGGTCTGTACAAATTAGTGGCTTAAATTCCGCATCCAACAAACCCAAGCCTTCTCGGGTTATAGGTATTGTTGATAAACGGCCAACATCGGTTTCTTTTGCAAGGACCTGGAAACCTGAGCAAACTCCAAGTACAAACTTGCCTGAATCAGCCATCTTGATTATTTCTTGTGTAACTTTGTCGTTTACGCTTTGGGATTCAACCAGGCTACCGCCTGGAATTATTAACATGTCTAAAACTTTAGAAGCTGGTTTGCCATCTACGAGCGCATCAGAGCATACTATGTCAGTTGGCAGGTTCCCGAAGTCTTCAAAGCATGGAAGAGCGCCTCTAAGATAAACTAAACCGATTCTGTGATCGAATTTCATCCCAAAGTGACCTGAGGGCTAATAACGGTAAACCTTTTATTTAAGTTGGTTGGTTAATCCAACCATGAATGCCTCCGTGAAGACAGACCACGTCATAAACGTCAGATTAACACATAAAACAGCTGATGTACCTCTGATGGAGGCTGTAGCCTTTAAAGAGAAAGGAAAAGGGCTTGAAGAAATACGAGCACTCGAAAACGTGGAAGAATGCCTAATTCTGCAGACATGCAATCGTATTGAACTTTTCATCGTGACTGAATCCGCTCAAGAAACAGCTAAGTTGGCTAAAGATTATTTGTCAAAAAGAGCTCAATCGAACGTTGAAGAAGTCTTCAAAGCAATAGAGACTTCGACAGACAACGATACATTCAATCACTTACTAAGAGTTACTTCTGGCTTAGAATCGATGGTAATAGGTGAAGACCAAGTCCTCAACCAGGTTTGGGACGCCTATCTTGAAGCGGAAAACGCCAAAACAATAGGGCCTATTCTAAAACACTTGTTCAACCGTGCAATGGCAGTTGGCAGACGGGTAAGAAAAGAAACAGGTATTAACAAAGGCGCCGTTTCAATCGGTTCAGCAGCTGTTGAACTCGCAATAGATTTACTTGGCAACTTGGAACACAAAAAAATCCTCGTCATGGGCGCTGGAGAAATAGGAACACTTGTTGCAAAAGCCTTAGCCCGACGATGTCTTAGCCCGATTTTTATTGCTAACAGAACTTATGCCAGGGCAGTAAAACTTGCCCAAGCCCTTTCAGGGCAAGCGGTTAAGTTTGATCAATTTGAAGAAGTCCTTGTTGACGCAGATGTAGTGATTTGTTCCACTGCTGCGCCCCATTATCTGCTAACAAAGGAAATCGTTATACGGTTAATGAGTCAACGAGCAAACAAAAGTGACATAGTCATCATTGACATTTCCAATCCTCGCAATGTTGAAAAAACAGTTCAAGATATTGCAGCTACAAAGCTTTACAACATCGACGATTTGAAGTCGATTACCGATAAGAATAAGCAAGAACGAGAAAAAAGCATAGAGAAAGCAGTCAAAATACTGGAAGAGGAAATCATAATACTAAACGATGATATGAAACGCTTCTCAGTTCGCATAATTATCTCTTCACTTCTATCTCGCGCTGAAGACTTTCGGCAAAAAGAACTTACAACTGCTCTAAACAAGTTAGGCAAAGTTGATGAGCGGCAAAAGCGAATTTTAGAGGATATGACTTGTATTTTGCTTAAGCAAACGTTTATTCCTATTGTTGAGAATTTGAGGTCAGCCGCAAAGAAAGGTGACACTGAAGTTATCGATGTAGCGGTTAAGTTGTTTGAGAAAAAGGAGAACCAATAACTTGTCAAAACCAGCGTCTATGAATAAAGTAGGCTTAATTCTGATTGGGCATGGAAGCAAGCTTCCCCATAATCGAGAAAACCTCGAAAAAATAGCAGATATACTTCGTAATCGTGGCAAGTTCAAACTGGTTGAAATTGCATTTATGATACGAGATACTCCCACCATCGCACAAGCAATTGATGCAATGGTAACGAAGGGAGTGTCAAAGATTGTGTTGGTTCCCGCTTTCCTCGCACCAGGTGTCCACACGACACAAGAGATTCCAGAGTTAATTGAAGTTAAAGAAAAACAACCCGACCTCAAGGCGCTTGGAATTGAATTGGTTTACGGCGAACCTATAGGCAGCGACGAACGCATAGCCGACATCCTTGAAGAAAAGGCCTTCAAAGCTTTGGGACAAGACATAAAGAAGGATAGCGAAGTTGTTGATGCTTATTCGGTTGTTGAAGCAGGAAAGATTGTCGATAAAAGTATGATGCTTATCCGTGAAGCAATGGGCTCTGATTTGGACAATTTTCCAAAAGATCAAGTGCCAATAGTTGAACGGGTAGTTCACACGACTGCTGATCCAGAATTCGCTAAACTGCTGATATTTAGTGACGATGCCGTTAAGGCTGGTGTTTCAGCGATTAAAGCAGGCGCTAAAATAGTCACTGACGTAAAGATGGTCAAAGCAGGAATAAATGAGGCTCGCCTTAAAAAATTCGGCAGCAAAGTATTCACATACATGAATGATGAAAGAACAATGGAGTTGGCGAAGGCAGAGTCATTGACGCGTTCAGCGGCTGCAATGCGTTTAGCAATTAAAGACGGCTTAGACGGAGCGATTATACTTATCGGCAACGCTCCAACAGCAGCCTTCGAACTAGCCGAGCAAATCAGGGGTGGCAAAGTTAAACCAGCTTTGATTGTGGCTGTTCCAGTTGGGTTTGTGGGTGCAGCTGAGTCCAAAGAGGTTGTCGCAAAACTCCCAGTTCAATATGTCATTACAAGGGGACGCAAAGGTGGTAGCACCATCGCAGTGGCAGTCTTTAATGCGTTGCTTTCCATCGCGGAAGGCAAACGTTACGGTTGATGGTGACAATTAATGGCTAGATTTTTAAAATACGGCATAACAACAGGAGCAACCGCGGCAGCTGCAGCCAAAGCTGCAGTAATTGCGGCCTTAATGGATCCAGTTGATCGAGTCGTTATTCCAACCCCTATTGGTCTGCGTTTTGAGGTTCCAGTGAAATCTAGCCGGAAACTTGGTAAAGACAGCGCTGAGGCGGTTGCAGTTAAGGATGCTGGACAAGACATCGACGCCACAGACAAAATGGAAATAATTGCAACTATAAAACTAACCGACGATGGCAAAATAACAATAAAAAGTGGTGAAGGAATCGGCAAAGTCACAAAACCCGGTTTGCAAGTACCCATCGGTGAAGGTGCAATCAACCCTGTACCAAAAAGCATGATTACTGAAGCCGTAAAGGAAGTTTTACCCTTTGGAAGAGGCGTTGAAGTTACTATCAGTGCACCTGAGGGTGCAAATATAGCTAAAAAAACCATGAACGCTAAATTAGGCGTCGTTGGAGGCGTTTCTATACTTGGCACTGTAGGAGTAGTCAAACCGTTTTCACTTGAAGCATGCAGGCGTTCACTGGTTCCCCAACTTGACGTTGCGATGGCTCGTGGTTACAAACGCATTTTATTTGTGCCAGGCAATATTGGAGAGCGAATTGCAAAACAGCAGTTTGGTGTCCCTGAAGATGCGATTGTTCAAACAGGCGATTTCGTTGGCTACATGCTTGATAAAGCAGTTGAGAAAGGAGTAAAGGAAATCATTTTACTTGGGCACTCTGGAAAGCTGGTAAAGTTGGCTGCTAATATCTTTAATACGCATCATAAAGTTGGGGATGCTCGAAACGAAGTCATCGCCTCATATGCAGGTGCCTCCGGAGCTAAAACCCAAACAATCAACGAATTGTTGATAGCAAACACTACTGATGAAGCTACAGAAATTCTAAAGCAAGCTAACCTCTTAGAAGCAACGTATAACAGAATTGCTGTACGTGTCAGTCAACGGGTAAGCGACCGCGTAGAGAATAAGATTAAGATTAGCGTGGTAATTGTTGCGATGGATGGCAAAGTTCTAGGTATGGATGAGAATGCTAGGAGCAATAAACCTTGGCTAAAATTAACATAGTCGGTGTTGGGCCTGGTTCTGCAGATTACGTTACGCCAATTGCCAGAAAAACTGTACAGGAAGCACAGGTAGTTTTTGGGGCACAGAGAAGTCTTAATCTGTTTTCTTCTGAAATTAAAGGCGAAGTCTTTGTTTTAACGGCTAAAAACTTGGGCGATTCCTTAAAAAATGCAGCAGAAGCAGTTAAGAGTGGTAAAAGCGTTGCTTTGCTATCTACAGGTGACCCGGGCTTCTCCGGTCTTTTGCATACTGTTCTCGAAAGTGGATTATTCACAACCCAGCAAGTTAACGTTGTTGCAGGCGTAAGTTCGATTCAAGCATGCGCAGCTAATCTAAACATCAGTTGGGATAAAGCATGCCTGTTTACATTTCATGAAGGCAATGTAACTAACGAAAAGAAGAATCAGCTGGTACAATGCCTCAAAAAAGGCAAAGAGGTCATGCTCCTCCCTGACTACAAATCTTTCTCAATAAAAGAGATCGCGAGTTTTCTAATCAATGCAGGACTAGACCAGAAAACATCCGTTTACATTTGCGAGAATTTAACGCTTGAAAACGAGAAAATAATTTCAAGAACGCTTGAGGAAGTTTCAGCAGAAACTTTTGGATCTTTATGTGTAATGGTAATCAAAGCAAATATCAAATAAAGGTTAAGTTGAATGTGAATGGCTAAAAACTGGATTTACAAAACCCCTGGCATACCGGATGAATTGTTTAATCAGAGTGATGAGGTTCCTGGTCCAACTAAAGAGGAAATCAGAGTTGTGACCATCGCCAAAGCACGTTTGCGTGAAGGCGACGTTGTTATTGACGTTGGTTGCGGCACGGGCGGTTTAACTGTTGAAGCAGCACTTCAGGTCGCTCCGAAAGGCAAAGTTTACGCCATAGACGAGGACGAAGCTGCAATCAAGTTAACAAAAAGTAATGTGGAAAAATTCGGTGTCCAAGGCATTGTCTCCATTTCCGGCGGTAGAGCCCCCCAAGCCCTGTTAACTCTTCCAAACCCTGATGTAATCATCATTGGCGGCGGAGGAGTATCCCTCCGAGCAATACTCCAAATCGCTAGCAATAAACTAAAATCAAATGGCAGAATAGTCGTAAACGCAATACTTTTAGAAACCGCAACTCTCGCGATAGCTGAACTCAAAGAACTGGGCTTCAAAGATATTGACGTTGCACATATTTCGGTGGCGAAGGGAAAACAAATAAACAGTGGAACTATGATGATGGCGAGAAATCCAATAACAATTGTCTCAGCTTCAAAACTTTAGGTGAAAAATTTGGCTGGAAAATTCATAGGAATCGGCGTTGGTCCTGGCGATCCAGAATTAATCACGTTAAAAGCAGTGAAAGCCCTCAAAGCCGCGGATGTCATTTGTGTCCCAAAATCTCATGCAGACAAACCCAGCATGGCTCTGGGAATGATCAAACAAATCTTAGAATTACGCATAAGACCTGTAGAGATTTTGGAACTCGTTTTCCCAATGACTAAAGACGACTTGAGCAACAGGAAACTGTGGGTTGAAAATGCAGCTATAGTGGCAGCTAAAGCAAAAAAAGTAAAACGCATCGCCTTCATCACACTTGGTGATCCGATGCTTTACAGTACCTTCCTCTACCTTTACGAATGCATCAAAGAAACTTACCCTGAAATTGAGTTAGAAATTATCCCGGGAGTAACTTCAGTCACTGCGGCAGCAGCAAGCGCCAAACTACCTCTCGCAGAGAAAGAGGAAGTAGTATCAATAATTCCCTCCGACCTTGACCCCCTGTTAATCGAGGAAACCGCTAAGCACGCGGACACCTTAGTGTTCATGAAATGCGCATACCGCATAAAAGAGTTGATTCCCTCATTGCGACGAGCTGGGTTCACGGAAAACTCCACCGTGGCCTTAGTAAAGCGATGTAGTCATTTTGAAGAGAAAGTTCTTGTAGGCAAACTCGAGGATGTAAAAAACTGGGATATTCAAGAGGACTACTTCTCTGTGGCTATCGTGAAGAGAAGTGAGGTTCCTATTCACTGGAAGAAAAATGGTGTTAAAAAATGAATAAAGTTGTCTTCATAGGTGCAGGACCCGGCGACCCAGAACTTATAACGCTTAAAGGTAAAAAATGGCTCGAACAAGCTGACGTTGTCATCTATGCTGGAAGTTTGCTGAACCCAGAATATCTAAAATACTGTAAGAAAGGAGTGGAACTGCATGACAGCGCCAAGATGAGTCTGCCTGAAGTTCAAAAAGTCATGGCGGATTGCGTTAAGGCTGGAAAACTTGTTGCTCGCCTTCATGACGGCGACCCAAGCTTCTATGGTGCCATTCAGGAAGTGATGACTTTTCTAGACAAAGAAGGAATAGAATACTTCCGCATTCCAGGCGTAAGCTGTCTCTTAGGCGGAGCTGCGGCCCTAAACAGAGAATTAACCCTGCCAAACATCTCTCAGACCGTCATCATCACGCGTCCCGAAGGCCGAACGCCTGTGCCTGAAGCTGAAAGCATCCGCAAACTGGCGGTCCATCAAGCAACCATGGTTATTTTCCTTGGCACCCCACACATCGCCCGTGTCGTGGATGAACTGCAGAAAGGCGGCTACCCCAAAGACACACCCTGCCAAGTTGTTTACAAGGCAACATGGCCCGAACAGAAAATCGTCAAGGGCACTTTAGCCGACATTGTTGCAAAAGTTAAGGCGGCAGGCATAACGGAGACGGCGCTGATTTTCGTTGGCAAAGTCCTTGATCCCCAAGCTTACGATTTATCTAAGCTTTATGACCCCAAATTCACCACGGGATTCCGTAAAGGCGAAGAATAGATGTATGCTAAGGGCATAGCGATTGTCGCAATAACCAGGCGTGGCGTAGAAACCGCGCTAAAAATAAAAGAAGCCCTAGATAAAACTGGTTTGAATTCGACGGTTTATGCCCCCAAAAAATACAGTCAAAACGGCGTTTTCACCTTAGACAAAAAATTAGGCGACTTCATTAAAGATACCTACAGCACGGTTGATGCTTTAGTGGCTGTTATGGCAACGGGCATAGTTATCCGCTCAGTCGCTCCGCTTCTTGAGAGCAAACTAACTGACCCCGCAATCGTCGGAGTTGACGCAACTGGAAAATTTGTCATCAGTCTTTTGTCGGGACATTATGGTGGCGCAAATGAGTTGGCAAGAACAATTGCTAAAGGCATAGGAGCAACCCCCGTAATTACAACAGCCTCAGATGTTACTGGCAAAATGAGCGTTGATGAACTCGCAAAAAAGCTGCATTTAACAATCCAAAACCCTGAAAGCCTTGTCGCAGTAAACTCTGCCATTGTGAACGGCGATCACATAGTTGTTGTTCTAGTTGGCGATGTCAAAATTCCTGTAAACATTGTTAGTTGCTACGAAATAAAAAAAGCTGAAAATGGAGTGCAAGCGTTAGAAATTATCAACCAATATGGTGCGGGTGTAATAATCACCCATGAACCGTTGTCGATTGCCAAGTCTGTGAAACCATTCACTATCCTAAAAACCAAAAAAATAGTGGTTGGGTTGGGAGCAAGAAAAGACTCAACCAAAGAAAGCATGATAGAAGCCGTTGACACAGTTCTCGAACGTGTTCACATTCCTTTAGAGCGCGTTGACCGTTTCGCAACAGTCGACATCAAACGAAACTCTAAACAAATGGTAGAAGCGGTGGAACGTTTGGGTGCGCCGCTTGAGTTTTTAAGTGTCGATGCACTTCGTTCAGTAAGTTACGGTGATCTTTCGCCTGATTCAGCGATGGTTCAGGAAAAAATCGGTGTTGGAGGAGTATGCGAACGAGCAGCATTATTGATAGCGGGAAAAAACTCAAAACTACTCATAAAGAAAACCAAGCTAAACGGGGTAACAGTGGCAATAGCCGAGGGCGAATAAGCGTAGTCGGCATCGGACCAGGTAGCCTTGAGCATTTAACGCCTAAAGCCCGAAGCGAAATAGAAGCCGCAGACGTAGTCGTTGGTTACGGTACCTACATCAAACTTATTCAATCAATCGTTAAAAAAAACGTCGAAGTAGTTTCTGGAACAATGGGCAAAGAAGTTGAACGCGCCCAAATCGCAGTAAACAAAGCCAAAGAAGGCAAAAAAGTTGTAATGGTTAGCAGCGGAGACCCAGGCGTTTACGGCATGGCAGGAATAGTTCTCGAAGTCGCCGCACAAGAAAAAACCCCAGTTCCAGTCGAGGTTGTTCCAGGTGTAACCGCAGCCACCGCAGCCTCAGCAATCCTTGGAGCACCACTTGTCAGCGACTTTGCCGTCATCAGCCTAAGCGACTTGTTGACTCCTTGGGAAAAAATTGAACGTCGACTCGAAGCGGCAGCATCAGCAGACTTCTCAATTGTCCTATATAACCCGCAGAGCCAAGGACGCGTAGAACCGCTGGCTAAGGCTTACGAGATAATGCTAAAGCACATCAAGCCAGACACACCTGTGGGCATCGTTAGGCAAGCAGGTCGCGAAGGCGAACAATACCTTATCACAACATTGAAAGAAATGTTAAACTGTGAAATCGACATGGTTACAACGATTGTTGTTGGCAATTCGGCAACAAAAGTTGTTAACAAAAAAATGGTTACAGCCCGAGGCTACGATTTAACCCAGTAAAACTATGCTTTTTCCTCTTTCTGCTGTAACAGTCGCATTATTTCTTTTCTTGCTTCACCGATGGTTAACGGCAGCTGGGCGTCTATTAAGAGGTTATCTTTGTCTCTTAGTACCTCAAAGAGATGCGTTATTCTCGGCGAGCGCAGGTTTACTTGCCGGATAAGGTTGCCGTTAGAGAAGGATTCTTTAGGTGTGCCTTCAGAGACCAATTTGCCTTTGTTTAAAACGTACATTTTGGTGGCAAAGAGAGGCACCATGTCCACATCATGAGTTGCAAGCAGCAGAGTTATTCCTTTTTCCTTGTTTAATTGCAAGAGCAAATGCAATATTTCGCTTGTAGCCCTTGGATCTAGGTTTGATGTTGGCTCATCCATGATAATGACTTCGGGTTGCATAGCGAGCACTCCTGCAAGAGCGATACGTTTTTTCTGTCCAAGGCTTAAGAAGTGTGGCGGCTTCTCTGCGAATTCGCTCATTCCCACAGTTTTGAGCGCTTCCTCAACGATAGTTTTGACTTTTTCCGTAGTGTATCCTAAATTGAGGGGTCCAAAAGCAATATCTTGTTTGACGGTGGGAGCGAAAAGTTGATCATTTGGGTCTTGAAATACGAATCCCACGCGTTTGCGGAGTTCAAGCAGTGATTTTGAATCGTATTGGAGAGGTTTGCCTTCGAAGAGGATTTTGCCTGAAGTGGGTTTTAGGATGCCGTTAAGGTGGTTAAGTAGCGTGGTTTTACCTGAACCGTTGGTACCCAAGAGGGCAATGCGTTCAGCCCGGTCAAAGCTTAAAGTGATGTTGTCTAAGGCAAGGGTGCCGTCGGAGTATTCGTGAGTGAGGTTTTCGATTTTAAACAACATATTTTTACAAACTCCATATGTGAACTATATTTAACGCGATTAACCCAAGCATAATGTCGAGCACCAAGATGCCTGCGAGGGATGCTTTGCTAGGTTTAGGTTGGTCTTCGAAGACGCGGATGTTGCCGTCGTAGCCGCGGGCGTTCATAGCGACAAAGGTACGTTCACCCTGCTCAAGGGTTCTAATGAAGAGGTTGGCGGCAAGCAATGCAGGTGGAGCGTATGCGGTTGAGCCAGCCTGTTTGTCCCAGCCGCAGTTTCTGTGCAGTGCTCATTTTTGAAGAGATCTCCATGAATACGAATATGTAACGGTAGATGAGTAGGCTGATTTCGACAAGGATTTTTGGGATGTGGATTTTTCGTAGATTTATGAAAACGTCATTCATGGATGTGGTTAAAACGAGGAAGAACAATGCGGAAACAGCGCCCAAGACGCGGAAGAAAGTTGTGAATGCAGTAGCGATGCCGTTGTTGTAGATTACCCATTTGAACCATGGAAAAGCAATCTCCACAAGTGGTGTGCCGTTGCCAAAGAACAACGCGATAAAAACGCAGCTTACCGCCGCAAAAATGAGCGGGATAAATCAGCAGGTCAAAGTAGAAGCGTCCTGGAATCTGCGCTACCAAAATAATCAGCACCACTGCTATGATGAACACGGTTATGGGAACGACAGGTGAAGGCGATAGGACACTAAGTATAAGCATGGAGGCTGCGAAGAGGATTTTTGTTGTTGGACTTTTCTTAGCAAGCGAGTTGGTGTACGCGTAACTGTCGATTTGTGCGGACAGTTTGCTGTGGTCTTCACCGTGACTGTGGCTATGTCGATGCATCTTGTGGTGTGACTGTGTTTTTGCTTGTTTTCGGCGTGTCCGAATAACTATGTAAACGATTATAGAGGCACCGATTAAGGCTTGCACAACAAAAAGTATAGTTACCCACTCGCTCGGTAGAGTCAAAATGGGGCTAAACCAAGGTTGATACCCCTGCGAAGTAATTATGTTCGCCGCTGCATCGTCGGTTCCTGCCATGTTTGTAGAGACAAAGACCAAGGGTGTAATGAAAAGCGTTAGTAATACAGCGATTAAGACGGCATAGTGTTTCTTTTTAAGGCGTATCTCTTTCTCGGTTAAGCCGGCGATGGGGGAGCGTATGACCTTCATGGAGACAAGAATTTGATTTTTGTACTTCATGAGGAACTCAAAGATGAAGATGGCGAGGATACCTTCAGCTATAGCTAGTGGAATCTGGGTTACGGCGAATATGCTGACAAATTTGAGGAAGGCTTCTGTGAAGCCTGTTGCCGGAAAAGCCAGTGCCAACTGAACTGAAGTGGTGACGTAGGTTGAGAGGTCGCTTAAAGCTACGGCAAGGAAAACACCTGCCTGAATCGGCACATGGATTTTCTTGCAAACTATCCATACGAACCAACCTACAACTGGCCCCATAATGCCCATGGAGAAAACGTTCGCTCCCAACGTGGTTAGGCCGCCGTGCGCGAGCAGGGTTGCTTGGAAAATCAGGGCTATCATAGAGAGAACTGAGGCTATTGCGGGTCCGAAAACTATTGAGGCTAAGCCTGAACCTGTGGGGTGGCTGCTGCTACCGAAGACCGATGGCAACTTAAGGGCGGAAACAACGAATATGAATGCTCCCATAAGGGCGAGGAGAGGTTTTGTTTCAGGGTTCTTTTTTGCGATTTTGGAGAGCTTGTATATTCCGTAGGCAACGATTGGAATCATTATTGCCCACCAGATTTCCCACCAGGGGTGAGGCAGGAAGCCCTCCATTATGTGCATCTGTTTTAACCTCTGTTGGTTAGTCCATCTGAATGTTTATTAACTTTCGTTTAACTCAAGTTAAACTCAGGTTGAATTCATAATGCCCAAAAAAACTCAAACCTTGCTTCTTCGCGACAAGGGCGAATTCACAAAGTTCCAAATTCTATTTGAAGTAATGCGTAACCAGCCGCATATCAAACAGAAAGATATCTCCAATGCCCTTGGAATTACAATTCAGGCTGTTTCGAAGTACTTTAAAAAACTATCAAGAGAGGGCTTCCTAGAAGTGGGTTCAGAGCGAGTTGACTACAGGTTAACTGCTAAGGCGACAGCCAAACTTCGCGATGACTTAAGAAACTTGGAGAACTATGTTTTATCAATTAAGCATGAAATGAAAATTGAACGCGCTTTGCCAGCATTGGCCACACAACCCGTCAAAGTAGGCGAAGAAGTTGGCATAATCATGAAAGAAGGCATCATGTACACTGTAGCCAAAGACAACCCAACCGCAGAGGCAAAAGGCACCGCTATGAATAACGCCAATGCAGGAGAAGACCTAGGGTTGAAAAATCTGCGAGGCAAAGTAAAGATGAAACAAGGAAAAATTCTCATCATAAAACTGCCAAGCATAAGAAGAGGTGGCTCAAAATCTGTTGACTTGTCAAAAGTCCAGGCATTCTACGAAGAATTCAAGCCTGATAGAGTCGGCGTTATGGGTGCAGTAGGTAGAGCCGTCCTCAACAAACTCGAGCTCAAGGCAGACCTTGAATTTGGCATTAGTAGTGCAGCCGCAATTGCCGCATCACGCGGACTAAACGTACTCGTGCTTGTCGTGGGCAGAATGGTAAATCGAATGATCGAAGAAGTAGATTTGATAAACATGAAGAACGCTGCAGAAGTTACTTACGAAGTTAAAGACGGAAAGATTATTTGAAGCTCTAAAAATCATAAATTATTTATTTGCTTACAGGCTTGCCAAACTTGTTTTATCGAGATATAACCTGATTCTTGATTCTTAAAAATCCAAAGTCATGGCATCTTGGCTAAAGTCTTGAATCGCTTAACGGATAGAAAGCCAAAATCGCCACTTGATGTCTTCTCTGTTTCAAGAAGTTTTATTCGTTTCTTGAAAAGTGGGCCGTCTGTTATGCATGTGTGGTATTCGCCGCCTTCTCCGCAAGGATCTACATTTTTTAATTTGGTTATGTCGTCGTAGAACTGGTTGTTTAATTCTCTTCCCAGCCACTCTTCTCCCAACATTTTGGTGTTGACTTTAACCACCGTAGCGTTGAAACCTAAGTCAACAAATTCTCGCAAAAGTTTTTTCGTGTCGCTAAGCCATAGCGGTTTAACAGGTTTCAATCCGACTTCTTTACAGATTCGTTCTAACCAGCCTTCTTCATGCATCGACACTTCGTAAATGTCACCTGTAACTAAGCCTTCAACACCAGTGGATTTCATTTGAAGTAAGGCTTTTTTGAATTCTTCTTCGTAAGTATTTGGTGTTGTTTCCCTTTTGACCAATTCTATGCCTATTGCTTCTGATTGGGCAGATAGCATTTCTGGAGGCAACATGTGGAAATTTGTTTTTCCTTCGGACGACATGAATGTCAACAAGCTTGAAACATTAAAGCCTTCTTTGATAGCTTTGTAAACAGCAAAACAACCGTCTTTTCCACCGCTCCAGGAGGCAACAACTTTCATTAAATTCAACCTCTTTTCTTAACGGCTGTTAGTTTCTTATTTTAATAAATGTTTGCTTGTTCAATAAGAATTTCTGATTTTTCACCAATCACAAAATAAAAAACCGCAATCACCAAGCCTCACAATTTGCAGTCTCATAGATTAGCCAAGGAAAAAACATCGAACAAGGTTTCTCATGCAAGAACTCTCTGATGTTAAAATAGACTTAAATTAATTCCCTATGAGAAGAACAACAGTTGCAATTGGTTTGTTGTTGTTCTCTTATTTAGAGTCTGCTTTAAAGAAGAAGAAAGTTGAAAAAACAGCTCATCTTCTAGCAAGATAATTAAATATTCTAATATTCAAATCAAAGTAATCGATAGAAAAACATGTTCTTCATACAAGAGAAGTAGTAGTCGAATTGAAATTTGCACAATCGACTACTACTTCCCAAGCTCAATAAGCAAGGCTGAAAGAACAACAACACAACTTTTTCATTTATTGTTGTTCTTCCAACCTCGAAACAATTTTTAAGTAAAAAAGAAGAAAGCTGACAAACTCATGCTAATGGAAGTAGTTGTTCGAGTGAATTTTTTTAGGTGAACAACAACTTCTAACTTGACTTTACCAGGAGATTAGTCGTCAAAAGAAGAAGAAGATTGCAAACACCACTCTTCTTCTTCCAAGCTAACTCTACATTTTTGAAACATATTGCAAAGTATCGGCAAAAAGTTCTTCAAACAAGAGAAGTAGTAGCCTGGTTGATTTGCAGCATCGACTACTACTTCCAAAACTCAATGACAACGTTGAAAGAACAACAACACGTGTTTTTCAACTGTTGTTGTTCTTCTCATAAGGTTTGCCATAGCGCTGATGAGGTGAAAGAAAAGAAGAAACTTCGTTAATAAGGAAAAATTCGTTTGTCCAAATAGAAGTTGTTCATGGCGAAAGTTAGGTAACAACAACTTCCAACTTGACTTGCAATAAGGAAGCTACGCCCAAAAGATTAGGATCCAGAATAGAAGTAGTAGAACAGAGAAAAAATGTTTGTTCTACTACTTCTGATTTGCTTTCAGTTTTGAGGGTAAATCCTCTTCTTTGATTCCTTGGGCTCTAAGAATTATGCTTTTTCAAGTATTATTTTTGTTTACCTGCCCACCAAATAGCCGTATAGCCCGTTCTAATCCTACTGTTTCATGTCTTTTTTCCTCAAGCGCTTCCTCAGCTAATCGCTGCAACTTAGGATTAATTGTTGATTTGCTTCTACTTCTCCAAACAACTATGAACTCTAAGAAGAGTCTTGTAAATTCTCTTCTAAAAGCGCTCTGATTTAACTCATTTAACTCCTCTTTGCTCGGTTCCTCATCCTCAGATGTTCTCTCGGCTTTAAGCTGAGGAAACTTTTTTCTGAATGCACCCGATGCTGCAACTACAAGCAGGTTCCTAAACGGCTTAGGTGGATCTGTCCAAATCGTATATGCGATACTTGCGAAAATGCTTGCAATTCCTGGATAACGCTCGGCCAGCCACTTGCTTTCTTCAAAAAGTGCATACTTTAGCAATCTTCCCTGCCTGGATAAAAACTCTAAAATCTCGCCTTGGTCTTTTTCTTCAAAACGTTTCCAATATTCCTCTATTTGGATATCGGTAAGCTGCATGTCTTTCCAGTAGAGAAAACTGGCAATGTGCGCTACCGTTCCAATGAAAGTGAGATGGTATAGTTTCTTTGTTTGTTTTTTTCTATCATTGTTTTTAGTGTAGGTTATGGAGCCATACTGAGTTAGTTTGTTGAGGCAGAAATGGATTGTTCCATGGCTTAGTTCTGGGAATTGCTTGTATATGTCGTATTCTGTTTTTGGGCCTTGTTCGGCTATTAGGGATAGGATGAGTTCTGTCTTTGAGATCTTGCTTGTTTCTGAATTATCCTCGTCAGCCATATCTCAGTAACCTATTGGGATATAGTGTGAGCTTTACTTAAATAATTATCTGCCAATATTATCCCAGTTAACAGCTGAGATGAAAAATGAGCATACCCAAAATCGTCGAACACAAAATAATTACTATGCGAAAACGCGACGGTTCAACACAATACACCTTAACTCTGCCAAAAGAATTCGCTGAAGAATTAAGAAAAGAAGGCATCAAGTCGCTCTACATTGTCTTTGACAGAGGACTTGGCGCATTCCCAAAGATACCTGGCTTCACAGAAAAAGCACTAACCACATTCCTGCAAGAACATTCAGAGCTCCAAAAACTCTTCACCAAACAGCCCAACACAACGGAGGCAACAAAAAGTTAAAACATCTATTGAAATGATGAATTCACATGTTTTTTCCATGGGTTTTGCCGTTTATATCCGTTACAAAGATCATGTTCTCTTCAAGAACATCCAGCTACCCATAGAAGAAGTAGTAGAGAGGGAAACCATAGGTTGGCTATCAAAAGAAACCAGCGAAATAATTCTAGTAGAACATGACCGAACGAAGCCAAATGTTGAATTAGGCAACGGTAAAAGCAACGGATTAATCCTTCTCAAATGCTGCATTCTTGAAATTCGCAAGCTGCCACTACAAGAAAGTTTAGAATGGAATTTAAATTCTAAAGAAAACAAAGATACAGTCTGAGTATGCGCTTAAGCCAAAGAAGCGAAAAACTCAACCAAAAACCAACAGTCAGGAGCAAACGCATTGCAAGCAGTGACCATAACCCACAGCCCCCTCGGAAAAAAACTCAAAAAAGCCTATCAGATCTTCAACTGCCAGAAACACAATCTCTCGCCGAAGAAAAACTCCGACAATACGTAATTAACAGCCTCTGCTGGAAAATGCCAAGCCTAGTACCCTTCACCTTAAACAACGACTCAACCTTAGAAGTTGCCAAACACCTTTTACGCCACAGAACCGGAAGCTCAGGAACACTCTACCAATACCTCTACGGAATCCACAGATTTAGTCACTGGACAAACACCCAACCCGACCAGCTTATCAAAGCCTGCCAAGACCAAGACGGCGATCCCAACCCCAAAGCCCTATCAAAATTCAGCAAACTACTAGACGACTTCGTAGGCGAACTTCAAGCTGAAGAACTCGCACCAGGAACCGTAAGTAACCACGTCAAAGGCGTCAAAGCACTATTTCGCGCCAGCAACCTAAAACTCGAATTAGCCTACAGCCTACCCAAACGTAGCATCTACAAAGACCGCTCACCTACACCTGAAGAACTCGCCAGTTTGATCGAATTAGCAGACATACGAGTCAAAACCATAATCAGCCTACTATCCTTAGGCGGCTTCCGCTCAGGAACCCTAGTAAAACTCCAGTACCGCCACATCAAACGAGACCTCGAAAAAGGCGTAGTACCTATCCATGTACATGTCGAAGCCGAAATCACTAAGGGAAAATATCATGACTACGATACTTTTCTTGGGCAGGAAGCAGCTGAATATCTTAGGCTTTATCTGCAGATGCGCCGTCAAGGCACCGAAAAAATTCCGCCAGAAAACATTCACGACGAAACTCCTTTGATAAGAAACATGCAACTTCGCAGGTCTGTTCCAATAACAACCGCAGCTATCCATAAGCTGGTTCACGAGCTCTACCAGAAAGCTGGTTTAATTCCACAGAAATCCTTAGGCAGACGCTACGACCTTCGCGTTCATAGCATCCGAAAATTCTTCAGAACCCAACTAGCAGCGCTGGGAACGCCAACAGACTACATCGAGTACATGATGGGTCACACGATAAGCACCTACCACGACATAGAGATGAAAGGCATAGAATATCTGCGAGGAATCTACTCGGCATCAGCCTTAAGCATCAGACCGAAAACAAAAGTCAGCAAGATCGACGCTCTCAAAGAAATCATAAGAGCATGGGGTCTTAACCCAGACGAAATCTATAACAAAAGATGCATTAACTCGCCCCAACGCAACGATAATTGGCCGCGACCAACTAGAAGAACGCCAATTACACCAGCTAGCAATAGCTTTAAAAAATGTAGTCTTAAAAGAAATCCGAGAGGAAAAACATGCAAACTCAAATCAATAAAAAGTATAAATTAAACGCCAGAGGGCGGTCTCTCCCGGGCTACCATTCTTAAACTAATAGGCAGTTGTAGTGTGCTAGAAAAAAGGGGGAGTGCAAGTGATAGATATGCTATTTGTATTATCTCCACTCTCAGAGGGTTCGAATCCAACTCACATCTGTAGAATGTAGGGGGTTTGTCTTCAAGTCTCGTTGAAAATCAGGAGTATAATTGACGAAGAATGAACATTAGCATGGTTTGCAGATTGCCTTTTTGTCCACCATTTTTATCAGCTTAACAAGGCTTTCCCTGTTAATACTCTCAATTGTGGGGACTTTTATGTGCCTCATTGTTTTACCATTCCCCTCAAACAGTCCAATCTCTTCATCGCTTAAACCCGTGACTGCAAAACCGACATGAACGCGATCCCTCATCGCCGCAATATAGAATTTGCCATCCTCAAAGGTTATGACTCCCCACATTATTTTTTCTTGGGCGTCTGGAAGTGTTTCCGCGAAGATTTTTCTAACTTCTTGCAGGATTTCTCTCTGAGGTGATTTCTGCTTTTCCATGTAATTATTCACTTGTTTATCCATTTTATTTCAGTCCATGAATTAAATGCGAATGGAGAATGTGCATTCTTTAGCGCCAGAAATTGCTGATTGCAGCAATTCCACTTTTGCTGGTTTTTGAAGTATTGCTTCCCAGTATTTTTCAACGAATCCTTTTGAACAGTTACAATATGTAACCGAAACAGTCTCATGCATCGGAAGCTGCCTGAACAAGTTGCAGTAGCACCTCATTGGTCTCTTGAAGGTATGGGGTGTGTAAGTTTGGTATACTGTATTTCCTTCTCGGGCAAGTCTGGTATCTGTTGGCGGTTTTTTCTGCTCAGTAACTAGAAAATCGTCAATGCTGGCAAATTTTTTTCGTCCTGCTACTGCTTTTTCTATGACTTTGGAGTTTTTCTTGGCACAATTGTAACCGCAATTTTGCATAACCTGCATTTTGGTTTTTTCGTCAGCCGAAGCGTCAAGTCTTTCTATAGCATTCTTGACCCACAAAGCAGTTGTTGTCTTGTCGGTATTTTCAGTTATTTGTTCGCTTCCTTGCATAACTTTCTCTGCAATAGATTTGCCTGCGACTTCTTCAAGGCATTTTTCCATCGCAATAAGTACCCCAAGTTTCACCATGTAACTCCTCCTATACTATTATCATCAAAGCCCTAAAAAGAATTTAAACTAAATCTCAAACCAATACCCTGATAAAGTAAGGTTTGAGTAAAAAAAAGGGGTTTGCGGGTGATTTCTCCATTCACAGAGGGTTCGAATCCCACCCCCTGCACAAAAGCTTTGATCCGAAATTGACGAAGCTCATACCTAATCTATTTGCAGTTTTGATTTTATTAACTGGAGAATTTAATAGGAAAAGGAAGGATTTTTCGGTATAAATTCGAGTCTGGGAACGGTAACTCCCGGGCTACCACAAGCTCCCGTAGTCGTTTGAAGTTGACATATCACAAAAAACAGTTAAATCTTTATTAATCTGGCAATTTTATGCCTTCCTGCCCAAAGCAATCCTGAAATTAAAAATGCAAAACCCACATATTGAATGCACATCAGATTGCTATTTTCGCTGATTGGAGCAGAGTTAAAAAGGGAATAGCCCATATTAACGTCGGGTTCCACTCTAAAAATCAAATAATTCCATGTAGAAAATAGGTGCACGTAGTACATATTATAAAGTATCGCTGCCGAAACCAAAACAAGCCCTATCGAAGCAACCAGAGAGACGGTCAACTTACTTAATTTTTTTTCAGTTTTCCTTAAATCGAACAGTGAAATGCTTTTGCCTATCAAAGATGCTGCTAAGAAACTTAAGAAGGGTAATGCGTGATAATCATATTTTATTGCGTTAAGATAGGGTGCTTTAAGGTTTAGTCCTGCCCCCAAGTAAGTGTCAACCCCTATAACGCAAATTATGACTGCTAAACAAGTTACGTCAAAAACCATAGACTTTGGTAATAGACGCCTTCGAACCAAATAGATGAGTAATGACAAAATTGCGGCGTCTATAAAAAACCATCCTAAACCATAATTTATAAGAAAATTGCTAACAAAAAACATCGATGGAATAACGACGCTTGGATTATTGACGATGAAATCGGTATGGCTAATAACAGAATTCACCCCTAACCCTGATACTATCTGATACCATAGAAAAGAAAAAAATAGTACTGGTAAAGAAAAAGTTCCCAGCCAACTTATTGTATGCTTCAGGTTTATTGACTTATTGAAAAGAAAGAACAATAACAATGGAATAAGAATAAAAATGGCATATAATTTAGTATTGAAGGATATAGCGAAAATAATTCCTGAAATAAATAAAAGTCTGAGCGAATCTCTACGAATTGCAATTATTCCTACAAATAGGGAAGATAAGCTAAAGAAAAGGCACTGTGCATCAATTAGAAAAGTTCTGGAAAGGATAAGATGCCACGGGCTAAAGGCAAATAGAGTTGCAGCTAACAAGCCTATCGTCTTATTATACGCATTCTTGCCAATGCCATACACTAAAAGGACTGACCCAAGCCCAAACAAAGTAACCAAGAACGTACCATTATTAATCGATGATCCGAAGGCTAGGAAGAAAACGGCTTGAATATAAAAGCCCAAAGGTGGCTGGTCAATTAAGTTAAAACCGTTGGCGTAAGGTAAACCATATTTCATTACTCCTGATACAGCGTCGTATTCCCATGCTGTATCCCCATTGTGATAAGGTCCTATTGAAAGGGCAACAAGCATGTAGCCGACTATTATACTTATGATGGGGTAATTTTCGCCAACAATTTTTTTGATGTTTGTCTTTTCAAAAAAGTATCCTGATAAGTATTTTTTTATTTTTTGGATTATTGTAACATCTTGAATATTTTCAAGAGACAATTTGTTTTCCTGAATCAACATTTATTGTTTTGAGTGATAAATTTTTGCCAATTATCTCGACAAACATCTCTCAAGCGCGGGGTAGACCTTCAAATGTGATTCATTTAAGTGAGGCGGTAAACATCTTCCTACGCTTTCTAATGTGGGTAAATGGTGTATTCTTGCGTTAAGCCGCAGTAGTGGAAACGAGTGCACAAACGTTTTTTCTTATCACTCAATTCATAAAGAAGTTCAAACGACCTTAAGGATTGTGCAGAATCTGGTATGTTAATGCCAGTCGAATCTTGATTGATTTAGTATACTTCAAAGGATTAGAATCAAACTTCGCGTTATGAAGTTGGACATGGTTCTCGATTGCTACGTTCATCTTTCTCAATGTGGGAGTTATAAGAATTTCTTCATCACATTCAGGACACTTAATGAACCCTTTCTTGACATAAATATGATTTAGACCAATTACCTTCGCATACATTTGTTTAAGTTTTTCATTATCTTGTTCAAAAACCGTCTTGGCCTCAATAGCCTTCACCATTTTCATCACTCAAATCTCAATCTGATTTCTGACTCTGATTAGTCTTTCGAATTTAACAATATACCTTATAAAATATTGTAACATGCCGAAATGGTCAAGACAGTTATGCTTCTTTTTCAAGTAGCCTGCTGATCTGCTTTTTCGCATAAACCTAGTTTTTAACGATAAAAAAGTTATTTTATCTAATTTTTAGCATTCTCGCGGTTTTATTAATTCGGCTCATTATAGAAAGCCGGTCTTGTCCAACATCGTTCACCCAGCCTTCGAAGATATTCTTTTCTGTTATATCTAACTGCCGAGATAACCATGTTTTAAGAATTATTGAGAAGTTTGGAAGAGCACCGGTATACTTAATTATTTTATTTCCCTTAATCGAAAAAGCCTGGAAAGCTTTCTCATCCTCTTTATAGCTAAAAGACAAAGCTGAGGCATGGATTGCCAAGACCTCAAAATCCCCCCACTGTTTACAATGTAAAATCAATGAGGGCCCACTTTGAACTACTGCAAATGATGCAGCAGGTGTTTCCACAACCGGGGGTTCTTGTTCCTTTACCGCTGATTGTAATGCCTCCTTAGGCATATTTGACAGGCTGCCAATTAGTTTTGTTATTTCTTTTTGAAGGTTGTTTATTTTTTCTTCAACCTTCTCTACTTTAGCGTTTAATGTGTCTATGTCTCCTATCTGTTCTGTAATCGTTGCTAATTCATGAATAGACTTATCTAAAATTTTTTCATGTTCCTTGAGAACATTGATTATGAAATCCAAAGCCTCTAAGTATTTATCTTTCGAGCCAGGATTCTTCGCCATATCGTCCCATTTCCAAGATGAAACGTTACTCCTTAACTTCTTAAGGCGTATTTCGTTAACTGGAATATTTTATTTCTACAAATATAGCCACTCTCGGAGCTGCACAACTTGGTGTGGAATAGTCATTTTTCTAGGGATCACTTTGCTGTCTTGTAAAAAACATTTTCGGATTTCTTCAGTACTCACCCTATTTCATTCTTTGAGTTAGCTTTTTACAGGCTCAACTCCATTCGCATGTTCTACTTTGTATATCTCTAAAAAGACGTACAAACGAATATCTGAAAAGACCAACTATTACAATAATGGCGGAATTTGTCTGCTTGAACCACTTGACTACAAGTGCATAAGGGGTTTGCATTCCCCTTTTCTCCCATTTGGCGTCAAGCGGTTCTGCAACCTTCTTTTCAAATTTTTTCTTGGAAGAGTGGGGTTCTAATAAACAAAAGATAGAAAAACAAACACTCACATACCTTTAAGCCTAGGGTGATTAGTTTGGCATTGGACTGTTTTTTGCCTGACAAAACGATTCTCATAGATGCTTCAGGATGGAGCGACCTGCTATTAGGTGTGGTAGTCGGCGCACTCAAACCTCCACACCCCATGCTGATGGAACGCAGAATCCCAACCACATCATTCCAACCGCCAAACTTCAAATCCAAAAAATACTTAGAAGACGCAGTAAAAATCGCCAACGAAATTATCACAGTAATGCAACCCGACTCTGAAACCTGTTTTAAAGTTTGCTCAGAGTACGTCCTCTCTTGCGTAGCCTTGTACTTGCAAAGCCAGGGATTCAAAGTTCAAAGAGTCGAATCGACGGGCGAACTTAAGCCGTTGGTTGAAAGAGCCTACATTAGATGGTGCATTGAAAAAGGCGTACCAGAAGAAATGCTCAAAGACAAAAGGCGTTTCTGGACGTTTCTGGAGTGGGTTGCTGAAAAACCGCACTTAAGAGAAAGCCTTGTGAAGACGGGTTGGGCGAGCTGGGAGCATAAGTGGCGGGAAGAGATATTTAAGAAACCATTAAATTTACGCGGCTAAAATAACTATTTTTTTATTGTCAAAGGAAGGCAGCAAAGAAGAGGATAATACCAACAAAACCATTCACTTATAAGAAGAAAATGCCTAAAAACCCCAAATTATCAAAGCAACTGACTTTGGACAATCTGCCTACTGCTCCAGATAGCGAGCCATCCAAAACAATTGCGCAAATACGAGAGAAACGGATAATCATAACTGAAATTGTCATCTTAACTAAACAGGATGAGTTAGCCCTCAAAATCGGCTTCAAGCTGGTTCCATCAAAAACCGCATTTTCAAAGGTGCACTCGGATTTATGGTTTGACAACCAACAAATCAACTCAGTCGCTATCAGAATACTTCACGGCCCTTTGTCAATGGACGAATCCGAATACACGACAATTTTGGATATGAAAGGCATACCTGCGGGTTCTCACACCATAAAAGTGGATATGTATGAACTGTGGTCTTCAGGTGAAAAGCTTTCCCAAGCCGTCAAGGAAGTGACTGCGGATTATGTGCCTCAAACCCGCGAATCCAAGTTCGTTAAAGTTCCAAGCGTAAAAAGCATTGCAGGTACTGATTTAGCGGTTGTCTCCGAATCGGAGAAAGACATCTACCTCGGAATTGAAAAAACAATGAAGAAAGAGCAATTAAGCAAACGGGATGATTGGTAACTTCTTGAAGAGCTACTATCTTGTAGTATTCAAGAACATTATTTCTTTCCTTTAGGAGGAAGTTGACTTTTCATCTGTTTCTTTTTTGCTTCTTTTTCTCGTTCCAATTTCTTTTTCTGTTCAAGCTGTGTATTTTTCTTTTTTCTACTCATGACGCTCATATATTCACCTTAGCAAGCAAACAAATGATATTTCATGCTCTAAAACATTACCCTTTTAAAGGCAAAAACTACGAGTTATAAGGTCTTTTGAACAAATCATGCTTAGTTTAGCTCCAAGAGAAATCATTATGAACAATGTGTGACTAATATATTAGTAGAAATAGTAAAGCTTTGAAAGGTGGAAATTTTGACTACTAAGACTCTACTTTGCGGATGCGTTTACGAGGAAAATGAGTGGATACTTGTGCGAGTAAAAGAATGCGAAAAGCATCATAAGGAACGTCATAAAAAAGTAGAATATAGACCAAAAGCAGAATGTAACCGCAATGATACCAGAGGCGAATAAAGCCCTGTACAGTTATGTGTCCTTATTATTTGGGTCGTCAGGTTTGGTGGGTTTTCTGTAGAAGAGCAGCGGTAAACCAACCAGCGGAAGTGATAGTAGCCATAGGTCCATGTTGTGCCCAAGGAACCATGCGTACCAATTGTTCCATGTGTCGCCTGCAAAGAAGACCCAGCTGAAGTAGTTCCAGAGAAAATACATGCCAAGCGCTAAAATAATAGCGCCAACGGCTCCGAGTTTGAGATCTTGCAACGATTCTACATGAGCAGATTTCCTGATAAAGTAGCCTGAGTAAATTGCCAACGCCAGCAAGCCGAACGCAGTTGTTATAAAACTTACCATGTGCTCTTGGTGGGGAATTAGGTGTTCTATGCCATTGACTTGGGTAACTTCAACCCAGAGGTATTCGATTCCTTTGCTTCTTGGACCTATTACAACACTCAACCATATGCTTGTGTTAATCAGCCAGAACACAACAACGTAAATTGTGCCAGTGATTAACCCCCACTTTATTGGCACTCTGAGAGATTTGTTTGGATTTAGCTTAAACGCTAAAATAAAGAGGCAGAGCGGAAGAATTACAGCTTCAATCACCGTTGGAATAACGCTCACTAGAAGAGAGTAAAGCAGTGTTTCCAATGTTCGATGAAGGAACAGCGATTGACCGAAGCCTTCAACGCTATACCCTGCCGTTGCGATAAGTCCCAGCCAATAGATTCCTTCAAAAATTAAAACATATCTCGCTACCTTGTAAGTAGTTAGTTTTGAGAGGTCTTTTTTTGCAAAGTAAACCCCAATAGCTGCTAACGCTAATATGCTGGCTGCAAACCGAAAAACAAGTCCTATGGTTGCGGAAATGTCTTCGACAAGAATCATTGTGCCAAAGGAGCCTCCTCCCATGCGGTCCCATTCACCTATCCATGAAAGCGTAAACATAGAGTGCAGACTGAATAAGAAGTAAGCTATGACAACTGCCAGTAAGCCAATTTTTAGGGGAGTATAAAATTTCTGTTCCGCCATAGAATCAACCAAGCTTGAGGTTTAGAGTTTAAAACGATTAACTGCGTATATTATTCTTGCGGTAAATCGTCCACTCGGTTGGACGACGTACCTTTTTGTTTTGTCGAAGCAAGAGTTAGTGTTAAATACATACTTGATTTAATTGTTGGTGGTGATAACTTTGGGTTTGCATGATAAGTGGGTAAATAATTATTTGTTTGCTGTTCAAGGAGTCGGCATAGTATTCGTTGCTTTTTTCTTAGCGGCTTATTTAGGCGGCTTGCCTTCAACTGCGGTCCTGCATTCTGAGGGAGCCTTTAGGGTTCCACTCATGGCTATTGGCGTTGTGTTTTTGCTTCTAATCCTTTCAGCCGTCATCATAGCAGTAGCTTTAAAGAAAAAATAGTTTCTTGAAAATTCTATTTGTGGCAGACTCTTTTGCAGTCACAAATCCTCAAGTTTCCAGTTTCTGCTTTAGCATTTCTTGATCTGTTACTCGCTCATAA
Source organism: Candidatus Bathyarchaeota archaeon (assembly GCA_963813675.1). Classification (GTDB taxonomy): domain Archaea; phylum Thermoproteota; class Bathyarchaeia; order Bathyarchaeales; family Bathycorpusculaceae; genus Bathycorpusculum. Next base: position 209,358 of record CAWEZP010000012.1, read on the forward strand.
TTACGCATTCAATGTCATTCGCAAAAGAAATCACTTGGAGACAACTTGTCATTACTGAATTCTTGTCTCTCACCTTTATGGAAGAAATAAACGTTCTTGATGGCTGATAGGTTCCCGTCATCGAAGATAAGTGCTGAACCTTTTGGCACTGCAAAAATATCTTCTGATTTCGATAGCTCTTTCAATTTCTCATCCTTTCCTAACTTATAATGCGCTTTAAGCGTTATAGCGACAAGTCCCAATCCATCGATAACTTTGATTTCTAAGGTGCTTCTGTAAGTTATTATGCATTTCCGGCAAAGCGCCAACGCACCTGCACTTCGCCCAACAATAACCCCTTCAAAATTCTTTAGCAAACTGCGAATGCCCGATTTTTTTAGGCGCTCGACCAAAACTGTGGGCACGCCACCTGTTAAATAAATAAGATCTGATTCAGAGATTTTTTCCTTAATTTCAACAGATGCGTTGGAGTAATCAACAGTGTTTACTGTGCTGGCACCCAGACTTCTTAAGTAATTAAACATGAGTTTATTTTTTGGGTAGGTTTTATCGAAGGATGCTCTAGCCCAAGAAAACACGAGAACTCTTGGCGTTCTACCTGCATCGGCGAAGGCGCTTTGATTTACTTCTTGCGCGTCCCTTTTGTGGGTGTTTTCTCCGCCTAAGAGATAGTATTTGGGCATACAAATTTTGAGGCTTTGAGGTTTAAAAAAGTTAACCCTATGTCGAATCGCAAATCAACATTTTTTAATTGCACTTTCCAAATGAATGCATTGCTCCTTTAAACAAGGCTTATTAAGTTTAAAAGAAGAGTTAGCCACCGATGCAAAATGACCCCAGAAGGCTATGTCGAGTATAAGCGTAGAGAATTCTGCAAAGACGTTAAATGTCCCGTGCAGTTGGAATTGAATGAACAAACTGAGAGTTCACCCGTTTATGAAAAGGCGCGGCAAAAGTGTGGCACCGCCTGCCTATATACCACTTGGAAGTTCCATCATTGGCTAATAGAAAAAGGTTATTTAATCGTACGACCCTTAAAGGAAAAGGTTTGAGACAATTTTGCCTCTCGTTTGTTGAACTTAATAAGAGCCGCTGGCTCAAAGCAAAGGGCAAGACAATTTGTATAGCCCGTCCCATACAGGTGAACGAATTAGGAAAAATAAGCCGAATGGCAGAGGATTTAGCAGAGTACTTTAATGGTCTTGGATACAAAACTATTGAATCTCACATGGTTTATATTCACAGTTCGTTAACCCGAGAAATAATGGTTTATGAAAATCGTAGAGACCACTCGAAAAGTTGAATCTCATAGAATCTATTCGGATAAAACGTTTACTCGCCAAAAACGATTTATGAAAAGTATGTTGTCAGATTATTTTTTGGTAAAAAACTAATCTAAGTCTTCAAAAATATCATTAATTCTGTTCTTGGATTATTTCCTTCAGTAGACTTTGTGAGGCGAGATGCATAATTATTGTTCTGCAGTATTTTTTGTTTGTTCAGTTCTGCTAATGCTAACTCGACAATTAATGAAGCGGTCCTCATTCCAAGTACATAGAATGCTTCACTTTTTTTCTTAATCTGGTCATTACAAAAACTCACTACTTGTTCGGGAGTATTTGATGAACGAACAAGCATTGAAGTCTCATTCCACGTCTCAATAAGTTGTTCAAATTTTTCTTCAAGAAACTTTGGCGCATAACCTGCTTTCTTTAGGTCGTGAAGATACTCAACAAGTGATGCGAAAAATGTCAAATTTACTTCTGTTTTTACTGCTCTACTCAATTATCCAATAATCAAAAAGATATAACGAGAAAGTGTCCTATGTGCGGCGGAAAATTTGAGTAACCATTTTTTATTTCTTAAAACCAAGCTCATTTCAAAATGAAGGTCTGGTGCTTGAAATTAAAGAAGTTTTTATATAAAAAACCACTCTAATACAAACCATGCATAAACGCTTTAAAACAAGCACACCATAGGAGCATAATAGTGAGTCAAATTGACCAGGTTTAAATTAGAGCGGTTCTCTGTTCACGAAGAGTGAAAACTAAGTTAGAAGGTGTTTTAGTTTGAGTTATGATAAATATTTTCTTGATAGCTACCACGAATATGACAACGTAGAATATGGTTCAATGAAATTTCTTAAGGAACATTTCAATTTAACGACAGAACAAACTAAAACAATCCACAAAGCCCAACAGGTTAGGCGCAGACCTTTCCGCGATAACGAAATGAAGGCTGTTACCTGTTATAGTGTTTATGATGTAAAAAGCCTTTTTCAAATAAAATAAAAAAGAAAGTTGCGAGATAAAGAATCAATAAACACTGATCTGGAATTAATCAAGCAATTCCTAGCTAAAGTCGAAGGCTCTAAACCATGACAAGCAAGAAAACATCTGAAATAACTTTTAGAGAGTTCCTAGAAGCAAGTAAGGCAGCCAAAAACCTCCTAATTGATAATGTAGAAAGGGATATGCTTACAAAAATGCGTCAAGAAGGATTTACCGACGAAGAAATCTACAATATGCTTATGCCCAAGCTTTGGAATTTATATCTTGAAGTTATAGGAAATTATTTAGAGAAAGCTTTTTCGGAATTGGTCCCATTAATAGAAGCAAATCCCAATTTAGCAAATCATCCAACACTACAGAAACTTCAAAAACAACTCACGGAATCTATAGAAAAACTTGAAAAAGAAGGCGCTAAATAATGGCCAAGAAGAAGGCCAAAAAATAAGGAAATTAGAGTAGTTGGCGAACTCAGCGACGTTAAGTGTCCTTTATGTGGTCGCTTCTATTCAAAAAAGGAAGCTGCAATTAAGACAATCGCAAAAGAGGATCAAGAAGATGGCCTGGAAACTGTTAATATGTGTATCCGGTTCTTGTGGACAGCCCCAGATATAGCGAAACATATTGATCCCGTACAAAAGAAAAAGTTGGCAACAGTGGATAGCCGACTATGACTTTACTTACGATAAAGCGTTAGAGCGTAAGATGAATAAAAAACTTAAGCTTTAACTCTTTTTCTATGGTAGGAAGATTTAAAAAAACAAGTCAACATAACGCTAAAGGAGAGAAAAAAATTGGAAAAATACAGTTACGACTTATTCACTCTTGATTTTTTCGTGGTTTTGGGTGAAAATATATGAAAGATTTTAAATGCCCCATATGTGGTGGACCAACGGAAAAGATTTGGGAAAATGCAACCAAAACAAGATACGGAATGAGATGCACGAAGGGCCACACAAAAATAGGTGGCAAATCAGGTGATTCACTAGAGTACCCCACAATTCTTGTTCCGAGAGAAGAACTTGTCAAGTAAA
>CAWEZP010000013.1:0-92196 GCA_963813675.1 Candidatus Bathyarchaeota archaeon
AGTCAACTGATATAAACGTTTCTTTTCCATCTATACCAAGATTGTGAATTCGATTAAATGTATCTGACTCAGATTTGTGAGGTATTGTAAAAATAATTTAGTTATTTTCTATTGTTTTTTAAGGTTTTCTTAGGTTTCTTATTGCAGTAACACAGTTTTTTAACAGACGAAATTTCTCAGTTAAAAGAGAAAACCGATAAGATAAATGGGATTCAGGGGTTATTTATCCCTCAGTATGAACCGCCCGCCGCACATGTTCAGGATGGACTCGCAATGATGGTAAGAATTGGTCTTCAGAACGCATCCCGGCTTTTCACGGCAATAGCTGGTTTAGCCAAGAAATAAAGGTCCTATCAACAATTTTTTTCCAGAGTTTTCATTAAAACTTAGTACTTATGTGTAACCTAGATTAAGAATAAAATGCGGGTCACTATTAAGTTAACATATTATTGATATTTATCAGACTCTACAATAAACACTTAAAAAAATTTTTTCTTCATCTTTTTTGGTAATTATAGAGGATAAATACAATTGTAATTAGGTAAAATTTTATTGTTACCTTAGCCCTTGTGGCTTCAGTATGTGACAACATTATTTTATATCATTTAGAAGGGTAGCTTGTTTTAAGCAATGAGATTACTAAGAGCCAACAAGTTAAGCGGTTTTGGCGACTAACAAAAGAATGGCGTTCCCCCACTGCTTTTACGCCTTTTGAAGGTTAGTCCGCGGCTAATTCCGCTTATCAAACATTTTTGCCTTTTAAATTTAGGAAAGTTGCACTTACTCTATTTCATGTTTAAGATTCAATTATTTAGAGGTACATGCTTTAAGCTAATGCTGGAGAGTTGGGAAAGTACGTACATATGTTTAAAGCCCAAACAAAAGCCTCAATGAAGGAGATAATATCTCTTTGCTTGATTGATACAGCAAAGTATCCTTCGAAGAAAGACCTCTTTTGTTTAACCAGTGGTTTAGGTAATAACTTGGCCTGAATAATTTACCTCTTATTTATTTTGACTGAGAACGCATAATCAAAGTTTTAGTCTGTCTTCGTTGTAATCTCTGTCCTCGTGGGTTTCCTCTTCTGTTTCCTCGTCGTTTTCTTCTTCGATCTCGCTTGCTTCTTCGCCCTCAGTTCTTGCTCTATCTTCAGCTTGACCTTTTGGGGGATAAGCCTTATCTAACCAAATCTGAAACTGCACCTTATAATCATAACTAGAAAAAGCCCAATCACATAATCCACCAACAACCTTACCCACTTCAATGTCATGGTCGTCAGCTAAACCCTTCAAAAACTCTTCCCACTTTGCAGGTAAAGAGATATCTAAACTGCTCATAAAATATTCTCCAGTAAGTTGTTAGTGGCAAGATATATTTAAGCGTCTTTTCTTCACTTAATTGAGGCTTCAAGATGCCATTGTTTGAATGCACTATATGTGGATGCAAAAAAAGGCTTGAGTTTGAAGTTTCAACAACTGGAGATGTTAAACTAAATGTTGAGAAGGCGCCTTGTTGCTGTGGCAAACCTATGAACGAAATCCTTGACGATTAACCAATGAGTAGCACGATTTCAGAGCTTAGCAGTGGAGCAATCACTAGACTACAATAACTTTTAGAAACGGCTTTAAAGACACCAGTTTAGTTTTGTAAGATAATCCAGCTCCGAAAACCAAGGTTGATGTTGTTTGGGTTATGGAGCATTCGAAGAGTGGTTTTTCTGCTGATAAACGGTTTAATGGTTGGAAGATCGAGAAGCGTAAAGATGATAGGATACAGATTGCCAATTTGTGAAAAGGTGTTTCGCACAACCTCATCTGGCTATGAGGTTAACTACCGACTAATATCCCAAAGTCAGCCAGCAGTTTGAGAACTTAGTTAGAAGAAATTTTTAATACCCCTAAAATTTTTGTCTATAATAGGTTTTTCTATGGCTAAACAAAAAGAAAAAATAATTCGTTAACAAAAAGGGATGAAATTAAGTAGACGCTGTTTCTTGCGATTTTTTGATTGCTTTTTTGCCTTCGGGAACAGTTATTTCTTGCTTTAGGGGCTCTACTTTCGTTTGTGGTGGTTCAGGCAGCTTCGTTTGTGCGCATCGAAAATCTAAATCTTCTTCCTTCAGGTTAAGTGTTGCTTTTACTGTGCCATCTGTTAAGTATTCTATGCTGAAACCCATCTTCTTTGTTAAGCTTAAAGCGCGGTAATTGTCCTGCAGAATTATTGCGTTAACTTTATCGATACCTTTTTCCTTTGCTATGTCAAGTACGTAATCAACCATTTTAGTGCCTAAGCCTAAACCTTGCCAGTAGTCGCTGACAAGGAAAGCCATTTCTCCGCTCTTTTCATCGGATTCAATGCTTAGACGGCTTACGCCTAGGATTTTTCGTTTGCCGTTTTCTACCATTTCAGCTACGAGTGCGATTTCTCGGTCGTAGTCGATGTTGCAGTAGCGGACGCGGACTTCGTGGGGGGTGTCTTTTAGCATTTGGAAGAAGCGGTAGCGTATGGATTCTTCGGAGAGACTTTGGAACATTTCAAGCCACATTGGTTCGTCTTCAGGTTTTATGGGGCGCAAAAGTACTTCTTGTCCGTTCTTAAGGAGCCATAGTATTTCGTATTTTTTGGGGTATGGGCTAATGACCATGTGTTCGTGAGGTTCAAATTTCTTGCAAATCTTTTCTTTATCGACAACTATACGTGCGTCTAGGATGGTGGCTTCTTTCTCGTTGATTAACAGCGGGTTTATATCAATTTCCTTTATTTGTGGAAAATCAACTAGCAACTGAGAGAACATGAGGACTGTTTCATCGAGTTTTTTAAGATCTACTGCCGGTGCATTACGCCAACCTTTCAGTAAGCGGTAGACTTTGGTTTCTTCCATCATACGGTGAATGAGCGTTGTGTTTAACGGTGGAAGTCCAATTGAATAGTCTTTAAAGAGTTCTACTCCGACTCCTCCCATGCCGAAAAGAATTACTGGTCCAAATACTGGGTCTGTTTTTCCGCCGATGATGATTTCATGACCTTTCTTCTCTATCATGGGTTGAACGGTAACGCCGATTATTTGGGCGTTGGGATTGTAAGCTGTTGCTCGTTGAATTAGAACTTCGAATGCTTCTCGGACTTCGTGTGGCGAGTTAACGTTTAGGATTACTCCGCCTGCGTCGCTTTTGTGAATAATTTGAGGTGACAGAATCTTTAGGACAACTGGGAACCCCATTTCCTGTGCAAACGCGACTGCTTCATCCACGTTGTTTGCAACTGAAGTTTTCACAACTGGGAAATTATAGTATTTGAGTATTTTTTTAGCTTCATCCTCAGTTAAGACTTCGCGGCCTTCAAACGCAGCGTTTCTAAGTATAGCCATGATTGGACGTTTTGGCGGTGAAGCATCAACTGGAAGTTCTTCAGGGGTTTCGTAGAGAAGATCTATGTTGCTTGGTAATTGTACATGTACATGTATGTTCTAATTGCTTGTTCTGGCGTTGAGTAAGTGGGAATGTTGTTTGCGTTAAGAATGCTGTTTGCTTCTTGCACTGCGCCATAACCCATAAACGAAGTTAAAATTGTCTTGTTCTGGTAGGATTTTGCTGCGTACAAGTTCAACAATGTTTTTTGCTATTTCAACCGATTCTGAAACTGCCTGCTGAGTGAAAACAATCAAAATTCCATCAATGTTCTCGTCGTTTAAGCAGGCTTCAACCGCAGCTTTATAACGTTCAGAACGGGCATCACCTAAAACGTCCACTGGGTTACCGTGACTCCAGAAAGGAGGCAAAACTGCGTTAAGTGAATCAAGTGTTTTCTGGCTTATTTTAGCTAATTTTCCGCCTTGAGCAATCAACGAGTCAGTCGCCATCACACCAGGTCCGCCAGCATTAGTTATTATGGCGAGTCTTGGTCCTTTGGGCAAAGGTTGGGTTCCTAAAACTTCAGCTGCATTAAACAAGTCAGCTATTTCATTAACTCGAACTATACCGGCACGTTTGAAGGCTGCATCATAAATGCTGTCTTCCCCTGAAAGTGAACCAGTATGGGAAGCTGCAGCTTTTGCGCTTTCAGAAAATTTGCCTGATTTAACAACGATGATTGGTTTGGTTCTTGCAAAGTGCCTTGCTGCACTCATGAATTTGCGGGCTTCAGTTATGCCTTCAACGTACATGAGTATGCTTTTTGTTTTTGGGTCAGAACCAAAATAGTCAATTAAGTCGCCAAAGTCAACATCAATCATGGATCCAACTGAAACGAAATTGCTAAAACCGATGTTTTCATGTAGCGCCCAGTCAAGAATTGCGGAGCCTAAAGCGCCACTTTGAGAGAGAAAAGCCACATTGCCTGGTTTGGGCATTTTATCCAGGAACGTCGCGTTAAGGTTGTTTCTTGGGCGTATTAAGCCGATGCAGTTTGGACCAATAACTCGAATGCCATATTTCTTGGCTGATTCAAGAATCTTTTCTTCCAAAGCTTTTCCTGCAGAGCCTGTTTCCTTGAACCCTGCAGAAACAATGATGACTCCTTTCACTTGTGCCTTACCGCATTCCTCCATAATGTCTGGAACTGTTTTGGCTGGAGTGGCAACAATTGCTAAATCAACGGATTCGGGAATCTGGTCGACCGTCGGGTAAGTTTTAACGCCTAAAATTTCAGGCTTTCTTATATTAACGAAATAAACTTTGCCGGTGAAACCCATTTGAGTGAAATTTTTAACTATAGCGTATCCAACTGAGCCTTCAACATCGCTGGCTCCAATGATGGCTACATTTTGAGGATTGAAAATCTTGTCAAGGTTTGTCGTAACCATTAATTTTACCTTCTGCTTTAGGGTCGTGCAGTGGGGGAAATTAAAGCTTATTGTTCAAGAATCAGTATTCTTGAATATAAACGGCTTTCCAAAATAAACAACTAACATTTAAAATCGAATCAGCCAAACAAACAATACAACAAGAAACAAATGTCACAAAAAATATTTTTTAATTTCGCCAAGCGATAGGACAACAACACCGTTAACGGTTAACATTTGCTCTGATTTCTCTACATTGCTCGATCGCAAAATCAAAGCGATCTTAACATCCACATGAACATCGGATGAATAAGCATACTCAATATTTGCACAACCATCACCAAGAATCTTCGTAACCCTTGAAAGATTATTCTATTTAGAAATAAAAATAGCCAAAACCTTCAAGTTCTTTTTTGACTTTTTTGGGAAGGGCGAAGGTCTTAATCATATTAAAACTCTGGAACATCATCAAAGTTATCGGAAGCAACAGTGTTTTTGGAGTCAGTTCTAAGGAAGTCTTGACCGTCCATATTTACCAGACGTACCTCTTGCCCTTTGCGCCATTTGCCAATGGCAGTTCTAAAAACTGTTGCGTAGGTACAGCCCTTCTTTATGTTTGAAATAAGGTCAGCTCTTGAAAGGGTGATGTTTTCGCAGACAACACAACCAAAGTCCGAATGACATTCTACAGAATCTATGTGCTTCTGGTCAGGGTTAGTTTTTACCGCAGAGATTAGGTAATCAGCCCATTTATCCATCATGTCGCCTTCCGCTGTTTTATTTCAAAGTATTATTTAACGCTTGTTGCAAAGTGACCTTGTTGGTAAGAAAAATGCTTATGACATCTTATACCAAGTAACCCAAAATGTAAAGTTACTCTTCCCAATGGAGAAGCTATTCAAAGAAGAGTTGCCGCAAATCAATAACGCTACCGCTAAACTGCACCATACTTAGAAAAAGCTTTTTCCGCCACTACCTTGCCCAGTTCTCTTGCCTTTTCAAGGTCTTCTTTTGTGGGATTACCGAAGACTGAAAGCGGTTGCCCTATTAACTCGAAACCCAATTCATTTAGCTCAAGTGATATTTTTCGTGTGGCTTCTCCGCTCCAACCGAAGCTTCCGAACACACTGGCGCATCTGTTTGAAAACTTTTTGGTCTTAAGCAAATTAAGGAAATCTGCTACTTTTGGAAATATCTCGTGCTCATATGTGGGGGAACCAACGATTAACGCTGGAGCCTCGATCAAGGCAGTTAATGCGTCAACAGCAGTGTCTTCAGAAAGATTGAAACTTAGAACTGTACCTCCGGCTTCTCCAACTCCTTCAGCAATTGCATTTAAGCACTTTTCAGTCATTCCATACATGGTATCATATGCAACTACAACAATCTTCGTGTAGGTACCTTTGCTCCAAGAAGCCCAATTACGTATAGTTTGCTTGGCATTGACAGTGTAGACGGGCCCATGACTTGGCGCCAAAACTTCAATTTCGGGGTTAATTTTGTCAAATTTTTCTATGGCTTTCAGAATCCATTCGCGTTGCCCATTGAAGACTGAGGCGAAATATTTTTGCGAACAGCCGTAAATATTATGTTTGACCATATCAATGTCTGATTCTAATATGACACCTTCGGGCAGTTTTTTGAAGGAGCCAAATACGTCGCAGCAGAATAAAATTTTGTCTTCCGCGAGGTAGGTGCTCATGGTTTCGGGCCAATGAAGCCAGGGAGTTTGAATAAACCTCAACGTTTTGTTTCCTAAGGAAATTTCTGCTGCGTCGTCCTTTACTATGACTGCGTCTGGGTCGAAACCGTAGAATTTTTTAAATATCATTTTGGCAATGGGTGTGAAAATCACTTTTGCGTTGGGTGCTTTCTTAAGAAGATTAGGAATGGAACTGGTGTGATCAGGTTCCATGTGGTTAATGACTATATAATCAATTTTTGAGACGTCTGTTAGTTTGTTAATTTTGTCAAAGTGTTCAAGGGAGTACTTCTCGTGGACTGAATCAATCAGCGCAGTTTTTTCTGAACCTACGATTAAGTAAGAGTTGTAGGAAACGCCCTCGGGGATATGCCAGAGCCCCTCGAAAAGGGGGGTTTCTGCGTCGTTAACTCCGACCCAGTTAACGTTAGAAGATAATTGAAGAGGAAGGTTGTTTGCCATTTAAATAACCTCGAATAACTAAAATGCTTAACGGCCTGAAATGATTTAACCTTTTATCGCAGTGCAACCAGCGTGCGTTATTGCTTTATTGTTTTCCAAGTTTCAAAAACTCTTTAACTGTGTATGCTTGGCTATCGGTTGCTACAAAAATTAAAAAGGGATGAACTGGCCCATACCAGTGTTAATTCGGGTTTTTAACAAGGGCAGGCTTCTATAGTTTTAGCCAGAGCAGGATACCCATAATTAAACCGTAAATTGCCAATGCTTCAGCCAACGCGACAATCAGGAAGCTTCTGAAGAATGTTTCAGGCTTCTCAGCTAATGCACTGATTGCAGCGCTACCAGCAGAAGAAATTGCAAGACCAGCACCTAATCCGGGTAATCCTAATGGCTAATGCCGCAGCTGATTGCAATGGCAACTCTATCAAACTGTCCATTCGTTGTCGTCGTTGTTTGATTTTGAACTGTTTCAATTGTTAATGCAGCTGCAATGCCCATAAGTGGTAGAAGCACTAGCGGAAGTATAACGAGTAATAATAGTTTTGTTTTCAAGCTACGTCTCTCCAATAATATTGCACACAACAAGCTTAGCTATTAACTTTTTTCTTAGTTAGTTTCTTTTCTCTTCATTGAGGAGAGGTCCCCAAAAGGCCTATCACTTGCACTTATTGGCTTTGTCTTTGAGCGCATTGAGTTCTTCGCGGATTCTTCATTTCTTTTTCTGTTTCTCGCTCGATATCTTGATTAAAGTTGTCGAAGTCTTGGTCTAACTTTTCTTTGTTTGTCAAAGGTTTGGTTACCAGCCGATCTCTTATTTTACAACTAAGACTGGGCAAGGTGCATATTCAATCACTCGTTCAGCAACACTGCCTATGAGGATTCTCTCTGCGCCTCTTCGTCCATAAGTTCCCATCACAATTAAATCCATATCTAAGCCATTAGCTAAATGCACAATTTGTTCAAAAGGTCTACCCTTGGCAATCAACGAAGTTGCTTTAACGCCTTCTTTCTCAGCTAAACCCAGAATATAATTGATGTATCGTTGACCGTCAGCTTTGAGTTCCCGTTCAATGTCTTCACGTTCAGTTATTTTGGAAAATCTGTCAATAACAACTTCATCCACCACATAAACCACCATGATTTGAGCATCATGGGTTTTTGCAATGCTTATGACCGTATTCTGCTGCGTGAATGCTGTGGTCTGAACCGTCGGTGGGAATTAAGATTTTTTTTATTGTTTCAGAACTGAATTTCATTTTATCTTGTGCTCCTTAATTACTCGTTTAATTATTTTAGTTCTAACGAATTCTTCTCGGTCTTTTTCTTCTAATACAAGTTCAATCGATTTGGCGATGCTTTTGTAGCGGGGAATAAGCACATGGTTTAGGGCGTTGACACGACGCTGTGTTCTTCGTACGTCGTTAGCTATTTGGAAGGTGGTTCCTTCAGCTTTAGCTAAATCAGCAATTAATTCTAGTACATTGTAGAATTGTTTGAAGGTTTGGTCTAATTCAACGCTGGTGTTGGCGAAGCCGTAGTCAGGTTTAAGGTCGGTTTCGCTTTGAAATTCTACAACGGGCACAGTTACACCCATGATGCTTTTGTAATCAATGAGGTAATTTGCTTCAGCATTGAGCCTAAAGCCATGTTTGCGATGGTTTCGGAGCCTTTAGCCATGTTGGCTTCTCGCAGGCTTTGGTAAGCCTTCGCAAGAGCCTCCAATAATTCCTCACGGGTTCTTTCAGCCTCATAGATGCTGTTCCGGAGTTCACGTAGCAGAATGTCGCGTTTGCGTTCAAGGACCTCACGTCCAGACTCCGCAAGTTTAAGAGTCTTTTTTGTTTGGATGAGGTTAATTCTTGTGGGGCTAACATTTTCAGAAGACAATTTTGCTACTTTACCTCGCTGGCGAATTTTGGATAGTACTTCTGGATGTATTCGGTTTTTATGCTGGTTAATTCTTCGTCAGGCAACAGTGAAAGTGCATCCCAAGCAATGGAAAGGGTTTGTTCGATTGTGCGGTTTTCGTTTTTGCCTTGGTTAATGAGGGTTTTTTCGAAAGCTTCGCCGAAACGCAGGTATTCTTTGTCTCTTGTGCCTAAACCTTCTTCGCCGATGATGGTAACCAGTGATTTGACCGAGTTGTATTGGGCATAAGCTGAGTAGAGTTGGCTTGAGACGTTAGCGTGGTCTTCGCGGGTGCTGCCTTTGCCGATGCCGTCTTTCATTAGTCGGGAGAGGCTTGTTGATATGTAGATTGGTGGATAAATACCCTGTTTCTCTAAGTGAGCGAGACAGCACGATTTGTCCTTCGGTGATGTAGCCGGTTAAGGTCAGGGATTGGGTGGGTAATGTCGTCGTTTGGCATGGTTAAAATGGGCATCTGGGTAATGGAGCCTTTCTTGCCATGGATTCTGCCGGCGCGTTCGTAGAGGCTTGCTAAGTCACTGTACATGTAGCCGGGGTAGCCTTTGCGGCTTGGCACTTCCTCCATGGAAGAGCTGACTTCTCGGAGGGCTTCGCAGTAGTTAGTCATGTCCGTCATGATTACGAGTACATGGCGGTCTTCTTCAAATGCCAAGTATTCAGCTAGAGTTAAACCTGCACGGGGAGTAATGATACGTTCAACTGGCGGGTCATCTGCTAAGTTGAGGAACATGGCGACGTTTTTGATGGCGCCTGTTTCTTCGAAGCTCTTCTGGAAGAAGGCTGCGTCGTCATGTTCTAGACCCATGGCGATGAAGACTATGTTGAAGTCTTCGTCTCCACTTCGAATCTGCGCTTGCCTAACGATTTGGGCGGCAAGTTCATTGTGTGACAAGACCTGGACCGCTGAAGACTGGCAGTTTCTGTCCGCGGACGAGGCTGGCTTAAGCCGTCGATGGCGGATATGCCTGTTTGGATGAAGTCTCTTGGGGTACTCACGTGCAATTGGGTTTAAGTGGGTAACCGTTGACGTCGCGTTTTTCGTCAGTGAAAAATCTTGGGTGTCCGTCGATGGGTTCGCCAAAGCTGTTCATGACGCGTCCCAAGCATTTCTGTTGATACTGGAACTTCTAAGGAGTGCCCAAGGAAGCGGGTGCGTGTTTCTGAAGGTGATAAACCGGTGGTGCCTTCGAAGACTTGGACGACTACGGCTTTCTGTGATAACTTGGATAACTTTGCCTAGGCGGGTTTCGCCTTTTTGGGTTTTAACGGAGACGAGTTCATCGTAACCAACGTTTTGCACGTTTTCTACGACGATAATCGGTCCTGAAATTGAAGCTACACCTTTATACTCTAAACCTATTCCTGTTTTTCCATAATAATTACCTCAGAGTTGCCTCCAACATTCCGAAGCTTTCATACATTCTTCTTTTCTAAATCGTCTAAGAGATCGCACTTTGTCGTTAGGTATTGAAGTTTTCATGCGCATGATTTCTTCAGTGATTGGCATTTCTGTAACTTTGAAGATTGGTGCACCTTTGCTGACCACGTTGTCTGCTAGTCGATGGTAATCCACGATTATTTTTAGCATCTTGAACTGTTTCTGTGGAGAAGTAGTAAGTGTCGATGGCGTCTAAGCGCGTTCTGCTGCAGGAAGGCGATGCGGATTATTCTTGCAGTTTCCAAGATTAAGCGTTGTTTGTCAGGTAAAGCTTCGGGACCGACGAGTTTTACGATGTTTTTGAGGTCATCTTCGGCTTGTAGGATACGCATAGCTTCTTCGCGGTAGCTATTCCAGCTTTTATCCACATTTTTATGCCACCATTCCGCGAGGTCTGCGAATGTAGCCGCTGTAGCTTGCCATCCAGTTGATTGATGGATAGTGCCTTGCAGCTGCAAGTTCAGCGTCTAATGCCCAGAAAACTCGGGTGAAACGTTTCGTGTGTTGGGTAACTGGTTCTGAGAAGTCTCCGCCTGGAGGGGAAACTGCTCCGATGGCGCAGATGGAGCCGACGCGTTTGTCTGAACCTAATGTTTCGACGACTCCTGTGCGTTCGTAGAATTCTGCGAGTCGCGATGGTAGATAGCTTGGGAAGCCTTCTTCAGCGGGCATTTCTTCGAGTCGTCCTGAAACTTCTCGGAGTGCTTCTGCCCATCTGCTTGTGGAGTCAGCCATCAATGCGACAGCATAGCCCATGTCGCGGAAGTATTCGGCGAGGGTGATGCCTGTGTAGATGCTGGCTTCTCGGGCGGAGACGGGCATGTTACTTGTGTTAGCGACAAGGATTGTTCGTTCCATGAGTGGGTGTCCAGTTGTTGGGTCGATTAGTTTGGGGAAACTATCTAGCACATCGACCATTTCGTTGCCGCGTTCTCCGCAGCCCACGTAGATGATGATGTTGGCGTCTGACCATTTCGCCAGTTGTTGTTGGGTGACGGTTTTTCCTGAGCCGAAGGGACCGGGGATGGCTGCGCTTCCGCCTTTTGCGATGGGGAAGAATGTGTCGATGACGCGTTGTCCAGTGATTAAGGGTGAGGTTGCAAAGAGGCGTTTGGTGTGGGGTCGTGGTTCTCTGACGGGCCATTTCTGAAGCATTGGCAAGTCAACTTTGGTTGCCGTTTGATTCGAGTGTGGCGATTGTTTCAGTAATTGTGTAGTCGCCTTCTGGTGCAATCTTTAGTAGTTTACCTGTACGTTAACGGGAACTAATATGCGGTGTTCAAACAGGTCGGTTTCTTTTACTGTGCCGAGAATGTCGCCGCCTGACAAGTTTTGCGCCGACTTTAGCTTTTGGAGTAAAAGTCCATTTTTTAGCTCTTGAAAGGGCGGTTACTCCGCGCTGCTTGCTTGATGAATGCGCCTGTTAGTTTTTTTAGGTCTTCAAGAGGTCTTTGGATACCGTCAAAGATGTTACCAACGATCCCTGGAGCCAATTCCACTGAGAGAGGGCTGCCAGTACCTAATACTGGCTCGTTAAGTTTGAGTCCAGTGGTGTTTTGGTAGACTTGGATTGTGGCTTGTTCTCCTTCTAAACGGATGATTTCGCCGATTAAGCGGTCGTTCCCAACTTCAACCATTTCATGCATAACTGCTTCTGCCATGCCGTTGGCTTCGACGACTGGACCTGCAACTCTAATTACGCTACCTTTAACTGTCATTTTCCTTATATCGCCTCTCCAAACAGTATTTTTGCCAATTCCACACGTAAAACCGGTTTAAGTTCTTTCAACCGATTATCCAAAGTGACATCATAAATTATTTTGCCGTCTTCGGTTTGAATTACGCATCCCCCAAGGTAATCTTCGGTTTTGTCCGACAACCTCAATTCGCTATCGACACTTCTTAGATAAACGTTTCAGCAAATCTTGCGTTAACCAATTGTTGTCTTTAGCATTTACTTGTACAACAATGTCTTTTTTGCCCATTTTTTCTGCCACGTCTTTGAATTAGTTTAATGAGATAATTCATGATAATCTTCAGTTTCTACAAAATTCTTGAGTTCAACCAAAGCCTTTTCGAAGGCAATATCAACTAAGTTCTTCTTTTGTTTGAAGAAGACGGTTTCTCATCTCCACTTCGGTTACGGAGGCAATTTTTCGCTTTTCTGCCTCTGCATTCACCTTTGCCTGGAAAATAATAGCACGGTATGTTTGGTCTGCTTGTTCCTTTGCCGATTTCAAAGTTTTCTTTCGCTTCATTTTCAGCAGCTAAGATTATGGCTTCTGCTTCTTTTTGGACGTCGCCTATAACATCGTTTGCAATTGCTGAAATACCGTTTTTATTGCTCATTTCATTTCACCATTATATTTTGATGCCTAATATTTTACTGATCATTTCAGATAGCTGCATTTTATTGGACGGACCCTTACTTCCAGGAATTTCTACAATTAATGGGGTTACTCGTTCCTGGCGTATTTTGTCAACTTCTTCCCTCAAGGAGGTGTCCGCGAAGAAGGCTTCACTAATGATTATCACTCCAATGTCGCTGCGTGAAAGTGATTTGTGGAGGGCTTGTCGTGCCTCATCGGTTGTGGAAGCTTCGATGCCTTCAACACCAACTAGCCTAAAGCCGGTAATCATGTCACTATCACCTATTACGTAGCCAATCATGCCATCGCCAAATATAACTTTAAATGTTTGCTGGTAAATCAAACATTCTGTTAAAAATGTTGCGACCAGAAAGAATGACCTCGACATCAATAATCTGCGTTAAGAAAGACGTAGAGCTAATTTTGGAGTCTCTAAGTAGTTTCGGAGAATTCCATTTAAAACAAACGGCTCAAGACAACGCAGGTTTAACTGAGTACAACCAGAGCATCCGGAAGATCGAAGAGTCACTCGCAAACGTTAACGAATTGATAAATCAGCTTATCAAAGAAAAATCAAACCTTTTTGGAATTTTCAAATTATCACAACCGACTAAAATGCAGGTTACAGCGGAAAATTGGGGAGCTCTCCTGGAAGCAACCAGTCAAAGAATATTAATTCTGAAAAAAGAAGTCGATAGTCTCAATGACGCTCTTTCTCGGGTTGAGGAGAAAGGGGAACAACTCAACTATACCAAAGACATGTTGGGCAGACTCAGTATCATGGGTGTAGATCTTGCAGCCATGGAAGAGTTTAAACTAATTTATGTAGCAACAGCAAGCATACCTACAAAAAACATTAGTGGGTTAGAAACAGCTCTCTCAGGATTACCTATTTTTATTAATCGGTGCTCCTTAACAAAAGAAGTAATCTTTGTTTGTTTAGCCATCCCAACTAAGCATCAAGCAGACGTCGAGAAAATCCTAAGAACATATCACGCCGAAGTCTTCCATATTCCAAAAGAGTTACCACATGATTTAACTGAAGCAATTAAAGAAGTTAACAAGCAATTAAAAGAAAACACCGACGAAGAAAAAGCGCTTACCACGTCACTAAAAAATTTAGGAGAAGAAAACAAGGATACTCTTGTCTCGTTGAAAGAGATATCGGAAAATATTCATGCTCTACTGCAGGCTGAGAAAAATATACTTCAGTCTGGGAGACTCGCAACCGTTAATGGATTCGTGCCTCAGAAAAAATTCTGTGCACTCAATGAAAAAGTCACTGGAATGTTGGAAGGAAAAGTTTTAGTGCTAAAAAACGAAGGCGCTGAAGATGAAGACCCCCCAACAAGAGTTAGCAACAGCAGATTTGTGAAACCCTTTGAAGAACTTACTAAACTTTATGGTTTACCCCATTACGATGAAGTAGATCCGACCCCTGTAATCGCAATAACTTTTCCTATTATTTTCGGGTTAATGTTCGGTGACGTTGGACACGGCTTAGTTCTATTGCTTGGCGGATTTATGGTTGGAAAACTAATCAAAGGAAATCAAGCGATAAAAAACGTGTGTTTTATTATGGCTGCTTGCGGAATCGGCGCCATTTTTGCCGGGCTATTGTTTGGCGAGTTTTTCGGCACGAAGTTATTCGCGCCTTTATGGTTTAGTCCATTCGAAGATGTTTCTAGTTTCCTAATCTTCAGCCTCTTTGTAGGAGTAGCTCAAATCATAAGCGGCATTGTTTTGGAAATGGTGAATTATCTGCTTAAACACAACGTGGCTGATGCTGTTCTAACATCCGTGCCTAAAATAGCGTTTTACGTTGGAGGAGTGTATCTGGTTGCCATTTATCAGTTGAATTTTGGTGCGTGGCTAAGTGGTCCAATTTTGTTTCCGATAATTCCATTTATTGTCATGATTATTGGAAAACCCATCTATTTAGCAGTGGCAAAACCCAAACATCACTCAAGTGAACACAGCGAACAAGACTCAATTGGAGGACGACTATTTGAGGGCGGAGACTTAGTAACTCGTTTGCTCAGCAACACTATTTCTTACACTCGAATTCTCGCTTTACTTATGGCGCATTGGGCGTTAATCCTTGTAACTTACACTATTGCGGGGTTGGTGGGTACCGCTTCAATCTTAACTTTAGTCTTAAGCGGCATAATCGTTATAGGCGGAAACATATTCGTGCTAGCACTTGAAGGATTAATCGTCTTTATCCATACATTGAGGCTGCATTTCTACGAGTGGTTTAGCAAGTTCTATCAGGGCACAGGAACAGAGTTTAACCCTTTCAAACAGAAATTCATCCACACTGATGTGGTATTGGATCGAAAAGTAACTGCAAAGCAAACCTAAAAAATGAAAAATAAAAAAGGTTTAAAGTAAAAGTTGGCTTCTGATTTCTTCAGGCTTCATTGCAGAGTGCACTCCTAAGGTTAAAACAATGAGATTGTGTACTTCAGCTTCTTTCTGTGTTATGAAGGCGATCGGTGAACCAATGTTAAAAGTTTCACTAATTGCGCTTGATTTAGCGTGTTGAAGCACAGCTTTCTTTAAGGTTTTTTCAGCGGTTGCAATTGTTTCTTGTGGAGTTTGTGATTTAACAAAGTATTTTGCGTAGTAACTGTCGAGGACAATTTTATGGGCTGCTTCAAAATCAACGGCTGACACAATAGCCTCTACAGTTGGTTTTCGAAGGTTGAAGTAGTTTTGAGGAACGACTAACCGTAGCCAGTTAGGTTCATAGTTTAAGACTTTTCCCCTTAGTAACGTTACTAATGCGAAACCGTCGTTCTCTGTGCTTGCATAAAAGTTCGCATACGCCTGTTCTCTTTTGGCAAGGCTCTCGAAGCCAGCGTACACTTTTTCAAAGAATAGCTTGTCTAAAAATATATCAAAAGAAACTGTTGAGGCGTTTTCTTCATAGTTTTTCAGCCCCATATTCAAAACTGACCAATACTCAGTGCCTTTGAAAGCATGAATTATTTGAGTTATGGTTGAAGCTTTAGCTGCTTCCTCAAAGATCATGCGTCTCTTAAGATAATCTTCCACTGAGAAGTAAATTTTTTCTAACTTTTGTTCTGAAGTAATTTTGGCATTGGTTGCATTTATAAGAGCTTTTATGTGCTCTATTTCAAACCTTAAAAGATACAGACTGAGGTATTCCCTTGCTTTTTTGGGTGAATATTTAATTATTTTTATGTAAGTATCAATGAGATTTCCGTTGAATGCTCTTTCAAGTTTTCGGGTTGTAAGTGGTGAGAGCACTTTGGCGATTTGTTCTTGGTAGGTGGTTTCTCGAAGTTGAGCAACAAGTTCGGTAAGGTTTTTGCTTTCTGCGAGTGCTTTAAGTTTGGCTTCAGTAAGCAGGTTGCTTCTTTCTGCGCCTATTTTGGCCAGAACAGAAGAGTAGCGTGTAGTTTGTGTCAAGGTTTAGTTTCCTCAAGAACTACGCTCACAACGGCTAAAACCGCTTGTTCCATTCGTTTTTCAGCTTTAGCTTTTAGTTTTCCAGCGGCTTCCTGATTCGCTTTCAAATGTTCATCACGATTCAAATTAGCTTCTTTTATTGCATTCGCGAAAAGTTTCTGTGACTCTTGTTCTGCATATATTCGGCTGTTTTGGATAAGCTTCTCAGAATCTTGCTTCGCTAAAAAAACCATGTTTTTAGCTCTTTCTTGAGCATCAGTTTGGATTTGCTCCGCTTGGGCTTCAATCTTTTTTAGTTCATCCCATACTTTTTCCATTATTCCACAGACGTTATAGGGTTTTCAAGGTCTCTAAAGTTTCTTGTGGTTCCTAAAGTTTCTTCTTCAACATGACTGTATTGGTCTGAGAGGTATACTCATTTCTCATTGAAGATCAGTTTTACAGACAAATTGGGAAAAGGCATTTAAAAAGGCTTATATAACGTAATTGAAGTTGCGCGACAAAATAATGGTGAAGAAAGAAGAAGAAATAAAAAAGCCCAAGCTTGAAAAATTGAAGCATGAATTAAGCTTTGACTATCATTCATCAAGGTTCTTTTCTCTTCTTTTCTTAGGAATCTATGTCGTAGCTGCAACCATCTTCTGCCTAAAATTCACCGTTATGCCAGGACCGGAATTTCTTGTTTTAGGGATTCTCTTTTACGCTTCCTATAATCGACGAACGTGGAGTGCCTTAAAGGATTGGCTCCCATTCGTCACCGTATTTATCTCATATGAAATGATGTATGGCTTCGTAGGCAAAATCTCAGAGTTTAATCTTCATTCTGGACCACAAAATTTGGAGTTACAATTATTTGGTCAGCTTCCGAGTATGATTCTGCAACAGAATTTTAGGTACCCTGCTTTAGATTACATAGGAGCTCTCTACTATGGATCATATTTCTTTATTCCAACTATCTTTGCTTTTATAGTTTGGAGAAAAAGTCCTAAGAACTATTGGAAATACATTGTTGCCTTTAGCGTTCTAACTTACTCGGCATTGATAACTTTTCTCTTTTATCCCGTTGCCCCTCCGTGGAAGGAAATGCCAGATGTCACTATTCGAATCTTAACAGGGTCAGTTGATCCTAGTTTAGGTATCCCTGTCTACAGAACTTTGTTCGATTTTTTAGGCGGAAATGTGAATGCTGCTTTTCCCAGTATGCATTCAGCTATACCTTTATTGGTTTTCTTTTTCGCATTTAAAATTTGGAGATGGAAGAGTCTTCCAACGTTAGCGCTTCCTGTCGGAACCTGGTTTTTTGTAGTCTATCTGGGCGAACACTACGTTGTTGATGTTTTAGGTGGAATAGCTTATGCTACAATTGCGTTTGTTGCAGTTGAGAAAATTTTACCTTTATTATCTGAGAGGATCAATCTATTAAAGAAACATATGCCTGTTGAAAACAGGTAAGTTTGGTTAGAAAATTGCTAATAGTTTGCAATATTCAAAAATTAGTTATCTTTTAACGCATTTTCCAGTTGTTGAATCATAATGGTTACTTTTAGAGTAGTCGCAGTTTTTGCAGTCGTTTTTTATGTCTTGTCCAAAGGGGCAATCTTTCAAATCAGCCAAATTTTAGCACCCAAATACTTCTTGTCGATATTCTATTATAGATTTGTAATATAAATCTGAATCCTAAAAATCAAGATATTAATTGGTAGCCCGGGAGAGATTCGAACTCTCGTCAAGGACTCCAGAGGCCCCTATGCTTGACCGCTACACCACCGGGCTGCAGATTCCAATAAATTGTTGAAGTGATTATTAACTTTAACTTTACTTTGTTTCGTCTGCTTTTTTCATTGCTTCTCTTACGCAGTAACATTCTTGGCTAACCTTGTTGTAGCTGTCGCAATGCCAAAGCGTATCTACAATGGGATTTTCGTGGTGCCAGTAACGGGTTGAACAGAAAACTTTTGTGGGATACTCATAGCTGTTGTGGCTATCGCAGTTGCCGCAGAACTCTTCTTCAGAATGACTGCTCATGTTAATCCCTTACCTGCAAGTTGTTCTCGCTGCAAAAAAGAATCTCGCGTAAACCCTGCACCCAAACGCTCCGTCACTGAAGCAACAAGAAAAGGAAAAACCATCAAAGCTTCACCGATAACCATCACATGATCAGCTGCTCCTTTCATTTTACCCCAACTCACGGTCTCTTCCAATGTTGAACCAGACAATCCGCCTGTTTCAGGTCGATCCAAGGTAATTACAACTGCGTAGTCTAAGCCTTTTTTGGATGCGAGTGCGGATGATTGGATTGTGTTGCGAGGTACTCCTCCACCTATAATTATCATGCCGTTTTTAGGTGATTTAGCGCAGATTTGACATATTGTTGGCACATCTTTGAAAGCGTCAACTAAAAGCACATTTTTCTGGTCTTTTTGCGAAGCGTGAAGCCAATGAATAAAGCCGAATTCTGAATCACGCACAGAAGGAAGGAAAATGGGAATGTTCTCTTCGTAAGCGGCACGCAGGATGGAGTTTTTGTCGGTTAAGCGTTTGCCTATTTCATATGCAAATTCGTTTGAAGCCAAACTTTCTCCTTTGCGTTCTTTGGCAATTTCAGCATACATTTCTGACAATTTAAAATCAAGTCTAACGTAGTCTTCTTCAGGGACAAATATGTCGTAAATGCGAAATAGGTGGTACTTGTAGAGTTCCACGTCGTTAACTGACAATCCACCTTTGTAGTGATGCCCACCAACAGCTTCTATGGCGTCATGTACCATGCATGCGCCGGTGCTTACAATCACATCCACAAGATGATTTCGTATTAAATCAACGATCAAGGTGCGCATTCCTGCAGGAACAACCGCGCCTGACAAAGCCAAAAAGATGGTACAGTCTTTTTCTCTTAGCATTTTCTCATAAATGTCACACGCATCAGCTAATCGCCCTGCGCCAAGCGAACCTGAGTTTTTGAATTGTTGCATCAATTGGTCAACGGTTAATGTGCCGTTTATTTTTATGTGTTTAACAGGTTCTTTTAGGTAATCTTTGCGGTCCATCAATGTGCGCCTAAAGGTTAGTTAAGGTTGGAGTATGGAAATAGTTTTCGATGTCAACGTGATAAACCTTGAGGAAAAAAAATAAAATTGTCTCAAAATTTTTTTAGGCAAAAGATTTGCTTTAAGGGCTATGGCAACTATTGCTTAATAGGGATATATTTTGCAGGGTTACTCTTCTGTTAGCTTCAATTTTTTTCTTTTCAGCATGACTAAACTTAAAGATCCTGCGGCAAACAAAATCAAGACGACACCCCATAGCGAGAACTCAGGGATAGCTAATCTATTGGAAGGATCAGCATTATCTAGTGCTCCATTTGGATTTACTGTTGGATCAGAGATTGTTATTGTTGGATTATCCGTTTGATCTGTGGCCGAGGAAATAGCTGTTGTTTCTGTCGGGGTTGATGTATTAGTAGGAGATGTTAATGGATTAGGGGATGGTGATGGATCAGGAGTGATTGTGGGCGCAGACGTTGGTTCAGGAGTGCCTGTCGGAGTAGGAATTGGAGGTTCAGTCGGTGTAGGGGAAGGCGTGGGAGTTGGCGCTATAGGAGTCTCAGGGTCTGGTGCATCAAGCAAAGGCAAATAACTAATGAAGCTAGAGCATGAAACATCATCGTTTTTGTCATAAATCATGGAGTCAATAATTGTTGTGTTTGTGGTTCCCCAATAGTTTTGGGAGGCATCCATATCGGCTGTGGTTGCTGTTTTTTCCACTTCCAATAGTATTCCCATAGTGTTTGTGAAGGAATTATTGTTAACAATTGTTTTGCTTGATCCATAGCTTGCATAATTGTTTATGATGAAGCCTTGATTGCTGTTGAAAAGATTGTATTTAATGTAAACAGCTCCTGGAGAATGAGATGAAAAGTCGTCTGTTCCTATTTTGATGCCTGCGGTATTTGTGAATGAATTATATTCTATGAATGTGTCTTGTGAGGGGTACCATAAGTATGAGCTTTGAGAAAGGTTACTTAGCTCTGAATTTGTTAAGTTAAAAGAGCCTGTGTTGTCAAACCAAAAAGCACTCTGTCCATTTCCAATAATGCAGTAATCCAGATCTACGAATCCTTTGGCAACGGGGTGGTTTGTTTTAAAAAAGTTTGAGTTGCCGTTGCCATCAAAGATGATTTTGTTTGTTATGTTGCCGTGAGCTTGGATTACTCCGTTAATTAGAAACATTGTTGTGTCGGAGGATTGAATTGTGACTGTTACTCCTGGCTCGATTGTAAGATTGAAGTTGTCAGGTATTTGAATTGTGCTGGTTATTATATAGGGACTGTTTGCTGTTGTCCATGTTGTGTTGCTTGTTAAGATGCCGCCGACTTGTGTGCCTACGTCACCTGATGCAACTAGTTTATTGTTTGGCAGGTTAATTTGTACGATTAAGAAGACGCTTGACAGTAATAGCGCTACAAGCAGAAGTTCATTTTTGTGTTGTTTATGGATTCTCAATGGTAACCATTTTGGTTACAGAATACTCTCTTTTATTGTTTATTGAGATTGACGATAAGAGATCGGTTGTACAACAAAACAACAGCAACAAAAAATTATGTACATTACAAACTTAACAAGTTATTTAGCAATGTGTAGAGGATTACAACAAGTAACAGTAATCCTGCAAAAGACTTGCTCTAGAAATAATTAAGCAGATTTTTCCTCATTTGCGCAGCTTCCAAAAAATAGCATCCAAACAACAATCCCCTAAAGTTTGAATCCATTACTCTGAGATCTCGCAGCTACAAATAACAACCCTTTTATCCACTACGGTTTTCTTTTTAAGTAGATATTTTATGCCAACTGTTAAAGAAATAATGACTAAAGAAGTCGTAACAATTGACCCAAACAAAACGGTTTTTGAAGCCGCAGAACTCATGTCATCTAAAGGTGTTGGCTGCGTAATAGTGGTAATCAAAGCATTCCCAGTTGGAATAATTACCGAACGCGATATAGTGAGAAGAATTGTGGCAAAAAGAAGATCTCCAGATGTTAAAATCACAGAGGTCATGACTAAAACAGTTATAACAGTTGACCCTGACACCTCGCTTAAAGAAGCTGCTAGGACTATGTCAACCAACAAAATAAGACGATTACCCGTTCTCAAGAGCAACAAACTAGTAGGAATAGTTGTCGCTTCGGATTTTGTGCGAAATGCCGGGAAAAAAACTACTACTGAAGAGATACTAGATGCGCTTGGACGTTACCCAACTGGATCAGTCACATAAAACCGAGTTTTTAAACGACGAATTCAACTTGGTCAATTCTTTTAAAAACATTTATCTATAGTCAAAAACTTGAAGTAAAATCATTAATAGTTTAAGCGGGTCCGAAGGGATTTGAACCCTTGACTTTCAGCTTAGAAGGCTGACACGCTATCCGTACTGCGTCACGGACCCACATAAGGCATTCTAAATGAGATGCTTCCACATATAATTTTACCTATCGCTTTCCGACAAACCTCATCTTAGTGACAAAGTCCTTTTGCTTAAAGAATAATTTATGTTATAAATTATGTGAGGGTAGGTCACTTGAGCAGTAACCGTCTTCCTTTCATTTTTAAATAGAAATGGATAATTTTCTCAGAAGAAAAGAAGATGTGACTGCTCAGGTGCAACCACACAGCTTTAATTGCTTTAAGCTGCCAGAGTAGTTTGGTGAATAGATTTTTGACAGAAAAAATGTTTGACCCAAAAGATGTTGCCAGTAACGTTTACAACTTTATAATGGAAAACGAACGTGTGCGTGTATTCAACGCTACTTTTAAACCTGGAGAGATTGCCTCAATGCATCATCATCCTGACCATGTTGTTTATGTGCTTAAAGGTGGCAAAATAAAGATAACTTCCGAGGGCAAAACCAACATTTTAGACCTTGAAACCGGCAAAGCTATCTTCTTAAAAGAGCAGATGCATGAAGCAGAAAACGTTGGGCAGTCAACGCTTGAACTTTTAGTGGTTGAGTTAAAGAAGTAACGTAAAATAGAGGTTTGCGCTTTATTTTTTTAGGGATTCTACTTGTCAGCAACGTTAAACGAAGGCACTAATTGGAACTACCGAAAGACAGATCAAAGGCTAATCGTGATTAAAACAAAAAATGATAACGTTCGCAAAGCTGCTGTACTTGACGTCTTAACTAATCTGCGCTTTGCAATAAACGTTCCAGAAAACATTTTGATGGAAAGTTTGATGCCTGAAAAAGAATATTTGGCGCATCTGAAAGTTTACACATCCAAGAGTCTTGAAGGAATTGATGAAGAATTCGTTAACTTTTTTGATGCATTAGACGTTGACCAAACCCTTGAGGATTTTATTAAAGCTTACTGGATTTACCCTAGCAAAATATTTTTTGAACTGTCAGATTTGGAAGAGCCCTAAATTATCTTAGGACCATGTTGACGAATTTTTCTGGGTTAAAAAGTTCTAGATCTTTATAGGTTTGGCCTATTCCGATGAACAGGATTGGTTTTTGTGTTACGTATGTTACGCTTAATGCTGATCCGCCTTTGACGTCTGCATCCACTTTTGTAAGGATTGTTGCGTCGATACCTACGGCTTTGTTGAATTCTCCTGCCTGCATAACTGCATCGTTACCAATTAGGGAATCCACTACAAAAATTGTTAAGTCAGGGTGCACCACACGTTTCACTTTAACGAGTTCATTCATTAAGTTCTGGTTAGTCTGCATTCTACCGGCAGTATCAATTAAAACAATGTTAAGACCATGTGCTTTTGCGTGACTTACCGCGTCATAACCGACGGCGGCTGGGTCACCGCCATAAATACTCTTAATCACTCGCATACCTAACCGTCTACCATGCTCTTCTAATTGTTCAATTGAGCCAGCACGGTAAGTGTCAGCTGCAGCAAGAATTACAGAATAACTTTTGTCACGCAGAAACTGAGCAACCTTTGCGATGGTTGTGGTTTTACCAGTTCCATTGATTCCCACAAACATTAAGACAAAAGGTTCCTTTTTCTTGCGTTTTTCTTCTGCTATTTTTAGCAGGTCAATTCTTATGTTGGTTAACATGACGTCTAAGAGGACTTGACGGAGGTTGTCTTCAACAATTTTTTTGCGGTCTTCCAAACGTTTAACTTGAACTCCTGCCAAACGTTTTTCGAGTTCGTCACAGATTTTATCTGCTACGGGATAAGCAACATCGTTTTCGGCTAGACTCATTTTGAATTCAGATAAAATAGGAGATAAGTTTTCAGTTTTAAGTTCAGTTGTTGTAACTTTGTTAATTAAACCTTTAAAACCTGATTTTAACTTATCAAACATTAAGCTATTGTTTCCCTTCTCTTGTCGAAAGCATGCTTTCAAGTCTGCTTCTGCCCGAGTTTAATCGCTCAGCTACTTGACTGAATTGTTGTTGGGCTGAATGCATGGTTTTCTCAAGTTCATCTAAGCGTTCTTTAAGGGTTGCTTTTGCTTCCGGAAGGGTTTTTTCAACTGACACCCCTGAACCCATTCCAATAATTACTTTGTTTGTGTCTGCAAGCTTCACTTTAACATATGAACTTCCGCCGATTGGAATAAGCATTTCAGAATTTTCTTTTTCTTGTTCAATACCATCAAGCGTCATATTGGCGTAGTTTATGTCGGTGAGGGCTGCATTTACCATACTTATTCGTTGTTGTAGTGCATCTGCGGTTTGTTCGAGATAACGCATTTCCATGCTGAGACGGCGGAGTTCTTCTTCAGCTTTGTCTCTATGCGCCAAAAGGTTTACGCTCCAGCAACAATTTTCTTCAAGATTGGATTTTTGATTTGGTCAACAGAAATTTCTTCAGAACTGATTATTTTTATGTGAAATCTTCTTACGCGGTGTCGGCTTCCTATTTCAGCGTAAACTTTCTCGACTGCATGTTCGCTTTTTTCAGCTAAGAGTTCTCTAACAAATGAAGTTGATAATCTGGGCTTGTTGATTGTGCCTGTTACTTTGAAAGTTTTCATTTTTCTTCTTCCTGCACAACATCCAGTGCGTTCCCAATTATAAACATCTCGGGTCCAGTTGTCATAGAACCAGCAACGGCACCGTGACTATTTGCAAGCAAGCCTGTGCCAACATATGGAACTCCACAGTTTATAGTGCCTACGTCCACGGGAACTTTGAAGACATCTTCAAGGATTTTTCTTTCCTCGTCTTTTAGCAGTGGATGTGCCAATACACCTTTGTTAGTGGCAACAGCCAAAGAACCAACATACGGTAACCCCGCGATTTCTGTTGGCACCGCTTCAACTCCCAGAGCTTTAGAGATTTTTTCTATTTCAGTCTCTTTGAATCGTGGATCAACTATGGCACCTTTATCATTAGCTAAAACCAGATTGCCGTAAGCGGTTTTCTTAGAATCCATAATGGTGATGTTACCATCAAAAACCATTTTTATCGCAGCTAATTCTTCTTCGCGTATCGCGTGTGAAACCATCATGCCCAATGAGTTTGCACTTACCAGCGAACCAGCCAAAACCGAGCCGGAGATTGATGTGTAGGCAAGTTTCACTTTTAGGTAATCAGCGAATTCCTGGGCTTTTTCAAGCGGAACCATACGCGGAATCAAAACGATCTTCTCAGTTGCAAGCGCATACACGCCTATGCTTGCGCTTCCCACTATACTTGATAAGTAAACAGTCAAGAAATAAATCCCCTGATGAATTTGTTATTAGCGAAACTCTCACGCTATACTCCTTTTTTTAGATTCCGGTGTTTTTTGCAGGTTTACAAAAATATTTGACACATAATTCCCAATGTTAACCTTTACCGCCTTTGCATTAAGAAAGGAATAACCTCAGCAAAGAAAATAAAACAAAAAATAAAAAACTAAAATTATTTTTGTGTTTCAGCCAAGTAAACGGTTACGTTACCGTCTTTATCTTTTGTAATGCGTGTCTTGATCTTGCGTGGAGGCTTCTCTATACCGCGGTCCCAAATTTTCTCATTGACTTCTTTGCTAATGATGAGTTGCGGCAATTCTTCTTCTTCCTCTTCTTCAGTGACCTTCATTGCAATTTTCATGTGCCTGTTTACGAATTCTTTTATAAGTTGCATGGCTCTTGGAGCACGTTTCTTTGGTGGTCTAACCAACGCTCTTGACAGGGGGATTGTGTAGAATCTTTCTTCAACGATTTGTTCGTCTTTCTTCTTTTTCTTAGGCTTAGCTTCCTCAACAGCCTCTTCTTCGGCTGGTGCAGTTTCAGGTTGAGCCTGTCCAGCAACTAGTTCAGTTCCAGGTTCCTCTTCTGACAACAGCTAATTCTTCTGTTTCTTCTTCTTTTGTAACTTGTTTAGTAGTTTCTTTGGCCATTGCGCTCTAATTCTCCTATGCTCTTATCTTCCTGGTTCTCCAGTTGCGTCGCTGCTTAGGATTATTCCTAACTTTACCGTCAGTTCGGGCAATAACCCATGTTGGAACAGACTGTGATTCTTTGCCAGCTTTGGCTAATCTGAGTTTTTTTCCTGTTGGTTTAACTCTTGCCATTTCTATATCCTTCTGATTTTTGTCTCTCGCTTCCGTGATTGAAGCTGAACTAATATCTGTTTGAGCTGTGCATCTGACAGTGGAATGGGCAATTTTCCCGTCTGCGCCATCTCAATCAGCTGCATCTCAATACTCTCGGTAAATTCCTGCTTAACCATTTTCAGGTTATTTAGCCTTTGCCGAGCTTCAGGCGCCAATATCTTACTAAGCAACGCCTGCTTTTGATTCTCCATCTGTTGCTCTGCTTGAGCTTGCCTTTGCTCATCACTCACGCGATGCTGCATCGAAGAAAGTTTTCGTTTACGAATCTGGGCAAGCTCGTCATCTGACATTGTCACTATTCGCCTTGATACTTCTTGAGCTCAGGGACAGTTTTAACCATTTCTTTAGATAAGTCTCCAGCAACTTCTTGGAGAAGCTTACGTCCTTTAGGAGTCATTACTCGTCCTTTAGGCTTTGACATCTGGATTAAACCTGCAGATTCAAGCTGCTGCAAACTCTTGCGGATTCCGCTTCCACCTGCTTTTTTCACACGGTCAGGTTTACTGCCTCTATTTTTTCTACCGCCATATTCAGCGCGTAGTTTTTCAAGTCCGATTGGACCATAAATGTATACTTTGCGCAGAATCGATGCACTTCGGGTAAACCACCAATCTGGGTCCTGTGGCTGCTTCTCAACATGCATGCCTGTTTTAGCGAAAGCTGCCCATGGAAGAGGCTGAACTTCGTCAACGTTTTCCCTAAGATACTTTGCTAATCTAACTATGAATTTTGAAGCTGGAACGTCATGAGGAGTCGTCAAGTTGCTCTAATCCTTTGGTTTTTCCTTGCAGTTAAACAATGAAGCCTAATATAAATATTCTCCGAACAACCCACTAAGCATCAACCTCAGAAA
The DNA here is from genome assembly GCA_963813675.1 of Candidatus Bathyarchaeota archaeon. GTDB lineage: Archaea > Thermoproteota > Bathyarchaeia > Bathyarchaeales > Bathycorpusculaceae > Bathycorpusculum. Next base: position 26,540 of record CAWEZP010000013.1, read on the forward strand.
GTGTTATTTAGAAAAATTATGGTTGAGATGACTCTTCTTCAGCTTTTCGCTTCCTAAACAGAATGAACACGTGACCTCTAACTTCAACCAAAGCTGAATTAGTTTGTTCAGCAGCGTTAACTCCGATAGCTTGAGCTGTCACTTCACCTTGCAGAGCAGCGGGCAAAATCTTAACCTTAACCATCTTGTTTCTTTGCAGTTGCTTCTCGATTTCAGCTGCCAATGGAGGCGTTAAACCTTCTTTGCCAACCCAAATCGTCGGGTTCTCATCTTTCAAAACGTGCCTAACATGGCGCTTCATTCGAGTAGTTATCTTGCTCAAGTTCCTTATGCTCCATTTTCTTTTTTAATAGTATACGAGTTTGGTTACCGCAGTTTAAACATGTTACTACAACGTGAGGCTCCCTTTTCTGCTTTATCCTAACACGGCAATTAACCCCCTGCACAAACAGAGAGTTGCATTTTTTGCATGTTCCGCGTTTAAACTCAACGGGCAAACGGGTTTTGGCAGCCATAGCAATCTTTCTTGCAGAAACAACGTATTGCATAGCCAACTTTGGATTTGCCTTACAGACTTTCTTGGCTTGCTCAAACAGTATTAGAATACGCTGTCTAGCTATTTGCTTAACATTAGATGGATTCATCTATCCTTCCCAAACAACCAGAAAAACACTGAAACTTACACATAACACTTGCGCTCAGTTATTGCCTTTCTGGGAAAGCTCAAACTTCAACTGCTTCAAAGCCATATCCATTTCAAGCGGCTTATGCTGCAGAGTTTGCTGTGCTTTTGAAGTGTCAAGGGATGAATCCATAGGGCGTTTAGCAGGCAAAGTGAATTGAGAAGATAAAACCTTATCAATCAAACTTTTATCTAAGCTGAAAACATCTGCGATTTGCTCAGCAAACTCAAATCGGCTTACTCGTGTGGCACCGCACAAATGATAAATTCCAGTTAATTTGCGCTCTATAACTTCCAAAGTCATTTCAGCTAAATTAGTGTTGAGCGTGGGTGTATTCCATTGGTCAGTTACAATTTTGACACGTTCGCCTTTTCCGAGGTTTTCGATTAGCCAGAGGGCAAAGTTGACTTTTCCAGCTGCAGGAGTAGAACCGTACATAACGCTGGGCCTTGCTATGAAGTATTCTTTTTGGGTTTTGACGATTTCTTCAGCTTTCAGCTTGGTTACCCCATAGTAGTTGATGGGGTTAGGCGTATCGGTTTCTTTGTAGCGACCCGTTTCTCCTCCAAAAACGTAATCCGTAGAGATATAAATCAAAAATGAACCTGTAGTTTTGGCTGCTTCAACGATGTTTTTTGTGCCTTCAACGTTTACTTTCCAAGCAAGCTCCTTGTTCAATTCGCATTTATCAACATCGGTTAATGTTGCAGCATGAACAACGACGTCGGGCTTTATAGTTTTGAAGGCTTCATCAACTTGCGCTTTTCCGGAAATATCTAGTTTAACAAAGTTACCGTAAATCGACAAGTTCCTGAATGTCCGATGAATAAACCTCGTAATTTTTGGAAAGCGCCATTTGAGCTAGTTTTGAGCCGTAAAGCCCACTTGCACCTGTAATTAAAAGCTTCAATTAACTAGCCACCAAGCTTCCAGGGTGTCGGATGCAAAATAACTTCGGTTGCAAAGGGTGTCCACCAGTGTTCGTTGTCAAGATACCACTTAACCGTTGACTCCAAAGATTTCTCAAAACTGAACTTTGGTTTCCAACCTAATTCAGTTCTGGTTTTTGTGGAATCCAAACTGTAGCGGGTGTCATGTCCGGGGCGGTCTTCGACAAATGTTATTAGGCTTTCAGGTTTATGGAGCAAGCAAATTATTTTTTTGACTATTTCAATGTTTGCAATCTCGTTTCCTGCTGAAACATTATAGATTTCTCCTGCTTTTCCTTTTTCAAGCACAATACGCAGGGCTTCACAATGGTCTTCTACGTAGATCCAGTCGCGAATGTTAGTTCCTTTTCCATAAATTGGGATTGGAAGATCTCTTAGGGCGCGGATGACTGTTTTAGGAATTAACTTTTCAGGAAGTTGGTAGGGACCAAAGTTGTTGGTGCATCGTGTGATTGAAACGTTTAAACCAAAAGTCTTATGGTAAGATAGTACGAACATGTCTGCGGCGGCTTTGGCAGCTGAGTAAGGATTAGAGGGTTTAGGCGGGGTGTTTTCTGTGAATGAGCCTTCAAGGGCTTCACCATAAACCTCGTCGGTGGATACCTGAAGAAGCCGTGCCTTATGATTATGCCTTCGTATGGCTTCGAGAATTGTGAAGGTGCCAACAGTGTTGTTTTGGAGGAATATGTTTGGGTCGGCGATGCTTCGGTCAACATGAGTTTCGGCTGCAATGTTCACAACTGCATCCACCTGATGAACCAGGCGATTCATGAGTTGCGGGTTACAAATATCTCCTTTGATGAAAGTGTAACGTTTATCATTCTCAATATCATGCAAATTTGCTGGGTTAGCGCCTATGCCAATTTTATCAACGTTTATTAATTCACAGTCAGGGTACTTTGCAAGTATGAGCCTGCAGAAGTTGCTTCCGATAAATCCTAATCCGCCAGTAACTAACAGTTTCATATTTCATCACTTGTGGGGAAGATTATTCCAATCCCATGGTTTACCAACACGAGCATCATCTTTTTTGCCGTTTACGATTTTTGGAATGAGTGCTGGGTCATTCCACGGACGACGTTCCTCATCAGGGTTCGATGCATCATATAGGTTAGTGGTGAAGTATAGAAGCATTGCAGGTTCGTTGCCTAACGCTTTGAAGCCATGCCAATAGTGCCCAGGCATACGAACCACTTGCAAATCTAAGCCACTTGAAATTACCTCATTAACTTCCGAGGTCTTATCATCAAAAGCGCAGATTTTAATCAAACCTCTAAGCGCTAAAAAATAGTCAACTTGACCCTTAACATGTCGGTGCCAAGCACGAATAACATCAGGATACGTGAATGAAAAGTTTGCTTGCGCAACAGTGTCTTCTCCAAAGAGTTCCTTCCAATCCTTACGCATAACTTCAGTGAAAAAGCCTCTCTCATCTGAAAGCCGCTTTATTGGTCTAATTCTTATCCCCTGTAACATAAGTTATCCCTTGTTTACTCTCAAACATATCAATTTAAAAAGTTTATAAATAGTTCCTTTTTTGAGTGTTAAACCTCGATTTCTGAGAAATCTCCAACATGTAGCTTTATTGTTCTGTTCCTCTGGTTACGGGTTACTTTAGCGTTTTTGCCGATTAAGCTGTCCTCGAGTCGCTCAATATCTTTAACAGTTACGCATTCTTGAACAACGCAATATTCAAGGTTAGAATTATAGATCTTTGAGCCGTCTCCAATGCTTGTGTATGGACCAATGAATGAGTTTTCAATCAAAACACCTTTCCCAATCACACATGGTCCCCTAACTACGCTGTCTACGATTTTTGCTTCTGCCTCAACTTTAACTCTGCCATCTACCGTGCTGTTAGTTACTGTTCCTTTAATGTCACGTTTAATGTATTCATCCAGAATTTTCGCGTTAGCAGATAGAATGTCGTCTTTTTTGCCTGTGTCAAGCCACCATGAATTCAAGATTTCAGCTTTAACTGAAAAGCCCATGTTGATCATTTCTTGGATGGCATCTGTAATTTCTAGTTCACCTCGCCATGAAGGTTTAATTTTTTCTATGGCGCCGTGTACTTTGTTGGAAAATAGGTAAGTTCCAATAATGGCTAGATTACCCATGGGAGTTTTAGGTTTCTCTACTAGCCTGGTAATGTTGCCTTTTTCATCTAATTGAGCGATTCCAAAACTCGATGGGTTATCGACTTCTTTTAGAATTATAAGCGCATCAAGATGTTCATTCTTAAATTTTTTAACGAATGGTTCTAAGCCTTGACCAGTTACGTTATCGCCTAAGCACATGACAAAAGAATCTTGACCTAGAAAACGTTTAGCTGTTTTTACTGCGTGTGCTAAGCCAAGTGGTTCTTGAGGAATATAAGAAACATTAAGGTTCCAGTTAGATCCGTCTTTAACGTAATCTTGAACGAACTGGCCGGTTTCGTGTGCAGTGATTATGCCGACTTTTTTTATGCTGGTTGAAGCTACTTGGTCAAGAACGTATCCTAAGATGGGTTTGTTAGCTACTGGAATTAGTTGTTTGGCACAGGTGAATGTTAAGAGGTCTTAGCCTGGTTCCTTTTCCGCCACTTAAAACAAGCGCTTTCATGGTAATCCTTAGCTCTTTAGGTAAAACTTGGTATTATGACTTACTGTCAGAGAATAAATATGTTTTCAGTTAACAAATGAGTGTGGCTGTAGCGATACAACCACATAGTTCTATTAGCAAATTATGACATGATAATATCAGGCACTCGTCTGCCAAGCATGGAGAAGAGAAAATGAAAAAATCTAAAGAAATGTTGTTTGCTTCTTTGATTAACCGAAAAACAATTTGCAAATTTACTTATTCATGCAGTCTCTACTCAAACGCAAGTTATACCTGCACCCATACTGGGGGAAACTATTGTGGCAAATTTAGAAAAATAAGTCACCCAGAAGAAAACGTTAGAGCAAATCGATATTTGATAGCGATTTCGCAGTAAAACAACTATTTTTTAGCAGTTAGGGGATTTTCAGTTAATCATTGTTTTTCTTTTAAGGCTTATTTTTGTGGAAAATATCCATTAACTTCTCGATTATTTTAAGCACAAAAGCTAATGGTTTTCGTAGGGGTCCTAGGGCATTAACAATTTGCTCGAATGTTAACTAAATCAGCTTTGTTTATAGTTCTAGTAATTACGGCTAAAAGTAGAACGGCAATCACAAAGATAATTACGCCCACGACTAATTGTATTAGACTGCTAAAAGGTAACTGACTGATTGTAACATAAGTTAAGATTGCTGCAGTACCTGACGAAAACATAATTTTTGCAGAAGATGTCCAATCTATGGAAACACCAAAATTCTTTTTAATGAAGCGTAAACTTAAAAATAGACTTGGAAGCCCAACTACTAAGCTTGTAACTATTAGACCTATAATTCCGAATTGAGAAATCAGCCCAAAACTCAATGGAAAACCGATTATAACCGTTAACAATGTTAATTTTAAGTTGTATTTAGTGTATCCTTGACTGTTTATTAGATTACCTATGCTTAGACTGCCAAGAGCAGTTAAAAGATAAGTAACCGCTGATAAAGCTAAGTAAAAAGGTGCTTGCTCGATACTTACCTTCAAATATAGTATTAATCGCAGGTTGGGCAAGAGCCATAATCATCGCTGTTACTGGAACAACTACAAGAGTGGCATATTTTACTGAATATTGAAACACATTCTGTAGAAGTTCCCGTTCTTTTTTTGCATCCAACTTTGAGAAGGCAGGAAACAGCATAGTTGTCACGGGAGTTGCAAAGAAAGTGATTAGAACCACGAAATTCAAAGATACAGAATAATTGCCTATCAAAGAATTGTCTGTTACGAAAATGTACATTATTGTGCTGTAGAATTGTGTTAGAAAGCCGGATAAAATGGCGCCTATCGATAATGGTAATCCATATTTTAGCATTATTTTGGTTGTTTTTATGAATTCTAATTTTCCTTCTGGCGGTTTAGGTAGAGCTCGATACATTACGTATACTAGTAAAACTCCTGTAATTCCAGCAACTATGACTCCTACTGAGAACCCGATAACTGCGCCAAGGGTTCCAAAACCTAAAATCACTAGTGCAAGAATAAGGCCGGTTTTAACTAATGATTGAACAACTAGCATTATGCTGTTTAGATGCATCTTTTCTAGACCTGTGAAGGCTGCACTTGCAGTATTCACTAGTGCCCCGGTTAAAATGAACAAGGAAGCTATTTGGATTAATTGAACGATAGCTGGGCGTCCATAGAAGTCTGCTAGGAATTGAGAGAGTACCAAAGAAAGTACTGATAGTGCCACACCTACTATGATTTCGAAGGCTAATCCTGAGACAAAGACGCTTCTTATTTTTGCCACGTTATTTTCGCTGTTGTATTCTGCAGAATATTTTACCATGGCGGTGGTTATTCCCCAATCTCTGAAGGTTGAAATTAAGTTGGGGGCAGCTAGGGCAATTGCGTATAAGCCATAGTTATCTGAGCCTAAAAGTCTGGCAATGAAAATTGTTCCAACAGCCGAGATGACTGTGGATAGGACTATACCCCAGAGTAGGTGAAAGCCGCCTTTGGCTGAAACCCTCGCCATCTCTGTAGCCTTAGACATATCACTTCTCTTCCCTAGTAGTCTATGTTAGCTAACTGTTGGTGAAGATGTGCTCTTTATCAGTTTTGGTTTATTGAATAAGAATTAGCGATAATTTTGGTAACTGAAAGTTAGCTTTTGTTGGATGATTGATTTGACTAGCGTGGTTATGGGTTTTTTGGGTGCCACTTCGTTTAGTTTGTGGTTTTGCTGTGTTTATTTTTGTTTGTTGTTTGGTTGTGGCGTAGAGTGTTTTGGCTCCAATACCATCTTGTTTTTGTGGATTGTGAGGCGGGTTATGTTGGTGTGAGCTGGTTGTACAAATTGCAAGAAACGCTAAATAAAAATGAAGAATAAAAGTTATTTTCCTAGACCTAATGCAACAAACTTCATTTTTGTTTTAAAGGTCTCTGGGTTAAAGATTCTTCTTCCATCAATAAGTATTGGTTGTTTCATGTTTTTTGTGAAGTCTTCTGGCGAAAGTTTTTTGAATTCTGCCCATTCCGTAACTATTATGCAAGCATCTGCACCAGTTATGCATTCAAAAACTGATGAGGCGTATCTGATTTTATTGTCAAAGATTACTTTAGCAATAAGCATGGCAACTGGATCATAAGCAGTAACATTGGCACCCTCCTTAAGCAGCTGATTTATTAGGGGAATTACACGGGCCTCCCTCATATCATCTGTATCTGGTTTGAAAGCTAATCCTAGAATTGCAATTTTTTTGCCAACAAGACTTCCCAAAAGCTCCTTGCAGAACCAAACAGCTTTCAGAGGCTGAATTTTATTCACTTGCTCAACAGAATCCAAAAGTTCAGGATCATAACCCAAACCCTTCGAGCAAGCAATCAACGCCTTAACGTCCTTAGGAAAACATGAACCACCATAACCCAAACCCGCATCCAAGAAAAGCGGACCTATACGCTTGTCCAAACCCATCGCTTCCGCCACGACTTTAACGTCAGCCCCAGGAATTTTCTCGCAAATATTAGCAATCGTGTTGATAAAACTTATTTTTGTTGCAAGCATTGCATTGCTGGCGTACTTGATAAGTTCAGCTGTCGAGAGAGTAGTTCTAATCAATGAGGGCATACGAGCATCATAAAAGTCTCTGTACAAATGCTCCAAAACATCCCCTGAACGCTTGTCAAAGGAACCAATAACTACTCTTTCTGCATTTAGGGTATCTTGAAAAGCTGAACCTTGACGTAAAAACTCAGGATTCATACATAAACCAAAATCTGCTCCAGCAGTTTTTCCTGATTCTTTTTCAAGAATAGGTTTTACGGTGTTTTGAGTTGTTCCAGGCACGACTGTACTTTTGATTATTGTAACATGGTAAGAACTTTTTTCCTTAATCGCTTTACCTATTTCAAAAGCTGCGGATTCGATATATTTCAGGTCAATGCTGCCATCTGGTTTGCTAGGGGTTCCCACCGCAACGAACGTCAAATCTGTCTCCGAAACAACTTGATTAGTCTGACCAACTACACCTTTCAAGTTACCTTTTTCAATACTTTCTGAAAGTTTTTCTTGAAGACCAGGCTCGTGAAAAGGGGGAACACCTTTGTTTATTTTACCAATTTTCTCTTCATCTACATCACAAGCAACAACACTATAACCCCTGCTTGCAAATCCAACTGCCGTGCACAAACCAACATAACCGGCACCAACAACAGATATTTTAGGTTGTTTCTTCAAAGCCAAACCCCAGATTAAACTATAATTTGCTTTAATTATCGTACTAAATATATATGGGTTAACATAGAACAGAACAAGAGGACACTTAATGATACGTAAGGTCATAATACCCGCAGCAGGCTTGGGAACAAGACTTTTTCCAGCCACCAAAGAGCAACCTAAAGAAATGCTCCCCATTTTCTCAAGCACCTCACACGGCGACATGATGGTAAAACCAGTAGTGCAACTGGTTTTTGAGCAATTACACGACGCAGGACTCCGCGAATTCTGCTACATTGTCGGAAGAGGAAAACGCGGCATAGAAGACCACTTCACACCAGACATGGACTGCATCAAAACCCTTGAAGGCATGGGAAAAAACGGACAAGCCTCAGACCTAGAAGATTTCTATGAAAAACTCGAATCTTCAACAACTATGTGGGTAAATCAACCTGAACCAAAAGGATTTGGCAACGCGGTTTTGATGGCCCAACCATTCGTCCAAAACGAAAGCTGCCTAGTTCATGCTGGAGACAGCTGCATAATATCTGGAAAAATGGATTACATCAAAAAACTCCTTGAAGCTTTTGAACGATTCAACGCAGATGCTGCTTTCCTGGTGCTAGAAATTGAGAACCCAAAGCAGTATGGAATTGTTGAAGGAGAAGAAATCGAAAAAGGAATAATTAAAGTAAAATCAGTTGTTGAAAAACCAGAGACACCCAAAACAAACCTGGCAATTATGGCAATGTACGCTTTTCACCCAATCATCTTCAAAGCATTAGAAGAAACAAAACAAGGAAAGAACGGAGAAATCCAACTTACAGACGCAATCCAAAAACTCATTGACTGGAACTTGAAGGTATACGCAGTAAAGTTGGATAAAAGCTACAATCACTTGGATATCGGAAGCCCCGAAAGATACTGGGAAGCCATAGAACTATCATACAAACAATTTTGCAAGAGACCAAAAACATGATGGACAAAATAATCAACCAAGACCTCGACAACATAACAAGCAATGTCAAAACCGATCTATTCGAAGATAAGAAAGTGCTCGTCACAGGCGCCGCGGGCTTTATTGGCAGTTGGCTATGTGACACACTCATAAGATTTGGCTCCAACGTAACAGCATTAGACGATTTATCTACTGGAAGAACCCAAAATATTGAACACTTAACCAAGCACATAAAATTCAAATTCATTAAATCAGACGTTTGCAGATTTGAAAGCAATGAAAAATTTGACATAATCCTTAACATGGCTGGACATGCATCTCCCGACGAATACCAAGCCCACCCAATTGAAACCCTTCAAACTAGCTCTATAGGGACATTTATGATGGCGGAAATAGCAAGAAAAAATGACGCAACACTATTGTTTGCTTCAACATCTGAAGTCTACGGCGACACAGAGATTATTCCAACTCCTGAAACTTATTGGGGAAAAGTCAACCCTATTGGAATCAGATCTTGCTATGACGAAGGAAAACGGTTTGCTGAAGCCCTGCTAATGGCTTATAGTAAACAATACGGGATGAATATTAGAGTCCCAAGAATCTTCAATACATACGGTCCTCGACTACGAGAAGATGGAATGTATGGAAGAGCTATGTCAAGATTTATTTTTCAAGCACTAAATAACCAAACTATAACGGTGTACGGAAACGGAAAACAAACACGATCGTTCTGCTACATCACAGATAATGTTACAGGTTTACTATTGTTAACAGCAACCTCGAATGCCAAAGGCGAAGTAGTAAATATAGGCAACACCCAAGAAATAACTATTTTAGATCTAGCCACCAAAATCAAAGAAAACACAAAATGCAAATCAACAATAGAGTTCTATCCACTGCCCAACGACGACCCTAAAAGACGATGCCCAGACACAAATAAACTAGAAAAACTTGTCGACTGGAAACCAAACGTCACATTTGATGATGGACTAAAAAGAACAATAGAGTGGTTTTCACAAAAAAGCAAAATTGAATAATAGAATCTTCAGAAGCCCTCAACTTTTCCATTTAGCCGAGTAAAAAAGTTTATCAAATTCTCACAAACTTACCAATATACTTTGCTTTCAACTCGAAGGAGAAAAATGATGAGCACCAACGCAAAAGAAAATGGCTTAATTCCAACTAATCTTTACAACGAAATCGTCAAACTAATGCCAATTGTTTCAGTTGAAGCTCTAATTATAATTAACTATAAACTGTTGTTTTTAAAAAGGAAAAATCAACCAGCCAAAGGACAATGGTGGCTTCCAGGCGGAAGAATGTACAAGGGAGAATCATTTGAAGAAACGCTTCGAAGAGAAATTAATGAAGAAACTGGACTGCAAATAAGCTCTTACAAGTTTATCAACATATATTCAAGAATATTTCCAGAGCGACATGACATTACTGTAGCTTTCCTTTGTATATGTGAAGGAAAAATTGTGCTGAATAATGAACACTCAGAGTACAAACTTTTCCAAAAAACCCCAGAGGATTTGCATCCTTATCTTACTACTCTTATTAAAGATGCAAAATGCGAAAAATATTTGAGCCGAAATAATTCTAAGTAAATCAGCAAAATCAACTGTTCTTTGATTTGTACCATTCAATCGTCCTTTGGAGCCCAGACAACAGGTCGGTTTTTGCTTCGAAACCAAAATAGTTTTTTGCTCTACTTACATCTAAGTATCGCCTTGGCTGTCCATCAGGTCGCGAAGTATCCCAAATTATTCGGCCTTCAAATCCTGTTAATTTAGCAACAATATCGACTAATTGTTTAATTGTTACTTCTTTTCCTGAACCAAGATTGACTGGTGCTGACTGGTCATATTTTTCGGTTGCTGCCACGATTGCTTCTGCTGCGTCTTCAACAAATAGAAACTCCCTGGAAGCGTTACCAGTTCCCCATATGGTTACTTGCTTTTTGCCTTTTTTTATAGCTTCAGTGAACTTTCTTACAAAAGCTGGTATAACGTGCGATGATTCTAAATCAAAATTATCTCCTGGACCATAGAGATTTACAGGGAGCAAATAAATAATGTTCATGCCATATTGTTGGCGGTAAGCTTGTGCCATTACGAGAAGCGATTTTTTGGCTATGCCATAAGGAGCATTAGTTTCTTCCGGATAACCGTTCCAAAGGTCCTCTTCTTTGAATGGAGTAGGCGTAAATTTAGGGTAAGCGCAGACTGTTCCAACCTGAACAAATTTTTGCACTTTTGCAAGTCGAGCAGCCTCCATTAATTGAACCCCCATCATAATATTATCAAAGAAAAGAGTACCAGGGTACTTCTGGTTAAATCCTATTCCGCCAACACGTGCAGCCAAATGGATAACAATGTCCGCGTTTTTGACTACTTTTTGGCAGTTATTCATCAATCGCAAATCAATTTCTTTACTACGCGGAATCAGAATTTGACTTTTAGAAATACCTCTCTTATCTATAAGGTTCTGAACAATTTGAGTCCCTAAGAAGCCAGCTCCGCCCGTCAACAAAATGCGCTTATTTTCCCAAAAACTATTCAATCTACTTTCCACCATCGGTTAGGAAACTGCTTCGAAATGAAATTGTCACCCTCACCAATTGGTTTTAAGCCCACTTTACGCATATCAGCATCAACCATAATTTTAATGATTTCTTTAAACTGAACTTTTGGCTCCCAACTCATGACCTTCTTAATTTTATCCGAATCCGCAGCGAGATCTTCTGTCTCGGTAGGTCTAAAGTACTTTGGATCAGTTTTTACGAATTTTTGCCAGTTTAATCCAGCATACGAGAAAGCTTCTTCAACAAATTCTTGGACAGAATGTTGTTTCCCTGTTCCGACTACAAAATCATCAGGCTCGTCTCTTTGAAGAATTTTCCACATTACCTCAACATATTCTGGCGCAAAACCCCAATCTCTTTTTGGCTCAAGATTACCTAAGTACAAAAATTGCTGCTTCTTAGCAAGTATGTTAGCGATGCCCATGGTAATTTTTCTAGTTACAAATATTTCGCCCCGGCGGGGTGATTCATGGTTAAAGAGTATGCCATTACATGCAAACATGTTATATCCAAGTCTATAATTTTTTGCCATCCAATATGCAAAGACTTTAGCTGTGGCATATGGACTAGTCGGACTAAAAGGGCTATCTTCATTCTGAGGCGAAGGAGTCCTCCCAAACATTTCACTGCTTGAAGCTTGATAGAATTTGATATTGTTACCGCTACGCCTAATTGCTTCCAATATCCTAGTTGTTCCTAACCCAGTAATATTGCCAGTATATTCAGGCATACTAAAACTCACTTTTACGTGGCTCTGAGCACCTAGATGGTAAACCTCTTGGGGTTTAATGTTGTAAAAGATGTCTGAAATTTCTTCAGAATCAGATAAATCACCATAGTGAAGAAAAAGTTTTGCCTCAGGACTATGAGGATCAACATAAATGTGGTCTAATCTAACAGTATTAAAAGTACTGGCTCTTCGAATGATACCATGAACTTCATAACCTTTTGAAATTAAAAACTCAGCCAAATAAGAGCCATCTTGACCAGTAATTCCTGAAATAAACGCCTTTTTCATTTCAATCTATTGGAAATAAGCCAATTTTTCTATTTAAACTAGAAGGTGCAAGTAAACTTTTTCATAGACTAATGAAGGGGCAAAAAAATTAAACTAATTCTTTTGAACAATAACAAAAAATGACAACTTTCAAAGCCGAGAGCCTTTTTATACAAGAATCGACCTAAACATTCAAAACTCAACTGAGGTTCCATGAAATGCCGCTAAAAGTCCAAACAGCTGTCATTCTCGTGGGTGGATCAGGATTACGTTTACGTCCACTTACAGATGACAAACCCAAATGCATGATTTCCTTACGAGGAAAACCACTATTATATTGGACACTTACATGGCTCCGCGACTACGGCTTTAACAAAGTAGTTCTGGGTGTAGCTTACCGAAAAGAAGCAGTAATTAACTATATCAAAGAAAACAGTTTTGGAATAAAGATAGACATCAGCGAACACACCGAAGAAGGCGAAACAGGAGAAGGTTTTAGGCTCGCAATAAAGAGACACGTGACAGACGAGAATTTTTTAGCCATGAACGGTGATGAATTAACAAGCTTGAATCTTCAAAGATTTGTCGATTTCCACTTTGCCCAGAAGGGCATAGCAACAATTGCAGCATCGCCTATGCGTTCGCCATTTGCAGTACTAAAATTAGATGGAAATAACATTATTGAATTTAAAGAAAAACCGTTATTAGAAGATCAGCTAATAAATTCAGGAATATATGTTTTTAACCACTCCATATTTGAATACCTTCCCATAACTGGTGCCATAGAAAGAACGGCCTTTCCCGCTCTCGCAGAAAAAAGATTGTTAAAAGCCTACATACTTGGAAAAGAGGAAAAATGGTTAACTATTAATAGCGTTAAAGATCTGTCTATAGCTGAAAAAGAATTCGATTCAGTAAGGGGAATCAAAAAATGAAAGTACTAATAACAGGCATACTAGGTTTCATAGGAAGCCATTTAGCACAAAAACTAGTCAAGGACGGGCATGAAGTTTATGGTCTAGTCCGTCGAGTGGCCTGCAGAAACATAGATCCACTCGGTGAAACTGGAAAAGAAATTACACTAGTTTCTGGAGACATTACCGATTATGCATCCACACGCAACGCACTGAGAATCGCTAATCCTAATATTGTATTCCATTTAGCAGCCTTATCCCCAGTTCGGGACTCCTTCGAACGCCCCTTTGAATATCAACAAGCAAATTTTGTTGGGACCATGAACGTGGCACATAGCTTGCTTGAACTTCCTGATCCTGAAAAACGAAAAATGTTAGCAGCCTCAACAGCCGAAGTATATGGTTTACAAGGAGATCAGCCTCTAACAGAAGATCTTGCACTAAAACCATCAAGCCCATACTCTGTAACCAAGGCGGCAGGCGATATGTACTTGCAGATGATGTTCACCTCTTTCAACCTTCATGGCACTGTTTTAAGACCAACCAACTCTTTTGGAAGAAAATTTGAGAAAAACTTCTTAGTAGAATACGTAATTTCACAAATGTTAAAGGGCGAGAGCCTATACATTGGAGCCCCAGACTCAATAAGAGATTACATGTACGTTGATGACCATGTCAACGCCTATGTTCTTGCTGCTAAGGATCCTAAGGCAGATAGACAAGTTTACAACGCAGGTACAGGAATTGGAGTAACAAACAGGCATCTCGTTGAAACATTAGCTGAAAAAATAGGATACAACATAAAGAAGGTAAAGTTCGGTTCATACCCCCCAGGATACCCACTTAGGCCCTTATCATCTGATCAACCCTATCTCGTGCTCAACGCAACAAAAATCAAGAAAGACCTGAAATGGAAACCAACAATCAACCTAAGCGAAGGATTAGATACGACAATCGCATATTTCAAAAAATCAAAACTGTAAGAGAACTGCAGGCAAACAAAATACTAAAACCAATTTTTCTTCCTTTTCAAACCAAAGAACAAATCTGACAACAAGATTCGAAAAGATGATTATTAGGTCTTCTTTTGTTTTCAATATAGAATTACTTGTTTGCTAATAATTTTTGATGATCACACTTTTTTTACAGCTAAGAAATTTGAGGTGACAAAGATTTCGTTAATTTCGCTGTATTTTCTTATTGGATAAATGCCATTCTGCAATATCCTGAAGATATCGAAATTTGGCTTGAGTAAATAAAAAAAGTCTCGAAAATACGTTCGGGAATCAATATTACAGCCGCCGAATTCGAATTGGACAAAGCCAACCGACGAATTACTTAGCATTCGGTCTGCTCCATATAAGACGTCCAGTTCATTTCCTTCCACATCAAGCTTCAACAAGGTCAATATATTGAATATCGTTTTGATCACAAAAATCGTCGAGTTTTCTTATCTCAACCTCTTCTTTTTTATCCATTCTAATCCCTAAATGATCAATCTGCCGATTGTACAAGCTTGCCAAACCTGAACCGTTTTCGTTCGAAAATAAAGTGGTTTTGTTGTTTTCTTTGCCAAAACCAAAATTATATAGAACAACATTTTTTTTGTGCCCGACATTCTTCTGCAATAATTGAAAAGTGTTTTTAGAAGGCTCAAAGCAGAACACAGAGGGATTATTAATAAATTTCAAAACAGTATTCTGCATATTTACCGACGTTTGCTCCCACATCAAAAATAACAGGGTTGCTTGTTTTGTTATTCTCTTGAAAATAATTCAAAAAATAGATTTCTCCACTATAACTAGAATCGTCACCTGTTCCGTAATTCATACCGATTAAAGAGAGTCCGTATAAGGACTCGAATATTCTTTGGAAACGAATCTTACCCAAAACTGGTTTAAAAATTGCCTTTGCTAACTGAACTTTCCGCTGCATTTGAGTATTTTCTTTTTTGATTTCGCTTTTAGGCGATTGCAAAGATTTTTTGACCTCAGTTTATTAAATACTTTTTAGATTTTTGTTTTAACTTAGTGAAGTTGTAGTAAATAAATTATCTCCAACTTAAATTCGAAAACAAATCGCCACGCCTTCTCAGCATATATAATGTATCATTTGGCATTTTTTTACTAATCTTTTACAGCTTCGTTGTTGCATGTCTTCTTGAGAACATCATAAGTCTTAAATAGGAATTGGCTTGCCTCTAAATTTTTAATGACGTATTCCCGGGCAAGCTTCCCCATGTTTCGCCTCATATTTTCATTTTCTAAGAGAGTTATAATCGTTTTAGCCAGGAGTTCAGCGTTTTCGATAGGGATTTTTATTCCGTTTACTCTCATTTGATATTATTTCGCTTATCCCACTAGCATCAGGAACGATCACGGGTTTGCCGGTAGCCATCGCTTCGATAGTTACAATACTCCAAGACCAATAAAGTTGCGGAAAAACAAAAACATCGCAGGCTGCGTAAAATTGAGGAATCAAATCACTGCCAAGGCTTAAATCTTCACCTGTCAAAATGACATTTGATTCCAACTTTAAACTTTTAATTAAGTTAACAAGTCCGGGTTTGGTCTCGGGATAGCAAGGACCGACTATCATGTAAACAACGTCAGGAATAACTTTCTTAACAATTGCGACTGCCTTGATGACAAGATCCACACGTCTTTCCATTGCGCCAACGGACAAAATGCAAGGTCTATTCGAGATTCCATAGAGCTCTCTTATAACGCTACCATCTATTGAAGGATTGAACCTGTTTGTATCAGTTCCCAACCTAATTATTTCCGAGTCTCTGTTATAAAATAGTCGCACTTTGTTTTTTACAAATTGGCTTAAAACAGTTATCCGTGTTATTCGATTAACTGCAAGTTGGTCAAATTTTCTTAGTGCATATTGGACTGGCGCGAAAAATGGTCCATAGTAAAAGCTCTCATGTTGCATGGCAACCTGGGGTAAAGGATAGAGAATTACTGAAGGTTCATTGCACTGCCAGACTATAGGGCATCCATGAAAATTTATTGATAAAGTTGAAAAATATGATGGAAAGTTATTACAAAATATTAAGTCGAAATTATTCAATTCTGATGGAGCTGTGACATAAGACAAGATTCCAAGCATTTTTTGAAGAGTTCCCTGACCAGAGAACCCTTTTCTTATGTTACGAATAACAAACTCATTTTCCTGCAAACGATTGTGGCTGTTAGCATAATAAAAATTTGACCAAATTTGAACATCATCGCCTTTCGATACGAGATATCGAGCTACCTTGTAAACAAGGATGTTGGCTCCACCTACAATATCTATGTTGGGCGCCAAGATTAGAACTTTCAATACTTTATCTCCACTAATGTATAATTATTACCAATTTATGTCATTATGCGTTGTAGTTTTATGTGAACAACAAAGGCATATTTATCTATCAGGTATCTGATTTTGTTGGCGATTTGAATAACGCTTTGATTTTAATGCCTTGATTTTATCTTTAATCGGTACTCGCACATAAAGGAATACACTGATGCCTACGACCGTTGCAGCAATTATATTTCTTGTAAGTGTGGTGACGTCAAGAAGTTTTTGTGAAGAGAATGACAAATTTAACATTTGTTCTTCAACGTCGATTGCCTCTGGGAGGAACCACCCGTTAGCAAATCCATTTACTTCTAGATGTAACGTTTTATTGCCAGTTTTAGTTTGGAGATCCCAGCCTGGGTCATATGAAGCGGAGTATACCATAACCATAGGTTCAGAGTTGTTCACATAAATAGTAGCGTGAGTAAAGGAATCAAAATTTGGGTTTATCTCCAATATCTGTTTACTTAACGAACTCTGAGATGAATCAATGAGCCGCAAGTTATAGAACTGGAGATTTGCTGGGAAAGCAGCATCGGCAGCTACAGAGATCATGTGAACGCCTTTGTCGAGTTCGATAGATCCCAACCTGATGGATACTGGTGACTCTGTTGGTGATGCAGAAATATTTGTGCTGAAGATACGATTATCTACAATAATATTTAGTCTTCCAGTTCCTGCCGTTGACTGCGCATCCACGAACAGGTCAAACCTTGAAGAATAGGGGATAGTGATGTTCAAGGAAGCAACAGGCAAAGCAGAGTTTTTTTCTTCGAAGCGGTATATTGATGATATAGGAATCAATGAGCCGTTCTTGTAATCTACCGCCGATTCACCAAAACCAAGATATTCCAACTTTTTCTGTGCGTTGACCGCGGTTCCCCACCCACTAATTGTATTGAAGGAAACGGGATCAACGTCAAAGATTAGGTCCTTATCCGTAAGAGAACTGCAGGATTTTTCGTATGATTCGTTGAATACCCTCGTAGGAATTATGGCCAGTCGGTCGATAACGTTGGTCCCGTTAAGGCTCTGTATAGATAATTTCTGCATCCCTGTTCCCATCTTGGTGCTTCCGATTAAGTGCCACTGAAACCCTTGCAACTGTTGCGAGTTTAAGGATACCACTGGAAATTCTTCTGACCCCGCCGCGATCTTGAGCATACCAGCATTCGGTCCCTGCAGTGCTCTTACCCAAATCTGCTGTTCAGATTCTTCTATGATTTGATACGATGCAGAGAGGCTTATGTTAGAACCCATAGTGTAAACGAAGCCGTCAGGATTATATATCTCTCCCAAAGCATAGACATCAGACACAGGTCGTGGGTAGGCTGGGGCCAACACCCATGATTTTGTCGCGTTGTTCTCTGCACTTGAAACGTATGGAGTTAAAAGAATAAAGTAGCGGTCATCGATTGATTGAAGGACATAGTCAATAAAACGGTTTCCTTGAAGAACTATACCTTTCACTAATGGGACAACAGACGAAATAAGGTTAGAAGGCAAATTATAACCATAGATCAAGCTAGGTAGTCCGGTTTGCGATTCCGTCGCTAGCAAGTCCAAGTTTCCGAATGCCAAGTATGAAGCATTGTTCAAATACATCTGTCCTCTGAACTCGAGATTTTCAAAGACAAAAAAATCTTCAGATGAGTATGATAGCCTCAGAGATGGCGTCCTTTGTAATAACTTTAGGACCTCGCTTGGTGATTGTCTAAAGATATCAAATGGCGATGAATCATTCATCGGTCCAGCAACCACATACTTCACCCCTAATATCGAGAGCAGAGAAGCCAAGCGATCGACTTGACCGGTATAGAGTAAGTTTTCTAAATAATATAATATACGCTGGGATCCTTGGTTCATAAAAATAGCAGAAGGTTGAATTATGATAGGTTTGGGAGGGGAGTTATAGAAAGTTAGACCTGCATATGCGTTTTCAATATAGCGTCTTGGCAAGTTGGGGGCAGCCCAGTGGCCAAGCATACTTAAAGGAAGAACCAAAACACTGAAATCACCAGGTCTTGATTCGAGCCAATTGTATGTATTTTCATATCCTACCGGATAATCAACAACATGCATACCGCCGAAGTCTCCTTGCGCTACTGGGAACATATTTGGCCAAAGAACCAAAAAAAGTACAAGAATGATCAATGGCTTGGCAGGGCATATTCTTATTGGATTGTGCTTTGATTTTATTTTGTATATTTTAATCTTTCTTTTACTTAGAAATCTATAAATTTCTAATGACGTAACTCCGAATAAATAAGAAAATCCAAGAGCTATGATTATGAAAAACTTGGAGGGTTCTCTAAAAATAAAGAAATATGGAACGTTTTGAAACAGCCATGTATATACGTTGATTGGAGTGTTAGTTCCCGCAGAAAGGTACACGAATAATAGCGTGATTAGCGCGAACCAAACGACTGAACGATTTTTTTTGCGGAAGAAGACTGCCGCAAACACCAGTATAACAAATAGAGTTGTGATGACAAATAACAACTCTCGAGGAATATGCCAAGTCTGGAGTGCGCTGTCTTCAAATTGTTGATAAAAAGAATATAAACGGTATCTGAGACGAAATGTGTTCTGCAAACCGCCAATCACCTTACTTGCACCGTTAATGGTTTCAATCCAAAATGTAGTCGCATGCAATTGATAGCCACTAGTTAACGAGCCAAAAAAAGCTGGAATTACCAAATACAATCTGGATAATGCTGCAAAAATGCCAGTTACCAGAAGAGCGAATGAAGGTTTAGTTAAGTTTCTCACTTTATCGCGCAAGTTATGCTTTGATTTTATTTCGCGGTAAAAGATTGGAATAATCCATAAAACCAGTAGCATAAGAGATACATAACCGTACTGAATTTGTAAGCTGCTTACAAATGCCAACAAAACCCCCGTTAAAGCCGCAAAGCGCAATGAGAATCTATCCAGCGCTATAATGAAAAATAATAGAATTAAAGGAACAAGAGAGTATGCGGCTTGAAGGGAGACTTGACCCCAGAGCATATTATCTATTACGAAGGGATTAAACATGTATACTATCGCTGAAATAAAAGCTACAGATCTCTTTCCAGATGATAAATATTTAGAAAGGAAGTACATTGACATACCTGCAGTAAAAATAACCCCCACTAAGAGTACCCTTTCTATCTGCCCGGGAGTCAATCCAATCGTGTTCAGCAAAGAGTATGCCCAAACCAACGGATTTGCTGCATCAGTATTGGGAATCCCCAAGTTTACTAGTGGATTCCACGATTGAGTGGAAAGAGTAATATATTGATTCAAATTACTCGGGAAAACTAAATCTAACTGCATAATTAGCTTAGAATTGCCCAATAACCTCCAAACTGAGGCAAGAGACATCGCTATAAGAATGACCATATCTTCAATTGTACTCATCTTGCGGTAATGCCTAATTTTTTCCAACAACTTTTTTCGCCGCTTAAGATTCAGTATGGTTCCTCATTAGATGCAACTATGCAAACTATGCCTCGCTCATTAGGTGCTATATACTTTTGGTTAAGGATTCTTTTCCATTTCTTCTGCGCTCCAATTACGAAATATTCCTTGGTCCTAACAAATAGTGCCAAAAAAAGCTTTTTTAACATATCCTCGTCGTAAGTTCGTTGCCAAGTAATGCTACTGACAGGATTATAGGGGAGAGTTAAAATGATGAGTCCCTTTTTTATAGTGACCCCCGAAATTTCATTAATGGCTCTGACATCTCCATCGCGTTGGATAGGGTCGCCGTAATAGCCAAGTCCAACATGTTCAAGTGTTGAAACTGCAATTGTAGTACCAAATGTTCGGTTCTTGAAAGGCATCCTAGTTATGTCCCCTTGCAGAATTTGCAAGTTTTTATGTTTAAATGGCATTGGCAGTACATCTAGGCTATAGACTTCGTATCCACGCCGAGCAAGCTCATATGTTAAGAAACTTCCCGCGCTTCCAATATCTAAGACTTTAAGGGGAGGTGGAGGGAGGTTGTTCATAACCCACGGATATTCAACTACCCTTTCTGATACAAATATGCCCAGAGACGAAGCTATTTTCAGGACATAAACGTAAACTACCAATCGTAAATAACTAAAGGGATAACTCGATAGAATACGAGTAAACAACTTCCAACAACAACCGGTAATAACTAAGCCCGCGTTACTTCGCGCCTTGTTAATTTTGTTAATGGTGGTTTTATCCGCGTCTTTCAAATTATTACCTGCCTAAGACAAAGTTGCCCGATTCATTATTATTAAAATTTTCCTTTTTTCAACAACATCTCAAGTCACCCACTTGCTTTCTAAAGATCAACTGTGAATGGGAGAGTTAAATACCTGATCGGCACGTGAGTTTCCGAAGATTTTTAATGAAACTCATTTTGTACTATTCAACTGTGTTTTTTAGAGCTGGGAGCAGATCAGTTTTTGTTTCAAACGCGAGTTCTCTTGTTGCACTACTTATATCCAAGCATCTTCTCGGCGGACCGTCCGGTCTAGAAGTGTCCCACACTATTTGCTCATTAAACCCTAATAGTTCTGAAATCAAAATCACTAATTGTTTGATTGTGACTTCTGCACCTGTGACCAAATTAACCGGTTCGGGTTTGTAATAGTTTTCTGTTGCAATCAGGATTCCTTCAGCAGCATTTTCTATGTAAAGTCAACGATTAAATAATGAATTATACCAACGCATTACTCACTGTCTTTTTTATGATTACATTTTAAGTCTGAGAAAAAAGTTCCGTTTTTGACCCAGTTAACATTCTATTGAAAGCCTCGTAAAATACATCAGCCCATGTATACTTAGATGCAAATTCGAGAGCTTTCAATCTATATTGGCGATATAAATCATCGTTAGTAAGGAGCTTCACTATGGCATCCACTAACTCATCTTTATCATATTTTATAGCTATACCAGCACCTTCTTTCTCTATTTCAAAAGCAACTTCAGGTACTTTTGTAATCACAACGGGTATGCCACAACCTAAGTAAACTTTCGGCTTCCCTGGATCTGCATACCATGTAAAACTATTACGGTCAGGCACATATGGAGCAAGCCCCACGCCACATTTTGAAATTATTTTCTCTATTTCATCATGATCCTCAATGAATCCTAAAAAAATCACGTTTTCAGTAATTTTCCGTATCCTGACTTGGTCCCTAAAATATTCTTCCAATGGTCCAGTTCCAATCACCAAGAGTCTGACTGAGGGAATTACCTTGACAAGCTCAGGTAAAGCATCAAGTATCAATTCTATTCCTTGACCAGCTCTTAAATGACTTAAAAAAGCTAAATCTGTCTTTCTGATTTGCTCAATTGGAAGAAAAGCGTTTTTATCGAAGTGCATACCTGTTGGAACTGCAATCTGTTTTGTTTTATTTTTCCTAATCCCGTTAAATTCTCTAGCATTTGCCATGGCATTAGTTAAGTTCCAAGTGGAATCCGCATTAAAAACACACAATGTATCGATAGACCGATAAACAGAGTTCAAAACTGCATTTTTGAATCTTACAGGAACGTAATCTATTACATAAAAAACCACAAAATTAAAAAACCCTAGTTTTTTCAGTATTATTCCGGCAAAGGCGTTAAGAGGATCAGCGCCGATAAAAATGTCATACCGTCTTTTGGATTTAAAAATAAAATAAAAAGTAAAAAAGAAATCTTTCAAATAAGTTAAAAATTCATTCATATTAAAACTTGGGCTTTTCAACTGTTTTACCAAAATAGATTCTTCATATATCTTCGCATAAGATCGCTTTTCTTTTGCATAAGTAAAAGGGTGACCGATAAAAACTAGTTTGCTAACTCTCGGAATCAAAAATGTTTGCAGCTCTAATGGATGCCCAGTAAAAGCAACATGTGAGACTTCAACTATTGAGAGCTTTTCAAGCAATCTTTCTATTTTTCGCATAATAATCATTTCAGTTTTTCTTTGTTGGACCAATTTTTTTTCCAACTATTCCAACAGTAGGTGCAACCCAAGGCAGATCGAGTGTGAAGTAAAAGGACGCCAAAACAAGAAATTTAGGGATTTTTATTCCATAAGGGGCCGCGGGCCATTCAACGCCAATTCCAATGACTTTATATTTCCATTGTGTTCGATTTTTCAAATATTCTTTCAAACAAGAAATAGTGAATTTTAGAATATGAGTTGGATCTGCCTTGAAATTTGGGACCTGAAGGATTGGGAACAGTAGCTATGACATATTTCTTTGCAACTCGTTCAAATTCTCCAAAAGATTCCAAAGAAGGCAAGTGTTCAATTACTTCGGATGCCCAAAGAGCATCAAACATTTTATCTTTCAATGGCAAGTGCATGCCATCAGCGCGAATCACCTCAAATCCTAGCTCATTGGTTATTTTGCATAAATCAACAGAAAGATCAATACAAAGAACAAACTTCGCTTTCTTCGCCAATAATGGTGAATAATTAGCGCAGCCACATCCAAGATCTATGATGTTGCTATTGCCTGATCCCAGAAATAAATCAAGCATTTTTTTCTTTCTTTCTTCGATACCACGTTTGGAATAATCGATTTTCAGGTTTTGCATAGGCTACAGACATTTGTTATTTTATAAGTTAAAAATCAACCTGATATAAAGGCATTCTTTTAGTCGACTAATTAGGAGACTTTAAGCAACAAAAGACAGCTTATAAGCCTACAACCCAACATGTTGTAATAGCTTTTTTAGCCTAAGTTGATAAGTATGCTTTTCATATGCTCTCGACAATGCTTTTTCTTGAAAAAGACCCGCTTGTTCTGAATTCAAATAATATCCAACCTTTCTGATCAAATCTTCACTACTATCATAAGTAACAATTTCATCTTGAATAGAAAACATTTGATTCAATCCGTAGCTATTATCAGTCATTAGAAAGGCACCGCAACCAGCTGCCTCAAAAACTCGCATATTTACCTTGTAGGGTATGTCACTATGTTCGTGCAGGTTTAATACGATTTTGGATGCATTAAATACTTTAACCATCTCCTGACCAAAAACACCTGCGTTTATTCTGCTGTCTTTAACAAAATATTGCCAATAGGGTCCCCAAACACGAACGTTAACACCGACCCTCCAAAGAGTCTTTATCATCTTTGCCCTTCTGGGCGTATAGGTACCGACAAAGCATACATCTGATTTGTAAAAATCATATTCTGCTTCAGTGAGATTCATCTTTTTATGAACTGTGGGTTCACAAGCAAAAGGCAGAAAATCAACATTTTTCACGCCAATTTCTCTATACATTGTAATGGCTCTTTCTGAGGCAGTAAAAACATGGTCATAGTGAGGGGCAATGTATTTTACAAGACTATCAAAAAACCGTGGGTCGTCAGGAAACCATAAGGCTGTTTTAACTCCGACATTTTCTCTTAACCAGTCGACAGTTTCCGGACTGACCATTTCACCCTTAATTGAAATTACTAAATCAGGATTCAATTCTCTGATTTCATTTCGAATCGCCAGATTAATTCGATTTAGAAACAAATGTTTCGATAATGATCTAACCTTCGAAGATCTCGTAATACCCATCCGAACAAATGACGGGTATTGTCGCATCAAATCTTTGTAACCAAAGAAGCTTACTTTTTGACCAAGATCCTCGCATGCAATTTTAGTAAAGTGCTCCAAATTATAGTTGAGGTGAGATCCTATCAAGAAGATTTTTGCCATTTTAGACTTTCAACTTCTTCATTTAATCAACAAACCTTTCCGAGCACTTTTAACATTTTTTCCGCTGTTTTGTCCCAATCAAATTGTTTTGACCATTCAAACGCTTGCTTAGAAAGCTTCTCCCTAAATTCATTATCTCTAAGCATTGATTTTATAGAGTCAGCTAAAGCATCAACATCTCTGGGAACAAGAATACCTGTTTCATTATTCAGCACTGTTTCTTGAAGTCCGGGAACATTTGTCGCAATGGTTGGAGTACCACAGGCATTTGATTCGACAACAACTAAACCAAAACCCTCTCTCGAGGAGGGAAAAACCAAAACCCACGCTTCTTGCATAATCTTTACTTTGTTCATTAGAGAATCATGCATACCAAGATGCATAAACAAAACGTGTTCATTTAGTTTTAAGTCAGTAACTAATTGTTTTAGCTCTTTTTCATAATTATGGTCTCCATTGCCTACAACACTCAAAGTAGCATCGGGAATTTCTAAAATAACTTTAGCCATTGCACGAATAAGAAGGTGAACACCCTTAAACCGCTTTAATCTACCCAAATAGAAAACGTGAGGGTTAGAACTTTTATTATTTCCACAAGTGTAAATATTATGATCAACACCGTAATTGACAATATACAAATTTTTGTCATTGAAACCAAGCCTTATCAAGTCTTCTTTCGTGGATTGTGAAGTAAAAATTGGAATTCTGCGATAAATACGTAAAAAGTGTGGTTCTAAAAAACTTAAAAGTCTTGCTGGAAATGCCGGCAACTCATCAAATAAAACATTGGCTGCCAACTGATGAATAAAGGCAACATGAGCGCCACGAACATAAAGAGGAGTAAAGAAGGGGATTGTATTAATTTCATCTACAATGACATCATATTTGCCCTTGAGTTTCAAAAAATAAAGCATAATTGAATATAAATAAACGGTATATTTTCCACCCAATCTAGTAATTTTTATCCCATCAACAACATCTTGTTTTCGCCCACCCGGAAAACCTCCTGCGATTAATCGAACGTCGTGACCCCACCTAACCCAACGCCTAGCAATTTCATATGTAGCCTTTTCAGCCCCGCCAGCCAAAGGATGATTGGGACAACGCCAATTCATGATAAGAATCCTAAGTTTTCTCAATTTTCGTCACGTAAAATAAATGAAACCATGTTTTGAAGACCATTCCGTTTAGGAAGATACCGTTGATACCAATGAATAATCCGCAGTCTGTACGCTATTCCAAGTAAATCTATTAACATATGATATATTTCGATAGGCTTGAATTTAGCGTCTAATTTAATAGTTACAGGCATCTCAACCACTTTTAACCCATAAAGGTTGGCAACGGCTAGCAACTCAACATCAAAAGCATAACGCTTTACAGCTAACCTGGGAAATATATTTGAAAAAGCAGTCTTTTTCATTGCTTTAAGTCCAGACTGAGTATCCTTAAGTGTAACCCCGGTTAGGAGCCTTACTAGAGCATTGAAGCATTCGCTTAATATTCTTCGAGAAAAGGGTACGTCTACTTTTGAAGCGCTGTGCCTTTTCGAGGCTATTACTATGTCGCCATGTTTCAAGGCATCAATATAATCAGATATTTTTTCCAGGTCAATTTCCATGTCACCATCAGTGAAAAAAACTACATTACCAGTGGCTTTCATAAAACCAGTTTTTACAGCATACCCTTTTCCGATATTTTTACTATAACTAATAACTTTTACATGACCGTTTTTTCTAGCATACAATTTTGCCTTTGCAAGAGTGTTATCTGCACTACCATCATTCACTACTACAATTTCATAAGTAAATTTCTTACTCATTATTACTGCATCGATAGTTCCTAGCGTGCCCTCTATGAATTCTTCTTCATTATAAGCTGGAACCACAAATGATAGATCAATTTGACTCACTGGAATTGTAGCCTTGAGCATTGCTTTTTCCTATACGTTGAGGTATTTTAGTTACATCTAACGCGTTAGTATTTATAAATTGTGCATGTTGAATAAATTACCTTAATGGTTTTAAAAAACCAATGTTCTAAAATTGACTAAAATAGCTTATATTGAAAGAAATTTCAATGGAATTAATTTACTTCAGTTATCGCCTCATATTATAATTATATATTGCAATGGCTCCACTACGATAAACTTCTTCGAATGATGATGGAAGAGTTGGTTGTTCATACCAACCCCTACCATTTACCCACCAAATAAGATAAATTTGCGTCTGCCCTTGTTGAGCCGCTATCATCGCAGCTTTATCTGGGATTTCAAACCCGTAATTCTGGACCTGACTCTCATTAAGAGAAAGCAACGCCCAGCTGTAAAATACAGTATGAGTAAGCAGAAGTGAGCTGCTATTTGTATTATTTCTAAACCATTGAAGTGCATCAGTTGTGCTTTGACAATCTACAACCGATATTGTATTTTGCAACATCGAAGAGGGAATTTGGTATTCGACATAATTAACCTCACCAGGATTAAAGTAAACAAAAGGTTTTTCCGATGTCATAAATATGAAACCAAAACTCAGAATAGCTGTCGATAAAACTAGATATAATATTGCAATTCTACGAACAGTAAACTTGTGACGTTTCCATTTACTTGACTTGAGTGTGCTTATAGATTCAGTCACATAAAAGGCTAGGGGATATGTCAAGCATTAATACCCAACGATAGGGACTCACTGCGATTGGTACCAGAACAAGGATAAAACTAAACACCAACCAAGACCCGAGTTGAAGATTGCGAAGTTTCCAAATACCAATTAGCGCTAAAGGTAGAATAAGAACGAAACAATACAAGAACAAACCTCCTGTACTTACTATCATAGATTGAAAAGAGGTAAATCCCGTCCAAGTGGACAAAGGCGACCCGACATTGGTTGAGTAATTAAGAGCTCCAGACTGCAACACTCCACTTAAATAAATAATTAAAAAATAAAATGTCGCCGGTAAAGAAATTAAAATTAATTTAATCGAACCAATAAACTCTTTATGGAACAATTTATGTGCGACTGTAAATACAATAACTCCAAACATAAGAACCAATGAAAGTTGATGAGATACTGCGACAGCAATCATAGCAAAAGAAAGGGTAACATAACTTTTCCAAGATTTTTCTTTTGGGTTGATTAGTAACATAAGAACAATAAAAAAGAAAACCAAGCCAAGTTCTTCTCGAAGCTGATCCCAAGATGCCCGCAAAGCCACAAAATAAATTGACCCTAAAAGAGCAACAAAAACACTTTTTGAAGGCGACCAGCCCAAGTCCTCTTTTTGCATATGCATACATTGATAGGCTTAAGAAGCCGAGAAGTAACGGTGAAATTATCTTAAGCACAAAAACAGGTGATCCACTTATAGCAACTATTGGCATATAAATTATGTAGAAAAGTGGTGCAGTTGCAAGAAAATTTCCCAAGTTTATGCCATCATGCAACCACAGCATAGTGTTTGGAACATAAAAGCCCATGGTGTCGAAGCCAACTATGTAGGGGCCCATCAAAATTTCGGGAATAGCCCTTACAATTAAGGGTATGAGAAATGCTATAAGTGGAATAATGAAACGTTTTTGGGCAATCCAATCCGTAACATGATTATGAACTTTAGCCACTTAATTTTTCCAACGTCGGAGCGAATTACTGATCTATTAAACTTTTAACGCTATCCTAAATGCCTTATGCTTGAATGAAAATAAATTGACCTTAAAGCTGAAAAACAAAATAACCGAATACTTACGGTTATTCGGTATAGCGTATCTTGCAGCACTTAATATTAAGCCATTTGTGTTACTGTCAACACTTGCAACTATATTCGCAATATTGCTATTTGCATTATAGTCTGCACCAGCAGAGTACCCATTTGTAGGGTCAGGCAGAATTCTCTCAAGATAAATGTTCATGTCTCGAGCAAACGTTGTGTTGTAGAGAGCTAGAAAACTAAGCGAAACTTTATTGTAAATAATTGGGTTTATATTGAGATATGTTTGACCGTTTGTTATGTTCCAAGTATTGCCATTAGACATTACTACCCATTCCCAGATGAAATCGGAAGCAGTGTTTCCTTCGCTGAAGGCTACGTATTGACCAGTCGCGTTATACTTGGCTTCATGAGCTGAATAAGTCTGGTTCATTAGTTGCACTATTTTAGGATTAGTGTTTAAGTTGAAGAATGAGTATAGCAAAGGTTCGCATGAAATGTCGGCTTTAGGTAATGTTACATTTTCAGGGGTTTTAACATTGCTAGCATACATGTTACTAAGTATTTTATCAGGTATGGTTCCAAGTTGGTCAGGCCAAAAACAGGCAAAACCACTTACACAATAGTAACCATAAATGCTAGCTGAACCGCTAAAACCTTGCATGCTGGGCACTAAAGCGACATAGTCAGTCCTATTGTTTTGAAGCCCATTATAAACGAAGTTGTTTATACGTGAAGCGAAACTGTTATCAAAATTTTTAAGATTATTAAGAGCGACAAACAACGTTCCAGTATCAATAATATCGACTGCTTGATTGGGTCAGGTATCCTTTTCCATCGGAGCCATAGAACCAGTATGGAACATTTGTTATGTTGTTAAGTTCTCGAGTTTCAAGAAACTTTATAACTTTATCTAAGCGTGAATGAGAGCCCCAATCGCCATTATTATCTATTAAACCTGTTTTATTCGCATCAATTACCGCTTGAATATAAACGCCTAAATCCCAATCAGTAAAATAGTTCCAACCATAACTTCCTGCGGGAAGCCCAGTGTTAGAATCCACGCCTATACCAGGCTGGAAGTATTGCCAGGCAGTTGCCGCCACAGTTTTCCACACTGATACGTTAATATTTGGATTTGATTCTATTAGACCGGCTGGTTTAGGGGTAGGGCTAATGATTTCGGAAATGATTCTTGCGGGATTCCATGGATCGCTGCGGCTGGTAGAATGCGGAGTTCTGGTTTCAGTCGGGGTTGAAGTTTGTTGATTTGTTGGTGATGGTGAAGCAATTGTACCGTTACTCACAATTTCAATGAAATTGGGTCGACTTTGGGTTTCTGCAGATAACCAAGCGAAAACAGAAACCAACATAATTAATACTAAAATAATTGCCAGTATGGATTGAGCCTTCATATTCATTTTCAAAGGATTTCGTGAAAAAAATATTCTTATTAATCCTTTAAATGAGGACGAGATAGAAAAAAGTCTTTTAACATTGATTTGAGGGAAGCGAGTGGTTTTAACTAATTTTATCCTCGTTACGAACCCTCGTTTTGATTTTTTTTACCATATGACCCTCTCCTCACAACCAACAACTCCGTTGATTAGAAAATAACTGGTCTCATAATGGGATAGGTGTGATTTAAAATTATGGTAATAAATCGTTTAACAAAAATATTGAATCAATTACCAACCTTCTGTCCAGCAGTACTTTGATAAAAAAAATCTGCATTTTTGACAAATTCAACAATCTCATATATTATATTAGGGAGTTAAATCATTGTTTAATGATTTTGTTAAGGTAATCGAGCCTTTTTTAACGGTTTTTGTCCAAACTCTTTTCCGTCTAAATACAAGTTTCAGGAATGCCCAGCCAGCAATGAACCATCTGAATAAGCCAGTAAACGTAGATTGATGGGATCCAGAGAAGGTTTCTAAGTTTAATTGGTTTTTCAGATGCAGTTAAAGCGATGCCGACTGAAACAAGTGAAACAGCGGTTAATGCTATGACTAACCCAGTGAAGTCTAAGATGGGGTTACTTTGAGAGAGGAACAGTGCAACAAAGAACCAGTTTATGTAACTTAAAAGTGACACAACCATCATAAATGGTCCTGCCATGGAAATTTCAGCATCAACTGTTCTTTTATTCACGTTATCGAGCAGTCGACCATATTTTATGGCTGTTTCCATATATCCTCGGTACCATCGAACTCTTTGCTTGAACCAAGCTGCTTAAGTTGTTTGGCGTTTCTTGTCCTGAGCAGACATCTGGAGCATATTGTATATGATGGTTTTTTTCAACGAGTCGTAAGGCTAATTCAACGTCTTCTGTTAGGGAGTTTTCATCCCAGCCGCCTAATTCTTCAAGTACCTTGGTTCTTACGAATTGGCAGCTTCCTGTTAAAGGTACGAATAATTGGAGTTTTTCTCTTCCGCTCATTAACGCTTGGAACCAAGCTCTTTCTTCCATCGCTATAACTCTTGTGAGTGCATTGTTTTTCTCGTTTAGTGATGTTGTTCTTCCTTGTAGAGCCTTCAGTTTTTCATCTTTGAAGTAAAAAGCAACTTTTGCCAGCACGTCTTTTTCGGGTAGACTATCAGCGTCAAAAACACCCACCAATTCGCCATTAATGTATGGCAAGGCAAGGTTGAGGGCTGCTGGTTTGCCGTTTGCAGTTTTCTCTGAAATAATTTTGATGTTTTCAGGATATTTCTCTGAAAACTCTGAGCATATTTTGCATGTATTATCTTCGGATTTTCCATCTACTACTATTATTTGCATTTTATCTTTTGGATAATCGATATTTAGAATACCGTCTAGGCAGCGTCGGATGACTGTTTCCTCATTTTTTGTTGGGACGATGAGTGAAATTTTTGGAAGTTCGGCAGATTTATCTGATAGGAATGTCGTTTGTTTGCGTTTATTTTTTATACCAACGTATATTATTGAGCCGTTGTAGAGGGTCCAAAAAAGCAATATTGCAAGCAACATTATGGAAATGATATCGGAAACTATCATGAGTATCCAGCCTGGTTGAATTGTTTACTGGATAACATGATGGTAAACGAGTGAACTGCAGGATTTATCTTCTGATTGCGCTTTAAGGTTAATGCCAATCTTTGACAGCCTTAAAACTTACCAATTGAGCTACGCTAGGGAAGATAAATCTATTTTTCATTACAGTCTCACATATACATTTTTGAAACCTTTTAAGGTTTGTTTTCGTTCAGGGATAGAGTACAGTCTTTTTAAACCCACTGTTTAGAACAGGAGCAATAAAAAAGTATCTCAATTAACGTGCTTCAATTTCCTCTGAAACAAAAACTAACTTGGTTCTTACAGGTTAATTTTCTAATTTCTCTCGCAAATTTTGAACGATGCAAGAAAACTTAAAGGGAGCAACCGCATTTTTAATTATAGGAAGCGCTATGCGCAGAATTTTATTAATTTTGTGGATTGCAAGTTTGGTTTTAGCAGGATGTTTTGTTAGCGGCAGCTCAGCTCAGAGCCAAAGTCAAGATAAGTATTCTTTGCAACTTCAAGGGTTTGTTTGGAGCCACTCAACACTAAACGCTCTTGTCGTTACTGCAGATAATGAGTCTTGGTGGGACCCTGCTTTTCTTAATACCTCGCTTCGCGCAATCGGTCAATGGAACGAAGCCATCGCCACTTTTGCAGCAAACTACTCCGACTATTCATATTTATCCAGCCTTAGGATTCAACCGACAGTTTCAAACACCTACGCAACCTGGTTATGATATCTACGTCAGTTGGCATGAATCTCCGTTTAGCAATACAACTGACGAGGTAGGTCTATCACAAATCTCTGCCAACTACCAAAACATCATCACTAATTGCACAGTTAACCTTGCAGCGCACA
Source organism: Candidatus Bathyarchaeota archaeon (assembly GCA_963813675.1). Taxonomy (GTDB): domain Archaea; phylum Thermoproteota; class Bathyarchaeia; order Bathyarchaeales; family Bathycorpusculaceae; genus Bathycorpusculum. The sequence continues at coordinate 58,526 of CAWEZP010000013.1, forward strand.
CTCGCCATGGCGACACATTGAACGAAGGAGACATGCAGAATGTCGCTCTGCACGAGATGGGACACAGCTTAGGATTGGGACATAGCAATTACACAGGAGATTTGATGTATGCACTATACACCATGGGAAGTCCCGGCGAAGACGTTTCCACATTAGACGTTTATGGCGTAGCCACAGTTTTTGCATGGGAGACAAATACGTCCACATTTTTCCCCGTTAATAATTTGGTAAATCAAGTAATTTTGCCGGCGAGTATAACTTATCAATTTTTGCCTGTTTCACAAAAAAATGCTCGCCCTCAAACTCTTGCAAATAATTCTGTGGTTCAGTTTTTGGTTCTTATGTTTGAGATTTTGATTCACCCAGAAATTTATCCGTTCGTCATTTTGTTTGTCGTTGTTTTAGTGATAATTGCTATATTTTCTAGAAGAAAACGTGTTAAGGCTGACTCATAAATTCGATGAATTCTTTGAGACTACGTGGTTGCAGGGTGTAGTTTGACTTTTTTTCTTCACCTATGGTTGACGACGGCTTAAGCCCGTAGTCGTGTCCAGGGTAAACTTCAATGTTGTCGTTTAGTTTTTGGAGCCTGTTAAGGCTTTCGTACATGCTTTTTGTGTTGCCACCGGGAAAATCGGTTCTTCCACATTCACCAACAAACAAGGTGTCGCCCGTAATCAGTTTCTGGTTGTTGACAAGCAGGCAGATGCTGTCAGCGGTGTGTCCGGGTGTGTAAATGATTTTTACTGAGATTTTGCCAACGTTAAGTATGTCATCTTCATCAACTGAGAGGTCAGGATGGATTTTTGATTGCTTATGGGCAACTATTTTTGCTCCAAAGATCGATTGAAGTTCTGTATTTCCAGCGGTGTGGTCAGAGTGCCCATGCGTATTTATAATGTATTTTAGTTGGAGTTTTTGTGTTTTTATGGTTTTTATTATTTCGTCGGCATTATAGCTTGAATCAACCACCGCTGCTTCTCTGGTTTCTTCATCTGCTATGATGTATGTGAAGTTGTCGCTGTGCTGTTGGATTTGTTTAAAAAACATACGCGTAATCACCTTATCGGGTATTGCTTTGTTCTTTTCTCCTTTGCGTTAAGGATTTTTCAGCTAAGTCTTGTCCTTTTTTGGTGTAAATGAGGTTGACTATTTTGTCCCAGTTAAAACCTTCGCGAGAATTATAGTATGGATATTCTTCTTGGGAGAACATTACCAGCTTATCAGAATCGTAGAGAGTGCGGAAAGGTTCCGAAGGATTGTTCGGGTGCTCATGGTGCGTGCTTATTATATCGCAAACCTGTTTAACGAGTTTGTCAGAGCAACCGAGTTTTTTTAGGATTTGCGTCGCTATCTGGGGTCCTTTTTCGTATTGGTCTTTTATTGTGCTTCCGCCGATGTCATGAAAAATAATGGCCGTGTAAGTTAGTTCTTGCAGTTCAGGTTTGACTGGGAAGTTTTGTTTTGCAATGTCGAAAACTCTTTTTGTGTGGGCTATTCCAAAATCGTTTTTTTCCAAGTATTGTACAAGCTAATTCGAACAGTTTTTCAGTGTCTATTTTTCCTCACCTGAGCTGTTTATACATTCTTTTGGGTTGTTATTTAGCTGTTCTTTTCTGACTTTTTCTATAAGCACTGTTTTTCAACATGTTATTGGCTTCTGAAATCGTCAATACAACCAACCACCTTAGTGAAATGCTTACTCCCCTATCGTTTAAAAATAGAACCACTATTAAGCTCCAAATATGAGAGGCTCTCTGATTAGCTTATGATTGCTTTTTGCTTTTCAGGTATTTTTGCAGGTTGACAATGTCTGAAGGCGGATAACCTGAGTAGTATTTACCAAAATACCCAAAAACCTCGACTTGTTTATTTACAAAAGGCTCGATTTTCGCTGCTTCCACCTTCAAATCCTCTTCCCTTTCTGCTTCTATTTTTCCCAAGGTTCCGTTGACTTTTTTGCGGTCGCCCTCCCAGCGGACATACAAGAAATCCGCTGTAACTTCGCTGATTTGAACCATAAGAGGACTATCAGCCCAAACTAAAGCAACCTTATTAGCTCTTAAAATTGAAAAAAACTCTATTGTTAACCAGCTTTTGTTTCTGATTTCAACTACATATCGGTGGTTTTTGGGCAGTTTTTGTAAGAAATTCTCCAAGTCAGCCAAGTGTTCTATGCTAAAGTTAGGTGGAAACTGCAAAAGCAAAGCCCCAAGTTTTTCCCCAAGCAAGTCAGCCCTCTCAAGAAAAACCTCCGTTTCGTATTGGCAGTCTTTGAGCATTTTTATATGAGTTATTATTTGAGGAAATTTTAGTGAGAAAAGAAATCCTTCAGGAACTTGTTTTCTCCAGTTTTCAACTGTTTGCGGTGTTGGGATTCGGTAGAAGCTGCTGTCAATTTCTACTGTATTAAACTGCGAGGAGTAATAGGCTAAATAGTTTTTTTGGGCGGTTTTGTTTGGGTAGAATTTGCCTTTCCAAAAATTATAGCTAAACCCGATGGTGCCTAAATGGAGGTTTTGCATGCTACTCTTTTCCCTTAAGCAATAGCCAATCTTTGTCTCCAGCCTTCTTCAGGCGAACCAGAATGTAGCGTCCGTTGAGGCGTTGGCCGTTGAGGGTAACTTCGATTTTGTCTTTTTCCCAGAGTTTAGGCTCGTAGTGTCCTTTATCCCAGATTTTCACGGTCCCAGCGCCATACTCGCCTTTTGGGATTTCTCCCTCAAAACTTGCGTATTCGTAGGGGTGGTCTTCAACTTCTACTGCCAAATGTTTTTCGCCACCTTCAGGAATTCCTTTTGGAACAGCCCAACTCTTTAATACGCCGTCTTTTTCCAGTCTTAAGTCATAGTGAAGTCTTCGAGCATGGTGTTCTTGGATAACAAAGATTAGTTTATCGCCCTTTTTTTCTTCAACAGCTTTTGGTTCGGGGGTTTCTTCAAAGTGGCGTTTTTTAGTGTATTCCGAAAGCTTGTCTTTTTCAGCTTTGTCTTCTGTTGTGGTTTTCTTGGTTTCAATTACTTGATCAAGTGTACATTGTTCGGGTGATTTATCGTCTCTCAGACGTTTAAAACGTGCCATACGCAACCGAATGTCTCGCGTTAACACTTGGTAGGCAACCTCACAGACGAGTTTGGGTTCAAGCCAAGTTACGCTATCGCCTGCTTCGGGTTTAAAGGGGGCAGTGTCTGTTTTAATTTTTTCGAATTTATCAACTAAAAACTTAATCATCTGTTGTGTGAACCCCGTGCCAACCTTACCTAAGTAAACGGGTTTACCATTATCGTACACTCCTAGCAGCAAAGCACCGAAAGTTGCTCCCCTATTTTCATTTCCTTTTGTATAACCAAATATAACACAGTCACATGTTTTTAGTTTTTTTATCTTCAACCAACTTCCAGTCCGCAAACCTTCCTCATATTGACTATCTTTCTTTTTTGCCACGACCCCTTCCAAACCCTTCTCTAAAACTAATTGAAAATAGGTTTCTCCTTTCTCCTCAATAAAATCGCACAAAAGAACGTTTGAGCCTTCTCTAAGAGACTCTTTAAGGATTGTTTTGCGTTCCATCAACGAAAGTTTAGTGAGTGATTTCCCTTCTTTCTCTAAAATGTCAAAAACAATGTAGACTGCAGGTAACCGATTTTCTTGCCTTTGAATCTCGCCCTCAGAAACGGCTTTTCCGCGTTCAAGCAAAGATTGGAAGTCGGGTTTGCCTTCTCGCATAACAATGATTTCGCCGTCAACAACTATGTTTTTGGCAAGCTTTTTTAGTTCTTGCAGTTCTGGAAAGGTGTCTTTCAGTTCTTTCTCGTTGCGGCTCTTAATGCTAAAAGATTCTTCAACGTATGCGATTGCTCTAAACCCGTCCCATTTTACCTCAAAAAACCAGTCTTTATCTGAAAAAGAGGCTTCTGCAACCTTTGCAAGCATAGGACGGAAGATATGGCGGCTCATTTCGTCTCCAACTGTCTGAGCGTTTCTCGAAGTGCAACCATGAGACTTTTTGCTTCAACTTCGGGAGGTCTTTCGATGTGGATTTTTTCTCCCTTCACCTTTTGTTTTACTATTTCTTGGATTCTTTTTTGGTAGGTGTCTTCGAATTCTGTTATGTCGAATTCGCCTGATAGGTCAGTTACGATTTTTATTGCGAGGTCTAATTCGGCGTTTCGAGGGCGTTTCAAGTTTGTGTAGGGGTTCAAAATCTGTGGGATCTACGACGTCGTATGCGTAACGTAGGGTTGTTAGGACTAAGGCGCCTTTGTAGGTGTGGAGAAGTGCAGGATATTCTTTGGTTCGCAGAGTGATTCGCCCCGCGCCCGCTTTGTTTGTTTTTTCAAGCGCCTTTAAGAGTAAACTATAGGCGTCTTTGCTTTTGTCTGGCAGCAAAGCGTATGTTCTGTCAAAGTATACGGGGTCAACTGAGAAGTAATCGACAAATTTGCTGATGCGAATCCGCTTGTCAGATTCGGGTTTAGCTTCGTTGAGTTCTTTTTGATCGAAGGTTATGAATTCGTTTTTAGATACTTCGTATCCTCTGACTACCTCGTTCCAAGGCACTATTTTGTCGTCTTTAGTGCACATTTTAACGTATTTTAAAGGTTGACCATCAGTTTTGTGGAGAAAATGAAAAGCTATGCCCTTATCGTAAATCATCGAGAACAATTTAACAGGAACATTCACTAATCCAATCGTGATGTTTCCTGACCAAATGGATCTGCTTGGGGCAGAAGCACTGGTTTTTTCAGAAGAGGTTTCCTCAAGGTTTTCTTGTTCCATAATTAAATCTCCAGTTTGCATCTTTTTTCAAAAATATCTTTCCACGGATTACTCGTCCGCTTAACTACAGAAGAAATAGTGTAGTCGGAAGGGTTTATTCCTTTCTTCACTTCACTCCATTCTAAAGGCGCTGAAACCGTGGCATCGGGCGTCGGCCTCAAACTGTAGGGAACAACCATCGTTCGCATCGGGGAATTCTGCAAGTAATCAGCAAAAACTTTTCCTGGTTTTTTTGTGTCTTTGAATTCAGAAACTACGATGTCGCTTTCTTTTGCAAGTTCAACGCCTATTTCATGGACAAAAGCCCTCGTTTTCTCAAACGTATGTTCAGGAACAATGGGTATTACTACGTGTAAACCTTTTTTGCCCGACGTTTTAACGTAAGGTGTTAGCCCCAATTCCAACAGTTTGTCTTTAAGTAGCAGTGCAACTTCAGCGGCTTCGCTAAGTGTTGCAGGCGGCTCGGGGTCTAAATCAAAGAATAACAAGTCTGGCTTGTCTAAATCGTCAATCTTGGAAAAAGGCATATGAATTTCCAATGCGGCCAAGTTTGCCAGCCAAATAAGCGTGTCTAAGTCGTTGCATACGATGTAGTAAACGTCACGTTTTGATGTAGAGGAGTAGATTATTTTGGTTTTAACCCATTTGGGTGTGCTTGCGGGAGCGTTCTTTTCAAAAAAGTTGACTTTGTCACATTCGACACCGTCAGGATACCTAGTTAAAACCAGCGGTCTATCGGCAATTATTGGAAGAATTTTTGGAGCCATTCTAACGAAGTATTCGATGACTTGTCCTTTGGTTACTTTGTTTTTGGGGTAGAAGATTTTGTCGAGGTTTTTTAAGTCAACTTTGGTTAAGTCTTTGAGGTTTTCGGTCATAATTTAACTCCAAAAATAGCGCTCTATAGATCATATGTGAAGCTATGCTTTTTGCTTTTTGGAAACCTCAACATGCCTTTGCGCACTCACACAAAAGCTGCGATGTTTTCCGTGAAAACCCCATTTTCTTATAGTTACACCTATATAGCTAAAGAAACTTTACTATTAAATTGCGGAATGTAATCAAGGAAAAAGTAAATTTTAGGGCTAACTAGTTTGCTATTTTCAAGATTATTCGCTAAATTAAAAGGAGAACAAAATAAAGTATGAAACCAAAAAAGCCCACATTAGAAGACCAACTTGCCTTCATCGCTACACAGCATGAAGTTTACCCAACCGAACTCTTCCAAGCCCTAATTACAGCAAAAGAACAAGGCAAACCAGTGTTTGTTTCAGATTTAACCGTGGAGTACCGCGGAAACGTAACTAGCCAAGCCATATTCCTAATAACAAAAGACACCAAAGTAGTTGCCCAGTTCCGAGTGCCAGACGAAACACTTGCAAGAACTGATGTTTCATTCGATCACTCTATGGATACAAGCAAGGTCCGAAAAGAAATAGCCAGACAGAACCCAGCGCCTTCACATTTCAAGATAGAAAATTTGCGTGTTGGCATGAAAAAAATAAATGTTACAGCGGAAGTTTTGCAAACTGCAGAACCAGCCAAAGTCCATACGCAATTCAGGGACAACGCAGTTGTTTCTAACGCTACAATTGGCGATGAATCCGGAAAAATCCTTTTGTGCCTCTGGGACCAACAGATAAACAGCGTCCACACAGGTGACTACATAGAAATCAAGAACGCACATGTGGCAATGTTTAAGGGCGAAAAGCAACTACGGCTTGGAAAAAACGGAACAATCACCGTTTTAGAAAAGCCCATAGAAAGCTAAATCTACAAAACTGAAATACGCTTTATTTTAAGATAAAGCGGTCAATTTTTTGATTTTACTAAATTATTTTTTTGTTTGTATGTAACTCAACCTGCAAACAAATCAAAGCCCAAACCAAAAAAGCAACCCAAAACAAACTGCCCTACTTTTGCAATTAACAACTTTTCTTCTTCTATCAGAGTACTTTCTTTACAAAACATCTCAGCAAAAATATCCAAAACCAAAAAAGCAAAATAAAAATCCTCAGCCCACCTAAATACAAACAAAGTTCACGAAACGCTTGATTACTAAATGCGAAGGGAAATAGATCGTCTAAATAAATAGTGCCACAATTCTCAAGTAATTAGGCTAAATAACTGCAAAAAAAAAAAATAAAAATGTTGTTGAAATTTAGGTTTTAGACGTATTTTTTGTCGTTGTAGCAGTACCATCGTTGGTATTGCGGAATCCATGTCAAAGGCTTACCACATGTTGGGCAGAGCGGTTGCGTTGACTGTTGAGCAGGCTGCGCCATGGTTTGAGCAGTTGTTGCTGAACAGGTTGATATGCGGTTTGCTGAACAACCTGGGGCTTTAGAAGTATGAAGTCTGAGGCTGCTTGAACATCTTCCCATGCGACGTTTGTTGTTTCGACCATCCTCGTTTTCAACTGTTAATGCTATACCCATTTTTCCAACGGCGAAAGCAACATCCTTAACTTTTCCCATAAGTCGTCCTTTTGCGTCTATAACTTGCATTGAGACTAATGCGTCTCTTGTTAGAGGTTTATCGGTTTTTTCCATCTTTGACTCACTACCCTTCTGATTAGCGTATTCTTGTTTAAAGTTTTTTCGTTTCTTACTCAAGCAGCAACGGTATTATTGCAATGGAATTTCCCAGAAACTGATTATGTCACCTTTAACCCATTTGCCACCCAAACTCCGAACAACCTCATTGATGTCATCCCATTCGGCTTTCAAAAACATCACTGGCTTAACCACTACGCAATTCTCTTTTGCAGTGAAGCTTGAGGAGTTTGCGTTGTTCAGGGCTGAATTCATTCTCCATTTTACTCGCCATTCTGCTTGGTTGCGGCTGAGGCAGCTTCGCGATGTTAGATTTAGGTTCAGTGGATACTTGAGGTTTAAGTGGGACTGATGATTTAACTGGACCTTTGAATTCCGCAGTTTTTGACAGGATGAGCTCTGGGAACGACATGGATTCGGCGACATCTTCGAAACTGTCGCTCCTAACTACCACTGAAACCTGTTTGGTGAACAAATCCATTTTTATATCTAAAATTTCGGCGTCACTCGGCAAGTTTGAAGTGAAAGTGGATACTTTGCCATGCAACAAACCAACGAGGAATTCAGGAGATAGTTTGACAATTCTGATTTTCATGTTTAGCCGCTCAAGTTGTTTTTAGGTGACCTATAACTTAAAAGTATTTTCTATTTTGATAAAAAAAGAAGAGTTAAGGTTTTATATTGGTTTTTTATTGTGGCGACTTCGCCATTCTGCAAAGTTGCCAGAGTACATAGCCCAACTTTTGAGTTTGGGCGATACAGCTCTTATCAAAGCTGGACATGTGATCAATACTATGGGTAAGTTGAGTGCAAAGGTACCGGGCAACAAGGGCCAAGCAACTTCCGCAGGGAACAAACCGACAGCTGAAAACTGCCAGAGGATAAAGCATGTGCCTACGAACAGGGTTAAGGCATAGATGCATGAGAGGATTATGATTCCTTTTTTTGTTTTTGCTTCTGTGGCTGATTTTGGAGTGAGAAGCCAGTTTAGGCCGTAAATGACTATTGCTGTTGTTATTTCTACCCATGCAAGATAGAGGGGTAAGCCTTCAACGTAAACGCCTCCTATGAATGCTCCTATCATGCTGCCGACTAATCCTGCCCATCCAAACCATAAGGGGAAGACACCTAACAGAATGATTGGGAGGAAGAGAACTGTGAAAGTTGGTACACCAATCGCGAATGATAAGAAGAAAAATACGGTGTAAAGTGCTGCGGTTACAGCGATTATTGAGGCTCGTTTTGCGCTACTTTGTTGCATCATTTTAACGTTCTATCCTTTGATTTAATAATTAGGGGCTTCAAAGTAGGGATTACATAAAAGCGTTTTCATTCGTATTACATATAGTAATACAACTCACCAAATCGATTCAAAACAACCCGGTGCAACCATCACAATTTACCATTGGCGCACTCAAATGTCATGTTTCTTTACCTGTGGACGGGTTCAAGCTTTGCAAGTATCGTTTTTGCTTCAGGAGGCACAACGCCAATTTACCACTACTCGCAAATACCTTTGTTCACATTAGAGGCTCTAACTGCTGTTAACTTAAAAGATTCAGTTTGGGCGTTTGATTTCAAAGGGGACTTGTCAGTTTTACGGATAAATTACAAGCGAGATAGCTTTTGCACAGTTTTTGGAAATTTCAAAAGCTATTTATTTATGAAATCCAGGTTTTTAAATGATTATAGATATTAGCTTGCAAAGCGCTATCTATACGAGCAGGAGTTAATTGTGAAATTCAAGTTACAAATATTTACACAAGATAGCCTTGACGGCAACTACGTTGGCAGGCACTACCGCTTTGCCGTAGTCGACTCAGACAAATCAAAGAGTTATCCTTCAAATTTCATATGCATGCTCCCCTCTCAGATTAGTGTTGACCAGAAAAAAAACAATGTCTTTTCAAAGATGTTCGGGGAAAAATGTGAAGAACAAGCTAAAACGTTGTTAACGCATGCTCTGTTAGGTGAAAACGATTCAGATGTTAAAAATGAGATAGAGCGAAGACTTAAACTGCTCGATCCTAAAACAATTAACCAAATCAAATGCAGTTCTTGCGGAAAACTCTTTCAGCCTAGGCGAATAAAGAGATTTAAGCGAAACTACTGCCAAGAGTGTATGAACAAAAGTTACGGCAACCGTGGGTAAAAATCGCGAAACAGTTTTTTTCAAAGTGAAAAGAGAGTAATGGTGAGTCTGTTCCTATTTTGCGATTGAACAACCTCCGTAAAAGGGAGAGGGGCTAATCAACCGCTTCACAGGTGCTCCTCACCAATCAACTAAGCATTAACAAGATTGATTTAAATTTTGGCAAATCTAACTTGAAAAAACAAGAAATCTAATCTGAACAAGCCAAAAAGACTGAAGATCAGAAGTCTTTACTGGGCAAACCTTATTGCCCTCGGTTGATAATTAGTTTTGGAGTCAACCTAATGTTTTGCCCATTTTGCAGTAAACAAAATAAAGAAAATGTGTCATTTTGTGCATTCTGTGGAAAAGCATTACCTCAGAAAAGTTCAGCCTCCCCAGTAATTCAACCAGTCGCCAAGGCAGATCAAATTCCGCAAAAGTCATCTGCCCAAAAAGCCAGATTATCCTATAATGCAAAAAGAGGCATAGTTACAGGTATCTTGATTGCCGTAATCGTTATCGTTATAGTTGTCATTTACTATCCCAGTGTACTTCCCTGGAATTGGTAAACCCTCTTTTGGGTTCGAAAATAAAAGAGAACCTGCGAGATAATTAGGCACAAACTAAATACTTCAAAAATAATAACTCTTGTTATGGGATATCAGCCTCGGAAAAAGTCGCCAAAAGGCGCAATTCATGGATATAAAAAATCTCTTCGCGAAAAACGTAAAGATAGAAAACGTGTTCGCAGAGGTAATTCAAAACAAATAATGGAAGAAAAGCCTTCTGCAACTGAAAGAGAAGTTTCAGAATTAACTCTCAAGCAACTCCACACTTTAGGCAGCCAGAAGTTTGGTTCTTCCCCGTTCAGCGAGCATTTCGACCGTTGGCTGACGAATGTAACCGCTGTTCTAGACGAGTTTAAGTCACACCCAAATATAGGCGCAGATGATCAATTCCTGAAAGAGTGCGCACAGACCCTTTCCAATATCAAGCAACAACTTGAAAATATATGCCGCAAGGAAACCGCTCTTGATTATGAACTAAATAGTCTATCGGATTGGAGAAGTCGCCTTAAACAAATCAACAAGGAATATGCAACTTTGACAGGGGCGATTAAGGTTCAAAGAAACAGAGAAATCAAGAGCCTCTATTGCGTTATAAATCGTCTGCAAAGAGAGCAGGACGAAGTAATTCGGATGAAAACCGGATTTTTCCGAGGTATTTCCAAGAAAAATAGGGAACAAAAAGAAATAGTGGTAGTGAAGGAATTAAACGATAAGCAAACTGAACTTGAATTGGTAATGCTGGATTTTAGTGCCAAACAAAAGAAATTGAGATCTGAGTACGACAGAAAAAGAGAGCCGGTGATGGAGGAAATAAAGAAATTCCGCAAAATAATCCAGACGATGGAGACAGATAGTTCCTTGGAAGAACGATGGTTTGCTTGTGAAGCCCTCATAGATGCAATCAATTCTTTTCTGCAGAGAAAAGCAGCCCAGCCCTCAAGTGAGTCAAACTAAAAATCTTCCTTTACCAAACGATACAAAAACCACTCCAATCGGTTGGCTCTGTTTTTTTCATAGAATTCCTGCGCGGCCTTATTCCAATTCAAAACTGTAAACTCTATCCTACCGCATCTCTCGCGTTTAGCAGTTTGTTTTAGGAAGTCAAACATTTTTTGACCTACACCTTGTCTTCTGTATTCTTCAAGGACAAAAATATCTTCAAGAAAGAGAGTTGGCAAAGCAAGAAAACTTGAGTAGGTAAAGAAAAAAATTACGTATGAAATAGGTTTACCATCAACGTTTCCAATAAATGCTTCATATTTAGGCTTGTCAGATAAACAGTCCCGCCGTAACCTTCTTTTTGCTGCTTCATCAGGCGAGGTCAGTTTTTCATATTCAGCGAGTTTGTCGATTAAACCCAAAAAATCATCGAAGGTTTCGGCATTAACTTTTTTGATAATTACAGAATGCTCAGTTTTATCCATGCAAGTTATTGGTTACTTTAAAAATAAAAGATTATTGTTTGGCGGCGGGTTGGGCTTAAATCGAACAAAAGTTCCTAAGTCCTATTTATCGAGTCGTTAATTTTATGAACAGTACATTCTTGAGATTCTTGAAGTGACAATATTCAGTTACTTTATGTTTCCTGACACTTCAATTGCGGGTGAAATAATCGGCGCAGAATTTTTAGTCGCTGTCGCAGTCCAGATTGGAATCCGGAAAAGAACACTTAGATCTAAACAATATAAAAAAGACCATAGATATCACCCTAAAAGAGCTTAACTTAACACAAAGTAATCTGTGTTCATAGACAAACTTGTCTATTTTGGTTGTTGATATGGTTCTATTATTACATTCATCTCAATAATCTCATCAAATTCTTTTATCGTTCGTTCCTCTATTTGAGAGGCAATAGCGTGTGCTTCTTCCACTGTCATATCATTACGAAGTACAATATGCATATCACCAATTAAGTAAGAGCCAAGCTTTCTCATCCGAATACTGTGAACTTTCTCAACCTGTCTTATGCTGTTGGCGATGTTCTCAATTGCAGCAATGGTTTCTGGACAATGATATGAATCAAGCAAAACTAGGGATGCCTCCTTGAGTATGGGATAAACCATTGTGAAGACAAACAAGGAAATGATGATTCCTGCTATTGCATCCATTTGGGGGATGTTGAAGTAACTACTTAACGCTATTCCAACGAAGGCTGTTATGGAAGTAAGTACGTCTTTTATCGAGTTGGAAGCATCTGTTTTAAGCGCCAAAGAACCATATTTCTCGGCAGCCTTACGCTTATAGATTAAAAGCAGAGAAGAAACAAATGTAGCAGCTGATGCAACCACCAATGCTAATAGAGGGTTAACCACTGCCGTTGGGTTAAGAAATTCACTGAAGGATGCATACAGGGTTATTCCACCTATTATTGCCATTAAGAGGGCTGCAAAAACGCTGCTCAGGGTTTCCACCCGATGGTAGCCAAAGTGAAATCTTTTATCAGGTTTTTTTCTCGATATGTGCAGACCAATCCAAACTATCAGCGATACACCTGCGTCTGCAAAAGATTGGATACCGTCAGCGACTAAGGCAATACTTACGGTGAATAAACCCATAACTAATTCCGATAGACCGACCATTAATTGGACAAAAAAAGACTTCTTTGCTACTTTTCCGCCCTGAACAAGATTAGCCATTTATCTGTGTTATCCTGTGATGATACATTTATTTGATCAGTATGCTAAAAACATTTAGTTAAGAAAAGCGCATCAAATTCACAATTTAATTGCAGAGGTACAATTAAGTATAACGATTCTCTAAGTTTGATTTATTTTAGCTTACAATTCTGGCTAATCAACATTAACTATTCAAAAAGAAGAAAAACGCGATTGAGGTAGTAGATAATTATTTTTCCATAACTTTTCTAGTAGCGATTTCAATATCTTTCTCTTTAATGGTTTTTCTTCCGGAGTGCTCAGCATAATCAAGTGCTTCTTTAGCAATCTTTATACCAATCTCTTCGACAACTTTTGCAAGTTCCTCCGCCGCTGCTTCACTCACCCTGTCTGCTCCAACTTTCTTACATAATCTATGCATTGGAGCTACGGCTATTTCTAATTCGTTCATATAGACTTTCTCCGCAGTCTCTTTCTATTTCTAAATCAATATTAAGCTTTGTTATCTTTTTCCTGCTTTTTTAGCAAATTATAAATACAAATAGCCACATAAATTAATTCCCGAGGTTAATTCAAATGGCCAAGAAACCAGTTAAGAAAGAAGTAAAGAAAGCCCCAGCAAAGAAAAAGTAAACCCTCGGCAAAGGCATAGTTACCTCTCTATTTTTTTCTTTTTTTCATCCAGAAAACGACCTTTCTAGAAAAGTTTACGAAGACCCTTCAAGAAACTTATCTTCATAGAGTGAAAGCTCACGCACTAATAAATCAATAGAGGCAGTGCTTAGCAATTTCAGTGGCAGGAACATAAATCTCTTCGTTGTCGTATTCCCTGAAGTTGGGTCTTTGAAAAGAGACATTAACGTATTCAACGTATTGTTCAACAAAATCTAAACCGTTTTTTTGCTCCTTCCTTCCAAGAAGTAACCAACGCCTGAGAAGCCATATCTTGCAGTGAACCAAGCAACTGCTTTAGATAGCGAATTTTACGTTCCATCCGTTTGATTTACTACTATGGTGGTTCAAGTGGTGCCGGGGGTGGGACTTGAACCCACGAAGGCCTGCGCCAGAGGATCTTAAGTCCTCCTCCATATCTTAGGGGCAAATTTTTATCTGGCCGCCCATTTAGACCTGGCTCGGATACCCCGGCACCAGCACCGTAATGACTACGCGGTATTGTTTAAGTTTTTTGCATCCAATTCGCCTGTTTCTAGTCGGCGGCTTAATGTGCCAACAAAACATAATATTCCATCGAAAGATATGTTGTAAATTCCAATTGAGGAACAAGGTTCACGGGACACGCAGTATTGGTGTTAAGTATCTACCGGATGAATCTGAGATCAGATCAAGGATGAATCGTGGCAAGTGCTATTGACTATGTGTTGTTGCAGGGGGTTTAGATGCAACCGCATATTTTCTCCTTCACCCAAAAATAGTTGATTCTTTCTTTTGTTTTAACATGTAAATAACCAATGAGACCCTACGAGAAATTACCCAACTAATTTCCGCAGGCATTAAAAACATAAAAAACAACTTTAATCAACAGTCTTATTTTATGTTAAATCAAAAAACGATAGATGAAAATTTAAGCAGTCTCCAACCAAACCAGAAAGAAATTATCCAAAACCTCAGAGTAACATGCTCCTTAAGGAGACATCTAGGGTATGTTTTTCGAAAATTGCCCAACAAAATAAACATCCAAAAATTAGCCTAATAGATTAGGCAAAATTCAGTTGGAAGCTTTAATCTAACTAATGCCAATCAAAAAAAAATTATTACTTATTCTGAGTTCACAAGTCTAATATGTTATTTTTATCGAAGAGATAGTGATGCATATGACTCATTGTCCTAATTGTGGCAAAGAAGTAAACAAACCTTCCACAGTGCTAAAGAAGCATTGCTTTACTATCGAAGCATATCACTGCGGAAAATGCCACCACTACTTCAGAGTTACAAACAATGAATCAGATCATATCTATAATTTAACATAGATTTTACTCAAAACATATTCTTAGATCTTGGCACGTGTTCAATTCTGATTTGCAGATTTAGAGCATATTCCAGTTTAGAGAGGTTTGTGTTTTATCGCTGTGTTGTATAGAGCCTTAACAACATATACCAAACTTACACAAAAGCCTACTATTGATGCAATTAGCATAATTATTTCAAAAAAGCTAATTCTAAGAGCAGGGAAAAAATAATAATATTCTTTAGAATAAATCTCCAACAAACCCTACTGTAATTCAATCCTTATTCCATTTGTTCAATTCAACAGTCCACTAATATACCAATTATTAAAAAGAAAAAGAGGGCAATTGGTATAGGTGAAATAATTAGCACAAGACTCATAATGGCTAACTTTAACCTATTTTCCCCAACTATCACAAACTAATAATTACAAACTATTAGCTAATCAATTTTATCTCGCTTATAGGCTCCAAAAATAATTGTTAGATGTCAATAAATACAACCTATCACACTCCAGCCAGCTCCAAGCTGAAAGGTATCTGAATGAAGATAAAATGTGTAAAGTTTGATTGTGAAGCATGTGGTAAAGTTTCTTCGATACAGTTATTCTTCAGGAGCAATGTGAGAGTTAACTTATGGCAGAAGTAGACATTACACAGGCAGACAGAATAACAAACCACAGATTACTTATCATCAGCAATCCTTAGATTATATTCAGAGAAAACTTAATGAAATGCCTAAAGAAACATATCCCAACATATCAAACAAGAGAGGTCACATAGGTCAAAACTCCAATATTGACCTAGATAAGGCAGAATCAAACACCATTTTAAGGAACAGTTGGGCGAGTAGCTCAGTACGGATAGAGCACCAGCCTCCTAAGTTGGGGGTCGAGGGTTCAAATCCCTCCCCGCCCGCCACTTTTTCAATATTGAACATTAAATCAAGCCTTCTTTTCAAGAATGCACGAAAATCAGTGCTCGTTTAGTTAATGCTTTTTTCAATTTTTCTTGTTTCTCTTTGAATTTGTTCTTGAGCGAAAAACATGAATTGCAGATGGGAACAAAATGTTGGATAGAAGGCAAAAAATGGATTTATGCCCATTTCGGGTAGTCTCGGAACAATCATGCCCGCTATCAGCTGCAGATGACGACCGCTTCAAAGTATAGGGCGCCAGTACTTTCCAATGAAAAAAGCCATAGGAGACGATAAGTCTAAACCAGAAAGTTGCAAACCTGTTTAGAAGGATTGAAGTCACACCTATGGCTGTTGGAATTCCCAAAGCTATGTAAAGAGAGCTTCTAATTATTTCGTTGAACCCTAAAAAGGATACACCTTCAACAAGCAAAGTTGCAGTTAAAGCGTGCGCAATTAAAGCTTGGTATATTGGCAATTCGTAGCCCAAAGCCATAAAACACAAAATGAAGACCACAAAATCTAAAGCCCAAGCCAAGACCGAAAAAACAACAGGCCACAATAAGCCGCGTGGATTCGCTTTAAGTGTAGCTATACCAATGTGAAAATCACTCAGATTTTTTTCCATTGTCCTTTTAAAGCCTTCCGGGTCCCATTTGTTTCTACGCAAAAAACAGATTAACCTAATTATCCAATCCAACAACTTTCCTGTTATTCGCTGATTTTGACTCAGATAGAATATCATAACTAAAGTTAAGATGAGTATTGAGGAAATACCAATTATAATTCCAAAAACTACTAAATCCACAATTCCATAACCAACGACCCACAAAGCCAAACCGATAATAGTGTTTGCTAAAAGTACAATAATTATCAAGATTTTATGGGCAATAACAGAAGCAACTACTTTGCCTGCATCATGGTTTTCTGTTTTAGACAACCAATAAGCCTTGAACAAATCGCCAGTTAAACCGCCAGGAACAATATTATCTACAAAAATGCCAATCCAACTAAACAAAAATGCCGTTTTGATCTTAATCAGACAACACAAATTACCTAAAAGACCACGCCAAACAATAGAGTGAAAAAAAACACTAACAATAACCAGAACGAAAGCCAACGAATAGTACCATAAATTTAGATTTTTCAAAGAAGAGACGAAAACAGAAAGACCTACGTAGTAGTAGAGATAAAGAACAAAAATAATGAGTCCAATAATCGAGACCAAAAAAACTGGCTTTGAAAGTTTAGGTTTTTCTACTGAACTCACTTAAACACCGCTCCTTTACAGAAAACAAAATAACATTGAAGCAACCTCCTTTTAATTAATGCTTATTACTAAAAAGATGGGAACGCGGGTGATATCTCCATTTGAGCGCAGGTTCAAATCCCTCCTCGCCCGCCACGGACAAACCCCGCCCATTTTTGGTTTACTTTCTACACCAATAGTTGTTACAGACTTTGTAAGGGAATCTATAACCTTTGATTTTCATTCTTGATCTATCCTTTTAGGTTTTGGACCCCAGACTGGTCAACTTCAGATATAAAGACCGTTAAGAACTAATTTTGGAGCGCAAAAAACTACTTAATAATAGAAACAAAAAAGGAATAGATAGTTTAGTTGTTTTTGAATGTTTTTAAAATCTTCTTATCTATCTTCTTCATTTCTCGGTTTACGATATTCAATCTTTCTCTCAAGGATTCTATTGTCTTTAACTTATCAGAGTTTATTGTAACAACATTGTCAATAATTAGAGACTCATATAACGTAAGAATCTCTTGCTCCATTTCCAACTTTTCAACACTTAACGTTTTATACTGTTTAAGCAATCTGTTAAAATCGTTCTTTGAGAATTTTTTCATTTTACATCACTCCAGTACTTGACTACAGTTTAGTTAGTTTATATATTTGTATTTTTAGAAAAGACCTCTAAAATAAGGATAATATGCTCAAAGTATGCTCCATTAGTCTGACATTCACTAAATATCTCTATGACATTTATTGATAGTTTTCGATTGCCTCGCATGAAGTGAACATTGAAATTCTCTAAACGTGGACAAGTTTTTCATTTGTCTATTCTCTTTTGTTTCTTCAATATTTTGGAAGTTTAGCGATTTAAAATTCATAACCTTTAAGCAGATTGAAGGCACTAACCATCAATGGTTTCGCAAAAGTTAAGAAATGAATGGAAATAGGCGCTTGGATGAAATAGTGGTCTCAAAATGAAAAAAATCAAAGTCATTACCTTATTCTCCAAATTTGCAGGTAAGGATAATCCGTATAAAGCGATTATCCCCTTCTTACTGGCCGTGTTACTTTTTGCGGTAACTATAACACCGTTGTACGCTCAGATTACTACAATCACTCCACCCGTGTATGAAAACCAAACAAATCTGGCACCCAAAGAAACAGCAACTGCTACTTCCATGAACTCTGAGACTCCACAACCAACTGCTCCTTTCTGCCCCAACTGCGGAAACCAACTTCTCAAACCCGAACGATCCTGGCCATTCTGCAATTTCAACCTTAGTCAATGGTACCAAACCACAAAAAAATAGTCAACCTCAAAGAGTACCTTGTCTCGTTTCGCAATTAAGTTTAGTCAATAGGTTTTTTCCATTCACCGTTGCTAAATCTCGCTATAAACCCGAAAGGAATTGCAAATACAACCACTTCGATTATTGCGGTATAGGTAAACGATACGGGTTGGATTCAAGAGGTAAACGGATTACTTTGAAGCCTAAATCATGAATACGGGTTATTTCACCGTAAATTTGAATTCGTCATTTTGTTCATAAACGTAATGAATCCCAAATTGGAATTGGGCATTAGCGTTTTTGTTTTCCGATACAAAGTATTTATATGGAAAAAAGATTGCACGAAGAGAAATATAATGCAAAGGGGGATAACGATGAGGTTTTGATCAAACTTTTGTTTGTGAACCCGACAAACTCTTGGTAAGGTTCGCGAAGAGTTTGCTCATGGTTTATAATAAAGGGCTTATGTTTTTTTAAGTCGCAATGAAATATTCTTTAAAAAAATAAAAAAAGAAAACAAAGAAAGCTTTTTTAGTAAAAGCTTTGAATTCCGGAATCTTCGCCGCGTTCGGTGGTTGTTGCTGGTTTAATTTCTTCGATTTTGGTTTTTGTTAGCGATTTGATTTGGTTGAAGTTTGACATTTCGCCGTAGCTTACTAGTGTAATTGCTGTGCCTGCTTCACCTTTGCGTGCGGTTCTGCCTATGCGGTGGAAGTAAACTGGTGCATCGTTTGGTACGTCGTAGTTAATTATGTGTGTTATGCCTTCGATGTCTAAACCTCTTGCGGCAACATCAGTTGCAACTAGCAAATTTAGTCGACCTGCTTTGAAGTCGCAGATTGCACGGTCTCTTTGTGCTTGTGTGAAGCCTGCATGTAATGCTTGTACTCTGCAACCTTTGCGGTAGAGTTGGTCTGAGAGGCGGCTGGTTTCTCTGCGGGTTCGGCAGAAAATTATAGCTTTGTCAACGCGGTCATCATGTAGAATGTCGCAAAGTGCTCCGAATTTGCCGTTTTGGTTAACAACAGTGTAGAACTGCTTCATCTGGGTTAATGCGATTTCGTCTTTGCTGACAAGGATTTTCTCTGGGTTCTTCATGTACCGGTTGCATACGCGCATTACTGATTGTTCAATGGTTGCGCTGAAAAGGCTAGTTTGCCTGTCTTTGGGGGTTTTTGAGAGAATGAACTCAACATCTTCGGTGAAGCCCATGTCAAGCATGCGATCAGCTTCATCAAGAACCACTACTTTCACAGTTGAAAGATTTAACACACGCCTTTCCATAAGGTCGATTAATCTTCCAGGAGTGCCGACAACGATGTGGACTCCGCTGGCTAATGCGTGGATTTGTTTGTTGATGGATTCTCCACCGTAAACAGCTAAAACTTTAAGTTTGGCGTATTTCGCAAAAAGCGCCATTTGTTCTGCTACTTGCACGGCTAATTCGCGGGTTGGTACTAAAATCAATCCTTGAACACCACGGATTTCACGGTTTAACCGTTGAACCATTGGTACGCCGAAAGCGGCTGTTTTTCCTGTTCCGGTTTGTGCTTGCCCGATGACGTCTTTGCCTTCGAGTAAGGGAATTATTGCTTGAGCTTGAATTGGAAAAAGACTATCAAACCCGAGTTCAGCTATACTTTTTAGGACTTCTCCTGATAATGGCAAGTCCTTAAATGATTGAATTTGCATATTTTGTTTCTTCTGCCACAGGATATTTCATGATGTCTCTAAAAGCTTCAGAAGCTTTGGTGATAGCATGATTAATGTGACAACCCAAAAGGCTTATTCGGCTTATAAAAAGCTTTAGCAAGTTTTGAGGCAAAGACCACGTTAAAAAACTTTGTTTTACCAAAAAGCAAAGAGTTTGCCACCAAAACCCTCAGATTTTCTTTTTTTTATATTATTTTTATAAATCAAGAGAATTAAAAACATAAAAAATATGTCTTAAATTACTAATGTTAATCAATTGTAGTTTTAGCAATCAACCCCAATTTTTGGCTCAATATATCCTAAAAAATACCCAAGCAAAACCAATAACCTAGAAAGTGACTCTAATAAAACAATTATAGTGACCCAACGAATGATTTATGTGACTGTCAAAGCTCAATCACATAATCATAAAAGCCATTAAAAGAACAGGTTGAATTAGAATAAGCATTAGCTTGAATACTTAAAATTGAGAGGATAAAGTAAAATGAGTAAAGCCAAAAAAAAGCCCCAACCACACTTCTTCACTGGAGATCCCAAACCTGACATAGAAGAGGAAACCGAAGACATATACAACTCAAAAGAAAGAGAAGAAATGCTCAACGATGACGAAATCACTGCTGCCGAAGAAGGCTTCATGATAGGAAGAGAGGAAGAGGGTCCAAGCAAAAAAGAAACACGTAAAAATGCCGTCAACCACGACGACCAAATAGCAGTTGAATTAGCTAAAGAAGACGCGGAAGACGACTAACCATTTTTTTCATTGTTTTCAGCTTTAAAAATGCAATATTTGTCGAAGTTACCAATTTGAGAAGCAAAATCTCTTTTGTTTTATCCTGTGCCACCAGTAACCATAATAGGCAGAAAGTAGAATCTTGTGGATGAGGGTTACCTACAAGTAATGTCATTTAGAGATCCTGTTTGCGGAACGGTTCTAGACGATAATACAGCTAAATTCAAAATTTCTTATGACGGCGAAACATATTATTTTTGCAGTCTCGTCTGTAAGAAACGTTTCAAAAGACATTCCACAAAGTTTGTCAAATAATCTTTTTCTTATTTTTTAGACAAAAAAGAAAGAAATTTATTGTTTTATTTTTGCTTAAAAGTTTTCCAGACGATTGCAGCCAAGATTCCGCCGATTATTGGGGCAACGATGAATAGCCAAAGTTGACTTAGTGCTGTTGTATTCGAGATGGCTGTGATGAGCGCTGGTCCTAAACTTCTTGCTGGGTTCACGGATGTACCGTCGATCGGTATTGCTACAAGGTGAATAAGAACTAAAGTTAAGCCGATTGACAATTCCTGCAAATCCTTTGGGTGCACGTTCACTAGTTGAGCCAAAGATAACGAGTAGGAATATGAAAGTTAAGACTATTTCAGCGATTAAAGCGGAAACCAAATTGTAACCTCCAGGTGAGGCTGTGCCATAACCGTTTTGTCCCAAACCGTTTATTGCTAAATTATACGTTGGATTTCCAACCGCTATCGTATAGAGTATGCCTGCACCGATTATTGCACCTATGCATTGAAAAACAACGTAGAAGGCTGTATCTTTTCCACTTAGTTTTCCAGCAACAAACATAGATATTGAGATGGCAGGGTTAATATGGCAACCTGAAATTGCGCCTATCGCGTAAACCATCGCTAACACTGCAAGGCCGAAAGCAAAAGAGATTCCTACTGTTCCGTTACCGCTTAAGCCTCCAAGGTTCGCGCCTGCAATCACTGCGCTGCCACAGCCCATTAACACCAGCACCATTGTTCCGATTAATTCTGCAAGGTATTTCTTTGTAGGTGTAATTGAAGTTGGTAAAGTAATTCTTTCTGATTCAGTCATTTTTATTTCCTCTTTTTTTTATTGATCTCTATTTTTTGTCAATGGCTTATAATAGTTTTCATCAAGAAAGCGCTAAAAAAGAAACAGCTGTTAGAGTTTTTCGCTAGCAGAAATATCCATTGTCATAAGACCCGAGACCATTTTTGGATAAAAATCCGTGCTTTTCTCGGGCAAAAGTTCGTGTTGTTGCGCTATTTCTGCAACTGTTTTAGCACTAATCGGATTAACTAGGAACGCAATGCTGGCTTCTCCACGGTTAACCTTTTCCACTGCTGCTTTGGTCCAACGCACGTAGATAATGTTTTCGTCAATGCTTAACTCACCAGTTTTTAGAATAAATTTGAAGACTATATCCCGCAGGATTACGACGTCAAAGATTTTTGTTTCCTTCGATACGTTAGCATTCACAAAGTCATAGACAGCCTTATCGTGTTTAAGCGTTAAACCATAAGCTTTTGAGCCGTCGTAGATACAGAAAGAATGTTCATTAAAATGTTCTTTTAAGAAAGCCTCAATTCTCTCAACATCCGGCTCTATATCATATACCTCAAAGAAAAACCTGAATGCCTCCAAAAGCTCAGGTGTTAACTTGTATTCTTTGAGGAGCCTGTGGGTTGGCAAAACGACGAGCCCTTCTTCTTGAACCGGCACCAAGTAACTCATGTGGTAATTGAATGCTGAATCCTCTGAATAGTTACCTTTGCTTCGGATTTCATCTCGGTAGGCAATTGCACTCTCGTAGCGGTGGTGACCGTCAGTTATGACCAGGGTTTTGGCACCCAGCACAGCTTGCAACTGTCTGATTTTCTCTGGATCAGTCACCTTCCAAACCGTATGCTTAACCTGCAGTGAATCCGTGACCTTTGTCACTGGTTCGGTTTTAGCTGTTTCCTCAAGGAAAGCTATTGTCTTCTTTTCTTGGTCCTGATAAATTAGAAAGACGGGTTCAAGGTCTTTTTGCACGGTGCGCAACATGTTTAAGCGGTCAGCTTTAGGCGCTTTGTAGGTACCTTCGTGGGGAAATACCATGTTTTCGCTGTAATTGTAAAGCTTTAGGGCAGCAATTATTCCTGTGCGCACATATTTTTTGCCCTCTAAGGTGAATTCTTGGCGTGAAACGAAAATTGCTGGTTGAGTTTCTTTTGCAATTATACCTTCTTTTATCCATTGCATAATGCGTTCGTTTGCAACTTGATACTTGTTTTCTTCTAAAGGCAGAATTAAACGGCAGTAATTATACGGTGACTTCGCGTAGTATTCTTTTTGCAATTGCAAATCGATTTTATCGTATGGTTGAGTTATCAGATTCTCTGGGTCGCCAGCTTTAGTTGTGTACAGTATGGCTTTAAAGGGTCTAATGTCAACCAAACGCTTCAGCTCACTGTTTTTTCTAGCGCTTCAATAACTCTATAGGATATTTGTATGCTTGCCTTCAGCTGCGCTTCATATGTTTGTGCACCCATATGCGGCGTGGCTATTACGTTGTTTAATGTTAAGAGTTTGCTGTTTTTTGGTGGTTCCTCTTCAAAAACATCCAATGCCGCACCAGCAACTTTGCCTGAAACCAAGGCTTGGTAGAGTGCTTCTTGGTCGACAACTCCACCTCGAGAACAGTCAATTATCATTACACCATTTTTCATTAGGTTGAATTCTTTTATGGAAATCATATGACGCGTATGTGATGTTAATGGGACGTGAATTGTTATGAAATCTGCTTGGGGCAACATGTCGCCAAGTGGAACAAACCGGTCATGAACACATTCCTCTACGGGTAAAACATTCATGCCAAGCGCTATGGCTAAGCGTTCCACGCTTTTGCCGATGTAGCCGCAGCCAATGACGCCCAAGGTTTTGCCGTTGACTTCATGACCCATTAATTTTTCTTTTTCCCATTGCCCGTTTCGAAGGCTTGTTGTGCCATGTACAATGTTTCTTGATAAAGCCAACATATGACCTATTGTTAATTCTGCGACACTCAGGTAGGAAACATGTGGCGTATTAACCAACGCAATACCGAGTTTTTGGGCTTTTTCGAAGTCTACGTTGTCTAAGCCTTCACCAGCACGACCAATAACTTTGAGTTTTTTAGCGTTATCAAGCAGTTCGCCCTTAACTTTGGTGGCTGACCGCACAATTAACACATCGTAGTCAGCGATAATTTTAGGCAACTCCGACTTCGGCATATCCCATGCACAAGTGACTTGGTAGCCTTTTTCCTGAAGAATTTTTATGCCTTCATCAAATATTTTATCGCTAACCAGAATCTTAACGGTCACTTAAAATCCCCAAATCTGATCAATTAAGCCTATGACTTCTTTGATACCGTTTAGGTTCCATTCACCCATGTGTCCAATTCGGAACGTTTTCTCCGCCAGTTTGCCGTAGCCACCTGAGATCATGTAGCCTTTTTCAGCGAGTTTTTGGTTTAGTTCTTTGACATTTTTGGCTTGGGTGTTTTGTATGCAGCTAACTGTAATTGATTCGGCACCAGGTTCTGGGAACATAGCGAAATGTTGTTTTGCCCACTTTTGAGTGTACTTTGCCATGTCTAAATGACGCTGGTATACCTTATCGTAAGTTTCTTCAAGCAAAAGGTCCATTCGTCTGTCTAAGGCGTATAGAAGTGAAATGTTTGGGGTGAATGGTGTTTGATGTTTCTTTTCAAACTCGAAAATGTCTATAAGGTCGGTGTAGGCTCCTCTGTTGGGAACCTGTTTAGCTCTCTCGATTGCGCGGTCATTGACAAGGGCAATTGCTAAGCCAGGCGGCAACGCAAAGCATTTTTGTGTGGAACCGAAAACGATGTCGCAACCGATTTCACTGGGCAAAGTTTTATCGCCTGCCATCGAAGAAACGGCATCCACTGCGTAAATAACCTCCGGGTATTCTTTGCGCATCATCTCTCCAATTTCCGCAATTGGGCTTCTAACGCCAGTTGAGGTTTCGTTGTGACAAACCGTTAAAGTATCATAGTTGCCGCCGTCAAGTTTAGCTGCAATCACCTCAGGCTTAACAGCTTTACCCCACTCAACGTCTAAGACGTCTACTGTTTTGCCGCATGATGCGATAGTTTGGGCGCACCTCTGCGAGAACGCGCCGTTAACACATACTAACGCTTTTTGTTTTACGATGCTTCTACCAACGATGTCAAACCATAAGGTACCCGAAGAAGTGGTGACTGTTGGTTTGCAGTCTTCTTTCAACTCGAAGAATTTGACGAGTTTACTAGTTATTCCACCGTAAAACTCCGCAAATTCTTTTTCTCGGTGACCAATCATCGGGTGAGTTTGTTCACTTAGGATTTCTTGACTAACTTCTGTTGGGCCAGGAATCAAGAGTTTTTTGTGCATCGTAGAGCCTTCAGCAAAAGAGGTTAACCCTTTAAAATATAAGGCTTATGCGCATAAACCAGACGGCTTTCAACCATCAATAACCCTTAGAAAAAGAGTAGTAAGAAGAATATCCTTTTTTTAAAGATCGAAAACGTTTAATTGGGTGTATCTCACTAATATTAATTAAGGCTCGTTTGAAGAGAGCTTTTTGCTGTTTTTAAAACTGGAATATATCGAGTTTAGTAATTTGGTTCTTAAGCATTGACAGCAAACCATGTTTTGAGAAGAAAGGAAAAGCAGGAAAAGGAGAAGGCTTCGATGTATTACGCGTTAAAGTCAGACGTATTTCCAAGTTTCATTTTAATACTTATGGGTTCCATCGACTGCTTAACAACCGTTATAGGCGTTCTCTATTTTGGAGCTGCAGAGTTGAATCCCTTAATGGCAGGCATTGTCAGCACAAACATCGTTGCTTTTTTAGCCCTGAAAATCTCAGCGACTTTCCTGATAGGTTTCACCTATATTTTAGCTAAAAGAAGCTTAAACAGAACCCTAAATAAAGAAAGCAAATCCTACAAGTACTCAAACAGATTGATGAAAGTAGCCTATACAGGCTTAATGATTTTCCTTTTCATCGTCATCGTAAACAATCTTACAATCCTCTTAGCCTAAACCTTGTTTGCGAAACCTTCAGCTAAGAAAACCATAAAGTACAAAAAGTTAAAGCACAAATCAAATATTTAGGTGCCAACAAATCTAAATTGAAGCTCTGTGTCAGAGTTAAAGGGAAGAAACGCTTAACTGTTAAAGCATTGATAATAGAGGGTTTAGGGGAGAAAAAATTGCCTTTCAATCTATTCCGCAAAAAGAAACAAACCGACCAAGAAAAACCAGCCGTGCCTCCTCAAGAAGAACCCACACTTGAAGCATCTGCTCCGATCCAGACTGAAGCATCGCAAGAACCCGATGCCTCCGGTTCAGGAAACATTAGAAGAACCTTTAGTTATGACTCAGGAGCTACCACAAGAAGTCCCCACACTTGTCCAAGAGCAACCGCAAGAAAACATTGCACCACCAACGGAGCAAAAACAAGAAATTGCTCAGCCACCCGTGGAACAAAAACCCGAAGCCCCAAGCAAAACATACTTAAAAGCAATGCCTTTGCGTGAACTATCCGACATTGAAAACATAAAAACCGAAGTCAAAAATGGCAACATCATAATTTTACGTGTAACTCCTCTCGCCAGCAAAAGCATAGAAGACGTAAAGACCGCAGTTAATGACCTCTATGAGTTTGCTGATTCCATAGGCGGCGACATCGCCCGATTAGGTGAAGAACGAGTGGTTATCTGCCCAAAAACAATAAGGATTTGGCGAGAAAAATCACCAGCACCAGTTTCCAGTGGTCCTTTACCTACATCAGCCTAAATTTTTAGAAAATTCTTTTTTACTATTCTATAACAGCCTGTAGGTTTCTAATATAGCTGGAACAACCGTATTTATGCCTGCTTTAGTATCCAAAAAGTTAGCGAAGTTCATTGTTTTCTGTTTTTCGCCGTGTACAACAAAGATCCGTTCCGGTTTAGGTGTTAGATGAGTCAAGTAGTTTACGAGTTGACGTCTGTCAGAGTGTCCTGAGAAGCCTTCGATTGATTCTGTTTGCATTTTGACTGATATTGCAGCCATTTTGCCTTCGTTATCCATCATGGTTACTTCGCCCACGCCTTTTTGGACACGTTTGCCCATGGTGCCTTCAATCTGGTAGCTGACAAAGATAATTGTATTTTTGTCGTCGTGTGCCCAGTTCTTGAAGTATTCAATTACTGGTCCGCCTTCAAGCATGCCTGAAGTTGCTAGAACAATGCATGGTTCGCCATCAATGATGCTTTGACGAACACTTGGGTGTTCAACTATGGTAAAATAGTCAGATTGGAACGGGTTGACTTCCTCGTGGAGTATGCTGTGGCGTACTTCTCTACCGAGATATTCTGGGTAAGCAGTGTGAATGGCTGTGGCTTCGCTGATCATGCCTTCAATGAATACTGGGGCTTCTTTCATTAAGCCACGTTTCATGTACCCGTCGATGATAAGCATGATTTCTTGAGCTCTGCCTACTGCTGGGACTGGAATGAGGACTTTACCTTTGCGTTCTAAAGTCTGATTTACAACTCGGGTAAATGCCTCTTCCGCTTCAACTCTGGAAGGGACATTATCGTCTGCTCCACCGTAGGTGCTTTCCGTAATCACGGTTTCAATACGTGGAAACTCTGTTGCAGCTGCTTCCAGCAACATGGTTCGTCCAAACTTGTAGTCGCTGGTATAAACAATGTTATGTAAACCTTCACCTATGTGCAAGTGAACCATTGCACCGCCTAAAATGTGCCCTGAATTATGCAAAGTCAAACGGATGTCGGGAGCAATGTCGGTAACTACACCATACCTAAGGGGAATAGTGTGCAATACGCATTCTCGCACATCTTTTTGATCATAAAATGGTGTGACCCCTTGCTTGCTTGCAACATCCAAATAATCTAGTTGCAACATGGTCATCAAATTTGATGTGGGCGCGGTGCAGTAAACTGGACCATCATAACCATATTTGAAGAGAAACGGGGTTAAACCGCAGTGGTCAAGGTGCGCGTGACTTATAACAACTGCGTCCAATGAATCAAGCTGGAACTCTGGGCAATCAAAACGTGGAAAAGACTCAAAAGGCCTATTTGACCCAGGATGAATTCCACAGTCAAGCAAGACGCTGGTTTCACGAGTTTTAATTAGGAAAGCTGAGCGTCCGACTTCTTGGGCGCCGCCTAAAACGGTCATGCGTATATCTCCGACCTCGAAGGTTTTTGGTCTAAAGATGCGTTCACCCACCGTACGCAAAATGCGTTCGCGTTCTTTGCTTTCTGAGTGAAGATAATGACGCATATGAGTAATAATCTTGGATTTTATCGGCGGGGTCCGCAACACGTGAGGGCGCCATTTGGTTTTCTTAATGATTTCCTGCAATACCGCACCGTTTCTGCCGATAACTAAACCTGGCTTTTTGGTTTCAATGATTATTTCGCCAAGACTTGGGTCAAAATTAATATCTGTTATTTCAGCTTCTGGAGGAATTAGTTCACGTGCGATTTTTTCTGCTTCCACTTCAGGAATGCGTACGGATGGGTCTGGTCTGATAACTATTCTTTTTCGGATAACACCGACGATTTCAGCAACTATGCTACTTTGATCAACTAAAATTTCTGGTTTTTTAGTATAAACCGCGAGCATGGGACCTTCGTATTCAATTCTGGTGACCTCTGCTTCACGTGGGACTTTTTCAAGAATATATTGGCTAATTTCAATTTTGTCTTTGTCTTGCGTTCGTTTTTCTTGTGTTCGAGCCACAGTCCTTAACTTCCTGCTTTGAGAAGATCAGATTTCTCCTCGTCTGACAATTCTTTGTAACCATACTGGTCAATTACAATAATGTTGTAATTGTTGCCGCTTGCAACGTCACGTTTCATTGCTGCATTAACAGATTTAGCGATGATTGGAAGTAATTCGGTTATAGTCATGCCTTCACGGAACTTGTCTTCAAGAATACCGTAAGCAACTAGTGAACCAGAACCTGTTGAAACAGATTTTTCTTCAGTCAAGCTTCCGTATGGATCCAAATTGTAAACGTGAGGTCCAGTTTCGTCTATGCCTCCAACTAAAACCTGTGTCGAAAGGGGCACATACCTTGCAGAGAACAGAAGGTTCGCCACTAGCCTTGCAGCTGAACTAATAGGCATTGGACGACCTAGGTTAATTTTGTAGAGGTGCGCATTAGCGGTTAAGATGTCAACTACTCTTTGCGCATCTGCAACGGTTCCAGCTATGGTCATGCCCATGTGGTCGTCGATTTTGTAGACTTTTTTGCCGAATTTGTGTGCAACGTAGTAACCCATGGTTACTCGGGTGTCTGAAGCTAAAATTACGCCATCTTTGCAGACGACGCCGATTGTTGTGGTGCCTTTTAGGACTAGTTGGCTAGTTGAATTGTTTTGTGACATAGGTTGTGTGCTCCCTAAAACTCCGTTTCACGGAATGTAACATCCACTAGGAAGTAGCATCATCTAATCTTTCCGAGAGCCTAATTAATATTTCGCAAAAGCCAACTGGTTAACTTGGCACAAATGTTCTCCATGCAAATGATCATTGTACAAGTTTGGCGTAAATAACTTCTTGCCAAATCATCTTTTTTCGTTTCTACGTTTTTTAAATAAATGACTTCTGGTAACATTCTTCATGCCGCACAGCAGTGGATTTTCTTGAAGCCACCCGCTGCCCCTCAACAATAGGTTGGTGGCATATGGCGCAAAAAATGCAACCTTTCTTTTGCATTTGTATTAGAAGTCTATGATTTATCACATAGTGGTTTAATGCCATGTTCCGCGCGCTCCTTACAGATTTGCTTATTTTTCACTTGATAAATGCATTTTCGTAAAGGTTTCTTGACTAAGTTTAGTCAAACTTTCTGGACTAACCTGAGTTTATATATGGCAAACAAACGCAAGTTAGAGGGAAGTTTTTCACAACGTTTTTAGGCAACTCATCGACTTTTATGGGCAATTGGCGGGTGAGTGGATTCTCCTACCCGTTCCGCCAACCAAAATAAAACCCGGGAGTAGGGAGAAAATGCACCTGAAAATACGTACAAAAGATATAGCTCTAATAGCGATTTATGCTGCATTATATGCAGCGTTAGTTGTTGTTCTCGGACCATTTTCTTATGGACCAATCCAAATTCGAGTAGCTGACTCGTTGCTTGCTCTTGTCCCATTACTTGGTTTAGCAGGGGTTTTAGGTCACACACTTGGAGTATTCGTTGGCAACATATTCTCAATTGCAGGTCCAATCGACTTGCTCAACACTATACCTTCGTTTGCAATGTCATTCGTTGTCTACTACGTTTACAAACGCAATAAAAACGACTATACCGTAATTGGAGCCTGTATAACTTACTCTGCAGTTTTAGGCACAACAGTCGGATGGATGCTTTCTTACCTGTATGGATTACCACTTCTTCCCACTATCGCTTATGTTGCTATTGGAAATGCCATTGCAAGCGTGCTTATCGGATGGCCAATTTTCAAGTTACTAAAGAGAACCGGCATACTCCAAAGATGGTTCGGAGAATATGAGAAACCTTCAATTAAATAGAAGGCAGAACAAATGAACCCAACAAAAAAATGTGTAATCGTTCTTAGCGGCGGACCTGACTCCGTCACAGTCGCCTACTGGGCAAAAAAACAAGCCTACCAAATTTACCCCATCACATTCAACTACGGACAAATCGCCGTCAAAGAAACCAAAGCAGCCCAAAAAATCGCCGAAAAATTAGACACAACTACAAAAATTATCGACCTCTCTGCACTAAAGGAAATCTTCAGCGATGTAACCTCACTTTGCAATACCAACATCCCTTTAACCTCGGAGTTCAGTGCTCCAATCATTGTGCCGTTTCGAAACGCAATTTTCCTTTCTGCAGCAGTTGCCTACGCCGTCGCAGTTGGTGCTGACACAATTTTTTATGGCGCCCAAGGATCAGATGAACCCTTCTACCCAGATTGTCGAAGGGAATTCTATGAAGCTTTCGAGAAAGCTGCAAGGTTAGGCACATGCCAAGAAATCACCATCCAAGCACCCTTCAGCGGCAAACACAAATCAGAGCTATTCAAAGCAGGAGCAAAATTAGGCGTGCCCTTCGAACTGACATGGTCCTGTTACCGTGACAGCGACAAACATTGCGGCAAATGTGAATCTTGTAATAACCGCAAAAAAGCCTTCAAAGAAGCAGGCATACCTGACCCAACAAAATACGAATAATAGTACTCAAATAACCAAAGAAGATTATGATGATAATGATGATGCAACTGTATTCTGCACACGTATCATCTTTCAAAGTAGCTACCGATTACCGAGCTTAGAAGCTTCAACGTCCATGGTCCCAAAAAAAATAGCTGAACTCTAAACTAACGTGCGCTGCTTTTCGCCAGAAACCAAACTTGAAACCCGTACACCAATCAACCTGACTTTTCGTTCTTTCTGCAAACAAATAAAAAGCAATTCGTTCGCGGTTTTTTGCAGGTCGCGAAGACGGTTAGTTAAGAAAAGCAGGGTTTTGCTCTTTGTGTGCGTTTCAAAGCCCTGATAGCGAATCTTAACGGTTACTGTCTTAAAGAGTAAATGCTGGTCTACGGTTTCCTTCAAAACAGCTTCGCAGAGCGTATCCAACGCCTGAAAAATAACTGTGGAATCAGCGGTATCTTCCTCAAACGTGGTTTCGTGGCTAACACTTTTGACACCCACACGCTCCTCGACCTCGCTGCGGTCGATGCCCTTCGCCATTAGATGCATCTGCAAACCCATCACCCCAAACATTGAGGTCAACACTGAAGGATCATAACGAGCTAAATCACCTATAGTGTCAACGCCCAATTCCTTGAGTTTGGCTTCGGTTTTTCGCCCCACCCAAATCAGTTTGCGCACTGGCAGTGTGTCAAGGAATTTTTCTACTTCCTCTTCTTTAACAATCGTTAAGCCGTCGGGCTTCTGATAATCGCTGGCAACTTTAGCCACGAGCTTGCTGGATCCAACACCAATCGAAGCGGTGATACCCTCTTTATCTTTAATTTCCTGTTTTATCTGACGAGCCAGCGCCTCCGCCTCATCCCAATTCCCAACCTTGTTCGATACGTCCAAAAAAGCCTCATCAATCCCCCACTGCTCAAACTTCCCAGCGTACTTACGTACTATTTCCATGATTTCACCTGAAACCTTAACGTACAATGGGAAATTAGGAGGCAAATAAACCGCTCGAGGACAAAGCCGCCATGCCTGAGAAATGGGCATACCTGAACGCACACCAGACTTCCTAGCTTCATAATTGCTCGTGCTGACCACTCCTCTGCCTTTGCCTTCTTTTGGATCAGAGCCAACAATAACTGGGTTTCCCTTGATTTCCGGATGCTCCCGCTCCTCAAGAGCCGTATAAAAATGATCCATATCCAAATGAAAAATTACCCTAATCCACCTTCACCTGCAATCTAAGCTTTTATTCAAGCAACCTAATTAATTGCACCATTCGATAACCCTCAACTGCAAATGCGGCAGTTCTTGCGGTCCTAAACTTTACGTCGTTCAAATGGATTTTTCAAGAAACAAAAAGATCCGCCCATCATAATTGCCAGTTCAATTATCAACAGAGTGATTTCAAACCCTTCTCCAATGCTTCAATGTTAGCAGTCACCTATTTTGTTTCTAAGATAACGTTTTTTCCATTATAGAAAAAAGTATATTGTTCCAAATAGAACACAAATGGAATATTTTGCGACAGAAAAGTCACAATATTAGTATTCGCCAAAAATTAACCTTATCTAAAATTTCTTCCTAATTTCATCAGGTTTTCAATAGCCAATGAAATTAAAACTTATAATTTTTTTCTTCTTTTCTTGGGTTCTTTAATGAAAGCTTCCTCAACTACTTGTTCAACAATGCCTAAATCAAAAAAGTCAATCATAATCGGAAACTCTAAACCGCAGGTTTCAAGCTTTTGGTGACTCTTCATTTTGAATCAAAGACACATTCACTTACGATATAAATAGATTTTATGAATGCAGTATTCAGGTCGAGATTTATCGTGAACCAACATCTATCTCACCCTTGGCTTCGCGGATCAACTAAATTTCCTGTTCGTTAAGCTTTTGTTGATTTCTTTTAGAACCATTCTTTGCACAAATCTAAACCCGACGGATCTATTGCAAGTTTCAGCAATCTTTACATTTTGGTTTCCGTATAACTTAGGTAGGTGAAACCTTATGGTAGTGCCTTTTTACATGTTAATTAGAACCAGAATCGGAGAATCAAAGAATGTTGTTCATGCAACACTTAAGATCGAAGGGGTAAAAGTGTCCCATTCCGTAATGGGCAACTATGACGTCATACTATATGCGGAAGGAAAAGACCTTGAGGATGTGAGGCGCATTCGAGATACTGTATTTGAAATCAGCGGCATAACAATAACTGAAACTGTTGTCCACGCCTGATTTTCTTTAACAGTCGTTTTCATCAACATCTTCGGAAATTACTTCAACTTCCCCAACCCTCAACTCTTTGATAGTTACCTTTAGAACTACGCATTCTTGCCAGCCACACACTGTGCCGTCAAAACGTACACAACGCCAACACTCAACATAAAAACCAACGCGGCTACAACCAAAACAGCCTTCACTTTTAACTAACCAAATTAACATATAGCTTTATATCTACAAAAGTTTTTCCAAACCAAAAATTTTAGTGCCCAGCGTGACTAAATAAGATGAGAGTACCACATTTGGGGCATTGATGATAAATTACCTGTTTTTCCTGGTTACATTTTGGTTTCATATCTATGAAGCATTTGGGACAAAGAGGTGCTTTACTCATAGCAATCATTGAATCATAGCTACATTAACGATTTAACATTTACCCAAAAAACACAACTAATTGAAATAATTCCCAACAACCTGCAAAATTTTGCGAACCAACAAAAACAACCCAAACAAAACATATTTCTTAAAATGAACCACACATGCCCCTACCGCAAACAACAAAAAACACCTAAAAAATAAAAACAAAACTTCAGCAATATGACAGTTACGCCATGCATAGACCAAACACTACACCACACTACATCGAAATATGCGTCTCA
>CAWEZP010000014.1:0-17696 GCA_963813675.1 Candidatus Bathyarchaeota archaeon
CCAGGCGGTTTATTCGCATTCTGATAAGCCATCGCTTGATTGTACTGTGCCTGAGTAATCTGTTTGCGAACTTAACGCTTGAGCAAAAGCCGCGTTCTGAGCATTCCAACTAGCTTGAGCCGCCAAGTTATTTGCCTGGTCATTCTGAAATTCTATAGCAGTCGCATATTGCTCAGCCGTAATTTTCCCTGAATTAAGAGCAGATTGAAAAACAGCGTTTTGATTGTTAATTTTATCCATAGCAGCCTGGATGGTGTCAGCAATGTTAGTCCATTGACTCTGAGTATCAGCTAAACAAGAAGCATTCATGTCAGCTATGATGCGTTTCTTTTCTTCAGCTGAAATATTCATGTTCCCATTGATCTGGGCTTCTATCTGGGCAAGCATCTGCTTCTTTGCTTCTGCAGCAGCTTTCTCAGCGTTAGCGATGTCGTTGGCTTTCTGGTTCGCCAAAGAAACCAACTCATTATAATGCGCCGTCTGCATCGCAGTATATTGATCAGCTGCAACCTTCAAATCGGCATTCTTCTTAACTTCAATAGCAGCAACAGCTAGCCGCCTCATTTGTTTTAATTGCAGTTACGGCAACTTCACGTTCAGAAGCAATAACTGTTGAAGCCTCTTTATTCTCCTTCTCCATCTGCAACTCTTTCAAACGATAAGAATCCGTAAGCACACTTCTTTCATCATTATAAGCCTTAGAAAGCGCCGTTTTCTGCTTCTGATATTCCTCATCTGAAATCAAACCTGCAGCATGAGCTTGCTCAAGCGAAACCTTTTCCTCAAGCATCAAAAGCTCCATGTTATCAAAGTCTGCTTCTCTAGAGGCGCTGAAGCTGAGCTAACCCAGCATCTGTAGCAGCTTGCAACCCATCATAGAAAGCATTTGCCTCGTCAATCAGAGTTATCATAAGAGGCTTGGGTATCACTGATTTCTTGGTCATAATGATTATGTGATTGTATCCTGAACCTTATCCAACTCAGATGTTAGAAACATTAAATTTTTTATCCCAATAATCAGTGAAAGCCGTTAGATCTTCTTGATAAGCATTATTCTCAGCAGTCTAATTGCCTCCTGATACTTTGCCTCTATCGTTTCCAACTGCTTATTTAGTGATTCATTAACGGTTTTAGCCATCGCATCGTATTTGTTAGTGTAATAATTCTCCATGACAGATAAGCCGTTTTTAGTGGATTCAACCATGGCTTCTGTTAGATCTTGACCCTTCTGCATTTCTTTGCCGACAGCATCGATGGCTCCGCCGACTATGCCTGCAAGCCAACCAAACGCGTCACCTACAGGCTTAAGGACGTCTCCAAGCCATTTCAAAGCGCCAGTGATCTTTTCAATAGCTATCATGGCACCAAAAGAGATGAAAGCTACGAATGGCTCGAAAATATTTTTCCAAAGCCACTCCAACGCACCCTTAACAACTGCCAAAGCCTGGCTAAGTCCTTGACCAATCGCTGCGCCTAAAGCGTCAACAGCATCTTTGAAGGGCTTACAATAATTATAAGCAAGAATCAAGTGCAGCTACCAACGCAGCGATGGCAGCCACAACCCAAACAATCGGATTCGCCAACAACGCAGAATTCAAACCCCACGTTGCACCTGTCAAAGCGCCAGTTGGACCTAAAGCCGCAGTTTTCGCTGCTGCACCAACACCTTCAGCAACAGCTTCAGCTTGCGTTGCTCCTAGCAATAATTCCTTTAACAGCAGATAAACTGGTAACAACACCAATCACCGCAGGAATAATGCTCAACGCCGTCTGCATGTAAGTCTGGTTAAGATCATCGCTTACAATTTTTTGGCGTTCAATACTAACATTATGGGCTTCCTCAGCAATCCGCAACTTATCCTGGGCATCTTTGGCTTGTTCGCTTCCAGCGCCATACTTCGCTGTTGTCTCAGTCAAATCCTTCTGAGCCTGATCCAACTTCTCAGCAGATCGCTGCACATTCAAATTCGCCTTTTCAGACGCTAACTGAGCCTTCTCAACCCGATCAAAAGATAAAGCCAAAATTACCCCAGACGACGCCAACGAATTAACCGCTGATACTTGCTGAGTAAGAGATATCGAAGACTTCTTAGTTGACGCATCCACTTTCTCAGTGGAATCCGCAACCTTCCCATACTGCGCATTAATCTCGTTAACCTGGCCACTGGCATCTTCGTAGGCTTTACCCATATTAGTTAGTTGAAGCCGTCACTTGCTTGGTAGAATCATCAATCTTCGTTAAAGAACCAGTCAAACTGGAGTTTACACTAGCTATCGTTGAACTAGCTTCATCAAAAGCTTTCAAGTGCAACTCGATGGTTTGACTCAAAGTTTATTCCTTAACCTTCTGTTTCCAATACCAGCAAAGCCAGCCCTCTAAATAGCGGATTTGAAAAGGAGACATTTCCCCAATATACTCAAGGGTGTAACCGAATTCATGGGCGATTAACCCGATGTTTTGCGCAGTTACGTTTACGTTGATCCATTCTTCGACGTCTGCGGCGTTGCCTGCGGTTTGCGATAAAAAAAACTGCCTTCACCCTGCAACTTCACCAAAAGCCGCACAACAACCTCATAGGGCATCGCCCTGACATCATCAACAGTCAAGCCTTTTGACGCTGGCGCCAACTGCCTAAAGAGGATCTGCACACTGCGCTCCTGGTTATCCGCATGCTTCGCAACAATCTCCTGCAAATCATTATAACTCAACATAGCAAAACGGATAGTGCCTAGGTCTTCATCGTAAACTTCCCTTATCATCTTTGCTTTGCAAGCAACATCTTTGGGGTCAAAAACCAAGGCTTTCTTCAGTTTCTCCTCAGTATATTCGTTTGCTGCATCCTGCAGTTTAGTAATTTTAGCCCAATCAATTTCTGATTTTTCAGCCATATCATTTTCACCTCACATAGAACAATTAAATTTGCCTAAAGAAACAGGGAAAAAAGATGGTACAGCCAAAAAGCTTACCAGGTTGAATGCACCGGTGCCGCTGTAATGTCGATTGTGATCTTCTTAATTGTTATAGCTGACAACTTCACCGTAGTAGATACCTTCGAAATAATGCCCGTGTATGTGTCTTTTGGGTTTCCGCCGCTGCTGCCAACTGGACCGCAAATAACAGTGACTGGCGCCATCGCTTCAAACAACGCTTCAATTGTGTTATCAACGTATAAGCTATCGATGTCGATTGTGCCTTGTTTCTGTCCAGCTGCAGATACTGCAGGCCAACCTGTACTGGTGTACCTGAAGGTTCCAAAACGTATTCTTTGATGACGCTGACGCTTTCGTTGACGCTGTAGCCTTGCGCATATGCCATTGTTGCACTGTTGAGTTGCACTATAGCGATTCTGCCAACTTGTGGGACTGTATTAGTCATTTTTTCTTAAATCCTCCATATTTTTTTGTTGTAACTTATCGTTACTAAGAAATTTTTGGATGCGGACTGAGCCAAGAATATGCAAATAATAAGCTAAAACATCTGGGGCAATCTTATCTTTCACCTGGCTCAAGGCCTCATCGCTTAAGCAATCCGGCGACACATACCACTGAGCTCGACACCAAAACTTGATTTCTGCAGGCGTAACTTTTTTGAGCCAATCAGCATACTCCTCTGAAGCCAACAAAATCAAGCAGCCCAATCCACTCTCGATAATACCGGTCATCTTCACCGATAGCCAACAACAATTTCCTTGAAACATTCAGCATCCGCAGAAAATTGCCGTCACCCTCAAACTTGCCAATCTCCTTAAAGACACCCTGCGAAACCTCAAGATTGATACGCCTGGAACATCCGCTTAAACATCGACTTCCATAATCAGAGTTTGAGGAAACGTACGCGGTGCGTTCAGGCAAAAAACGGTCAAGAATGCGCATTGGAAAGTTTAGCATCTGCTTAAGCAAATGCAGCCTCAAATTCGCATTCATTTTTAGTGCTCCAATTAATTTTCAGTTGCTTTCCCCATTGCCTCATCTAACACACGCTTTGCAATAGTGCCTGCTTCATCCCGCGTCTCCATCGCCGTCTTCGCAACAAACGGATTCGGCTTCGTACCCGGATGATGCACCAATTTAGTGAATACCATCCCGCCTAGCATCCCAACTTGAAACGCTAGGCATGAAGCGTTAACAGGCCTGATAATATGCGGCGCCGTACCCTTCTCAACAAAAACAGCGTAGGACGCCAACGGTTTAATGTCGACGTTGCCCTCGCTAACTTCCTTCTTTATGCTCTGAGCCAAATAGCCCGATCGCCAAGGCGCATTCTTATACATCTGCTCAAACGCAAAATCCCCAGTTTCCTCAACGATGCGCTGAGCAACCTCACCCTGAAAATTTTTAGCGAATAGGTTAAGGTCTAAGCCACGGCGGGCTACTGAGACAGAAAACTTCACCTAATCGCCTCAAGGACTATACAGTAACTCAGCACTGAAACGAATTATGCCACCGAACAAAACCTTATCATCAAACGTGATGTCCCCGGGAAATTTCTTCGTTGGAATACAATCCATAACTGTCCCGCGTAAGGTACGATCTGCTAAGATTGCGTCTATTACATCATCCATAACAGGAATAATATCGATAAACCAATCTTGGGGTTTATAATCACGGATTACCAAGATAACACTAAAATTGATTTTTGTATTCAGTGTTGAACCAAATGTAGCCTGTTCAAACGTTGTATCTTCCGCATTGATGATTGCTTTAGGCAAATCCCCAAGTGTGAATTGTTCGCCTAAAACCACAGTTTTCAGTGAAGCCACACCAGAGGCGGGCACCGCCAACACTTCAGGCACCTCTGGGATTCCGTCGTGAGCTGGAACTGCAGGAGAATACGGAACCGCAGGAACATAAGTAAGCATTGTTTTAACAGCGTTAAAAACAGCCTGGTACGGCGAGAGAAAACCCAAAGCTTACACCTCTTCTACTTCGTCTTCCTCAGGGTAGAGAGAAACCACAACTTTGCCAACATTCCTGTGCACTGCCAAAACGCTGTCGCAATAAGCATTCAGGAACCTTTCCCCATCTGTGTAGAATATCCAGCTGGACTGAGGATCCCTTTTTTTGCGGAACATCCAAGCAGCAAAATAGTTGCTGGCATCTATGATGTTTTGAGGTGTTGGTGATGGCACTGTTAAGCCTTTTTGGGCTAAAAGACTAACAACATATGCGTCGCTGCTCGTGATGCACGCGGCAATTTCTGATTCATACGTCACCGTAGAATCCTGAAGAATACTCTTAACCGTAGCAACAACGCCATACGTCACGTTTTCACACCATCCATTAACAATAAATAATTAGAGTTAGAAAAAAAAGAAAAAGGGAAAATTAGGTTTAACTTAGCAATGCAGTTAGAACGTAACCAGCATTGTTCACAGCTAGTTTTGGCTGCATCCAGTCGCGTATGATCCATGCATCGTAGCCTGCAGCGCTGTTGCGGTAGCCTTCAGCTTCAACTGGTCCTTGTCCGAGGAATGTGTATTGACGTTTGTCACAGACAACCATAGCGGCTGCTGTTACCGAGCTATCTGAGATGCCTGTGAATCCTGGCAATCCTGGGACGGCAAAGATTTTGCTACTTGGAAGCGCTGTGCCAGCGAGGTGTCCTTTAACGTAGTCATTGCTCCAGAATGCTGTCCAGACTGCGCGGGGTGCAATTAATGTGTCGGCTATTCCTGCTTCATAGGTTGTTTCGATGCTGGCGATTGCGGTGTCGATGTCTGCGTATGGGTTGGTGGTGCTTAACCAGTTTCCGCCTGCGGACTTGTGCGGCTGCCTGATTCAAGGATTGTTTTGATTTGGCTGTTCTTGACTTTGGCGAGTGCGCCTGCGGCATCTTCCACGCTTAATTGCAGTACGGGGTGAGATGGCTTGTTTGCCTGCTTTGTCGCCGACGGCGACGTGGACAACGTTTTTCCACAGGTCAAAGGCTGTTCGGCTATACGTGTTCTTTTTGAGGTCAGCTTCTACAAGTTCAGGAACTTTCTCAGACGCTGCGAGTTTTGTTGCGACGTCTATGCTGAATTCTAAGCTGTCGCTTGGAATCACTCTGCAAGCGTTTGTCAGGGTGTACTGTGGACGTGCTAAGCCAAGAACCTCGTTGAGTATGGTGCTGGATTTTATGTCAGCTATGTCGGTGACGCCTACAAGGCTTGCTTCTAGGCGGCTGAAGTCTTTGACTTCGCCAAGGCCTGCGGGTAACTTGTAGAATTTATGGTCGTTTTGCTTGTCGAGGGCTGATTTGAATATTCTGCTAAAAGTTTGTTCAGACATTTTTGTATCTCCTAGAGAACTACCTTAACTGATGTTGCAGCTGTCGCTACATCTTCGTAGCATTCGCCAAACGCAGCTTGATTCGCGAGCAATGCAGCTTCAACTGTGGTTTCGTTGACTGTTGCGGTGACGTCTGCCATAGCGAATACTTTTGCTTCGCCTGCAGTGCTGTCGATGGTGAGTTTGTTGCCTTTGACGATGGCGCCGTTAGATGCTGTTTTCTGCACTTCAACTACGCCATGCGCTACTGCACGGATCGTGTGTGTTGATGCTGTGCTATAGGTGTGTGCTTCAAGCGCCACGTAAGGTGTGCCTAAAGCTGCTAACGCTGCAGTAGCTGCTAAGAAGCCGTTGCCGTCATTTATGATGAACTCGCCCAGTTCAATGTCTTCAGATGCTTTCACGGTGACTTCAACAACTTGAAGGCCGTTAAGGTTTACAATATCTCCTGCGGTCAATTCTTTTCATTCTCCTTTTCGTTTATTTGTCCCGAAAAACCATACGCCTCAGGGATTACCTGTACTTCTGTTGCGCTGGTAACTGCATCTGCATAGACTTTGCCGAACGCTGCTTGATTCGCGAGCAATGCAGCTTCAACTGTGCCTTCGTTAACTGTTGCGGTGACGTCTGCCATAGCGAATACTTGAGCTTCGCCGGCTGTGCTGCTGATCAAGAGTTTATTGCCTTTGAAGACTGCGCCACTGTTAGCTTTCTTCTGCGCTTCAAAAACGCCCTTTACTCCTGCACGGATAACGTGTGTTGATTCCTCAGAGTAGTCGTGTGCGTCAAGTGCAACGTAGGGTGTGCTTAACGCTGCTAATGCTGCTGTAGCTGCTAAAAAGCCGTTGCCATCATCTACGATGAATTCGCCTAGTTCAATGTCTTCGCCTGATTTCACGGTGACTTCAACAATTTGAAGGCCGTTAGTGTTTACTATATCGCCTGCTGCCATTTTATTTTTCATTCTCCTTTTCGTTTATTTGTCCCGAAAAACCATACGCCTCAGCTTGAGCCTTCATGGCTTTTGCTAGGTCAGTTTGGCTTGTGGAACCTTCAAACTTTGTTTTGGGGGTTTGGTGCCCTTGAGCTTGAAGTTTAGAAGCAACTTTCGTTGCGTCAGAGATGAGTACACGAAGGATGTCATCGGTTTGTTTAGCAAGCAATTCACGTTCAGCTTTTTCTTCGCCTGCTATGCCAGCTGCGGCACGGCCTCTGTAGGCTTGCTCTACATGATCAGCGTGTTCTTGTCTGCTTTGCTTTCAATCGTCTTTGACTGCTTTGAGGGCTGCACTGAGCTCATCTACTTTGCTTGCTTTGTCTTCTGCGTCTGCTTTTGCTTTCTTAAGGTCAGTTACTTCTCTGTAGCTTCTTGTTTTCTTGCTCAAGTGCCGAGATTTTTTCAACAAATTCTTTATTTTCGGTCACTTTTATGTCTCCTGTTAATGGGTGACTGTGAATTTTTCTGTCCCGTGTAGAACCCTGCTAAAAGCTCCAAGGGAACAGCTTGGGTTTGGGTGGCTGCTGCGAGATCCAGGAGTCCAGCCTGCGGATAAGCTGGCTCATCCACAAAATCCACTCGCTTAAACGCAAAGCTTCTACTTGCTCGTAACCCGCGCCTTCCTTGATGCAGGCATGTTCTCTGCTCCTTCAGGTTTAGCTTCAATTTCAGCCCTGCATTTGCTGCAGGACACCGCGTAAGCATAAATCACAACAGATATGGGACCTAACTTGCCGTCTTTCAGCATCCCCAAAGTTTTAGGGTCCTCAATTTTAGCGTTGCCTTCCAAGTAATTGCCCTGGTGACTGTACGCAACAAAGACCCCACAGTCCATACACTCTCCTTCAGGATAGTGCTTGTCAATTTTGTAGCCAGCGCCCATCCCCAACTTCTTACCCTTCAAGCTTGGCGAGGCTTCGCTGAGGGCTTTCTCTGTGACTCCCCAGCGGTTACGGTTCCGGGTGGTATTCATTATGTAGAATGTGGCTGTCTTGCTGGCTGCGTCTAATTTGTGAAGGCCTGCAAGAAAAGTCAACTCAAAGGCTTTTGTACTCAATTTTCCTATTCCTCTTTTGTTAATTTTCAGGCGCTCCCTATCTCCTTCAACATTTGGAGAATCAGCATATTGTCGGGAGCGCCGACGTAACACGAGTTACCCAAAATTTGATTATTTTTTTGTAGCTTTTTTAATAAAAAGCGATAATAAATAAAATACGTAGATGGCTCCAAACGCCATAAGGATGCTTTCACAGTAGCGAATCCAAGCAATGTTTTCATACAATAGCAAAGAATGCTCCCAACCCGCAAGCATAAAGAAAACCCAGCACATCACTAGTGAGCTGCCACCAATGGAAGATAGTCCTATAAGGTGAAAAGAGAAAATCAATAAAGTTTTTAAATTCTTCTTTTGCAGCCTCAAACACTATCCTTCCCTTTCAACCAAGAGCTATGGGGTAAATTCGCCTAGAATCAGTTCCCATTGACAGCGATCAAATTTGTGAATAGGCATTTTTGGCAAAAACCAACTCACTTTATAGTAGCCGTTTCCGTTGCCACCCTGCGACTTCTCGATACATTTCTGGCAGACTCGATCATCTTCAGCTGTAACCCACCGCATCCACGAGATATGATTTGTTGGCGCCACCATCTTGAAGGCGCAATTCACCTCAAAAAAATGGAGGTCCTGTGCGAGACCGTCAATGCGCATGGTTATGCCTTTAGGCGAAGTCCAGAAGTCTTCAGCTGCAGCTTCCAACTGCAGATGCAACGCACAATTACAATGATACTCAGGAGCCGGTGAGACTTCAGAAATCAGCAACCACCCCACGCCACAACTTCAAAGCATTCTCTAGGGCGTCATTTAATTCGCTGTGATCGCCTTCATAGCGTAACCCATGCTTTTCCAACCAAGCTTTAATGTCTCGCTCAGCAGCTTTGAAGGATTCTCTAATCATAAACTGGCCTGATGCGTCTGCCTGGATTCTGGTAAGTTCTCCCCGCTTTACACGGCGGTATAACAGTCTGAGGTCACGCTGCAATCGACCTACTCGGCGGTCAATAAGGCCAGTGGGGTACATTAGCCGCTTAGGCTTATTGCTCATCGCTCTTCACGGTCTCATTTTTCTTTTGGTCTTCAGTCTTAGGCGCCTGTTGTTGAGTCTGAGGTTTAGTCTCTAACAGTTTCTTGTCCCAACCCATCATGTCAAAGCCGATTTCAGGGTGCTCACCAATCAGCCCCAGACCATTACTGTAAAGTGCAGCAGCAGCGGTAGCCATAGCGTAAACATCAGAGACGCGAATCATACGCCAAACATGGCTAATCTTAACCGGAACATCTCCCGTGATGCTCTTAAGCTTCAAAGCCAACTTAACCAGCTTAGGATACCACTGTGCTTCAACTTCACGTTTCAGGTCCCGCTGAATCATTGAAATTGGACCCGCTACATACGCCTCAAACTCCGTGTAAGCTGTAGCGCGATTCTCAGTTGGGCGATTTAACAGAAACCGTGGGGTGCCAAAGTTACTAATAATATCCAACTCCAAACTTGCCTTCAAAGCAAGCAAACCTGCAAAGTCAATGTGCATATCCACCACATTTGACGTGACAGATTTGTTGATAACTATGTTTTCGCCTGCCTTCGCCTTAGCCGCCAAATCATCTAGAAAAGCATTCTCTTCTGCATCAGACATCATAGATGTGTCAGCTTGATGCACACTATATGGCGCCCACAACCGCTTAACGATCTTTGGAAAATCAGTTTTGATTAATGCTCGGCGGCTGCTGCACTGATTAAAAACTGGCTCCACATCGCTGACGCCGACATAATCGTTTTCTAACTGCAGATTAGTAAAGAAAAGAACTTCATCAGGGAGGTAATCAGTTTTGTTGCTGGCAGTGTATTCAAGTTTCTCTAGTTTCCAGTCAGTAGTCACTTTTGGCGTTAACTTGTTTGATTGCAGTGAAAGCAGCCAGCTAGGTGTACCTTTAGTGTCCGTGATGATTTCGTATGCTGTTTGCCCAAAAATACTTCGTTTAACCTGCGCGATGAATAATGCCTTATCAAAGTTTACTTGGCGATTCACTTGGTCAACATATGCCTTCACGTAAGCATACTCTTCAGTTAACTTCTGTTTCTGCTCGTCATTTAGACTGCTGTCGACGGGTTCAATTTCAGTGTCAAACCCCGCGCTAAAAGTTGCAAACGCTGCATTAATCACGATGCACTTGCGCACTAAGTCGTCACGACGAAACCACCGCAAAGCCTCAGGCGTAATAGTGTCATCTGCCGCTGTCTCCGTAGGCGTCACACGAAAATTACCATTGCTAACCTTAGGTTTCCCTACCCCAGCACTGTAACCTTCATAATAGCTGTCAGCACGCGACATAATCTTTACTCTGGATAGTTAATTTGATATTCTCGGCGAGTAACCCATGGTTTAGTTTGGTCTTCGCCTGTTTTGGGACCTAGGCGGTTGGGTTGTTCGCCGCGGATTTTCGGTTTCTGCCCTATCTTTTTATGCACTCCCCAATTTTGGTCGACGAGGGCTAATTGAAGCAGCCATAATCGCGTACATAGTAGCATCCATCAAATGGTCATTCTCTTTGACGTCTGAATTGTAAACCATGACTTCATGAATCCAATTCACGCATTTAGAAGATACAAACACTCGGGGTTTGCCATCGCCTTGTACAATGAATCTGCCTCCGAATTCGCGGATGGCATCTTCACGTTTACTCTCATGCGCAACAG
This sequence comes from Candidatus Bathyarchaeota archaeon, assembly GCA_963813675.1. Taxonomy (GTDB): domain Archaea; phylum Thermoproteota; class Bathyarchaeia; order Bathyarchaeales; family Bathycorpusculaceae; genus Bathycorpusculum. Next base: position 11,020 of record CAWEZP010000014.1, read on the forward strand.
CATTCAAACCTGCAGAACGCAACATATCAATCGTTGCAGGAGCACTGCGATCACAAATTATGCGCCCCTGCCCATGTTCCGCAAGCATCTCTTTAAGTTCTTGGATAAGCGTTTCTGTTTGGGTTCGGTTCTGATAAAATTCATCCAGGATATAGGCTCGACCATCACTGTCGAAGCCGACACAAACGATTGCGCTTGGGTTTGTCCAGCCGAAGTCGACGCCGTAGATAACCTTTTGGATAATCTCAGGCTGGAGCTGTTTGAATTCGTGGATTGTGCTGTCATAATCAAAACTTCCGGTTCCCACCGGAGCAAATAGGCCTTCAACGAAGCGTTTAGCCAAAGCGCCATGGTGAGTTGCAAGGATTTCCTGTTTATACTTCTCACTTAAATGAACATTATCTAGCATAGACCAGCGGTAAACTTTGCTGTCTACGTTGCGTTTCTCTGGGTTTTCATAGAAATCGTAGAGGCGGCAATCAGGAACCAAAGGCGGTGGTGAAGTCGTAACTATACTGCAGGTAATGTCTCGGTCTGTTTTACCGGATCCTCTTAGCCTACGTAGTACAACATCTTGGGATTCAGCAAACTTGCGAATATACTGAGCCTCATCCAACAAGACAACATCAACGTTAGTGCCCTCAGCAAACTCGGGCTCTTCCAAGCCACCAAACCAAAGGGTTTGACCATCCAGAGAATTCAATGCAGTTGTCACTTCGCTTATACGCAGAAACAATTGGATTAGAGTCAATTGGATGCCCCAACAAATATTTAGATTCCAACGTTGGGATAAGGATACGCCGAACCATTTTGTAGGTAGGTTCAAAAATGTACCCGACGCTTTTAGGGTTCTCAAGCAGCATACTTACCATTTCGAAGCAGCCGCAAATCGTTTTGCCCCCGCCTACACCTGAAAAGACAGCTCTATGCCTTACTTTATAGCGGTCTTGGTGAAACAACATCTGTTTTGGAAACGGATAATACTTTAAAGTTACTTCCTGCTGTTGAATCTGAGTCATTAACCTACCACATACTCAAAAAAGCCGCCTACAACAAATGTTGTAAAACACCATACGTTAACACAAAAGTGATGCCTGAACTAAGAACCGCAATTGCAACAGGCTTAACAACACCCACCCAGCTAGCAGTAGTATTCTTAGTTGACTTCAACAAAGTTAACTCGTACACTAACCCATTTTGCATACCTAAGCCATCATCACCAAGAAGAGCTACAAAGATACGGTCAATCTTCTTTTTTATTTCTGGACATTCAGGACAATTCAAAAGCAATGAAACTCCCCGATTTCCTTTGAGGCCTCTATCTTGGTCAGCATCTTCAGGCTGATAGCCTTGCACATCAGAATCGCTACCTAAAGGATACGGCGCCATCAAGACACCTCTAAACGTTGCCTTTGAAGCTTCATAAACTCGCATAGACTAAGCGGTTCAGGTTTAACTTTAGGTTCAAGAGCACCCTGACCATACGGATCATTCAAAACCAAACCCTCAATAGCTTCAAAACCTTCAGGGCAAACAACCATTGTCGGAGGATCATCAGGAAAAGCGTGGCTAAGTTCAGCTAAAACATCGCCATCATCAAGCGTATTAACAGATTCCTTTTTAATTCTGTCAAACTGCGCATTCTGCATTATGAAGTTTCTAGCGACTCCACTGGGCGATTTACGATGGGGTATAATGGTACACTCCTAATCTTTTCCTTGCCTTGCTAGGGCGAAAGGGCGTTAGTCTGAAAGCCAACCATTGAGGCACAATACAGGAGCAAGTCAGCAAGCACGTACATATAAAATCGACGCATAAACTAAAATCATAAAGAAAAACCAAAATAGTTTAGTCAATAAACCTTTACGAAAATCAGTCAAGAGTCTTGTACGAGAAGTCTTTTATCTGCAAACCATCCAACAATGAAGTGGTGGCAATGAGTAAAACTTTAGCCTTAGCACTTGTTCTCGTCTTCCTAACAGCATCATCCATAATCACATTTTTGCCAGTCAAAGCTGAAAACAAAACTATCATTGTTCCAGACGATTATCCAACGATTGCATCGGCAATCGGAAATGCAACTAATGGGGATACGATATTTGTTAAAGAGGGAGAATATGATGGACCAATTAATCAAACATTGATAATTGACAAATCCCTCTGGATTATCGGAGAAAACGCCAAGAAGACTGTAATAAATTTGTTCCCTGCATATGGTGTGGAATGGATTATAACTACCCCTTTTTATGGTCATACGGATTCAATTAACATTAAAGCCAATGACGTGCGGCTTGTAAACTTAACAATTATCCTCTCGCCGTTCGGAGACATCACGGTAGAAGGCGATAGAACCCAAATATGCGACAATAACATAACAGGCGGGAAGACGTTGTCAATAAGTGGGTCTAACTGTAATATATCTAATAACACTTGGAACGGGCGCGTTGAACTAGTAGGCGCTTATAATACTCTCCTCAAAAATAATATTTACACCCTTAATCTGGAATTGGCTGACCAGAACACAATCGGTTTAAATGAAATGTCTTACTTTTACTTGAATTCTTCTAACCAGAATATAATCTTTGAAAATACTATTGACACGGAAGGAAAACTCAACAGTGCACTTCAAATTTATAATAGCAGCAACAATATTTTTGATAATAACAAAATTAGTGTTGGACGTTATGGTACCAATTTAATTATTGGTTTAGCTACAAATAATACTTTTTTTCACAATACCTTCTTAGGTAAAAATAACCCTGTAAGTTTGGATGTGACAGTTCAAGATACTTCTTGGGATAATGGCAAAGAAGGCAATTACTGGCAAGGCTATAATGGTTCAGATGCTAACTGGGACGGCATCGGAGATACAGCTTATGTTATTGATGCTACAAATATAGACCATTATCCGCTTATTACTCCATCTTATGAAACTAAATCAGGATTAGACTCCTCTCGAAACTTGGTTATTATAACCGCTGTTTCAGTCGTTGCTTTTATCTTGGTGGCATCTGCTGGTTTGTTGGTTTACCACAAAAAACACAAACACAACTAAGTCAAGAATCAATGACCTTTTTCCCACGGTTGGGTGTACCCTGCCTATAACGCTAAATCTTTTAAGCAAGGTCAAAACAGTATTGAATTATGCTTAGACGATATGGCAAGTATAGAGTTCTAACTTATGGCATTTATTTATTCTTCCTTTTTATGGATTTTTTTCTATTCGTCTTTAAAATCTTCTCTTCTAACCAATTTTTCATTTATCTTTTTGCACTTATGGGCGTATATGTTGTCATAGATTCCATGCTAAAGATTAAAGTGGATTCAATTCTGAAAAGATACCAAATACCTTTCACTGTATCGCTTGTGCTTGTAATAGTTTTGTTAGCGAGCTTCCTTATTACTTCTTCATTTAATAGCGATTTTTTTTCTGTAATTATTTTTGCTACTTTTGCCTTATCATTAGCACTTTTCTTTAGTATCATGGAATGGAATAATAAAAGAAAACAAAAACAGACCCCTTCTTAGTTATTGTAAAATCTTTTAAGCAAGGTCTAATAATAATTCATCAAATGAACATTATGCATCTAATGGTTGGGTTATTTGGGGCGATACTTCTTACTATAGGCGGTTTCAGTTCATTTTATGCGCTGTATTCATTAGAAAGTTATTTTTCAGGTGGGGGCTCTCAATATAGTACTGGGTTTTTTCAGAGTAGCTTCGTTGGTTGTCTTTTTTTCGCATTTGGCCTTTGGTTAATTATTCTAAGTGGAAAATCTGAAACAAAACAGACCCCTTCTTAGAAAATCTCATCAATAGACCTTTTCCCACGGTTGGGTGTACCCACCCTGTCAGAACTAAATTCACCTGCAAGTCTAACGCTAAAAAAATATATAATACTTGAAACTAATAACAAATTATGTCATTACTTGACTCGTTTGTGGGAATATTCGCTTACTCCATTATTATTGTTCCCATTGCTTTTCTAATCATAGTAGCTTTTTTTTATCATTACAAACCAACCTACAAAAAATCAATTGGTATAGTGGCACTTTGTTTAGGAAGTATAGGCTTAGTTATTTTTTCGTTTGTTTTACTGATTTCTATTAGCGAAGGGAGTGGAAGAGTACTATCTCTATCCGCTTTCTTAGTTAGTGTGGAAGTTATAACAACTATTATAGGGATTAAATCTCTAAGAGAAAGAAATACAAACGTCAAGTTTTAGAAGGTATTAAAAAACCACTAACTTGAAGCAATGACCTTTTCCTACGCTTGTGTATATCCTACCCCATTAGAATTAAAATCTTTTAAGCAAGGTCTAACAAAAGAGAGCTAAGTGATAATATGAAAGCTATATTCGGTTTGCTTGGTGTATTCTTTTTTACAATTGGTGGAGCATTATTATTTTACCAAATAAGCACGGTGTTGGCAGGGAATACCTTCTATATAGAATCATTTAGTGCATTCATGGGTTACGGTGTAAGTTTTCTTCTTCTTGGTTTAGGTCTTTGGGTTATAGTGTTAAGTGGAAAACCTGAAACAAAACAGAACCCTTCTTAGAACTAATAGTTAGAAGTCATCGAAAAACCATCAATCAAAACAAACCCAATGTATAGAGAAAAAAAGCATAAACTAAATTTACAATGAAAAGCTTGATAAACTTAACTTTATCAAGGTCTTGTTTTGAAATTTCTTGTTTTTGTTGTTTTTCTGTTGCTTAATTACTGAATAGTCGCATAAACCTAACCGGGCTACAATAACAGTTTCCCAAAAGACCTCTCGAGCGGCGCCACTAACTCCTGCAATTCACCAAACTTGTGCAGAAAATCAAGCCCCAACCGCGTGGTACCATAAAACGTCTGCTCATGATTAATGCTCTTAGATAAGAAACCGCAGCGCACCAACTCGTCACCAAAAAAATGGAAAGTATCGTTACAAAGGTTACACCGGCGAACAATCACAGCTGCCAAAACAGGGCCAGCTCTACAACACACAAGAATCTCGCACACGACTGCTACTCGACGCCGATGACCCTTAACCTCAAGAACCCTCCGGTTCATCATCACTCTTCAAAGACTCCAAACGCTTCGGAATCCTCTTTACCTCAGAAACAGGCAAAACTTCAGAAGATTTTTCATCAGTTGGCTGCCACATCCGAATAACAGTCAAATTCCTATTAGTCGACTCAACCTCCAAAGGCTTACGCTCAACCAACCCCAACTCCTGAGCCAACGAAATCTCACGATCAGTAACCTTCAAAGCAGAATTAATAGCCCCAATCTTCACAAACTTATCCCTAACATTCGGATTCTTCGTAGTCTCCATCGCCAACGACAACGCTTCACGACTAAGAAGCCCCAAACGAGCCCGCAAAATAGCAGTTAACTGCTTATCCTGCTCAATTTCATGAGACCAAACATGCATGTTAGCGTGGTCATGGTAAATCGCTTGAGGTGTAACATTAAACTCTTTACTTAAAGTCTCAACAACAACATGAAGCGAATTATTCATCGCCAACATGCGAGACATCCTTAAACGCCGACGAAAAAGAACCTCCTTCAACAATATACCCCCGCTTTTTCAAACAAAAATTTGAAAAACAATTTTTAAGGCGCCCTCACAGTTTTATACTCTAAAGTTATGCTAATACGCTTGGCACTAACACTCGCCTTAATTTCATTGTTCATCCTGGTATCTTGCTTATCAGACCGCTTCACATGCCCATACCGCTTCACACTCCAACGATCCAAGTTGCCGCGGACAATCTGAGGATTCGAAGTGACAATGTAGAAGGGCTCTTTCGTTTGTGAAGTGTAGAGCTCCGCTATAAAATTCAGCAATCTTTTCCCTAATCCTATGCCCTGGTAATCAGGCAAAATCACCAATCGATGCACTCGATAATACCTGGACTTCATGTGAATATGCATAACCGCGATGAATCCAACTGGCTTATCCTGGTACATTGCAACGTAGCACCTGTGAACCCTTAGCAATAGATCCACTTAGATAGTGATACTGCCGAAACATTTCCCACAGATTAGAGCCGCACCGATAAACTTGGATGTTAACGGGCGGCCGTCTCCTTTTTTTTGGGTAAACTCCATTGTGTCTGTGCATAAGACCCAATCGGGTTCAAGCCAATCTACCACGTCGTAGTGGCAGGTGACAGCTATGAAATGTTTGCCAGAACGCCGAACTGATTTAGCAATAGCAAACGCTGAAACCTTCGCAATCTCACGATCCACAACAGATGTAAACTCGTCAAAGACAATCAGCTGCTTATCCAGGCACAGAGCCCTTGCGATGTCAACACGCATCTTTTCGCCCTGGCTAAGGCAATCATAGCTTTTTAGCCAATCCGGAGGACTAGCGAAGCCGACGCTTGACAATGCCTTAGTAACCTCACCTGTCTGCAGGCCAGCGGGAAAATCATCCAGGATAGATTTATGCGAATAATCAAAAGCACGAATGTAGGATTCAGGAAACAACTCCTTAGCAATAGTACTCTTCCCCGATCCGCTGCGCCCAACAATCACGCCAACCTGCCAAGACAACCCTTCAATGGGCAAAGACCCCTTAATGCGCTTCTCCAACTTCACATCCAACAACGTAAACGAGCCAACCACGCTTTGAGCACGAAAACTGTCTGCTTGACTCCAAGATTTTACAATGTCAAA
>CAWEZP010000015.1:0-41614 GCA_963813675.1 Candidatus Bathyarchaeota archaeon
CATTTTTTTCTTGTCTAAATCTAAGCCGTAAACTGAGAATTTCTCTTTAGCCTCAGTAACAGTGCAAAGAGTGTGTGACCTATCTCACCTAAACCAACAATCAAAACGGTTTCTTTAGCCAAACGCAAGCCACCATTCAGTTGGAAAGTCAGTTAATCTTAAACTATTTAAAGTTGAAGTCCGAAAGGACAAGCTATGCAGAGTCCTAAGAAAGGCACTGGTATAGTATCAGGAGTCAACGTCGAAATAGGCAAGGACGTCTCCATCTGGAACTATGTTGTGATAGGCGATGGCACCAAAATCGGAGATGGCACTATGATTGGAAGCTTCGTTGACCTTGGCAAGAACGTGGTTCTAGGCAAGAACTGCAACATCCAAGCACACGTAACCATCTCGAACGGTTGCATTCTTGGCGACAACGTATTCATCGCCCCAAACAGCAGCCTTCTAAACGACAAGTACCCAAAAAGCAACTTCTTAAATCCACCAATAATTAAAGACGGTGCTGCAATCGGCGGAGGGGTGACCATCCTGCCCAACGTTACAGTTGGAGAAAAAGCCGTCGTGGGAGGCGGAAGCGTTGTGGCAAAAGATGTAGCGCCAAGAACAGTTGTAGCTGGGTGCCCAGCAAAATTTGTCATGAATTTAAAGGATTATGAATCTAAACGTGACACTTTCATTAAGGCACAAAGCAAGGTGCAAAAATGAAAATCTGGTACGACGCCTGCACCGGCAAACATATGAGATATGGCACGGCAATCGGAAAGCGCCTGAGAGAAGCTGGTCACGAATTCGTTTTTACAACACGAGAACACCCCGACACAATACCTCTCGCTAAAATCCTTGGAGAAAAACCCATCGTAGTAGGCAAATACAATCCTACCACACTTACTTCAAGACTAGAGGAAAGCGCTGATCGCATAAAAGAATTCTCGAAACTCTTCAAAGCCAACCCGCCAGACATCGCCATCGCACACCAATCAGTAGAGCTTTGCCGCACAGCGTTCGGCTTAGGAATCCCAATAATTTTAACAGCCGACACTCCCCACGCTTTAGCCACTAATAGACTAACAATACCATTTGCACATACCCTTGTGGTTTCCGAGGCAATGCCGAAGAGTTTCACAAAACAATATTGTGCCCAAAACATAGTTTCCTTCAAAGGGGTAGATGAGGTTGCTTGGATCAAGAACTTTAAGCCATCAAAAATCTCTGATTTAAAGAAGCCCTTGATAGTTGTCAGGCAGATAGAAACCAAAGCCGCGTATGCCAATGGAAAACAAGATAACGCAAAATCCATGGCTGAGAAGCTTGCGGAACTGGGGAACGTGCATTTAATCGAAAGGTATAATGAAGAAGGCAAAGCGTTTGGCGAGAAAACAGGTTTTGAGGATTCCGCCAGTTTAGTGGCGAATGCTGATTTAGTGGTTAGTTACGGAGGTACTATTGCTAGGGAAGCTGCCCTTCAAGGTGTCCCCAGCATAGCAATTTCTGATATGGCAAAAACCTATGTGAACACATATTTGGCAAAGAAAGGTTTTCCATTGTTTATCACAACGGAGCAGAGAAGTCTTGGGTATGCAAAGAAGTATCTGGGCAAAAGATTTGACGTTAAAGATAAACTTGTTGACTTAGAGAACCCTGTTGATGTAATCGAAAAAGTTGTGGAAAATATAAAACTCAAGCATTGAAATTTTATTCAGTGCGATACTTCGATTTTGTCTCCGGCTTTCGCATGGAACTTTTCGGCTGCGTTGCCTTGGTTTAGAGCTATTTCCAAAAAGCCGTGGCTTCCAATCAAAGCTAAAGGTTCGTCGGGTTTAGCCTGCGCGTATGTTTTGCCAAAAGAAATGTTTTGAAGAACGCCTGGTAATTTTACGTTGACTACTCGATTTTTAGGTAAATCTTTCTGGCTGATATTTGTGATTATGTTTCCGAAGTCGTCTATGTGCCAAACTTCGCCGATTAAAGAACTATTTCTTCGCTCTACGCTTGCAAATTTGGGCGTAGCGGCTTCAGTTATTTCTGGACCAAACTCAGAAGGTTTTATCCCTTTATCTAAATGTGCGGCTGCAGGAGCAAAAACGTCCCTGCCATGAAAAGTGTTGGAGACTTTGGGGAGCATAAACTTAGGATTAGAGATCTCATAGAGGTGTTCTATGCCTTGGTTTTGGGCAGCTAACATCAAAACGCCATTGTCTGGTCCAACAAAAAAGCTCCGTTTAGTCTGGATTAGAATAGGGCGTCTTTCCGTGCCTACACCAGGATCGATAACTGCCAGATGAATTGTGTCTTTTGGAAAGTAAGATGCAACTGAAGCTAACATGATAGCGCCCACGCGAATGTCGAATTTTTCTACGCAGTGGGTTACGTCGATTATGGTGGCTTGGGGGTTTATGGTTAAGATAACTCCTTTCATTTCTGCCACATAAGGGTCCTTCAGCCCAAAATCGCTAGTTAACGTTATCAAGATTTTTAACCGCCATGTACGACTGGAACAAAAACTATTTCGTCTCCATCTTTAAGTTTAGTTTCGTAGCCGCTTAACACGCTAATTTCTCGACCATTAACAAGTACAAGTGAGTTTGACCTTGAATCATTGAGTTCTTGATCGCTAAAAGTGTGCTTAAGATCCGGAAATTCTTGGGTGATTTTACTTACCAATTCTTTTATGGAGATCACTTCTTGGAAAGAAACGGTGAATTCTGTTTTTCCCGAAAGGTGACGCAGCGCACCTATGAATTTTATTGTTAAAGGCAACTAATCTTCACTCTTAACACATAGAATAAGCAGGGTGTTAAAAATTTAGCTAAAACTTTCGAATTTTTCCTGCGTTAAAGTCTCAACGATATCGGTTGCGATGTCAACGATTGAATCAGCCTGCTTCATCATGGCGTCACCGTTAACTTCTTCCAGTTGTGATATTTGCTGTACGATAGTTTCGATTTCGATTAGAAAACGCAGGACAGAATCGTTTGTGGCGGGGTTTTTGGTTACTTCTTCGCGGATGAGTATTTCAATAAAAGCTGGCTCACCTAGGCTATAGTAGATGGCGTTTCTGGCTTTTCTTATTGCTTCTAAAACTAAGCTTGGCGCCATGTATGGGATTTTTCGTGCTGCTTCGAGTTCAGCTTTGGCTTCACGCAGGTACCTTAGTGCCCAACCTTTTCTGTACTCATCCATCATGATTCTTATGTCCAGAATTACTCGGCTATTTCGTCTTGTTCTTCAAGTTCAGATTCGGTTTCAGAGTTGGCTTGAGCTAATGAAATAGTCCGTGTAATGTAACCAGCAGTTTGGTTTCTTACACGTGTCGTGGCGCCTTTCGTTAAAGCGTCAACTGATTGTTTGTTTTCGTCAAAGTTAGTGTTGAATTTGCTTGGAAAGCGAGCCATTAGTTCTTTGCCCAGGTGTTTTATCTGCTCAGTCTTTACTTTTCCCAATTAGTATTCCTCCGATGTTAACGATTTTTTGTTTCTCCGACGTTTAAAAGCGTAGGAGCAACTCTCAATAGATGAGTGGCGTAATTTAAGTTTACGCCTTAAAGCTGTGAATTAATTGACCGATAAGCAGCGAGAGGAAGTTGAAAGAAAAAAGTTGACTTGTTAGTTTACTTTTATGTCAAAGAATACCTCAAAGTTCTTGATTATTTGCTCGGCAACCTCTTCAACCTGCATTTTCTTGATTTCCGCAACTGCCTCAACAACATTGCGAATGTAGGAGGGTTTAGTTAATTGCCCATTGTAGGGTTGTTTCCAATACGTTACTGGACCATCGGTTTCCGTTAACAGGTTTGTTAGGGGAGTTTTATCTACGACTTCGCGGATACCATTGGAGTAGGTTACTGGTGGACCTTCTGTTATGAAGTAGCCGTTGTCTATGGCTTTACTTAAAGCGCTCATGGGATGGCTAAACCAGTGCAAAAGCACGCGTTTAAGGCGGTATGAAGGGAGCATTTCGACGATTTTGTCGGTTGTTCCTCTTGAATGAATAATTACTGGTAACTCTAGTGTTTCAGCTAGGTGCAGCATTTTGTCGAAAACCATGGTTTGTTTTTCCCAGATGGTTTCGTACTTGTAGTCTAAACCGATTTCGCCGATTGCTTTGACTATGTCCTTTTTGTTTTTGGATGAAGTCTATAGTTTCCTGAATCTCCTTTTCTTTGATGACGTTTACGTTCCAGGGGTGAATACCTAAAGCTGGGTAAACAAGATCAGGGTATTTTTCGGCTAGTTTTACATCGTTTTGGCAAGTTCGTAGATCCATGGAGTTGGTTACCAAAGCGGTTACGCCTGCGTTTTTTGCATCAGTTATTAATTCATCAATATGTCCGGTGTATTCTGCGTCGGAGAGGTGGATATGTGCGTCTATTAGTTTCATTTTTGTTCAGCGCTATATTCATGCTTGAAGGTTTTATAATTTTTCTTTGTATTTTCTGCAAATTTATGGTTAAGGGTGTTTTAAGGAAAAAAACGATAACAAAGGTTAAATATTGCCTTAAAGAGAAAAAGAGGCTAAAGAGATGTCGATATGACTGAATTAGAAATAGCTGTAGCTCCCATGCACAGATTATGCAAGAAAGCAGGCGCTGACAGAGTAAGCGAAGCAGCAGCAAAAGAACTCGCAAAGGCACTAGAAGAAATCGGTGTAAAAATCGCCAAAGAAGCACTTGATTTTGCGATGCATGCTGGAAGAAAAACTATCAAAGCGGAAGACATAGAAATCGCCGCTAGAAAAATCATGGGAAAATAAGTAAGCTTATAGCTTAATCATTCTCCTTTTCTTCTTTTTTGTTTAATTCCGCACTAATAGCAATGCTTTTTTGTGGTTTTTGTTTGGTTGTTGTTGTGGGTTTTTTTGTGTGTGTATTTTTTTGAGGGGTTTGTGGTGGGTTTGTTTTTTGTGTTGGGTTGTTTTTTGGGGTTTGTTTGGTTGTTGTTGTGGTTGTGCGAGCGTTTTTCAACATTGTTTGTGGACTGTAATCATTCAATTGTTTATTTGAAAGCCAAGAACCCATCGAAGTCACCCCAAATGACTAATTGTAAGAATTCTAGTTTGCTAGTTGTATATATTTTGACTTAGCCTTCTCTAAGTTTTAGGTGGTTTCTGAGGAGTCCCAAAGGAATTGGAAATATTCTCGTGCGAACCCAACTAATCCAACGTGGTTACTCCAGATGACGAGGGTTGGTTTGTCTTCGCCTAGGAACAGCATGGCTTCTTTGCCATCAGCGATTACGCCGCCGCCGAACATGTGGTCACGTGTACGCAGTTCGCTTAATCCAGGATATTTTTTTAGAAAAAGCCAATCTTCTTTTTTACCAGCTGCCATTAGTTTCAGCCTGACCGTTCTCTTCAAACCATTGCCCAATAAAGGTTCAGCGAGGGCGATAACTGGTTTTGCAAATTCTGGGGCTGCAATTACGATTTCTATGGATGCTTTTTTGAGGACCTCTTCAAGTTTTGTTAAGACAGCTCGTTGACCGCGCAGAATCAGCATATCGGGTCGTTCGACGAGTTCTCGTTTTTCGTAAAGGGGTTGGAGGTTTTCGGCAACGGTGTTTTCCCAGTTCAAATATTTATCTTCTAGTCGAAGTTTAGTGAATCGTGTGGCTTCCAAAGGCGGAACAGGGTAGTACTTGAAGGGTCGGGTTTCGCTGCTTTTAATCCAACCCTTTTCTTTAAGGGAGTTTAGGACCTCGTATATTTTGCTGTAGGGTACTTTGGCCTGTTGGCTTATCTCCATAGCAGTCATTTGACCTCCCTCTATTAGCACTAAGTAAGCTTCGATTTCGTAGGCGTTCAAACCCATTTCACGGAGTGCGATCCGAGTGTTTTCGTTAATTGACATGTTCTCCCCTCACTCACCTTCGGAAACGTCTGGAAACCTTATTATCATCACTTCTGCACTTAAGCACTTCTAAATTAACGCTTAGATCCAAGAAGGCTTATGTAATGAAAGATATCAAACCTACAAGAAGCATTTGTCCCGAATGCCTAAAGGCAATAGACGCAACCATCTACGAAGACGATGGTAAAGTTTTCATGAAAAAATCATGTCTTGAACATGGGGCTTTCAATGAACTATACTGGTCAGATTACGACCAATACGTTCGTGCAGAAAAATTCCGCTTCGAGGGCGAAGGAATGGAAAACCCCCGAACCGAAAAGAAAAGTGGTTGCCCAAATGACTGCGGCATCTGCCCCGAACATAAGTCTCACACAGCGCTGGCAATAATTGATGTCACTAACAGATGCAACCTAACTTGCCCTGTTTGCTTCGCAAACGCTGCGGCTGCAGGCTACGTTTACGAGCCTACTAAAGAGCAAATAGTTGGAATGCTCGAGAACCTACGAGCTAACAAACCCGTAGCAGCTACTGCCCTCCAGTTCTCTGGTGGTGAACCAACAATCCGCAAGGAACTCTTCGATTTTATTCGAAAGGCAAAAGAATTGGGGTTCAAACACGTTGAAATCAACACGAACGGTCTCCGAATCAGCAAAGATGTCGAATACGCCAAGCAGCTAAAAGCTGCAGGTGTCAGCACTATTTACCTGCAATTCGACGGACTAACCCCTGATGTCTACAAGTTTATCCGCGGAATAGATCTCCTCGATATAAAGATGAAAGCAATACAGAATCTTCGTGAAGCAGGTTTCGACAGCATAGTCCTCGTAGTAACATTAGTTAAAGGCGTCAACGACAAGCAACTCGGCGACATCGTAAACTTCGCATTAACTAATTTCGATGTTATCCGATGTATCAATGTACAACCCGTTTCACTCTGCGGACGTTTACCGGCGCAAGAAAGGGAAAAAATGCGTATCACTATACCCGACTTCATGCGTTTGGTGGAAGAACAGACAAACGGAATGGTTAAAGCTTCAGACTTCTACCCTGTCCCAACAGTTGCACCGATCGCCAAAGCGGTCGGAGCCCTCAAAGACAAAAGGTACCTGGAATTCACAGCACATCCCCACTGCGGCATGGCAACATACCTGTTCACGGAAAACGGCAAAACCATCCCTATATCACGCATTGCCAACGTCGAAAAATTCAATGCTGCCATGAAAAAAGTGTACGAAGAAGCAGCCAAAGGCAACAAAAACCGTGCTAAACTCCGTTTAGTAGGAGCAGCTCGATATATGAAGTTCAATTTCTTACGCAAATATGTGTTGCGCGTATTAACTGAAGGCAGCTATGAAAGTTTAGGAGACCTCCAACGCAAATCGCTTCTAATTACTTCGATGCACTTCATGGATCCCTACAATTTTGACTTAGAGCGAGTACAGCGGTGCTTAATTCACTATGCTGTTCCAGATGGACGAATAATACCATTCTGCACCATGAACTCAATCCACCGCGCTGAAGTAGAAAAGAAACTTGGCGTTCCACTCAAAGACTGGAAAGCGCAACATAAGGTTGAAATAAGCCAACCACAATAAAAATGCAGACAAAGAGAACTAAAGTGAAAAGTTATGGGTGGAAAAAAGAAGCTCGGCATAAAGCAGATGGAAAAGCAGCAGGTCAAGACTGACGAAGACAAATCGAAAGAAGCAAAGAAGAAAGAGAAAGCTGGACCGCCAAAAGAACGAAAAACCGTTGGTATAATGGTTCCAGATGCAAAAGACGGTAAAAACATCAGCGAAATTAAAAAGATGGGTGTCTTAACACCATACGCAGTTGCCACACGCTATGGCATACGAATAAGCGCGGCCAAAAAGTTCCTTGAACAACTTGAAGCAAACGGTTCAGTACAACTAGTATCCGGAAGCCATAACATCAAAATCTATAAGCCTGCAGCCTAACTGCATAAATATCTTTTATTTTAAAGTAATATCTTCTTAATTGTGGAGTTTTGTTTTATGAGTTTTCCAGAAAGAGTTTATACTACAGAAGAAGTAAAAAGCGCTAAAACTCTGGTTGATAAAGGATACAAACATAATTTGGTTATTGAAGGCTCAACTGAGTTTAGACAAAAGGTAAGCCAAGCCCTTGAGCTGATTAAAACCGCAGGTTACTTTGATTTCTTGAGAACCTATTTGAGGAAAATTATGGAAATCGATGGAATATCCCAACTGCGCGAAAACGAAGTTGCTGTCTGGGCAGGCAAATTTGCCGTGGAAAATCCAGTGGATGCGGCGAGCCTATTTGTCCAAAAAGCCTACCACATGAAAGAGTATTTAGAGGGCGAGATCTACTATGGCGGCAACGCAGAAAAACGGTCAGTAGCAAAACGCGTTGAGTTCTTGGAGAGTCTCAAAGACAGAACCAGCAACAAAGTTGTGAAAGAAGAGTGTGAGCGTCTACTGGAAATGTGGAAAGACAGCTCGTTTGTGTTCTAAACTGTTGCTAATTGAACTTTTATTGTTAATCCGCTTTTAACCTGCCTAAAAATTTCTAGGTTACCGGTTATTTTTCCCAGTATGCTCACTGGGCTATAGGGTTGCGATTTACCGAAAAAGACGCATAGGGCACTATCCATTGGCCAGAAAGCAATTGTTCCTTCTTCCACTATTGATTTGGCTTTTTCCTCGCCCATTTTGATTGGAATTTCAAAGTAGACTTCTTCTTTGTATAATGCGGCTCGACCTTCAATTGGAAGTTTACGCACGATGGTATCGATTGTTCTTGGCGCAAGAAACCTGACAAGCTCGCCCTCAGCTTCACCTAAGCCTTCGATGAGAAACTTTATTTTTATATGTGAAACGTCTGCTTCGACACTCAAACTGCTCATACCCCTTGAAGAAAACCTAATAATTTCTGTAAATCAGAAAGTATAGTATGTGAAGTGTAATTTAACTCTTACACTTCATACACCTAGCCAAATTGGCTACATAAGACTTAGAACTGTTTCCCCAATGAATTGAATCTGGTCTTCAGTAACTCCTGGATGAATTGGCAACGAGAACACTTGTTTTGATGCTTTCTCTGTTTCAGGAAGTTTGGTGCTTCCAAAATTTTCTCGGTAAAAGGGCATCTGATGCACTGGATTAATGTAGTAAACTTCGGCACCTATCCCTTTTTTCTTTAATCCTTCAACAAGATTATTACGCTCATCTTCTGTGCAGTCCTTTAGTTTTGCAGTATAGAGATACCAACTGTGCAACCTATCTTTTGATTCATAGGGCAACACGAGTTTGTTGTTTTTTGCCAGGATTTTTGTTAATTGAATTGCGTTCTGGCGGCGTTTATCCACAAACGATGGCAACTTTTGGAGTTGCACATTTCCTATGGCAGCTTGTATTTCTGACATTCGATAATTTGTTCCGAGCATAAGGGAGGAGTACTTGGCTTTTTCTCCATGTGTCCTAATCATACGCAAGGTTTCGGCTATCTGATCGTTGTTGGTGGTTACGACTCCGCCTTCCCCAGTGGTGATGTTTTTGCTTGCGTAAAGGCTCCAGCAAGCAACATCGGCAAAAGCCCCAGCAGGCTTTCCCTCGTATGTTGTTCCATGCGCTTGTGCTGAATCCTCAACTATCGCTAAGCTGTGTTTTGCAGCTATTTCCAATAGGGGTTTCATATCAGCTGAAAAACCATAAAGGTCCACGGGCATTATAGCCTTAGTTTTTTTAGTCACTGTCTTCTCAACTGCTAATGGAGAAAGATTGTAATTTTTTGGGTCGATGTCGGCGAAAACTGGTTTCGCACCGGCCAACACAACGGCCTCTGCTGTGGCTACAAAAGTGAAACTGGGCAAAATGACTTCATCACCCTGCTTAACGCCAACCGCTAAGACTGCAGAGTGCAAAGCCGCAGTGCCAGTGTTAACGGCAACGGCATGTTTAGCGCAAACGAAATCTGCAAAACTCTTTTCAAACTCCGTTACCTGGGGACCTGCGCCGAGTCCGCTTGTCAGCATTCCGCTTCTTAGGACTTTGACTACTGCTTGAACTTCTTCCTCGCTGATTTTTGGTAAGTTAATGGGAATCAATGTTTTAGCCTCACTTTTGTTAAATACAGGTAGACTTCGGGTATATTTCAGTTACCAAGAAAATAATCTTGGAGAAAAGCGTAAATTGAAAGCTAATTATTCGATCTTTATTTCTTTAATGGTTTTATAATCTACGACAACTCTAATTCCATGATCCCTAAATTGCTCGTCCAATTCCGGGTCGCCAGTGTCAACTCTTAAACTCTCCAAACGATCCAACTTGCCCTTAGTTGCAACCACAATAATGTTGTCTAAGCCTACTTGACGGATAACTTTTGAGCTAATCTGCTGGTTGCCACGGCCAAAAATGAAGCCTTGACCCCCAATCGGCGTAACAATTATTTTGGTTGCTTTTCCGTTTATTATTTGTAAGATTTGTTTTTCGCTGACATCTTTTGCAATTATTTTTTTGTTTTGGAAGATATCGACACCAAGGAGGGTTTTTTTCTGGTCCAAGAGGTCGCTAATCGTTCGGGTGGTTGTTCCTGGAGCAATTATATAGATAATTTCCCGCCTCATTTCTTCATTTATGTTGATGGCTATGGCTACCTGATTCTCCACTTCGCTCTCAGTCATCAGGCTCGCCATTTTATTTCCTTGAATAAGATGCGGTTCATAAGGGCTTAGCAGATACCCATAAAGTTCAGCTGACAAGTACCCCTGCCTAAACGCTTCCTCATCAACGTCCATAACTTCTGCTTCATGAAGCGGCAATCCACCCCACAGATAAGTAAGGGTAACTCTTGCTGCGGCTAAAGGACTAACAGCGAAAATTGCACTATGCATCTTAACTCCCGTTGGAACACCAAGCACAGGGACTTTGAGGTCAACGGCTTTCAATATGTCACGGGTTGTTCCGTCTCCGCCACAATATACCAACAAATCAACGCCCTCTCCCACTATGCTTTTGGCAATGTTTTGGGTATCTTCAGAAGTGGTTTCTTTTTTGTTTTCACCCACAACTTTGCAGGAAAAACCGCAATTTTCTGTTTGATTCTGTCCCATGTCACCTGCACCTACAATTAGCTTTAAGTTACCTTTGGCTTCGATTAGTTGGCTAAGAAAAGTTTCCGCCCGTTGCGGTGCTATGGGTTTAGCGCCTAATACTATAGCTTGGTTTAGGATTGCTTTGCCGTCCGTTCCCTTTAACCCGACGGCGCCGCCCATGCCTGCAACTGGGTTAACGATGAATCCGATTGTTTTTGTTGAAATTGTGTTTTCGGCACTGCTCAAAGGTTAGCCTCAATTAGAATTAGTGTGTGGATTAATAAAAAGAAGAATAAAAAAGGAATGTTTGGTTGCGAAATTAATATGTTTCGCAGCCGATGTACTTGTTTGCCACTTCATTTAGCCACGGGTAAAGCTTTCTTAGCTTCTCCATTGACTCCGCGACTTTGGCTGTTGGGTACTCGTAGGGTTGGAGGTGCCCATTGAAGTATTCGTCGTAGGCTGACATGTCAAAGAAGCCATGGCCTGTTAATGCGAACAGCAGCGTTTTGGATTCATTGGTTTTTACACACTGGCGGGCTTCGTCGATCACTACTTTTATGGCGTGTGCCGATTCGGGGGCAGGAATTATGCCTTCGGAGCGTATGAAGATTTTAGCAGCGTCGAACGCGTCTACTTGGTTAACAGCCAGGGTGCTGAGCTGCTTTTCTTTAGCCAGCACGCTGATGGTGGGTGCGATACCGTGGTAGCGTAAACCGCCTGCATGGATGGGCGCGGGCATAAAGTCATGTCCCAACGTGTGCATGGGCACCAGTGGAGTAAGTTTCGCGGTGTCGCCATGATCATAGGTGTAGTAGCCTCGGGTAACTTTAGGACAAGCCGAAGGTTCAACCGCGATGTACTTTGTTTCTTTAGGTGCCTTCTTTGAGACTTTATCGTAGTAGAAGGGCCAGAATAAACCGCTAAAGCTACTTCCGCCGCCAATGCAACCGTAAACCGCGTCTGGGTAATCCTCGAACTAGTTCGAACTGTTTTTTAGCTTCCAGACCCGCGACGGTTTGGTGGAGGCACACATGGTTGAAGACACTGCCTATGGTGTAGTTTGCTTTTTTGCCAGTCTTTTCGCTTTCCAAGGAGTCTTCGACAGCTTCGCTGATTGCTATGCCCAATGCGCCTTGGTTTTCTGGGTCTTCGGCGAGGATTTTTCGTCCTGCCGCTGTTTGGTTGCTTGGGCTGGCGTAGACTTTTGCGCCGAAAGCGTTCATCATGACTCGTCGGTAGGGTTTCTGGTTAAAGCTTGCCCGCACCATGTAGACCGTTGCTTCCAACCCGAACACGCTCGCAGCAAACGACAATGCACTGCCCCATTGGCCTGCACCTGTTTCAGTGGTTACCCGCGTAATGCCTTCTTTCATGTTATAGTACGCCTGTGGGACAGCGCTGTTGGTTTTGTGGCTACCGGCTGGGCTGACGCCTTCGTACTTGTAGTAGATTTTGGCGGGTGTTTTGAGCGCTTTCTCTAGGCCTAATGCTCGGAACAGCGGGCTGGGTCTCCAGATCTTGTAGATTTCCCGGACTTCGTCTGGGATGTTTATCCAGCGTTCCTGGCTGATTTCTTGTCCGATAATTTCTTTGGGGAATATTCTCGGGACTATGCCGACGCCTGGCTGACCGGTTGCCGCATCTATGAATGGCGGGAGTGGGTGAGGCAGGTCGGGCACTATGTTGTACCATTGTTTGGGTATGTCGTTTTCTTTTAATAGAATTTTTCTGTCTGGCATTTTTTCGCCTTCCATCCTATAGGTTGTAAACCGTACCTTAAAGTTTTACTTAAAGCTTTTGTGTACAGTTATGTACATCTTCAAACAACACATTTATACTTAAACGCACAGAAATACACACCAGCGACCTAAAATGTGGAATCAAATTAAAAATCAACTCCAAGAATACCCCGAACGCCTCAAAGTAGCACGCGTCCTCATAGAAAACGGCTTAAGCGCCAAAAACGACAAAATATACCTAAATCAAATCGAAATCCCACCAGTCCGCATAGCAAGAGTCGCAGGCGTCGACAGACGAACAGTAAACGAAACCCTAAACACCATCAAAGCAAATTCAGAACTAAAGATGATTTTTGAAGAAATCCGCCCAGCCGGGCACTCCTTAAAAGAAATCGCAAAACACCTCAACCTAGGCGTTTTAGAAATAACCCCAATAAATGCAAAGTCACCAGGAATCTTATCAAATGCGGCGATGTTGCTAAACAGGGCAGGTTTAAGCATAAGGCAAGCAATTGTGGATGACCCAGAGCTTTCACCTGAACCAAAATTGACCTTGATTGTTGAGAAGAAAATTCCCGGAGAATTAATACCTGAATTGTTAAAGATCTCAGGCGTGGCCAAAATTTCAGTGTATTAAGCTCTGGCAAAAATGAAACGCATCTGAGCCCAAAAAAAGGGTTAATGATGCAAAAACTGCTCGCCTGTGCTTTGTTCGACGCGCCTTGACTAGAAAAACTTATATGGCTAGTAACGTTTTGTTGTGTTCGCATTATTGGAGGTTATTTGATTTGTCATCATCAACAGCTGGCGGAGTACCTATTCTCGTTATGAGAGAAGGCGCAAACAGGTCCCGCGGAAGAGAGGCACAACATAACAATATTATGGCTGCCAAAGTTGTCGCTGAAAGCGTCCGAAGCGCTTTAGGTCCAAAAGGCATGGATAAAATGTTGGTTGACAGTTTCGGCGACGTTACAATAACAAGCGATGGTCGAACTATTCTCGATGAAATGGATGTCCAGCATCCAGCAGCAAAAATGCTCGTGGAAGTCGCCAAAACACAGGACAAAGAAACGGGAGATGGAACAACCTCTGCCGTTATTATTGCGGGAGAACTTTTAAGCCGAGCAGAAGAATTAATCGACAAAAACATTCACCCAACAGTCATAATTGATGGTTATAGAAAAGCTTCTGACAAAGCTTTGGAAACTCTCGAGAAAATCGCAATTTCAATTGATTTAAAATCACATGACTACCTCAAGAAGGCAGCGGCAACATCAATGGGCAGCAAAATCGTGGCTGAATACAAAGACTACTTAGCAGATTTAGCCGTTAAAGCCATGATTGCAGTAGCCGAGAAACAAGCCGATGGTACCTTCAGAGCTGACGTTGACGACGTGAAGGTTGAGAAGAAAACAGGCGAATCCCTCAAAGAAACCAGTTTAATCAGCGGCATAGTTTTAGACAAAGAAATTGTTCACTCAGGCATGCCAAAACGCTTGGAAAAAGCAAAAATTGCGTTGCTTGATGCGTCACTTGAAAATGAGAAACCAGAGATGGACGCGAAAATCAGCATTGAATCTCCAGAGCAGATTGAAGCATTCCTAAATCAAGAAGAAACCATGTTAAAAGACATGGTTGAAAAAGTCTTGGCCACAGGCGCAAACGTAGTGATCTGCCAGAAAGGCATCGACGATATGGCTCAGCATTTCCTCGCCCGAAAAGGCGTAATCGCAATTAGACGCGCCAAGAAATCAGACATGGAAAAACTCGCAAGAGCCTCTGGCGCAAAAATCATAAGTAGCATCGATGCACTCGCAGCCTCAGACCTTGGTTACGCAGCTTTAGTGGAGGAACGCAGAACTGGCGATGACAAGATGACGTACATTGAAGGTTGCAAGAACCCCAAGTCAGTTACGCTTTTGATTAGGGGTGGAACTCAACGGATGACTGCAGAAGCCGAACGCTCAATACACGATGGACTATGCGTAGTCAAAGACCTCATTGAAGATCCAAGAATCGTCGCTGGAGGAAGCGCTCCAGAAATGGAAATGGCAAGCGTTATCAAAAAATTTGCTCAAACCGTACAGGGAAGAGAGCAACTTGCAATCACCATATTCGCAGAGTCCCTTGAAGCAATTGCAACAACCCTTGCGGAAAACGCAGGTTTAGACCCAGTTGACATACTTTCAGAGTTACGAACTAGACACCAAAAAGGAGAAACATGGGCAGGCATCGATGTTCTCGCAGGCAAAGTCGAAGACATGACAAAAATAAACGTCTACGAACCTCTCGCAGTCAAAAAACAAATCATTAAATCAGCAAACGAAGCCGCATCAATGATTCTTAAAATAGACGATGTTATAGCCTCACAAAAAATGAAGTCACCTCCAATGCCACCTGGTGGAATGGGCGGTATGGGTGGAATGCCGGGCGGAATGATGTAAAATGTCAGAACAAAAAATAATTGTAGGACCCCCAAAAATTACTCGCTTCGAGAAAGCACGAATAGTGGGCGCTCGTGCGCTTCAAATCTCGATGGGAGCACCAATCTTGGTAGATGCAGCTGAAAACACAAACCCAATTGACATAGCACTAAGCGAGCTAGATGCCGGAATCTTGCCAATCACAATAAGAAGAACTTTACCAGATGGGACTTTTCAAGATATTCCATTAAAATGGCTATCTTGAGCCTAAATTTTTCTCTTCAAGTTTTTGCAGTTTTATTTGTGCTTGCTTTAGTGTATTATTGATTTGTGTCCAGTGTGCTCCTTGCCAGTAGATTTGGCCACAGTTGGTGCATTTCCAGAATTTATTGTAGTATGTGAACGTGTTTTTTTCCAATCTGGCTTGGAGTTGTTCTTTTGGGGCGGGTTTGAGTTGGTTGTTGCATATGGGACAGAGCGACTTATCCATATCCACCATTAATAGCAAACCATACCGTTTGGCGATTTCTGCGAGCCGCTCCGACTCCGTTTTTCCTTCAACGTAGTAAGCATCCATTCCTTTGCCGATGGCGCGTTTATAGAGCTCCAAATCCTTGGTCAACAAAACACTCTCCTCCTTCTTCGCCAATTTCAAAAGCTCAGAATTATCAAACTCAACCAAGTAGATAACGTCGTGTCCTAAAATTCGCAGCCAACGCGCCAGTTTTCCAAGCATGCCATCCGCGAGAAACTTCACACACTGCCTCTCCGAAAAATAAAGCCACTTCCTCCCTTAGCCACAATTTCGCCCTCATCAAAGACCAAATGCCCGTTCACGATGGTTTTTACCACTTTACCCTGCACATCCCAGCCATCGTAGGGCGAAAACTTGGCCTTGGACTTGAATTTGGAAGCGTCAATAATAAATTGGCGATTAAAATCCACTACAGTCAGGTCTGCGTTTTTGCCCTGTTCTAAGCGTCCACGATCGTTCAAGCCGTAGATTTTGGCGGGTTTCTCAGCAAGGAGCTGAACCGCTTGATTTATAGTTAATCGGTTCTTCTTTACCTGTGTCATAATTAGTGGAAGCGTGGTTTCCAGTCCTGGCACGCCGACTTTTACATCCCAGACGCTGCTTGCTGACTTCTCGCTTTGAGCGTGGGGAGCATGGTCTGAGCCTAAAGCATCAATTGAACCATCTTCCAAACCTTTCCAAAGGGCTTCCACATGTTTTGGGTCGCGGAGCGGAGGCGCCATAATCACCAGTTGTCCATACTGCTTCAAATCGTTAGTTGACAGCAAGATGTGGTTTGGGGTAACTTCGCAAGTTACTTTTCTCCCAGATTTTTTGACTTCAACAATGGCGTTTAAGCCTTCTTCTGTTGAGACATGGCAGAAATGCAGTCTCACATCGGTTTGCTCGCTTAATTTTAAGAAGCGTTGGATTACTTTTAGTTCAACCGTTTCAGTGTGCGCTCTTAAAAAGTCGGCGGTGCTTGTTTTTTTGTCATGCTTTAGTTTTTCCTCGTTAGCCATCAGCAACGTCTTATCTTCGGCATGCACTGCAACTGGAACTTTTAACTTTGCAACCTCTTTGAACGCTTCCAGCAACGATTCGTCATCATCAATGTTTAATCCGCCGATTTGGCAACCCATGAAAAGCTTGAATCCAACCACTCCTTCCCCAGCAATATCATGTACTTCAGGCAGTTTTTTTGGAAATTCAGAGTAGAAACCCACGTTAACAAGTATTTTTCTTTGGGCAATGCTCATGCGGTTACGCAGGGTTCTAACGCTCATTGTAACAGGGTCGTTGTTCGGCATATCCAAAACTGAGGTGAAGCCTCCTGAAGCTGCAGCGGCGGTTCCAGAGGTGAAATCTTCTTTGTAGGCTTTGCCCTCATCCCGCAAATGAACGTGTTCATCAATAAGCCCAGGCAAAACCAGAAGACCGTGCAAGTTAGTTTTTTCGTCGGCGTTTGGCATTTGGGTTTCTTTGCCTATTTTCTGGATTTTTCCTTCTTCAATAGCTATGCTGCAGTCAATAATTTGTCCGTTGATATACGCTTTGGCGTTTGTGAAAACAGAGTCAACAATCAAAGGAGTCACGGTCTATTGAATAGCGGGTGGTTTAGTTAATTAAAGTTTTTTTGGTTAAAAAATAATTGAAAAGAAATTACTTATTTTTCTTGTTCAAGTTCTACGCGACAATCGTCGCAGATGTTTTGCCCATTGCGTTCTTTTAGGTTTTCATTGTAGGCACTACATCGGTCGCAGTATCCTGACATCGGAACTTCTTCGTCTTCTTCTATGCAGGCCTCGCCTTCGATACGTGATTTCTCCACCATTGTGTCAATTAACTCGGGCATTACTCCAAGGATGTCTTTACTTGAGATTATTCCAAGCAGGTTGCCTTTGTAAATTACGCCGAGCCGTCTAATATCGAGCCTTGTCATTCTTCTTGCTGCGTCGCTTATTGTTGCTTCGGGCTCTATTGTAACTAAGGGAGTTGTCATGATTTCTTTGCCTTTTATTGTGTCAGGCTTAAGATTCTTGGCTATTACCCTATTGACTAAGTCGCGTTCAGTTATGATTCCGATTGATTTTCCCGCTTTATTAGTAACTATTACGGCGCCTAAATCGTTTTTTTCCATGCTGACAGCAGCTTTGTTGGAGGTTTCATCTTCATCAATGGTTATTACTGGGCTGCTCATGATGTCTTTGACTAACATTTTTGTTCTTAATCCAATTTCAGCCATGGTATAACTCACTTCCCACAATTTAGGTTATTAGTTTCTGTATCAACAGTAAAGAAAAGCATAATTTAAGAGTTGCTTAACCCCAAAAAGGAGTCCGTGAAGTTTTATTAGCTCCCGCGCAAATAGACCCCAATATCAAAGGGGACCAGTCAATGCTTAAAACAAACGTTGAAAAACTCATGAAAATCTCGGTTATGGGCGAAATCGCCAGCCCAACAATTCGGTCAGTTTACAATGTTTCAGCTACAGGAAAAGCTTTGGTTCTTCCAGGCGTAGGCGGCATAACCTACAATTTGAGAGTTGGCGACCCTGCGTGCGGCTGGGAAGCAGACCATGTAGAACCAGGCGTAAGCGTGGAAAACAAGGAAAACGACGCGCGTTCAGGACAAGCTGCAAATACTGCCTTCAACGTTCTTTCATGTGTCGGTAACCAAGCAACAGTCGCCACAGGCGAAAAAAAAGGAGCTAAAGGCGTCGTCACAGGAAAACATGGCGGAATAGAACATGTATTGATTGATTTTCCATCTGAAATCTTAGAACAACTTTTGATAGGTGATAGAATACTCATAAAAGCTTTCGGATTAGGTTTGAAACTTTTAGATTTTCCAGACATAAAAGTGCTTAATATAGACCCAGGTTTGCTTGAGGCATGGAATCCGAAACCGAACGGCGATAAGCTGGAAGTGCCTGTTACGCATATTGTGCCTGCTGCAATTATGGGTTCTGGATTGGGCTCAAACCAAGTTAACTCGGGAGATTATGATATTCAATTGTTCGATGAAGCAGTCGTTGAGCAGTATGGGCTTGAAAATTTGAGGCTGGGCGATTTAGTTGCGATTATTGACGCAGATCACTCGTTTGGCAGAATTTACCGTCAAGGCGCCGTCTCTGTAGGAGTAGTTGTTCATACAAACTGCGTTACAGCTGGTCACGGACCAGGGGTGACAACCCTGATGACTTCACCCGATGGAAAGATTATTCCCCAGATAACTCAGAACGCAAACGTCGCTTCGCTGCTAAAATTACGGGCAGATATATAAGATAGTTAAGTCAATAAATGGAACACTAGGAAAGAGGTCAAAATAATGCCCGTTAAGCGAAAAAGCCGAGGAAGGTCAAAAGGTAACAAAGGAAGCAGTACTCTTGTTCAATGTGCAAATTGCGGTGCTTCAGTGCCAAGAGACAAAGCCAAACGGTCAACACGCAGAGTATCCTTTGTTGAACCACAATTAGCTAAAGAGCTTAGGCAAAGCGGCACATACTTAGCCTCTTGGGTAGACACAAAATTCTATTGTATTTCATGTGCGGTTCACCGCGGCATCGTTAAGGTCCGCGCCGAAAACGAACGTCATTCAAAAGGCTATAAGAAAAGATATTAAGCAGCTATTCTGCTACTTTTTTCTTCAATATTTTGTAAACATAAAGAGATCTTTGTATAACTGTCAGGTTTGTAAGCACTGCCAACACGGCTATTCCGTAGCCTAATGCGGGCAACCAGAAGAATGCAATTATGGATACTCCGGCTAAAATAAGCATACGCTCGGCACGTTCAGCAAATCCTACTGACTCCATTTTTATTCCTGCGGCTTCGGCTCTTGCACGAGTATAACTCACCATTATTGAACCTGTTAGAGCTACTAAGCCCCAAACTGCACCCCAAACTGGACCCCAAATAGCATAATCCCAAGAAGGGTTGCATAATCCAGCGATGATTATGGCGGCGTAAAGTGATGCGTCAGCGTACCTGTCAAGCATTGAGTCGAAGAAACCGCCGAACACAGTGGTTTGCTGGAAGGTCCTTGCAACAATGCCATCTAATGTGTCTGAGAATCCCGAAGCTAAAAGAAAAACCACAGCTAAAATAAGCAGCCATGATGACTCGGCTGTCACTAGAACATATGAAGCCGCTGACGCTAAGGCAAGTATAAACCCGATTAAGCTTATTTTGTTAGGGGTCAAACCTAACTTGTGCGCGGCATTGGCTTGTGAAGTGAGCATTTGCTGGATTTGTTTCTTGAGTTTGGTAAGCACGGTGAACTCTCAACTGGCAGATGTTATTTCAGATTAAGGGGAGGCTGTAGAAAAGCCTTTCTTAGAGTCGTGTTGAACATTTTCTGTTCAAGGGTGATTTTCAATGAACTTATTAGGAAGGAACTATAATTTTTGGAATTGGCGTTCTACCGGGCAACAAAGCGCATTACAGCAACGTTACATAAAGCAAACAACAAAAGGAAGTAAAACAAAAATGACTCAAAACAACTCAGATGTTATCTTCGTCGGAAACAAACCTCCAATGAGCTATGTTCTAGCAATCATCACGAGTCTCTCGGCAGGAAACCTAAAAGAAATTACCTTAAAAGCAAGAGGACAGGCTATAACGACTGCTGTTGACGTAGCTGAAATCACAAGAAACTGATTCGTTAAAGACCTAAAAGTTAGCAAGATTGCAATTGGAACTGTCGAAATGCCACCACGTGAGGGAGAGAACAAGTCCAGAATGGTTTCCACGATGGAGATAACTCTAAACAAAAAGTAAATTGGACTACAAAAAATTAGAAAACAAATTCAAACTTCTTCTATTTTTTAACTTTGTTTAAGCAGTTTTTTACTATGCAATATTTTGAGAGCCTGCTTGCATCATAATTTTTAGAGCCCAAATCGCCAGAAAAAATAAGGGGTAGTCTATTTGAAAGAACTAATAATGAGCCTCTTCTCAATTCAGGCTCAAATTGTTTGTATCGTAAAGTTAAATAGCTGATTTTGTTAGATAGAGAATTACTCCGTGTGAGAACATGTTAGATATCAAGCTTATCCGCGAAAACCCTGAACTTGTGAAAGCTAATTTGGCGAAGCGTGGCAACCCTGACGTCCTGGGGATGGTCGAAGAGTTAATTACAGTTGATAAAGCGTGGCGTTTGAATCTTACTAAACTTAACGAGCTGCGTCATGATCGAAAATTGGTAACGATAGAAATTGCCAAACTCAAAAAAGCAGCCCAAGAAGCCACAAACGAATTCACAAAAGCAGAAGACATTGATGTTAAAATAAAGATTATTGAAAAGCTAGTAACTGAACAGGAACAGAAAACGCATGATTACCTCTTACGTCTACCAAACTTGCTAGATGATTCGGTTCCGCTTGGAAAAGACTCAAACAACAACGTGCAGGTGAAAACTTGGGGAACAATCCCGGAGTTCACTTTTCCAATAAAAAACCACATTGACCTTGCATTAAATGTAGATCAAATCGACATGGAGCGCGCAGGAAAAGTCTCTGGCTCAAGGTTCTTCTACCTAAAAAACGAAGTCGCCATGTTAGACATGGCACTTATGAGTTTTGCAATCGAAGAACTATCTAAGAAAGGTTATACACCGGTTATCCCGCCGTTGTTGATGAACCGCAAAGCATACGAAGGAGTAACATCACTGGGCGACTTCGAAGAGGTTCTCTATAAAGTAGAAAACGAAGACCTTTACCTAATTGCCACTTCCGAGCATCCTATGGCAGCAATGCTCATGAACGAAACCCTAAAAGAGGCAGATATGCCCATCAAACTTGCAGGGATAAGCACGTGTTTCCGCAAAGAAGCTGGAGCACACGGAAAAGATACACGTGGCATCTTCCGCACCCATCAATTCAACAAGATAGAACAATTCATCTTCTGCAAACCCGAAGACTCAGCAAAACTCCACGAAGAACTCCTTTTGAACGCTGAGGAGCTATTGCAAAAAATCGGTTTAGCATACCGCATTGTAAACGTTTGCACTGGCGACATCGGGACGGTGGCCGCCAAAAAATACGATATTGAAGCCTGGATGCCCGCGCAGAACGGTTATCGCGAAGTAGTTTCATGCAGTAACTGCACCGATTACCAGAGCAGACGTCTAGGAATTAAGTATCGTGAAAAAGAGGGCGCTGCGCCAAGAGGATTTGTTCACACCTTAAACTCGACAGCTATTGCTACAGGAAGAACCATCGTTGCTATAATAGAAAATAATCAGTTAGCAGATGGAACCATAAAGATACCTGAAGTGTTAAGGAAATACATGGGTAACAGAGAGAAAATAGATAGAAAACGCTAAACCTTTTAATATTTCTATGAGAATGATGTGGCACGTTTGGGGAAATAAATTTGTCTTCCAAAACAAAACACGTACGCGATAAGTGGCGAGGCAAATCTTGGTACATGGTAGTTGCGCCATCGTTCTTTGGTAACATAGAGTTAGGTTCGATACCTGCACAAGACGAAAAATTAATGATAGGCAGAGTTGTCGAAGCAACCCTATATGACATTACAGGTGACTTTTCTCATCATTACTTGAAAATGTTCTTCCAGATAAACGAGGTTGACGGTAAATCCGCCAAAACACTCTTCAAAGGACATGAATACTCAAGAGATTACCTTCGCAGCTTAGTTAGAAGAAGAACCACCAAAGTTGACGGCTTATTTAACTTAACCACAAAAGACGGCTACAAACTCCGCATTTCAGTTTCAGCCCTTACTCTCTCAAGAATAAAGACTTCACAGGAAAAAATCATTCGCACTATGATGGAAAAGACAATCAAGGAAAAAGCCCTTGCATTGACACTTGACCAATTCGTTCAAGAAATGGTCCTTGGAAAAATCGCTTCAGACATTTACAACCAAGCCAAACTCGTTGCACCACTAAGACACGTCGGCATCAGAAAATCCAAATTAATCGCGGCACCAGTAAAACTGCCAGAAGCACCATTAGCAGCAGAACCAGCGCCAGTTGCAGCTCCAGCATAACCACAAAATTTCTTTATTTCTTATTTCTTTATTTTAACCGTAACAGTTTTAGACAGCTGTCTTTAATAATTTCTAATCTGGAGAACGCGAGTTTTGACCAACGCCGACGTCCATGAAAAAGGAACCTTTAACGTCCAAGACGCCATAAATAACATCAAAAAAGACCCCAACTACTCGAAAGCAGGAGCCATAGCACTATTTATCGGCGTTGTCCGAGGAGAAACCTTCGAGAATGAAAAAGTTGAAAAACTCTCCATCGAAGGATATGAGGAAAAGGCCAAAGAAGTTCTAACAAAAATAAGCGATGATTTGGTTCAGAAACATGGAATAGTTAATGTTCAAATTCACCATTTGCTGGGCGAATTCAACGTAGGCGACGACTTAGTTTACGTGGCTGTTGCGGGAGCTCACAGAACTGACGTTTTTCCCGTGCTCAGGGAAGCCGTTGAAAGGTACAAGAAAGAAGCTCCCGTTTTCAAAAAGGAATGCATAACCGACAAGAAGGGTTCACCTTCAGAGTACTGGGTTTCTGAGAAAGAAGGACACGGTCATTAGCATCTTGGTGAATTTTTGATTGCGGCTTTAGCGGGTGGAGTGGGAGCAGCCAGATTCCTAATGGGCTTATCAAGGATAGTTAAAGAGGAAGATCTGTCGGTTATAGTGAACACTGGCGATGACATAGAACTATTTGGATTGCACATTTCTCCCGACGTTGATATTGTCACCTATACATTGGCAGGTATTGTTGACGAGACGAAAGGTTGGGGAGTTATGGGTGATACGTTTCAATGCCTTGAAATGCTCAAAGCCTATGGTTTTGACACATGGTTTGGCTTGGGCGATAGGGATTTAGCAACTCACCTTTACCGAACAGAGAGCTTAAAAAAAGGGTATACACTGACACAAATTACTAGGGAGATTTCTAGTGTTTTATTGCTTAAAACAAAGATTTTGCCTATGACTGATGACATGTTTGAAACTAGGGTGAGAACAAGCGAAGGGTCCATTCATTTTGAAGAGTATTTTGTTCGAAGACAAGCCAAAGATGAGGTTTTAGGCATTGAGTTTGTTGGCATTGCCTCAGCAAAGCCATCGCCCGGAGTTTTGGATGCAATATTGGATGCCGAAATTGTTGTTGTTTGCCCAAGCAATCCCATTGTTAGCATCAGCACTATTTTAGCGGTTGACGGGGTTAGGGATGCTTTGAAGCGGACAAATGCAAGGGTGGTTGGAGTTAGCCCTATTGTTGCGGGCATGCCAATTAAGGGTCCTGCAGATAAGATGCTACGTGGTTTAGGCTTTGAAGTTTCGGCGTATGGGGTTGCAAAACTTTATTCTGATTTTCTCGATACCTTTGTAATAGATACAAAGGATATTGAATCGAAGAGCAGAGTTGAAAATCTTGGAGTAAAAGTGAAAGTAACTAACACTGTGATGAAGAGTTTAGAAGATAAGATTTCATTGGCGAAGGTTGTTCTGGAAAACTAAATTCGCCCAAATAGACTGAAGTGTTCTCTATAGATTAATTGGGTATTCTAAATGGGATAGAGATAACAAATGTTCTTCAAGCGTGCAGTACCTTGCTAACTATTAAACGAATGAAGCAGCGTGCAAAACTCAAGGTTCATTTTACATCAATCATGTGTGGTTAATTTGCTTGAGGAAAAATATTAAAAAGAAATACCAATGGTAAAAGCGATCGAAAATTGAAATATCTGATTTTTTAGATTGGTTTTTAGCGATTAATCCTGCTTAATCTGAAAAGAAAAGTTCGAAAAGAAAAATTCATGAGTTTGTGAGTTGCCAGTGAAGGCCATTATTAAGAGAAGGGTTATATCTGCAAACTGGAATTATTATTCAATAATTGGAGACGGTGTGAGTGGAGAAAAAAAGTTACGATTGGTTTGAGCAACGTCGCAAGACGAGAGGATTAGAACTGGCTCACGATCAAATCACGAAGGCTTTTGATACGGTTACGTGGCTACATAAAGCAACAAAAAGTTTTGCAGAGAATAATTTTAAGGAATCGAAAAAGTACATTGAAAACCTCTACAAAGCTGAAGAGGAAGTTGACTTGCTTAGAACAGACGTTTTTATGGAGTTATCAAAGGGGGCAGCATTAGTCGCTGATTACCGCGAAGATCTCTTGCACCTGGTAAAACGCCTAGATACGTTAGCTGATCACACTAAGGACGCTGCCCGATGCATTGAAATGCTCGCTGACACTGAGATTCCACAGGAACTTTCTCAGAAAACCGTTTTCATGACGGGAAAACTTGTTGATATAGCTCAGGCGCTAAGAGGCAGCATAGAGAAAATATCATCTAACCCCAGCGAAGCTATAAAAGAAGCAAAAGCAGTCGGAGAAATCGAACATTCAATCGATGTTGAATATCTCAAAGCTAAAAGCCTATTCGTTAAATACGGTGTACACATTAACTGCGGAGCCATGGTAATTTTTGATGACTTAATCGAATTCATCGAGCAAGCTGCAGACATGTGTGCTGATACAGCAGACTACATAATTGTGCTCTCAAGTAGAGAATAACCAACAAACTTTCTTTTTAGTGAAGTAATTATTGAAACAGTTAGGCGATAGACTTTTTGCAAAACTTTTATCTGCCCATTATACAGAAATGAAGTTTTGAGGTATTAAAAAATGAGTGATGTAGAATCTAACAAAAACTTGGCGGGCATCGGTTCAATATTACTAATGTTCCCAGTATTGAGCATTGTTGGCATAATACTCCTTTACGTAGGCATTAAAGGTCTCTCAGAATTCTATAAAGATGAAAGTATCATAAGAAACGCAGTTCGAGGTTTCATCTTTCTAATCATCGCAGCAGTCGCAATCGCAGTGGCTTTACCCTTATTCATAATGAGCAGCATCTTCAGTGTATTTACCTTAGGTCCATTAGGTATTGGCTTTGGGCTTCTATCTTTGGTTTTGGCGATAGTGCTAGTTTTCATATTCTACGTCTTTGCTGCAATGAGCTTGAGGAAATCTTTCAACAACCTTGCACAGAAGTCAGGCGAACACATGTTTGAAACAGCAGGAACACTCCTATTCATAGGCGCAATATTGACCATAGCATTAGTAGGCTTTTTGCTGATTTTTATTGCTTGGATAATGGCAACAATCGCCTTCTTTTCCATCAAAGTTCCACAACAATCAAAAGGTTATGTTCCCTCAGCAACAACAGCACCGACATTGCAAGCAATACAATTTTGCCCTAACTGTGGCGCCCCGGTAAATCAATTCGCAACTTTTTGCCCTCACTGTGGAAAACAACTTCCGTCAGGCTAATCTCTTTTTTTTGTTCATTTGAATTCTATTACTGCTCAATTGTAACCAAATACGTTTAAGAGGTTAGCAAACTCGCTTTCTTTTGAAGTGTTTGTTATGGAAAGAAAACGAACTCAGATAAACAAATCAAAAATCCTTGCAAATTACCAACTGCACCACCGCTGCATGAAGAACCACTGCGTGAAATAGAAACTGGAAAAATAATCTGCGAAACCTGTGGAAAAGCCTTTACTGATAAAAGCCAACTCAAGAGACATATTCTAAATGAGAATTAATCTCCAGAAGGAAAAGAATCATCGAGAAGTAAAGTTGGTGCTCCGGCCGGGATTCGGACCCGGGTCGCCGACTCGAAAGGCCAGTATACTTGACCGGACTATACTACCGGAGCGCTTTTTACAATAAAGCATCAACCAGAATGTTTTTTCCCTCGAATAAACCTTACCCTTCCGGAACCATACTTTAGCTAACCGCCTTGTCGGTTTTGGGTTTTTTTGGGGTAAACAGAAAGGCAGTTATTTGCTCGACAAGTTTAGTTTGGGTTGCTGCGGTTTTTTCAAGGTCTTGGATTCTTTTTTCGAGGTCGTTTGAAATGATTTTACCTTCGATGCGGTTTGCACTGCGGAACATGAGCAGCATCTTGAAAACTTCATCGATGGCTCTTTGCTGTTCGTCGCCAGATGCAGGCTTTGTTCCGGCGATGACCGATAGAAGGTCAACGTAGTGTTCTTTGATTTTTAGTTCAGCGTTAACTGAAGGGTCAGTTGGGAACGCGATGCTTAGAGGTGTCTTTTTTGAAAGTTCAGCCGCCGTTGGGAAACGGATGATTATGTCTCCTCGTATCCATGAAGAAACAAACTCTGAAACGAAGCGGCGGATGTCTTTTTCTGAATAAAGCAAAGATGACTCTGGCTTAAGCTCAGGTTTTCTTTTGATTCGAACACTTATGATTTTTTTGTCGTCTGCATTATCCTTGGACATTTAGTTCCCTTCTATACACTGTCTTTGCATTCTCTGTTTGTTTTCTTAAGCAACACCTAGTATTTAAGAAAAAACATATTGCGGCTTAGAAAGAAATTTTTGTCACTGAAGGAATCTTTCCCAGAATCTTCGCCGTTGCCTTCTCCACCTTTAATCTGTCCACTTCCGATGTGTAAACGCGCAGGATATTCATGAAGCCTTTGAGGGTTTCAAAAATCTTGGAGCTCTCACTTAGCCTCTGAAGCTTCTTTTCGCCTCCTGAACTTCTTGTGAAGACTGGAATCTCCGTTGATTCCATGAGTACTGCATGATGGTATGGGACAGATGGCACTGTTGGCACATCGATTATAACGGAATCTAACTCAACGCCTGCCTCTCTGGCGATTTCACTCTGCACCTGCCGCCTATACACTTCTCGACCGAATAAGTTGGATATCATGGCGTCTTTCTCGTAGAAAGTCCGTTCGTAAGCGCATTTGAGCATGCGTCGATTTTCTAAGTTGGTGATGATTTCGTTGGATGCTTTGCATTTTCTGAGCGCTGCCCAAACAGTGTAATCGTCCAGCGCCATGTATTCTTCCGGTGTTCTAAAGGCTGTTAAACCCAGTTCTTTGTTGGCTTTGTCCATGGCAGTTGATAGCATGATTTGTGCAGCTCTTCCGACGCGGTGGAAATAGATACTTTTGAAAGATTCAATTCGAGCAATAAAGAAGGCTTCCAAAGCTGACAGCGCCCCCAATTCGACAGCCAAGTTTTCGCCCAAAACGTCAAGCGCATGGATTAGGCGGTAAACATCTATGAAACCGTATTCAGCACCAGTATGGTAAGTGTCTCGCACTATGAAGTCTTGCTTGTCAACGTCTACGGCGCTGCTTATTATTTGATCGAGGAAAGCCCGATCTTTCTTATGCAACTTCCCAACAGCCAGACCCGCGACTTCCTTTGCGTTGAAACCCATCTTGGATAATTTGTCGCTGACTTCACTCTTTTCTATAATCCATGATGTGATATCTTCGTGGGTTTTTTTGAGGTCCTTGATTAACAGTTGCTCAAAGACGTGTGAGAAAGGTCCATGTCCACAATCGTGCAGAAGCGCGGAAATGCGGCACATATCCACTTCTTCATCGTTGACGATGCGTGAAATATTCGGGTTTTCCAAAACATGACCAGCAAGGTACATAACTCCTAAGCAATGTTCAAAACGTGTGTGGTTGGCACCTGGATAAACGTACTCTGAGCCTGCCAGCTGTCGTAGCCTACGTAGTCGCTGCATTGGATAAGTGTCGATAATGTTTTTTTCTGCTTCAGTAATGTACACGTAGCCGTGCACAGGATCTTTAATTTCTCCCCAGTAAGCCTTAGGCACACACTCAGCCTCACAGTCGGTTAGTTATATTTATGTAACTTCCTATAATGTGTAACGCTAACTAGTTGGGTTGACAAATATGAGTAAGAAGGGTATCTTCATCGTCATTGAAGGCTTAGATGGAAGTGGAAAAACTACTCAAGCAAAATTCCTGACAAGAAAACTCGAGAAAACTCACAAGGTGCTATTAACTGCAGAGCCCAGCCTTGGCAAAATCGGCACCTTCATTCGGGAAGATTGCCTATATGAAGACAAACGTTTGCCAACCGAAGCAGAAGCCCTACTTTTCGCCGCAGACCGCATCGAACATATGAACAACGAAGTAAAACCCGCTTTAGATGAAGGAAAACTGGTGATTTGCGACCGCTATATCTACTCATCTTTAGCTTATCAGGGAAGTGCGGGTTTAAGTTTGGATTGGATAAAAACAATCAATGCCCGCGCTCTGCAACCTGATTTCAGCATTTTTATCGATGTGGCTCCAGAAAAGGTGATTGAGCGTTTGCAGCGAAAAAAGTCTGTTATGGAAACTTTGGAGACACAACAGAGGGTTCGGGAAGTTTACCTCAAATACGTCGAGAGTGGTGAACTTATCCGAGTTGATGGTGACAAAACTAAGGATGTTGTGGCAGAGGAATTGTATGCTAAGGTTTCGACTTTACTTAAGAGCGCTAAGGGTTTGTTTCCTAATTAAGTTCTAACATGTTAATGTCTTGAAAAACGTCATTATTGACTCGTCTTTATAGTCTCTGTATTGACTTGCAATTAGGCTCCAAATATTTTGGCTATAAATTCAGCGAAAACTCTAAGAGTTAATTGCAAAAATGAAGGAAAAATGAAAAGGATTAGTCTTCTCTCCATTTGAACAGTTTAACTGCTAAGACGAAGATAACCAATGTTATAATCCCCAGAACAGCAATGTCAATTATTGTACCGTTAATGTTTCCGTAGACCATGGCGTTGTTTAAGCCTTCTGTAACGTAGAATAGAGGCAGTACATGGGCGAATGTCTGCAGGTATTGGGGCATGCTGCTTATTGGGAAGAAGGTTCCTGCGAGGAACATCATGGGGAATGTTACGATGTTGCCTATGACACCTGCGGTTTCAGGATTCTTTGTCACTGTTCCAACCAACATGCCCAGCGCTGCAAATAGCATTGGACCCAAGATTAGGAATGGCAGTAACCAAGGCGTTAACATCACGTGTGCGCCGAATGCGAAGATTCCAACTCCAACCATCAGTAAAAAGCCAGAAATTGTCAAGACAATGTACCATATCATTTTGGATGCAAGCCACTCCATCTTTGTGAGCGGTGTAAGGGAGAGTTGCTTGAACAGCTTTGACTTCTTGTACTCTGAGGAAATGTTGACTAAAGAGAACATTGGGCTGGTAAGTATCGAGAAGCCGATTAAACCTGGAATCATGAAGTCAATGTATTTTGTCTGTTGTATGTTCACGGTTGCAGAGGTTATACCTATGATTGCAGGTGTGGTATCATTGTATTTTGTTTGGAAATATCTAAGATTAAAGAAGTTAGCGTATCCATTTACCGTTCCACCTACGATTCCACTTGTGCTAGAAGTTGGATTACCGTAGACTGTCACGTTTAACTGGTGACCAGTAATATAGTTTACAGTGAAATTAGTGGGAATTACAATTCCGTCTGACGCTGAATGATCCGCTAAATACTGAGAGAAATTCTCTGAAGCATCCACTGTTATCACTTGAATAGTAGTTGATTCGTTGAGTGACTTGAGAAATACGTTGCCAATGTTTTGCCCTGTGGGGAACGGCCCGGTGTCTAGGTTTTGAGCGTAAACGTTTACTGCTCCATTGCTACCTCCAGCATAAATTGCTCCGAAAATCAAGATGAGAATTACAGGAAATACTAAGCCAAAGAATAATCCAAACTTATTTCTAAGGTACCCTCGGCTGAAGACTTTGAAGTCTGAATATATTCTTTTTCCACTTACCATCTTTTAGCGCCTCCGTTTTTTGCCAGTTTTTTCTTCGGATGCTGCTTCACCTTGTTCACCCACTGGTTCGTTAACGAGTTTAACAAAAACGTCATCTAGACTATCTTGACGAGTCTGAATATCACCCCATTCCAAACCTGATTGTTCAGCAGCCGCTAACGCCGCGAGTGAATCAATTTTCTTCTTCAGCGGTATGCTAATTTCTCCCTTGGCTTTGTTGTAGACAACCTGCAATTCTGTGTTTGCTTTTATGTAATCAGCTAGTTTCTCGCTTCCATGAATCTCTAAGCGTTCGCCTGAGCCATGTTGTTGAATGATTTCTTCCGTTGTTCCCATAGCTACTATGTGGCCATGGTCCATGATTGCTACTCGGTCAGCGAGTTGCTGTGCCTCGTCAAGGTAATGGGTGGTTAAGATGATAGTTTTTCCTTTAGCCTTTAATGCGCGTATTACTTCCCATATGGCTCTTCTTGCGTTGGGGTCTAATCCTGTGGTTGGTTCATCTAGGAAGAGTAATTCAGGTGAATTTACCAATGAGAGAGCGAGGCCTGTTTTTTGCTTTTGTCCGCCCGATAGACTGTCGAAATTGACTTTGGCTGATTCATTTAGAAGAACTTCCTTTAGAATGTCGTCTGGATTAACTTTTATGTTGAAAAGGTCAGCGTAATATATGATGGCTTCTCTGGGTGTGGTTTTCTCAAAAAATGTAAATTCTTGAGGTATAACTCCGATTTTCTTGTGAAGCTCATAACCGTTTTTCCATGGGTCAAAACCGAGGACTTTTACGTCTCCTCCATCTCTTTGACGCAAGCCTTCCATTATTTCGATGGTTGTGGTTTTGCCTGCTCCGTTTGGGCCTAGTAGTCCGAAGACTTCGCCTTGGTTAACTGTGAAGGAGATATCGTCTACGGCTTTTAAAGCTCCATAGTGCTTTTTTAGGGATGAAACTTCAATCGATAACATACTATGTTAGCCCCTTTGCAGGTTGTAAGTTGCTGTCTTTTCTAAGTTATGATCTGCCAGAAATATAACTTTCGGCAACAATCAACATATTAATTGGGCTTTTTTCTTAGCCATGATTTACTTTTTTTAGAACTTTTTTATTCTTACTTTTCGACGTTTCATTTATTTTATTATAAATAAAAGTCGTCAACTCTTCGGGAGAAATGTATCTGGGTCCACGCTCATGAAAAACCTGAACCTCAAAAATATCTTTGCTAAAGACAGTTCTTAACATATAATAATCAAACTTTAATGGCGACCTATTTTCACCCGTACGCTTGTAATAACGAATTGAGCAGAAAAAATCCATAGTATGCAAAAGCTCTTTTGCCAGAAACTTCATTGTTTTTTTAAGTTCCTCGTTATCAATAAAATTGAAGTCTCCTGTTTCCGCTATCCCAAACTCAAAAATTATGGTGCCCTGCGGTACAGTTGGGTTAGCGACTTCTTCAAAAGTAAATTCATCGTTGTTAACCTTTTGGAAAACCTGTATTAGCTTTTGCTGGAGTTGCTTGGTTGAAAGTGTTGAATTAAAACTATCAATTCTATGAATGTTGGAAGGGAATTTCTCGTAAAAACCCAAAGTCAAATTGGCTCGTGCTCAAGCTTTCTTCATTTGCTTAATTTTTTCGAGACTATTTAGAAGTTCCGACAAAGCAGAGGAAAGTTTTTGCAATTCATCCATGTCCTCGGTCTTTTCGATCTTGATCTGTATGTCCTGCAGTTTCGCAATCAAAGTTGCTTCAAGTTTATCATAGGATGTGTTAGGCCCCGAGGTTTGTTTTGGGGGTTCTTGGCCTTCTTTAACAAAAACCACTTTTTTTTCATCTTTTGCGCACCAAAGTGTGCCATCCTTTCGCCTAAAGAGTGGAGATGAGCAGGCTGGGCATGAGAGGTCTGTTAAAGTTGCACCTTGCAATAGCAGGGTTGCCCCTCTTTTGACAGATGCGTTATCTGGTTTTTGTTGCATGTGGAACCCCAAAGTAAATACATATCAATACTTATATAACTTGGTCACTGCCAAAGAGCATTAAAGGGGAATATTTTATGGTGCGGAAGAAAAAATCGGATGAGTATGAAGCAAAGATTCAACAAGCGCTAGTTGTTCTCGGTGAAGTTTCTGAAGACAGCACAACACCAAGAAACATACGTCGTTCCGCAAAAGACGCAGTGAATGCCCTACAAAGCGGAGAATATACTCCTGCAGTGAGAGCTTCAAACGCCGTGTCGATGTTAGATGAGATTCTGCAAGACCCCAACATGCCACCTTATACGAGGGTAAAACTCTGGAATGTCATGAGTTTTATCGAAGCCATAAAAGATTAGTACAGAGTATATGAGATTACTTCCTTTTCCTAAACAGCTTAACGCCGTTTAGATCAGTAACGTATTCAAAGCCTACTTCTAAGAGTTTGCAAGCTTCCTGTAAGTTTTCGGCAATTTCACGTGGTATTCTTCATCATCCCTGCTTTTTTGTTACTAAATCCATTTGGAACTGTTCTAGCATTGCCTGTTGCTCTCATAATTACGCTTGTAGCATCGCCTGTCGTTATTGTTTTCTATGCTCTAATAGATTGGTTATTACCTTATTTCGAGTACAATAAAATGAAACAAATGCAACTAAGAAAATTGATAATGGCCGTACTTTCTGGTTCAGGAATCATTACGATTGTTGTTTCCATTATAATCACAAAACTATTAGGATTATAAGGAAATTAGTAGAGGGAAAGAGGTAGTGACAAAACTTCGTCGCCCTTATTGTCACGGTGCATACAACGAAGTTTTAGATAAATGTCCACATTGCGGCGCTAAAAATTAGAAATAACGCGTTAAGTTGTTGTCTTTACAAACTAAGTTGTCAAAAGCGAAGTTAGACCATATAGCTACAGAACCATTGAAAGGTACGGTTGGTGTCTAGGCAATGAATGTCCTAGACAGAAAATAACCAAATAATAAAAAATATAAAAGGAACTGCTTAGGTTCAAGAGTTCAAGTTTTTATTATCTTGCCCAGCAGGGTCCATAGCCGCATCCGTAGCTGCCTTGGTTGGGTGCTGGAACTGAACCGGTAGGGGCGCTTGTGGAGCTACATTTTGGTAGCCGTAGGATTGGCAGTTTCTTACTCCAAAGTAGTTTCATATCCCGCCAACGCGTGTTGAAGAACTTTATTTAACCTGATTTCCTGTTTCTTTTACATGAACCACTTAAGGGAGAATAGGAATAAAATAGTCAATCCATTATTAATTCTCGTAAAACTTGTTATAACCTTGCACCAACCACATTGTCTTTAATAGAAGGTTGTGGTTCTGTTTGTTATAGCAGTTGAGGATTTTTATGAGTTTTTTAAGTAAAGTTAAGTGGAATCTTTCTTCATTTGTGATGGTTATTTTTGTGGGACTTGAAAGAAGGGAAAGAAATAGAAGAATTAAAGAAAGGCTCCTGCGGTTAGAATAGAAATTTTCCACAAATAGAAAAATTCAATTAATTAAGTCTTGTAAAAGCTTAAACAGTTTAAAGTCTATCGAGTTTTCTATGGGTAAAGTGTCACTGTTCTTAATTGTTATTGGATTGGTTTTCTTAGCGCCTGCCCTTGTTTTGACAATATTGGCATTAGTCTTCAAAACATCTATTCTGAATCAACCTAATTGGCTAGGCATTTTGATCGTTTTGGTAATTACTCTTCTTTGCGTCGTTGCTTTCGCATTCATAATTTTAGGCCTTATTATTGCAAAGCGAGATAAAGAATAATTTTCAAGAAAAAGCTAAAAGAATCAAAATATTCGCTACTCGAATTTTTCACCGCACATTGGGCATGCCTTTTTTACTGTGTTTTTAACGTTTGGAAGTTGAAGATAGCAGTAAAAGCAAAAGTAAATTTCGCATTTTTGGCAACTATGGACTCCGCTGCCCACCATTCTGCCACAAGCATCACAAGACCTAGACAAATCAACCATTAAGAGTTGATTAGGCTTTGATTTGTTAAAGAAAGCATTGTTGAAACTACAAACGGCAAAGAGGAGAGTTCAATTAAAATGAATTTCTATAAACTCTGAATAAAATAAGTTTAATCAATAATTAATATTGGATTTTAGGTGGCGCGCTATTCAGGTTCCATTAAAGTTAGTGTTGATGTTACATTCTCAATTTTTCTAAGACGATAAGTTACAAGTTCCTTTAACTCTTGCATTGAATCTGCCTTAATTCTAACGATTAAGTCATAAACACCATATGAATGGTAGGCTTCCTCCACACATCCAGTTTTCCTAACGTCCTTTAACACTTGTTCCTCAGTTCCCGGAGTAATATTTAAAAGTACATACGCCCGAGGCATCAAAAAATCTCCAAGTAATATTTCTAAGATAACTAATAAAAACATAGTGATGCTCTTAATTATTAATTTGTAATTTGTATATGATTGATATTATGCTAGAGTATCGAGCCAATATAAAATTGGAGAGCACATGATTATCGTTTAGGGCGTTAAAATGCGCTCATTAAGCGGGTTTAACTTTCTTTACAGGTTCTTTAATCTCTGCAAACTTTGTGCTTAATTCTTCCAATTCAAAACTAAACTCTGATTGATTATCACGTTGCTCTGCCAAATCACACACATCTCCAGACAATCGCATTTACTATCTATTGACATAAAAGTTGTTTCAACAGGTAACTGTCTAAAACGCTGTTAAGGCTTTGCAAGGTTAAGGAGTTATTTAAGACTGAAGCTTAGATGTGGACGCCTTTTAAGGAGTCATTACTCTATTTCTGGGAGGTAGGGTTTGGTTTTTTCTTTTTAAGTGGTCGGTTGCTTGTTGTAGTGACGAGGCTACAGCACGACTTTATATCTTCAATCGTCACTCTTAATATTGATTATATTCAGTTTTGAACTATTCTAAAGAGGTGAAATATTTTGAACAAAAAAATCTTCCATGGCGCCATTCTCGAAAGCATCCTACTCAACCTAATAAGCGAAACATCCGAACGCGGCCTATACGGCTACGCCATCTTGAAGGCAGTGGATAAAAAATTTGGAATAAACTTGGGCGCATCAACTATATACCCTGAACTTAAGCGTTTGGAGAAACATGGATTCGTAGGTTCAAGCTGGGAGTTCGTTCTGGGAAAAGCCCGCAAGCAATACCGAATTACGAGGAAGGGGAGGAGTTTGCTGATGGCATATTTTGTAGAGTTAAAAGCTGTTATTCCAGTTTTCGTATCCTGCAAAACTGAAGACGGTTTAGTTGCATTAAATTACTAAAATTGTCTGATTTCTAAAGTTTGAAGATCCGCAGAAACATATTGCATAGAAACAGTTATGCGTTTTCGGCTTAGACTGTTTCGGATTTCATTGTTTATCCTTGTATCGCCTCTTCCTCTGCTTGCGTGCCCGTAACGCGAAATTTTCCAGTTCTCCATGTTTCCCCGTATAATCTGAGGGTTGCTTGTCAGGATGTAGATGGAACTCTCGTTTTCTAACTAAAAAGCCCGCGATAAATGTTAACAAACCCTTCCAATATTCACAATTAATGATAATATCTTTTTGCAAATTTTGGTTTCTATCCCAAATATGCCTCTGGGACCAACAATTATGTGGTCTATTTTTCCCCAGCGTTCGCCATCTTTTAATAAGACAGCATCAGAAACATCGATCAGTTTCGCATTAAGGCACAGGGGTTTAAGACACGAACACTCCTTTTTTGGTTTTTACCTAAAATTCTAATCTATACGCCACAGTTCTTATAATGCAAAGCAAATACAAACATAAGGTTAAA
This sequence comes from Candidatus Bathyarchaeota archaeon, assembly GCA_963813675.1. GTDB lineage: Archaea > Thermoproteota > Bathyarchaeia > Bathyarchaeales > Bathycorpusculaceae > Bathycorpusculum. The sequence continues at coordinate 36,015 of CAWEZP010000015.1, forward strand.
TGAAAAACCATTTGAAACATGGAGGTTTTCGCACCATCAAATCTGAGATTAGAGTGCTCGGTATAGACGATGGAAAATTTACTCCCCATACAGAAGGGAGCGTTATAGTTGTTGGTGTTGTTTTTCGTGGAGGCTGCTCGATCGAGGGCGTAATGCACACCAATATCGCAATTGACGGTTTAGATGCCACAAGACAATTTGTTTCAATGATTAACGCTTCACCTCTCCTTAGGCAGTTACGTTTGGTTATGTTAAACGGAATAACGTTTGCAGGATTTAATATAGTTGATATAAAAAAATTGAATGCAGCTACGAAACTTCCTGTAATGGCGTTGACTCAAGAGAGGCCTGATTTGGATGCGATTTATGAAGCGCTCACAAACTTGCCCAATATTGAAGAGCGTTGGAAAATGATTCTTGAGGCAGGCGAAATCCATGATGTTATCAATAATCGCGCTAAAATATACATAGAATTAGCTGGAATTTCATTGAGCGATGCACAAAAAATTATTGCGATGACTTCAACAAGGAGCAGTTTGCCCGAGCCGTTGCGTGTTGCCCACCTTATCGCTTCTGGAATTAGTCCTTGATTTTCTCTGTTCAATCCAACTTAACTCTCAAATCGTTAATATTTGATTCATATATACAGGCGCTAAATTTCACAGTAACAGGACCTGCCGGAGCTTCAGTTTAATTCAACGCTTTATTACCGAAAACCCTAACGAGTGACATTGCTAACATCGTAGTGACGTTGATAAAAACAAAATAACTTCTGATCTTTCCTCGTATGGTGAATCTTGACTCATTCAGTTTTGCTTATTTGCGAAGTTTACATAGTATCATAATAAGGTTTGACACTGGCTCTTCATTATTCTCTGATGGGTCTATTGGTAGCTTCTTTGTTATTGTAGGAAAGTATAGTGATAATAATTGCTGCGTTTGTATTGGCATAGGACGCTATTTCCTAAGAAAAAAGAAAATTGACAAAACAAATTATTGTTGCGTAGTATTACAACTTAAGAAATAAAATTACTCTCATGCGAAGTTAGAAATTAATGGTTTACGTGGGTGAGTTGGAACATATTTTAGAGATACGGTTATTCGATTTCGGCTCAGGCTGCTTCGAATTTCATTGTTTATTCTGCTGTCGCCTCGCCCCGTGCTTGCATGACCAAACCGAGTTATTCTCCAATTATCCAAGTTTCCTCGAATAATTTGAGGATTGCTGGTTAGGATGTAGAATGGAAACTTTGTTTGTGAAGTGTAGAGTTCAGCTATGAAGTTGATTAGTCGTTTGCCTACCCGATTATCAAGGAATCGGGTAGGCAAACGACTAATCAGCTGACTCGATAATATTTTGCTTTCATTCTGACGCATGCAACGGCTATGAATGTTATAGGATTGCCTTGATAAACTGCAGTGTAACATCGAACTCCAGCACCTAAAGGAGCCATTTAGATAATGATAATCCCGAAACATTTTCCACAGGGAAGCGCCGCACCGATAGATTTGGAGGTTAACGGGCGGCCTGATTCTTTTTTTCGGCTAAACTCCATCGTATCTGTCGAGAATACCCAATCGGGGTCTAACCAATCAACAACATCATAGTGACAAGTTACAGCAATGAACTTCTTTTTTGATCTGCGAACTGCTTTGCTAATTGCGAAGGCACTTACCTTGGCAATCTCTCTATCTACAAGAGAAGTAAACTCGTCGAAAACCACCAATGGCTTCTCCAGACAAAGTGCACGGGCGATGTCAACACGCATCTTTTCTCCCTGGCTCAAACAATCATACCCTTTAAGCCAATCCGGTGGACTTGCAAACCCGACACTACAAAGCATCTTTGTAATCTCACCTGTTTCAAGCCCTATGGAAAGTCGTCAAGAACACATTTGCTTTTGTACTCAAAGCTTCGAATGTAGGAATTAGAAAGAGCTGTTTGGCTATGCTTGTTTTGCCTGAGCCGCTACGACCAACGATTACGCCTATTTGCCAATCATCAGCCTCAATGGGTAATTAGCCTTGGATGTGTTTCTCTAATTTGACATCTGAGAGGGTATAGCTGCCAACGACGCTTTGGGCACGAGGAACTATCGGGCTCCTCCCATTGTTTTACAATGTCAAAATCCGTAGCTTATTCCCCTCCAACTTTAGTTTTTCATACTTGACTATCTGGTCAATTTCATCTCTGCACTAGACAATTAACTCGTAGGTTCAAGGAATAGAGAAAAGATGTCACTATCTTCTACCTCAAGGGGGAGCTTCTCGCCGACAGATTCGAGGAGCGCTTTCAAATCTTCTTTTTCGCCCTGATCAACTATTCGCAAGTAGTTCGGCGCTGTCTAGCTCTTGTTGTGTTTGCCCTTTAGTTTGTTTAGCACCTGCCTTAGCAATCGGCGGTCAACATCTTTAATGGGTAAGCGGATGACGCTGCACTCGGTCATGCCAAGTTCTTTCATAGCCGTGATCCTTTGCGCTCCGTCGCGACCGTAAGTTCATTGTTAGTAACTACGGGAACTATGTCTCCCCATCGTTTAATTGAAGCTTTCAAACGGTCAAGTTGAGCAAGGCTCATTCTGTTGGGATTGTCTTGGTCAAACTTGAGATCGCATATTTTCACGCGCTCCGTCATCGGAATCTGAATTTCTAGGACTCGTTCGGTTTCTATTTGTTGGTCGCTCATATTTTCGGGTTCTCCATTATTTTTTCTGTACTCGATATTAGGTCAAGTTGGACATTTTGGGCATTCTCCTTAAACCAGTCGCACTGCTCCGCACACGTTGGACATTTCTCTTTAAGGTAACGTGCGTTTCTCTCATTGGCTTCTTTTTCCTCATTTTCTTCTTGCTGTTCTTCTAATTCTTCCGCTCTTGCTTGCTCAGCTGTCCTGTTAGCAGTTAACTGTTGAATGTTCTGGGTTGTTTTGAAAACGTGATGCAAGTCACAGAAGCGATTAAAACTCTCTGGAGTAAATAGGTCATGGTTCCAGTTTGCATAGACGGGAGCTAAACGTCTCTTCTGTTCTCCTTCGCATAGTTCCCAATATCCAGGTGTGTTAAAGACTGCTTCTTCCGCGTCGAATTGCTCTTTGAATTTGCGGGTTTCTTCTATAAGCCAATAAAACCGGGTGTAGAACACCCAGTTAGCCATTGGGTCTTTGTATGTTACAAAAGCATCTGTGAAGGTTTGGAAAATCTCCAGTATCCTAGCCATAAAGCGACGGTGCGCGGCATCCACAATTGTTTGGTCGGTTGTAGACAATGGGATGACATCGGTTTCTCCTCGTGATAGTTCTTGCTGCATTTCTTGGGCGTGAGCTTCCAAGATTTGAGTTGCTCTTCTATGTAATTCGCTTTCCGCTCGATCTAACGCTACGTCCCCGTTTTCCCATGTTATTTTTGTCGTGCCTTCTTCGGGAAGTTCAGGTAACACGTTTTTTTCTAATTCATGCAGTTTCCTGCTTAAAATGTTCATTTCTTCTTATCCTCCGGTTTCGGTATCAGTATGCTGTTCTTGAGCTGCGCCTCCAACGCTATCACCCTGAACTCCAACTCCTCGTCCTTGAGCAAGCGGCCATAGGCTGAGACTGCTGAAACCAAAACTCTTGCCCACCCTTGTTTTGCTTTGTCGCTGTTTCCCTCGGAATGAATTTTTTTGTGGGAGAGGCTTAAGACGCCGTCTAAAACGCGAAACAACGTATTTCTACGCTCTTTTGCGGAACGGTTTGATGACGGTTTCTTAACGGTTTCAGCTTCAGGTCCACCCAACTGTCAACATCTGCCCACCTTCAACTCCAACACCAGCGGAGAAAAGACAACCAAAGAGAGTTAGCTCTCAAGACACCACAAAACAAGACAACAAATAGAACTATAGAGTTATTCGGATAAAAGATTTGTGCATTGATTACTTATTTTTCAGGATTAACGAAAGAAGAGGTTTGCTGAGGCTCTGGACCCGAAATAGGAGAAAAGAGAGAAAATGCAAACTCTCTTTTATAACTATGGCAATTTTGTAAATATTTCCCAGAGCCTTCTCAGCCCTCAATCTCTCTTCTCTATGCTTTAATTTTGTTAGACTAAAAAAGGGGAAAGATAATTGTTGTTTGGTGTTTGTTATGGTCGCTTCTTTGTAACTAGCAAAGCAAGTACTACGCCGACTACTGCGATTGCTATTATGATGGCTGCTATGCCTGGCAGTAAGTTTGGATCAGACATAACTGTGGACGGTTGTGTTGGTGCGGGTGTAGCAGCAGGTGCTTCATCGATGCCTATAGCGGTTTCTGCATAAGACCGATAGTAAGATTCTGAACCTTCGAACTTAGCAGTTATAGTGTATTTGCCTGGAACTTCGGGAGTAAACAATAGCTGTATAAGAGCCGCTTGTATCGCTTGTTGTTCTGCCGATCTCATAGTAGTTGTTGTTCGGGTCAAGTACAGTTATGACAACACCAACGCCTGTCGCGTTTGTTGGCTTAATCTGCTGCATATAGGCGTATTCCATCCACGCTTCCATGCTGCCCTCAGACACTGCTGGAAGACCTTTTGCAAAGCGTGTTGTAATTATGTCCTGCGTCGTGCCACCAGATGTGTCCATGACTGTGCCCTCTACTAGTACGCTGCCGCCTTGTATCGAAACCTTCGGAGATGCTGAAACTGAGGTGACGGTTGGTCCCTTGCCGAAGCTATATATCTGGTTGTCAAAGCTGTTCCATGAAATCAAGTAGCCGTCGCCTATAGGACCACCAGTTGTAGAGCTGTACTGTAATGCTTTCCATACTAGAAGTTCCATCAGTGGTGTTTATAGCAATTCGGTAGGCTGGATGTAATGGCACGGTGTACATAACTCCTTCTGAGAGGAATAGTTTTCCATCTGATATACTATGTCGATTGTAGCCGAAAATTGGATAGCTTTCGAAGGGAGTGTCGTAGCCAGCGTTTCCAGCAAAGAATGTCCACGCGATCTTTCCTGTTACAAGGTCGATGGCAGTTACGTAGCCGCCGAGGTCCAAGATGTAGACTTTGCCGTAAGCAATTTCACCATCACGCCAAACAGCACTGTCGCCGCCTCCTTTCAGTTGAGTTGGACCCCATAACAGTTGACCGGTTGTTAGACTATAGCCCCAAGCCACATTCCTATCCTTGTTATGCATCACATAGTAGCCTTCGCGCGCGCATAATACACTTGTGTCTTCATATGCGGGTAGTGTTTGGTTTAATGGTCCCCACAGTTTAGCGCCTGTCTTTGCATCGTAGCCTGCGACGTATTGATAGCCCAAATTGACTCCTTGATATAAAACCGATCCGGGCACTTGACGCACAAGTATTACTTCAGAGGTTACTGCAGATATGCTGAGAGTGATGTTGTCACCGTTGAATGTAGTTGGAAGCGGCGTGCTCCACTCTGTCATGCGGGGATCAGAGCCGTTAACGGTACCGGTTGCGCGAATGAATGCACCTGAGGTATTTATCAATTTGGTGTAGTTGTACATGCGCAGATTGCCACCAGAAACGTAGTAGCCGATTATTCCTCCTTCAGTTTCTGTCGATGATTCAGCGCTCTGAATTATCTTGCTTGTACTAATAGCATTAGTAACGTTT
>CAWEZP010000016.1:0-23891 GCA_963813675.1 Candidatus Bathyarchaeota archaeon
TCCTCATCCTTTAGCAAGGGACCGTAGGCTGAGACTGCTGTACACTAGAACTCTCGCCCAACCCTGCTTAGCTCGGTCACTGTTGCCGCCTGTATGAATTTTTTGGTGGGACAGGCTTAATACGCCGTCTAAAACGCGAAACAACGTGTTTCTGCGCTCCTTCGCTGAGCGGTTTGATGTTGGTTTCTTCGCAGTTTCAGCCATGGCTCACACCTTCTTTCTCTCGCGCGTGATCTTTGCTTACGCTTCGCAAGCCGCCAATACTCACGCAACTCAGCCGAATGCTTGAACAATTTCCATGTGTCCATGACATTGGCTATTTCACGTCTACCCATTTAAGAACTGGATAATAATTGTAAGAAATTCCAAGTCAGATATTGGAAGAGAGAGCAAGTGATAAGGGAAAAGTGGCAGACAAGCTTTTGGCAAAAACTCACGCAAGCAAATAAGACGGCAATTCTTGGGTTTGCTAAGGGTCTGTACAGATTAAAGGAGAGGACGAGAAAAGAGGAATGCTAAACTCTTTTCTGATTAACTACGTTAAATTAACCAGAGCCTACCCAACCCCAACTCTTCAACAACACATTTTCCCAACTAAAAAAAGAAGCAAAAATGGTTTGTTTAGGCAATAAACTGAAAGAAATCTACAACCCCTCAACACTATAAAATGGATTCCCAGAAGAATCCTGCAATTCAAAAGGTATTGATTTAGTGACATGAAGAAAGCTCTTAGCAGAACCTGTCGTAACGTAGAGAATTTCGACATCTGGAAACTGCGCCTTAATCAACTCTTGAATTTTGAGAAGATCCTTATCGTTTGCTTTGAACACAAGTGCTCTTGGCTTAATTCTTTTTTGAACAAGAAACCTCCAAATCAGAAGGCACCTGATTATCTACTTTAAACGGCAATGTCATTTTCAGTTTTTCCAAGATTCTCTCAACCTATGTTTTTTTCCAATATTCTAGACAAATGAAAAAGGGGAAAGATTGTTTTTGTTTGAGGTTCTTATGGTCGCTTTCTTAGCACTAGTATTGTTATTGCAAAGCCGACTGCGATTGCTATTATGATGGCCACTATGCCTGGCAGTAAGTATGGATCAGAAATAACTGTGGACGGTTGTGTTGGTGTCGGTGTAGCCTGCTGCTTCAGAGATGCCTATAGCGGTTTCTGCATAAGACCCATAGTAAGATTCTGAACCTTCGAACTTAGCGATTACAGTGTATGTGCCTGGAACTTCGGGAGTAAACAATAGCTTATATGAGCCGCTTGCGTCGCTTGTAGTTCTGCCGACTTCGTAGTAGTTGTTGTTCGGGTCAATTACGGTTAAGACAACATCAACGCCTGTTGCGTTTGTTGGCTTAATCTGCTGCATGTATGCGTATTCCATCCACGCTTCCATGCTATCCTCAGATACAGCTGGAAGTCCGTCTGGGAAGCGTGTTGTGATTATGTCCTGTGTCGTGCCGCCAGATGTGTCCATGACTGTACCCTCTACTAGTACGCTGCTGCCCTGTACCGAAACCTTCGGAGATGCTGAAACTGTGGTGACAGTTGGTCCCTTGCCGAAGCTATATATCTGGTTGTCAAAGCTGTTCCATGAAATCAAGTAGCCGTCGCCTATAGGACCACCAGCTGTAGAGCTGTACTGTAATACTTTCCATACTAGAGTTCCATCAGTGGTGTTTATAGCAAGTCGGTAGGCTGGATGTAATGGCACGGTGTACATACATCCTTCTGAGAGGAATAGTTTTCCATCTGATATACTATGTCGATTGTAGCCGAAAATTGGATAGCTTTCGAAGGGAGTGTCGTAGCCAGCGTTTCCAGCAAAGAATGTCCACGCGATCTTTCCTGTTTCAAGGTCGATGGCAGTTACGTAGCCGCCGAGGTCAAAGATGTAGACTTTACCGTAAGCAATTTCACCATCACGCCAAACGGCACTGTCGCCGCCTCCTTTCAGTTGAATTGGACCCCATACCATTTGACCGGTTGTTAGACTATAGCCCCACGCTTTATTCTCATCCTTGTTATGCATTACGTAGTAGCCTTCGCGCGCGCATAATACACTTGTGTCTTCATATGCGGGTAGTGTTTGGTTTATTGGTCCCCACAGTTTAGCGCCTGTCTTTGCATCGTAGCCTGCGACGTATTGATAGCCCAAAGTGACTCCTTGATATAAAACCGATCCGGGCACTTGACGCACAAGTATTACTTCAGGGGTTACTGCAGATATGCTGAGAGTGATGTTGTCACCGTTGAATGTAGTTGGAAGCGGCGTGCTCCACTCTATCATGCGGGGATCAGAGCCGTTAACGGTACCGGTTGCGCGAATGAATGCGCCTGAGGTATTTATCAATTTGGTGTAGTTGTACATGCACAGATTGCCACCAGAAACGTAGTAGCCGACTATTCCTCCTTCAGTTTCTGTCGATGATTCAGCGCTCTGAATTAGCTTGCTTGTACTGATAGCATTAGTAACGTTTGCCAAAAAGTTTCCAGTATATGCATCGTATATTCCGAACCAGTTCGCTCCAGTGGAGAAGGCCCCGCCGGCTGACGGCGAACTATATAGGAATGCATTTGATCCGTACTCCTGATAGTTATCGTAGTTGATTATTTGACCCCATGCAATTGTCTCGATGCCTGATTTACCCGCAGGTTTGTCCCACACTACTTCTCCTGTGCGAACGTCTACAGCTCTCCAGCCTAACACGTTTGAATTTGGACTACCGTCATATACATTGTAATAGAGTATTCCGTTGAGGATACATATTGGGTGAAAGTACGATTGAATCAGTGAGACCGAACTGTAAGTGGCGGATGTATCGCTGGTGATTGGGAATCCTGGTTGGCCTCCGAATTGGGTTGCTTTCGTCCACATGATATGGGCAGAGTTTGGTGCTGTACCATTCGCCTGGACATTTCCGCTAGCATCGTATCCGCCAGAACCACCTAATCCAAACCAGTTAGCCCCTATTTCTGCTCCCCAATTCCAGTTAGTCCCATATATTGGGCGCATCCAGTATTCAGTTGGAAGAGGAGGAGTCACATATTTTGGTTTTACTGGGTCTTGCTGTACTGTCAAAGTCTTTATATTGCTTTCAGATGGCAACATTTTGCTGCCAATCAGATTTCGACTACTGGTGCTGAGGGTAGGATTACCTGGATTGTAGCCTTTTAATACTTGTCCAGGATAAAAGGCTTGCAAAGTGTAATTGCCGATTTTATCGGGTGTAAAGCTATAAACTACGCCTGCGACTGGGCTTGCCATGTATGGTCCAGAAGTGGTTGTAACTCCGGTAGGGTCTGTAATTTCGAGGGTTATGCCTTCATAGAGATCGCCTGTGTAACCCGCACCTGTGGGTGTAGGTCTGCTGAAAGTGATGCCGACATAAACGATTTGTCCAATGCCTACAGGGTCAGGTGAAGCGGTTACAAATAAGAAGGTTGGAGTATCATATGCCTGTGTAGGGGCAATAATCATAGCAGATAATGTCAATAGCAGAATTAAAGTAATAGTAGAAAATTTCGTTTTTTCGTCAATAATGTATTTTTCTTTATATTCATTTTTTTTTATCACATCTTCTTTTAGTCTATAAGAATATAGACTCTTTTGTATTTCCCAATTTAGCGCTAATATAATTTTGTCTTAATACTGTAATAATACAGAAAACTGAACTTGAAAATCTTACCGAATGGTGACATTCTTGCTTAAAGATACGGATGTTAAGTTTATAGAATTGCTATTTAATTGATCTCATAGCAAGCTATCGTTAGTTAATTTAATATACCAAATCTAACGATAAGAGCCTAGGAGATTTTTTGCAAAATTTGGAGAATGTAATAGATGCAAAAACATACGAAGAACGAAGGTTTACAATATTTAATGCAGCTTGGCCTAACCCGGATGCAGGCCAACATATACCTTAATCTTTTGCTTTATGGCAAAGCTGAAGCTCGCATTATCGCCCACTGGACAGACTCCCCAAGAACAGAAGTCTATAGAGCATTAAATGAACTTCAGGAAAACGGTTTAGTTGATAGAGAATTAGGTTGCCCGTTAAAATTCATCGCGGTGCCGCCCTCCCTGGGGTTACAAGCCTTTATCGACAACAAACTCCATGACATTAACCAAATGCAAACAATTATAGAAAAATTTTCTCTTGAGTTCGAAAGCAACCAAGAGCCAGACCCAGAAAGAGAATACAAGATAATTTCAATCGAAGGGAGGAGAAGAATTATAGCAAAAATCAAGCAGCAGCATGACTCTGCTAAATTATCTATCGATGTTATATCATTTTTACCAAGATTTCTTTACATTACTAGTCAATGCATGGAAAATTATAAAAAAGCCGTAGAAAGAGGTGTAAAATACAGAATACTCCTCGGGATGCCTAACGACTTGCAAGACCTGCCCCTCGAAATAAAAGAAGCGCATAAAAATGAAAACACTAAAGTAAAAAAAGTTGTCGGATGTCTTCGAGTGAACTCGGTGATTTTTGACCAAGAACAAATAAGTTTCAGCTACTACCCCGATAGAGGTATTGCAGAATCGCCATTAATACTAACAAATCATCCGTGTCTGGTTGGTTTTGCAGTGAACTCATTTCAAAGAACTTGGGATTCAACTTAAGCGCATTAATCCAGCGTGCATTGTTTTATATCATTAAAAAAAGGGATTGCGCGGGAGATTTCGCCACTTTAATCTTGATAGAAGCCATAAAAGACTAATAGCTTCATTTTTTTTTGTTTTTAGCATTTTATTAAAATCGCAGTTATTTTGTGTGTTTAACTGATTTCTTAACTTCCTTGTATGAACGAGCGCAGTGCATACAGCAAAACGCTATTTCTTTACCGTCGATTACTTCTCTGTAGCCGCCTTTATAGACTTTGCAACCACAGTGAACGCATACATGGAGGCTTGGTTCAATGGCAATTGCTACTAAAGTGGCAAAGCGTTTGAAGAGTCCAGTGCACAATTCCCTGCCTTCTAATGTAAGTTGAAAGATTTTTTTCTCTTTTTCGCCAACAGGCTTTTTGGTATGTGTGACTAAGCCTTTTTCTTCGAGTTGCTGAAGGAAAGGGTAGACAAGGCTTGGGCTAATTTCTTTTTTTACTCGTTTCTTAAATTGATTTATTATACTATAGCCGTGAGCGGGTCCTTCATAGAGTATGGTAAGTATGTAGAAGCGTGAGAAATCTGAGATTAAGTCGTCGATGTTTGCAGGTTGGGATTTGTAACTCATATGTTTTCTTTGTTTAATGGGTGATTTTGCAGTAATAAATGTTCTTTAGATATATCTAAAAAATACATAATAAGAAATCCAAATTTTGCGTATCAAGTTAAACTGTGCTAAGAAATATATGCGACATATTACATGTAGTTCTGGGTTCCAAGGGGGCAAATCCTTTGAAATATGACGTGATAATTGTGGGCGCAGGCCCAGCAGGTATCTTCTCAGCGTTAGAACTAACTGAGAAAACAAACCTCAGCGTTCTGATTCTTGACCGAGGGTTAGACATTGATAAGCGTAAGTGCCCTTCGAGTCGAGGCTTTGAATGTGTTCACTGCGAACCTTGCTCTGTTCTGTCTGGTTGGGGTGGCGCAGGTGCTTACAGTGATGGCAAGCTAACATTATCCACTGAAGTCGGCGGATGGCTAAACCAATACATCTCCAATAAAGAGCTCCTCGACTTAGTAAAATACGTCGACAGCATCTACCTGAAATTCGGTGCAAGCGAGCAAGTCTACGGCGGTGAAAACGAGGAAATAGACGAAATCGAACGTCAAGCATCCCGTGCAGGTCTAAAACTCATCAAGCAAGAAGTCCGTCACATGGGAACAGACAAATGCCTCGAAACCCTACAGCGAATGCGCAAAGAACTTAACGGCAAAATTACTTTTCTGCCAAAAACAGAAGTTAAAGGATTAATCGCGGAAAATCACATCATCCAAGGGGTAGAAACGGTAAACGGCGAAAAATTCCTCGCCAAATACGTAATTATCGCGCCAGGAAGAAGTGGGGCAGAATGGCTCCAAACCGAAGCTCAAATTCGAGGATTAAAAACCGTAAACAACCCAGTAGACATCGGTGTACGTGTTGAGCTTTTGGCATCTGTAATGGAGAAACTCACCAAAGCACTCTATGAACCAAAACTAGTATATTATTCACGGGATTTCGATGACATGGTTCGCACTTTCTGTGTTTCTCCATATGGAGAGGTTACAACGGAATCATACGATGGTGTCTTAACTGTTAACGGAGGTAGCCACGCTGAAACAAGAACAAACAACACCAACTTCGCCATCCTAGTTAGCACCTCATTTACTGAACCCTTCAAAGAACCAATCGCCTACGGCAAATACGTTGCAAGGCTCTCAAACCTGTTAAGTGGCGGCGTAATGGTTCAGCGACTAGGCGACCTAAATCATGGACGTCGCTCCACACCTGAACGGTTATCCCACAGCGTAGTCACGCCCACCCTCAAAAACGCTACTCCAGGCGACTTGAGCTTCGTTTTACCCTACCGTTACTTAGCAGACATACGGGAGATGTTGCAAGCTCTAGACAAGATTGCTCCAGGCGTTGCTTCACCCGAAACATTACTGTACGGCGTCGAAGTCAAATTCTACTCTTCTCATCTCCAACTAAACAATGCACTAGAAAGCAAAATACAGAATATGTTCACTATCGGCGACGGCGCAGGTGTCACACGCGGACTCATCCAAGCATCAGCTTCAGGAGTTATCGTTGCGAGAGAAATTCTCAAACGGGAAAAACTGAAGGCTTAAACGGCATGGCTATAGCTCAAAACATACGGTGCTCACATTGCGGTGCCCCTGTCGAATTCAAACCAGGCGAACTTGTAGCCACTTGTAAGTACTGCGGCTTCACGACAGTAATCGAGACAGGACAAGCATTCACTTTTGAGCATTCGTTATTGCTAAACAATTACTCTGAAGAGCAAATTGAAAATTTAGTTCGTGATTGGATGCATTCAGGCTTCATGAAACCAGGTGATTTAGCAAAAAAGGCAAAATTGACAGAGAAAAACTTGGTTTACCTTCCTTTTTGGGTTGTTTCCGCCGATGCCACAACCATGTACAAAGGAATTTTTGAGCGTATCTCTCCGGCTATTGTTAAGGAAGGACAAATTCAAAAAGAATACAATTGGTTGGTTTTAGCCCGTGAAGCATCAGGTTTCCCAACCAGAGAATACAATGTGCCTTTAACAGGTAAAATTCCTTTTGACTTTAGAAAAATTGAGGGGTTCGCTAAATTACTTAACAGCGAAATGACTCGTGAAGAAGCATTGGAGATTGCTAAGCAGCAGATTGAGTCTCTTCACCGTTTTCTGCTTCAGCAAGATATAGATAAAATCGTTGAAGCCAGTACAACCATTAATTTGAAGCAAATGGTCTATTTGCATGCTCCAATCTGGTTCATAAAATACGAGTACAAAGGCAACACTTACCAAATGATAGAGGATGGCGCAACAGGTATGGTCTTAAAAGGCGATATACCCTCCTCCAAGTTCTAGTTTTATTTAATAAACTTTAAAAGTAACCCTTTTTTTATAACGGAGTACAAATAATGGAGGATTTAGGGAATGAGCGAAAATAAAGATGTATATGCACAGGCAAAGAGCCAGATGAGGCTTTCAGAACGCATTGCGGCTGCGCTTCCAGGGTTCCGAGGATACAAAGAGAAGGAACTTCGCCGCGAATCAGACAAACTCGTCCGAAATAACCTTTACCTTAAACTTACCAAAGACAAAGATAACGTCAAAAGCATTTCACAGAAAATAGCGGACAAACGCTACATGGATGTTTTAACCGACATAGATCGGTTGAACGCTAAAATGGACCGCATAACCGAAAAGGTAAATCACGCCTCATACGGTTACGCAGGGTTCTACGACATAGTCAAAGTCAAGGAAGAAAACCTTGACCGAATGATAACCTTCGACAACCAACTCCTAGACGAAGTAAATGCTTTAACCGCAAGCATCGAAGAATTAAAAACTCAATTGTTGAGCAATAACTTCGCAAACCTCAAAGACAAAATCCAAACGATAGCGGACAAGTTTGAATTGCTCGAGGACACGTTTGATAAAAGAGAACAAGTAATCTTAGGAGGGCCACAATAATGCCGCAAGTAATAGAATGGCAAAATGTAGGTTCCGAAGACATAGTCTGGCGCTACCCAACCGAGGACATTACGTGGGGAGCACAACTAATTGTTCATGAATACGAAATGGCAGTGTTCTTCCGAGATGGCAAAGCCTACGATGTATTCGGTCCAGGCAGACACACACTAACGACCTTGAATCTACCCGTATTGACAAGTTTGCTGACTAGGCTGGCGGGTTTTGGCGGTAACAAACCCTTCAAATCAACCATCCTTTACATCAGCACCAAAGTGTTCGCGGGCAAATGGGGCACACGTGCACAAACCACTGAATTGGCACCTTTGCAAGTGTTTGGACAGTTCTGGTTCAAAGTTGGCGACGCATCTTTATTCGTAAACGAAGTAATTGGCGGACAAAACGCTTACACCACGGATGGAGTAAACAATTTCCTGCGAGGTTTCTTAAACGAGAAAATAATCGATGAACTCAGCCATTACGATCTTGTAACAGTTTTCACTCGTTTAGACGAAACTTCCGTTATAGTCAAAAACGCGTTAATTGATTACTTCAAACGAGTCGGCATCGAACTAACCGATCTACGCTTCGAAGGAATAGACACAACACCCGAATACCGCGAACGATTATTCTGGCTCAAAACTGGACAAACCGCTCCTGGAGACGTTCTACGAATGGAAACTTTGAAAAGTGCAGCAGAATCGCTTGGTCAAGGAGGAGGCTCAGGAGCCCTCGGAGCAGGCATGGTTCTTATCCCTCAAATCATGACCCCCACTGGCGCAACACAAGCAGCGCCAGCAGCCACACTTCTCATTTGCCCAAAATGCGGAGAAAAAGTTCCCGCAACAAGCAAATTCTGTCCCAACTGCGGAATAACCCTAACACCACCAACACAAGGTGCAATGACATGTCCAAACTGCAGCAAACCCATCCCGGCTAACTCTAAGTTCTGTCCAGAATGCGGAACCAAAATTGCCTAAGGAGCAACATAAATGAGCAATAACGACCATCAACTGCTAAGCTTTGGTGTATTCCTCATAATCATAGTTGTGGGAATATTGCTGGCTATTGCAGGAATCATCGGCTGGGGCTTATTTGTCCCATTGGTTGCGTTGCTATGCGGTTTATGGGCGATTACTTTAGGTGGCATGCGGGCAAGCAAAACGCAGAAGTACGAACGTGGAACCTACAGTACGATGGCTTCAGGCGCAGGTCTCATCGCTTTAGGTGCAGCATGGTATGTATTCGGCATCAACTGGCTCTATTCGCTGGTTGTTATCCTACTGGCAATCGCCGCTTTAGCCATTGCAGCATCACTAAGACGCAAATAACTCTATTGAGCATTTTTTTGCTCTAAACATTTTTCTATACCCTTGTACAGTCATGATGAAGAAGGCACGCTGAATGAGTGAAGAAACTATCGGTCACGGCACATGGTACGACATGATGGCTAAGAAAGTCATCGAAAGAGAACAAACCCTAAACCGAGACATGAGCAAAATCCGAACAGAGATGGGACTTGGCGCCTCAGGTTTCCCTCACATCGGCAGCCTAGGCGATGCATCTCGAAGCTTCGCTGTCACCTTGGCACTTAAGAACCTGAACTGCAACTCTGAACTAATTGCCTTTTGCGACGACAAAGACGGTTTACGCAAGGTACCAGAAGGAATCTCAAAGGATATGGAAAAGTATCTTGGGTACTCTGTCTCCAGCATTCCTGACCCATTTGGTTGCCATGAGAGCTACGGCAAACACATGAGTTCGCTGTTGCTCGATGCATTGGATAAATGTGGTATAGAATACAAATATTTTTCTGCCAAGGAAGTCTACCAAAAAGGACTCCTTCTAAGTGAAATCAGAACCATACTAACCAACGCCAAGAAAGTGGGCGAAATAGTAAAAGAAGAAGTAGGTCAAGAAACCTACATTGATGTTTTGCCGTATTTTGCTGTCTGCGAGAAATGCGGGCACCTCTACACGACAAGAGCCTACAAGTTCGATTCAAAAACCGACAAGGTCTCGTATAAGTGTGAAGGCCTTGAAATCCGAGGCAAACTGATTGTCGGCTGTGGCCATGAAGGCGAAGTGGACATAAAAAGTGGCGAAGGCAAACTCACCTGGAAAAGCGAATTTGCCGCCCGCTGGAAGGCATTGGACATTAGATTTGAAGCTTATGGCAAAGACATCGCTGACTCCGTACGGATCAATGACCGCATTTGCCGCGAAGTGCTCTGCTTTGAACCGCCATCCCATGCAAAGTACGAGATGTTCCTTGATAAAGGTGGAAAGAAAATTTCCAAGTCAGCAGGCAATGTCTTCACGCCGCAGGTGTGGTTCAATTATGGTTCTCCACAATCACTACTTTTGCTTATGCTAAAGCGGTTTGTGGGCACCCGCACCTTGGATGTTTCGGATATTCCAGCATACATGAATGAAATCGACAACCTCGAAGACGTTTACTTTGGCAAAAAACAAGTCAGCGAAAAAGAAGCAACCAAACTTAAAGGCTTATACCTATATTGCCACGTAATGAAGCCGCCATCCAAACCCAGCATCCATGTTCCCTACAACCTCATGGCATTCCTAGTGAAAATGGCTCCCAACGAATTCCTAAATGGCTATGTCATGGAGAAACTGCAAAGCTACGGTTACCTGCAAAAAAATCAAACATTAGACGACGGCTTAAAGCAACGTATGGCGTACGCCTTGAACTGGACACGCGACTTCGAAGAAATCAAAGAAACCGCCATCGAACTAACAGCCGAAGAAAAGAAAGCCCTCACGGAACTTGTCACCAAACTGCAAACCGAAGACGACCCCGACAAAATCCAAAACGCTATCTTCAACGCAGCCAAAGACAACGGCATAAAACCAGGTGCATTCTTCAAAGTCTTGTATCAGGTTTTGATGGGTGCACCGCAGGGTCCACGCCTCGGTCCCTATGTGTTGGCGATGGGCAAACAGAACGTTGTTGGGGCGCTTGAGCGGGTGCTGAGCAAAAGTTAGCGCTGTAGGCTTTTTTTGACCAATTTGCAAACAAATCCTCAACTTCCTTTATGTTTAGTAATAATTAGTGAATATTTTGAGGTTTATTGGAGAAATTGCTATACTAAATTTCATTTTTGGCGACTTATAATTTGTTACCGATTACACACTTTTTCCTTAATGTTTTGGAAAACCATTAGACGATCTGACTAACTCATCGCGAAGTCGTACCTGCGTTTTAGATGTTAGAGAACGTGTGCTGTCCCAGACGAGAAAAACTTGATTGGCATCGACATAGGCAAAATATTTAAACATAGACATACAGATGGGCTCGGCATTGTGAATGTGAATTTCACGCACTTTCACAAATATAATATACTTTAGAGGAAAAGAAAAATGCAAAATCTAAAAACAAAAACTATGGCTATTATGATCGTGGCAATCTTAACAGTTTCAATGGGAGCTATGACACTAACTAATGCACATACACCTGCATGGCAAATTCCAACATATGCCTACTGTAACGTTGCACCTAACCCATCAGGTCTAGGTCAAACAGTTACAGTTGGTATGTGGATCCAAATACCACCGCCAACAGCTGCCGGAACACTTGGAGACAGATGGCACGGTTTTAAGTTGACAGTCACTCGTCCTGATGGAACCAATGAAACGCTAGGGCCATTCACATCTGATGCGACAGGAGGAACATGGACGTCTTATACACCTACTGCACTCGGGAACTATTCATTTGTGGTTAACTATCCAGGTGAAACAATGCCAGGTAGCGGAGGAGCGGCCCAAAACAACGCATATATCGGCGATTACTTTATGCCTTCCACTAGTCCAACAGCACACCTTCTAGTACAGGAGGATCCAATCCCAACACTTCCACAAATTCCACTTCCAACAAGTTACTGGACTCGCCCAATTCAAGCTGGTAACTACTTATGGAGTACTCTTAGCGGAAACTGGCTAGGATTCGGTGCACATTCATTTGCGACCACTGGCAGGTACAATGCAACGGGAAACTATAATCCATACTCTAATGCGCCATTGGCTCCACACATTATGTGGACAAAACCTGTGGCGTTTGGAGGATTAATGGGCGGAGAATTCGGTGGAGACGACACAAGCAATTTCTATTCAACTTCGCAGTACGAGCCAAAATGGGCACCAATAATCATTAACGGCGTAATGTACTTCAATAACTACCCTGGAAGCATAAATAATCCTGTAGGCTGGACCGCACTTGACCTGAGAACTGGGGAAACACTATGGACTAGAGAAGATCAATACCCAATGACCAGCAACGGTGCACAAACTATTTTGAGATGTGGCCAAATCCTAGATATGGTAAACCCGAATCAATTCGGAGGCATCGCGTACTTATGGAGCACTGGAACCCCCGCAGGAATGCCGGTTCAACCAGGTTCAACAACGTATAACATGTTTGATGCTAGCACTGGCGATTATATACTTAGCATTGTCAACGGTACTGGAATGAACCTTGAAGAAGATTTAGGAGGGAATTTGATAGGTTACTATATCAACTCAAGCACTGCAAACGCATACGGCAAACCGACACTGAACAAGTGGAATGCAACACAAGCAATTTTCTACCCCACCAGCCAATACATACCAGGCGTTACTCCGGACAGTTGGAGTTGGAGACCAGGGCAAAACACCACCATTAACTTCGCACGTGGATTAATGTGGTCAAAACCAGTAGCTACTAACATGTCAACTGGTGCATTCGCAGGCTCTACTGACCTACAAGGTAATTTCGTACCAGCCTCTCTATCAATTAACAGAGTTGACTGTGGTGTGGTACTTATGTCTGCAGTTGGCGCATCGTATTTCAATGTTGGATATCAAATTGACGCAGGATACAGTGCAACTACTGGAGAACAACTATGGATAGCAAATCGAACGCTAACTCCATTCACCAGAGATAGTGTTACTAAATCTGGCTATGGACTTTACTACTATTTGCAAGCAGCCCAAGGGATAATAAGAGCTTACGATATGAACACAGGCGCATTAAAATGGGGTCCAATACAACTGACCGGTGATAATGGAAATGTTCCTGTACCTAATCCTTACAACAGCATTGGCGGCTACCAAACAGAAATTGCTGATGGCGTACTTTACATAATGGGCTTCGGAGGCGACATGTGGGCTATTGATGCAGCAACAGGAAATGAATTGTGGTATACAAGTACTAACAAAGTCATTGGTGAGGCTGGATCTGATACTCCTTATGGTGTATGGCCCCTTTGGGTCTTTAGCGGAGGGTCTATAGCTGGAGGAGTGTGGTTCCTTAACGTTGGTCACGAGTATAGTCCACCATTATTCCGCGGAGCACAGCAACTAGCAATCAACATTACTAATGGAGAGCTAGTATGGAAAATATCAGGTTTCGACGTCACCAACGCTGCAACTATCGTAGATGGCTATGCAACCGTATTGAATGCATATGACAACCAACTATACACTTATGGCAAAGGACCAAGCGCTATGACTGTTACTGCACCTAACGTTGGCGTAACAACTTCCACACCAATAGTGATAAGAGGTTCAGTTATCGACATCGCTGCAGGTACAAAACAAGATCAACAAGCTGCAAACTTCCCCTATGGCGTTCCATGTGTTTCTGACGAGAGCATGAGTGCATGGATGGAATACATTTACATGCAAATGCCATGCCCAACAAATACCATCGGTGTTCCAGTCACCATCAGCGTTCTTGACGCAAACTACAACTATAGAGAAATCGGCAGAACTACAAGCGACGGAAGCGGCATGTTCAGTTTCACCTGGACTCCCGATATAGTCGGCGATTACACTGTGGTCGCTAGCTTTGCGGGTACCGAGTCGTACTATCCATCATCCGCTGAAACATCATTCACTGCAACTGAACCAGCACCCACAGCAACTCCAGCTCCAACAGCAGCACCAACTATGTCTGATCAATACTTCGCTCCAGCAATCGCAGGTCTATTCGTAGCCATAATAGTCGTTGGTCTATTGATCATCTTGGTCCTTAGAAAACGACCATAAAAGCTACAGCCAAAAACAATCTTTCCCTTCTTCTTTTTTTGTTCTATAAAACAATTGTAAACTAATTTTACGCTTTAAACTAAATTACCTTTGAAATATTGTTAACGCCATTGTTTTAGTGAGCTCCTTAACATTTCCACTTCTTCAATCGGAATTTTAGCCAAATGATTCAAGTAGAAACCGACTACTTTTGCTATTCTTTATTTTAAAATATAGTTTTTAATCTTCAACAACGTAACAATTATTTTTCCTTTAACATTAGCGTTTATATTGTTCGAGTGGAGTAATCTCGTCGTAAGGGCTCGTCGTCTAGTACGGATTAGGGCACCGGCCTGCGGAGCCGGACGTCATGGGTTCAAATCCCATCGGGCCCGCCATCATCTTTCAGCATACTAATTTGTAAATTTCTGGTTTACAAAGGGAGGAGGTCCATTTGAGCAAGGTAGAGATCTTACCCAAGAATAAATAAAGACGCCAACATTGAACATTAAAGGAGAATTACCTTTGACAAGCACCATTGATTGTGCCTACAGGGAACTTTTATTAAAAACCAAAGATGCAGTGATACTTTCTACAGCTGAAGGCATTATTCATTGGGATATGGAAATCTATATGCCTCCGAAGGCTATAGAGCAGCGAAGCCAACAACTTGCACTCTTAAGTCGAATTCACCATAAATTGGGAACAGACCCAGAAATAGGAAAACTTCTCAACGCAATCCAGTCAAACCCTCTTAGCCTACGGCTTGGACAGGTAGAAAAACGCAACCTATATCTCATCAAAAAGAACTACCAAGAACAAACTGCTCTGCCTGAAAAACTCGTCGGGGACCTCGCTATGCAAGAAGCTAAAACAGTTAATACTTGGAAGAAAGCGAAGGCAAAAAAAGACTTTAACCTCTTCAAAGCTGATTTTCAAAAACTCTTAGACCTAAGTAAACAAGCCGCTGAAATACTCATGAAAGTCAAACAAACCAAAACACCCTATGAAGCCTTACTTGACAATTTTGAACCAAAAATGCCTGCGCCGAAAATAACTAAAACTTTCAATCAACTATTAGATGGTTTAAAGCCATTAATTGCAAAGATTCAAGACTGCCAGACCAGACCTTCCAAAGCGATTCTCAATCAACCTGTCCCATTGGAAAACCAACGCAAAATTACTCAACTAATAACTAAGATACTTGGATACGATACTTCTTCCTCGGATGCTGGAGGAAGAGTGGATGAAACAGAGCATCCATTTACAATAGGGTATTACAATGATGTCCGTATAACTACTCATTATTATCCTAACAATTTTGCAAGCTCCATCTTTTCTGTGCTCCACGAGAGTGGACATGCCCTCTATGAACAAAATCTCAACCCTGAATGGCAATACCAGCCAGTCGGGTCCACCTGCTCATACGGCATACATGAATCGCAATCAAGATTCTATGAAAACATAATTGGACGCTCCAAAGAGTTCTGGACAGGTTTTTTGCCAAAAATAAAGCAAGTTGCACCAAGCCTAAACAATCTCCAGTTAGACCCGTTCCTTCAAGCTGTAAATAAAGTTGAAAGATCAAAAATCCGAATCGAAGCAGACGAAGTCACCTATAGCCTACATATTATTATCCGCTTTGAGCTTGAAAGAGACCTCTTCGCTGACAAAATCACAGTCGAGGAGTTGCCAGAGGCGTGGAACCAGAAATATGCTGACTACCTCGGCGTAAAAATCGAGAATGATTCGGAGGGTGTGATGCAGGATACGCATTGGGCAAGCGGTTTGTACGGTTATTTCCCTAGCTACACGTTAGGCAACATTTACAGTGGCCAGATAACTGCCGCCATCACAAAAGACCTGCCAGACTGGCGCATTCAATTGTCAAAGGGAAAACTTGGTGACGTCAATATTTGGCTTAACAAAAACATCCACAATCAAGGCGACCTCTATGACCCAGAAAAACTAATCACACAAGCAACAGGAAAAAACCTAGATGCACAACCATACCTTCAGTACCTAACCAAAAAATACAGTAATCTCTATGGGTTTTAAGCAGGAGCAGTCTTTTTCCTGGTTAATTCTTTGTAGATGTAGATGATAAGGTAACCTGCAATTGAGCTGATGAACAGATAAACGCCGCTGTACCCGACAACAGCGTTATAGGTGTTGGCACCGTACAGGAACAACAAGAATCCGAGTATGAATAAGCCAAATAATGTCCAGTCAGTCCAAGACATCGAGTTTCCTCGTTAAATAAGGCTTTCAATATTACCCTTCAAATATAAAGATTTAGAGATAAAGCAAAAATGGTAGAGGGTCATCAGCCTAACAAAAAATTTTAATAAAATACTGACTTAACGCAAAAACCACAGCAGCCCTCCTTAATCTTTTGCAGCACATTGGATTGCAGCAGGCCTAGCACCACAAGAAACATTAGATGCAACGGTGCAGGAAGCCAAGACGCCTTGTAATCTATGCAGTTATCGACATGCTAAACGTAGAAGACGTCCTCGGCAAATTGAAATCAGTCAAAGAATTTCCAGACATCGCCCTCCTGCACCGAGGAATCGACCAAGAAAGCGGAAGAAGCTGCGGACTAGAAGGAATAAAGATGATACGCCAAGCATTTCCCTAACAAGAAATTCTTAATCGCAGTTGCAGGCGGAATCGTCCCAGAAACAGCCAAAGAAGCACTAGATCTAGGCGCAGACATACTCATCGTCGACAAATACGTAACGCATCCAAAGACATCGAACGCTCAGTTCGAGACTTCCTCGAATTGACACCAAGCATGCGCGAAGAGTTAGACTTATACAGAGTCCACACAGAATAAACAAAAAAAACACTGAGCAAAGGTTCACTCACTTGTTCTTTTTTGTCATAAGTCCATAAGCAAATAGCATATCAAATATTTCAACCCTTTAAAAGAAAGCTAACTCATCCAGTCAATTCAAGAAGCTATCTTGGATAGAAGAAGAAAAAGAAGATAAAAAAAATGTTACTTCTTCTACTACTTGACATCATTTATCCCAACTTTTCCATAACCCAAACATACCCAAAAAAAGATTATAAATACAAAACCTTGAACGATCTCTCTAAATAACTATAGTTTCACGAATTATTAATCACGGGTCAAACAGGCACTGACGCCTAAAACTACTAATCTCACATTAACATCGCGAAAAACGTAATTCTTAATTTACTAATTGGTTATGGACATATAGTTTTTTTAGTTTTTTATCGCGAAGAATTTTAGTATTAAGAATGCAATGAAAAAGAGTACACCCGCAATTAGAAAAGTAGGAAGAAAATTTTGGGTCACGCCCATATTTAAGAAAATGTTGCATAGGAAAGGTCCAAGGAAGGCCCCGATCGCTGCACCCAAGCCGACAAGACCATCAAAGAACCCTGCTTTCCCCTGAGGAATAAGTTCCATTGAGAGAGAAATCATCATTATGTAATACATAGCGAATGCAAAGCCTATGAGAACAAGAAGAACCCCCGTCATGAGAGTGGGCAAAAAAGCAAACTCTATAACCGCTACAAACAAAAAGATAAGCAGACCACGGAAGAACACAAACCGCGGCATTTGTTTCCTTAGATCCATCGACCTTGCACGATTACGGATTAAGAAGTAACCTACTGTTGCTCCAATCGAATTTAGGATATAGAAGACATAAACCATGCTTGACTGACCGTTAAAGATCGTTTTTAAGTAGATTGGCAAGGGTGTGAAGAAGAGACTTGTCGCTAGCGAAAATATCACAATCGCAAAGGCGAACCCCGGAAAACTTTCCTTTTTAATCGAACCCTTCAATCGTAAGCTATATGATTCAATACCTCTAGAAGCAAAATCAAGAGTTCTTTCCATTCCTACCAAGCGCCGTTCAAAAATCAATAACGGATCAGCAACTAAAGCTATAGAGAGGATAAACGCAACTATGCTCAAAGCGCTACATAAGTACAGCGTGTAAGTTGCCAAAACAGTTGAACTAAGGGAAACCATTACCAATCCAATTGCTAGCCCAATGATGAAACCAATTTCTGTAACAGCTTCATAAAAGCCATAAGATTTCTCCCAATCTTCGCGGCTGTAGTTTTCGGCAACGAGAATGTTTTTTGGTGCTTCGTGCGAGACATGGAAAACCTGCATTACAACGTACAAAATTACGAAGGGAACAACACTTTGGGCAAAAGGTAGCGCCATCAAGAAGAGAATTATGGCTGAGGATAGAAATGAAAGAAGAATGAACGCTTTGTAGTGTCGAGTGGCGTCACAGAGGTATCCCCACAGAAATGAGGCAGGGATAGAGCAGAATATCGCAATTGAAGTCATTACACCCAACGCGACAAGAGGACCGCCAAGAATGCTGGTGTCCTTGAAAAGTACTATGTAGAGGGGTATGAAAACGCTTAACAGCCCAAACGCTATCTCATGAAAGAAGAACCCTAGCCGCCACATAGCCACAAACCACTTCGATGTCGAATTAAAACTTTTACTTGAATAATCTGAAGTTGCTTAAAAATGGTCTTTGAGAGGTTAAAGTTTCATAAATCCTTAATAGAGAGAGCAACCAATTTCATACTCCGCTGGAGAGAATATCATGGCAAAGTTTAAGGTAATAGTTTCCGATCCACAAGCAGGAACATCGAAGGTAGTAGAGATAGAAGAAGCACGCGCAGCTCCATTCATAGGAAGAAGACTTGGAGAAACAATAGATGGCTCAGCAGTAGACTTACCAGCACACACAGTCCAAATACTCGGAGGCTCAGACAAAGACGGCGTCCCCATGCTTGGAAACGTTCATGGCGGAGTAAGACGAAGAGTTGTACTAACCGATGGAACAGGTTTTAGCGCAAAGAAAAAAGGCGAAAGAAGACGCAAAACTGTCCGCGGAAACATAATTACCGATGAAATAGTTCAAATCAACATGAAAATTGTTGAAAGACCAGCAAAACCTGCCGAAGCTAAGCCCGAACAAGCTGCGAAATAATAGCAATATTACAAGAGTGCATGCTTAAACCTTATAAACTTCCAAAATTAATTCAATCTTTATTCGTTAGTATTTATTGAAAGAAGAAGAATCGTATGAGTGACACTAGTAAAGCCTTGCCAAGACAACCAGAAGTTAACATTGGCACCATTGGGCATGTAGATCATGGAAAAACCACTTTGGTGCAATCGTTAACTGGCACCTGGGCATCACGACACAGTGAAGAACTCAAAAGAGGCATTACCATAAAACTGGGTTATGCCGACATGCCGATTTACAAGTGTCCTAAATGTGAGCCTCCAAAAAACTATACAATTAAGCCTTTTTGTGAAAGCTGCAATTCAGAAGCAGAATTTGTCAGAGCCATAAGCTTTGTTGATGCACCAGGACACGAAGCTTTAATGGCTACAATGCTGTCAGGGGCAGCAATAATGGACGGTGCAATTCTTGTTATTGCAGCTGATGAACCCTGTCCCCAACCGCAAACAAGAGAGCACCTTGCAGCCGCGGAAGTTAGCGGCATAAAGAACCTGATTATCGTTCAAAACAAAATTGACATTGTAGATGAAAAAAGAGCAATAGAAAGCTACAAAGAAATAAAAGCTTTCATCAAGGGCACTGTTGCAGAAAAAGCGCCTATTATCCCAATTTCAGCCCAACGCGGAATAAACATCGATGTATTGCTCAACGCTATACAAACCATCATTCCAACACCAAAAAGAGATGAAACCAAACCACCAATGATGTTCATAATACGCTCTTTTGACATTAACAAGCCAGGAACAACCATCGAGGGGTTGGAAGGCGGAATCATTGGAGGAACCATAGCGCAGGGCAAATTTGTTGTGGGAGAAGAAATAGAAATCCGTCCAGGCGTAATGGCAGAGCGAGAAGGCAAAACAGTCTACGATCCCTTAATCAGTGAAATAGTCAGCCTTCAAGCGGGTAATGAAGATGTGAAAGAAGCTACATGCGGAGGCCTTGTGGGAGTAGGCACATGCCTTGACCCATCTTACTCAAAAGCAGACGGATTAACAGGCAGCATTGCAGGAAAAACAGGTCAGCTTCCCCCAACCCTAACAGAACTCACATTGGAAACGCACGTGTTGGAACGCGCTGTTGGAACCAAAGAACTTTTGAAGGTTGAAAAAATCAACCCTGACGAAACCCTATTGCTCCATGTTGGGTCTGCCGTGAACGTTGGAAAGGTAATTTCGATCAAACAGAATATAATTAAAGTAAAGTTGACAAGACCGATTTGTGCGTTGCCAGGCTCAAGAGTTGCTATCAGCAGAAAAATCACCGCGCGATGGAGACTAATCGGCTATGGGCTCGTAAAATAAAGAGGTTAGTCTTTCACTATTTCTTTTTTCTTCAGGAAATCATGCGCTTTCTGCAGGACATCTTTAGCATTTTTGAATGATAATTTTTCCATTGCATGTTTGTAATCCAGCCAAATGTAGCCAATATGCTCAAAAGATATCGCTACTTTTTCTGTGGGGGTTTCAATAAGGAAGAAAACAACTTCTTTATGAACCGTTAAACCTTGCCTTCTATAAAAGTAAGCGATGGTTTCTTTGAAGGCGTCGATGAATTTGGCTTCTGTAATGGCTGTTTCTTCTTTGAGTTCGCGGAGAACTGTTTCCCGTTCAGTCTCGTTGTCTTCAACGTTACCTTTCACGAAATCCCAGTGACCTGCTGCGTAGTTGAGGAGAAGATACTTGGTCTGTTCTTCTTTTTTTAGATATATGACTGCGCCGCACGATTTCTCGCGAATCACTACATTCACCTGATTGTGTTCAATTCGTTTACTCGGTTATTTAAAGTAATAGCAACTTTTGGCAAGACTGCAAAACAAAATGTTTTAAGCCTGCAAAAAATTAAACGTTAACAAATTAGGTGTCATGCTAAGTGTCGGCTTTATCGCCAAAAAAAACTGGACCGCTAAATGTAATTTTAGATTCCAACGCATTATTTGTTCCATTGGAGTTTAAAATTGATATTTTTGAGGAACTTAGACATCTGCTGAATCGTAAAATTGAGTTTGTATTGCTTTCAACTGTTAAACGTGAGCTTAATATGCTTACAGCTAAGGAATCGCCGAAGATTCGGCGGGAAGCACTTTTTGCTTTGAAGCTTGCCGAAAAATGCAAGTATGTACCAGTTGAAAATGATGAAAAGTTAACTACTGACGACGCCATTGTTAAGGTCGCTAAAAACTGGAATTCTCCAGTGTTTACCAACGATAGACAATTAAAGAAGAAGCTAAGAGATATAAGTGTGCCAGTGATTTATGTGAGACAAAAATCGCGTCTATACATTGACGGGATGATATCTTAAATGTTTAAACTGATTACTCTTCAAGATACTATTCGCATTCCACCCGAAACCTTCGGCAAGCCCCTTGAAAAAGTTGGCCGCGAACAAGTTAAGCAAAAATATGAAGGAATCGTGGATGAAGAATTAGGTTATGTCATTGCAGTTACAGGTATTCAAGTCAGCCCGATTGGCAAAATTATACCTGGTGATGGCGCAACTTTTCATAAAGTAACGTTTTCACTATTAGCTTTCTACCCGATAATTCAAGAGATCGTGGAGGGAGATGTAGTTGAAATCGCTGATTTCGGTGCTTTCGTTAGAATCGGACCCGTCGATGCATTACTTCACGTTTCACAACTCATGGATGACTATATCTCTTACGACGAAAAACAAGGCGTCCTTTTAGGAAAAGAGACTAAACGCAAACTAACCACAGGCGACCAAGTCCGCGTTAGAATAACCGCAGTGTCTCTTGGAAGAATTGGAAGCTCAGGAAAAATCGGCGTTACCGCAAGACAACCATTCCTTGGAAAGTTAGATTGGTTAAAGATGGATCAAGCACCTAAAGCTACACCCGAAAAGAAAACAGCCGAAAGCCAAGAGAAAGCAGCATAAAAGAGGATTGATGTTGAATGAGTGAAAAAGCATGCACCAACTGTCATTTCATAACTAAAGACAACGTTTGCGGAAGATGCAAATCCACTAATTTTAGTGAAGATTTCAGTGGCTTAGTTGTAATGTTTGATCCTGAAACCTCAGCCATTGCAAAAGCCATGAATATTAAAGAGAAAGGCCGATACGCCTTAAAAGTGCGTTAAGTTTTTTTTTAATTGGCGCGGTAGATTCATAACCTACCGAGTATTTTCTGTTTGTTAGGTTCAAAAGTTGACTATAGTGTACGTTTTAACGCCTGAGCTTAGTTTGAAACTAAAAGAGCCATTTGGTAACCTCATCTTAGGCACACCTGAGGAAACAATGGGTATCCTGAAGGAAATGGTTGAAATGGAAAAGCCATCCAGAATAATTTCTGTAGGAGACATAGTTTCACAGAATCTCCACAAACACAACATTAACCCACAATTATCAATAATTGACAATATTTCTCTAAGAACCCAAAAAATACCTCTAGAAACCGCTGTGCAAAAAACGGTTTTTGTAGATAATCCGCAAGGAACAATAACTCAAGAATCAATCTCTGCCGTTAAAGAATCTTTAGAAAGTAAAGAGCATATTCACATCGTTGTTAAAGGCGAGGAAGATCTGCTTACGCTCATAACAGTTTTGTATGCGCCAGAAAACGCTTTTGTGGTCTATGGGCAACCTCATTCAGGGATTGTAGTCGTTAAAGTTAGTTCTGAGAGAAGAACTCGAGTGCAGGAGTTCCTAAACGCTATGAAAGCTTCGAAAAGCTAAATAAGTAGAATATGGTATGAATTTACGCTTTAAGTGAACATTAATGCAAGTCAAAATAGATTCAACAAAGAATAACCCGCTACTAAAACGTAAAGAAGTAGGTTTCACAATTGTTTCGGGTCCAAAAGAGAAAACACCCCCAAGGCTCGAGGTTAAGAAAGCCGTAGCCATTGAAATGCAATTAGGCGAGGATGTAGTTTTCATTAAACGAATGAGAACTAAAACTGGAACCAGCATTACAGTGGGAGTTGCTAACGTTTACCAATCCGTTAATCAAGCAAAACTTGTTGAGCCTGAATACATCAGGAAACGTAACAGTCCGCCTGAAAAGTCCAAAGAAGAGGCGAAAGCATAATGCCAGTTAAACCCGCACCTAAGAAAGAAGAACCAACAAAGAAAGAAGAGGCAAAACCAGCAGCGACCTCAGAATCATCAGCAGCGCCGAAAGCTCAGAAAGCTGAAAAGAAACGCGAGAAGAAACACAAAGAAGAAAAAGGCGTTCACGCAATGTACAAAACTGAAGGCGAAAAAGTTTCTAGGACACGTCCAACTTGCGAGCGATGTGGACCAGGATACTTTACAGCAGATCACCATGACAGGTATACATGCGGACACTGTGGCTTTACTCGCTATAAACCGAAATAAGCAGTTTTAAATCTTTCACCACAATTACTCTTTTTGACCTATCATGCTTAAAGTAAACGTAGTTATTACTAGCGTTTCTGCCGAACGCTTCTGGGACATTAGAAAACCTATTCCGCCTATTCAAATTAACACTAACATTAATGTTGTCGGTATGGAAAAGAAACAGGATGAATCGTTGGAGGTTCCTTTTGTTTTATCGATTGGTTATAACCCTTCAATTGCACAAATGAGCTTAAAAGGTAACGCTTACGTAAACGGCGAAAAAGGCGAAGTTGACAAAGTTCTCAAAGATTACGACCAGAAGAAGCCACCAGCCCAAATAATAATTCAGTCAATATCTA
>CAWEZP010000017.1:0-39103 GCA_963813675.1 Candidatus Bathyarchaeota archaeon
GAAACCATTGGAGATAGATTTTTAAGTTTTTTTGTTGTTTTCCAAGCTATCATGCGCTCAGAATAACCCTCTCTCTGAGTCTTTCAGAAAGTCTAACCAACTTTTTAAGTCATTTCGCATCTGAAACTAATACAGCGTTGGTTTAATGTTTCTTTTTTTAAAAAGCTTCATCAACTCACAATTTGCTTCAATTTCAAAATTATTCTCATTTAACAGATCATATTTTTTATTAAATAAAAAAAGCTGCTGAATTAGAAATATTGTTTACAAACTCAATACAAAAGTCAACTCCACGAAACCTTTCATTCAGCAAGAATTTTTCATTTTTATCAGGAACAATAAAAAAAAGATTTTGCGATAGTAGTAACTTTTATTTGTGTAAGGTTTATTTGTTGGTGTAATCTGGGTTTGTTCGTTGGGTGCCTCGATAGCTCAGCCCAGTAGAGCGGCTGCCTTGTAAGCAGCAGGCCGCGGGAGCAAGGCCCGCTCGAGGCTCCAAAAATTTTTATTCTTCAGACTCAGGTTTGGGATCTTCTTTAGCGGCTGGATCCTTGCCTGTTAATGAATATTTGCGGGCTTTGGTCTCAATGATTTCGTGCTCGAAAAACTTCTTAAGTGACTTGAAAACTTTTTTGCAGGGTTCACCCGTTTTGTCGGTTAATTCTTGAAGAGTTAATTCTTTACCTTCCTCTTTCAGGGTTTTAAAGACTTTTTCGTCGACTTTATTTAACTTCATTTTAGTCCACTGCCTAACACTGTTTTCTTCTGTTATGGCGGAGTGGCTTTTTCAAGTTTGCGGTACTTTGGCAAAAATTAGTTCTTATCCATATTATTGAATGCTTTGGGTTTAAAGCTGCCCTCATCTCAGCGCGAATCTTCAAACACTACTGAAAGTTAATCTACACATTACCTTCGCATGTAGCTTTTGGAGATCATTACAGCTTGCCCATGAGTACTCGAAAACCGCTTTCTCGCGCAACAATCCGCAATTACCAAAGGTTTCAGTAAACAATGCAGGCAATATTTTTGCGCCGATTTTAGATCGTATAACCATCTGAAAACTTGCTTCTGCCGCCATCACTTTTGGAGCGCCTGTCACAATTGCTTTCACTGTTTCCATGCCTGCACTAACTGGTGGATTCGAGAGGACACAGTCGAACTTCAAATCTTCAACAGGTTCATAAAAGAAACCGTACCGTACCTCAGCGTTAGTCACCCTGTTTAAACTTACGTTCTTCTTAGCTAAACGCACCGCGCGTGCATTCACATCCGTCATGACCACGTGCAATTTAGGGTTGAATTTGGCTGCGGAGATGCCGACTACCCCGTATCCGCAGCCTATGTCGAGAACGTAGCCTGTTTTGGGAAGAACCATAGATTCAATCAGTAATCTACTGCCGCAGTCAACTTTTCGCTTCGAGAAAACACTTGATGCAGTCAAAAACTCGAAGGGTTTGCCGCATAAGCTTGTACGAACAAGTCCGAAACGTTCATGGGACTGGGGCGCAGAAGAAAAATAGTGCTCAACGCGCTTTGGGTTTTTGCTCATGTGCGCTACCAGTCTTCCAAACCTTCGGGTACGTGCCCCGCGGCATTAACACTCTTGCAAGAGCAGCAACGGCGCCATGGTTCAAATCCATGATTTCCTGGGTTGAAACAAGAGCCTTCGCCAATGCAACAGCTTCACCTTTTAGAGTGAAAATCGCGATTGTTGAGCCTTTTATTATGCCGGTATCAACTTGTAGCACACCTGGCGCAGTTAAATTGGCTCCATGACAGAGTGCATCAACAGCCGAGTCGCGAACGATGATTTTCGGTAACTGCATCAATGCAACTTCCATGGGTTCGATGAATTTGCAGAGGATAGATTGGTCTTTTTTCTCTTCGTATTCGCCAAACCAGTAAGCCACATCATGCAAGGTTACTTTTTTAGCGCTGGTTTCAAGGAAAGGTCCTGCACGTGTACGACGAAGTTCCTGCATATGTCCGCCGACGCCAAGGATTTCACCGATGTCAAAGCAGAGTTTACGGATGTATGTGCCGCCTTCGCAACCGACTTTAAAGAGCACGTTACGTCCATCCAACTCCATATATTCATTATAGTAAATCCGTCTTGTACTTAGTTGCCGCTTAACTGAAGAACGCAGTGGTGGACGTTGATAAATTTCATCTTCAAACTCTGCCAGAACACGTTTAACTTGGTCTTCACGAACGTCGCCGTGCAGTTTCAGGACGCAGATGTATTCTTTGCCACTGTAGAGAAGTGCCTGAACCATCTTGGTTGCATCTTCCAGGGTGATTGGCAAAATCCCAGTTACTTTAGGGTCAAGTGTGCCTCCATGTCCAATCGCATCCAAATGCATGATTCTTTTAACCCAAGCAGCAACTTCATGACTTGTCGGACCAGCCGGCTTATCCAGATTTATCGTGCCATATTTGATGTATTCTTTTGCTGGTCGCTCAGACGGTTTACAACCATATTTTGGGTTGGTAGAATCCTCTGCTTTTAGTTAGCAGTTCACGTTTGATTTCCCACGGAGGGGTTGTTCTGGGCATTCTCTGGTTTTTTCTCCTAACTAGTGTAAGAAAAAGAATTTGAAGTAATTAAAGTTTAAAATTAGGCGTTTTTAAGGGCTGCAGTCATTTCTTCGAGTTTACCTGCAAGCTTCTAAGCATTGGGCAACTTCTTCGTCTGAAGCGCCTCTTTTTATTTCAATTTTGTCTTGCAGAGGCATAACATGGTTTATGTTGACGCGTCTACGTTTGACGCCTGTAACTTTTTTTGGTCCGGTTACTAAGACGAAGCTTTTGTCCATGACGTCGATGATGACGCATTTTTTGCCGTTTTCTCGACCTATTTGTTTTATGCATATTCTGCCGACTTCAATGGCGGGCATGTTTTTGTGTCTCCTTAAAAACCAATAAACGAATAATCGGTATTTAAGCATGACATTATTTAGGCGAAGAATTGGATTATACCGCTTGTTTTTCAACATACTAATTGCTACAAAAAACGCCATTAACGAAGTGTTTCCACCTAGTGATAGTGTTAGTGTTCCCTGTAATCTTACTAAACTTTCATTTTTCCAACTAGTAGTATCTTTTTGCTTTAGGCATCTTTAGTGGTTAAATAATGGATAATTTCCCAAAGTTTTAAAGCACCCATCCCGAACTATGTCTTTGCAAGTTAAACAGTGGTCTAATTTGAGTTTAAACTACCATTACATGCAGCTTCCACGTGAAGTCATTGTTGGAAAAGGCACCTTAAACCGCGTTCCCGAAGTTGTAAAACGACTAAACATTAAGGGAAAAGCATTGGTGATTGCAGGATCAAAGAGCCATGAGTTAGCTGGAAAAACCGTCTGTTGCCTCCTTGAACAAGCGGGATTGAAAGTCGATGTTCTCCAAATAAAATCAATGTCCGAAAAAGACCTAATAACAATCGAGCAGCGAATTGAAACAACAAGACCACAAGTGCTATTTGGAGTTGGCGGAGGAACCATTATAGACGCGGCAAAAATTAGTTCCTGCACTCAAAACATCCCCTTCATCAGCATCCCAACTACAGTCTCCCATGACGGAATCGCAAGCCCACTTGCCTCAATCAAAGGCTCAGACAAACCCTACTCCATTTTAGCACAAGCGCCACTGGCAATAATCGCGGATACTGAAGTCATTTCTAAGGCACCTTGGCGGTTTATGGTTAGCGGTTGCGGGGATGTAATCTCAAAGTTCTCATCTGTCAAAGATTGGAAATTGGCACACATAGAAAATAACGAGTATTATGGTGGATATGCCGCTAGTTTGGCGTTGATGAGTGCAAAATTGGTAACTGAGAGCGCTGATTTAATTGTTTACAGAGAAGATGAAGGCTTACGGGTTCTTCTTGAAGCATTGATTAGCTGCGGGGTTGCAATGAGTATCGCGGGAAGCAGTCGTCCCTGCAGCGGTTCCGAACACCTTTTCAGCCACGCATTAGACAGGGTTAAATCAAACCAATCTATGCATGGAGAACAATGCGGTGTCGGTGCAATTTTAACCGCTTACCTCTACAGGGCAAATTGGCAAGGCATCAAAAAAACGCTCAAACAACTGGGCGCGCCAACGACAGCCGCGGAATTAGGCGTAAAAGACTCAGATTTGATTGAGGCATTGGAGTTAGCACCGAAAATAAGACCTGAACGTTACACAATTCTTCACAAACTAAACCTCAACGTTGAAGCATGCGAGAAAATAGCGAAGGCAACAGGAACAATAGGTTAAACTCAAATCGTCTGAATAAGTGCAAACAAGTTTTTATTCAAAAGTCTCTGTTGCCCAATCCGCCAATTTCTTGAACCTATTGCTTGATCTAAAATGCGTCCTACCCATTTCTCAATTTTAGCAAGAAAATCATTTATTGATTTCCTTTTTGAAACATTAATTTTGATCGAATTGTAACAATTGACTTGCTATTACCATGAAGACATTTGGGTTTTATTTTTTTAACTAAAAAATATTATGCGTAATTAGGTCTTGTGGAAGTTTAAAAAATTATAACTTAAAGAAAAGGAAAGTTTGTAAATGTTTGTTATGCTTTTGCAGACTTTTGTTGCTTTTGGAGCTTTTGCAGGTTTCGCTTCTGGAGCCGCTTTTTCTTCTTGTTTTGGTTCTGTCTCAGTTGTTGTAGCTACTGGTGCTGGAGTTGGAGCAGCGGCGACTGGTTTAGGTTCAGCTTTGAAGGTTTCAACAAACTTGGTTTCAGACAACTCAGGAACAAATTTTTGAATGTCCATAGCTATACCGCGTTTAGCGATTTGTATGCCTTCAACATAGAAAGTTTCTTCAGGCATGTCTATTGTTAAGTCGCAGCCTTTTAGGGTTAGTTTGAATTTTTCTTGTTCAACTACTGGTACTCTGCGGTGAACTAACGCGCCGATTTTTTCAGGTATTTTGTCAAGTTTGTTTGTTACTGTGACGTCATAGATGAGTGTTCTTCCTGCTAAAGGAGCATTAAAGTCAAGGAGAACTCTTCCTGCGCCAATGGAGCGGATTGTAGCGTTTTTTCCTTGGTATTCTATGCGTGCTCCAACGACTGGGTTGATTTCTTTTGCGTAGAGTTGTTTTATTGGAACCCGTTTGATTTTTTCGGGGTCTCTTTGTCCGAAGCCCTTTTCAGGTGAAATTTCAACAGTTGCAGGCTTGTTTAATTCCAATGTTGTTAATGCATCATCTAGGGCTTTTAGAACCCAACCTTCACCAACAACCACGAGTTCTGGCTCGTGTATTTGTCCTTCTTTGTGAAGATGCTCTTTTTTGGCTACATCTTCTTTTGTTGTGTCGAAAACTTCGTTTGTTTCCTTAACTTTCGCTACATAATCGATTAATATGAAATCTCCTTTTTGTAGGGCCATCTTGAATCATCCTTTGTCTTAACGGGGAATTGTAAGAGTTTCAAACGCGCATAAAAACTTTGTCTAAGCAAAAAAAAATTTGTTTTCTGCTTACATTAAATGTGAATGTTTTTATAAAAAATTGTTTGAGTTTAGGGATAGTTAGCGCAGGCATCGCTTACGGAGTGGATTTCTTAATGGCTGAAGAGTCACCGCAGGGCATACCCAATAGCGTGTTATCGAAAGATAAAAAGATAAATCATTCGCTAAAAAAATCATTTTTACAACAAGCAACAAGTATTTTTCATATGCTATGTTAGCATTTTAAGCTAACAATCATGGATTATTAAAACTTAAGCCTGTTACTATCCTTTCTTGCCTGTCTCGCGGCCTTGCCTCTTTGGGTTTCTGATCGAGTTTAGTTGGTAAATACTCATCCACTATGTAGGTTAAGCCGTATCTGCTGAAAGCTTCCAGTTCTGTCTTACGCTTAATCTTGAGGGCAAGTTTGATTTCACGTTGCCATATAGGGTCGTTTTGGTATCTTGGATCTCGGGCTAATTCGTTGAGCCGTTTAATGTCTACTTCGTCAAGTGGGTCGGTTGGTAATTTGTATTCGACGATGTCTGATGCCCAAACGCCGCTCCAAACTGCGTCTGGAGTGTTTAGGTCGCGGAGGTGTGCTGCGTTGGCTGAACCAGAGATAATGACTTGGGCAATGTGCATTCCCCATGGATCACCATCAGTCAAGATGTAGACTGGCAGCCCGAGTTCATCATGTAATCGACGGATGAAGCTGCGGGTTTGTCTTGGCGCTTGTCCACCACACGAAATTAAAAGCGATTTATGTTTGTTGTGGACGTTTTCTTCGATAAACCTTGTGAACAGGGCGCCTTTCTCTATGGCTATGACTTTATCAGCAGTGGTTTTTATGAACTCTGCAGAGGTAACCGCCGGCCCAATGAGTACACCGTCTGGGTGACTGGTTAAATTCACGGTTTTACCTTCATAGCCCGGAACGGTATAACCAATCTCTAAGTCTCCGAAAATTGCGCTTCGTTCTTCGGGGAATATATTGAAGTCTTCTCTTGCAAAACCTGTGAGTGTTTCAAGGTCGGTGATTATGTTGTTTGATTCCTGCTGATCAGAAAAGGTCATCTCGTAGGCTTGTGCAGAGTAGTAGACATCTCTTAAAGTTGAGGTTTTACGTTGACTAGTGAGTTCATTGCTAAACATTGCAACCCAAGCAAGTTGAGTAAATGGTTTAATGTGGCGAATGTTTCGAGTGCTTCTGTCAACGTTTTTTTCTCCTAAAATGAATTGACGCAGAGCTGGATCATAATTGATGTTCTCCGTGGAGCGGCTGGGCATTTTAACTGTTGGGAAAACGCCTTGGTCGAGTTGATTGTAAATCGAAGTGCCAAAGCTCTTGAGACTCCTGAGGACCTCTTGTTTTCTTTCAGTTATCTTAATTTTCTTCTGCGCCATACTTCTGTACACTCTTTAATAATTTTTCTATGTCAGGTTTCCTCGTTTCTCCAGCTAATGTGGTTGAGAATTCGGCGATTTTTGGGAGGTATTTGCTGAAGATTCCTAGTCGTTTCTTTTCATTGTGCACGTGTTCCTGTTTTGAGAGGAAATGTTGCAGTTGACGCGCAACTTCACGCAGGGCGTTTGCAACTTCTCTTCGCACTTCGGGTCGATCAGAAATGAATTCTTTTCCCACTGTCTTGTATGGAACTTTAGTACTACAGATGTGTACGACGATTGCTATTGGCATTTCAGGCGCGACTTTGTAGCGGCGCCAATTCATAGCTGCTATTACACGGTAAGAAACATCGCTTGCCTCATCGTACAACAGTGGGATTTTGTTGGCAAAACGGTAAATCACAAAAGTGCCACGCTTGGGCACATCGCCTCCATATGCCATAGCTAACTCAACGATGAATGGGTGACCAGCATAAGTGGATGGTTTACGCTGATGCACAACAAGGTACTCTGGCTTGAGCTCTTTAAGTATACCAGCTTTAAGCAAATCTTCACCTAGAGGTGAGAGACAGCTAGCGTCAGGTGGTAGAAAGTCCTTGTATTTTTTTAGGTTCTGCATCAACCGCACGATTTCTTCGTGAGAGAGTTTTTTGGGGTTTTTGCTGGGGAGAATACCTGCGAAGTCGAGAAATTTTTGAGAAGTAATTTCGCCAACCCGGTGGAAATGCGTCTTCAAGAAATCAGACATATTTGTTACAGTTGTTAATTGGATTAGTCGCTGGAGGAGCTCTACGTCTACGCCGTATGGGTGAGGCATGGTTTCTTTAGGTGACTCAGGCATGACAGTTGTTCCCCGAACAAACTTGTAGAGTCTACCTTTAGGATCGACAAAAGTTATGTTTGCATATGGGTTAACCATAGCGGTTTGCTTGAAGTACTCAATGATTTTGGGCATAGCCCGAAGGTAATCGCCTTCCAACGTGAATTCAACGATGGTTCCACGCCACTGGTCCTTGTTGATGAGGACTTTGCGGTCTAAAATGATGGGTTTGTTTCGCTGGATATCGATCATTAATTTGAAACTATAAATTTTCTCTTGCCCTGTGCTTGATGTTACAAAAACTGGTTGGTGAGTTGTGATTTGCCCGTAGAGCACAGCCATTTTGCCGCCTAAACCAAAAGTGCCTCTTGCCTGTTTGAGCTTGTATTTGCTGCCGTAGAGCACTTGGCCAAACGCTGAGGGAATGAATCTGGGCGGTATTCCGCTACCATTGTCTTCGACGCGAAGTTTGTAGATTTGAGTTTCCTTAGTGGCTTCTCCCTCGTAGGATAAGCGTACGTAGACGTCTGGTGGAATTTTTTGGCTTTCCGCTGCATCTAAAGAGTTTTCTACGATTTCTCTTATGGCTACGAAGATTGCGCGTGATGGGTTGGTTAAGCCTGCGATGTCTCGGTTTCTGTAGAAAAAGTCCGATGCGCTTATCTCTTCAAAGGTTGCTTGAGCCACTTGTAGCCTACACCACTTTTCCCTGTTTTAAGTTTGCGAGTGGTTAGTATATTTGCTGCTTGTTCTTTAAGTTAACTGCACTACGTCCAAGAAAACTCTCGTTCTAAAATCAGTCCACCACATGCCTCAATGGATATTTTTGCTTTAAATATGTAAAATAAACGTTCATCAGGTCGAATCAGACTTTGAGTGCGGTTTAAAACTAATGTGGACTTATCGGTGGTGGCTAATTCAAAGAAAGTTGAGTTCGTTATTGCTTTTTTGGGACAGGTTTCTGCACATTGGTAACAAAAGATGCATTTGTCCAGTCTGATCTGGGGATATTTTTTTCCATTAACCTCAACCATTTCTATTGCTTTCGATGGGCATTCTTTGCAGCATAAACTGCATCCTACACAAAGTTGAATATTGAATACTGGTTGACCGCGAAAGTTGTCTGATAACTGGGGTTTAACATTAGGGTTCATGGGTGTGTCTCTGGATTAGTAAAAAAGTATGATTTTGGGCTTTTAAACATTTAAGCTGAGTTAACAAACTCACTGGCGTTAGATTTCACTTAAACTTCGTCTCCTGAAAAAGACGAAATACCCCCAACTTATTTTTTGGTTGGTCCTTGTTTTTCTTTTTCTGGCTTAGTGGTTTTAGTGTAGTAGTATTCGCCAATGCCTTTCTGGAACTTATCCATCTGCGAGTCTTCTTTGTTAACGCGCGGTCGGAAAGTAAGCGAGTCACGTCGGAAGGTAATGTCCATTTCTTTGAGGAACGTATTCATGCCCTGCCTTAAGCTGGTCGGCGGATGAGCTAAACCAGAGACACCTGGGTCACCGTTGAAGACCATCAATCTGTCTGCAATGAAGTCCTGGGTTACAACGTCGTGTTCAACCACGAAGGCTGGGGTACCATGGGCTTCGACTACGCGCCGAATAGTTTTGGCTATGTTAAGACGCTCTTCAACGTCAAGGTACGCGCTTGGCTCGTCGAGGAGGAACAGATCGGTTTTGCGGCTCAGACACGCGGCGATGGCGACTTTTTGGAGTTCTCCGCCGCTGAGTTCCATTACATTGCGGTCCATTAATACTTGGAGCCTGAAGGGGTTGGGCAATTTCAGTTTTGTACCAGCTAGAGGTAAAGTTTTCTTTAGCCACATTCATCAGCAACTCTTGAACAGTGCCCTCGTAGTCGGGTGCGATGTACTGGGGTTTGTAACTGACAGTTAACTTGCCAAGCTTATGTTTATCATCCGTCTCTTCTACACCAGCTAAAATCTTAACAAAGGTGGTTTTTCCGATACCGTTAGGTCCAAGTATGCCAACTATTTCTCCAGTCCGTATCTCGCCTGGTTCAATAGCAAGTTTGAATCCTTTGAAGGTCTTCTCCATCTTTTCCCATTTAAGCAGTGGTTCGCCAACCATTTCGCCTGCGGATGGCGGTTTCTCATGGAAGATTATGGGTTCTTTTCGGAACTTTATGTTTTCGTCTGGGATGTATCCTTGCAGATAAATGTTAATGCCCGTGCGTACGCCATGAGTGTGCGAAACGACGCCGTAGACGCCTGGTTCTCCATAGAAAACGCAGATTTGATCAGATAAGTAGTCGATGATGGCTAAGTCGTGTTCCGCCACGACAATTGTTTTCTGCTGTTCCTTGAGGCTGCGGATAGCTCTTGCAACTACAAGCCGCTGCTTAACATCTAAGTAGCTTGATGGCTCGTCGAAAAGGTAAACATCTGCATCTCGGCTAAGAGCGGCGGCAACAGCAACCCGTTGAAGTTCCCCACCGCTGAGCACATCAAGCGGTCTATCCCAAATCTTCTTGAGCTCAAGGTCCTCAGCAATGGCATCAAGCTGCTTTCTTTCATCAACCTTTTCTAAAAGGTCGCCAGCTTTCCCTGTTACAGCTTTAGGAATCTTGTCGACGTATTGGGGTTTGCTGCTGACTTTAAGTTTTTTTTCACTTAACTTCGAAAAGTAATCCTGAAGGCTTGAACCCCGATAATACTGAATAATTTCTGCCCAATCTGGCGGGTCATCGAATCTGCCGAGGTTAGGTTTGATTTCGCCTGAAAAAACCTTAAGCGTAGTGCTTTTGCCTATCCCGTTTTGCCCAAGCAATCCCAAAACAGTTCCAGGTGAAGGCATGGGTAAACGGAAAAGTTTGAAGCTGTTTTCGCTGAATCGGTGGCTGCAATCCTTCTCAAGCTCGTTGGGCAAGTTGACGATGCTGATGGCTTTGAAAGGGCATTTTTTGACGCATATCCCGCAGCCGCTGCAAAGTGTTTCTGCTATGATTGCTTTGCTTCCTTCAACTCTTATGGCTTCAACTTTGCTGCGCACCATAGGGCAGAAGCTAACACATAGCGAATTGCATTTCTTGACTTTGCATTTGTCTTCATCTAATACTGCGATTCGGGTCATTGTAAGCGTCGTTAAATGATGCCAACAAGATAGTTATAAATGTAAACCTTGGAGAATAAAGCTGAGTTTAAGGGTGGTAATATTTTTTTAAAATTGACAGGTATCTTGTATGTTGAGTACGTGGTTTTGTGGTTTAGCTTATTTGCTTTTTGAATTAGTTTTTTGTTGGTGTGATTGTTGCAACTGCTGTGCAGGGAGCGAGTTGCAGCAACAGCAACAACAACTCTTTTGTGTTTTGTTGATTTGAAATGGTTTTTTTAAACGTGGTTATTTCCACAGTTTTTTGAAAAGTCGTCAGAAAAGATCAGTTGCAACTTCCGTTAATCCCAATCGGTAGGCTAAAAATTAACCTCGAATTACTCTGGAAAAGTATGCTTAAAAGAAAGATATACAAAATTGTGGTTTATGGTTCAGTTTACCATTCTTCTTCTTCCCATTCCTCGTCTTCGCTTTCTTCCCATTCATCTTCTTCTTCGAATATCACGTCTTTTTTCACCTCTCAAATAAGCCGTATAAGCTACCCTACCCTTGGAGTGGTTTAAGCGTTTAGATTCGTCAAATGACGTTAAATTCACCCAAGCCAATAGAGGGAAACATTGTTTTTGCACTAATTTTCCTACTAAATTTTAGGATTTTTGGACGACAATCTTTTATACAAAACCTAACAAAAAGTTATCGTGAAGGGAACATAAATGAGAAAAATATTCAAGATAATTTTCGCTATATTCGCTGCATTAATAATCATAGTCGTTGCCTTTGGAGCAATAATACTCTTAGATGTCGCCGCTTACACTGCAACTGGTGCCCAAACCTTAACGCCGACAGGATCATCCGTTGGAAAAGCAATAGTGATCTACGATCCTGGTCTGTCAGGTACTGCAAAGGGAGTAGCCGATAAAGTCGCCAGCGATCTTCAGGCAAAGGGGTATACGGTAACTTTGGCAGGAGTCAAGAGTTCAGCAGCAGGCACAACTACAGGATATAACATCATAGTGGTTGGTGGACCAGTTTATGCAGGTGCACTGACCGGTTCAACAAAGGACGTCCTAGCAAACTTGGTGTTTGATCAAGGAGCAAAAATCGGCGTTTATGGAAGTGGTCAAGGCGCAACATCACCCAGAGACATAGCGCAAATTAAACAATCCATACCTACCCGTTCAGACGCAACCTTGCAAAACGCTATCGTTGTTAAAATCGGTAGCAGTGAAGACCTTAACGCACGAGCGCAAGACTTCGTCAATCAACTGATTACTTAAACCAATAATATACACGTTTTTTCTTTTTAGTTTTCATTCTGTCCTAATCAAAATAGATAAATCTGCACAATCAACGTTAAAGTGGGGATGATGTAAGGCGACGGCTTTGAGCCTAAAGCTTTGAGAGATCGTCAATCAACGCTGACCCAAAAAATTCTATTCGAAGTACCTATATGTAAAGAAGGGAGGTCAATTGAGTACAAGTTTTTTCCAAATGAACTCGAATTGTCTTTCAATTAAGAGATATTGACCTCAAAAAATTGAGAGTAAGCTATTTTTTGCGGTTGTTGCATTGAAGCACTTTAGGACAAATTAAACATTCATCCTGACTTGACATGCTCCCAGGGGGCGCGTTCAAAAGCCCGCTGAAGTGTGCACATTTAGCAGGTGAATCAAAAACCATCGGGTACTCGGTTGCCCGGACACCTACAATCTTTTCTTTAGCTGTATCTAATTCTAGTCGCGACATGCAAAAGGGGCAAGCATAATGTGTTTGGCGGGGAATAACAGAGTCATCCGTAATCATCGTTGGGCGATCGAAGTGTTTTTCGCACCCCTTGTAGGGGCATTGTAGTTTTTCGTCTGAACCGTGTGAGAAAAGACGCATACGCCATTCACCTTAGAAACATCGGTATCGCAATATTTAATAAACCTATCCGCAGAACCCGCAAAACGCTCAGTTGCACAACACAACAACACAAAAAGCCAAAAGCCTCGAGCGGGCCTTGCTCCCGCGGCCTGCTGCTTACGAGGCAGCCGCTCTACTGGGCTGAGCTATCGAGGCGCCATAAACGCTAAACAACACGGTACCAATTTTTAAAGTTTCACAAACCCCAACCTTAAAAGCAATAAACAATCATTCAAAACTAGAGCGACCAACAAATGAACACAACCAGAAACCCGACAGCCAAAACCTTGGGTGAACATAGAATAATTCAAATCATCCAGAACCAAACTTACCCCGCTGCCTAACATTCCGGTTCCGTTCGGAGATGATGTTTCGGCAGTGAACATTGACCAAAAACAGGTTGCTGTGCTTAAAACTGACATGCTCGTAGGCAAAACGGACGTTCCCCAAGAAATGACTCTTTTTCAAGCTGCAAGAAAAGCATTAGTCATGAACATCAGTGATTTTGCTTCAAAAGGTGTCCAACCGATAGCAGCGTTGGTTGCATTAGGTTTACCGGCAGACTTTACGCAAAAAAACATCGAAGAAATCGCGGATGGTCTAAATGCTGGAGCACAAGAATATGACGCTTACATCATCGGCGGCGACACGAGTGAGGCTTCGGACCTGATTATTTCTGTCTCACTCTACGGTACCGCAAATAAATCGGCATTGATGCTGCGTAGTGGTGCAGAGGCAGGCGATGTTTTGGCAGTTACAGGGTTTTTTCGGCAAATCAGCGGCTGGGTTACGTTTGCTGCTTGGCGGCTGTTTAGCTTCAAAGAATGCAAAGGCGCTTGTGGATGCAGTCTTAATGCCCAAAGCTAAGCTGTTGGAAGGATTGGCGCTTGGTGGCTGTGGTGTGGTTTCAGCTTCGATGGATTCCAGCGATGGTTTAGCTTGGACCCTGCATGAACTCGCTCACTCGAGTAACGTGGGTTTTGAATTAGATAAGGTTCCTGTTGCTCCTGAGGTTAAGCGGTTTGCGGAGCTAAACAGTCTTGACGCGTCTGAGTTGGCACTTTATGGCGGCGAAGAATACGAATTGGTGTTAACGTTAAGCCCGAAGGTTGGGCTACGGCGTTGGCTGCGGTTGAAGCGGTCGGCGGACAACTCTTGCCCATTGGAAAAGCCACAAAGGATAAGCGAATTATTCTCAGAGTCAACGGCGAAGAACACCCCATTGATGCGCGGGGCTGGGAGCACTTCAAAAGCCAACTTTAGCTTGCTGGTCAAGGGTATAGTTGATTATCGTTATACATGACGCAGCCAAGTAGGGTTGTTTTCCAAGGCTGATTTTTTCTCCAAACCGCTGGGCAAAGACTTCAGCTTTTTTGGGTAACCCAACGTGGTCGCCCAGGATAAAGAGGCTGTTTTCTTCGAGTTCAACTTCGCTTATGTCTTTTCCGTCTTCTTCTAAAACGTATATTTTGCGGGTTTGCGCTCTTGCTTTCACAAGGGCTTCGAAGCTTGTCTTGTCCTTTGTAATGCCTGGGTGTGGTTTGCCCTGTAAGGTTTTTTTAAGGATCATCTCGCCAGGTGTCCATGTCGGTTCGCACGTCATAGAGGGTTTCTCCGTCGATTTGAATGTGCACTGGAGGGGTTGGCGGACCATTAAGGATAGCATGAAAGGTTACGTCCCTGCGCAAACCGTGTGAGAGAAAGAGACTACTAACTATGCATTCGTGAACGATGTCGAGTCTTCCTGCATCGTGAAGATTGTGGAAATTTGAGTCAGTTTGTCCTATACGAGAGAAAAGGATGAATTCTCTTGGCAAATCAGTCACTGCATACAGCTATGCGCATTTTGCTTTAAAGCGCTTTCTCGCAAGCTGACAGACTAAGGAGCATTATCCCCTGTAGGTTTCACACATAGAATTGAGAAGAGGAAAATAAGTACATAAGGTTTTTTCTCAATTGAAATTCAGCAACACTTGTGTTTGCAAAAAGGGAGCAGTTTGTTTTTGAGTGCTTTTGTTTTTTTGGTTTGGTTTCTTTCAGGGTGCGGTAAAAATGGCTATAAAAGGTGATTGTTCTAGTTGCCCACTAGCTGAGCAAGAAAGTTTTAAGGCAAATTTAAAGAAGAAAAATCGATAATAACAAAATAGTGTACAATCCTTAAATCCAAATATGCCGACTCTAAAGAAACCTGTAACCCCTAAAACCTCAAAAGCCTCAGAAGGGTAGCTAAGGTTTTTATGGTTCTTGCGAAATTATGTTCTCTGCAACGCGCTGGGGCTCTCGGCTAGCTTGGTCTAGGCTTGTAGACTTGGGCTCTATAGACTCCGGTTCAAATCCGGGGAGCCCCACCATCGACGCTTTAATAATTAACTGTTATGTTCAAATTCTATCATCTCGCTCACCTATGTACGACCGCAAAGCGAAGACTTATACCGCGGTCGATTCTAACGCGTATACAGGAGAAATAACAAAACATGCCCTTTATTTCTAAGGAACATTATTTCAACAACGGTTGGGACTGTTGTAAGTGCGGCAAGATGACTGAGCACCGCAAAGTAGGAACAGGTGTCAAATCTAAACTAGTTTGTTTAGTTTGCGGATCATAGATAGGAACCAGTGTGTCATTAAGATCCATTCTCATCAGTAAAATCAACGTTACTTTGACTTAACCTATTATCGATCACAGTTTTATTTTCAAAATTTGGCATCAAAAAGTTTTTCGCTTGCTTTTTGGAAATTATATCCCCGCCAATTTTGGA
This sequence comes from Candidatus Bathyarchaeota archaeon, assembly GCA_963813675.1. Lineage (GTDB taxonomy): Archaea > Thermoproteota > Bathyarchaeia > Bathyarchaeales > Bathycorpusculaceae > Bathycorpusculum. Next base: position 15,425 of record CAWEZP010000017.1, read on the forward strand.
AGCTGGGGTAGCGAAAGCTGAGCCTACCCCCAAAAAAAATTGTAGCGAGTTTTGATTTTTCGCTTCTTTAGTGCATTAAGTGGAAGCTTGCTTTGGAGAGGCATGTTTTCATTTAACAAAAAAGGTGTCAATATCGATGTGATAGTTTACCGTTTAGACGCTACAGCATTTCAAACTGGCACGAACTCTACCCTTGGATTCGTGGAGGCGCAGGTACGGGAAGATTAAACTCTTAGTTAAAATTTTGAGTTGCTGTATTTTGAAATTTTCTACCTACATGAAGAAGAAAAAAGAGGTCATTTTTCTAAATTTCTTGAAAAACCAAATGATAAACGGGATCGGGTCCAGAGTTTTGGCGAAGATGCAAAGGGTGATGGCGAACCATCAAATGCATTTCTCTCTGAACCCATGTAACAAGAAACAGGAATTCTTTCTCTAATGCTTTATGAAAACAGAATTCATATTTTAAATTCTATTTTTTTCTAAGTTCTTGATTTTACAGACTATCAAATAATTACCAAAATAGAAAATAAATAGAAATTAGTTAAGTGGCTTAACCTATTTTACCGCTTCAACTTTCTGTATTTCAGGAACCCTTTGTTTGATGAGCGCTTCAACACCGTTTTTAAGCGTCATCGCTGCCATCGGGCAACCTGCACAATGTCCAGTTAAGCGGACTTTTACAGTTTGTTTTTCAACTGATACAAGTTCTACATCTCCGCCGTCAGCTTGGATTTGCGGTCTAATTTCGTTAAGGGCTTCCTGCACTCTTTTTTGGATTGATTCAGTCATATAACTTCACTTTCCTTTCTTGAAGAGAATTATTCATTATAAAAGTTACTGTTGCACAACCTGTTTTGAAGCACAGCTCAGCGTACCTGTGCGAGAAATTAAATGGTTTAGAAATAAAGTTTAGAAACCAAAACTTTTGAGATTACTCTTTTAGTTTGGGAAGTACCTTTGTTGCCCATTCAGTTCTAGTTTTGTAGTTGTCACGTAGTTTTTGAGTAGCAGGCGCCACTGTTGGTTTTGCAAGCATTCGACTTTTAGATCTGCTGATTGCGCTGTTTCGTTTTGGCTTGTTTCTTATCGATTTATAATTATCTGGGTTCATATCGATCTGTGCTATTCAAACTTACACCTGACATATAGGAGTTTTGCCTTTTTTTTCGAGTTTAAGTGTTTTCACGCTTAGTCTACTCTATTATCATTATTGTTTGTGGAAAAAGAACCTTAAACTCCCTAAAATCAGAGAGTTGACTGCGGAAGACTTAAGCCCTTATCGCTCTATTTAAAAATGAAATAAAGGCAAGGTTTTGTAATGGTCCATAGAAGAGTAAAAGGCGGACAATTTAAAATCAAACATGTTGAGAAGAAACCCCCCGTCGAGTTGGGAGAAGAATTAGATGTAAACATCAATGGCCTGTGTCCAAATGGGGATGGCATGTCTATTATTCGGGGATATTTTATACAAGTTCCAAAAGCAAAGCCTCGAGACCTCGTTAAAGTCAAAATTATTCAAGTGGGAGAAAAGTTAGCAATAGGCGAGATAATCAAATAACGTACTACCGCCAATGTTTTTAGTTTAGAGTTTTGTTTTTAGAATTATTTTTCAAACTTTGGCTTTATCTAAAAAATTGTGCTTCTTTAATGTTGATTTTGCCTTTCAGTTACCTCTATGTGCTCAATTACGATTACAGCGCCAATAATTATTCGATGGTCAACTTCACCTGTTATTGAGATGTCTATTTGATCTCGCAAAGTGACCCATTTCTTGTGCACAGAAGCAACAAGAGCGCCATCGACTTCGAATTGGTAATCGTGTTCAGTGAAATCTCCGTAAATACGCATGAATTCAACTCCATTTTTTTCTACCCAAAATTCTTCGCCAATCAACTTCGCAATCTTCTTTTTAATAGTTCCAAGTTCAGCACCCTGATTATCGTAAATAGTGAATTGGTTTCGAATCGACACCATTTTTCCTTCAAGATGCATTAATTCTGAGCCGTGGTTATCGAATAGAACGAATTTGGGTGGGAACTGAAGGATATTGCCTTCTGCAGCGCCCAATTTAGTGCCTTTTAAGTCCTCAAAGTCATAGTGTTCTCGAACGGAAAGTATTTTCTTTTTTAAAACTAAATCATTAGCTTCAAATAGAAAAGTTTGGGTCGCTCATTTTACTTTCAAAAGAAAAAGGAGTTCCTTAACTAATATCTTTTCAGGATAAACATGAATTGATCTTCAGTTTGAGTGCAGTGTTCCTTGCGTACCAGCTAATTGCGCATTTGACTGATTTATCCATACTTTAACTCTACTTTGAACTCTTATCCTTGATTCTGTTTGCATAAGCTTAATTTGAGCTTGAACAAAACGGTCATCGTTACAATTGAACTCTTTTTTGACTGCATCTTCAAGCTTAGGCAATGAAATATGCTCATCAGCACCAACGATGTTCCAAAAATGAACCTGTACGTTTCGTCTTTTCTGTTGCGCATCCTTGTCCGAAGCTTTAGCCATGAGGAAGCTACCTTGCACAGTAAGGCCAATCATTTTTTTCTTTGTGGTGAGGAACACATTCTTCACATTTACTGTGGTGCGAGCAATCTTTTTTGGGGCAGGGACAATTCGGAGCAGACATAACTAAAACTAACTTGGACAGCTCAATATAATTATTGCTTAACTAGACAAGCTAAAAGTAACCGCCAACCTAATTAGCAACCGCAAACTCCCCATACCGACAATAGGCTAAAACCATGACAATTGCTCCCCTTGAAAGTACAATAGTTGCGTTAGGCTTATTCCCGTAGCATTCCTCTTTGTCCACGCTTATCTCAGCGGCAGAAGCAAAAAAAGCATCCATCCAATCACAGGGGCAATAGCTATCGTATGGGACCTGTCGCTCTCCATCGGCTACATGCTGCTCCGAACAGTAACCATAACGATGACTCCAATTTTGATTGTTTACTTTGGAATCCATGGGGCAAATCGCGGTAATCGTGATGTCTTTGGAAATTGCAGTTCTTGCACTTGGCATTTTACAAGTGAGACGAAAAACGCCGATCAAATGGCACGGCAAACTTGCAAAAATTCTCTTCCCAATATGGTGGTTTGCTTTCCTTTCAGGAGAAATAGTTTACCTGCTAATGTACGTCTTTTAGAAAGGTTTAGAGGAAAAGGCTCAAAAGCCTAAACGCTAAACCCCCAATCAGTAAAGCTGCAGCTATGTTAGCTAACGAAATAATTGTTGCGGCTTTCCACCCGAACTCTTTTCCAAGAATTGCCACAGTGGATACGCATGGGATGTAAAGCATTGCTACTAGTGCCATAATTACAAGCTGTACGGGTGAGAAGTGAAGTGCCAAGTTGGCAGTGCCAAAGATTGCGACGGCGCCTAACAACACGAATTCTTTACGTACAAAACCAAGAATGAGCAAAACCCCGGCTTCAATAGGTAACCCAAGCCACATAACTGTCAAAGGCGACAAGGCATTACTAAAAGGCGTCAACACATTGTAAAAGTATAAAACCTGAACAATTGCACTGCCAGCGATGTAAATGGGGAAAACTAAGTAGATTATTGATTTGGTTCTTGTCCATGTCTGTTTTAAAATCACTTTAAGCGAGGGCATCTTGAAACTACTCATTTCCATAATTAAGCCAGTTGATTTTCCGGGCACTACCTTCATGGCGATTCTACCTAAACCAAAGATTAGCGCAAGGTCAACAACGTACAGCAGCAGTGCCCATTGGATGCCAACGAACAAGCCCACCATGCCAAAGAGCACGATGGTTCTTGCAGAGCATGGCGCGAATGTTATGGCGAACGCAGTCAACAGCCGCTCACGTCGGGTTTCCATGATTTTACATGCTTGAATGGCTGGCACACTGCAACCATACCCCAAAATTATAGGGATTAACGCCTTGCCATGTAAACCCATTTTATGCATCGCACTATCCATCATAAACGCAACTCGGTCAGAATGCCAGAGTTTTCAAAAAAAGCCAAAAGCAGAAAAAACGGAATTACGAAGGGTATAATTAGGGTCAAACCTGCGTTGAAGCCGCCCCAAACTCCGTTCAAAATTATAGCTAAAATTGGTTGTGAAGCTGATAAAGCAGGGTCAACAGGTTTAATGAAGCTTAACCCGCTTGAAATTAAGTTGGAGAGGCCATTTCCTATAAAAAACGTCCAAAGCAGCAAACCAGCAATGACTCCTACTGACGTAAAGTAACCCAGCAATCTGTGGGTGGTTACCCATTCGAGTTTGTCTGATAAAGTGCTTTTTATTTCGCTTTGTTGTAATGCCGAAGCGGCAATTGAGCTTGCAAGAGCGTACCGTTCGGATGCTATGATAGAGAAGCATTTTTCTTGGCAGCTGTTTTCCAGTTCCTGTGCGATAGTCTTAGCTGAATCAGCCACTATCTGTGGATTTTTCAGCGACTATTTTGGTGATTTCACTGTCGCCTTCGAGCAGTTTGATTGCTATCCAGCGAGCAGGGTACTGAAGCTGGAGGTTACCTTTTTCGATTATTTGCTTTAACTTCTCGATTTTCTCTTCAAGGTCTTTTCTGTATTTTAAGTGCTTTGATTTTGATTTATGAGTGGCAACATTGATGGCTTCACCTACTAACTCGTAGATGCCATCGCCACGAGTCGCTACCGCAAAAACAACTGGAACTCCAAGGGTTTCTTGGAGTTTTTCCTTGTTGATGATTATGCCTTTGCTCTTTGCGACGTCCACCTGGTTTAGGCATAAAATTAGGGGCGCCTGCATTTCGAGTAGTTGAAGCGTGAAAAACAGGTTTCGTTCTAAAACCGATGCGTCAACCACATTTATGACAACATCTGGTTTTTCCAGTGCAATATAATCCCGGGAAACCAACTCTTCCATTGAGAACGTGGAAAAAGAGTAAATTCCCGGCAAATCAATGACGCGTATTATATGTCCTTCAAAACTCAAGGTGCCTTCTGCACGGTCCACGGTTTTTCCAGGCCAATTACCAATTATCTGGTTTGAGCCGGTAAGCTGATTAAAGATTACGCTTTTGCCTACGTTCGCGTTACCTGCCAAAGCAAAAGTCAGCGGTTTACCATTGTTGCCGTTTGACGCTTTACTGTTAGATTTTTTAGTAGGATGGCATGACATTGATTATTTTCCTTCTGCGACAGGTTCTTCAACTTCGACAAAAACATTGCAGGCGATGTCTTGTCCCAACGCCAATTTGGAACCCCGCACGGAGACTTCAACTGGTCCGTTTAGGGGTGCCACTTTGACTACTTTTATTCTTGTTCCAGGAGTTAGCCCCATGTCCAAAAGTCGTTGGAGAACTTTGTGTTCGCCTCGGATAAAACTGATTTTGCCGTATTTGCCGCCCTTTAATTCGCGGATAGGCGTCAAGTTTGCATTTCGTTTTCCAACTTCTTCTAAGCCTTGGTTGTGAAGTTGAACGCATTCTTCACAGTTCGAGAAGGGCAGGTCACATGCTGGAATGATTTTGCCGTCATCTGAGCATATGTCAGGGTGTTTTAGAAGGCGGCACAACGACTCTTCAGCTTCATCTGATAAGGCGTGTTCCATTTGGCATGCTTCTTTGTGGACTTTGTCTTTTCCAATGTGCAAAACGTCGGAAAGCCATTTTTCAAGGAGGCGATGTTTGCGGGCTATTTTTTTAGCTTTTTGAAGCCCTTTTTCGCTAAGGGTGCTTCCGTGATAAGGTGAGTATTTTATGTAGCCTTCTTCGGAAAGTTTTTTAAGCATTTCTGTTACGCTGGCTGGAGCAACATCTAATTTTTGGGAGATTTCGTTGGTACTAACTAGGTCGCCGTTTTTGGCTATGCTGTAGATTGCTTTGAGATAATCTTGGGTTGATTTTTGCTCCATTTTTTAGTCGCCCTATTTTTTAGGCATGCCTAAATTCAGCTTCTGAACAATATAAATATTTAGGCGCACCTAAAAAATAACATCCATGCAACATCACATATAACAACAACCCAAACCCGTGAACACACATCCACACCCCCAGTAACGGCTAAATACTGCAAAGACCAATTCCGTTGATGATTCAGCACGGAGAGTTAAAAATGAAAGACCTGCCCGAATTAGTCCAAGACATAGTAGAAGCATCAAAAAAACACGAACAATACCGTGAAAAAGAATGCATAAACATGATTGCAAGCGAAGGACTCAAATCTCCAGCCGTCAACCAAATGCTTGATCTCTCACATGACCTCGATTGCAGGTACGCTGAAGGCGAAAACGACGCTCAAGGTCACGTTAAGAAACGGTATTATCAAGGGCAGAAGTACATGTCGCAAATCGAGGATTACGCGACTGACATAATGAAAAGTTTGTTTAAAAGCACTTGGGCAGATGTCCGATTGGTTTCGGGTACCCATGCAAACCTTGCAACTTTCAAGGGTTTGTCTTTAGCTTCAAAAAATAACAAAATGGTTGTCACACCACTGAGTTGCGGCGCACACATCAGTCATGATTATACTGGTTTAGCAGGCAACATTCTGGGCTTAGACAACATTAACCATGTTTACAATATAGATGAGTTCAACATTGACGCAGAAAAATCCGCTTGGGTTATACGCGCTGCAAAACCAGGGATTGTTACCTTCGGCGGCAGTCTTTTCTTGTTTCCACATCCAATCAAGGAACTGAGGGCGGTTTGCGAAGAAGTCGGCGCGTACATAGCCTACGACGCGTCACATGTTCTGGGTTTAATTGCAGGTGGACAATTCCAAGATCCTCTTCGCGAAGGCGCAGATTTCATCACTTCATCAACCCATAAAACATTCCCTGGTCCACAGGGAGGTGTAATCATGGGAAGCCCAAATAGCCCAGCAATGGAGAAAGCCGTAAAGAAAATACAATTCGCAGTTTTCCCACTCAGCGCATCAAGCACTCACCTTGGCAGGTTACCAGCACTTAGTATAGCTGCTTTGGAAATGAAGGTTTATGGCACCCAATTAGCAAGACAAATTGTCAAGAACGCCCAAACTGCAGGACAATACCTCTGTGAAAACGGCGTAAAAGTCCTCGCTGAAAACAAAGGTTTCACCAAAAGCCATCAAATCGCTTTAGACATCCGCAGCTATGGCGGCGGCAACAAAATCGCTCAGGACCTTGAAGACTGCCAACATCATCCTCAACAAAAACCTGCTCCCCTATGATGATCAAAGCAGCAAAGAGAACCCTTCAGGATTACGCATTGGGTTCCAAGACATAACCCGCCGTGGCTTTGGAGAAGGCGACATCAAACACTTATGCGACTTAATGCTTGATGTAATCAAGAGCAAACGTACACCAGCCCAAGTTAAGGTGGATGTTTTGGCGCTTAAGAAGGAGTTCAACGGCGTAAAGTATGGATTCCAAAACGTGGAAGAAGCGTTAAGCTACATTAAAAAGGCTTGAAGCCCATTTCCTTTCCTTTTCTGCATGGTAAAGATTAATAAAGTTACATTTCGTTTTTACCTTTGAAAATCCATGACGTTTGATTTCCTATCAATTCTATTCTTAACTGCAACTATAGGTTTCGTATTGATTTTCATTCTGCTTCCAAGGTATGGTCCACATTACACTTCAAGGTTAACATGTCCAAATTGCAGAAAAACGTTCAATTTCCATTGGGTTCCTGGCGCCACTATAACTTCATTAATTCAAAGGAACTTGAGGCAACTAAAATGTCCATACTGCCACGTGAAATCAACATATGATATAGCATCTACAAGAGTGCGTAAACCAAAAAACGCTTCTAAAGCCAAGATTAAAAGCATAAACAATAGAGCATTCTTTCAGAGAACTTTATTATCCACAACAGCCATCAACTTTTTAATTAATCTTTACTGGAGACCCTTGGCATGAAGGTATTGTTGAATGATGGTTTAGAGAAAGAAGGCTTAAAACTCTTCCAAGAAGCTGGCATAGAAACTGATACCAAAAAAAGAGACTTAGCCGCGCTTGTGGCTGAGATCGACCAGTTTGACGCATTAGTTGTCCGCAGTGCCACGAAAGTTACACGCGAGGTTTTGGAGGCAGGTGCCAAAGGTAAACTCAAAATTGTGGGTAGGGCAGGCGTCGGGTTTGACAACATCGATACTGCTGCGGCTTCAGAGTTTGGGATCGTAGTAAAAATTGCGCCGTACGGAAGCACCAACGCCGTTGCAGAGTTAACAATTGATTTAATGCTTAGCATCTCAAGAAAAACTCCGCAAGCTCACTTCTCATTGAAAAATGGAGTTTGGAAGAAGGATAAACTCAAAGGCACAGAGCTTGCTTACAAAACTTTGGGTCTTTTAGGCTGCGGTAGAATCGGGCAAAAAGTTGCTCAAATCGCCAAACGCGGCTTTGAAATGGAAATCATCGGCTACGACATTAAACCTTGTCTTGAATCGGGCATAAAATTCATGACTAAAGAGGAAGTGCTTGCAAAAGCAGATTACATTAGCATCCACACAGGCGGCAAAGAAGCAATAATCGGAGAAAAAGAATTCGCGTTAATGAAACCCACCGCTTACGTGATTAATACTTCCCGAGGAAGCAACATTGACCAAAAAGCACTCTACAATACACTCAAAGAAGGCAAAATTGCAGGCGCCGCAACAGACGTGTATAATGAAGAACCGAAAGCGGAAGGTGCCGAATTCAAAGATCAACTCAAAGAACTCGACAACATAGTCTTAAGCAGTCATCTTGGTGCATCAACTGCTGAAGCTCAAAGGGAAACATCAACTGAAATTGCACGAGTCGTCTCGAGTTATCTCTCAGGTGGAGACTTCACCAATGCTGTAAACGCGGGCGAAAGCATCGAAGTGGAAGAAAAAACCGTCCATACACTATTCATCCATCACCGTGATGTTCCAGGTGTATTTGCAAACATCGATAAAGTCTTGGCTGATAATGACATCAACATTCGAGCGAATTATTCGCGGCAAATTGGAAAAAGTGGCTACGCCATCTCAGTATATGTTTTGCATAAGAAGGTTAATTGTAAGGTACTTGAAGTTTTAAAGAAAATTGATAATGTCTGCGACGTCAAAGTCTAAGAAAAAGCCCTTTCAAGCAGGCATATTAACAACCCTTCTTCTTTAGACTATTCATGCGACTTGGAATTCTATTTTCAGGCGGCAAGGATTCAACTTTTGCTCTGCATTTGGCTGCGGAGAAAGAGGAAGTAGTCTGTTTAATCACTGTTGTTTCCAAGAATAAGGAAAGTTACATGTTCCATACCCCAAACATTGATGTGACGACGCTTCAGGCGCAGGCGTTGGGGTTGCCGTTGGTTTCGGTGGTTACTGAGGGAGAGAAAGAGGAGGAACTGGCTGATTTGGAAGCGGCAATTGCAGAAGCAAAAGAAAAATTCCAAATCGAAGGTGTGGTTACGGGCGCTGTTGAATCAGTATACCAGGCTTCAAGAGTACAGCGAATCTGCAACCACCTCGATGTTTGGAGTTTTAATCCATTATGGAAACATGACCAACAAATGCTTTTAAAAACACTTGTCGCAAAGAATTTCTGTGTGGTTATTTCCGGTGTTTTTGCTTATCCACTCGACGAGAAATGGCTCGGAATATACTTAGACCCTCTGGTGATTGCGCGGTTGGTGGACCTCCAAAGAAAATATGGCATTAGCCCGTCAGGAGAGGGAGGAGAGATCGAGACAACGGTCTTGGATGCGCCTATGTTTAAGCAGAAAATAGAAATCGTTGAATACGCTACTGAAGCGAAGGGTAATTGTGGAAATTTCATTATTAAAAAGGCAAGGCTGGTTCCTAAATGATTCTCATCGTGGACATGAACTGGAAAAAGGATTCGTTGGCGTTCAACGAGTTTGTTTCACCCATTGTTTCCGTTGTTCGACCTCTTGAAGAAGTCAGGGTTAAACATTTTTTGGATATTGAACTTGCAGAACTAAGTTGTTACAGCAAAATTGTGCTTTCTGGAACAGCCCTAAAAGACCATGCGACACTGAAGTTGGTTGACACGTTCAACTGGATTAAAACATGCGGCAAACCTATCCTGGGCATCTGCGCTGGCATGCAAACAATCAGCTTACTTTTCGATGCACCTTTGGTGAAATGTTTGCAAATTGGAATGGCGGAAATCTCAACCCTAAAAGAAAACCCTCTATTCCAAGGTAACTTCAAAGCATACGTACTCCATAACTACTCAGTCAAACAATCCCAAACTTTCGAAGTCCTCGCCGAATCCACAAAATGCATCCAAGCAATAAAACATAAACAAAAAAACATCTACGGCGTCTTATTCCACCCTGAAGTGCGAAATCAAGAAATTTTAAAGAATTTCATACAATTTGTGATTTAAATTTGAAGCGCAATTGAATTATTTCGCGCGAATGCAAATAAGCCCCAATGCCCCTATGAATGCAAATGCAACCTTCAAGAATGCAAATCAAGCCGGGGATCCGCGTAAAAATCGTTTTGAAGCAGGATCAGCACAGCGGTAAATTAACGGAGGGCATCGTCAAAGAGTTACTAACCAGCAGCCCAACGCATCCACACGGAATCAAAGTTCGGCTAATGGATGGCAAAGTAGGCAGAGTTCAATCATTAATGTAGACCGAAAAAACCATTCATTTAGTTTTTGATTTCTCTTTGCACTGAATTGCGTTTTAGAGCTCGCAAAGCTTGCTTAGTTAAATTATTAAGGTTAGACATCGCTCAGTAGATTGAAGCCTGTCTGAATTAATGAATAAGTTTTGTTTGGTTGCAGACAGCAATTTTTTCCCTCTTAATTGCGTCCACTAAAAGTAAAGCGTTAATCGCGAGTCTTAATTTTTCAATCAGGAATAAACCCACTCTTGATTTGTAGAATAGGACAAAAGAAGTAGCAGTACTTTCATGGTCGAAAAACTTTGAGACATTAAGTTCCAAGCTTGTTGCCGCTTGGCAGAAACAGTTAAAAGTTAAAAGTGAGTTTTTTAGAGTAGTTAACAGGAGATTTTTGTTTTGATCAACCAACTACCAGTCGAGAAACTACGGAATATTTGTGATGCTAATTTTATGCATTGCGAATCAACAAAAGACCTAGTCCCACTTAGCGAAATCATCGGTCAAGAAAGAGCCGTCCGAGCCTTAAAATTCGGATTAGGCATAAAAAACATGGCTTCAACGTGTATGTAGCAGGTTACCCTGGAACAGGAAGAAAAACTGCAGTAAAAAACTTTGTAGAAGCCCAAGCTAAAACCCAGCCTGTTCCACCTGACTGGTGCTACGTCAACAACTTTGGCAACCAATATGAACCAAAAGCCATAAAGTTGCAGGCGGGAAAAGGCAAGGAATTCCGCGAAGACCTCAAAAACTTTATCGAGAACGTTAAAACTGCGCTTCCGAAAGCTTTTGAAAGCGAAGACTACGTTGCCAAAAGAGAAACAACAATTAAAGAATTAGAAAACCAACGCAAACAGTTAATCAATGAATTAAGCGTCAAAGCTCAAAGTGAAGGATTCGTTATCCAAACCACACCCATTGGCATACTGCTTATTCCAGTTTTAGATGGTAAACCACTTAGCGATGAAGAAATGCTGGCGCTGCCCCAAAAAATAAAGGATAAATTTAACGAGAAAAGGGAAGCATTAGAAACAGAATTCCGAAACACGATGCGTCAACTAATCGATATGGAACGCAAAATTCACGAAGCTTTAAAAAAACTAAACAAGGAAGTGGCTCTTTACGCCTTGGGAAACCAGATGGAGAGTCTTATGGAAAAATATCAGGCTAATTCTGAAGTTACAACTTACCTTAAAGAAGTAGAAAACGACATTTTAGAAAACCTGCAACAATTCATTAGAAGAAGTGAACCTGAACCGCAGCTACCTTTTCCAATGCCCTGGATGAAAGAAGAACCCTATAAAAAATATGAAGTAAACCTGTGTCATCGACAACTCTAACAGCACAGGCGCACCAGTAGTTGTGGAAACTAACCCTACATACCACAATTTGCTTGGCAGAACAGAAAAGGAAGCTCAATTCGGCTCCCTTACCACTGACTTTAGCATGATTCGAGCAGGAGCCATACATAGAGCTAACGGCGGATACCTCATCATACCAGTCGAAGACTTGCTGCGAAATCCATTCTCCTACGACGGTTTAAAACGAGACATCAGAGACGGAAAAATGTCAATTGAAGAACCAGAAGAACGCTATGGATTCCTAAGTGTAAAAACCCTTAAACCTCAACCCATCCCATTAACAGCCAAAATAATTCTAATCGGCACTTCGTACCTATACCAAATGATGTTCAGCTTAGACCCTGATTTCCAAGAACTCTTCAAAATAAAAGCAGAATTCGACACTACTATGCCCAGAACCGACGAAAAAGTGAAACAGTACGGCGCTTTCGTTTGCGGTCTTTGCGAGAAAGAAGACCTCAAACATCTTGATGGCAGCGGCTTGGCAAAAATAGTCGAATATAGTTCAAGAATAGTGGAGGATCAATACAAGTTATCTACACAATTCTCAGCTATCGCCGATATTCTTCGGGAATCTAACTATTACGCTACCCAAGACAAATCTGAATTTATAAACGGAGAACACGTCAAGAAGGCTATAGAAGAAAAGATTTACCGTTCAAAACTCATTCAAGAAAAAATCCAAGAAATGATTACTCGCGGATTCTTTTTAATTGATACAGTCGACCAGAAAATTGGGCAGGTTAATGGTCTTGTCAGTTATGGGGCTGGGAGACTTCGCTTTTGGTATGCCTTCACGCGTTACAGTCAGCATTGGTTTGGGCAGGGAAGGTGTAATGGACATTGAAAGAGAGGCAAAAATGGGTGGACCAATCCACACTAAAGGCGTCTTGATTCTCAGTGGTTATTTAAACGACAAATACGCTAAAGACAAACCTCTCAGCCTTTCGGCACGGCTGGTTTTTGAACAGAACTATGAAGGTGTTGAAGGTGACAGTGCATCAAGCACGGAACTATACTCTATATTGTCATCTCTTAGCGGACTGCCAATAAAACAGAATTTAGCCGTAACAGGTTCAGTAAACCAAAAAGGAGAAGTGCAAGCCATCGGCGGCGTAAACGAAAAAATCGAAGGCTTTTTTGAAGTCTGCAAAGCTAAAGGACTAACTGGGCAACAAGGCGTTATGATACCCGACAGCAACGTGCAGAACCTGATGCTTAAAGAAGAAGTTGTAGAAGCAGTTAAAGCGGGCAAATTCAACGTTTACTCAGTTAGAACCATCGACGAAGGCATAGAGGTGCTTACTGGAGCAAAAGCGGGTGAACGGCGAGCAGACGGAACCTTCGAGGAAGGCACAGTGAATTATCTTGTAGACAAACAACTGAGAGAGATGGCGGAGAAACTCAGAGAATATCCAGGTGGGCAAACTCAACAGAAAAAAATAGAGTAATAATAATACAAAAGATTGAATTCAAAGTTTTCTTCTTTTTCTTTTTTGTTATTGATTCTTAATCTTTATTCTGGCTAATCAAAGCTTATGTATCAAGCGCCAGAGTGATAAACAGGTGTGAAGTTGGTTTCCAGAAAAGTAAAAAGTAAACGCAGTAAACTTTCCTTAATAATGCTTCTACCTGCTCTCATCTTCATAGGCGCTGCAGGCTGGTTCATGTACGCACTAGGCGACAACCATAAAACAACCCAGCGCAAACCAACAAGACCAACCCAAAAAGATAACGTAACTTTGCTACCTACCTTCTTAGAGGACCACCAGGAAATAAGAATACACAATTCCACAAACAACAGCTAATTTTCCTTCATTTTCAAATTCTAAAATAAAGAATTCTTGGAAGAACTTGCACGCTTGTTGTTACCTGAACACACCCACAAGTCCATTTATAGTTGGCGAATAGTTGTTTATTTGCGAGAAATAGTCATCCAAGAGGTACACCCACGCTTGACGGATCGACCGTTAATCATGACGCGAATCGCCTACTCCCCTAAAGAAGGATTAGGGGACTGCTTTTGATTCGTGTCTTGGGTTAACACTGGCGATTCGTCAAGCCTAATTTTTGTTACAACGTTACATTAATGAATTTATGATTTTTAATATATAATTTATTAAGGGTCAATGCAATCCTACCTTTCGTGAGCCATCTTGAGTTATAAAGAACGCATGCATCCAACAGTTAGCAGAGCAGAAATCGAAGTCTTCAAATCCTTAAGCGAGGCAGGATTAACACGCGGCATGGTAACACAACAACAAATCATCCTAAAATCAACTATTCCAGATTTTTGTTGGATGGAAAAACGCAAAATCATTTATTTGGACGGCATACCCGTACATAAAAAAGACAAAGCAATTGAACGTGACGAAGAAATCACGGATCTGTTAACAGCTCACGGTTGGGATGTGCTAAGGATTCCATATAATCCACCTTTGACAGCCAAGGGACTGCAGCAGATTATGAAAACCATAAAACGATTCCTCAACGTTGATGAAGAAGAAACAGAATAATTTTTTCTAAATTTCAGCGTTCTTTGAACTTCAAAAGATTTAAGTTGAATAATGATTTTCTAGATAATACTTACTTTTTTTCGAAGGTTTTAGTGCTTAGTGAGGATGCCATGTGCTTCGACAAAGACTTTCAGTAAAAATCTAAAATGGCGCCGAGAGGGGGATTTGAACCCCCGCGGCCCCGAAAGGCCACAAGCTAATTGGTCCCCCAAAGGGAATCTCCAGGCTTGCTCCCTGCCTGGCTAGGATACCTCGGCAAACAAAAACCAGTTTTTAATGGGCTGGTTTGCACCTTTTCTCTGAGTTTAGCACAATTTAAAGTTTTATTGTAAAAGCTCTCTTTGCCCGTTGTTTGTCCAGGAAGATTTGTTGTAGAATCAAAATTTTAGTTTTCTGCAAAGTTAATTGGCAACTACTTATTCCATGTAAATCCATAACAGATTAATGGGATTAAAAATAGTATTCAGTCAGCGAGAACGTAAGATGAATAATAAGAAATTAATGTTACTAACGCTTTTGTTAGCAATTGTGATTACGACCTCTGGAGCAGCGGCATTTTACTTGTCTACTTTAAACGAAAATCATTCAGAAAATAAAATTCGCGTTGCTTGCGTGGGCGATAGCATCACCGATGGAACCCAGTACCCGGCAGACCTTTGGATGCTACTTGGCGGCACAAACTATACGGTCGGAAATTTTGGTGTAGACGGATCTACAGCCTCACTTGATTCTTGGAACCCCTACATTAATAATAGCGCTTTTCAAGAAGCAAAAGAATTCAAACCAAACATTGTAATCATAATGTTGGGAACAAACGACGCCAACCCATTGATTCGAACAAATAATGGAAGCTTTGTAAACGACTACGTAAAATTGGTTGAGGAATTCCAATCTCTTTCTAGCAATCCGAAGATTTATCTTGTGAAGCCGCCGCCGATTTTTTGCAATGGAACAACTCCAAGCGCTGAATACTTCACAAACAACGTAATCTCTCAAATTGAACAGGTAGCAAGTCAGACTAGTCTGCCAATAATAGATGTGTACTCAGCTTTAGCTAATTATTCTGTATTGTTCCGTGACGGAGTCCATCCAGACGAGCAGGGCGCAATATTGATTGCTAACACAATTTACAAGGCAATAATTTGACAAAATCCAAGTTAACAAATTATTCAACATTCTTCAACTCAAAAAAAATAATCTTTCTGTGTTTTGTAGTTAAATCTTATTAGCCTATAATGCCTTCAAAGAAGGTATTGGGTAGAGTGGATTAATCTGATTCAAGAGCGGATTCGTGCTGTACCTGCAGACCTAATTCGTACATTAGCCATCATTGGCGTTGTTACTCTTCACGCTGCAAATGAAGCAATAGTTCCTCAAGTTATGAATCAGACCGAAATTTATCGTTGGTGGATGGTTAATGTTTACCAAACTTTGGGGCGAATGGGAGTCCCTTTATTTATTATGCTAACAGGTGCTCTACTTCTCCAACCATCAAAGATTGAGTCGTTAAGTGTTTTTTTTAAGAAGCGGTGGAATCGGATTGGTTTACCTTTCTTGTTTTGGGGTGCCATATATTTTGCTTGGGACTATTATGCTGACCATCTTGCGCTTACATCAAGCTTCGTTTTTCAAGGTATACTATCGGGTCCGTATTACCATTTTTGGTATCTCTACATGATTGTGGGTTTGTACTTATTGACCCCAATTCTGCGCATAGTTGTGGCTCATATTGATCGGCAAACTTTCAAGTATTTTTTTGTTGTGTGGTTGTTAGCTGCATTCATTACTCCAATTCCCGGTCTACTTGGAGCGTTCTATGTAGACGGTAACCTTCTGTCGCTTCCGTTGTGGGTTGGATATTTTATGCTTGGAGCATTCCTAGTAAATGTCAAGGTTCAACGTCGTGTTCTCTTAGGCCTCACAATTCTTGGATTAGCTTTGACTTTAGTTGGTACTTATGCAATAGCTGCAACAGTCGGAGGACCACACACCTATTATTTCCATGACTACTTTAGTCCAACAATAATTTTGGCGTCTGCATCATTTTTCCTACTCTTAAACACGATTAAATCTCCAATAAATCAAACAGAGGAGCGGCGATCAAAAATCAATTGGCTACTTAAACAAATTAGTCAAAGCACTTTAGCAATCTTCTTGTTTCATGTGATTGTACTTGAAACTCTGCAACGAGGTTACTTATGGGGTTTTACAATCAGCGGAAACTATTTGAATTCTATCATAGAAGTGCCGTTGATTACCATTGTTACGCTACTTATTTGTCTTGGAGTTATTCTTCCTTTAAGAAAAGTGCCAATTATTAAGAGACTAATCGGTTAAGTAGAAATAAAACAACCCAAGAAATGATTGTTTGTTTAATTTCGCTTTAAACATGAAGCGGAAAAATTCCATGCGATACTGCTTTGCGTTATTTGCTAAAGATTTAAAAAAAAATAAGGCGTTAAACGCCTGCCCAGAATAGTGTCTTTTTGCGCATGAATGAAATGAATTCCTGAAGGAGTTCTTGTTCGTCACTTGTTAAATCGTCCATGTGTTCAGTTAACAGTTTTTTAGCGTCATCTTCAGGCACTTTTACGTACAAAATATCCTTTTCAAAGATGTGTCTGCCCGCTACGGGTTTATCCATTGAAACCGCCACTTCAGCGCCTACTTTGGCTTCGCCGATGGCTTTGCCTTTATCCTGGATTTGCTGCAATTCACCTAGATCCGAGTGGTCTTCTGCACGCATTAGCCCAACTCTTGGTTTTATGCGTCCGGCTAAAATTTCTACTCCGAATATCGCTGGTTTGGCACGTCGGAAAATGCAGTTGGGTAAAACCATGAGTTTTCCAGGTTTAACGAGTACATCGAATTCTTGTTCGTTTTTGGATTCACGTTTATCTTTGACCCATGCTAAGTATTTGTCAATTAAGTTGTAAATGATTGGTTCCTTAAAGATTGGAACGTTGCTTGCAGCGGCTTCTGTTTCTGCGTCGGGTAAGGTTTTTACGCCAAACGCCAAGATTGCCCCAACCAAAGGTTCATGCGTCTTAACTACAGATGCCTCTATAACGTCACGTTTGCTGATATCACCAATGTCTGCTATGCGTACCTGTACATTGTGGGCTTTGAGAATTTCAGCCATTGCTTCTAATGAACCCAAAGTATCTGCTTTTACGATGACGCCTGCAATTTCCTTTGTAATTCTGATTCTTCCTATTTCCTCAGTGATGAGTTTGCAGTATTTTGCTGGATCTTCGCCGGTGGGCACTGCAAACAAGGGTGCACCAGCCAACGCACCTGCTAAATCAGGTGCAACAATCTTAACACCTGCAGAGGCGTAAACGCATTCAACACTTGTAAATTTGTCTCGAGGGTCACGCATCTCATCTAATGGTTTTGGCACCAAAATCCCTCGAACACGCGCCGAAATTGGACCATCACGTCCACCTACAACGATTAAATCGTCTTTATGCAGGGTGCCATCGTAGATGATGGCGTTGAGAGTTAAGCCTAAGCCTTGTTCATCTTTAACTTCAAGGACAGAACCTTTCGCCGCGCCATCTGTGGTCTTTAAACGTACTTTTAGAAATTGCTGAGTTAACCCAACTAAAACCATGATTAATTCAGATAAGCCTTCTCCTGTTTTTGCGCTTGTTGGCACCAAAGCAAGGTTTTGGGCGAAGTCGCGGATGTGGTCAAATCGGTCGGTTTTGAAGCTTAACCGTGAGAATTCACCCATAACTTGGTAGAGGCGATTGTTGAAGTCTTCTTGAACAAAACTGCTTTGCTGTTCGTAGGATTTTAGGAAAGGAGTTGATGGATGAGCTTTCCAGCCAGGGATGCGGTCGATTTTGTTAACTGCCACGATAAATGGTGTTTTGCGTGCCTTGAGAATTTCTATGCACTCGAAGGTTTGAGCTTCAAAACCCTTTAAGATATCTACTACAAGAATAGCAATATCGGCAACGCTCCCCCCTCTGCGTCTCAAATTTGTGAAGGCTTCGTGCCCGGGAGTATCAACTATAAGTAAACCTGGAATTTCGATGCCTGTTTTAAAGTTAGACATGTAGGGACCGATTAGTTGTTTTAGGGTTTCAACAGGGAAGTAACTTGCACCTATGTGTTGTGTCATTCCTCCTGCTTCGCGTCCTTGAACATTTGTTTTTCGCAATTCGTCAA
This sequence comes from Candidatus Bathyarchaeota archaeon, assembly GCA_963813675.1. GTDB lineage: Archaea > Thermoproteota > Bathyarchaeia > Bathyarchaeales > Bathycorpusculaceae > Bathycorpusculum. The sequence continues at coordinate 34,057 of CAWEZP010000017.1, forward strand.
GAAGCGAGGTTTTGCCTGTATCTACATGTCCGAGAACACAGACTATTGGTTGGCGCGTGGGCATTTCAATTTTTTCTCCTTTCACAATCCAATTACTGATTGTCTGATATTTTGTGAGTGCGGATTAATAGTAATTCAATTTTATGTTTGTTGCATCTTGTTTGTATAGTTTTTGCTCGATAAAGGAAAGTTTTTATTTTCTGTCGTGTTTCTTGGTTTGGTGAATTATTTTGCCTTATTGCGTTAAATGTGGAGCTCCATTAAAGGGAGGGGACAAGTTTTGTTCGGTTTGTGGAACTGCTGTGCCCAAATTTACAAGTGAAGAATTCACCGTTTCGGGCAATAACCTTGTTGATCGTGTTAGAGACTTGCTACATGAAGGAAACGTAACGCGTGTGATTGTAAAAGATGAAGCAGGAAAAACTTTGCTAGAAATTCCTGCAACACTTGGGGTTGTTGGAGCGGTTGTGGCTCCTTGGTTAGCAGCTTTAGGCGTAATAGCTGCTTTAGTTACTAATTGTAAAATTATTGTTGAAAGAAGAGAATAGAGCCAAGTCTATTTTGGCGGTTTGACGATAAGCAGGAAAACGCCCAAGAGCACTAGAATTACGCTTAGGGCGCCAAATAGTACGGCAAACGGCCCCAGATCGGCGCTTGTAGCTGTATAATAAAGCATTACTGCACCAATTACTATGAGGAGTAATCCAAAGATTCTTTCAGTTAGTGAAACCCAGAATGTGTCGCCTTCTTCGCTCATGTCTTATTTTCTTCCTTGCGTCTTTTCTTATGTGTTTCTTTGATATAAACAAGAGGAGTTATTTTAAATTATTCCATGTTTGCAGAATTTGCAAGGCAAAGCACTGCGGTAAATCGTTTCCAAAAAATGATGAAAAGTTATACCTGGTAGAAGTATAATGAGGTGCACGAGTTTAAAGAATACACAATGCCCTTAGCCACCGCCGACAGGTGGAAGAATTGCCAAAACAACCTTATCCGAAAGTGCAGTGTCTAAACCGTTTAATGTTGAGGTGCTTGCTCCATTAATGAGGAACTGCAGAAAATTTTTGGGTTGACCAGTTTTAACGTCGTAAACGTACTCGGTGAAGGGGATTCCATATTTTTGGGAAAGTTTTTCAAGAACCAAGTTCACGGTTACTTTCCCGTCATCCGGAAACGTTAAAGTTTCTTCTCGTTTATCTACAATTTCCCTCAAATTGGTAAAGAAACGAACTTTTACTTCCACTATTTCTGCACCTTTCATAATATTGGCGAATGAAGAAATTAACTATTATGCAACTAAATGTAGAAACAGTTTGATACACTAAAGCCTTATTCAATCAAGAAACTGATTTTGTTATGAATAAAATAAGAAGATAAATTGGGCCTTTAGTTCTCTTATGAATTAAGCGAGAGACCCAGCCATTTACCTGCAGGTGAGAAAAATTAAAACAAGAAAAAACTTAGCCTTTTGTCCAACAACTTTTAAATGAACTAAGAAGCAACTGAAATATTGAGAAGACGCTAGATGAAACTGAGTTTATCTAATGGGATTTTCTGCAAACTTCGCTTAGAAGGAAACTTTGTTGCCGTTAAGCATCTTGGTTTTCAAAACATCGAGTTTAACATGAAATCTATCAAGAAAGAGCATGATACGGATGTTTACCGTGAACAAAAAGCTTTAGCGGCTTCAGGCTTGAATTGTTTAACGCTTCATTCAGCGGTTATGCATGTGAAAGATCCTATTGAGGTTCACCAGGCGGTTTATTATGGCAAAATCTCGCTTGAATGTGCCAGGGCGCTCGATGCTCCGCTTATGACTGTTCATTCGAACGTTTCAAAGAAGTTGCCCAGACCCGTAAGGGAAAAATGTTTGAGGGAGATTTTTGGTGAAGTTAAACCGTTTGCAAAAAGCCTCGGTATCAAGTTAGCTTTAGAAAATTTATCTTATACGTCAACTGGGTTTGGCAAGAACGTTGAACAGCTCGAGGAAGTTCTCAGCGTAATTGATCCAGAAGGTAAGATGGGAATAACTTTTGATTTGTGTCATGCATTAGAAACTAAAGAAATGGATAATTTGCTTGAATCTTATGGCAGTCGAATCTGCAACGTTCACATGGCAAACAAAGCGCATAAACCTTTTACACAGGAAACGCCAGAATTAACACACTTCCTTACTAAGCTGCATGATTATGACTACGAAGGACCAATAACATTGGAACTAGAACACAGAACCCTCATGGAAGAAATCGCAAAGTCTAAAGCGTTTTTTGAAAAACTCTTAATGCAATATTGAGTTTTCAAAATGCTATTTTTTGAAACTTACAGCTGCATAACCTACTACGCTTGAGTGGTCACCTGTGATGTCGCCGCTGTTATGGTAACTCAAAATTTTGGCTTCTTTTGCGCCAACGCCATTAACATAGGAGATTAACGAAGTTATCGGCATAAAGCCGCATGCGGTAATGTTTTGGCTTTCAACAGTTTCGTAGAAGCGTTTGGCATCCATGTCGGTTATAGCTTTAAGTGCGGCGTGATCTTTTGCAGCTGCAGCTTTTGCTGGTTCGTAATGTGTCATATCAGATGAAGCGATAACGACTGTGTTTGTAGCTGATAGAGCTTCTGTGAGTGCCATTCCGACTTCGATTGCTGAGTCGTAATCCTGCAATTGAAAGCAAACTGGCACAATCTTGAATTTGTTGCCGTATAGGAATTGAAGAAAAGGCAGGTGAACTTCGATTGAATGTTCGTAACGATGAGCCAACTCATCTGCATCGACGAGGCTGGTTTCATGCAATATCTTGTCAGCTAACCCAGAATCAATTTCAACGTCGCCAAGCGGTGTACGCCAAACGCCCTCACGCATCAATGCCAAGGCGCTACCGTAACCCGTGTGGTTGGGACCTAAAATCACGACTGTATCGGGCTTACCATCAACAGCTAATTCATAAAAAGCAGAAGCAGCCACAGGACCAGAATACATGTAGCCTGCATGCGGACAAATTAAGCCCACGATACTTCGCGGGTGAACATCAAAATTGACTTGGGGAAGTTTTTTTGGCCCAAGCTGGTGGAGAAAACAAGAGCTAATTTGGGCTCTTAGCGCTTCGGCGTCGCCCTCATAAAATTGAGAAGCAAAATGTGGACGCCGAATCGTTGGCAATTTTAGCCTTCTTCGTCGTCTTCGCGTGTTACTTTAGCTTCGAAGTCTTCAATGGTTACTGGTGGATCTTTGTCATGGCCAAGTTCGCCGCGTTCTCGGAGTACTTGTCGTGCTAATAGCCAGAATACAACTGCTAAGGCTCTTCTGCCTTTGTTGTTGGTTGGGATAACTAGGTCCACACCTGTGAACTCGTTATCGGTGCTGCATAAGGCTACGATGGGAATTCCGACTTTGGATGCTTCTTTGACTGCTTGTGCATCTGCTCTGGGGTCGCAGACAAGGATAATTTCGGGGTCTATACGGCTCGAGTATTGTGGGTTAGAGAGTTGACCAGGGATGAATCTGCCAATAAGCGGGGTTGCGCCTGTAAGCTTGCAAAACATTTTGACTGGTTCATGCGCATAAAGCCTTGTGGCTGCAACTGCTACTCTTGCTGGTTCATAGCGTGAAAGGAATTTTCCCGTAGCTCTAATCCGGTCATCAGTTTTTTTAACGTCTAAAACAAATAAGCCGTCTGGGCGTACGCGATAGATGAATGGTTCCATGTCAAGGGTTTTCATTCGGGTTCCAATATGGATACCTGCCGACAGCAGTGTGTCTCGGGGTAAAAGAAGAGTTTCTTCTGGAGCTTGCGCTTCCTGAGTCTCTTCTTCCTCTTCGGCTTCAAGCTCAGTGCTAATGGTTTCAGTTGTTTCCTCTAAAGGAGCCTCTTCAGGTTCCTCTTCTTGGTCTTCAACTGGTTGGTTTTCTTTTCCTTCATCTTCAGACATTACTTTTCATCTTCTCTTAACGTATTTTTAAATCTGCCATTTTTGCTCTATTGCCAAGGAAATGTTCAATTCTGATTAGTTCATTTAATTTGGCTATGCGTGCTCCTTCAACCACGCCTGTTTTGATGAGTGGACATTTATATGCCACAGCCAAATGAGCTATGTGCCAATCACATGTATCACCGGAACGGTGAGATACGACTGCGTCGTAACCGTTACGTTGCGCCAGTTCGATTGTTTCAGTTGCATCGGTTAAGGTGCCTATCTGGTTAACTTTTATGATGATAGCATTTCCAGCGTTAATCTTAATTCCATTATTTAACCTTTCAGTACTAGTTGTGAACAAATCGTCTCCACAAATCAAGCAGTTCTTGGATTTGCGAGTTAACTCGGCGAAGCTATCAAAATCATCTTCATTAAATGGGTCTTCAACATAAGCAAGATGATACTTCTCAATTAACTCCAACATAAACTCAAGCTGCTCAGCAGTATCGCGTTTCTTGCCTTCGCTTTCATAAATATATTTTTCTTCTTTCGGCTTCCAAAACGAGGAAGCAGCCACATCAATGCCAAAACCGCATTCAAAATCCAGCTCGTTACCGACTTCTTCACAGGCTTTAGCCATAGCCTCAAAGGCATCGATAGTGTCGATATTGGCTATCCATGCACCTTCGTCGCTTTTTCCACCGTTAAAACTAGTGCTTTTCTTTTTGAGGAGGTCACCAATTTTCTTGTGAATTTGTGTGTTGGCGGTTTGGGCTTCAAGAAAACTTTCTGCTCCATGCGGCAACGCAAGATATTCTTGGATATCAGGTGATTTTCCACGTGCATGTTGCCCCCCGCTTATGCAGTTACCCAAAGGATAAGGCAATGAGTTTGCCGCGTTTCCCCCAAGAAACTGAAACAAAAGCAAATTATGACTGTTGGCAGCGGCTTCAGCGTTGGCGAGAGATATTGCGAAAGCAGTGTTTCCACCGATGTTTTTGAAGTCGGTAGTCCCGTCTATTTCATGTAAGGTATTGTCGATTTCTTCTTGGAAATCAGCGTTCAACCCTGCAAGCTCAGGAGCAATTAAATCATCAACTTTTTTAATCGCTTGCTCCACCCCACCCTGCGG
>CAWEZP010000018.1:0-304056 GCA_963813675.1 Candidatus Bathyarchaeota archaeon
TGAACGCGATGGAGTTTACGTTTCAAAGAAACTGGTGAACTATGCATGAGTCAAATTGAAGATTCGGGTTACAAAGGTATCGCATTGGAATTGCTAAAAAAAGCTGACTGCGACATCGGAGATATCTTAAGAGTTGCAAGTCAGGGAAAAATGTACGAGGGAATCTTGATTCCTCGCTCAGGCGAAGGAACTGCAATTATAATAAAAATGAAGAGCGGCTACAACATCGGAATCCAAGCTACCGCAGATGTTAAAGTTGAGAAAATTGGGAAAGGTACTAAACCTTCTTTTGCTTCACCTCCAATTCCCAAACAAAACCCAGCTTTGCCTCATGTAATTATTATGAGTACAGGTGGAACAATCGCCAGTCGAGTAGATTACCGCACGGGAGCTGTGCGTTCAGCGATTTCAGCTAGTGATTTGTATGGCGTAGTCCCTGAACTTGCCGACGTTGCTCGTGTTGATACGGAGATAGTTTTCAGCCTTTACAGTGAAAACATTACTCAAAAACACTGGACAGAAATAGCAGTAAATGTTGCCAAACGCATCGAAGAAGGCGTTGAGGGCATTGTAATCGCTCATGGTACTGACACAATGGCTTACACTTCTGCCGCACTAAGCTTTGCATTGCAAAACTTGCCCGTCCCAGTTATTCTTGTAGGCGCCCAACGTTCATCTGATCGACCCAGCAGCGACGCAGCAACAAACCTTATAGGCGCAGTTAAAGCGGCTGGAGAAGCACCCTTCGCTGAAGTTGGCTTAGCCATGCATGAAACCGTCAGCGATACCGCAATCACGATACACCGAGGCACAAAGGTGCGCAAGTGCCACACAAGCCGCAGAGACACATTCAAATCCATTAATGGCTTCCCAATCGCAAAAGTCAAAGATTTACAAATTATCATGCAAACTAACCAGTACCAACGCCGTGATCCCAGCAAAAAACTAGTTCTTAAACCTAACTTTAGTGAAAAAGTCGCACTCGTAAAGTTCTATCCTGGACTTGACGCGTCAATAATCGACTTTTACGTTGAAAAAGGTATGAAAGGAATTCTGCTTGAAGGTTCAGGTTTAGGTCACGTTAGCAAATTCTGTTTTTCTGCCATTAAGAATGCTGTTGACAAGGGAGTAGTAGTAGCATTATCTTCTCAATGCATTTGGGGGCGCGTAAATATGAACGTCTATGATACTGGGCGTGATCTCTTATCGTTTGGCGTTGTGCCCCTTGATGATGTATTTCCCAGAAACAGGGTTAGTCAAACTTATGTGGGTACTCGGACAAACCAGCGTCGTTGATGAGGCAAAGAACCTATTAAAAACCAACATTGCAGGCGAATTCTCACCAAGAACGCTTCCTCAAGACAAAATCATAGAAGGAGCACAATAGAATGTCAATCGATTACGCTAAAGTGGGCTTAAAAGTCGGTTTAGAAATCCACCAACAACTAAATGTCAACTCCAAACTCTTTTGCAGTTGCCCGCCTGAACTCTTCAAAGAAGAACCCGAAATCACATTTCTTCGTAGACTTCGACCTACCCAGAGCGAACTGGGACAAATCGATCCAGCAGCTTTCTTCGAATTCCAGAAGGGCGTAAAAATCCTCTATGAAGCAAACAAATCAAGTTCATGTCTTGTTGAGATGGACGAGGAACCGCCTCATCCTATCAACTTGGATGCGGTTGAAGTTGTTTTGACTGCATCGTTAATGATGAACATGCAACCTGTCGATGAAGTACATGTAATGCGCAAAACGGTAATAGACGGCTCAAATACCACTGGATTTCAACGAACCTGCATAATAGGTTTAGATGGCTGGATAAAAATTGGAGAAAAAATCATTCCTATGCAGGCATCAAGCTTAGAAGAGGATGCAGCTCGCAAAATAGCGACGCAAGATGAAGGAAAAACCATTCGTTACCGCATTGACAGATTGGGAATCCCACTAATCGAAGTTGCCACCGCCCCAGTAATCTATTCACCAATAGAAGCCCAAGAAGTTGCCTTTGCAATTGGACGGATTCTGCGTGATACTGGGAGGGTAATGCGTGGATTGGGAACAATACGCCAAGACCTCAACGTCTCCTTACCAAACGGCGCGCTAATCGAGATCAAAGGTGTCCAAGAACTCGAATTGATTTCCACGGTTGTCGAGTATGAGGTTCAACGTCAACTTGGCCTAATCAAAATCAAAGAAGACCTCGCAATAAGAGGCATCAAAGCTGAAGATTTAAAACAAGATTTCATCGATATAGCAAACGTCTTCAAAGACACCAAATGCAAAGTTATCCGCAAGGCAATAGACAAAAAACAGAAAGCCTTAGCAGTCAAACTTCCAGGGTTTGCTGGGTTGCTTGGGCGTGAATTGATGCCTAATTTCCGTTTAGGCACTGAACTTTCTGATCGTGCAAAGTTCTGGGGTAGAGTTGGAGGAATATTCCACACTGACGAAATGCCCAACTATGGAATCACAATTGAAGAAGTTGAAGCTTTGCGTAAAGTAGTCAGTGCAAGTGATGGTGACGCGGTAGTTTTTGTGGCTGATACGGCAGAAAACGTTTTAGATGCACTAAAAGCAGTAGTTGAACGTGCCTTGGAGGCTGTGACTCATATTCCGGCGGAGACTCGGACTGCCAAGGATGATGGGACCACAAGGTATATGCGTCCACGTCCTGGCGCAGCAAGAATGTACCCGGAAACCGATATTCCCGCTCAACCTATAACTGTTGAATTAGTAAAAAAGGTGCAATCAAACCTCCCCGAACCAGCAAATGAAAAACTTATGCGCCTTATCAAGCAATATGGCTTAAATGAGAAACTGGGTAAACAATTAGTTGACTCAGAATACAACAACCTATTTGAGATCATCGTAAAAGAGAGTGCTGTTGCGGCGTCTACAGTTTCAGCGTTCTTAACTGAAACATTAAAAGCCTTAAAGCGTGAAGGAATTCAACTGGTCAATGTTTCAGACGACCAAATTAGAAACATCTTCAAAGCCGTTGGTTCAGGAGAACTCGCCAAAGAAGCCTTAGCTGACGTTTTCAGTTGGCTATCCAAAAACGAAGGCAAAACAGTGCAAAACGCAATTGATTCTTTAGGTCTAAAAATGTTCACTGAAGCAGACTTAGCACCAGTCATTGATAGAGTAATCTCAGATAACAAGGCAATGGTTGATAAATTGGGCAAGAACGCTTTTGGAATGTTAATGGGCGCTACTATGAAAGAAGTTCGAGGCAAAGCCAATCCAGAATTAGTTGGCAAACTTCTCAAGGAACGACTAAAATAAGCCCATTTGCTCCTTGAAAACAGCTCTGAGCGCAAATCCTAAATTGCCTTACATCTTTATAGCATGTAAGAGGCTTAAGCCTATGAAACGTATTGAAGCACGCATTAAAACTTCCTTTGGAGAAGTCGTAATTGAAGGCGAAAGCCCAGAAGAAATAATGAATTTGCTTGAAACTATACCTGAGAATTTTGTTGAGAAACTATCTGACTTTGTCTCTAACAGATTAACTCCATCCGGAGCTCAATTAAAAGGCATAGTTGAACCAACAACTGAAGGTCCAGTAATTGTTACACGGGAAAAACTTACGCATTATGAGGCTGTAGGATTGATTCTTTATGCTTCGGAAGAAAAAAAGAGCACTGCTGCACAAGTTACTAAACTTTTAGATTCAAGCGGTATAAATGCGATGGTTCCTGCTAGGTTAAATGAAATGACAAAGCGTGGACAAATATTCAAGCCGGACCCAAATAAACCAGAGTTTAAACTTACAATTCAAGGCGAAAAATGGGTTGAAGAAGAAGTTCTCTCACGACTCAGAGGCAAAATGAGTTAATTGAAGGATACCAAAAATAATGTTTGTCCATTTTAAGAAAGAATTTCTTCCAAAAAACAATCAAGAATCAAAGCTTAAACTTATTTTGAGCCGCTTCCTACCTGGGAAAGCTTATTACGCTAGCACTCCTATTTTTTTATAGAGGAATTTTGTTGAATTTTGTTTTAATGAGTATTGTTTATTCTATTTTGAGTAGTTTGGGTCTTGGCGGATTTGACATTGGTTTTCTAATAGTGCTTGTCATTATAGGTGTGATTATTATCGTCCTAATCAAATTATTTTTAGTCCTAATCCCCGCGATTCTTGTTGCAGTCGTTGTGTATTTCCTCACGGGCGGCGACTTATTCTGGACAGGTGTTGCTTTCCTAGTAGTGGCAGCACTTTCAATATTGTCAAAGCTTTAATCTGCAATAAATACCCTAAAACTCTTTTTTCCTTTTTTGTTTGCTCTCAATTAAGGTATGTTAGGTTTAGAACTCAAGTTTGGGAGCTCTTATTTTTCTCAATTAAACTCTTTTTTGTTCCGCGGAGTCTTTTTTGTTTAATTTGTGACAAGCCGTTTTCATAAGACTTTTATATTTGGTAAGGGGTTCTTGCATATCAACAGGAATGGACAGGGACCCAAAAATGACGATGATGGAACCAAGTAAAAAACCATTGAACGTACTCATTAAACAATTGCACGGCAATATTGAAGTAGTTTTGAAAAATGGATATGAATACAAGGGAAAAATGATAAAGTGCGATGGGCACATGAACATTCTCTTGGAAGGCGCCACAGAATTCAAAGAAGACCAACTAATGACTAACTATGGTAATGTGTTGCTCCGTGGAAACAACATTCTCTACATAGTTATGGACGCCAACAAGCACTAAAACTTCAGGCTTCTGGCTTTTCCAGTTACATATTCGCAGGCTTCTTTTTCAGCCAATTTTATATTAAATTTGCGGCTGAAAAAAATCAACACATTTTTAATATCTCTTTCAAGCAGTTCCCCTGCGTTAGGATGATCTGTTTTTGTTGCTTGGGGCCAATCTATGATTAACAGGTGGCCGTCAGGCTGTAAAATAATGTTATATTCACTAAGATCTGCGTGAATAATATGGGCTTTTAAATATGATTTTCTGACATTACGCAGAATATCTTTTAAAATCTTTTCTGGTTTACCGATGTCTTTGTATTTGTAAAGTTGGGCACCTTCAATCATACCCATCGCAACAACATGGCGATTGTGACTTATTGGTTCAGGCACAGATACACCTTTTGAATAAACCAATTTCATAGCTTCAAATTCTTTCTCAGCGGCAATATGTGAAAGGAAAAGCCAGGAAGAATGTTCTCGACTATATGCTCTTTTTCGTCTTGTTTGCCTAAAACTTATTCTCCCCAACCGATGGAATTTTACAGCTATACGTTTGCCAGTTGAGCTTAAAGCATCGTAAACGTCGGCTTCTTTACCAACACCTAAGCTTTGCCCAAATGATTCAATTACTCCTGCTTTAACAAGTGCGTTTATTGCTAGGCAATCGTATCCTGCATAATTTAAGGTGTGACCGTTATAGGTTTCATTTGTTCGATAGGTTAAGCCTAACCTACTTAATTTGCCCAGTGTAAAGTCTATACGATCCATTGGAAGTTTGGCGTGTTTTTGAATTTGCTCTTTGGGAACAAATTCATGTGTACTCATGCCTGCTTCGATAATATTGAGAATACGAAAATCTTCAATTTCCAGTTCCCTGAATACTTTGACTGCTACTTCAGCGCTTGACATATTACTAGATAATAGGTGTTTTTTAGCTATTAAAACATGGTTTTCTTAAAGCTTAATTGAGTTTTTTGAGTGGCACTTATATGTGAGAAGTGGTTTTTAATGGGTCATATACCAAAACCGTTCGACAGTCATCCTTAATAATTAAAATAAATGGTTTTGCAATATGGCCGTAGATCAAGGAAACGTTTCAAAAGTACTTTCAGTGCTTTCACATCCATTGCGAAGGGAAATTTTACTAGACCTTAGCAATAACGGTGAATCATCATTCACTGACTTACTAAATCTGCTTAAAGTTGATACCGGCAAACTAAGTTTTCACCTACGTTCATTAGCACCTTTTATTGAACAAACTTCAAACGGCAAATACAAGCTCAGTCGAGCTGGAGAAAGCGCAGTTCGCGTTATTCACGATGTTGAAGGCTGGGCAGAAGTAGCCGATGTAGAAGGAAAGGCAAGTTCACTTCCTCTTGCATCTTTCAAAAACAGAGCTTTAGCATTTCTTATTGATTTTGGGTTAATTTTTGCAATTACATCTGCAATTACCTTTCTTCCAGATATCTTGTCAATTTCTGGTGCAAACTTTGTAAGCAATAGAATAAGCGCTTTGCTTTCCATAACTGTCGGACTACTCTGGCTTTATTCAACTTTGCTCGAGGGATTTAATGGTCAAAGCATCGGAAAACGAATTATAGGTTTAAAAGTTGTTAGAACTGATGGCAAAAAAATGTCATATGATCATGCTGCCGTAAGGAACTTTGGAAAAGTATTACCCTTACTACCCTTTGACCTAATTTATGGATGGAGAATAAAAAATAGCGCTTTCATGAGGTACTTTGATAAATTCGCTGGAACAACAGTAATTGATTTGCGTTCCCATCCCACATAAAAAATTTCTTTAGTAAAATTCTATTTACCAACCTTTCGTTTAGTTTTTGGTTTATTTGAATTACTTAAAAACAACGTGACTAAGGTTGAAGTGTAATTTGATAAAGTTAAGTTTATCAAACTTTTCATTACGATTTTAGTTTATGCTTTTCTCTAAACGATGGGTTTGTTTTGATTGATGGTTTTTCGATGCCTTTTATAAAGAAAAAGAGAGATAACACCAATGGTAATGATAATAGAAAACGCAAACAAAGCAGTCAAAACGACTGTTCCATTAGATGCTTGGTTGGATTTTTGAAAAGTTATAGATACTTCATGAGTACTAAAGTGAACCGTGTACCAAACATAGAAATAATTCCTGTCTTGAGAGTAAGCTTGATTTGAAGCTAATTTACCATCAATGCGAATTGATGGAGTTGCTCCAAATGGCACTTCGCTAATTGGGATACTTATGTTACTAATACCTATGTTGTTGCTTAGTCCAGTTATGTTAAAAGATAAGCTGGCTGTTGCACTTGTTTGATTTGTAGAAATTTTGATACTTGACATCTGTGAAGAAGTAATATTTCCACTAAGAATTAGGGCAATGGTTGAGCCATTATCTACATTAGCAAGTGCAATCGAATTTAAGTTTTCAGCCCATTTGGGCATCAAATCGGTAGCAGATGCAATGTCGAAAGGTGTCATAAGCGGATAAAAGTCAGTACGCTTAGCATCTATGTAATACGGTGTATCGCCAATTTCATTTCCATTAGCGTCTACTCCTTTATAATTGCTCCAGTAATTGCCTATTGTACCATTGTCAAAAGCATCGATTCTCGTCATCATTGAGCAGTCTAAATTGAGATAATTGTTAATGAAATTGTTACCGTAGAATACGCCCGACTGATTTCCTGGAAAGGTCGCTTTAGGAAAATAATGTTTGGAAGGGTCACTGTACACCTTTCCGCAATTTGTTATCAAGTTTGCGAATATTATGTTACTTGAGCCTTCGTTTCCAAATCCATAATTTATTCCATCTATTGTGTTTTTAGTCATAATACTATTGCTTGAGACAAGCGTAACCCAATCGAGTGAATTTGATATATTATTGCTTGAGAAGAAACAGGGGGTAGCATCTATATACACAACACAGCCTGAAATGATATTGTTTGTTATTACGTTATATTTTCCGCCAAATGTAACGGGGCAGTTGGTTCTGTCATAATTGATTGTGTTAAAGCAGAATTGTGATAATGAGGTGGATATAGTGAAAGGATACGCAAAGTTTACGCCCCAACCGCTCTTGAAATAACCTTTTAGGAAGGTATTGTTAGTGATGTCAAAATAATAACCAGTAGCTGAAAATGGAGCATATATCCTGTTATTTGTTATCGCTGTGTTATTTCCAGAAATAGCGATATCGCCACCATTAGTATGTATCGTAAAACCCGAAAGAGTGAAATTGTCGGCATTAACGTTGATAGCTTTACCATAAGTTGTTATATTAAACCCATATATTTGTCCGTTAAAACTTGGTGCAACCATGTTTAGTGTTGTAGATTGACTGTCATCACCTATTATTGAGATGCTCTTTGTTATGTTCATTGCATTTTCGTGGTACACACCGCTTTTTACAAGAATTGTCTCTCCATCCACCGCCTTATCGATTGCTTGTTCAATAGTTGGGTAATCGTCTGGAACAACAATTGTTTTAGATTGAGCTTTCACAGTTGCAGGTGGCAATGCAACAAATGTTGCAAGAAAAATAAGAATAAACACTAAAGCGAAACTCTTACCCAAACCACGCATACTTACTTCTAAGAACTTATTTTCAATAAAAGACTTCTCGTACAAGACTCTTGACTGATTTTCGTAAAGGTTTCTTGACTAAGCTCTTTGGGCTTTCTAAACAACTAATTGTTCTCGTTGTTGCAGTAGGCGCAGGGCTTTTTTATAGAAGTTTGAGGGCTTTTTCAACAGTTATTATCTCAATTCCTTTAAAGCTCTCCAATTCGAGAAGATGCCCATCTCCAGTTACGATGAAATCGGCGTGCCCATCATAAGCCGTTTCGATGACAATGTCATCTTTAGGGTCCTCCTTGACAACTTTAAGCTTTGTTTTCACATCGACCACTTCAGCTGAATTAAGAAGAGCTAGAGTTATTCTGCGGATTTCATCTGGATTGGTTTTGAATTTTGATCTACCAAGCACACGAGATAGTTCCTTGAGCATGGGATCTGATGTCACGATTAAAAATTGGTTTTCAATTCCTTTCCTGAAGAGTTCCCTTGGCTTCCCATCAGAAATAAGGGCGCTAACAAGGACGTTAGTGTCAAGAACGACTCTGAGCATTTGATCATCTGTTGTGTTTTCTGGTTTCTGCTACTTCTTTTTGGATTTCACTTTCAGAAAGCTTCAGGTTTTTCTTATCCATGACCTTGAAGATTTCAATCCATTCTTTTTTCATGTCAGGGAGTTCGAGCTTTTTCATTATTACGGTGTCGCCTTTGCCGTAAACTAGAAACTTTGTTTTGGGCTTTATTCCAAGTTCTTTTCTTATTGACTGTGGGATTACTATTTGTCCTTTTTCGCTGATTGTTGTAACTTGGGGTTCTTCTGACATTTCTTATCAGTACAACTATTTTACTTTCTTACTATTAAGGGTTCGTCCAAAATAATAAGTTAAGACCGCAACAGCTGTATGCTTTTTCCCTAAAAGTTGGGTTTGTTTTTTTTTGTGGTAGACCAACAAACCAGCAGCCTCCAAGGCGATAGCAACGACAGAAACAGTGGCAACGGGTACAGCTGGAAAAGTTTCAGGTTTATGGATTTCTGCTATTGTAAATTGAATTGTTAAAGTCTGCAAGTTGTTTGAGTAGTCTGCTGCGTAAAGGGTTAAGCTATGTGAACCCAAAGATAACCCTGTCATTGTTGTGTTGCTTGAGATTGCTGTTTCTGTTTCATTGTCGAGTTTGTATGATTTCCAATAAACAGTTTTTTAATCGAATCTCCATCAAAATTCTTATTTGCTGCCTACGCATAGCTTTGTAACGGGACACATTATGAGTGATAGAGAGCTTAGGGTTTCTAAAATAAAAAACGGAACAGTCATCGACCATATTCGCGGTGGTTTTGCCTTAGATGTTGTTAAAATTTTGGGAATCACTGGCAAAGAAAAAAAAGTTATGACAATAGCAATCAATGTTCCCAGCAAACGTTTTGGAGTAAAAGATATTGTCAAGATTGAAGGAAAAGCACTCAACTCCCAAGAAGTTAACAGAATTGCTCTAGTTGCCCCCCATGCATCTATCAACATCATTCATGACTATGCAGTGGTAGAAAAGTTGGAAGTAAAGCTTCCTAAGGCGATTGAAGGCATAATCAAATGTGCAAACCCATGCTGTATAAGCAATGCAAATGAACCTGTTGTATCGAAATTTTATGTTAAGGATGAGGAGCTGCTGGTTTTGCAGTGTCATTATTGCGGGGTTATTTTAGAGCAAGTTGATGTTTTGGGGCAGCTTTAAGGTAACCTTTCCTTAGCCAACGCAAATAATTCGTCAAAATCCTTCAAAGTCATAATTTTTCCTTTGTTTATTTCCGGACATTCAACTGTAAAATCGAAAATATACAGGTCTTTATCTGAGTCAAATTTTAATTCAAATGGATAAAACCTGCAGATCAGCGGTCTTAGCTTGTAAATGCTACACTGGTTATCTTTCAAAAAAAAGCATTTGCCTTCTTGTGGCTTTTTCATTTCAAAACAGTAAGGTGCTTTATTCTTGATTTGTTTAGCAAAGACTTTAAGCGGCAAATTAATTTCTGCTAAAATATCATTTGCCTCGGATGCCAAAAGCAAGATATGTCTTGTTTTTTGTTTTGTGTCTCCACAGCATAAACCACATTTGCTACAATCGAAAAGTAAGTCTTTAGGGTATGTAAAGTCCACTTTAGTCAACAGACATTACTTCTCGGCATATCCTAAAAACATTAGTTATTACTTGGGTTCTTAGGGTTGTTTGCCGCGGTGTCCTTCACCATACTGAAATGGTCTACCAAGGTTTTTCTCAAGTTTTTTTCGAAACACTTCATCCATATTCATGCTTGGACATGCTAAGCGACTAGACATCTAAAATGTAAAAAATAACATCGATTAATTCTTCAGCGATTTTTTCTTCAGGCAAACCTTTTTTCCATGCGTCGCTGGCCTCGCCTAACTCTATAAAAGCAAAAAGCAATTTCTTTGGGATATCTTCGGGTTTATTGTAGAAACCTTTTGCAATGACGAGAGCTTCAACTTCTTTTTTCATTTCTTCCAGCTGCAACTTGCTACCGCTTCCTTTTGCACACAAAAACTATGACTCTCTTATTTAAATTTAAATTATAGAGAAAGAATTAGAAAAAACTCCTTCCAATTCTATAAGTTAATGCAATGCGGGATAAAAGAAAATATTTTACAATTTATAACAATGCCTAAATATCGTTAGCAACTTAATTTTTTGGAGCATTAACTCAGAAAAAGTGAAGAAAATGTCTGAAGAATCATACGAGGGAATCCCAAGAAACAAAATAATTTGGCATCCAATAATAAACTACGAAAAATGCACCAGCTGCGGAAAATGCGTAGACTTCTGCCATGCAAAATCTTTCGGATCCGAAGAAAAAGCAGGAAAAAAGAAAACAATCGTACAAAATCTAAATGCATGCGTAGTCTTGTGTAGAGGTTGTGAAGACATCTGTCCAGCTGGAGCGATAACTCACCCATCAGAAGAAGAAACCAAGCAATCGATTCAAAAACTCCAAGAAGCAGCATTAACCTAAGATGAACTTTAAAGTGGAGAAGAAAATTATTTTTTGCTTTAAACTTAACAACCTTTGTTTTTTCCGAATAGAATGAACTTAATTTTCTGGGTGCTGGCAGATTTATTTATCAGTAAGGATTATTTTGAATAACAACCATTGGAGTTTTAGCGCAGGGGTCGCCGAGCATGGTCAAAGGCGTAGAGCCGTCATTAAAAGCGGTGCGCATGCTTCAGGAGCCTATCCTTCAGAGGTTCGTGGGTTCAAATCCCACCCCCTGCACCATTTATAAGTAAATGTAAGGGTGCGTAAAATGGCGATGCTTTTTAGTCGAGTTGATGTTTTCCTTTATTAAACCGTTCCGAATCTTTTCTGCTATAACAGCGTCGTAAATCTCTGCCTCATACAACAGGGACATAGAAGCCGAGCTATATGCGCACCCGGTAACTTTTCCATCAGCAGAATCAACAGCAACATGCTCAATGTAAACAGGAGCCCCAACAAGCAAAGGAGCTAAAGACTACAAATCCTCAGAGGCATATTAGGGCAGCTTCTAAGACTTTGAAGGGCAACAGCGAAGCTACATACTCACGAACCTTGCCCTTACAATCCCTGCAACAAGTCTGCGACATTAAGTCAAGAATTAAGCTTATTTTGCTGAAAAAGGCTGTTGTTAAGCCTTAACAACAATTGTTAAATATTAACAAAGAAACAAATACTCAGAGGCTCAGGTTACAGTGCACAAACACCCAGTAAGCATAGCTCTATCAAATCGTGTGGTAGAAAAAATAGACAAAGAAGCCTCAAAACAGAAAAGATCAAGAAGCGAATTTATCGAACTCCACCTCGAAACGCTATTTTTTACTCCGCGGGAACTAAAAAATTAACTTTCTCGAGGTTCATATTTTCAATTAGGCTCCAAGACAACGACAATTGGATCCTTTTCCAACCTGTCTCAAGATCACTAGAATCCGCTATAGATTGTAGGATAAGCTTTTACGAGCGCCAAGTTCAAGCGAAGTACGTTTACATATGGGGTGCCAAAAATCCAGTAAGTTCCTTCTGTATTTTGGTTTATCATTTGGTTGAGATTTTCTGTTGGTATGCCTGTGGCGTTTTGCATTCTCGGAACTTGTGAATATGCGTCTTGAAGAGTAATGTCAGGGTCTACTCCCGAGGCAGAATCATTTCTGGGATGGAAGAAAATAGGCAGAGTGAAGTTTTGGGCAATTAAGTTTGATCCAACTGCTTGACCGTTGAATTGAACGATTTCTCCGTTTGCCTGGTTTGGAAATAAAACTTGCGCTAAACCGGTAACTACAATCGGGAAAACTAAGCCGCAAATTACCAATGAAAGCACAGCTATGGATATTGCCTGCCTTAAATGCCAATTTTGTTTCTTATTCGATTGCATATTTTCGTTTCACCCTATACATGTAGGAATGGAAGTAACATATCGATTAATTTGATTCCAATGAATGGCACTATAACACCGCCTACGCCATAAATCAACGTATTTCGCAAGAAAAGCGTCATGGTATCTGACGGCTTAAACGATATCCCTCGCATCGCTAAAGGAATAAGGAGCGGAATAATGATTGCATTGAAAATTAAAGCAGATAGCACGGCAGTATGTAAACCGAGGCCAAGCACATTTAAAGTTTGTAGCTTTGGAGCGGCAACAGCGAACAGAACGGGCATTATTGCGAAGTATTTAGCCACATCATTAGCAATGCTAAACGTAGTGACAGCGCCACGGGTCATTAACAATTGTTTGCCAAGAAGAACGACATCGATAATTTTTGCAGGGTTAGATTCGAGATCAACCATGTTAGCAGCTTCTTTTGCTGCCTGAGTGCCAGAATTCATGGCTAGACCTACATCTGCCTTTGCCAAAGCCGGAGCATCATTAGTTCCATCACCTATCATGGCAACAATTCTTGTTTGGTCTTGCTCTTTTATGACAATACTGTATTTGTCTTCAGGTTTTGCTTGAGGCACATATTCATCTATTTCTACTTCCGAAGCAATGCTTTTAGCAGTAAGCGGCTGGTCTCCAGTTATCATAACTGGCCTTATGCCCATGAGTTTGATGGAGTGGATTTTCTCTTTGATACCTGGTTTCAGGACATCTTTCAACCTAATCATACCAATTGCCCTACCGTTTCGTGCTAAGGCAATCGGAGTATCACCTTCTGAGGAAATGTTTTCAGCTTTTGTTGTGAAATCTGGCGGGGGCGACCCAACAATTGCAAGGATTGCATTGGGAGCTCCCTTTATTACTATAATCTCAGATTCGAGACATGAAGTTTCTTCCTCTCCGGAAACGGTATCTGCAAATTTTCGACTAAACCTGCCGTGTTCTCCGTGTCCTTTTTCGCCTTTTGGAAGCATAAACCCAGTGCTGCAAGCTATCTTAACCCCACTGGTGCGTGTTTCAGCCGAGAATGGATAAACCTCCGCAAGCGCCAACGAATTCAATTCCTCAGGAACAAATCCTCTTTCGGAAGCAAGTCTTATAATGCTGCGTCCTTCGGGAGTATCATCGTGCCAAGAAGAAAGAAAAGCTGCCTCGCCGACGTCTTGTTCCGTGCAATCATTAAAAGCTGTGAATTCTATCGCCTGTCGGTTTCCGATTGTGATTGTGCCTGTTTTATCCAAGAGAATCGCGTCAACATCACCTGCCGTTTCGATAGCTCTACCTGATTTGGCAACGATTTTTCTTTTATATAACCTCGATATACCTGAAAGCCCAATCGCTGGCAGAAGGGCGCCTATAGTGGTTGGCAGAAGGCAAACGTAGAGTGCAATAAGGACAGATAAATCGCCTTGAAGATGAAGAACCACAGAAAGCCCAAGCAACGAAATAATAATTATACTAAATATCGCCGTTAAGCCAATTAGGATTGTTGTAATTGCCTGTTCGTTAGGCGTCTTTGGTCGTTTGGAGGACTCAACCATCTTTATCATCTGGTTGATATAGCTCTCATCTGGATTTACGGTAACTTTTGCAGTTAAGGTATCGCTTATTATTCTTGAGCCACCAATCAACATGTCTCCAGGCGCCTTACGCACAGGAACCGATTCGCCAGTAAGAAGGGATTCATCAACCATCGCTATCCCTTCAAGCACTTCAGCATCTGAAGGAATCATATCGTTGATCTCAAGTAGAATCAAGTCACCTTTCTGCAAAGCCTTGGATGAAATTAAAACTGTTTTTCTTGTCCAACCTTCGGTCACTATTTTCTTAGCTGGAACTTCAGTCTCAAGCTTTCTAAGACTACTTGCCGTGTTTTTTGCCTGCTTCTCCGCAAGCGCATCAGAGAGGGTGCTAAACCACACGGTTACTATAAGAATCGCGGCAACAGTTGCGTAAAAAGATCTTTGGCTGAGGTTTGCAACGGGATAGAATCCCTCCGGATATACTGCCATAGCTAAAACTATAAAGAATGTAATTTCGACTAGAAACATGACAGGGTTTGAAATCAGAGTCCGCGGGTTCAATCTTGCAAAAGAATCCAACAGCACTTTCCCAGTTAAGACTGAGGCTTTCCGCTCCGGCAAGACGGTTCTTTCAACCATTTCATCAGGAGTTTTAACCAAATCCATTCACCAGTCCGTTGAAGAATGAAAGAATAGGCCCTAAAGCAAGAAAGGGAAAGAACGTCAATACAACCACTATGAGTATGCTTGCTATTAGGACGACAGAGAAGATCAGGCTGTCTGTTTTAAGACCAGCTTCACTGCTACGTTTTCGTCCTATCATCGAGCCTGCAAGTGCAAGCAACAGCAAAATGGGGAGATATCGACCTAGAAACATTACAATGCCAGTTGAGATATTGAAGAATGGCGTGTTGGCTGAAGCGCCCAAGAAATCTGACCCATTATTAGCTGCACTTGTCGTAAACTCCC
This sequence comes from Candidatus Bathyarchaeota archaeon, assembly GCA_963813675.1. Taxonomy (GTDB): domain Archaea; phylum Thermoproteota; class Bathyarchaeia; order Bathyarchaeales; family Bathycorpusculaceae; genus Bathycorpusculum. The sequence continues at coordinate 15,190 of CAWEZP010000018.1, forward strand.
ATAGTATCTGAGTAAAACCAATAGAGTTAGTGCTTACTCCAATTGCACTTGCGGCACCAGTCGCATATGCTATTACTGTTGGAACAAGGATTATTATGGGATGAATAAGAAACGCAATCATAACAAGCTTCACGTCTTGTCCTCTAATTTTAATTCCCAGATACTCAGGGGTTCTGCCCGACATCAGCCCAACAAGGAAAACAGTGATGATTATGTACATCAGCATGTACATCAATCCTACACCTTTGCCTCCAGGTGTTGCTTGAGTTAGCATACCCATGAAGCCTGAAAGAACATTGAGAGGGTTCATAGCTGATAGCGAGGCGTTTACCGAACCTGTGGTGAAAGCGGTGGTTGTAGTAGTCCAGAAAGCGGAGAAGAACCCGCCTATTCTTGTTTCGATTCCAGTTCCCGAAGGAAGGTTTTGAAGAAACCCAATGATGAGGTTTACGGAGAAGAGTCCATATGCGCCTATGAGGATTGGTCGAGATTCTTTTGTTTTTCCAAGCATTCGACCGAATACAAAAATCAAGGCTGTTGGCAGGATCATCATAAGGAACATTTCAAAAAGGTTCGATATTGGGCTCGGGTTCATAAATGGGTGGGCTGCATTGGCTCCGAAATATCCGCCTCCGTTAGTTCCTATCTGCATTATAGATACAAGTGAAGCTACAGGTCCAACCAATATTGTCTGTGCCGCTCCCTCTACGGTTTGCACTACAGAGTAGGCATTAAGAGTCTGGGGAACCCCGAGCGCAACTAACACTATTGATGCAACCAAACATAAGGGAAGAAAAATCCTAGTAAGGGACCGAACGAAATCAACATGGAAGTTACCGAGATTTTTAGAGCTGGAGATAAAACCACGCACCATAGCGATTGCAACGCATAGTCCAGTTACAGCCGAGGTGAACTGAAGGAACTGAATTGCCCCCATTTGGCTAAAAATGGAAAGTGTGGTTTCTCCATTATAATGTTGCAGGTTAGTGTTAGTACCAAAGGATATCACGGTGTTAAATGCAAGATCCCACGAAAGCCCTGGAAAGCTCTGAGGATTAAGCGGTAGCTTATCCTGAAAAACAAGAATTACAAAGGCCACAGCCATCTGCAAAACGTTAAGCAATAAAGCAGAATAGAAGTACCGTTTCCAACCCATTCCACCATTAGGGTCAACTCCGCAAATTTTGTATATCCCTTTTTCTACAGGATTCAGAATGCGGTCAATACGACTTGGGGCTTGAGTGAAGACTTTGGTTAGGTAAGGAGCAAGACGCCACGCTAAGAAAATCGTTACGACAAGGAGAAGAACTACAGTTAACGCTTGAAGAGGGTCTATCAATTTCTACAAAACCTAAGCTAATCATACTTCACCTTTATTGATGCAGTTACGGGTTTGAGGACGCTGGAGTTGAGGTTGATTGCTCTTTGGCGTCACCGTTAAATCTTGGTCCCTTGTGTACCTTGAGAACAACAGAGCTTACTGTGCTCTTGACGCCTTTTATTTTCATAATTTTGTTCTTTAAAACATCCCTGAACTCTTCAATGTCCGATGCTGAAACAAGCGTGACAATGTCAAATTCACCAGTTACTTCATAAAGTTCTTCAAGGTTTTCCAGTTTATAGAGAGCCGTCTCTACATTGTCCATTTCTGACGATTCTACAAAGATATTTACGAACGCGAACAATCGGGACAAATATGGTCATCTTCCTCAAATGTGCATATAAGAGTTCTATATAGCTTTCTTCAAGTAAACTGAACGTTTGTTCGGTTAATATTAGTAATATCGGATTTGAGTCTTTTGTGAGTTTTGAGCACCACTGTGATTACTGTGCTTTTTACACCTTTAATTTTCAGGATTTTATTATGCAAGATTGTTCGGAACTCTTCCAAGCTTGTGGCAGTAACTGTCGAAACAATGTCAAATTCGCCTTTCACTTCATAAATATCTTCTACGTTTTCGAGTTTTGAAAGAGCATCTATAACTTGGGCCTTCTGAGTCGGATCGACAAAAAGGTTAACTGAGGCTTCGAACCGACCGTGATTATTTGAAGAATGAATGGTCTCCATATAGGTCATTGAAATCATTAAGCTGATTGAGGAGCTTTTGAGCTTTTTTGAGAAGTACAATGTGCTATTTTGAGAAGTGGGGCGGGCTAATAGAAAGACGAAACTAAGGCCTCTTCACCTAAAGAAAATTGTTAGTAGATTATTTATTCATCTTGTTTTTCACATTTTTTCTTAGTTTTATGCTAAGAGAATCTGGTTAAATGAATTTGGACCGCAAGCCAGAATTTGGAGTTACAAAACTTTTATACGATACTCAATGGACATTTTATAGTGATGCCAACTGTCAAAGATTTTATGACAACAAACGTCATCACAATTGATGGTCATAGAACCGTTCTTGAGGCTGCAAAACTGATGCATCAACAAGACGTAGGCGATCTTGTGGTGATGGAAGGAAACGAGCCAAAAGGCATAGTTACTGAAAGAGACTTGGTTCGAAGGGTTATGGCGCAGAAAAAATCGCTTGAAACCAAGATTGATGAGGTAATGTCATATCCGTTAATAACAATTGAGGAAGATTCCTCAATTAAAGAAGCCGCAAGAATAATGGTCAAATACAAAATCAGACGCCTTCCTGTAACAAAAAAAGCCGTCCTAATGGGCATAATAGCTACTTCTGATTTTGCTAGGCACATTAGCAAAAAAAGCTTCAGTGAAACGATGATTGCTGCTATGAGCCGATACCCTTTAGCTGACTCTAGTTAACGAATACTCACTTGTTTTTCAAATAATGTTGTACGAGGGTTTAAACGACGGTGTCAAGCTAACCCCCTGCACCAATAAGCAAAATAGCCTAGGGTGGAAAAGGTGATGAAGTTTTAACTTCTCTATTCGACTTGGAGGTTTCTTTTACTTTCTTTTCCTAAAGATTTTAGACCCTTGAAAATCTGTTTATTTTCCTGATTTCATACCTGTTTCTACCTAAAATTTTAAATTGAATGAACTCATCCTTATGGTTAAAAAATTAACTTTCAAATCGTCAAGAAGAAATCGACAGTTCTTGGCACTATGGATCGCAACGCTGAATGAAAGAGGCAAAGACTGAATGAATAATGAAACAAAATTATTCTCAACAGGGATAATGATATTTATTCTTCTACTGGGGGTCGCAGCGTATTTTTCCGTCGAATATGCCTCAGCCAAACCCATTCGCGTTGCATGCGTCGGCGACAGCATTACCGAGGGAAGCGGCTACCCATTCCAATTACACTTGATGCTCGGTTCAAACTACATAGTAGGCAATTTTGGCGTTAGCGGCTCCACTGTTTCACTTGACTCTACAAAACCTTACATGAATGAGAGCAAATTCAAAGAAGCCTTAGATTTTGACCCAGACATCATTGTTATCATGCTGGGAACCAATGATGCAAACCCAGAAATCACTCCAAATGAAAATGGCTTCGATACGGATTATTCACAGTTAGTTTCGGCATTCCAACAACTTGACGGTAAGCAACTAATCTGGATTGCAAAGTCACCGCCAATCTTCACCAATAATTCAAGCTACAACAACACAATTCTCGCTACAACCGTACTTCCACAAATTGACAATTTAGCAGACCAAATGAACTTACCTACCGTTGACATGTACGACGCTCTTAGCAACCACTCAGAATATTTTGCTGACGGCGTACACCCAACCATTGACGGCGCCGCCGTTATTGCCGCTAACGTTTATGATGCAATAACTTTGCCCGATGGCTCCCCAGATGACTCATGCTTCGCTGATGGATACTCAGGTTAAATTTTTTCAAACTCGTATCAGTTATAGATCATTTCTTTTTTGCTTAAAATGCACAAACCGTTAATAGTAAATCAAACAGTAGAAAAGCTTGATGTTGAAGGACCACTAAAGTGCCTCCAAAGAATGAAGGCTTAACTCTTCCCGTTGATCTAATCCGTACAGTAGCAATAATTTTGGTTATATTGCTTCATGCAGCAATCGAAGCCTACTCCCAACCTCAATCTCATGTCACCTCAAGGAGTACAACTATGGTGGACATCAAACATCTACGATTCAATTGCGCGTTCGGCTGTGCCATTGTTCGTCATGTTAACAGGTGCTCTTTTGCTTCAACCTAACAAAGTAGATGAGCCGCTTCGAGTTTTCTTTAAGAAACGTTGGAACCGAATTGGAATACCTGTTATTTTCTGGGGTGCAATATTCTTTGCATGGGATTTTTTGGTCAGGGGACAATCACTATCAGTACTATCCATCTTGCAAGGTATATTTGCGGGTCCTTATGTTCATTTTTGGTACGTTTACATTTTGATAGGCTTGTATCTTATTACTCCTCTTTTGCGGGTAGTCGTAGCCCATGCAGATTGGCGAATCATACGATATTTTCTAATCATTTGGTTTATTGGAACAGGAATAATCACTCTTGTCACACTGTATGCAAATCTTAGCTCGCAAACTATATGGTTCAAAAACAACGTTTTTCTCTTAACCGGGCTAATCGGATACTTTATTTTGGGTGCTTACGCGGTTAAGCTGCGGTTTCGTTCATCAATTTTGTATTTGGGATTAATATTAAGTACTGTTTGGACAATACTTGGAACATTCTTTTTGATTGGGACACTGGGAGAAAGTTACAGTCAGTTCTTCCTTGACGCATCCAGTTTCAGCGTCATAATTGCTTCAGTCACACTGTTCCTAATCTTAGCAGCGATCCCCAACCAAACCATTGAAAACCGGTTTCCCCGCGGCAACAAAATACTCAAAGTCATCAGCCAAAACACCCTGCCAATCTATCTTTTCCACATAATAATCTTAGAAACACTCCAGAAAGGCTACTTAGGCTTTAGAATTAGTGTAACAACAATGAATCCAATAATAGAAATCCCACTTGTAACCGCCGTAACCCTGCTTCTTTGTCTAGCCATAATTGTTCCACTAAAAAAACTGCCTTACGTTAAGAGAATAATCGGTTAAAAAAGCTAAAAAATGGAAATACCAAAAATTTATCTTCAAACCGAAATAAATCACTCCTTATAGGCAGAAGTTTTGCCTTTGAAAAAAATCAAAGTGTCAATCACCCGAGTACTATCAACGCAAATAATGGATCAGATTCTCATTTGACAGGGCTAACTTAGTGGAAGACTTCTTAAGCGAGCATTATCCTTTGTTGAGTGTTTTAATCGGGTTTTTGCTGGTTTCTTTTTCTGTAGGTCCCTACCAAAACGGGGACACTGCATGGGAACATGATGCTATGTCAGGTGTACTCAAATACGGCTTGCCTTACGCGAATGGAAACCTGATGGATCAGCCGCCACTGGGTTTTTACATTCAAGCAGTCTTCGCCAAAGCCTTCGGATTGTCAATTAACAATGGCACGTTCTTGGTAACGTTGTTTGGGCTTGGATGTATCACGTTAGTTTATGGAATAGGCAAATTCGCCTACAATAAGACTACAGGTTTTATTGCATCAGCACTTCTTGCTTTTAGCCCTTGGCATCTTGTTCTTTCCAGAAGCTTCCTGATAGATGTGCCATGTTTGTTTTTTAGTTTGCTGAGTTTGTTTGTTGGTTTAATTGCGGTTCGCAGAGGATCCTTTAGGTTGTTTGTTGTGTCGGGAATTGTTTTTGCGGCTGCCTTCAACACGAAATTATACGCCGTCTTTATTCTCATTCCATTACTCGCCTTCTTTTTCTATAATAACCCCAAAAACCTCAAACGCATAGCTCACTTGGTTAGCTGCCTTCTCTATTCCAGCACTTCTTTGCGTCCTATTTATGGTACCAAACGATCACGGGACTCGGCATAATCTCTATTTTTAGCCACACCGACTTTATTACACCCATATCCCGGCACAATTACCCCAACATATTTTTTCGTCTACAATTTTCTTGTAAACTACGGTTTAGGTTGGTTCTTTATCGATGCAATAATTGTTTCTCTGCTTGTTGTTTTAGTCCAGAGGAAATTTGTTTCGCAAGTTTTTGGTTTTTGACCTAATTTGTTTAGCCGCGGTAGTTTGTGTTGTAAGTGTTAACACTTTCTTGGGGGCAGTCTTAGATTTAAAAGCGCCTTTTCTCAACGCTTTTAAATATGATTATCAAGCTTTGCCTTTCTTTTGTTTGCTTGCGGCATCAATGACAAGCAAAAGCATTATACTTTTTAATTCAGCTAAAACAAAACTCAAACTAAACAAACTACTCCATTATTCTTTCGCTTTAGCAGGGTTTTTTTTGGTGCCAGCTTCATTATTCTACAACATGCGTTTTGTGAACTTGTTTTCAAACGCTGATTATTTGATTTTCAGAGTGCAACCGGGTGTAAACGTTGGTTATTCAATTTTCAACTCGGCTCCAACAAGCGGAAACATCCTTCATACGAGCATTCAATTTGCAGGGTTTGCACTCGCTTTATCAGGATTATTTTGGATAAGCAGACATAAAATTAGGTTTATTCCGTAAGCTTTTTCACAGCAAAAACTAAAAAACTTGAGCAACTATCCAAAAGCCCTAAGAGTATAAACCAAATAATTGAAAAAACTCTTATGTACTTGGTGAAACATACAGAAAAGCGATGCAGCATGCAAAACGACATAGAAACAAAAATTAAGCAAGACCTCTTAGCTGAAATTCAGAACTTAGAACAAAATTACAAAATAATTCAGAGTTTTATTGCAGGGAAAGATTACGATGTTACAGTTATTGGCTCAAGTATTCACTCTTTCAAAGACAGTTTAAGCCGAGCCAGCGCATTTGTCCTTGCCCTATACAACTTTAAAGGCAAGAGAGTCAACATTCCATGGGAACCACTCTTCACCAACTTAGATTATGCGTTAGCTACATTATCAACTACACCAAAGAAAGAAGCCGTCCAAGTAATCCTATCCATGGCCAAAGAACAGATTGAACAGGTATTATCGTATTTTTCAGCACTAAAAGAATCACTCAAATAAACATTGTAGGAAAAGCAACGCTAAATTAGAATCTAATGTCTTTTCTTTTTGATCTTTATGGTTACTTTTTTGCGACTAAAATAGACAGTTTGACGCTTAGACTGCAGGATTCATTCTATTCTTGAAGATGAATATTATATTAATAGGGAGTTTTCAGGTTGGTTTAGAAAGCAGAAACTAACGTGCACCCAAGATGAAGAGTTAAGTATAACTCAAACCAAACATTGGTGAAGAAAAATGGCTTACTTACGTAACGAGAAAGAAAACCTCGAAGTGTCCTATCCGCTGAAAAAGATTTGGGCTGCAATCCCAGAAACCACCAAAATTTTAGAGTGGACAATAGAAGACCAAGACGACACATCTCACAAGGCCAAAATCAAAACAAAAGGTGGTTTCTTAGCTTACAATTCAATTCTTTACCTTGAAGCATCCACTGTAGATGAGAATACAACTCGAATGTCAATATATGCTGAAACACCAGTAACCACAATAACCTCAATTGTTGATTTCGGCAGAACAAAGGATCGCATTGGCCAGTTCATTGAAACGTTAGGGAAACTTATGGAAAAGAAAGATAAGCAAAAGAAATCTCAAGCGGATTAGCCAAGAATCTTAATATCTTTAGCAAAGGCTTGATTATCGTATGATTCATGCAATTGACTTGGGTAACAACGGCGAAAGCGAAATAAAACCAGAAGACCTTCAAACGAAAGGCGTATCGAATGTTTGGTTGGAACTTGTTGATCCAACAGAAAACGAGTTACAAGCTGTCTCCCAAGCAACACAGTTGCCTGTTAATTTTTTGAGGTTGCCAAAAGCAGACGGTTACATTAATTTACGTTTGGAAGAAGGCTATTCAATTATTAATTTTCTGGTAATGCAGGATGTCGTTTCAACCAAAAAAGTGCATCCAGTAGTAATGGCTTTTTCAAAGAATTTTCTTGTGACTGTCGCACAAAAAGAAATTCAGCCAATTTTCAATAATGCTAAAGAGAGAATGAGTAAACCCAAGATTGATCCACCTTCACAAGTTGCTTATTATATTTTAGATGAAATCGTCGCCAGCCACTATGTTCATATTGAAAAACTGGAAAATCTTACTGCCACAATAGAGGAAGAAGTGGTTGAAAAAACATCCCAAGACACACTAAAACGCATATTTAAACTCAAAACAAATATGATTAGCTTCAATAAGATTTTGTGGTATGAGCGAGGACTAATTTTTAACCTCCACAAATGCGGTGACAGTTGTATGGTTGCAAAAGCCAGAAACCTATTTGACACTACTCACGAAGATTTGACTAGACAAATTGACATCGTTGAAACTTATAGAGAAATACTCTCAGACGCCATAAACGTGCATTTATCAGCTATTTCAAACAAAATTAATCTCTCGATAAAGGGTTTAACAGTTGTCATTTTCTACTTAACAATTGTAACTACAATTACTTCTTTCCCAAACACGGTTGCAACCTTCTTTGGAATTGCCCAGTTCGGCAACACACATATCCTAATAATCACTACGGCATTAGTGCTATCAATTGTTTTGCCGCTCATTTGGCTATGGAAAAAGAGTTGGCTTACCTCAAAGAGACTTGATTACAAATAACTCAAAAAGGATAACAATGCACCCAACTCTGATTCATCCTCCAAAACAAATCTACTTCACTTTAATAACAATGAAAAATCTATTTTGATAACACCAGCAAAATAAAATAATTCTTTGGCGACTACATGAACAAAAAACAACCACCCATAATCACCTACAAAGGCAGAAACATAGGCATCGTCATTTTAGTTATTTCACAATTAATTATCGGAGCTATCCACGCTTTCTTCGGATTACTTCTCCTTGCATACGAAAACTTATCGTTTCTTCCAACAACCGCAGTTTACGACATTTACACATTTGTTTTTGGGTTGTTAGCTTTGGTGTTCGCACTTTTTATTTGGCAAGGCAAAAAAATTGGGTGGATAGGCACAATTGCAGTGTCGTTATTTGTGATTGCTGCAGATTCTTTGACACTTCTGGATTTGCCAAGCATTCCAGGAATCCCAAAGTTTGCTGGATTTACTGAAATAGCATATAGTATTTTGGTTGTGGGTTATTTGCTTCAAACCAGAATAAGAAAAAAATATTTTGCATCCAAGAAAAATTAAAGCTATAAAGATATTAAAAAAACTCTAATTTATCTTAGGGTTGCATTGTTGGGGTAGCCTCTGCTTTCCCAGTAACCCAGATAATCAGGGTTATCTGTTAATTCAATGTTAGTAATCCATTTCTCCCATTTGTAGCCATATTGGCTTTCAGCAACAAGTTCGAATGGGAAACCGCGTTCAGGTGGAAGCGTCAAACCATTCATTTTGTAAGCAATAATGATGTTTTTATCTGTAATATAATCGATTGGAAGCTCAGTTGAGTAACCATCATATGCGTAAAAGATTGCCGCCACCGCACTCGAGTTAACGCCTGCTTCTTTGAGCAAATCATTTACGAGAAAACCTTCCCAAAGAATCTTAACCGACCAACCTTCAACACAATAGAGAGTTACAACTTTTTCGTATTTCTGGAATTTGCTGAGTACTTCGTCATAAGTATAATTCACTGTTTTGTTAACCAATCCAGTTATTGACAAGGTATAAGTGGAAATGTTGACTTGTTGGGGTCCCTTAATCGAGTTTTCCCTAAAGTCTGCGATTGAAGAAAGGTTTTCGCCTTGGTAATCACGGATTTCTCCGGGATACAACCTCTTAGGCTGCTGATTCATCCCATAATAAACGGCTAAGAAAACAAGCACTAACAACATTATTGTTAAAGAAATTGCCATTAATTTTTTGAAGTAATTTTTTTTCTCCATTCTTATCAACCCTAAAAAAGTAAGAATCCTTTACTCTACAGAATGATGTACATCATAACTAAAAAACCCAATGTTTCAAAACTATACACACTAAATAAAACTCGAACTTTGATACAGGGATTTTTCGATTGATATATAAAGTTGATTAAAAGCTGTTCAAAAATCAACCTTCAGGTTACAAACAGCTTATTCAAAAGCAGTTCGAGGATACAATTAATTGAATCAAATATAGAGACTTCCTTCATTAGTCACTTAGCTTTTTCTTGAAGAGTACTCAAATACGAGGGCACCCCTTCTATGCATTGAATTTCTCTACCTGCTAGTGCACGCAGGTCTTGCCAAAACTTCAGGTTCCTTAGGATTTTTCCCCGCTCCAGACTCTCTTGAAGGTGCTTGGTTCCTTCTTGCCCTCGTCGATCAAAATCCAATAATAGAATAACCTCTCTTGAACTTAGTTTTTCGATTTCAACAATTGCTTCAAGAAAAGATTTGCCCTCAGTCTTCACCATTAAAATAGGGCCTTTAACACCCAATTCTCGAAGGGCATTAAAATCTTTCTTGCCTTCAACAATGATGGGCGTACCTTCCAATGATTTTTCTATCAACTGCGTTAGGATTTGCTCTATTTTCTCTACTTTCTCTTTACGATGTGTGGACAAAACAACTACCGGGTAATCTTTGCATTGCGCACAGTCTCTAAGCAGTCTTTTGCGTCTTTGTTATTTTCAAAGTAACGTCTAACTGGTTCAAGGATTCCTGCAAGTTCAGTTGCAACACCATTTTTGAGGTCCATCGGATGCAATTTTCCTTCTGCATAGGCTACTTCAAGTTCTTGGAAACACTGGAACTCTGCGTTTCCACCGAATTTAGCTGGACGCTCGATTCTGAAGACTGGTTTTTCCCTGAAAACAATGTATTTGCAAATATCCATTATGGGATTGAACTTTACGGTTCTTTCTGGACAGAACGCTTTACTCATTTTTTGCTTGATTTCCTCTGGTGAGTCATAGATGAAGATGCAAGTGTCTGGTTTACTCTTAGACATCTTTGCTGAAGCAACCGCTTCTCTTTCCTGCCCTTCAGGAATTGGCCAAATTCCAGGTTTAGCTAACCCTTGCAGTAAATGGTGATGTACACAGACTGGTTTCCAGCAACCGATTTTTTCTCCGATTTCTCTGTCCAACCATGTTTGCTTTGCGCTGGTCCATGCCCAGTTGGCAAATTTTGACTTTCATGTGGAAAATGTCTGCTACTTGCATGGGTGTATAGAGGTAATCGGAAACGTAGTGGGCTTCGCCTTCTTTTCTGCCTGCGATTTCAAGAGTTCGGGTTGTTCGGGCCAAAGTCAGGTTCTTTGCGATTATCACTGTTTTTGCCCAGTAATCGATATCTTTGTAGAGTTCGTCTGAGTAAATGAATTCGACTTTGTCACCTGGCACTCCAAGGGCAAGCCATGAATGTCTAAAGAGGTCTGCGGCTTTGCGGATAAGAGTTAAGTCGCCACCGAGTTTGTTGTTTAACCATGCATGCCACGTTGCCAAGAACGCTTTGAAGTGGATGCCGGCTTCTGCAAAGTCTTTCATTTTGTAAGCGCAGATAACGCCTGTTCCTAAATGTGCTAAACCAGACGGTTCCCAGCCGTTGTAGGCAATGGGGTGTTCTTCAGTTTCCAGAAGCGCTCTCAAATCCTCTGTAGTGACTAATTCTTCGGTTGGCGGTCTGCAGATTAATTCGATTTTCTTTTCTATGTCCAAATTGGCACCCAGCTTTAGTGTTTATAGCTTTAATGTGAGTGTTGAACTTAAAAATTTAGTTTACTTTATTACTATTTTAGACTGTTTTGGCTTAATTCTTTTCGTGAAACCTATCATGTAGTTTTTTCTGAATCGATAGTTTTGGTTAGACTATCAATAAATCCTTGTTTTTTTTCCTTGCTTAAGGCTGGTTGAAGAACAAGTGTTGTGGTTTAACTACTTTCTTTTTTGTTATCACTATTCAGATTTCAGGGTACTTTTCTTTGTTATTTTCAAAAAGCTGTTTAAGCCCTAACAGTTCTGGGGCTCAAAAATTATTGATGCAACCATACTGATTTCTTTTTTGCGGGCTGTTTGTCTCCCATGTGACCAAACGCTTAACTTCACTGTTGGGCGTTGCCCACCTTTGCTAAGTTCTCTCGGCACGGGAATTTTGCCCTTTGCCCCACCTGTTCCATAATTGGGTAGAACTCTATCGTCATAGGTGCAAGATTTGTGTTTCTTACGTTCCTCTGTTGAGTCCGTCTTTATGGGTGCTCATTTTTGGTGAGGCGAATAAAAGTAGGTGGTGGGTAATTTATTACTTCCTTTTCTCAAAACCCTAAAAAAACACACCTTAAACTTATGTCAGTTGACGATGCAAGAGAATCCATCAGTTGAAACGAAGTTACCGGCTAAGAAACTGAACATTAATCGACCAACAATACTGAATATTAGCTAGATACATTGAAGACAAACAAAAAATTGGTTATCGTTAAATAAACAAATGCACTATTTAGACAATATCAAGCTAAGAAGTGTTTTAACTTGAATCATAAACATGATATAAGAAAAACTTGTGTTTCATTCATTGAATTCGATGATGTCATGTTCACCAAATTAGCAAACGATGTCCGATACTTTGGCGAATGCAACTCCAAAGAGAGGGTGTTAAATTATGATTTCGAATATTGCCTTGGTTGTGGTCTTAGATTACTTGATGGTAAACCCATTATGACTAGGGATATTTTTGAAGATGAGTTCGAAAGATTAGTTACTACAAGCAAAAAACAACAAATATGTAAGTTCCGAGCAAACTACTTTGCAGCACACAGATTTTGAAACATTTGAACGGTTAATTAAGAGCGCTTTAGAACTTGGCAAACTTAAAGAAAACAAAGCTTAGCAGGTAGCAATATTTGAGCTTTAGCGTTAATTAGTGTGTTGAAACAAGAACAATTATTCTGGCAATTAGAAGTAGTAGTCTGTCAAATTCGCAGGACGACAACTTTCAATTTGTTGGGAACTACCTATTTAACAAACGTTATTCAATTAGACTGGAAGGCAGATTTGTTTGACTGACACTTGGCGCGAACCCTACCACGTTGTAATTGAAGTGGAGAACAAACAATGTAAAATGGTTGGTAAACTGGCTTCTTTGGGGTTTAAGCATTTAAAAGTTGTTGATGTCCGAAGTTCCAGCAGCGGGTCCGTTCGGCACCTGATGGATGTTGGCGAAGACCAAACGCACAAAGTTCCCAAAGAACTCGCCGCCAAGGGTCATGTGGAAGGCAAATCGTCGGTGTGGCTTGAGAGCGAAGGTTGCGAGGTCTGCAACACTATTTTGGCGCATGATGCTTTTTTGGTTTCGGGCAAAAGTATGCAGGACAACATCATAACCTACAGCTTTATGGTACCAACCTTTGAAGCCTACAAAGGCATAATAGATGACTTAGAGAAAGCAGGGCACCCAGTTAACGTGCGCAAAATCGGGAAGTTCGAACAACAGATCGGCGTTTTAACCGAGAATCAGGAACGAATTTTTTGGTTGGCTCTAAAAAGCGGATTTTTTGATTATCCACGCCAAATTGGAATGGCTGAACTGGCAGCTAAATTAGGAATCACCGCAGCGACTCTGTCGGAGATTATGCGGCGGGGCACACGGAGGTTGCTTGAGCATTACTTCAAAAGGGAATTATAGTTCTCATAAAACTCTTTGTCAAACTTCAAGGCCTAAGAAGGATATTAAACTCACGTCAATAATTCAGTCTTTGCACAACGCAAAATAAGGAGCATGTGCTTAAGTATTTTAGCAAGTTTTCACAGCATTTTCAAAATCCCTAATATATTAGGGACAATTGCTATCTGCAAACTTGGATATAATATTGTTAAAGGTGTAAAAATTTGAGTCAAAACCAAATGTTCTGTTACCAATGTGAACAAACAGCTAAAGGGCAAGGCTGCACGATCGCCGGTGTTTGCGGCAAAACCGCTGATGTCGCGAACCTTCAAGACTTGTTAGTTTACAAACTAAGGGAACTTAGCCAACTTGTAATTCAGACTGGGTTGAAAGATGAGAAAATAGGCGTCTTTACCGCTGAAGCATTGTTTGTTACGTTGACAAATGTGAATTTTGATCCAGAAGCAATAGTTGCCTACATTAGAAAAACCGCAGAGTTGCACGATAAATTGCATAAGCAACTACAAATCAAAGCGGATTATTTACCGTTAGAAAACACGATTGAAGGTTTAGTTGCACAGGGCAAACGCTATGGAATAAATGCTGATTCAACAATTGATCCTGATCTTCACTCTCTTCAATGGATAGTAACTTATGGTTTAAAAGGAATTTCGGCTTACGCGTATCATGCGTATCTTTTGGGCAAAAAAGATCAGAAAGTCTTCGATTTCATCCATGAAGGATTAGTTGCTCCATTCAACAAATCGCTTGGGCGTAAACGAATTAGTAGGTTTAGTTTTCAAATGCGGCGAAATCAACATACGTGCAATGGAGTTGCTTGACGCTGGAAACACTGAAACTTATGGTCACCCAGTTCCCACCAAAGTACCCTTGGGACACAAAAAAGGTAAAGCCATTGTGGTTTCAGGCCATGACCTTATCGATTTAGAAAACATATTAAAACAAACTCAAGGAACAGGCATCACTGTATATACTCACGGAGAAATGCTCCCAACACACGGCTACCCAAAACTCAAAGGCGTACCCGAACTTCTACGGTCACTATGGAACAGCGTGGCAAAACCAGCAGAAAGAATTCGCACAGTTTCCAGGGGCCATCTTGATGACTACCAACTGCATTCAACGCCCTATCGAAAGCTATAAAGGCAACATTTTCACCGCTGGACCAGTAGGTTACCCAGGGGTTCCTCACATAGAGGGCAAAGACTTCTCGCCAGTAATTCAGAAAGCCATTGAATTGACAGGTTTTCCCGAAGACGTCGAAGGCAAAACTGTCTTAGTCGGCTTCGGTAGAAATGCAGTTCTTAGTGTAGCAGGCAAAGTTATCGAATCAGTCAAGAATGGACACATCAAACGCTTTTTACTCGTCGGCGGATGCGATGGAGCAAAACCCGGACGCAGTTACTACACCGAATTCGTTGAAAAAGCCCCCAGCAACACAATCATACTGACTTTGGCATGTGGCAAATTCCGCTTCTTCGACAAAGAACTAGGCACGATCGATGACATTCCACGACTACTTGACATTGGACAATGCAATGATGCATACTCAGCAGTAAAAATAGCTCAAGCCTTGGCAGAAGCATTCCATGTGGAGATTAACGATTTACCGCTTTCACTTGTGATTTCATGGTATGAACAGAAAGCTGTTGCCATCTTACTATCACTTCTGTACTTAGGACTAAAAGACATTCGACTCGGACCAAGTTTACCAGCTTTCATAACACCAAACATCCTCAAAGTGCTAGTCGATAAATTCAACATAATGCCCATCTCTACGCCCGACGAAGATCTCAAAGCCATAATGAAATAAGAGACTTGTTTTCTCTTTTATTTTTTTATCTCAAAGAAATAGAAAAAAGATAGATTGAGTGTTCATATATTTTTGTTGCTTTGTAAAATGATTGTTTGAGCTTGCACTGGACCGCCTGCAATTTGCTTTTTTGTGCGCACGTTATCTAGTTAAGTTGATAAACTTAACTAATCAGTTTTACTTCTCCGTACAAAAAATGTTTTATTAAAGCGCTTAGATTATCACAAAGCAAAACGGGAGAAGAGGAGGCGCCTACGAATTGCTAAGCAAAAAATCCAAAGCAGTCTTCTTCACACTACTGGCTGGCGCTTTATGGGGCACATCATTTCCAGTTATAAAAATCGGGCTAGAAACCATTGACCCCTTCACTTTTGTGTTTTGGCGTTTCTTGGTATCGGCTGTCACATTAGGCGCCATCATGTTGGCCCTTAGGAAACTGGATTTCAAGGTCCAAAATAAGAAACTACTTGTTTTTTTGGGAATTGCAAATGCTGCAGGTTACTTGCTCCAGTACGTCGCCATGAACTACACAACAGCCGCGAAGGCAGCGCTCTTTATAAATTTAAGCGCGATTTGGGTGGCACTTCTTAGCCCAAAATTGTTAGGGGAAACTTTTTCACGAAAAAAGATTCTCGGTGTTTTAGTGGGTTTGATGGGTATTGTTTTTGTTAGCACAAACCTCAATCTTTTGGCATTGGGCGATGGTCAGATGGTTGCCGACTTGACGCTTATCGTTTCAGGTCTAACATGGGCAATCTTTATGGTTTATAACAAAAAATTAGTGATGAAATCAACTTCTGCCACGTTCCAATCAATGACCTGGGTTCTGCTGGTTACATTTCTTTCAATAGCACCTTTCGCGTTTCTATCTGGTCCTGGTTTCTTTCAGCTATCAGGTTGGGCATGGCTAGGAATTGTTTGGACAGCAATTGTTTGTTGGGTTTTGCCCTATTATTTGTGGCTGGAGGGCCTCAAGCATCTTTCCGCTTCAGTTTCTACGGTGCTGCTATTGTCTGAAATCGTCGTCGCCGTCATTCTATCAATCGTTATCCTAAAAGAGCCTATTACAATATTTTCCACCATAGGCGCCTTCTTCATAATCATCGCCATAGCTCTGGTTTCTGTGCAAGACAAAAAAAATCAAGGCAACTAAAACTGAAAAAACCTTTCCTTGCTTAATGCTTAAGCTTAAATACCAAAAGGAAAGAAATATTGGGGCTAGGGAGAACAAAAATGGCAAAAATATTAACCGTAGCTCTAGTTGTAATAATGCTCGTTGTAGGTTTCGGAGTAGGCTTAGTTTCAAGTCCATTCCTTATAGCACAAAACTCAACATCGAATGATACAGTTTGGGCAAACATTGAGCAGACCAAAGTCATCAAAGTCGGTACAGACCCAACATGGCCACCTTACCAACTACGCGACAATGTTACTGGCGACATCGTAGGTTTCGAAGTTGACCTCGCAAACGCATGTGCAGCAAAATTAGGATTTACAATTCAATGGAACGATGTAGGCTTTGACAACATTATCCTCTCAGTTCAACAAGGTCAACTTGACATGGGAGTCAGCGGCTTCTCAATTACACCAGATAGATTAAAAGAAGTTTCTTTCACTATCCCTCACAGCACCACCAATGGAGAAGTGGTAATGCTTCAAAGTACAATGACAGCAAAGGGCATAACCACTGTAAATACACTTGCAGACTTGAAAGCCAAAGGCATCACCGTTGGAGTACAATCTGGAAACGTTGAACAGATAGAACTTCAAGACGCAGGAGTAGATATCAGAACGTGGAGTGATTCTGCATCACCATTCCAAGATATGACCAGTGCGAACCCAAGCGTGCAAGCAGTTTATGCTGAAACACCAATTACTACTTGTTGGATTGCCCAATTCAATGGTGAAGGAAAGCCTGTCGGCGTTGTTTATAGCCACCCATATTACCCAGTTGCATTCCTAACAGCCAAAAGCTCAACCACACTCCTTGACAATATGAACGGAGCATTGACGCAACTCATCTACGACGGAACGGTTGACCAACTGAAAGCAAAATGGAACGCGTAATAACACGTGATTTGTATTGGACGGTTGGCAACAATTAATCTTCCTTCTGGGAGGAGTACCATTAACTCTTTCCATTTCTATCTTTTCTTTCTTAATCGGCATAGTAATAGGATTGCCACTTGCATTCATTAGAGTTTACGAAAAAGAAATAGGATTCGTTGTTGATGCTTACGAAAAAATATGGCGCGGTATCCCTGAAATTGTTCTATTATTACTGATCTATTTCGGATTGGGACCTTACTTCCCAGTTCCATTTGGTAACCCCTTTTTTGTGGCTTGCTTTGTATTAGGACTTAGAAGTGGTGCAAACCAATCGCAGATTTATCGAGGCGCAATCCGAGGTGTAGGCGATGAACAGATGATTGCAGGTTCATCGGTTGGTTTCTCAAAATGGAGTTCAATCTGGCATATAATGATTCCACAAGTTTTCACTTTCTCCACTCCTGGTTTAGCCAGTGAATATGCCTTACTCATTAAGGACTCGGCGTATGTCTACGTTATCGGCTTAGCGGAAGTCACTACAAGGTCTCTTCAGCTGAAAGCTATGCAAGGCGACTTCGTCACGCCCTTCGTTCTCGCAGCGGTGATCTATATCGCGTTAACTTTCCCTATTGCTTTCACGCTTGACAGGTGGGGAAGCAGACGGAAGAAAAAAATAGGATTGTAAAAAAATGACCGAATATGTAATGGAAGCAAAACACGTTTACAAAAAATACAGAATTAAAGGCGATAAGAAAGAAGATACAAAACTAATCGAAGCCGTCAAAGACGTTTCGCTGCAGATTCGAAAAGGCGACATCAAACTAATTTTTGGTCCCAGTGGTTCAGGAAAAAGCACTTTTCTACGATGCCTGGCTATGCTTGATATCCCTGACAATGGAGAAATCTACCTTGGCGACCAATGCCTAACAAAGCCCGGCGTTGACTTAAACAAAGCACGTGCGAGAATAGGCTTTGTTTTCCAACATATCTACCTTTTCCGCCATCTTACAGCGTTAGGTAACGTGGAGTTGGCACTTCGGCAAGTGCTAAAACTTCCTAAAGAAGAAGCGCGTAAACGGGCGTTAGCCGCCTTAGAGGAAGTTAAGATTATTGAATGCATGAACAAGTATCCATCTCAATTGTCCGGCGGACAAGCACAGAGAGTTGGCATAGCCAGAGCAATAGCGCGCAGCCCAGACATATTACTGCTTGATGAGCCAACCTCAGCTCTTGACCCTGAACTCACAGGCGAAGTCATTGATACACTTCGTGACTTAGCCAAAGAAGGCACTACCATGCTTATCGTAAGCCATGAAATGCCCTTCGCTAAAGATGTCGCGGAAGAAATGATATTCTACGATGAAGGTCATATTATCGAAACGGGACCACCATCACTGTTCTTTAACGCACCAAACACAGATCGCGCAAAACAGTTCATGACAAGAATTATAAATCGAACAACAAGGGAATAACAAAATGTTTGAGTGGCTCTTTGATCCCCGCTTTTACCCACTAATCTTTCAAGGGTTATCTTTAACAATAGAGATCACACTCTTCGGGGTTTTTTTGGGCCTCTTACTTGGAACATTGCTGGCAATTGGCGACATTTATGGCGGAAAATTTGCGAGAGGCGTAATAGCAGTCTACGTAGAATTCTTCAGAGGCAGCCCCCTCTTTGTCCAGCTTTTGATAGCAGTATACACTATACCCGCCATTTTCAACCTACAGATAGACCATTACGTGTTAGCTTTCTTGGTGTTTGGGTTAAACAGCGCTGGCTACCAGAAAGGCTACATGAAAGGCTCCATGCAAACAATTCTAGATGACCAAATGGCGGCGGGCATGTCTGTGGGCATGTCAAAAATCCAGACACTTCGCCATGTAATTTTGCCCCAGGCCTACCGAATCGTTATCCCCTCATGGACCAACGAGTTCTGCTCCTTAACAAAAAGCACCTCAACATTGGCATTCATAGGCTTGTTAGACCTAACCGGCGCAGGCTTATCTATTAAAGGCAATACACTCCAGATTCTACCCGTCTGGATAGTAATCGGCGCCATTTACCTAGTTTGGATAACTGGATTCTCCAAGATAATGGACATAATATATGAGAAAAAGAAGATACCGGGCATAGAATTAATGATGCAGTAAAAAGACGCCTAAACCTTTATTTTTTTGAGCAGCCACGCCATGTTTTTTCCTAAGTCATCCATGGTTTTGAGTCCTTCATCATCTTTTTCAACGTCCCCCTTCGCTAATCCTATTCCAACGTTCCAGTATGATGAACCTGGAACTATCATTTGACTGATAAGGAAGAAGTGGTTTATCCCGTCGAAGGTTGGAATACCACCTGCCCTACGCACAGCCACAACTGCTGCACCGACTTTACGTTTAAACAAATCATCATTTGAACGCCCTACAAAACCTGCACGGTCAATAAGAGCTTTCATCTCAGAAGTCATCATAGAAAAATAGGTTGGCGAACCAAGAATTATTCCGTCAGCCGCCGCCATCTTCTCAATGTAGAGGTTAACGTTGTCGTTAACAATTTTACACTGTTTATTTTGGATTTTTCGGCAAGTTCCACACGCCATGCAGCCATGGATCTGTTCACCAGCCAACTGAATGAGTTCAGTTTCTATTCCTTCGCTTTCAAGAACACTCAAAACTCGTCGAAGCAAAATGGCGGTGTTCCCATCTTTTCTCGCGCTTCCGTTAATAGCAACAACTTTCATGTAAATCACAGTTTAAATGTAAATCAGGCATTGAAATAAAAAAGTAGTGCAAAGAGCTTTACGTTTTTTTTCTTAATCTATAAAAGAACACTACAACAACTACAATAACAAATGTTGATATGCCCAAAACTATTATTTCGATTGGGATTTTTGTTGCTGGAACTTGGAGTTTAACTGAACTTTGCATTAGTGGGTAACGGTCTTGGTTTAATACATCTATTACGTAGCGTGTGTCGCCTACACCGTCGCCATTGACGTCAGTGCCGTTGTAATCACTCCAGAAGTTACCTTGGCGTCCGTCATCCCAACTGTGAGGAGACTCCGTTGTGTTGTAATCTTTGCATTCACAACCGTTCAATTGAACTATGTTGTTTTGAAAATCGTTATGATTAATCACAATGTCTGAAGGAATTATGTCACCTTGGTTATTGAAACCAAAAAACAATCCTTGCTGATTATTAGATATGTAGTTTCTCGTGACGGATTGGTTAGAGCCTGAAAGGAGAATACCTACAATGTTGTCGGATACGCCATTGCCAGTTATAGTGTTATTTTTAGTCCAAATGTACATGCCGATACTGAAGTTTTTAACGTTAAGGTTTTCAATTGTTACACCCTCAACAGTTGGGCTTGCCAAATCGATGCCAATAACGTATTGAACCAAGGTTCCGTTGGGTAATTGATTAGGTCCTTGACCAATAATCCACGCATCCATTGCGGTACCATTGTAGGGACCAGAAAGAGTGAAGCCTGCGCCATCAAGTATGATATTGCTTTTCTGGATTTTTATGGCTGCATACAGGTTGTCTGTGAAAGTATAGGTGTTTCCATTCTGCACGATCGGCGCTGAACTTGGACTAACGCGACCGTCCGCTTGAATGACAACTGTTGATAGAGGTGCTTGAGAATTTGCGGATACAACAAGAAAAGAGGGAGCCGTAATGACCACTAAGAAAATGAAGGCTAAAATCAGCTTTAACCTTAATTTTAAGGCTCTCATTATTCCACCTTTACAGTATCGGATTTATTTAACCAATTCCTTGATTTGCAGATTGTTTTGCCAGCGAACTTGAATTTCAAGCAATCTTCGCTAGGACACATTTCCACGCAACGCAAACAGAAAATGCATTGTGAAGACGCGACGTCACCGTTTTTTTTCTCATAGACTTCTTTTACTTGGGTGGGACAAACACGTTTGCAAATACCGCATTTGGTGCATTTTTCCTCTGCCTTGTTTAGTCGTACGCCGCTAATCCATTTGAAGGGTGGAAAACGGTTAAACAGGGCAATTAATCCTCCTAGTGGACAGATTTTGCACCATGAACGTCGGAAGAAGAAGGCTGCAACTGTAACTAAGCCCAGTATGATGAGGTTGGTTGATGTTAGGTAGTAGCCTAGTTGCCAAAATTGTCCTGTAGTGTTCTGAGTTATCCAATCAGGTTTCATTAATCCGACACTTGTATCCGCCAGGATACAGAGAGGTTTCATTGGACAGACCTGGCAGAATGGTGCTGAGAAGTATGTGTAAACGAATCCTCCTTTTTGGGTTCCGGCTACCAATTGTGTGCCTGAGATGGCTTGGGAAGCGAAAACCACGCTTAAAATTATCATTAGAGCTAGAATTAGATAGCTTAATTGATGGAAGCGATCGTTAAACTTGTCTGAAAAGTTACGCCGTTTTATCCGCAAAGCTTTTCGCAAACGAGTCATCAAATCAACATATAAGCCGAAGGGGCAAACCCAACCGCAGAATACTCTTCCCAAAATAACCGCTCCCAATATGATTACGCCGAAAACTATGGCTAACCTTGCCAAACCTGTGGAATCATAGTGTACCCCCCAACCCCCGCCAACATCAAAGAATGGGTAAATGTACGTTTGGATTTGCCAAAGTGCACATGTTACGGTTCTACCGCAAGGATAAAAACAGCCAAAGAAAGGTGCTGGAAGGCCATCAGGCATACCTACGCCAAACACGTTGATTCCAATGGGGATTTCGTGGGGAGCAATTTGGGAGGCAGGTATAGGCAATAAATAGTGGTCGATGAATATTCCAAAGAAAATAATGAACACTAAGCCTACTTGGATGAGGAATCGGAGGGAACTGATTTTTCTGGTTTTGTTTCTTGTTCCAAAATAAGCGATTATTCCACCAATGCTTAACAAAACAGCGGTTACACCAACAATCGACCAGTTCACCTTATAATTCAATGGCACACTCGGACTTGGCGGCGGAGCATCAGGATTTGCTGGATCAATCACTTGAGCAAACAATCGGTCACAGATATGACCGTCAATGGCGAAGATGTTCCAGTATCCAGCCATGTCAAGTTTTTGGGTGACGTTAAAATTTCCTGTTACAGAATCTGTGAGAACAAATTTTTCTATGTAGGTGTAGTCTGGCCTGGTGAAAACAATTCTTACAGTTTTGTTTAATGCTGCAGGACACACTTGACCCGACACCGTGACGGTTTCATTTAAGTTTATTTGGGTCTTATTGATGTCCGCAGTTATGTGTGGACCATAACAGCGAGTCTGCTGGAGCAACTTGTGCGCTTAGAAAATAAACAGCAATAAGTGCTGCAATAGACAAACAGAGAATCGTTCGCTGTTTAATACTCATCCACACCCGTACAGTCCATTAATTAATCTTTATTGATATATTTTTGCAGACAAACACTAACTTCTTTACTTATTTTCGCTCACACTTGAATGCACATAGCTTGAAAATAAAACCTTTTTCGTAAAGATTTCTGGACTAACTCTATAATTGTTTGTCAAGGTTTCATGGCAAGCTAAAAAGTCAAGGGATTTGCGTATAGGTTCTATAAAATAAAGGGTAGTGTTAATTCATGTGACCTTTAGACTTAATTTTTTACAAAGTTTTACGGTTGGTGTTGTTTCATGAATTTGGCGAAGCTTATGATTTCTAAGTCGCCATTGCATCTGGAGCAAGTGCTTGGAATTTCGGATGATTTTCCACCAATTTTTATTGGCGCACCACAATGGCAACAATAAATTGTTAGTGTTTGTCCTTTGTCAGAAAGTTTTTTTGCTAGGGCAACCGCTTCTTTTTGTTCTTCAGATACTTCATTTTTCTTTTTTGAGCTCGTTTTTTGTTCGGTGGAGTAGTGTCTGCATGTTTCTGCTTGAACAAAATACGTGTTAAACCCAGCTTTCACTGGAACTAGTTTTTGCCCAGTTTTCTCACAAGATTCCTCATCGAAGTGACCGCAGTTCTCACAAGCCTTCTTTGCGCTATACTCCTTCTGAAGTTTCCATAGGCAATCCGCACAGTAAGTACGTTCCTCCCCGTTCATGTTTACTGTTAAGCCTTTGCCGGAGAAGGTTTTTTGGCAACCATAACATTCTGACCGCATAATGTTCACTTTGAAAATTAATATTTGTTGGGCTTTTATTTAATGTTTGATTAAGCATTTATGGAAACGCTCGTTACTTAGCTAATATCTCGCTTCAACTGTAATTTAGCTTAGGCTAGAAAATGTGTTACTCCAGTCAAGATGTACTGGACCGCAATAGCTGCAATTAACAAAGCCATAACTCTTGCAATAACTAAGGAACCTGTTTTGCCCAAGAATTTGTAGACTTTACTAATGTATCTAAGAGTAATCCATGTTATTGTCATCACGACTAAAACAGACAAAATCGCTATTATAGTGTCATATTGTTGAATGTTAAATATGGTTGTGGTGATTGCGCCTGGACCGACAAGAAGGGGTATGGCAATGGGAACTGCTCCTATACTTTCGGGGGATTCAACGTTCTCATGCATGCTTCCTGAAATCAAAATCCTAATAGCAATAATGAGTAGTAGGATACCTCCAGCAACTTCAAAACTGTAGATTGATAACCCGAAAAGGGATAGAATTCCTGTCCCGGCGAATGCGAAAACAAGCAGCAGAATCACGCCAACAATTGTTGCGGTGTTATAGACTTTCTTCTTCTGAGCGTCTTGAACATTTTCGGTTAAGCCCACGAAAATAGGGATGTTTCCAAACGGGTCAACGATAATGAACAACGCTAATGCCGCTTTACCAAATTCCGAAATGAAAAGCGCTAAGTCCAACCTAATATCTCCAAACGCTTTTGCCAATTAAGTTATGCTTCAACGAACCTATTTACTTAACGATTTTTTCCCAGCTTGCCACCCGATCAAGGAGTTCTTGCACCGGTTTTCCGCCATAACTCTTCAATCGTTCTCTTAACTGAGTATCCTCAACTACGGCTTTCTGGAAATCAAGCATTTGACTGGCGCCGTCAGTTAAGTAAAGGAATCCGTCTGCTCCAGCTCTTGCACAGCGAACACTCGTAGTAAGCACTTCAGCAGGGGTTGGGACATCTTTTGGGCTATCACCTGGACCATAAACGTATAGGCTTATGTAGAATGGTTTTTTGAGTAGTTTTTTGAAGTTGCGGGCGAGCATTTCAAAGTACCATGGCGTAGCGTAGTTTTTGCTGAACATTACAACGTTGAAGGCATCTGCATATTTAGCTAGGTCATCAAAGTCTACTCCGTACCGTTCGTAAGAGGTTACTGAGTCTGGTTGAATTGATAATATGAGTTCTTTTTTGACTACATCACGTATTTGACCTATGTAATCAGTGACTTCTTTTCTTCGCCATTCAAGCCAGCCAAGACCGCTTTTCTGCCATAACTCTTTGCAACGTGGACATGTGCAATGGTCGTGATCCGCAAAATATTGGCTGTTTAAACATATTCCAGGAGACTGCCTATCAACATCCGCTATATAGTTTAATTGTTCAGCTCTATGTTCAGGTTGAGTAGCGCATACCACATCCCAATAAATATTAAAATTTGCGTTTCCCATCTTGGCTGGACCCAGCGGCGACTGAGAAATCCAATCTGGATGATTCCGAACTGCGACGTTGTCTGCGAAAAGGGCAATGTTGCTAATCATGTCTGGAACTGGTGTAAGCCTGATTCCTGTTTCGAGTTTTAATCGCAAAACATGAAAATCAAAACCTTGGGGTTTTTGGGGTTGAAACGTGAATGAGCCGAACTTCATAATTATGCGCCTTTTATTGCAAAGAAGCGTTGTTGACATTATAAGGTTTTTGCGAAAAGGAAAAAGCAGAGACGCTTATTTTTCTGTCTAGTTTTTGGATTGCGTAAGTTGGATTTCATAAATGATTACGTGTATTGCATTAAATCTGTAAATTTGGATTAATGTTGTAATAATTACTTAATTTTATTGATTTTACGTTTTTATTTTAGGCTAATTTTTGGACAGCTTTTTAATGTTTATGTTTTTTTCGGAAGAATAGTTCACATAAATGGTAAATTAACCCATAATAATGAACGTTTGGACAAAATATGGAAAAAGTGTGTTTCACATGAGTAGCTTTTAAATACAAGAGTGTTTATTTGTAGAGATAATAATTAAAAAGTTAAACAAATGTTAAAGAGGAAATGAAAATGTCATCAGGAGATATATCTTGGATAATAACGGCAACAGCCCTAGTTATGCTAATGACACCAGCCTTAGGCTTCTTCTATGGAGGTCTAGTGCGCAAAAAAAACTTAGTATCAACAATCGTTCAGTGCTTCGTCATCTTCGCAGTAATAAGCATAGTCTGGGCACTCTGGGGCTATAGCCTAGTATTTGGACAATCAATCAACGGCATCATAGGCTTCAGTCCAGGATTACTGGGCTTGGGCACTCTTGGAATACATGACGTAAACTCAGCCCTAGCACCTGCAATACCTGAACTCCTATTCTTCGCTTTCCAACTAAAGTTCGCCGCAATCACACCAGCACTAATCATTGGTGCCTGTGCAGAGCGATTCCGGTTCAGATCACTGTTAATCTTCATGATCCTATGGTCCACCCTGATCTATGCACCAATAGCTCACTGGGTATGGAACCCAAGCGGATGGTTACGTGGCTTTGGCGCCATCGACTTCGCAGGAGGCATAGTAGTGCATATATCCGCAGGCTTATCAGCACTTGCAGCAGCGCTCGTAGTCGGCAGAAGAAAAGGAGATTCATGTCCAGCTCCGCAGGGAAGTTCCATTCCATGGAAAGCTCACATGCAAAAGCTAGACGCACCCCCACCAGCCTTCAAACCAACTAACATCCCATACGTACTACTAGGCGCAGCGCTACTATGGTTCGGCTGGTTCGGATTCAACGCAGGCAGTGCACTTGCATCAAACGACCTTGCGGTCTCAGCGCTAGTAACCACAAACATTGCAGCAGCAGCAGCAGCAGTAAGCTGGATGATTGCCGACTGGTTGAAAA
Organism: Candidatus Bathyarchaeota archaeon; assembly: GCA_963813675.1. Classification (GTDB taxonomy): domain Archaea; phylum Thermoproteota; class Bathyarchaeia; order Bathyarchaeales; family Bathycorpusculaceae; genus Bathycorpusculum. The sequence goes on from CAWEZP010000018.1 coordinate 41,621, forward strand.
AAGGAAAACCCTCGGCAGTAGGCATAGCAATCGGCGCTGTAGTGGGATTGGTTGCAATTACACCTGCAGCAGGCTATGTCAGCGTATCATCAGCGTTGATAATTGGTTTGGCAGCAGGAGTAATATCAAACTTGGTGGCCAACTGGAGAGCAGGCAGATCAAAAATCGACGACACACTAGACGTCTTTGCATGCCACGGAGTAGGCGGAATATGGGGTTCAATCGCAACTGGTCTCTTCGCATCAGCAGCGATCAGTGTAGCAGTAGATGTTCCGGGGATAAACGGTCTATTCTTCGGAAACCCTGGTCAACTAATTGCACAGTTGCTAGCAGTTGCCGTAGTAGTGCCGTTTGCGTTCTTCGGCTCTTACTTGCTACTTAAACTGGTGAACGTATTCTCACCATTGCGTGTAAGCGAGAAAGCAGAAGATGCAGGCTTGGACCTTGCCGAACATGGTGAAGAAGCCTACCAACTAGAATAGCGTATATCTGCGCTTAATTTTTCTTTTTTTTAGGCAAAATAGCTGTTACTTGAATTTGACAAGATTCTGTTTTAATGCTTGTTTTTGGACAATTTTACGATTATAGTGTTCAATATTAAACTTTATTTGCATAAATACATTGGTTGTTTTCAATACGTTGGACATTTATCCATTATTAGACTTTTATTCGATGCGAATGTATAGTTTAAATATTCGTTCTTACAAAAAAGGGGAATAACTAAGCACAAACAGGGGAAGACATGTCTTACAATCCAGCTGACGTTGCGTGGGTTTTAACGTCAACAGCTCTAGTTATGTTGATGACTCCAGCCTTAGCTTTCTTCTATGGCGGCTTAGTTCGAAGAAAAAACCTTGTCTCAACCCTTGTCCAATGCATCGCTATCTTCGCCGTTGTCAGCCTCGTATGGTTCTTTTGGGGTTATAGCCTTGTCTTTGGACCCAGCATCGGCGGTTTCATTGGCAATCTTTCACTTGCGGGCTTAAACGGCATTACGATAAACCAAGTTAATTCAACTTATGCTTCAGGCATTCCTGAAATCTTGTTTTTCGCATTCCAACTCAAATTCGCAGCAATCACTCCAGCACTAATCATCGGTGCCTGTGCAGAAAGAATCCGCTTCAGATCTTTGCTAGTATTTGTGTTATTGTGGTCTACCCTCATTTACTCACCAATTGCTCACTGGCTTTGGAACGTCAACGGCTGGTTGCATGTTTTAGGCGCTTGGGATTTTGCAGGTGGCATAGTAGTACACGTAGCTGCAGGCTTGTCAGCGTTGGCAGCAGCTCTAATCGTCGGCAGACGAAAGGGGTGTATCTACTGGAAAGACCAAATGAAAGCATTAGATCACAAAGAACCGGATGCACCAGCAATGGGCACCGAATTTAAGCCAACAAACATTCCCTATGTTATTTTAGGTGCAGGTTTACTGTGGTTTGGATGGTTTGGATTCAACGGAGGCAGCGCACTAGCAGCTGACAGTATTGCTATTTCGGCAGTTATTGCTACCAACTTGGCTGCGGCAGCAGCAGCGGTAAGTTGGATGCTTTTAGATTGGCTAATAAAAGGCAAGCCTTCAGCAATCGGAATCTCAGTGGGTGCAGTATGCGGAATGGCCGCGGTTACTGCAGCGGCAGGTTACATTAATTTCACATCAGCAGTCATCATTGGCTTAGCAGCAGGAATAATCTCTAATTTGGTGGCTAACTGGCGTGCTGGCAGATCCAAAATCGACGATACACTCGACGTTTTTGCCTGCCATGGAATCGGCGGAATTATTGGCGCAGTAGGAGTTGGATTGTTTGCAACCGCTGCAGTTAATCCAGCTGTACGCGGATTGTTCTATGGCAACGCAGCTCAGCTAGGCATTCAAGCGCTTGCGGTTGCGGTTGTTGCTGCATTTGCGTTTTCTGGCTCTTACTTACTGTTGAGGTTAGTAGATGTATTTTCGCCGCTCAGAGTAAGTGCAAAAGAAGAGGATGAAGGCTTGGATATGAGCCAGCATGGCGAAGAAGCATACAACCTTGACTGATTTCATTAGGGGCAGAGTAAAGATAATAGTTTATTTGATTGGCAAAAAATCGGACAAATTCTTCACTCTCAATATCTGAAAAAAGTATGTTGCTTCGAGTTATTGCGCCTCAATTGTTGACTATCCATAAACTAAACGGTAGCAAATCAACAACTGAAGACGGATAAAGAACCGAAAAACAGTTAAGCTATTAGAAACCTGAAACTGTCTAATACTGTAAATTAAGCTATAGTGGAGTTCAAAAAAATGGCGGTACCAGAACAAACAGACAAATCGTCACAAACTAGTTTTTCTACATCACCTTCCGCCCCCAGCGCGCCTTTAGAACTTCTTCAGAAACGCTGGTTCTGTATGGGCATAGATCATACTGGAAAAACATTTAAACAAGAAGCCGAATCTTCCGCAACACTTCTGGAAAAAATAAATCAATCGATGGTTACTTGGGTAGATTACATCACTGATAATCCAATGAAAGACCTTCCGGCGATGGCAGCTCAAATGGGGTTCAGTGAATCATTCATCTCCAATCTTTCTTGTTGTGAACAGCTAAATTATGAAGACTTCGACAACGAAATGTGGATGAGTATTCCCTCGGTTCAGATTCGAGGAACAGAGGTTAAAGCGCATCCACTACTTATTTTAATCAAAAAAAACATGGTCTTTACCCTGCACATGCGTCTTGTTGATAAAAGGTTCATCAGGTTGAGAAGGTACTCTGAAGCTATCCTCAAAAAAATACCTTTGAATTCTGAACTGGAAGACAAACTGACAATTCTCTTATCACGCATAATTGATGCTAATAACGATAGTAATTTTAGACATTTGCGAGTGATTGAAGAATTCGGAGACGAACTTAACCGAGATCTAATGGATCAACAAACAGACAAAAGCCAATTAGGTCCAAAGATATACGTGATGAAGCATGCCCTCATTATCTACATGAACGCACTTTGGGAAAGCGTTGACGTGCTTCAAGCTATTCGATACGGAGATGCCCAATTACTTACGGATGATCAAAAAATAGTAAACCTCTTCAGTGCGATGATTGAGCAAGTTAAGAGTCAAATTGGACTATCCGAGCATATGTCGGAGGTTTTAGCTTCAGGAATAGAGGCTACCCAAACAATATATAACAACCAGTTGACAACCGCAAATAATCAGTTAACAATATCAAATAATCAATTAACAGTGCTCAATAACCGCTTTGCTAAGCTTGCAGCTTACCTCACAATAGTAGGCACAGCACTCCTAATACCTAACACAATTGCAACTATGCTGGGCAACTCTGTTTGGGTTTATGGACCAGATAATCTCTTGTTATATCTTTTCTTGATGATTGGCGCTACGCTATCTGGAAGCATATTTATGTGGTACTGGATAAGCAAGAAAGGCCTGTTACCTCAAGACAAAGAGATTTGCCCCGATGGATGATCGTTCACATTCTAAATTCTTTTTATGAATTTAGAAAAACATAGGGAAATGCCCAACATGTTTAGAAAGCTTCCAAGAAACATTTTTTATTTTAAAATAAGCGAAAACAAAAAGAGACAAACTAAAGAAGGTCTCAAAAATCTTGATTCTTAGAAAGGGAACTTACCAACATCTCTTTTTGTTATTGTCTAAGAATTTGAGTATGCGTGAAGAACAAAAAAATGAATGTAAAAACCGATTCAAATCAAGTTTTTGCTAATAATCGTAAACAACCTAGGACGCAGTGGGTTCAAGAAATGGCGCGGGATGTGGGAATTGAACCCACGCGGCCTTTCGACCACGGACTTAGCAGGCCCGCCCCATACCAGGCTTGGGGAATCCCGCATGCGCTCAAAACAATTTAGTTTTTGTCCTTATTATTTGCCTGCATTCGGTAGATTGTAAGTGCTCGACTATTTTTTGTTTTCTGTAAGTGTTTTAATTATTGGTTTGGAAAATCAAATTTTTAAATGTCCTCTGGCTTATTGTTGGGGTAGCGAGTTTGAGAAAGGTACTTTCGCCTTTACGCTCCAATATAGTTTAAAAGGGTGACCTTGTTAACTATTCTCTTGCAGATTTTCCTGCATTTATGCAATGTAGTATTGGTGGTTGAATGGGGATTAAACTTTCAAAGTCGGATATAGCGTTCATTAAACAGTTACCAGTTTGCCGTCTTGCAACAGCAACAGAGGAATGCGAACCCGTTGTAAGGCCGATTTGGGCCATTTTCGATGGCGCAAACATCTACTTCGCATCCGACCCAGACACCCCTAAACTTGAACATATAGAAGCTAACCCCCAGGTATCACTTGTCTTCGATGATTATGACCAGAAAAACTGGTCAACAATCAAAGGCATCCGTGTTCAAGGCGAAGCAGAAATTATGCTAAATGGCAAAGAATACCGTTACGCACATGACTTACTCAAAGAAAAATATCCCGAATACGCAAGTCCTGAAGGCATCTGGAAAGAGGGCGATGTACCAATAATCAAAGTAACTCCAGTATCCTTCAACAAATGGGCATCAGGGCAATGGAAAAAATAGCCACTACCTAATCATCCTTTTAAGAAAATAGAAACAAACAGACATCATTTTCTGATTTAATATTGTTTTCTCACTTTCAAATCCACAACCTATGTTGGAAAACCGCGTCCACAACCACAACAACAACCATTCAAACCCTAAACCACAACCCAACACAAAAAACCAACCCATCACAAACCCCAAATAAAGTGCACACACAAAAAAACCCACAACAACAACCAAACAAAAACAAAGAACACAAAACCAGCTAGCCTATCTTTCAACAAGTTTCTTATATTTCTCCTTCAAACTGATGTCTATGAAAAATTCTGAATGCACAATCTACATCCTGTTCAAAGACAAATGGCTACAAAAGTTTAGAAAGGAAGAGGATGGTTGGAAACTATACAGCCGAAACGGAACAGTACGACCATGCACTGCAGAACAATTTATCTCCCATCTCCTTCCACCTTTAGCAGGAATAAAAGGACCAAACGTAACCGTCAAGGTTGAGCAAGACAAGATTGAAAACAAAAAATAATTCTCAAACTGGGAAAACGCAACGAAAAATTAACATCTGCCAAAAAAAGAAACCTTATTCTATCGAAAACCTTATCCCTAAAATGCTACCAAATAACAATCGAGGACACGCTATGTCACTTGAATCAGGCCGAAAATTCGGCTATTATGCAAGTCTAATTAATGTTATTTTACCCATTGTTGCCATAATAAGTGTAGTAGCAATATTTGTCTCTATAATTGCTGCTTCAGCAACACGAATCGTCAACGGCTCAACTGGACCATCGTTCTCGGCTTTCGGTGGATTAATCGTATTCCTCATCATTATTGTAGCTGTAGGAATAGCTGGCTTTATCATGTTTATGTATTCAATGTATAGCTTATCCAACTATTACAAAGAACCAGCAATTTTTAAAAATGTTCTCTATGCCTTCATAGTGAGCCTAGTTTCAGGCGTAGTTGTGGTCATCTTAGAATTCGCTGTCTTATTATCAGCAGCATTTTCAGGATTTTCCTCGATAACCACACCGTCACCAGTCACCTCTGCTTTTACGCAGATTATCTTTACATACGTAGTAGTAATTGTGGTGGCACTTGCTTTCGGAATAGTTAACGGCGTACTCAACATGCGCGCATTCAACAAACTCAAAGAGAAATCCGGAGTCGATAACTTCGGAACCGCAGGGTTACTCATGTTAATCGGCGTGTTCATCCCGATTATTTCGTGGATAGCATGGATTTTTGCTGCAATGGGCTTCAACAAGCTTAAAGCCGCCCCAACCCCATCACCATATGTTCCCTACTCTGCCCAACCCACATTATCAACCACAACGCAAACCAAACGTTGCCCCAACTGTGGAGCAGAAAACCTCACTGACGCACTTTACTGTAGCTCATGCGGAAAACCACTACAATAAAAACCAAAACAATCAAGCAAGTAAGGGCTTTTACCTCTCCCCAACTTGTTTTTCACAAAAATTTTATATCTCTGTGCGTTCTCCTTTTAAACAGTAAGTTGTGATTATGATGGCAGTCAAAATTTCACCAGATTATATAGACCTTTTAAACAAGGCAGTCGAACGCGAAATTCAAGTTTCTCTCCAATACATTCTTCAACATGCAAAAATGGAGAAACTCGTAAGAAGAACAATCCCCGAAAACATACTCTTAGAAAAAACAACCTATGATGCGGTTGGAAAGATCCTAAGAGAAATCTCCATCCAAGAAATGAAGCATGCCGCCTCAATAATTGAACGAATCTACTATCTTGGCGGAAAAGCCTCAACTAAATCGAGCAAAATCACCGTCGGTGACAGCATAAGCGAATTCGCCAAACTCGACGTAAAAGCAGAAGAAGAAGCCTTAGTGCTATACCGCGAAATCATCGAAACCTCCGGAAAAATGGGCGATTGGGAAACCCGTGAACTCTTCGAGAAAATCTACGGCGAAGAAGAACAACACCTATTCAAATTCCAAGAATACACAAAGTTCCAAGACGAAAAAGAAGAACCAAGCAAAGTGCCGCTTCCTGAATGGCGCAAAATCTACACAGAAGACTACTTCACACTCCTAAACAAGGCAGTTTCCGCTGAAATAGCAGGCATCATCCAGTACACTAACCAACATGAAAAAATGGCGTTGCTTGAACTCAGAATGAAAAACACAGCGCTTGAAACAATCTCGGAAACCAACAAAGCCGCAGTCGTAAGCAAAATCCTCAAAGAAACATTCATGCAGGAAATGGATCACCTCGAAAAAATCAGCGAACGCATCTACCTCCTCGAAGGCGAAGCAACATGGAAACCAGACCCATTACCAGTTGTCGGCAACACCGCACAGGAATTTCTGGTCTTAGACCATGCACTGGAAAGCAGCGCTATAACGCTCTACCGCCAAATCATCGCTGAAGCACTCAAACGCGGCGACACACTGACAAGACGCATGTTCGAAGACATCATTATCCAAGAAGAAAACCACTTCTGGACATTCGACGACTTCGTAAGATAACAAAACCTCTCAACTCCCAATTTTTTGGGAGATATCTTATTTTTGAAATAAACTAAAAACTTTAATTACAAAAAATTTTCAAACGTGAAAACCATGGTAATTGAAAGCATAAATTGGATGGCAGGCGGCCCCCAAGGAAGTGGCGTTGATTCAGCTTCCACCATATTTGGCAGAGCCTGCGGCTACGGTGGCTTGTATGTTTTTGGCCGAAGAGAATACCACTCAAACATCAAAACAATGCACAGCTACTTTCTCCAACGCATATCCAAACAGCCCACGTTGGCTAACATTAGTGACGTGAATTTGCTTGCAGCTTTTGACGCGGAAACGATAGTGCGCCATGTTGGCGAAGTCGTAAGTGAAGGCGGCATAATCGTTGATTCACGCGATCTTGACGTCAATGTCTTAAAAGATATTGCGACTTTCAGCGAAGATTACAAAAATCAAATCCAGGCTTTCATGAAAGAGAATAATATTGGCGAAACTATCAACGACTTCCTAAACTACGCCAAACAAAAAAATATTCAGGTTTTCGCAGTTCCATACATGGATTTGCTCAAGCAAATCGGCGAAAAACTCGGAACCGAAAAAATCAGTTCACTTTCAAAAATGATAAACGTCTTAACAATCGGCGTATCTTTTGCATTACTAAAGTATGACCGAAAACTCGTAGAAGATGCAATCAAAGCTACCTTCCACGAAAAAATCGCCGACATGAATGTCGTAGCCGTAGATACCGCTTACGATTATACTGAAAAGAACTTTAACGTGAACAGTTTCAAGCACAAACTTGAGAAAATGGAAATTAAAGAACCAAGAATTTTCTTGACTGGCAACCAAGCTGTCGCCATGGGCAAAGTTCTGGGCGGATGCAGAGTCCAAACATACTACCCAATTACCCCGGCAGCTGACGAGAGCGAATACTTGGAAGCCCACGAAATCTTAAAAACCAAAAAAGGCGGCGAAGAAGCCATAATTGTTCTGCAAACAGAAGATGAAATTGCCGCAGTAAACTCGGCTTCAGGCGCATGCTTAGCAGGTGCTAGGGCAGCAACAAGCACGTCGGGTCCAGGATTTTCACTTATGGCTGAAGGCTTAGGATGGGCAGGCAACAACGAAGTGCCGTTGGTAATTACTTACTATCAGCGTGGTGGACCTGCAACTGGGCAACCAACACGTCATAGCCAGCAGGATTTGCGGTTTGCCATGCATGCAGCTCACGGAGAATTTGCAAGAATAATCCTTGCGTCCGGAGACATTGAAGAGTGCTTCTTTGATGCAGCAGAAGTCTTCAATTTAGCTGAGAAGTACCAGATGCCAGTTATTCATTTGCTCGATAAAGGAATGGCGAATTCATCGCAGACATATCCAGTTTTTGACTACTCAAAAGTCAAAATTGACCGAGGCTTAATCGTGGGTGAAAAAGAGCTTGAAGGCAAAACATACAAACGTTTTCAATTCACCGAAACAGGCATCTCGCCTAGAGCTTTTTTGGGAACAAAAAATGCTGTTCAATGGTGCAGCGGCGACGAACACAACGAGTCAGGCAACATAAATGAAGAGCCAATTGTCAGACGGAAAATGATGGATAAACGTTTGAAAAAGCTGGAGTTGGTCGATAAGGAAGTGCCGTTGGAGATGAAAGCAAAGTTTTTTGGTGATAAAGACGCGGAGAACATTGTTGTCAGTTGGGGTTCACCTAAAGGCGCCATAATCGAATCGCTCAACCAACTCAAAGAGGAAGGCTACAGCGTTAGGGTTCATCCAGGTGCGCATGATTCATCCTCTTCCATCTGCCTACCTAAAACAGATGCTGACAGGCAAAAAACGGATAATCGACATTGAAGATAATGCAACCGCTCAACTTGGCGGCGTAATAACTGAGCATACAAGCATCAAACCTAACTTTTACATTCTCAAGTATACGGGAAGACCCATGATGACAACAGAAGTTTATGAAGCATTAAAAGCAGTTTTAACTGATAAAGCAGCTGAGAAGCAGGTGTTAATGCTTGGCGCATAAACCATCCGAATACAAAACAGATGTCTACACTGACTGGTGTCCAGGCTGCGGAGACTACGGAATCCTAAGCGCGCTACAGATGGCGCTAGCTGACTTGAACCTTGAACCACATAATGTAGTTGTTGTTTCAGGAGTGGGTAACGCGGCAAAAACGCCTCACTTCGTGAAAGTCAACGGCGTCCACACTCTTCACGGCAGACTACTGCCATTTGCCATGGGAATTAAGGTTGCAAACCCAAACCTCGAAGTTATCGGAGTCGGAGGAGACGGCGACGGACTCGGCATCGGCGCAGGACATTTTGTTAACATTGGACGAAGAAACATAGACATGACCTACCTACTCTACAACAACGGGGTTTACGGCTTAACAAAAGGACAAGCTTCACCGACGCTTCGGCTCGGCATGCAGACAAAATCGCTTCCGAAACCAAACATTAACGATGCAATCATCCCAGTTGCCCTCGCAATCACGGCTGGCTACACGTTTGTTGCAAGATCCTACGCTTTCGATGTTATTCACTTAAAAAACACGATTAAACAAGGAATTGAACATAAGGGTTTAGCGTTTGTTGAGTGCTTGCAGCCATGCCCAGTCTACAATGACATAAACACTAAAGACTGGTATGCTGGTGAAGACCGCAAAGACGCCGCGGGCAAACCTCAATCAAGACTCTACAAACTGGAAGAAGCAGGGTTTGATCCAGTTGTTCATGATGCAAGTGAGGAGTTTAAGAAAAAAGTGGCGGGTTTAGAAAAAGCGCAGGAATGGGACGACAAAATCCCCATTGGCGTTTTCTACAAAAACGAGTTGAAAACCCACTTTCCAAGAACGCTTTGCCCAGAGAATACCCTTCTACATCAAGAACCCACCGGCGAAGCAGCAACTAAAAGACGAAAACGGCATTTCCACTCTTGACCTAAGCGAGTTCATGGATGACCTAAAAACAAGTTAACGTTTCTTGGTTTAGAAACGTAAGGAGCTTCTCCTTTCTCCTCAAAACATATATCGTTAGTTCTGCTTATAAATCACTATTTCCGAAGTCGACATATGTCATTGAGGTTTCGGTTCTGCTTCATCGTCAAAGTAACAGTCTTCAGTGAATCTCGGTGTGCAAACGCAGTAGAAAACCAAGTCGGTTTGGCCAGTATTGGTTATTTTCTGCGATGCCCCAGCAGGAATGACGATAACGTCGCCGACACTCACATTAGTTGGTTCTAAGCCGCTAAAGGTTACTTTGCCCTCTCCTGCCGTTATTATATAGATTTCCTGGATTTTCTCAAGGTGATGCGCTTTAGTAGTTATACCTGGCTTTACTGTTGCGCGCGCTATTGAAACGTCTTTGTCGCTGAAATTTTCAGCAATGTAGCATCGTTCAGGTGTTAAATATTCGTATGGGATGTTGGCTTTCACGATTTTTGGCTGCAAATTTCACCATTTCCTTGGCTTGTTTGTTTATACAGAAGGTAACTACTGAATATTTGATTTTTAATTATATTATTTACGCAAGCCTTAACCAATGGATTATTTGGTTGAAAACGGGTTTTTTGGCGGAAAAGGAGCTTGTTTCTGATTTTTTTATTTGTGGTTTTTTGTTTAAACTTTACGGTATTGATTATGGGTTTAATCGTGGTTTTGCATGTTTAATGTGAAATCAACTTATATATGCGCTAACTGTAGTGTGTACAATAAGCTTACGTACACTATATATTAACAAAAGCATGAGAATGTTAAAAATGAGATGTCCCTACTGCAACTCCGATAATTCAAAAACCCTCGAAACACGCGACTCGCCAGAAAACACCACACGCAGACGAAAAGAATGCATCAACTGCAACAAACGCTACACTACCTACGAGTACCTTGAGACAGTCGAACTCATGGTTAGAAAAAAAGACGGTGAACTTCAACGCTTCGACGTCAACAAAATAATCCGCGGCTTACAGAAAGCCTGCGAAAAAAGACCCATAACCATGACTCAAATTAACGAGTTAGCAGGACAAGTACGCCAAGACCTCATGCTTAAAGGCACCGAAGAAGTCGCATCAGGAGAAATCGGCGACTCAATTATGAAGTACCTCAAAAACGTGGACCGCATTGCATACATTCGGTTCGCTTCAGTTTACAAGCAATTTGAAGAACCTGAAGATTTCAGGCGATTACTATTGGAAGTGAAAAAATGAAGTTTGTACTAAAACGTGATAGTAAATTAGAACCTTTCGATCAAGAACGTATTACAATTGCCATTTGGAAAGCTGCTAAAGCAGTGGGTGGAAAAGATAAAGAACAGGCTAAACGCATCAGCGACGAAGTTGTAGCTCAACTAAACAAATTGTATGGCGACGACGGCGTTCCTACAGTTGAGGAAGTACAAGACGTTGTTGAAAAACGCTTAATCGAAAACGGTCATGCCTCAACAGCTAAAGCCTACATCCTCTACCGCAAACAGCACACTGACATGCGCGAATTAGCCGCCTTGTTGAGTTCTTCAGATATGGTAGACCAGTACCTCGAAGTTGAAGACTGGCGCGTGAAAGAGAACAGTAACATGAGTTATTCACTACAAGGCCTTAACAATTATCTCTCATCCACAGTTATCGCCAAGTACTGGATTGCGAGAATTTACCCAGAGAAAATTGCGGCATGCACACTTCTCAGGCGACATGCACATCCACGATTTAGGCGTGCTTGGACCTTACTGTGTCGGCTGGGACGTAAGCGATTTGCTACTTTCAGGCTTCGGCGGAGTAGCAGGCAAAATCGAGAGCAAACCTGCCAAACACTTCCGCACAGCATTGGGACAAGTAGTAAACTTTTTCTACACACTCCAAGGTGAAGCAGCTGGTGCACAGGCATTTAGCAACTTTGACACATACCTAGCACCCTTCATACGCTATGACCACTTAAGCCAGAAAGAGGTTGATCAAGCACTGCAGGAGTTCTTCTTCAACATGAACGTGCCAACCCGCGTTGGTTTCCAGGCACCGTTTACTAATTTAACTTTGGATTTGACGGTTCCAGACTTTATGAAGAATGAAGCAGTGCTCTACAACGGCAAGGTTACGCAAGATACGTACGGCGATATGACTAAAGAGATGGATATGTTCAATTTAGCCTTCGCTGAAGGCATGCGCCAAGGCGATTCAAAGGGCAGAGTCTTCACATTCCCAATTCCAACCTACAACATAACCAAAGACTTCGATTGGGATTCACCCGTATCTCAAGCAATCTTTGAAGTCACCGCCAAATACGGTGTGCCATACTTCTCGAACTTCGTTAACAGCGACATGAAACCTGAAGATGTACGCAGCATGTGCTGTCGACTCCGCATAGACAACCGTGAGCTACGTAAACGAGGAGGCGGATTCTTCGGCGCCAACCCATTAACAGGCAGCATCGGCGTCGTCACCCTCAACATTCCAAGAATCGGTTACCTATCAAAAGACGAGGACGAATTCTTTGAGAAACTAGAAGGTCTAATGGAAGTTGCCAAACAAAGCTTAGAAATCAAACGTAAAGTGCTTGAATCCTTCACCGATAACGGTTTGTACCCATATTCAAAACGTTACTTGAGACATGTTAAGGAAGCCTACGGCAAATTCTGGAAGAACCATTTCTCAACCATAGGCATAGTAGGCGTCAACGAAGCAATCATAAACCTACTAGGACAAAACATTGCGTCACGTGATGGACAAGCCTTCGCCCAAAAAATGCTTACTTTCATGCGCCAACGCTTAGCAAACTTCCAAGAGGAAACAGGCTGCATATACAACCTTGAAGCAACCCCCGCCGAAGGCACCTCCTATCGACTTGCACGCTTAGACAAAAAACGATACAGAGACATCATATTCGCTAACCAAAAACAAATCAACTCAAACCGCGCGGAACCATTCTACACGAACTCTTCCCAACTACCAGTGGATTTCTCAGGCGACCTCTTCGATGCTCTTGAACACCAAGAAACCCTGCAGTCACTCTACACTGGAGGCACAGTGTTCCATATTTTCCTTGGCGAACGTTTACCATCATGGAAATCAGCCGCTGAATTAGTTAAGAAAGTCGCTTGGAACTCAAAACTACCCTACTTCACTTTGTCACCGACCTTTAGCATTTGCCCAACCCACGGCTACACAAACGGCGAACACAAACAATGCCCAGTCTGCGAAGCAACCTGCGAAGTCTACTCGAGAGTCGTCGGCTACCTACGACCAGTTGACCAATGGAACGATGGAAAACAAGCAGAATTTAACATACGCAAAACCTTCGACCGATCAACCATAGTGACATCTGCACCCTTAACATACTTAAGGAGAAAATAACCAGATGAAGTTTAGTGGATTACAAAAAGTCAGTCTCGTAGATTACCCAGACAAAATAGCGTCAGTGCTATTTACGCCAGGCTGCAATTTGCGCTGTCCTTTCTGCCATAACTGGCGTATTGCTGTTGATCCACAACCGCCGTTTCTGCAGGAAGGCATCGCTTTGGAAATTTTGGAGAGCCGCAAAAAATACGTTGACGCAGTAGTTGTGACTGGTGGCGAACCGTGTATGCATAAGGAACTGCCAAAGTTTCTAGCTAAACTAAAGGATCGAGGTTTCATGGTAAAGTTGGACACGAACGGGTTCTTCCCAGATAAACTCGAAGAATGCCTCGCAAGCGTGGATTACGTAGCTATGGACGTGAAGACCTGTAGAGAAAAATACAAGCTTCTGGGCGCCAACGAAACAACGAGCTTAATGCGCACAATGGAGATCCTTAAAATGGGTAAAGTACCCTACGAATTCCGCACAACCGCTGTTCCAGAACTCGTCACTGCACAGGATGCCACATGTATAGGCGAGATGGTTAAAGGCTCAAAAACTCACGCAATCCAACAATTCATCGCACAAGACACTCTTGATAAACGCTATCAAACACTCAAACCCTACGCACCAGAAACAATCGATGACTTCGCAAAAATAATCCAGCCATTTACCGAAAAAGTCGTTGTCCGAATCTAATTCAACATTTTGATACATTTTCTTTCGATAGCTAAATTCAGAAGATTGTGTTTAATTTTTTAATTTCTTCAATTTGCTAACCCCTATGTTTCCCGTAGAAACGTTTGTTGTAGGCATACTACAGTCACAACTTCTAAAAAACCTCAGAAAGCTTCAATTTAAGGTCAAAACTATGAAAATTGCAATTATTGGAAAAGGCAATGTTGGCACAGCACTACAAAAAGGCTTAAGCAAAGCAGGACATGAGACAAAATTTGGTCATCGAGACCCAGCAGAACCAGTCGGTGAAGCTGCTAAATGGGGAGAAGTAATAATTCTCGCGGTGCCGCATGAAAACGCAGATGATGCCAGAGATGCAATAGGGCGGTTTGCAGACGGAAAAATCGTAATTGATGTTATGAACGCTATTGGATCAAACATGGATTTAGGCATCAGCTGTACAACTTCCTCCGCTGAAGAAACCCAAAAGAGACTTCCAAAAGCAAAAGTCGTAAAAGCATTTAACACTGTGTTTGCTCAAAACCAGAGTACGGAAAAGTTGCAGTGAACAGTTAACTGCTTTCATCGCCGGAGATGATTTGAAAGCTAAACAAACGGTGGCACGGTTAACTCGTGACATCGGGTTTGACCCAGTTGACTGCGGACCATTGAAGGCTGCTCGAAATCTTGAAGCTATGGCAATTTTGATAATCAATTGGCGTACACGTATGGGATGGGCAGCAAGATAGGCTACAAACTGGTAAAATCCTAACCGTCTATTGTCACTCTGCAGTGCAAAGAACTCATGGAAGAGAAGTTGTTGTTGTTGTTGTTGCAAACACTCACAGCACATAGTTGCAACAACAACAAACACAACTTCCAAAGAGAAAACAAAAATCCTTTTGCCATACAATGCAACAATTTTGAATTTTTTTCAACATAAAAAACCAAGTTGCATACATTCTTACGTTTTATAAACCATAAAGTTTAAGGGTAAATGTTTGTTTTAGGTTGCGAGTATTCTACCTTTGAGGTTTGTGGTTTGAGCACTAAAGTTGAAACAATCGAAGAAAGGAAAGCAGAAGTTCTAATCAAACTAAGAAAATATAAGCTTGTTGAAAAAGAAAAGTTTGAAGGCGCATACGCCTACATTATTGATATTCCACAGGACAAAGAAAGAGCAATAGTCTGGTGCATCCTAGGCGAAGCCACAGTCGGTATCGCAGCCATGAACACTCTCTACAAGATAATGAAGGAAAAAGACCTTGATCGGGCCATCGTAGTCACCGAAGGACGCTACACCCACGCAGTTAAACTTGGAGCAAAGAAGAAAAAAGTAGAGTTATTGCCCAAATCGTTCCCAGTATTCGACATCTTCGAGCATGCATTGGTCCCTTTCCACGAAATACTAACTGAAAAAGAAAAGAACCAACTTCTCGCACAATTCAAAGTCAAACCTTACCAGATGCCACAAGTCAAATCAGGTGATCCAGCGGTTAAAGCGATAGGTGCAAAACCAGGCGATATACTAAAAATTACAAGAAAAAGCGTAACTGCAGGCGAACACATAACATACAGATACGTTGTAGAATAAAATAAAAAAAATTTATTTTGCAATCATAATTTCTGTTGATTTCACGATTGCAGTTACTTCGTCACCAACTTTTATATCCAATTCATCAACTGCTTCTTTTGTTATGACTGCGGTGACTGTTACCGGCATTTTTATTTCAACCTTAACTTTGGCTGTTATTACGCCTTTTTCTACAGCTAAAACTTTTCCTTTAAATTGATTGCGTGCACTTAACTTCAAACTTTTCACCTCCAAACAACGTGGATCAGACAAAACTTTATCCAAATAAATCTCCACTTGCTTATATTCATCAAGCAAGCTTTTCCCTAAATCAGTTAGTTTTGCGCCGCCTCCGCCTGATTTTCCGCCCTTGTATGTTTCAACTATCTTTTCTTCCATGGCATTTTGGATTTCCTGAATGTAATTCCAAACGTATCGATAAGACATCCCGAGTGTTTCTGCAGCTTTAGAAATCGAGTTTTCTGAATTGATGCTTTCTAGAATTTCTGCTCCGCCTTTGCCGATTAAGGGTTTTCCTTTGTATTCAATCCAGGCTTTGCAGGAGAGGGTGTGCTTTTTGTTGCTAAGCATTCTGCTAGGTTATAATCTAAAGTAGATATAAAGCTAATCGCCGCTGGAAAACAAACAGTTTAGACTTTTTGGTCTTGCATTAGCTCATTTAGTATTACGAGTGCTTCGCCAAGAGGCATTCCCAATCGCTCGGAAAGTTCAGCTGCCGAAATATCGGCTTTTTGAGGCAGCATGCAGTCGCGGGTGTAAGCCTTATGAGTTGGATACATAACGGAAGCGTGGACTGCTTCAACAAGCAACTGCCAGAGTTTTTCTTTGGAATAATCTTCCAAATTCAATGGAGCATCAACCATTGGATACGCCTTAGAGGTTATTAGTCTACCGCAAGCGGGCTCTATCTTCTAATTATTCCAGCAAAAAAGCCTGCATTGAAAGTTGTCATAACATAATAAAGTCATAACCATGGTTCACCGCAAGGTATATTTTTGTTAGAGAGGTGTTAACCCCAAACCCTCAAAGGAAAAGGAGTTAACAGTTTTGGCTATAGAAGCAGTAATATTCGATTTGGATGGAACCCTTGCCCACTTCAACCTTGACTACAAAGCTTTGCGTTCCGAAGTCAGAACATACCTTATGAGCATACATGTTCCTGTTTCAGTTCTCGACGTTAACGAGAGCATCTTTGAAATGCTAAAAAAAGCAGAGATTTTCGTCAAAAATAGCACCAAATCCTCTGAAGCTTTTGAGGAAGTTCGCACCCACGCTTTTTCAATCGCTGAAAGATATGAGATGGAAGCGGCAACAACCACTAGCCTGCTAACAGGCGCAGTTGAAACGCTTAAAGAACTAAAGAAAATGAATTTGAAAATGGGTTTATGCACCACCAGCAGCGAGAAAGCCGCAAACTATATTCTTCAGCGCTTCAAAATTGACGGCTTCTTCAAAGTTGTTGTTTCACGGGACAAAGTGAAGTATGTCAAGCCGCACACTGAACAATTTGAGTTAGCGCTTAAAAAATTAGAAGTTCACGCTAAAGCCACCTTGATAGTGGGGGACAGCGTTGTTGATATGCAGAGTGCTAAGGAGTTAAAAGCCATCGCAGTTGGGTTAACCTCGGGTTTATCCACGACTGACCAGTTGATGAACAACGGAGCAAACTACATAGTAACATCGCTAAATGATTTGCCAGTTTTAATAAAAGAAATAAATAAGGATTAAGCGGCGGTTATTACGCCGTCGTCTTTGCGGACAAGTTTTCTTTCTCTCACCAATCTTTTGAGCACTTCAGAGAACACTGATTTGGCTACTTCACCTGAATGGTTAATTCCAAATACCTTGGCGGTTTCAGCAATTAACGAATCATCACTTATGCCTAAGGCATACTGGGCAACCATCATCATGGCTGACTCGACTTCTTCAGGTGCAATGTACTCAGGTTTACGTTTGGATTCTGGAACACCCTGCATTGGAACGCGAATAGATGTTTCTTTAAGTCCAGTTGGCCACAGGAAACTACCCTTGATAACTACCTTCTGTTCTCTGAATGAGATTGTTTAAGGATTCTTTGACGGCGTGAGCGATTTTTGGTGTCACCTGCTTTATTCCCCATGCAGCCGCTAACCTCTCAACTGCGTAGTCAAAGTGGACTGGACCTTCGTTTTGTATAAGATCAGCGAGGAGTTTGGTTTGGTTTTCGCGGTTTTCTGGGAAGTGAAACTCGTTTCTTTGTTTTGAGTCGATTGTAGTTTTGGCTGTGACTACTTTGATGTATGGGTTGTAGGTGGCTTTTAGCGGGTATACTTTGTAGGGTACGCCGATTTTTTCGATGCCTGCAAAAGTGTTTTTTTGTATGTCTGTTTGTGGGGCAGAGTTTTCTTTTATGTCGATTATTGGTTTTTGAGCGTCTTTGTCAAGTTGAGTCTTTTGGGCTTGTTCAAGTGTTTCTTTTAGGCGTCGGATTTCTGAGTCACGTCTGGCAACCCATGCAGGTGACCAAATACGGTGTATGCGCCAGCCCAGTTGCCTTAACACTTGTTCGCGCAGTCTGTCGCGGTCTCGCGCACTATTGCTTGATTTGTATGTTACACCGTCGCATTCTACACCAAGAAGGAAGCATCCGTCGTTAACTGGGTCAACTACTACCCATGTCAATTCGGTAACCGCTGCAGCCTACTTCTGGAACAACCTGGTAACCCATCTTTTTGATTTCAGCTGCGACATCTTCGTCTAGGCTGAATCAAACGTGCCTTCCTTAGCTTTATTTGAAAGGGTTTCTGGTCCATGCTCGGCATAGTCGAGATAAGCGCGTAATGTTTGCAGACCTAGTGCTTGGGTGTCTTTGTCTATGTCAGAAGCTTTAATCGAAGTAATCAACACTACTTTTTCTCGAGCACGAGTAACAGCAACGTTTAATCGTCGCTCGCCGCCTGGCTTGTTTAACGGTCCAAAGTTCATCGCCATTTGGTCCTTGCTGGTCAAAGCCGTAGCCAACGCTGAAAAATATAACGTCGCGTTCGTCTCCCTGCACGTTCTCCAAGTTCTTGACAAAGAAACCTTCTAAGCGATCTTCTTTGAAGAAGGGCTCGAAAGCGGGTTGTTCTTTGAGTCTGCTATCTATTGCTTCTTCAACGGCATCCATTTGAGCTATGCTAAAGGTCACGACACCAAGAGTTTTTTTAGGGAAGTTCTTGAAGTGTTCAAAAACTAGATCCGCGACTCTTTCGGCTTCTTTTTGGTTGTTTCGCTTACCTCCACGGTCGTAGATGCCATCTTGTACATAGAAAAGTTTTACGCCTAAATTTTCAGTTTGATTTATCGCGGCTGGGAAAGTAATCATTGTGTCATCGTAGAAGCGATGATTTGAAAACGCTATTAGATCTTCATGTTTGCTGCGATAATGCCACCTCAACGTTTTAACTGGTAATCCGATGCCTAAACACTCGTCAAGGATGCTATCGAAGACTTCCACATCGTCGTCACTGAGTTCGTCCCAATCTACATTATCAATTAGGTTCTTCTGGAAGAACGAGGTAGGCGGCAGTTGCTTGTTGTCACCTGCAACTACGAGCGTTTTTCCACGGTAGATGGCGCCTATTGCGTCTTCGGGGACAAGTTGTGAGGCTTCGTCGAAGAGAACTAAGTCAAACTTTGTGTCTGGTGGCAGGAACTGGCTGACGGAAATAGGGCTCATCAATAGGCATGGCTTGAGTTTTACCAGTAGATTCGGAATCTTTTGCATTAAAGTGCGAATAGGCATTAATCGTCTCTTCTTCGCCGCTTCTTTAAGAAGGATGTTTGCTTCTGTGTCGGCTGCTTGGATGAGAATGTCTTTGGGTTTTCTACTATTCGCCGCTTCAATAACCATACTGGATGTAAGGTGAATGAGGTCCTGGTCAAGTTTACGGAAGTCAGCAATTAACTGTTCATGATTCTCCCTGCGGAACTTGCCTAATTTTTGGTCTTCGTCGTAAAGGTTATTTATCCATTCTTGGTAAACGCTTTTTCGGAAAACGTCACCTAAATCTGCCGCTGAAATATGTTGTTCAATTAAACGGTTGAAAAACAAGTCTATATTTCGCAAAGCAAAACGGTTTTTAGCATCTTTGAAATCAATCCAAACTTGCACATCATCGACACGCTCGCGCAACGCTTGGATTCGTTCGCTTATAACTTTGATCTCTAAATCTTTTACTCGTTGGTTTTGGTATTTCATTTCTGTTTCAAAACGTTTTTCAAAATCCGCCAGAACCTTCAGTGAAGCATCCTTTCCTTGAGTTAATTCAGTGTTCGACGGCGCTGCGGTTGGTCCTCGAGCGGCAATATCTGCGAAAGCTTGCGGCACTGGAATATCGGCAAATGATGCTTGCACTTTTTTACTCCATTCAAGCACTGCCATGATGTCTTCCCAGTTGGTTTCCAGTTCTTGGAAACGGCTACCAAATTTTTCTTGAAGCTGGACTTTTTCGCCAATGATTTGTGCTTCTTTCTTTCGTATTTCTTCAGCATTTTTGAGGTCTTCGAGAAGTAGTTTGTAGGTTTGAGGTTCATGTTTGCATGTTGTCAATGTCTGGTTTGTGAGATTATTTAGTGGGTTTAGTTGTTTTTCTGTTTCGTGAGCCCATTCCTCAACCAGCGTTATAGAAGTCTGAGTTATTGGGGCATCTGACTTTGGCATCTTTGCTGGAATAAGTGATTCCACATCTTTGCCTTGTTGTTCCCATTTATCTACAGATTCCTGCAGTTCCAAACCCAAATTCTTAATCATGGGAGAAGGACTTGAGGAGTTAGTTATTATTTTGAGGAGAGCTTCTGGAATTTGAGTTGCCCATGACAACTTTTTGATTTCATTGGTCAATGCTATGGCTTTTTCTGCGCCTTGGAAGTCTGTTCTGGTTTTACGGTAATAATGACCCAGTAAAGTACGAACTATTTCTGCGGAATCCTCAATCTTCAAATAAAGCTTCTTGACTTTGCGGGCATCAATTAAGTCCTGCAGTATTGTTTTAGGCACTTTGCCGTCGTTTGTTAATCGAGCAATCTGTTTTTGGTCGTTTCGGTAGGTTGAATTGAAGATTTTCAAGCCACTCTTGTAGTCTCCACTGTACCTTTCGATGAGCCCATCGAGGTCTAATTCGTAGATGCCTTCAGTGTAGGTTTCGTCCAATCTGCTTTTTAGCTGGTTGTGTTCTTGGTAGAGTTGTTTTGATTTGGAAACTGTTTCTTGGACCTGTTCGAAGAATTTAGCGTCGAACCATTCGGGCTCTGGCTTGTCTTCGGCAAAGCTCAACATTGCCAAGCGAGAGAGTTGTTTTAACTGTGTAACTGTTAGGTCGGCACCGTCTAAACCTAGGAGCTGGGAAAGCGCTTGGGAGGTTTCACGCCACTTATGGGAAATTAATTGTGTGCTTCTAAGATAGGCTAAGAGTTTTTCTCGTTTCGCCAATAATTCACTTTCTTCCAAGTTGACTCCAGGAAGAAATTTGTTTAAAGATGAAACTGCCAATTGAATTTCTGTAGACCGGTTTAAGACCAAAGTAAATAGAGATTGCAGGTAACGTTCCATTAGCTTGACACGGGTGTTCTTTATCCAGATGCTTGTGTCAAGGTATGCTTGGGCTTCACTTAGGAGTTTGTCCAGGTGCTGGTTAGTTAACCAGTATGCTTCAGGCTTTGGGCTCTCAAACAGGAATTTGCTTACTTCAATCAGCCATTGTATCCGAGTAAAACTTTCAGGCGGAAAAACACCAAGTCGAGCTGAGAAATCTTCAGTTTCCAACTCCAACCCATTACAAAGTTTCATTTATGCCCTCAAGAGTTGTAAGAAGTTCAGAGCGGATTTCAAGATTGTATTTATCCGCGCGGTACCCAACCCAGGGAAAATCTGGTTCCTCAATTACCTGCCAAACCTTACTCAACTGTGAAACCTGTTCTTCAAGTTCACGCATTTTCTGCGGAGTCAACGTTCCAAGTTCAGTTAAGCCCACTGGAACAAAAGGAACGCGCTCCAAGCTTGAGAGTATACTTAAAACTTCATAGACACTTCGCTGCAGGTACGAACGCTTCTCATGCAATGCGGCAACGTAACCGTTTAACGCTTCACGGTACTCAGCCATAATCTCAAACTCATGAGCTGAAGGAAGTTTGCGTGGAATTAGGGTTTCGTCGAGACTACGTTTGAGCTCCGCTACAACCTGTTGCTTGTTAGCTTTGCTGCTGTGAAGTTCAAGGCAGAAATGTGACAAACCAACTTCGCTTAATCGTTTGTAAACAACTTCTAGGGCGGCCATTTTGTCGCTGACAAAGAGCACGCTTTTGCCGTTGGCGATACATTCTGCAATCATGTTTGCAATTGTTTGGCTTTTGCCTGTGCCCGGTGGACCTTTCATAACAAAGCTTTGGCCGCGCAACGCGTACTCTATTGAAACGCGTTGACTACTGTCAGCGTCAAGTACCTGATAGGTTTTTGCTGGATCCTCAATTTTGTCGACGTCTTTCTCGTCAGGTAAACCGTTCAGGATTAGGTTTTCTTCTTTTATGCCTGCGATTGCTCTGATTATTGGGTGCTGGGTAACTAAGGCAGCGTTAGATTCCAAATCCTTGTAAATAACCAACTTCTGAAAGGAAAAAAGTCCTAAATCAACGGATGACTCGATTTTCCAACCCATTTCAGAAACAGCTTGTTCAACCAAATTGAAATAGTCGATTAATTTTTGCTCATCCCACTCTTCAGGCAAGGGTGGCAACTCGATTTTGTAATCATTTTTAAGTTTAGCCTGCAACGCAGGGTTTAAGACGGCTTCATCCTCAACGGGCGGAAGTGCAATGTTGTAGGGTTGACGGATTGTTTCTCTTGTTAATTCTAAGGGTACAAGAATTAGTGGTGATTGAACTTTTTCTTTTGTTTCTATATCTACCCAGTTCAATGTGCCGAAAGCGGCGTGTAGTATACGTACGCCTCGTTCCATGTAATCAAGAAGCGAACGGCTCTGCAGGCTTTTGAGGTTGCGCTCAAGGTCCACTCGACTTAGATTGCCGCTTACAAGTTGGTTTGCTGTTGGGCGTTTGGGTTCCTCAGAGGTGAGGTTTGCTTCGACTGGGGGGTTTGATGTTTTAGCTTCAACTTTCCCTTTTTTAGACTTGCCTTTTCCATTGGCTTTTGGTTTTTCAGGCGTCTCTGGTTTGGCTTCTTGAGGCTGCCAAAATTCTAATCGCTTCTTCTTCAACACAAGGGCATCAAAGATTTTTTGTGGGTCAGGTTGAGTAATAGGCAGGTTTCCACGTTTGGATTTATGAAAATAAAGCAAATTATTCTTTCTTGAAAGGTCAATTAACCTTGATTTCCAATCTTCAACGCGTTTCATAGGCGAGGAAGGGGCAGTTTCAGTCATCTAAGGCACATCCAAACACGAGATACAAGATAGCACTATTGTATGTATGGTTCTTTAATACTTACGGTAGTTTAGAGAGGACTTAAGAAATCAGTTAGAATATTTTTAAATTTGTTAAAAGAGTCAGTTGATACTTATGTCTGTTCAATTGCATCCAAAATTACTCGTTTCACACCTTCAAGACCTATTTCCCTTGTCTCCAATACCACAACGTTGAGACCTGACTTTTCTAAATCTTCACGCATCCTACCTGCATCACCACAAGTGTTCAAAAGCACGAAACCTTTGATGCCATTGAACATATTCAAAAAAGCTGCCTCATCAACGCCTTCTTTAAGCATTTGTTCCTTTGCATGCTTGAAAAACCCTATCATGCCTGGACCCATAAACATCAGGTTATGTTCAGGGTCAGCATCAAAAAATTTTCCTTTGCCGCCCAGTTGACAGTCAATGCAATTCAATGCATCCACTTTTACTATGCCGTATTCTTGGGCTAACTTTTTCATCTCGTTATCCTGCCCTATGCAAAGGTCACCGTAAACGAGCACAACTTTGCCCTTGAATCTTTTGAGGGTTTGTTCCAGAACTTTGCGGAGATTGTGCTCTACGGAGGCGTAGTCAATGTGGAAGAATTTGCTGACGTAAACTACTTCAGCGTCTATGCTCCCTTGCTTGATGAGTTGCTGGATTTCCTCTTTTAAGACGCTACAGGAAACTAGGCAAACCTTCGGGTTTTTATTCACTTGTTTATTTCGCCTCTTTTTCAGAATCCATCTATAATAAATCAAAAAATCAGGGCTTAAAGCAGTATCTCTTTCTCCAACTACCAATAAATCTTTTCTCCCGCACATATCTTCCCTTCTTTTTCTTTACATTAAAAGCTGTCCCGTTTTAAGTACTTTCTCAAACTCTGAAACTTATTTTGGAAAGGTAGCCCTGACCGCATTTATTTGACGCGCGTGTGAGTAACAATATCTTCAGGAAAACCGCGAAACAGTCATAGACAATAGTGAACTAGGCTAAGTATTAGATCAGGCTAACATGATTGACAATGAGTATTTCCGGCTAAGAACTTTATCTGTTCTAAGGCTCCATAAGAACTAACTTTTTACAACTTTTATAAGATTAAAGTGGCGAAATCTCCCGCAAGATTCTCTTTTTTTAAAAATCAAAGAGCTTTTCTGAATACTTCTCTAGATAAAATTGTTTTTTTTTCTCTCTTTTTGCCTACTTTGCCGGTCAAATCACTTATTGTTTGAGTCGGTGAGAGCAAACCAATAAATATTATTTCGTACCAAATTGAAGCTCAGAACACTACTTCTAAGAAGGTTAGGTAATGAATGAAAATAGTGGGGACGATTTTCAAAAAGAGACAAAGTACTTGCGCAACAAAAGTCCTGGAGGTAACCTGGACTGGGCAAATAAGCCTGAAATCTACAAAAGCTATCCTTCCAGTAAAACTATTCAGCTGTCAAACCAGTTTCAAGAAGCAACTATTAGCTTGGCTGAAGTTCTTCAAAAGCGCAAGAGCACAAGAACCTTCTCAACCAAGCCTTTGAGCAAAATTGATTTAGCTTATCTTTTATGGGCCTCAACTGGCATACAAAGAACTGAACATGGTTACGAGTTTCGCACCTCTCCGTCAGCTGGCGCAT
The DNA here is from genome assembly GCA_963813675.1 of Candidatus Bathyarchaeota archaeon. Classification (GTDB taxonomy): domain Archaea; phylum Thermoproteota; class Bathyarchaeia; order Bathyarchaeales; family Bathycorpusculaceae; genus Bathycorpusculum. Next base: position 66,320 of record CAWEZP010000018.1, read on the forward strand.
TATACCCAATCGAGACTTACATAGTTGTGAACAACGTGGAAGACCTGGAGAAAGGACTTTATCACTATAACATAAAGAACCATTTGTTGGAGGAAATAAAACTTGGGAATTTTGGCGCCTACTTAGCTCATGCAGCCTTAAGCCAAGAGATGTGCGCAGACGCATCCGTTATCTTCATCTGGACGGCTGTTTTTAGAAGATCAAAGTGGAAATATTCACAAAGAGCCTACAGATACATCTATTTGGATGCAGGACACATAGCACAAAATTTGGCTTTGGCGGCAGAAAGCATAAAATGTGGATCCTGTGAAGCCGGGGCTTTCTTTGATGACGAAATTAATTCGATAGTGGGTATAGACGGAACCGCCGAGAGCACAATCATTCTTAGCGTAGTTGGCCATCCCCAATTACTCGCTCAAAAGTGATGATATTACTATCTAATGTTGTATTTTAATCTCAAAAAAAATTAAAAAAGGATGTAGTTTCAGACTGTTATTGACTGTTTCAGTTCTGTTTCAGCCAACTACCATAAGTCTCCATGCTCTTATCTGTATATGTTGATAAAGAAATGAGAAAAACAAAAATCGTAATAACGTTGGCCGTAATAGTGGCTTTAACCTTTGTAATAGTTGTTTTAGCTTCTGCACAAATAACAGCAAGCCAAACATACGCTGGAGCAACACCAAGGTCGACAGCACCCAATGGCGGGTTCTTAGGCTGGATGGTAAACTGTTTTGGATTCAGAAACAACCAACCCTACAACTACCAGAACGTAGCTCCAGAAGTACACCCTACATCCTGTTCAGTTCCAGTACCAAACCAAAGCGGCTATGGCTACGAAACCTGTTGGGCAAGATAGTAAAAACTTGAAACTCTTGCTCGAAGAAGATCTTTTATTTCTAAATTTAATTTGCTTTACAACGTTGACTTCGCTTGTTTTGTGTGGATGTCTTCGCAAGCTGGCAAAGTAAAGTTAACAAATCGGTTATTTTCGCTTCTTAACAAGCTTTTTGTACTAACTTGGTTTACTAAGAGACGGGTTAATGGGTGTGACCGGTTTCTCCCTTTCTCCTTTCCGGAAAAACTCAACCCTAAACCCAGTCCCAAACACTTGAGAATAACTTGAAGTACAAATATACCTTAAGGACCCCCAATCAGAAAACCCTTCTGCAGGAGCTAACGTTTACAAATTATAACTCTCAAAATTAGACAGTTGCGCTCCAGAAGAGAAGAAAGCCTGAGCTTACCATCCACCTGGGTTAATCCGTGCAAGTATCTGGGCCAAAGTGACATATTCAAAGTCTGAGTTATCTAACATTTCACTAAAGAGTTCTTCAACCATAATTCATTCCTCATTAAACATTTTCTTTTTTGATGTTATCTTTTATCCTCAAATAACAATGCAGTCTCAAGATTTAAGAAGGATATTCCAAAAATCAGAATATATCCAAAATCTTCCAATCAAACCCTATTCAACTATTCACTATACTGTGCAATGTTTAACGGTTTATTCTCAGGTCAATCTTTGCATAATAACATTGCCTGCTCCAGTACTGTGAAAGCGGCTTTTTATTAGATTTAGCGATAAAGAAGAATTAGCTATCTATAGGAAAAAAAATAAAAAAGAACATATGTATTATCTAAAGTGTCAAGGGTTTAAAGCAGTATCGTGGCCACTGCGGCCATTGTTGTGGGGAGCTGCAAGTGCCAAAATCCAACGTTAAAGCCATACCGATTTTCAGCTGTTCCTGATTGATTTTCTGAATCATCCCAGGGATTTTCAAACCATTCTCTAACTCTACAATGCCTACTGCATAGGGGACTAATGCTTGGAATTGTTCGGGAGCAATGTGGATAAATGTGTAAGTAAGCAATTTGCCTTTGCCAGAGATGCTCACCCATTCGAAGTCTTGTGAGAGGCAGTTATCGCATAAGGGTCTTGGGGGCAAATGGATTTTACCGCATTTTAAGCATTTTCCAGCCATTAACTTTTGTTGACCTAAAAACTTGTAAAACTGTTCAATCGTAAAAGGCTCTTGTGTGCTCATTATTGTGTGCCTCTGTAAATGTGGACTACCGATGTGGCTCCTGAGCCTCCAATGTTGTGGGTTAAACCGACTTTAGCGTCTTTTACTTGGCGTTTACCCGCTTGCCCAGTAAGTTGAAGATATATTTCGTAAGCTTGAGCGGTTCCTGTCGCGCCGACTGGGTGACCTTTGGCTTTTAATCCGCCGCTTGTATTAACTGGGATTTTTCCGCCTAATCGTGTTTGTCCGCTTTCAATTAGTTTTCCGCTCTCACCTATTTTGCAAAAGCCTAAATCCTCATATGCCACAAGTTCAGCGAAAGTGAAGCAGTCATGAACTTCAGCCAACTCTATATCTTTAGGTTTAAGCTGTGCCATATCATAGGCTGTTTTCGCGGCTAACCTCGTAGCGTTAAGCGAAGTTAAGCTCTTGCGCTCGTACAAACCGATAGTATCGCTGGCTTGAGCACTGCCAACAATGTGGACTGGCTGGTCAGTGTATTTGTCGGCGAGTTCAGGTTTGGTTAAGATTATGCAGCTTGCACCGTCGGTTATCAGCGAGCAGTCGTAGAGTTTAAGGGGCCAAGCCACGTAACGTGAAGTCATAGCCATTTGCAGGGTGATTTCTTTTTGCAAGTGAGCTTTAGGGTTTAAGCTACCATGATAGTGGTTTTTAACTGCGACCAAAGCCATCTGCTCTTCAGTAGTGCCGTAAGCATGCATATGTGCAGTCGCCATCAAAGCGAACAATCCTGGAAAAGTTATGCCGTGCCACTGCTCAAAAGGGTAATCCGAAGCCATAGCCAAGTACTCAGTAACCTCAGAAGTAGTGCGATGCGTCATTTTTTCTACGCCTCCAACAACAACAATATCTGCTAAACCAGATAATACCGCGTAAATTCCAGACCTTAAGGCAGCACCTGAAGAAGCACAAGCCGCTTCTGTACGTGTTGCAGGGATACCTGTTAATCCTGCCCAATCCGCAATAGTGCTACCAGTGTGTCCTTGATGTTCGTAAGCTTCGCCCATATGACCAATAAACATGGCTTTAATGTCTTTTTTTGGATCCAATTTGGGGCAACTGCTGAATGCTTCAAATGCGGCTTCGCTAAAGAGTTCTCTTGTCAGTAAGCCCTCGCGTTTGCCGAATTTGGACATGCCAGCGCTTATTATACTTACGAGCGGTTTCCCATTCAAAACTATTAGACCTCTTTATTGTCTGTATATCGATGGCAAGCAACAATAAAAACTATTACAAAAGAAAACCATGTAAAAATCCCTCAAATTATTAAACTGAATCTTCTCTTCTTAGAAACAAACGTGTTGTTTGAGGGTTAAAGTCCAACGATAAAGATCCTTAGGACCAAAATGGGAACCACTACAATTAATCCAAACAGGATTGCATTAACAGTCATCACTCGCAAAGCCTTCGGAATGTGTTCGGCTTCGATTCCGTGGTCATCGCCCAAGGTGTAATATCCTTGTTTTTCAAGTTGGATATTCAACGCTCCAGCCATGGCTGAGATTGTGTAGCCTGCATTTGGACTTGCGGTTTTGTGTTTGTCACGTTGCAGGATGCGGTAGGATTCCCGCCAATCTTCATGCAGAACAAATGCAGCTGCAACCATAAAATAAGCTGTTACTCGAGCCGGAATGTAGTTTGTTATTGTGTCCATTTTAGCTGAGAACCACCCAATGTTCTTGAATTCAGCGTTTTTGTAGCCAACTCTTGAATCCAAAGTGTTAATTACGCGGTAGGCAAACGCCCCCGGAACTCCAAAGAGGGCATAAAAGAAGAAAGGAGCAGTTATGCCATCAGTCGTGCTTTCAGCAATGGATTCGACAGCTGCAGAAATAATCTGTCGTTCATTAAGACTGTTGGGGTCGCGCCTGACAATGTAAGGCAACCATTTACGTGCCTCAGCTCAAATCTTTTTGTTTTAGTGCTTTGGCGATAGGTTTGGTATATTGTCCCATCCCAGTTATTGCAAATGTTGCTTTGAACAATATTGCGCCCACGATGATGTAGAGAATTTCGCCGTAAGGCAAAAGTCTCAACCAAAAAAGCAGTGCAAATACTGGAAGCGAAACAACCAGTATGATTGTTAATGCCATTAAAACACCGTTTGCTTTCTCAACTTTGGGGTTAGAGTTCGTCGATTTACCCTTTAGAAAAGTAATCAAATTGCCGATACCCATGGTCGGGTGAATTCTATCAGGATATTCGCCCAAGATCAAGTCGATTAAGAAGGCTAATGCAAAAATCAGAACAGAATCAACAAGCAATGAAAAGTCAAGTATAAACATAGATTTCGACTCAAACTGCCTTTACAGCCCGCTTAAGAGCTTCAATTAACTTTTCATTTTCAACGTCGTGTTTTGACGGCGATTCGAACATAAAATTCGTTCAAACCCCTAAATGAGGTGCAATCACGAATCAGAATACCATCTTTCAATAGTTTACTTTTCAGTTCGGAAGCATTCATACCCGATTTATGAATGTTAATGAAGAAAAAGTTAGCGTCTGGTGAAGAAAACTGGAACGATTCAAATTTGCTCAATTTGTCATGTAACCAGGCTTTTTCTTTTTTGATTAGCTCACGTGTCACTTGAAGATGTTCTTCATCTTTCAAAGCAGCAACCGCAGCAGCTTGTGCCAAACAATTTACATTCCAGGGAATCTTTGCGCAAGAAAGAACGTTGATAATTTCTTCATTGGCAATGCCGTAACCTACTCGCAGCCCAGTTAAACCAAAAATTTTGGTGAAAGAACGCAAGATGAAGAGATTATGGTAAGTGTTAATTTTGTCGATCATGGTGAGAGCTTTTTCGTCTTCTACAAACTCCAAAAAATCTTCATCGAGGAAAACAAGGGAATCATTCTCTGTGGCTCTCTCAATTATGTCTCTGAGTGTTTCTTTGGGAATAAGCATGCTGGTTGGGTTGTTTGGGTTGCATAAGAAAATTATTTTGGCGCCAGATATTTTCGTTTTGAAAGAGTCTGCTTGAACGTTAAGACTCTTGTCTAACTTAAGGAACTTGGGTGTTTCACCTGTTTTACGAACCGCACTCTCGTACTCACCAAAAGTTGGTGCTGGAATTAGAGCAGTTTCTCCTTTCTTGAGAAAAGATTCAGCAAACAAGTAAATGAGTTCAGTTGAACCGTTGCCAACAACCACATTATTCTTATTTATGCTACCAAAATGACCAGCAATAACTTTTCTTAGTTCATTAGAGTTTGAATCAGGATATGCTGCAATTTGGCTGAATGCCTTTTTTGCCGCCGCAAGCGCCGTCTTAGATGGGCCCAGCGGATTCACACTTGAACTAAAATCCAAAATCTCATGCGGCTTAAGACCACTTTCCTCTGCAACATCTAAAACCTCGGCGCCGTGAACACATGGCTTAAGATTTTTAACGTTGTCCCTAACTAGGCTCTTTATAGGCTTCATTGTTTTTCTTTTCCTTCAACATGACATTAAATACTCAGGTTGCTTTTTAACGTAATTCATATAAATGTTTGGTTGGATGTTCCATCCAATAGACTTTCAGTAAAAGGGTTTTTGAGAAGGCAAAACAATGATATTAATTAAAAGTTAAGAAGATGATTTTGATGAGAGATAAAACAGATGAACACATGATTGAGGAACTGAACGAAACAATCAAGAAAAAAAACCCCGAAGAGCCAATCGAGAAAACACTAGTCACTTTTTGTTCAAGAACAGGCATATCGATGGAGAGTTGCCGAATCTACTACAAACAATTAGAGAAAAGGGGCAAGGTTAAAGAAAAAAATAGTTTTAAGTTATAACCTTATTTACAGATAGATAGGTTTGAAAGTTGAGCGAGCTTGTCTTCATAGGTTTAGGATTAAACGACGAGAAAGGCATAACCGTCAAAGGATTAGAAGAAACCAAAACTGCGGACCAAGTCTTCATGGAACTCTATACAAACCTCATGCATGACTTTAGCCTGCAACGGTTTGAAATGTCATGCGGTAAAAAAGTTCAGATTGTATCAAGAAAAATGCTTGAAGAGGAAAATGGCAAAGTAATCCTTGAAGCAGCCAAAGTGGGCAAAGCTGTATTTTTGGTTCCAGGTGACCCTTTCATTGCAACAACCCACGTTACCTTGCGAATTGACGCTGAAAAACAGGGAATAAAAACTAGGATAATCCATGGAACATCCATAATGTCTGCAATTATCAGTTTATCAGGCTTGCATAATTACAAGTTCGGAAAAACCGTAACCGTGCCTTTTCCCGATAATTTTTCTGAAACACCCTACAATGTTATCTTGCCCAAAACAAGAAGGTCGGATTGCATACTCTTTGCCTTTTAGATTTGAAGGCTAATGAAAACCTCTTCCTTTCGATTAATCAAGCCATCAAAATGCTGCGTGAGGTTGAGGAAAAGAAGAAGCTGGAAGTGGTTACTTCAGACACTATCGCTATTGGAATTGCAAGGGCAGGCGGAGACAAACCAACCCTAAAAGCAGATTTTGTAAGTGATTTGGAGAATTTTGATTTTGGCCAACCACCTTATAGCCTGATTTTTCCAGGTGATTTACATTTTATGGAAGTTGATTCGTTGATTGCATTTGCGGGTGCTCCAGTTAAGTTTAGGAGGCTTGTTAAGTGAGTTTAGAAGCATTAACTGTCAAGTACATTTCTATGGCTGAAAAAGTCTTCAACGAACTCAAACGAACGCAAACACCAATCGTCTTAACAGAGGAGACCGTTGCTACAGTTCTGAGTTATGCTAATGATTATCTCGAGGATGCAAAGTATTATAAGGCTCAGGGCAAGCTTGAAACCAGCTTAACCTCAGTAGCTTACTGTGAAGGGCTACTTGATGCTTTAAGATTAATTGGCGCTGTGAACTTTGAATGGCCGTCAAATCAAAAAGAAAAGTTATCTTAGCATCGGGCGTTTTTGATCTGCTTCATCTTGGTCACGTGCGGTTTCTGGAGGAAGCCAAAAGAGCAGGCGGCAAAGACGCTAAACTCATAGTAATCATCGCCAGAGATAGCACTGTTGAGAAGACTAAAGGCAGAAAACCCATAATGTCAGAAGACCAGCGCCGCGCCCTTGTGGTGTCGCTCAAAGTGGTTGATGAAGCAGTTCTCGGCTATGAAGACCTGGACATTGGCGAAGTCATTGAAAAAATCAAGCCAAATGTAATCGCACTGGGCTATGACCAAGCTGACATGGAAAACTCAGTCAAATCGTACGTATCTAAAAATAAAGTTCCGGTTGAAGTTGTTAGGATTGGCAAGTTCGCGGAGAATGCTTTAGATAGTTCATCAAAGATTAAACAAAAAATAATAGACAAACTCTCCAAATAACGGTTGCACTCTTATGGGATGCGAGAAATATAAGCCAACATATATTCTAATTGCGTTAAACGTAGCTGTATACATTTACACGTCTATTCTAAGCGGAAATGCCCTTCAGACAAGCATCGATGTGCAGGCTCAATGGGGCCAATATAATCTATTAGTTTTCAATGGTTGGTACTACCAACTTTTGACTTCAATGTTCATCCACGCTTCCCTATTCCACCTTGTCGGCAACTTGCTGTTTCTCTTGATTTTCGGTTTGCGGGGAGAAGAAATGTTTTCGCTTCCAGAATTCCTCACAATCTACCTTGTCGGCGGTTTATTCGGCAACATCCTTTCCTTAGGTTTTGGTCCAGATTTCATTTCTGTTGGTGCATCTGGCGCTATATTCGCCATGTTCGGCGCATGCGTAATTTATGGTAGACGTTCGGTGCGGCAATCAATTCTTGGAGCTTTAGTATACGCGTTCTTTCTTTTCTTCATAAATACGGGTGCAGGTGTTAACATTGCGGCACATTTAGGCGGATTAGTTTTCGGTTTGCTCTTAGGTTACTTAATTGCGACAAGACGAAAACCGAACCATGAGGAAAAAGTTAGGCACTCGTATTCTGTAGCTATGCCATTTTAGCTGGGTTGAGGTAGACTTCAACCTTTGCTTTATTGCCATCTTTTAGGCAGAGTGCCTTTCTGAGACAACTGGGCGCAATTATTTCCAAAACAGAAGCGTCATAGTGGCTGCGCAAAGCCGTTACCAATGCGCCTTTAACTTCGTTGCCGATCATGACGGGGTAACATTTAACTAAACCAAAGGTGCGGTCCTCATTTTGGAAACCTTTTACTTCTACTGATGGATATGCGTCGAGTTCCATACGGGTTTTAATGTCGTAATCCGACGACAACTTGAGGTTGAGCGTACCTGGGTAAGGTTCAAAACCTAATTTTTCAACAATTTGCTTACGATAATGCTCTTTTCCAATGTAGTAGGCTCCTTCACCTAACCCTGTAAAAACAGTTCCCTCCAAAGTAACTGAAGGAGGATAAGATTTTTCCATCAAAACCTTTAGTCCCGAATACAATTTCTGCAACTCCCGTGTACCCTGTTCTTCTATTTTGATTAGGCTACCTTCGGGAGTTATGTTGCGTTGAATCCAGTTTTTATGTTCAAGCTCAATTAGGTAACGTGATGCTGTTTGCTGTGAAATCCCAAGTTTCTTGGCTAAATAATCAGTTGAGATTTTAGCGACTCGTCTGTACGCGCCCATTTCAGCGAGTTTTAGGAGCATATAGAGTTGCTGCCACTCCTGCTTCTCAGTCAACACATGAGTCTCCAGTAACTTAGAAATAAGTGACTGGATATTTAAGCGGCTCTAACCATTCTTAGAGAGCTGAATAATCTTAAGATTTTATCAATCTATACTATAGGTCAGGGGCTCTCCCAAGTCATGAAAACCGAGATGACTATGGTAATTAGAGTTAGTAAACAAACCTATACTAAAAAAACCGTTTTAGTCAAGAAACCTTAACGAAAACGCTTTTACAAGTGATTAAGCTAGCAATGCAAAGAGAGAATTGAAAAGAAGATTGAGCTGTGTGGCAAAAAATCACTTCGAAATTACTCAAAGACCTGCTATGCGAAGCAAAAGAGCAGTAACTGTTTCGATTCAAAATTCCAATATACCAATCGTAGAATTACAAAAAGTTGCAATTAGAAAAAAAACCTCTTTCAAGGCGAGCTAATGTTAGTTCAACAAGTTGAATCCATAGAGAAAAAAACACGTGACAATTTTGTCTACCCTCAATACGACCAGAGCTGCATCTCAGAAATACCAAACAAGATACTAAACTTGTTTGAAGCAAGAAAAGAAAAAACAAAACCTCTCCCTGAAAACATGACCTATCCAGAAGGAATAAACAAAGTTGTGCTTCTAGTCATCGACGGATTCGGATTCAAACAATTCATAAACCACCTTAGAGAAAACCGATTTTTGACCAACCTCACCAATCAAGGTGAAGTATACCCTCTAACAAGCGTCTTTCCGTCTCAAACTACAAACGCACTAACTACCCTAAACACAGGTTTAACTCCCCAGGAACACGGACTCTTCGAGTACTTCATCTACCTAAAAGATATTGGCGTAGTTAATGCATTACAATTTGAACGTTTAGGTTCCAAACTACGAGATAGATTAATAGACAAAAGATTCGACCCAAGTATCCTCCTATTACATGATAAAAACATCCATAACACCTTAAAACAAAAAGGAATCAGCACCTACACACATGTCAACGCATCAAATGCCTTCAACGTCTTATCAAAATTAATTTTCCATGGAAGCAAAATAATTCCATCAATAAAATCATCCGATACCGTTGTTAGACTTAGAAAAAACATAGAAGAAAACAGCGGCAAGAGCGCCTATTTTTTTGTACACATAGATACGCTCGACACAATAGCACATGAATATGGACCGGATAGTTACGAATATTCGGCAGAGCTATCATCAATAACTTATTTATTAAATCGTGAATTAGTGCAGAAGTTGGAAACCAAAACAGCCAAAGAAACGTTGCTTTTAGTAACTGCTGATCATGGGGGTTTAAACATTGATCCAAAAGAAACAACTTACCTTAATTGTTTACCTAAAGCAATATTGAATTTGCAAGTTGGTAAAAATCAAAAAACAATCATGCCTATAGGTGGTCCCCGAGAACTTTTTCTTCATATTAAGGAAGAAAAACTTGTTGAGACTAAGGAGTGGCTAGTACAAAAAATTGGTAACAAAGCCCAAATTATTGAAACTAAACAAGCAGCGAAAAAAGGTTTGTTTGGTGTGGGCATTCCGAAAAGAGAGGTCTTTGAAAGAACAGGAAATTTGATGATTTTGCCATATGGAAACAGAACAGTATGGTATGAGAACTCGGAGGCCAATAGAATTAGTTTTCTTGGACAGCATGGAGGATTACATGAAGAAGAAATGCTTGTTCCATTTGCAATAACTAAGCTCAGTAATTTAAAAAAATAGCAACTTGCAGGAAACGCGCACTCAGCTTAATGGACTTGACGCCAAAAAAAAGAAATAAATGAAAAAGTGCAAAGTGATGAGATCACAAATTATTCTGTAGAAACAAAACCGCTAAATCTGCCAGCCCTTAATGTTCAAATGCTTATGCTAAGAAAAATGGGGCGAAACTACGGCAAACGTGTTCGATGAGATGGGAGTTTACTGGGCAGAAATAGCCGATAAGAATCAAACAGAGCGACAAATCCAATTTCTGAAAAGCCACCTTAAGACTGCTGGATATGTGTTAGACCTTGCCTGTGGGTCAGGGAGGCATTCTATCGCTCCTAAGTGCAGATGGATACATGATGGTTGGTTTGGATGTGTCACTAAGGCTTCTTAAAATTGCCAAACAACGTTCCCAAGACATTGCAGTGGTTTTGGGTGATATTCGTTTTTTGCCCTTCAAAACAGGTACTTTTAAGGCTGCTGTGAGCGTTGACACGAGTTTTGGATACCTGCCCTCGGAAGCAGATGACAAAGTTAGCCTGTCTGAAGTTCGAAGGGTGATGACTCAGGAAGGCTTGCTCATCATCGATGTATTTAACCGAGAATATTTAGCCCTAAAATACAGAGGGCAAAGTAATTCAACCAAGGAGAAAGATTACCCAAGCTTTATCCTCCAACAAAAACGAACCATTAGCGACAGTGGTGAGTGGCTTTGTGATTTATGGACTGTCCGTGACAAGGAAAATCTTCGGGTAAGTTTTTTTGAGCATAAAGTCCGTTTATATGGACGGGATAATCTGAGGAGTTTGCTTGAGGGCACTGGTTTTAGGGGTAATCACGTTTTTGGCGGCTACGAAGGGGAAAACTTTGGAGTTGATTCTCCGCGTCTCATTTTTCTGGCAGTATCAGAATAATTTTGGTCTGCTTTCTTTAAAAAGATTGTTTTGATTTAGCGCAAAAAAGTTATAAGCGCCCCTAAAGACACATTGAAGAATCAGATAGTGACAAATTATGAACGCTTGGAAACTTCGACTTTCTATGGTTGCAACTTTAGCCGTAATATTTGGTTTAACAACACTTGTATTCGCGGTTGTTTTAACTTGGGCGGGTATAGGCCTTAGTTTGTACACTATTGGAATATTCGTCGTAGTTCTCAATATAGCTCAATGGTTGCTTTCGCCATATCTTGTGGGCTGGATTTACAAAGTTAAAGAAATGTCCCAAAACGAAAACCTTCAAATTCACCAGATGATCTCAGATTTAAGCCTGAAAAGCGGCATATCCAAACCGAAACTCATGCTTTCACAAATTCCATTGCCCAACGCATTCGCGTATGGTTCACCATTAACAGGCAGCAGAGTTGCTGTAACTCAGGGACTTTTAAAGAATCTTGATGACGGGGAAGTTGAAGCTGTCTTGGCGCATGAACTTGGTCACTTAAAACACCATGATGTACAAGTTATGATGGTAGTTTCATTCCTACCTGCACTATTTTACTACATTGGCTACTCGCTAATGCTCTCAGGGATGTTTGGAGGGGGACAACGCAAAAACGAAGGAGGCGGAAACAACGCATTATTCGGCATCGCCTTCATGGCTTTCTCATGGGTACTAACATTATTCACATTGTACCTGAGCCGTCTACGTGAATATTACGCTGATAGACACAGCGCCCAAATCGTTGAAAACGGCGCACAAAAACTCTCCACCGGCTTAGTCACAATCGTACAAGAAAGCAAACATCCAGCAAAACAAAAGGACGAAAAGAAAAGCAATATCTCTTACAAAGCCCTCTTCATCGCTGACCCCGATCGTGCAAATGCAGACTCTAAAGAACTAAACGCAAATCACATTATAAACAAACAAGACCTTCTACGGGAAACACTTGCAAAACAACCCTCGTCAGTTGACAAGTTTGCTGAAGTCTTTTCAACCCACCCAAACATAATCAAACGATTACGTGCATTGCAAGAACTCAGCCAGAATCCATCAACTTACTAAAAAAATATCCTTTCATTTTTTCTGTTCAAAAAAGGGTTAGATTTCTTTTCTTCCACAATAATTGAAGTCTCGCCGTGTCCAGGGTACAACAGCAAATTCAAGGGCAAATCCATCAGTTTTTTTAAAGAAGTCCTCATTTCACTCATAGAACCACCTGGAAAGTCGGTTCTCCCGATTCCGCCAGCAAAAAGTGTGTCGCCTGTGAAAACAAGTTTTTCACCGACGAGACATATGCTTCCGGGTGTATGTCCAGGTGTGTGCAGGACTTTGAGAGTCTCGTTGCCAACCTTGATTAGACTACCATCCTTAAACAATAAGTTCGGGGGAAAATTGCCTTTTTCTAAGTCTTCGATGAAATGTTCATCAAGTATGTGGATACAGATGGGAACGTTAAACTTTTGCTGGAAAAATGCATTACCTTTAATGTGGTCGTCGTGCCCATGAGTGTTCACGATAAACTTTACGTTCAATTTTTCTGCAATGATGTAATCTAAAATTGGGATAGCTTCAGAAGAAAGATCTAATCCAGGATCAATTATAATCGCTTCTTTGGTTTCTTGGGAATTGGCAACGTAACAGTTGGTTGATAACATGCCAACAGTGAAGGTTTCAACGAGCATACAAATCGACATGCAAATAAGAAGTAACCAAAATAAAGTGTTTGCCCTAGCCTTACCTAACTGTCTGACTTATTGCAAATGAAAAAGTTTAATTAAAACTCTAAAAATAGGGGTTAAGCATCGGAGCTCTGGAAGCCAGTAACTTTTATTTTGCTTCGACATTTAGCGCAGCTGATAACTAATTCTGATAGTTCGTCATTAACGACTTTGGTGTCTAAGATTTCATAGCTGTCCTCTGATTCGTCGTCTGGAGATATTGGTACTTTGCATTTGGGACAATCGAACGAGCCATCGCCTTCAAGAATAGCTAAATCTACCTTGTACACCGAAGCTTTTTTGTCCAGCTTTTTCATCATCATGTTACTTCACTTTTTTTCTCTAAATTTTCATTGACCGTTTTAATTAAATAACGATTATGAATTTCTATTCAATATGTGGGCTCCATTTAAAAGCTTGACGCAAAAAAAAGGATAAATTAGTGATTTACACACCATTTTTATTTACGCCTCTGCCTGTTTTTCAAAGTTTTCAGGAGAAATGTAGTCGCCATACATCTCCTTAGCTGCAACCAAACGTTCCCTTTGCAAATACAGAATACCGAACATTTCAAGCGGTGTGTCTGTGACGTTTTCTTGGTAGAACCTTTGCACTCTCTCAATCTTTGCTAAGTTTTCTGGAACGCGTATGGTGAATTGTTTGTTGTAGTCTTCTTTTGAGTAGTTTTTGCCAAGCACTTGCTTGAAGAGTTTGCACAGATCCTCATATTTTGGTATGTATCCTGTCGGCGTTTTTAGGGCGCCAACTTCTTTGTGGACACGCAATTCCATCCATTTTATCCAAACATGCTTATCTTGTGGACTGTTTAGGTATTTGTCGAAGCCAACTTCCTTTAAGAAGTAGTTAACTCCAAAGACGATGGGTTGCTTTTTGAGTTTTCGCCCGAAATCTAAGTTGTTGTGAACGTTTTTCCCCATTGGTATTGAGATGAAGTCTTGGATGCTCATCATGTTAATTTCTGGAACACCTTCTTTGCCAATGGTTGCGAATGTAGTTTCGGTTTCTAAAGATGCACCATAAGCCACTATGCCATGGTCCCAGCTGAAACTTTGTTGAACAGGAACGTACGCTTTAGTATCTCGTCCACCGTACATTATGCCCCCTAATTCGACTCCTTTAGGATTATCCAGTTCAGGGTCAACATTTTCCACGGCTTTAAGAGCAACTGCATATCGCGCGTTCTTGTGGGCGGCTGGAACGTCAATGCCGTTTTCATCTTTTTTACCCTCATACCATGTCCCAGTGTAGTTGCAGCCTTCTTTTGGCAGTTCTTTTCCCATGCCAAGCCAGTAGGGTTTGCCATCTTTAACTAGGATGTTTGAGAAGATTATTTCTCCTGCCGATGTTAGCACTTTCCAGATTAATGCGTCGTCTTTTGGGTTTACGTCTTGTATGATACCGAAGATGCCTGATTCAACGTTTACTGCTCGGGCCGCAGAGTCAATGTCGCGGATGTATGCGATGTCATCTCCAAGTATTGATTCTCCTGGAAGCATGGCCGTTGAGGTTTTGCCGCATGCACTGGGAAAAGCGCCTGCAAAGTAGGTTTTGCGTTCATTTGGACCAAAAACTCCCATGAGCAGCATGTGCTCGGCTAACCAACCTTCGCTGCTGGCTTTTCTGATTGCCAAGCGGAAGGCAAGTTTTTTGAAACCCACAGAGTTTCCAGCGTATTGTGTGTTGACGCTGTAAATAGTGTTGTCCATGTGGTCAATGTAGATGCGTTTTTTATCGTAATCTATGCTGACCATGTCCTCGTTTAATCTGCCAGCTGTATGAAGGACACGCAGAAAATCGCTTTTTGGACCTGCTTTAACAAATTGGTTGTAACCAGGACGGTAAAGCAAGTCTTCACAGTGAGCTACATACCATGAGTCAGTGCATTGTAGCCCAAGAATTGTGAAAACGGAATCTGCTGGACCCAGCGAAATGAAACGGACAATCATTGTTTTGCCCACCATAGAATCGCGAAGTAATCCTTTGACTTCCATTAAGCCATCTTGGCGGTCCATTTGATTGAGGGCTTTGCTCAAGGTAACTCCTTTTGCAACGAGGTATTTTGTATTTTGTCTGTCTCTTCCTTGGTCATGATCACCGTCAAAGTGGACAGTGTGTCCCTGCAGGGTAAGAATAGCTTTTTCTTCGCCTGTGGCAACTGCTTGTTTTCGAACATGTGCAATGTCTTCGGCTGAGTCGCTGCAGATGAAGATTTTTTCTGGATGAGCAAGGTCGCTTTCCTTCGCAATGAATTCGTGGACGTTAGGGTTGTCTATTGCACTTAGTTTTTTGAAGTCTGCTGGGCTTAGTTTGGGTTGTAATGCTTCAAGATATGGGTTCATGGTGTTCAACATCTCTTTAAAGTTCGTTTACGTTTCCTGGGACTCTTGGGAATGGCTGACATTCAGCAATGTGTTTAACTCCAGCTATCCAACCGACTAAACGTTCCATGCCTATCCCTGCGCCAGCTGTGGGTTTAAGTCTGCTTTCCTTAGCCATTTTTAGGATTAAGGAATAGTTTTCTTTTTTAACTTGGTCGCGCTCAATTTTAGTCAGGATCTTAGTATATTCGTACTCGCGTTTGGAACCTGAGAGAACTTCACCAAATTGGGGCAGAAACAGATCATAGTTATCCCATTTACCTGTTTTAAAGTCTTCAAAATCGTAGAATTCCCTTGGAATGTTAGTTACCCAGACTGGCTCGGTTATTTCGCTTGTTATACCAACTTCCCAATCTTTGCCGTATTTAGTTTCAAGTTCGATGCGATCATATATTTTAAACGGCGTCTTTGGTACCTTGAGAGTGTCACAGCGACACAGGGTAGTTAATTCGCTTTTCATTTCACGCTTTAAGTCTTTAACTAAAGTAACAATTGCTTCCTCAACCAAAGCAAAAATGTCTTTTGAGCATGCACCTTGTGCTTCAAAGTCTAATTGGGTAAACTCGTAGATGTGCCTGCCAGTTTTTGCGCGTTCAGCTTTTTCGATGCGAATGTTGGGTGAGAGAATGAATAACTTGGGGTAGGCGGTTGAAGCGGCAATGAGTTTATGAATGATCATGCTAGGCAGTGGTTCGGACTGGTTTGCCATAGATGTCGACTTCTATTCTTTTCTCTATAGATGCGCCTGGGTCGGGCCAGAGAGGGTCTGTGCTTTGGCTCAGTGCTACGGGCAAGAGCCATTGAAAACCTTTGTTCACGTATGTATTTGTGAGGCTTTTTAGTGTGTAAGTCATGACTTTGCCTATGCAGGCTTTTCTTTCTATTTCCGTTGCCGTCAGTTGGTCTAACGGTTTGGGAATTTCTATTAAATCTTGTTTTGTCATTTTGGTCACTGTGAATCTGGTTTTGTGTACACTATGCAGGGCAGGTAATAAATTTTATACAACAAAACATAGATAATTTACAATTAATACAGGCTTTAATACTTGAAACATGTAATATTTACATATGAGCGTTAAACTTGACGAAAAAGATCTCGCCATCCTCACACTCATCCAAGAGAATAGCAAACTAACCGCCAATCAAATATCCAAAAAAATCGACATTCCAATCACCACAGTCTTCGCCAAAACTAAACGCATGGAAGAAATGGGAATAATAAAACAGTACCGTGCAATCCTTTCACCAGAAAAACTCAACCTAGGCACAGCCGCCTTCATCTTAGCCGCAGTATCCTACAGAGCAAAAAATGAAGACGAAACTCCAATTTCGCAGCGGCAAGTGGCGGAAGAAATCGCCCGCTTTCCCGAAGTGCAGGAAGTCCACATAATTACTGGGGATTGGGATTTGCTAGTTAAGCTTGCGTGCGGAGAATGTGGATGCAGTGGGCAAGTTTGTGGTTGATAAGTTGAGGCTTATTAAGGGCTTAGATAAGACGTTGACATGCATGGTTTTTGAAACTGTGAAGGAATCAACGAGTCTTCCTCAGACATTTAGGAAAAGCCTATTGAAACCATAGTTTAGGTGGAACTTGAATAGTACAGCAAGGGTAAAGCAAGAAGAACAGTGTTTTTTCCCTTAGAAGTCAGCGAATACTCTACCCGCAGTGGTGGTCCATCGGTGACTTTTCGGTTTATGTAGCCATGGGTTTGAAGCATCTTAAGTTTGTCTGAGAGGGTTCTTGAGTTGACTCCTAAGATTTTCTTTATGCCTCCAAAACCTATGGCGTCTTTAAGCATGAGAGTATAAAGGATTTCTAGGCTCCATTTCTGGAAAAGCAAGTTAAAGCTCTCCTGAAGGCTCTCCAACTCGTCTTTAAGCTCGGTTGGAGTGATTTTCTGTTTCTCTATTATTGCATTAAAAGTCTCTTCTATGCCGCGAAGAACCTGATTCATTCGGGCTTCCACGATTTTGCGGAATTCCGCACTTAACGTTAGAGGGGCACTCATGGGGCTTACACTCGGTGTGGTTTTGCTCACTTAATAATTTATTAAGCTTTACATATACAACAAGGTATACAAAGTAAAGTTAACTTGGAGGAACAAATCACATGGAAAAATATGACGCCATAGTTGTTGGCGCAGGAACAGCAGGCTGCCTTGCAGCAAAAACCATAGCTGAAAAAGGCCTAAAAGTATGCATAGTTGAAAAGAAGCCACGCGAAGAAATCGGCGAAAAAATCTGCGGTGACGCCCTAGGCGAGCATCACCTAAAATTCTTGGGGCTTGAGAAGCCGACAGGAGGCGAGTTAGAAGCTAAAATCGACGGCATAAAAATCTACTCACCTGACGAAAACACCGTTTTCACAATCGCGGACAAAGACTTCATCGGCTACCTACTCAACCGACGTCTGTTCGGGCAATGGCTTCTCAAAAAAGCCACCGACAAAGGTGCATTGTTGCAAGATAACATGAATTTCCGTTCACCCATAATCGAGAAAGGCGCAGTCGTAGGAATCACTGCTAAGAATATGAAGACAGGCAAGGTGGCTGAACTTCGAAGCAAGGTTGTGGTTGACGCCAGCGGCTACTTTGGCATGGTACGTAAACAGCTACCACCCGAGATGGGCATAGACCGTGACATAGCCAATCAAGACGTCGAAGCTTGCTATCGAGAAATCCGCCAACTAAAACAAGAAACAGAAAACACCCGCTTCTGTGAGATCTACCTTAACCAAAAAGCTTCACCGGGCGGTTACATTTGGATTTTCCCTAAAGGCGGAGCACGTGTGAATGTCGGCTTAGGTATTTGTATGCGCGGTAACTACCCTAACCCCAAACAGCAACTCTACGAAACAGCATTCAAGAAACCAATCTTCGATGGCTCCTTGGTTTTAACTGGTGGCTCTTGGTTTGACCCAGTTCGCAGACCTTTAGACAACATGGTTTCAAATGGTGTCATGTTAGTCGGGGATGCAGCTTCGCTAGTTAACCCGATTCACGGTGGCGGCATCGGACCCTCAATGTTAAGCGGCTACTTTGCAGGACAACAAATCATTGAAGCTCTCGGCAAAGGTGAACCCACTAAGGAAGCACTCTGGGGCTACAACAAGAAATACATCGACACCTACGGTAAAAAACAAGGGACCCTAGATATATTCAAAATGTTCCTCTTATCATGCAGTGATGCAGACCTCAACTACGGCATGAACGAGAAACTAATGACAGAAGACGACGTACTCAAAGCAGGCATGGGCGATGACTTCCACCTAAACATCACCGAAACCGCCAAACGCGTCTTCAAAGGCCTTCGACGTGTTGGATTCCTCAACAGACTACGCTTGACAGTTACAATGATGAGGGGACTCAGTGCACACTACAACACGTATCCTACAACACCTGAAGGCTTCGAGCCTTGGCGTTTGCAAACAATAAAACTGATTGAAGACGCCAGAAATAAACTCGTTGATTAATCATCCCAACAAATCTTTATTTTTTCTGATTTTTATTTCTATAAAGGCTTAAATTGCCAGTATCAGTGGATACTATCTGGTGAAAAAATGGTTTACTGCTCTAACTGCGGTGAAAAAATAGATGATAACGCTTACTTCTGCCCAAAATGCGGCACCAAAACCCCAGCAGGTAAAGCTTCAAACGCATCTTACCCCGTTGATGAGTTACGAGATGCCTTCTACAAAGTTGGAATTGAACTAGAACGCGCATTCAATTTGGCAGCGCATGAAACGCATGCCGCATTTAGGAAAGCAAGTGAAAATATGCAGCAAAAAACATCTTCTAACTCTGCTAACACTCAAGGATCTGTTGTTTGTACTAGTTGTGGAGCAAATAATATTTCTGGTTCGGTTTTCTGCCGTAGTTGCGGCACAAAAGTAGCATCTACAGAAAGGTCTTCTGGAAGCACATAAAAAAATGAGTGCAAACAAGACGCTAATAGCGTATGTGAGTAAGGGTGGAGCTACTGAGGAAGCAGCTAGAAAAATAGCGGACACCCTACGTTCAAAGTTTCAGCTAGAAGTTGATTTGGTTGACCTCAAAGAGCAAAAGTCCCCTAATTTAGGGCAATACCAGAACGTAGTGACGGGTGGCGGCATCAGGGCAGGTAGAGTATACGGTAAAACGTTAAAGTTTCTTGAAAACGATTTAAGTGGTAAGAAAGTAGCTTTTTTCGTTTCCTCTTCTTGGGCTGGTACCCCTGGAAGTTATGAAAATGCTAAAACCAAATTTGTAGAAAATACATTAACGAAATACCCCAAGATTAATATTGTAAGCGCAGAAGCCTTCGGCGGACGCATAAGATATTTTAGAAGAACCATGCTGGATAACACTGATTTAGCTAAAGTTGAGGCTTGGGCAGAAGAGATTGGACAAAAATTCACACAATAAACCAAACATTACTAAGGCAAATGCGCTTCTTTGTCCTACCTGCTGCGTTGAATACGTTGAGGTTGAGTTCGACTTTGAAGTTGATGGCGTAATTTTGCATAATGTGAAGGCGCTTAGGTGCCCTGGATGCGATGAAGAAGTGTTCAGCCCTGAACAACATGAGGCAATTCGGAAACGAATCATTGATTCAATTGAGTTTTAGAAAAGTGTTCAGGTCCTTTTTATAAGGAACGGGTCACACAAATGAAACTTAGTTGCTGATCCAGCTTTTACAAGGTGAGAACAACTTTTTTAGGTAAAAATATTTCAACAACTTTGAGGTACTTGCGTGCGATATTGGGTATGGCCTTTGTTTTTGCGGGTCGCAAGGTTTTTATGTTCCGCTTAAATCTGTAAGGTGTCGCCAAGGTATAATAGACGGCAAAACAATGGATTGTTGGACCAATATGGTTAGAAAAGCACGAATACGGCTCACAAGTACAGATTACAGTAAATTAGAAGAGGTATGTGGAGAACTCAAAAGCATCGCCTCAAAAACAGGCGTCAAAATGAACGGACCAGTACCACTACCGACAAAACGTTTGCGCGTTCCAGTTCTTAAAGGCCCATCAGGCGAAGGCACCGCAACATGGGACCGATGGGAAATGCGAATTCACAAACGCTTAATTGACATAGACTCTGAAGAACGTGTTATGCGTCGAATCATGCGTATTCGGGTTCCAGAAGAAGTCCACGTCACAATTGAACTCATCTAAATTTTAAATATTTTTAATTTTTTGTATTTCATTTTGCTTTTGCAGTAAATTTCTTAGATCTTGACAGATTCTTTTCAAGCAACTGAGAGGTTAAATGAAGGAATGGAGATGTATCTTTGTCAGCCACTATGACGAGGTTGGCAAGAGCAATTTTGGAATGGGAGCAGCAAAGATGGCGACTAAACTCATACAATACAACGGGAAGGAGCAGGTTATAGAACTAAACAGTTAACCATTACTTGCTCTTCGAAAGAGGGCAATAGACTAAAAGATAAATGGAGGGCAATCAAATATTTTGTTTTCTTTCTTTCCTCTAATTAACCGAAAATTTGTAAGTAGGCGACAATGGTTAATGCCGCACTTGCTGCGAAGGCTAAAGCCCAGACTTTCTTGTTAAAGGAGAAGATTTTGTAACCATCTAAAATTCCAAACGGAATCAAGTTAAAGACCGCCATAAAAGCGTTGATGTACGCTGCAAAGAACAGCATTAAAACAAACGGACTTGGAGGTAATGTGAACGCTAAACCAAGAAGTACGCTTGAGAAAATAAGGTTGGTGATGGGTCCAGCAATGGAAATCTTTACGAGGTCCTCACCACTTGGCACTGAACCACCAATCATCATTGCTCCAGGGGAAATCATTTTGAAAGGCAAAAATACAGAAACAAACGTTAAAACCGCACCCCAAGTTGTAAGCCTAAATTCTGCCCACATGCCTTTCTTTTGAGCAACTATTTTGTGAGCTATCTCATGTACCAAAAAAGATGCAGTCATTAAACCAGCAAAAATACCCATTATAGCATAATTCCAGACAGATAGAAACCCATATAATCCGATTGAGAAACCAATGCCGATGACAAGTGCGGAAGCGATTCCTATGTGTTTGAGTTCTTTTGGACTAGTAGAAATGCGGTTTTTCCTTTTGTAGGGGTCTTGACCATAAACGTAACTATAATTGTAGGAGCCATAAGCTTGATTTGTCATTACTTGTTCTTGACGTTGCGTCCGGGCAGCGTCAATTCTTGGGCAACTATGATTCTCAGGTAAACGGTGGGCACTGCAGAATTGTCCTCCGCAATGGGGGCATCGGAACGGGAGAAGGGTTTCCTGCTGGCATGCTTCGCATTTCATGTAATCTGGCGCCTTTCACACTAAAATGCAAAGGGTATCTTATATTTTTACGCCAAAATAATGGAAAATTCACCCTAAGTTATAGTAATCAGAAAGAGCAAGACTTAATCACCCAATTTTTTAACTCTCAAGAAATAGAAAACTCTCTATAAGCAAACGTGCATAAATGCTTTAAAACAAGCAAACAATATCAACAGCACAAGGAAAACATAGGAGTCTCGCCAGTTTGAAGTCGTTTAGTTTTGTCCACGCTGCAGATTTGCATTTAGGGTATCGCGCAGTATGGTTTAGAGATAAGAAGGCAAGACTTTGACGATGCATTCAAAGAATTAGTAGACAAGACAATTGAGTTAAAACCCGACTTTATGATAATAGCAGGTGACCTTTTTCATCAGGCAAGACCATCTAACCATACCTTAGAAAATACTATACGAAGCTTTAAACGGTTAAAAGACGCAGGCATCCCAGTCTTAACTGTGGACGGTTCACATGATTCGGCCCCAAACACAATTACCAGTACAATTCTCTATCCGCTTGACAGTGCAGGATTAATCATCCATCTGCCAAGACATCAAGGTGCATGCTGGAGTAAAGAAAATTGCTGCTACGTCTACGGGATACCTACCTACCATAATAGGCATAAAACGCAAGAGGCGCTTCCCAAATTCATTGAGGATAATCCTCCTAAGCCGAAAGTTGGAGTTGCCAACATTTTTGTTTTACATGGCGCGTTGGATTTGCCAGGTGTTAAGGGACCTTTTGAAGCTGAAATCTTGCCTGATGAGTTGCCGGGTGGCTTTTGTTATTATGCTGCTGGTCACCTGCATGAACGGTATATGACCAACTTTAAAGATGGCATTTTAGTTTACAGCGGCAGCACTGAAACCGTAAGTTATGATGAAGCTAAGTATCTCAAAGGCTTTTACCTCGTCAAAGTTGATGAGAAAGGTCAAGTTAAACCAGAAATAATAGAATTAACTTCGCCCCGCAAATTTGTCATCATGACGAACAGGATTTTACTGGTATGGCTTCAACCAAGATAACTGAATTAGCAGTTCAAATGGTAAAAGATGCCGACGAAGAAGGCGCAGTGATTATTCCAGTTCTTAAGGGAACACTACCTTCGGAAGCAAGTCGAACAGAAATCGACATTGCAAAAATCCGAAATGCAGGCGAAAAAGCGCTGCTTGTTCACCCCGTTATTTTACTTAAGGAAACAGCGGTTTCCGACGAAATCGTACGTTCAATATTTGAAAGCGGATTCAAAGACTTCAAAACCAAAGCCTTTGAGTATTTCCAGCAAATCTTTTCGGAACGTTACGGCAAAGATGAAGCAGAAAAAATCGCGAGAGGCGCACTCAGCTTAATTGAGCCCTTAACTCGAAAACAAGATGACAAAGTCAAACAAGCAATCGAGGAGCTCGCCAGATGAAAATTGAAATAGTTCAGCTTGAAAATATCCGCAGCCACGTAAAATCCACCGTCCCCTTTACCCGAGGATTCAACTGTCTTGTCGGCGGTTTAGGCTGCGGCAAATCCAGCGTCATGTACGCTGTTGATTTTGCATTATTCGGGGACTCGATTGGAAGAAGTTTTGAGTATTTACTGCGTGAAGGCGCTGACTCGGGAAAGGTTACGATCCAATTCAAGCACAACGGCAGCACATACAAGCTTATTAGAGGATTAAAGAGGAAAGGGAAAAGTATCAACCAAGACTTTGAGGAGCTTAAGCTCTTTGAGGATGAGAAACTTGTTGCAAGCATGAAAACTGATGCTATCGCTGAACAATTAAAGGCAATTACAGGTTTGGATAAGGACCTCTACCGCGAAATCGTCTGGTTTAGGCAAGAACATCTCAAAGAACTGTTGGATGCAGCACCGCGGGATAGGCAAAGGCGCTTAGATGAGCTCTTTGGGTTATCGGATTTTGAAGTTGCATGGAGCAACATTGCCCAGTATCAACGTGACTATGACACTGAGAAAAGGGTTTACGAGAAAGATCCTGATGTTAACGGCTTAGAAAAACTCAGCAACGAATACAACAGGGCAGGCGAAGAATTTACGCTCTTAGAGATGGATTTGGAGAACTCGACGCAGAAACTGGAAATTGCCAAAAGAGCGTTGGATGAAGCAAACTCTAAACTTAAGCAGTTAGAAGAGAAAAAACTCGCTGTAGAAGAGCTTAAACGCAAAGAAGCAAGATTAACCGCTAACATCACCAACATGAACAATACTTTTTCATCGCTTAACCAACGCATAGAAGGCAAAAAAAGCATTGTTGACAATTTAATTCAACGCCAAAATTCACTGGATTCTCAAATAAAAATGTGCTTAGGTAAGCTTGAACAAGCAGGATTACCAGTCAATCAACCCATGGAACAATTGGTTTCTTGTTTAGCAGGGTTTGACGATAAAATCAGTAGTTTAAAAGCTGAGCAGGAAGCTACCTCACGAAGCATGCAAACAGACCAGAAAAGAGTAGTTCAGTTGGCTGAAGAGAGTAAATGTCCGCTTTGCATTCAACCCCTGACTGGCGAGTACAAATCAGGTATGCTAACGAGAATACAGCAGGAAAACTTTGAACGAGAAAAAATGATTAATCAACTTCGAATCGAAGTTACAAATCTACAAAAAACCAAAGCTGTTGCTTCGGAAGCATTCGCCAGCTTGCAAACATGCACAACTCGTAACGCAGATTTGAAAACAAGAATAATTGAAGAAGAAAACAACCTCACTAACCTTTCAAGCGAACTTGAGGAAAAACAAAAATTTGATGCTGATTTGCATTCGCAACTGGAAATAGTACAGTTTGAAATCGTAAAATTCAACCTCTCAGACCTCGACACAGCCCGCATTCAAAGGGAACATACATTTAAGCAATATTATGTTGTAGAATCAGATTTACGCACCAAAGAGAATCGTAAAAAAGACCTAGCTCAACGCTTGGACGACACCAAAGAACGAATAAACATTGCACAGGAAAAGATAGAGAGAATAGAGAAAATCCGAAAAACCGTTGAAGTCCTCGGCGCCATCAGGGACGCTTACCGCAGCATTCAACCTAAACTAAGATGTGAGTTTGTGAAGATCCTACGCAATTTTGTTCAGCAAGTGCTCGATAGTTTAGTTGGCGGTGAAGGACCAATTTTGAACGTGGTCATTGATGAAACTTACACACCATATGTAAAAAGCGAAACAGGCGTAGATCGAGAAGTCAGCAACCTCTCAGGCGGTGAAAGGACATTGCTTGCGTTTGCTTACCGATTGGGGTTGGGACAAATTATTATGCAGTCACGGACCGGTCATGGTTTGGGTATGTTGATGCTGGATGAACCCACAGAAAACTTGGGCAGCGAAGATGGCAGTATAGAACGATTGGCTGAAGCCATTAGCCGATTCAAAGCCATTGAGCAAATCATCGCTGTGACGCACAGTGAAGCTTTCGCAGGCAAAGCTGACCACGTCATAACTCTTGAGAAGGAAGCAGGTGTAAGCAAAATATCCATCGAGCGCTAAATGGTGATTGCCTCATGGGGAATACAACACATTATTTGTGGAGAACATAGCGAGATTATTGACTAAACCAAAGCGTACACGATAATGGCGATTCCAAAAACGATGCTCGCTGAACCTGTGAGAACTTTAATTAATTTGTGCACTTTCTCCAAATTTGATGCTGTGTAAGCAATAACCGACCCGACTAAGCAAGCAACGCCCACCATGCCTAAGATTACACCCACCCCAAAGATGAAAATGAAAGCGGTACCTATCATGACTGAGTTCACGGTTGACAATGTTACTAACATTAGGGCCGCGCTTCCTCCGAGTCCCTGCAGTGCGCCTGTAAATGCGGATTTATGTAGGTGAGAGTGAGAATGTTCTTGTTTGTTGTCATGCTCGTGAGTATGTGAATGTTTATGTCCATAAGGTGTGCGCTGGTGAGGTCTGATTTTTTCGGCGATTAACGGCCTAACCACCATGACCCCCAATATTATTAACAAAACTCCAGCGGCGCAATCGAATATTTTTAGAACAGATTGCGGAATTACAACACTAAGAGTTAGCACCAACAACCCAATTACTAATAATACCGCTGAATGTCCAATGCCCCAGACGGTGGCTGAGGCGATGGATTTGCGGAGACTTTTGTTATTACATACTAAGGTGGAAACTGCGACAACGTGGTCTGGATCTAGTGAGTGCCCTAAACCTAAACCTAATCCTGTTAGTAGAATAAAGATTATCGAAAGATCCATATTTATGCATACCATTTAACCAAATAGTAATTCTTTTCTATACGGTACAACGAAGAATGCCTCCTAAATCCATCAAACGATATTGGTTTGCGCTTTATTTACGATAGCTTGCAAGACGCACTTTGTAAACGGACCTAATTGTACCTCGTCTTCGGATTTTGATTTATTGAATGCAGATTCTAAAAAGTCATCGGGAGAACACTTCAATGCTGCCTGAACAATTTGTTCAAACCAAACTGAGTCTACGGTGATAGTATTTTTTTCTGGGATTAAACCTTTCACAAAATCTTCATCAAGCCTTAGAGCTGCAATTACAAGCGATGCGATTTTGCCGTCTAACAGGATTGATTCAAGCTGTTTCTGTAGTTGCTTGTATTTTGGGTTTTCCTTTGTTATTTTTCCCTCAGAAACCTGGGACAAAATGATTTCAAGTGATAGGCGTCTATCCGCTAATCTTTCAATAAGAGGTCTTTTTGAAGAAATGTTCTCTTGCTTAAGAATGGCTATTTTCACTCCTTCCCTAACACACTTCCCAATTAATTCACCAAGAATAGTGAAAGTCCCAGCATACTGTATTAGTTCGCCTTTTTTGGTGCAACCCACTGCAACACTATCTGTTAATGTCCCAGTAGCCAAGTCTCCTGAAAAACGACTTCTAATGTCTAATTCTCGCAAGGCAACAGTTTTGGCTTCAGTAGCTGTTTTAATAACTTCTACCATGCAACCCTCAGTTAAATTTCCATCAACTATAACTACAATGTTTATTGTGCCGATCTTTTGGAGATGACTACTCTTTGAGGCAGCCGGTTCACCAGCCGTAACCGCTACAGTGGCTCCAGCCGTCACAAAAACCGTCAAAGTTACGCCATCATATTTTTCAGTAAATGTCACAACGTTTTTCATTTTGGCAGCAGTCATCAACCCGACCACTTTTCCTCTTGGAAGTTGCAGTTCTTGAGCAGCTTTAACTAAGAAATCTTCAGGACTACTCCAATGCATATCGCTCTTATCGCTTCCACTGCCTTCTGGAACTTGAACGTTAATAATTCCATTAGCCTCAACCAAACCTCCATTCAAAAGGGCAGAACTAAGTATCTTGAGAGAAGTTTTAGACCAAATAACAAGGGTTTGATTCTTTACTTCAGCGTTAATATTCTCGATTTCAACGTTCAATTTCATCGGTTAGCCCCGCAGTTAAATTTTGAATGAAGTTAAATTTTTGGTTATTTAAGCCTTGGCTTAGATTAGCCTCCAAGCTTTTGGATACAAGGATTTTTGTCTAAACAAGCCTTAATCAATTAATAGCAGGGCAAAAGTTTCAGGATGTTTATCAAAGGGCAAAGTAAATTTTATGCCGGCTTTCTCCGCCGTCGATTTAACATTAACCCCGACGCCTTCTTCTGAATATCGCTTCATTGTCGGATGTATGCATACTCCTTTTTCCACATTACATTTTTCACACAAATTACAAGCACCAGAAACTAAACCAACCGCGAGCAAATATCCTTCCTTGGCAGCTGCTTTCTCGAGTTTATGGACGATTTCAAGCAATTTTTCCATCTCACCCTTCCAAGCCAACCAAAACTTATCGACCTTTACCTTCATCTCTACGGGTATAGAAGGATCACCAGTTTTTGAAAGATACTTTATCAGTTCTGAATCGCCCTCGACCTTTGTTTTGAATTTCATAAAGAGAGCATAGTGGTATTCGCTTACGATTTTTCGAAATTCGTTGGGCGATGGAGCATAAGGTGGGCATGCCAATGTTTTCCCATATTTTTCGCAGCCGAGCTTGCATTTGAAAACAACGCGGTCCTCGATGACGATTTTTTCAACTTGAATTATCTTTGCTTCTGCAGCACCTAAGTCTATCGCCTGCTTTCTAAGAAAATCAAGCGCTTCTATCTTGTCTATTTTTTTCATGTTACTTCACGATCACGTTTTCAATTTTCTGGCAAATACTTTGGGCAGGTAGACACATGCAGGGTCTTGGTTTAGGCTGTCTCTGCTGTATATGTAGGCTCGGGCGCGGCAACCACCGCAGATGATTTTGAATTCGCAGACACCACATTTGCCTTTGAGGTTGTTGCGGTCTGCAAGTTTTTTCAGCTTTTCCGATTTGGGCATTCGATCCATGATTTGTTGAATGCTATCTGTTCTTATGTCACCGAACTCTAAGCCAAGTGGAGCGCAGGCATAGGCTTTTCCATCTTCAAGAATCTCCAACCACTCGCATTTTTTGAGGTTGTCACACATACTACAGGTGCTTTTAAGTTCCCGTAAAGGTTCTTTGGTTTTAAGCAAACGGTTGTTGAACATTTCATATGGGACTATGAGGATTTTGTCTCGGACTTTTTTGTTAAGGTCATAGATTTCTTTTAACTGATCTTCTTTTTGCTGTGGGGTTGGCTCTAGTGGACCTAGCACCTTCAATTGATTCTCAACGTCTATGGGTTGCGGAATTAGCGATGCTAGATGGAAACTTTTTGCGCCCAAATCAATTGCAAGTTGAACTAAAGCCGGAACTTGATTAACTACATATTTTGTGTTAATCACGCTTATTGCGAAGGGAATATCAAATTCTTTGCATAACTTGGCAGCGTTAATACTATCTTCGAAGGCGCTTTCACCGCGAAGTTTTGCATCAGTTTCCTTTAGCCCCGCGAAGCAAATAATAGCCTTACAGTTCGCTGCTGCCAATTCTTTTGCGACTTTGCGGTCGAAGTGCCAGCCAGTGACCTTCACATAAGGCGACAACTTCAACTCTGCAACGTAGCGAATGAGTTCTATGAAGTCCTTGCGCATTAACGGCTCGCCTGTCCAGCCTGCCCCGGAAATGAAAAGGTTGTCCACTCCAAAATCCGCTGCTTTCTTTAGCATAAACTTCGCTTCATCTGTGTTTAATTCGTTGAGAAGAGGTTTTCCATCACCGAGGGAAAAAGCCTGTTTGACAGGATAAGCTCGAGTACATGACCAGATGAAATGGTCAAGTTTGCTGCCATGTTTCTCGGAACCGAAAAGTTGTTTCTTATCTTCT
Organism: Candidatus Bathyarchaeota archaeon; assembly: GCA_963813675.1. Classification (GTDB taxonomy): domain Archaea; phylum Thermoproteota; class Bathyarchaeia; order Bathyarchaeales; family Bathycorpusculaceae; genus Bathycorpusculum. Next base: position 95,331 of record CAWEZP010000018.1, read on the forward strand.
TTATTAGTCATCAACTTACCTCTTTGTTATCTGAGGTTTTTGTAAATAGTCTAAATTTGCTTTTCATATGACCTGGAATCTCTGATTGAGCGTGCTTGCGCAATTCAATCCTGTCATGGGTTGCGTTTACAAGTGTGGGCAACTCGGAAGGATGTTTGATGAAAATGGCTCCAGACATTCTTAACTCCATCATAAGGGAAGTTGCTCTTCCAGCTGTGAAATCTCGGCTTTCAATGGGCACTTCATCGATAACATATGTTCGGATACCCCTTTTAACAGCCTCGAGCACCGTTTCTAGATTAGAAAGGTTCCCGTAGCCAAACGGAACAGACGTGACCACAACGATAGCTGATTTAAATATCATTTCCGAATGCAACCTCTTTGACTCTTCGGTTATGGGAGAAAAAGGTGCCTCACTTACTGTTGGGATTTTCAGAAGCTCGGCTGTCTCGTAATCTGTATCCAGCATGTTGAGAACACCAGCTGTTACTTCATAACCTTCATCAACCAATGCCTTCATTACAACTGTTCCCGTTCCAGCTCCTGCAACAATATGAATAGCACAGTTACGCGGTACAGAAGATTTCTGAGGACTAAGGGGAATAACGAATAGCGAGTTTGTTACAAGACTTTTCCTGACAATCGTGTCAACGCGGAAAACAGATTTAATGTTCTCACTAGTCAAGACATTTTCTACAGTTCCAGCTGCAAATATTGTCGCGCCCTTGAGCAGAAGAAGTGAGCTGCAGTAGCGTGCCGCCAAGTTTAAGTCGTGGATAACAGCTAAAACAATCAAGTGTTCCTTGGTGCAAAGTTCTTTCACTAGATCCATGATTTCTAACTGGTTAATCATGTCCAGATGAGTAAGTGGTTCATCGAGTAATAGAACCTTGGGTTCCTGTGCTAGGGCCCGGGCGATTACGACGCGTTGTTTTTCTCCTCCGCTTAATTCGTTTATGGGGCGGTCAGCTAAATGCCAAGTGTTGGTTCTGTTCATCGCTTTCCTAACGATTGTTAAGTCTGAATCTGATTCCATTTGGAATCTTTTCATATGTGGGTTTCGACCCATCAGAACTATGTCTAAAGCGGTAAAACTGAAGCCTATGTTGCTTTCCTGTGGGACTATTGCCATTTGTTTTGCAAGGTCCATGCTTTTGATGCTGTAAATGTCGGTTTTATCGAGTATTATTGTTCCTTTGTAGGGTTTGAGTGTTCTGCTGATGCTTTTCAGTAGTGTGGTTTTTCCTGAGCCGTTGGGTCCAATTATGCCAACGAAATCGCCTTCTTTAACTGTAAAGCTGACATTTTCCAGGATCTTCACTGAACCATAGCGGCACTCGACTCCATCGACACTAAGTAACACCATGTTCAATCAGCACACCCTACAGTGAATAACTTGTCTTCCTTTTCCTGAGCAGATAAATAAAGAATGGGGTTCCAGCTAAAGCAGTTATGACGCCGACTGGCAACTCAGAAGCTCCAGTTGCTACACGCGCAACAGAATCGCAAAGTATTAGGAATATTGCTCCGACAACAGCTGAGGTAGGCAAAAGAATCCTGTGGTCAGGTCCGATAACGAGCCGCGTCATGTGGGGAATTATTAGACCAACGAATCCGATAATTCCACTTATGGATACCACGGCGCCTGTTATCAAGGAACCTATGAGCAGAAGTATTTGCCTTACTCTTTCCGTGTTAACTCCTAAGTGTTGCGCCGTGTCATCTCCCATCGATAACATGTTGAGGTCTTTAGTGAAGAAATATGCAATCACCGTTCCTACTAGAACGAATGGAAAAACAACGTAGATGTGAGTCCAAGTAATGTTTGAGAATCCACCAGCAATCCAGGCGACAATTCCTATCAGCGCTTTGCCTGAACGCAATTCAAACACCGTTTGCAACGCCAAAATGAATATGTTTACAACTATGCCGGACAACAGAAGCGTAGTTATCGGCACTTTATTTCCGACACGAGACATAAAGTAAACAAGAAAAACTGTTAAAACGGCGCCTAAAAAAGCAACTAATTGAAAAATCCCAAGCCCAAAAAAGTTGAGAACTAATGATCCTGCGTATAATGTTGCTAGAGTGTAGCCAAATGACGCTCCTGCTGAAGCACCTAAAAGGTAGGAGTCAGCCATTGGGTTTCTAAACACGCCTTGATACATAACGCCGGCGGCTGCTAAGCCAGCGCCAACTAGCGCACCTGCAAGTATGCGAGGTAATCGGATTTGAAGAATTATTGCTTCGTTTACATTGGAAATTGATGAAGAGTCAACATAGCGATTAAGGAAGGGAATTTGCTTGCCCAATATTGCAAGAATATCTGAGAAGTTAATTGGTGCAAAGCCTATGTTCAGACAAAGAATTATAACCACCACAAGCGTCACAATCAATAGTAAAAAGATTAGCTTCCATTTGGAGGATCGCTTTGAATATTTCTCTTTTACATTATCTGTAGTCATATCTTAACACAAAAAAAGGGTTAAGGAAGTTAAAAAATGGTTGGGTAGAATGCTTTGGCAGCTGCTTCAATTTGATCAGCTATCCGCGGACCAGCCTCAGCAAAAAGATCCCCATTAACAACAATAACCCGATTGTTATGCACTGCACTGATCGAACTCCAACCAGGCCTATCTTTAACGTCGGCTACGCTTCCATAGAAAGGCGCTGCATCTGCCTCCGCCATATTAGTAGGAAGCAGTATAACATCAGGATTCTTCATAACAATAGTTTCCGAACTAACAGTAGGATACTGCTGCGATTCTGCTCCAAAAATATTTACACCCCCAGCTTTAACAATCACATCATTAATGAAAGAATTATTCCCAGCAGACATCAACGGAGGAGTCCAAACCTCATAGTAAACTTTTGGCACAGACAAATTAGCAGCGGCAATCTTAGTTTCAATGGCATTAATTTTGCTAGTTAGAGAAGTCACAAGCGCAGTTGCATTTTGATCTGCTCCTGTTGCTTTGCCAACAATAGATATGTCTTTGAATACACCGTTAACATCATTGGGATTAAGAACCAAAACCTTGTAACCTAAGTCTCTTAGTGTGACAACATCTGGATCGTTTATTGGTGTGGCAAGAATTAAATCTGGATTAAGCGAAGCAATAGTTTCTTTATTAGGCGTTGAAAAACCCCCAATGCTAGTCATGTTGCCAGCAGCAAACCAAGCAGAAAAGTCATATGGATAATGATCATAATCAGTTACAGCAACCACTCTTTCACCTACACCTATGGCGTATAGGATTTGAGTGTTACTTGGCGCTAGCGAAATAATTCTTTGAGGAACAGAATTAAAAATAGTTGTATACCCTTCGTCGTCAATTACCGATAAGTTTTGAGTACCATTATTGTTTGGACCTGAATTGTAGTTGTTGAGGATAAAAGCTCCAGAAACGATTGAGACGATAACTATTATTGCGGCTATATAAATTGCATATTTTTTGTTCATGGTGTCCTTTAAACTCCTATTACCTGGATGGATTATCCAACACAGTATATAAAGTTTGACCAGATACGACTAAACCAACCATCATTTCAAAAAAAATAAACCCTCCAAAATACTGAGATGGCAGAGCGGGTTTCTGGATTGTTGTTGTATCGGCACAGCCACTTAGGTTTAAGAACACAATCGTTAACCACTAGAATAGATTTGTCAATCAATTTTTGGTTCATAAGGAGGTGGATTTATGGAAACAACAGATAAGAGTGGTAAAGTAAAGTTTACTTTCGAAATGGAGTTGAATCAGCCCATAATGGAACTCGTTAGACAAGACATTGACATGATGATGGATCTAGCTGCTCAGGGTGCCGACATTATGAGAAAGAACATGGGCGAAAGAAGGAAAGGTCACGGAATGGGCATGATGATTCATGGTCATGAGTAAGCATTGTAAATATTAAAGAAAATCCGAGTTAAACTGTGGTTCATCAGCCACAGAAGCAATAATTTGCTCGGCAAACTCTTCTTGTTCTTCATTGCCTTCAACGGTAATCCAGCATGAGCCTTCTGCACCGCAAACGCCACCAGCAGCGATTAACTCAACTTCAGCACCTGTTAGAGCCTTGATCGCCTCCAGTTCAGTAAATACTTCTCCAGGGACAGGCAGCAAACGGTATCCACCTACACCGGGTACATTAAGCTTCTCGGCTATGTTGGTTAAATCGCCGTTAATACGTTTCTCTAAACCTACTGGAATTATGAGTTTCACTCGGCGCCCTACAACCACAGGCAAAGCCAAACCTATAGTTCCCGCTTTAGGGTGACCAATCAAAATAGCCGCGTGCCTGTGAGTTAAGTCAACTGCGTTGGCTCCTTTCAAGATAACGTCACCTTCCTTGAGGTCGTCAATTACGTCGGCTATAGTTTTTCCTTTTTTTAAAATCCCTTTAATTATTATAACATCGCCAGAGAATTTGCTCTCGTCAGCTAGTCTGCCTTCGTTATTTACAATCTTAGTTGGAGGCATTGTTATGCCACGAAAGAAGTGTTTTCTTGAGAAATCGTTAGCTATTTTGTGGATTTTTAGAATTTCTTCAGCTACGTAACCATTTGTCGTGCCAGCAACAATAACAAGAGTACCATTTTTCAATGCTTTAGTTATGGCTGGGTGATTTGCCAAGGTTCTAGCGATTAGCCGTTTACCTGCTTGGGGTGTGATTAGGAACTGTTTCATTTAGTCAACTCTTATTTTACTAAAGCCACTAATGGAATAAAAGTTTTAAACCTCAACTAATTCAACTTTCAAAAAAATATGGATTGGGTCAAGCAGAATAGAACAGCTTTAAATGCAAGCACGCCCTAGATTGGGAGGTTTAAACGGTGAGTATTTTGGCTCAAAAAGTTCATGGAAGAATAACTAATTATCGCACTGGACCTAAAGAACAAACATCTAACGAGTGCTTAATTGAATTTGAAAACATTAATTCTGCCCCTCTGGCATGCAAGTTAATTGGGCAAAAAGTTACTTGGACAAATGGAACCACCAAGCTAACTGGAAAAGTTCGAGGTCCACACGGCAAGAGTGGAATGGTCAGAGTAAGGTTTGTGCGTGGAGTTCCAGGACAAGCAATCGGAACAGTCGTTGAATTGATTAGTTAAAATTGTTTCTTTTTTTCAAAAATAATTAATTTTATTTATGAAAAAAATTATAGTTCGCCTACATCTGGACCTTCGTAGACGTATTCGCAAATTTCTATTTTTCCATCTCTAACTACAACTTGATAATCTGCTTCACAAATTGGGCAAGCAACTATTTCGCCGTCTTTGAGGCCATCCCGTTTAAATGTGTTTCCACATTCAGTACATTTTAGAATAATATTTTGGTCTCCTACTCCATTTTGAGATAGTTATGGCTTCTAAGCCAGTCAGATTGGTTTTTGCGGTAACGCCAGAAAATGTCTCCTCTAGTGTCAGATTGGAAATCCCATGGTGACACCAAAACAATGTCTCCTTCGCGAATCCAAACACGCCTTTTCAGTTTGCCGCGAACTCTACATAAACGTTCTTTGCCATCTTGGCATTTAACCGTAATTCTTTCGGCGCCAAGCATCTTAACCGCCACACCCAATACGTCATTTGCGGAAGGTAGGACCATGCTGTCGAGGCTACCCTCATTTGTAATTTTTCTTTTACCCATTTTTTTCACCTATTTGGTTTATGCCAATTATATTAATCAGAATAGTTTTGAGAAAAAGCGTATAAGTGGTTTAACTCTTCCTCTTAAGAATTCTAACCTTACAACATTTAGGGATGCAGCAGGTATATTAGGGTAGCTTGCTTCACCGAGAGTTTTTTTCATATTTTTAAGACATTTTCGAATTAGAATTTTCTAAAGAGGCTTAAATCTAAAAAACGTGATTAAATTTCATGCTTTTTTAAAAAACATTTTTTTTATCCATTCCTTTATAAGGATGCAGAAACACTCATGGTTGAAGAGTTTCTCTTATCCTCTTGGAATAACTAATTGAATAATTGATTCTTTTCAAAAAATAAAAAAGAGGTAAATGAAAATGTGCCAATTAAGAGCAGGTTTAGTTAAGAACTGTCGCAGGTGCAAATCGAGTATTCGACTCAATTGCCCGATTAAAAAGCAAGTGAAAAAGAAAGATTACACTGATAACAAGAAACGAACAGGATCAGAACAAAAATCCTAATCGCTTCACAGATAAATACGAGTTTTTTGCTCGTCCATAAAATTTTATTTATAATAAAATCAATTTTTCGAACACACTTATTTATTTAAAGACAGACCAGTTTAGGAAAGATTAAATTTTCAAAAGATAATAAAAATAAAAAAGAAAATTGTTAAAGATTTTAAAGATGCTTAGCTTAAAATGCTTAGTATCTTCGTGGTGGTCTTCGTTTTGAGTAGCACTCTCGGCAGTAAACTGGCCTTGTACCGTCTGGCTTGAAAGGAACATCACATTCTTTTCCGCAGTCAGCGCAAGTTGCCTTGTGCATCTCTTTGTTATTATACATTCGCTATTTCAACTCCTACTACTTTGGCTGTGCAAAAGTCTCTTTCGCACAGTACCATCTAACTGCCTTTCGATGCTTATAAATTGAATGCTTTAACCTTAATGATTTATCATCAAAACATAATTAAAGATCTATTTTTAGCTGAATTTTCTATTATTTTGCTAGCAATTTGCATTACCGAAAAGCGTTAAACAGAATAGTTACTTGAATCTCGAGTTTTTCATCGTCAACCTAATATAGTTAACATAGCATTATTAGGTAAATATTCGGGTAATTGAGAAAAAGTATGAAATGGCATCCCTGTAGTTTGCTTTTTCTCTTAACTTTGACTATGATTTGAGAGGGGTAATTTGAGACAGAAAAAATCAACATTAGGCGAGCATCTTGCACTTCTTTCAGTAAAATATAACATTTATCCTAACGAAGTTTTTCAAGCTTTAATTACAGCACGGAGCAACGAAAAAGCAGTCTGCGGTAACCTAACAGTTGAATACCGCGGCAAAGTGAAAGGTGAAACAATTTTTCTAATAACAAAAGACAGCGCCGTCGTCGCACAATTCCGTGTCGGCGAAGAATTTCTTTTAAGAAAAGATAACCCTTTTGAAAGTTGGATGAGCACTGATAAAATCCGCAAAAAAATCGCTAAGCAAAACACTGAATCAATCTACACTTCAATCCATGATTTAAGAGCAGGCATGAAACGGGTTAACTTGAAAGCTGAAGTTATCGAGATTCCTAAACCAGCCCAAGTTCACACACAATTCGGCAACACTGTAATGGTAGTTAACGCCTTAGTTGGAGATGACACAGGAAAAACCAAACTCTGCCTCTGGGAAGGACAAATAGGCACAATTGCGGTTGGAAACAACATCGAATTAAAGAATGCACAAGTATGTGTTTTTAGAGGCGAAAGGCAACTGCGACTTGGCAAAAACGGTATTCTAAACGTATTGCCAAACGCCGCTGAAGCCATCCAAGCAACAGCAGTTAGATAAAATAATTTTTAAAAATAATAATATTTTTATTTTAAATTATTTCCAGTCAGTTCTTCTTCTTGACCAAGCTTGCTTTTCGTTAGAATCTGCTGAGCCTCTATGTTCGGTACCTTTTGGGGTACTGTGTTTAGCTAAGCATTCTCTGCAATAGACTGGTTTTCCTGCTGTTGGTTTGAAGGGAACAGTGGCTGTTTTTCCGCAGTCACTACATTTAATTTCTGTTACATTTGATCTTTGAGACATTAAATTACTCCATACTATGTGAAAATTCGGAAAAACTTTCCTATTTTTCGAGAATTTAAAGGTGGAAGGTTGACTTAAATGTTTCCATAATCAAATATATGCATCCAAGGATTAACTGTTTTTAGATTCAAAATTTTTGAATTGATATTAAATTATCACAAATTCAATAATCTAAGAAGATCTATCGACCAGATGCACATTAAACTGTTCTTATGCGCTTAAAATCTAGTTTTTCCCTGTTTTATTCTCGTTTTTAGGAAGACGGTTTTTATAGCTGTCTGAAGTATTTGGTTGGATAAGAGAAGAGGGAATATAGTTATTTGACCCTTATTGTTGACGACGCTGGCAGCGGAGATTTGCTTTTCGGCGTAGTAGTCGGCGCCTACCATGAAGAAACAGGCGAATTCAAATACGACCTAATCGACGTTAGATTCTACCAAGACATATTCCGTGAAAAAGAGTACCTTCAGGAATCCTCTCGCGTTGTATCTAAACTTGTTTCACGTTTCAACCTCAAACCCGACGAAATCATTCACATCTGCCAAGGATGCATCTTTGATGTTGCAGCAGAAGAACTCCAGAAAATCTACGGCGAAGACCGCGTTAAACGCATAAGAGTCATAGGTGAAGCTCAAAGACTAGTTGAAATCGCTTATCTTGACGAAATCCGTAACTTGGGCTACGAACCATTGGTAGAACGGGAAGAGAAAAGAGGAAAAAGCTTTTTCCATATGATGCGCTGGTTAAAAGACAACCCGGAAATGCTAAAGTATGCTAAGACTGGGTGGCCACGCCTAAAAAACTACCAAATGTTCAAAAAGTTCCAATCTAAACAAGCATCTTTCAACGTAGTATGCAGCGAATGCGGTGTTGAATGTGAAGTTCCCTTTAAACCAAAAGCTGACAAACCAGTATATTGCCGAAAATGCTGGTCGACACATAAACCCCAAAGAAAAGGCAAAACAGTTACAAAATAAAAAAATTGTTTTGTAAAAATATGAATGTAATATTTGACTTTAACTCAAATTGGCATTTATTATTATTTGTATTCTTAGCAGCATGTGCTATCTTGTTTGTCGTACGTCGTAAATGGATCTTTAAAAACTTAGTTAAACAGCAGGTTTTCCTGGCTTTTCGGTACCTGTGTATATACAAGCATATTACATAGGCTTATAAGCCGATTCCGCCGATGCAAGATGCCCCAATAGGAGGCGAAAAAAAAGTGTTGAGTAGAGATTGCGATGGCTGCACTCTGTTGCATATGTGCAGTGAACGCTACAGAAGAGTAAGCAAAGACGAAAAAGTTTACTGTCCAGACGGAACAGCACACCTAGTAGACCAAAACTAACCCCCTTTTTTCCATTTTAGGTGATTTTGGGGCAAACGCTGAAAAGCAAGCATAACCAAATTACTGATTGCACGGTGATTGTGTGGATAAAGCTGATTTCTTAACTTGGAGCCGCAAATACGACAAAGCTTTTGGTTGGCAAGCGCAGCGAGAGCGGGAACTCGGCGCGAAATTCCGCAAAAACAAATCGTTTACTGTAGCTGATTTGGCAGCGGTAGTTGATTGGAAGTTTAAAGAGGATTCTGAGAAGAAAACGCGAACTTTATCTTTGGTGACTCGACAATGAAGAGGTCAACAGTTAATCGACTCTCCAGCCAGGCACTTAAGCATTCCCAGGCTGCGAAGATAGCTACAGAATGAACTGCATAACACTTCTCGAAGGAGTCACCCCAGTTATAGCTAGCATAATCCTCACCTTCTTTGACCCCAAACAATATTGCATCCTCGACGCCTACACATGGAAAGCTCTTCTTGGCAACCCACCCCCAAACATGCTATCAACCCTAAACTACCTAAAACTACTAGAAGCTATCAGAAAAACTGCAGCCAAACAAAAACTAGATGTCAGAATAATCGATAAAGCCCTATTCAAGAAGGGCTTTGATGAAGCAAAATAAATTAGGGACTAGTTGAAACCTTATTTTTTAATTTCTATTGCCTTTAAAATAATTTTTTCTTAATCAATAGCCTAAGTAGCGGTGGACCACTGCGGTTTGACGCCCAGACTCCGTCTGGAAACCTCAAACCCTACACTCTTACCCGCACCCCCTTGAGCGCATAGCGTCCAAACTTAGGTTGCTCTCTCCCGAGCCTAGCCGGGTTCGCCTGGTAGACAACGAAGTAACTTCCCTACGGAAGCCACCCATTGACCGCCAGCCCCAAAGGACGGATAGTCACAGGTTCGGAAATGAAACTCCAAGCGGCCTTTGACGCCTCATCCGCAGATGTCAGCCCGTCATGTAGAGGATTTACGGTACAATGGACCCCTAACCCACCGCCTAAGATCCACCGCCGAACATAGACAGTTTAATCGAACTATAAAACTTTCTTGGTAACAGCCCCAGATTTCAGGCTGACTTCACAGCTTCTGTTGCTGATTTAAGTGCTTGCGCTGCTGTTTTCAGCTGTTTTAGCATTGCAGATGTGTTTTTGCTGTTTTTTTGGATAATGTTGATGAATGCAGATCCAACGATTGCTGCATCCGCACCCGCTGCAATAAGGCGTTCAACGTGTTCGGGTTTTGATATGCCAAAGCCAACGGCTAGCGGAATTTTTCCAGCAGTAAACGGCAAAACACGTTTAATTAATTGAACCGTGGAGTCTTCAACTGTTGTTTTGGTTCCTGTAACTCCATAATGCGAGACCAAATAAAGAAAGCCGCTGCTGCAAGCGACTATTTTGCTTAGGCGTTGGTTTGTGGTGGATGGTGCGACCAAGAAAATCGTGTCTAAACCATGCACTTCTGCAGCTTTTCTGTAGTCAGCTGCTTCTTCCACGGGCAAATCGGGAATAATGAAACCGTCAACGAGGTGTTCTTTAGCTAGTCCAAGAAACTTGTCAACACCGATTCTGAAAACGGGGTTATAATATGTCATAATCACGATGGGCACGTTATGCTGTTGCTTTATTTCTTTGGCGATTTCCAGTACCTTCATCGGTGTGGTTCCTGCAGCTAAGGCTCTCACGCTTGCCACTTGAATTGTTGGTCCATCGGCAATTGGATCAGAAAACGGCAATCCAAGTTCAAGAATGTCAACTCCACCGCTGATAAGTGCATCTGCAATTTGCGGTGTGAGCTCTGGGCTTGGGTCTCCAGCCATTATGTAGCCAATGAGCACTCCGTCTCCTTGCTGCATTGCTTTATGAAACACTTCTCTTATGGCGCTCATATTTTTGCTCCTATGTAGTCTGCAATTGTTTCCACATCTTTGTCTCCACGACCAGACAAAGTAACAACGATTGATTGATTTTTCTTCATTTTTGGCGCCAATTTCATAGCGTAAGCAACCGCATGGGAAGATTCAAGCGCTGGCAAAATTCCTTCTTCTTTTGCTAAAATCAAGAACGCATCTACAGCTTCTTTGTCTGTTGCTGATGTGTATTGGGCGCGATTAGAGATTTTTAGAAAGGAATGTTCTGGTCCAACTCCTGGATAATCTAAGCCTGCTGAGATGCTGCTGGTGTTCTGGATTTGCCCATTTTCATCTTGAAGAACATAGGTTAGCATACCATGAAAGACTCCTTCTGCACCAGCACCCAGAGATGCCGCGTGTTTGCCTGATTTCTATGCCTTCGCCTGCTGCTTCGACACCGTAAAGCTCGACTGAGGTGTCATCTTCAAACGGATAAAATGTACCAATAGCATTGCTGCCGCCGCCTACACACGCCACCAAAGCATCGGGTAATCTACATTCTTTTTTCTGGAACTGTGCTTTAATTTCATTTCCAATTACACTTTGAAAATCACGTACAATCATTGGGTAAGGATGTGGACCCACGACTGACCCAATCAAGTAATAGGTATCTTCAATGTTGGTTACCCAGTCCCTGAAGGCTTCATTAATTGAGTCTTTAAGTGTTTTTGAGCCCGATTCCACTGGGTGTACAGTAGCGTTTAGTAGTTTCATTCTGAAAACGTTAAGGCGTTGACGCTCGCAATCTTCGGTGCCCATGTAAATTTCAGCTTTCAACCCCAAAGCTGCGCATGCAATTGCTGTCGCTACTCCATGTTGCCCCGCCCCAGTCTCAGCGATTATTCGGGTTTTGCCCATTCGCTTGGCGAGTAATGCCTGACCGATGGTGTTGTTGATTTTATGGGCTCCACCGTGAGCCAGGTCTTCGCGTTTGAGGTATATTTTTGCTCCTCCTATTTTGTTTGTAAGATTTTCGGCAAGGTAAAGGGGGGTTGGTCTGCCCACAAACTCGGATAGGTAATAGTCCAATTCTTTTTGGAACTGCAGGTCTTTTTTTGCTTTATCGTAGGCTTGTTCAAGTTCGCCGATGGCTTCCATTAGAACTTCAGGAACAAAGCGTCCTCCAAACTTGCCGTATTTGCCGTCAACTGGATAGTTGCTTAGTTTCATGCTTTTACAAACTCCTTTACTTTTTCTTCGATGTTTTCTGTTAACATTATGCTTGAACCGATGAGGAAAGCCTTGGCGCCACATTCACGTAGGAATCGCAGGTCATTGGGGTTATTGATTCCGCTTTCACTCACGATTACTTTGCCACAGCCATTATTGTTTTTTAGGATTTCTTTGGTCGTGTTTAAATCGATTTTTAGGGTTCCAAGATTTCTGTTGTTAATTCCAACAAGATCTGCCTTGGTTTCAACCGCAAAGCGGAACTCCTCCTTCAGTGTGGGTTTCCAACAAAACCTCAAGACCCTGTGAATGCGCAAATGCTATTGTTTTATCTACGCTCATTTCACTGCATCCTTTATCAAAAAGCGCTTGAATCAACAAAACGGCATTTGCTCCAATTTGTGCGGCTACCTCTATCTGGTCGGCAACAAGAATTATGTCCTTCATGATTATGGGCAGTTTGGTAGCTTCTCTTGCTTGGATGAGTGTGGATAAAGACCCATGGAAATGTTTAGGTTCAGTTAAAACAGAAATGCCTACGGCGCCTCCCTTTTCCATGGCTCGAGCAAATTCTTTTGGGTTAACCTGGGTTCTAATTGTTCCAAGAGATGGCGAAGCTCGCTTTAATCTCAGTTATCACAGGGTTAGCTTTGCAGTCTAAGATTGCTTGTTTTAAGCTAATCTTTGGTTGTTTTAATGACACCTTTGTTTGGTAGTATCCACTGTCAATTGTCTTTGTAGCGTCCATTGCCAATGTATCTAGAAAATCACTCATATTTTGCTTCCAACTCCTCAAGCCTCTGCAAACTTCCACCTGACGCTTTAACTAATTCTTTTAGTTTGGCATAGGCTTTTCCGTTCGTAATTGATTTTCGGGCAAGTTCCATGCCTTCTGCGAAGTTGTCTGCTTTGCCTCCGACTATAATTCCTGCAGCGCTGTTAACCAGCACAATCTCAGCTTTTGCATCATCAATTGTTTTGCCGCTTAGAATTTTGAAGATTATTTCAGCACTTTCCTCTGCCGTGGATGATTGCAAATCTGCTATTGCCGCTGTTTTTACTCCAAAATTGCTGGGAACAAATTCTAATTTGGTTACGTTGCCTTTCTTTAAGTGGGCGATTACTGTTTTTCCAACCGTTGAAATCTCGTCTAGCCCATCAAGTCCATGAACAACCATCGCTTCAATGCAACCCAACTTATCCAAAGCAGAAGCCATAGGAACCACCAGTTTTGAGTCATAGACTCCGAGCAATTGGGCATTAGCACATGCCGGATTCGATAATGGCCCGAGGACATTGAATACAGTTCGGATACCGATTTCGCGTCTGGTTTCTGCTGCGTACTTCATTGCTGGATGGAACGCTGGAGCAAACATGAATCCAACCCCGATCTTTTCAATTATGCTTTCAACTTCTTTGGGCTCCAAATTTATGTTTAAGCCAAGTTTTTCCAGTACGTCTGCGCTGCCGCTTTTGCTAGTAACTGCTCTGTTGCCATGCTTTAGCAACTGATACTCCAACGCCTGCAATCACAAACGCCGCTGCCGTGCTTATGTTGAAGGTTTTTATTTTGTCGCCGCCTGTGCCACAGGTGTCGACTAGGCGTCCTTGTACTTTGGGATGGATTGTGCAGCAGTTGGACCGCATGACTGATGTGAATGCGATTAATTCTTCAACGCTTTCACCTTTCATTCGCAGGGCAGTTAAGAATGCAGCGGTTTGGGCGTTTGTTGCTTTGCCCGACATAACTTCACGCATGATTATCTCTGATTCCTCAAAGGTCAAATCGGTTCCTTCGATAAGTTTCTGAATCCCCTCCCGAATCATTGTTTGCCCTCCAAGAAGTTCTTGATGATTAGTTTGCCATCTTCGCAGAGTATGGATTCAGGATGGAATTGCACTCCGTAAATCGGATATTTTACGTGGCGTATGCCCATGATTTCGCCGTCTTCAACAGATTCAGCGGTAATTTCGAGACAGTCGGGGATAGATTCGCGTTCACCAGCAAGCGAATGGTACCTTGTCGCGGTCAAAGGGTTGCGGACTCCCCTGAAGATTGCTTTTTGGTTGTGTTTTATGGTGCAGGTTTTTCCGTGCATGAGTTTTTTGGCGTGAACGACTTTGCCGCCGTATGTGTGGATGATTCCTTGGTGCCCAAGACAAACACCCAAGGTTGGTATGGTCGGGCTCAACGTTTGCAGGATTGCTTTGCAGACGCCAAAGAATTTGTCATCCTCAGGATTGCCTGGTCCCGGTGATATAACGATTCGGTCTGGCTTCATTTTAGCGGCTTCCAGCAGGGTAATTTGGTCGTTTCGGTAAACCACGGTTTCTGCGCCTAGCTCACCTATGTATTGGACGAGATTGTAGACGAACGAATCATAGTTGTCGATGACTAAGACTTTCATGATTGTTTGCCTCCTGCTGCGTGTTCAAGTGCTTTCATGAGCGCCTTGGCTTTGTGGTCTGTTTCAACACCACTCTTTTTCAGGTATCGAATCAGCGACGATGCCTGCGCCCACTTGAATGTATGCTTTGTTGCCTTCCGAGAATAATGTGCGTATGGTTATGGCAAAGTCAGAGTTGCCGTTGCAGCTGAAATAGCCGACTGCACCTGCATAGGGTCCACGGTGCGAGGGCTCAAGTTCCTCAATTATTTCCATAGCGCGAACTTTAGGTGCACCAGAGACTGTACCTGCAGGAAACACCGCTTTTAAGGCATCAAAACTTTCTAAGCCATCTTTCAAGTCGCCCGAAACCTGGGAAACAATATGTTGGACATGGCTAAACTGGTGAATTTGCATAAACTCAGGAACAGTTACGCTTCCATACCGGCTTATTCTGCCAACATCATTTCTTGCCAAATCAACCAGCATCACGTGTTCGGCGCGTTCTTTTTGGTCGTTTAACAATTCGTTGCCAAGACGCACGTTTTCTTCTGCGTTTGCCGTAACGGGTGCTGTGCCTGCAATTGGAAAAGTAATTACTTTTTGGTTGTCAACTCGAACCAGCATTTCGGGGCTGGCACCAACGATTTGACGTTGATCAGATTTGTAATAGAACATGTAGGGTGAAGGGTTAATCTGGCGTAAGCTTTTGTAGAAGGTTAAAAGACTGCCGCTGTATTGGAATTGGAAGCGTTTGGATAGGACAACTTGGAATATGTCTCCTGCAGTAACGTATTGTTTGGCTTTGGCTGACTGCATTCTTCAAAGTCCTCTTTTGAAGTGTTTACTGTAGGTTGAGTAAATGTGAATTGTTCTTCTGGTGCAGCTGGTTGCTTGAGCAATTCCAGATACTTCTGCTAACGCGATTTTCGCCTCTAAAATAATAATAAGCTTGATTGATTGTGTGGTCAAACACAAACCCATCCTCAAAAATGCCCATCTCTACATCAGGAAAACCAAGCTCGTCAGGTTTTTGGTTGGGCAGTTTCTCGATGTATCTTATTGCGTCATAGGATATGTATCCTAATGCTCCGCCGACAAAACGAAAATCAACCATGTCGTTTCTGTAGGGTCGCAGTTGTTCTTGAATGACTTTGAAGGGGTCATTGGTTTGCTGTGTTGTGGTTTGACCTGTTTTAGTGTTGGTTACGGTAACTGCGCCGTTTTTGGCTGTGATGATTGTTTTTGGGTCAAACCCTAAGAATGAGTATTGGGCAAGTTTTTGTGGTCCTTCTATTGATTCTAGAAGGTACGTGGTTTTGTATTTTTGGTGGAGTTTAATAAATATTTCAAAGGGGTTGTTTGTGTAGTTGAATTTAACGTAGTTTAATGGGTTTACTATGGTTTGTGTTTTGCCAAAGGCGATTCCCCATTGTGATAATGCTCCAGTATAGTTCACAATCATACTGTCATGCACTTATTTAAGGCTTATTTGTACAAAACTGTACATTTAAGACTGTTGAAAGACAACCTCTTTTTCCGCAATATCCTGTGCCTGGAGAAAAAGATGACCATAGCAATAATCAAGGCTACAATCGAAATTGCAGCAACTGAAAGAACAACTGGATCAATACTGAACAGTGCTGTGCTTTGGGCATCAAGAACAGTTGCGTTGTTGGGGTAGCCTCGGCTTTCCCAGTATCCAAGGTAGTTTGAATTATTAGACACGTTGATTTCTGTTAGCCATTCCACCCATTTGTATCCATATTGGTTTTGAGCTACAAGAAAGAGGGGCCACCCTGTTTGATCTGTTAGGGTAAGATTGTTCATCTTATAGGCTATCATGATGTTATTTTGGGTCACATACTCAAGTGGTAACGAGGATGAGTAGCCGTCGGATGCCAAAAAAATCAATGTATTTGCATTTGGACTAACGCCTGCTTGCTTGGAGGAGATCGGTTATGGGGACTCCTTGCCATAGAAGAGTTACACTCCAGCCTTCCACACAGGGAAGCGTGCCAACTTGCAGCGTTGAGTTAAAGTTGTTAACAATGGCATCATAAGTATAGTTTAAAGGATTATTTACGAGACCAGTGATGGCCAAGCGGTAAGTTTCTCTGTTAATGTGCTGTGTCCCAGCTATTGCTACGTCCGGATGTTCAATGAGGTATCGTATGTAAGCATTAACGGGGGTTAGACTTTGACCCTGATAATCATTAACTTCGCCAGGCAAAAGACCAGGTGCTGATGAAGGTTGAGTAGTAGAGGGGGGCGTAAATGTTGTAGTTGAAGTTGGAGAGGGGGTAATGGTTGGTGTTGGGGTGTTTCCGGTTGGAAAGGGAGAGGGTGTGGGCGTCGGGGAAGGTGATGGATTCAAAGAAGGCTTTGGAAGGTTCTCAACAAAGACCACTATCGAAACAGCCAGTATAATAACGAGTAATAAGGAAACGAGAACTAAAATTTTATGACTCTTAAGAACTTGCATCTATAACAAACTAGTTAAACAAGTCATATTTATCGGTGTCTTAACCAGAGAACGCAGGAATACTGGGATATTTTTTTGCAAATGTACAGGAGGTTATCTTAGGACACTATCCAGCCACGCCAAATAAGCTTCCGAGCCATCAACAATCGGAAACGCCAAAACCTCAGGAACCTCATAACTATGCAACTTCTTCACCCGATCCTCCAACTCCGCAAACAAATCTCTGCGAGACTTCATAACCACCAAGCATTCCTCGCACTTGTCCACTTTGCCTTGCCAATTGAAAAAAGATGTGACTGGGTTGATGATATTTGCGCATGCGATTATTTTCTCTTTCAGAAGTGCTTCGCTGATTTTTTCTGCTTCCGATTTGTTTGCAGTTGTAACCAGAACAATGATGTAATTTGAGTCCATAAAGTTCCCAGTTAATGTTTATTTTATGGCATAGAAAAAACTTGCCGTCAGATTGACATCTTTAAATTTCGCCTCATCCACTATTACGGATTGTAAGGCGAAGCTTCTTGAAAGAAGAACATATCAAAATTCTAAAAACTATGAATGAAGCCACAAACCGCATGGACATGAACATGTTTGCACAAGCTGTAAACTTAAGTCCAAATCAAACTATGGCAGAAGTGCAGGAGCTTACCAAAGAAGGCTTTTTACGCAAAGTAGGCGGTGGATTCGGTTTAACTGAAAAAGGCAGAACTGCGCTTAAGATGTTTACACCTGTTTCCAGTGAGATGAGTTTTCTTTTTTACGTTGAAATTGATAAACCGATGGGTTTTACTGCGCATTCGATGGAGGAATTTTACAGGTTCATCAAGCAGGTCATTGTTGATTCTTTAGAGTTTCATTTGTATCGGGGCGACTTTGAAAATTGGTTAAAAGATGTATGTAAAGATTCAGAGTTGGCTGAAGCCTTTGGAGCTTTAAAGACAGAGGAATTGAAGGGTGAAGACCTTCGAAAAGCACTGTTAAAAGCAATAGATGCCAAATACGGCATCGGCGACCTACTTTAGCTTAGGCTTTTTTCATTTAGTTTTTTCCACCAATCAGGAACTTTAGCGTTTTCTGCTACATCCCAGAAGTCATAGGGTTTTATGTCTAAAACTGGGGTTCCGTCGTAAGCGTCTAAACCTTTAATGGTCAAAACGTTTTTCTCAACTTTTACGAGTTCCACAAGTGTTAACCCTATGGGGTTTGGCCGCAGCATGGTGCGGGCTGCGAAAACACCTGTTAAAGGCATATCTTGCCTTCCTCTTGGATGAACCTTCAACGTTTCCCGTTGCTTAACGGTGATTTGGTTAAGGTAGAATAGAATAAACAAATGTGAAAAGCCAGAGATACCGCTTAAGCCATCAACCAAATCATCGCGAACAATGATCTGTGAATAAACCGATTTATCTTTAACTTCTTCGCCTTCAGCGCAGGTTTTTACATAGCCTATTGGGTTAAAAACAATTTTTTCTGCAGAAGACATCCGTTGCTCCTCTATGTTTGAGTGATTATTGAAAATATATAAGCATTCGATTTAACACCCAACTACAATTCAGAAAGCTCATGAACACAGACTTCGCCAAAATAGTAAAAGCGTTACTTTGTCATTAGTCTTCACTGCATCAAGCTTCAACAACAAAACCGCAAGCTCTATATTACTCAATGAAACCCTTTTTTAAACCATGCGGGTCCGTAGCTCAGTCAGGCTAGAGCATCGGACTCTTAATCCGAGGGTCGCGGGTTCAATTCCCGTCGGACCCGCCATCTTACGTGCACTTTTGTACTGAAATAAGCCTGCAGCAATTAAGAGTACAGTTAGCGCATCCAATTTTTTCGTGGAATGGAAAGATAGTTCAAGAAACTGTAGCCCCAATATAGGCATTACATTTATTTTCAAGAAAGATTACGCACGAACATTTTTTTCGCATTAGAGATGCAAGCAACCTTGTTATAAGGGCGGGACGCATATCAGCCCCGCTATATAACTAACAAAATAATGGTTGGTTCAATTCTAATAACCTCACCAAGTATCGCACACACAAAAATATGCATGCTTAATTTCGACTCCATGCAACGTCATCTTTTGAGTGCGGATTCCTCTGTGGATAGTGCTATGTTGTCTGTTACGCTTGAAAGCTCAGGAAAGTCCACTTCGTACTTTGCGTCGCGGTAGTGCAGTATGCGTTTTGTCACTTCAATGGTCAGCAACACGATTGCGGAGAGACCTGCTATTAGGATTACTTCGTCGATTCCGACTGGGGCGAGATTGAAGCTTTCACGCAGGAACGGCACGTTGATGATCAGCAGTATCAGCGCGATTTCCCAAAGGATCGTACCCACGAGCAATTTGTGGGGTCGCGCTTTGATGATGGTGTATTTTAGTGAACGGCAGCTTAATGCCAAGACGAGCTCAAAGAAGATCAACACTAAGAACAGCCTTGTCTGGGCGACTTGGAGACCTAGCGGCAGGGAGCTTATGAAGACCCATAGCAATAGTGGCGTTTCTATGAGAATGGCTCGTAAGAGGAACACTTTGACGTCTTTGGTGAATATGGTTTCTTTCGGGTTCCGGGGCGGCCGCTTCATCACGTCAGGTTCAGGAGGACTCAAACCTAAAGCTATGGCTGGCAAACCGTCTGTGGCGAGGTTGATATAGAGGATGTGCACCGGTAGTAGCGGCAGCGGGTAACCAGCTAGCACAGCAAAGGAGAGGACGACGATTTCCACTAAATTGGCCTGCAAGAGGTAGGTGAGGTATTTTTTGATGTTGTCGTATGTCAAGCGCCCCAACTCCACCGCCCTAACAATGGTTGCAAAGTTGTCGTCGGCAAGCACGAGGTCGGCAGATTCTTTGGTGACTTCGGTTCCGGTTATGCCCATGGCGACGCCGATGTCGCTTTTCTTAAGCGCCGGAGCATCGTTAACACCGTCGCCTGTCATGGCTACAACTTCGCCTTTCTTCTTCCAAGCCTCCACGATTTTCAGCTTATGAAGCGGGGAAACGCGAGCGTAAACGGTTACGTTTCTGACTTTGGCTTCGAACTCTTCCTGCGATATCCGTTCTAGGTCTTCGCCGGTGAGGACTTGGTCGCCTTCATGATAGATACCTAATTCCTTGGCAACCGCCAACGCAGTAAGCTTGTGGTCTCCAGTAATCATTACGGTCTTGATTCCGATTTGTCGGCAAAGCTTCACTGCCTCCATGGCTTCTTTACGTGGCGGATCCATCATGCCGATTAAGCCAAGGAAAACCAGCTCACTTTCAGCGGTTTCTTCTTTGCAGTTAATTAAATCGCCCGACATTTCTTTGTATGCTATTCCCAAAATGCGCAGTCCGACGCTTGCCATTTCCTCGTTTACAGCAAGCACTGCTTTGAGCCTTTGTTCAGTGAGTTGCTCTGTTTTGGTATCTGCGCAAATACGCGAGCAGTATCGCAGGATAATCTCGGGGGCTCCTTTCATGAAGATGAGTTTTTTGCTGTCGGCTTGCAGTTGTGAGCTATGGACTGTTGTCATGCGTTTTCGGTCTGAGGAGAAAGGGAACTCGTCTATGCGTGGGTAAGCGCGACGTAACTCCTCTATTTGGACGCCTGCTTTTAGTGCGGCTACCACAAGGGCACCTTCGGTTGGGTCACCCTTAACTACCCATCTGTCGTCTTCCTGAACCACGTTGGCGTCGTTGCATAAGACAGCGCCTTTCATGAGCAGCGAGAAGCACTCGGTCTCGGTTATCGCCTTGTTTTTCTCGTCGAACGCACCCTGAGGCGAGTAGCCGACGCCGCTGACATCGATGGTTGTGCCTGCCGTGTAGACTTTGCGCACAGTCATTTCGCCTTTGGTTAAGGTGCCTGTTTTGTCAGTGCAGATCACCGTTGTTGAGCCAAGCGTTTCGACCGCAGGCATCTTCCTGACGAGGGCGTTTCGTTTCGCCATCTTATACATGCCGATAGCTAAGCTTCCAGTTACAATTGCAGGTAACGCTTCTGGGACAGCCGCGACTGCTAAGGCGATGCCGAAGAGGAACATATCCAGCAGCGGCAGCCCCCGTGCAACACCTAAAACGATTACGGTTATGCTGACCGCCAATGCTGCTAAGCCAAGCCATTTCCCAACTTCTTTAGTTCTCTTTTCAAGAGGAGTCTCCTTCTTTTCGACAGCACTAACTTGCTTGGCGATCTTTCCGAACTCTGTGTTCATAGCTGTCATGACGACGAGGGCTTTGGCTTTTCCGGAGGTAACCGCAGTTCCCGAGAAAACCATGTCTTTTTTATCCAAGATCGCAGCGTCTTTAGCTACTTTTTCCGTGCTCTTCTCAACAGGAATGGATTCACCTGTCAGAGGAGCTTCGTTAACGCGTAAGTTGTAAGTCTCTATTAGTCGCGCGTCTGCGGCGATCTTGTCTCCTTCTTTGAGTACCAAGATGTCGCCAGGCACTATGTCTTTGGAGGCAACCTGTACTTCCTTGCCGTCCCGCAAAACTGAAGCAGTTGGCACAAGCATCTTTGTTAAGGCTTCCAATGCTTTTTCTGCGCGATATTCCTGGACAAACCCCAGCGATGCGGAGATGACGACTATGATAAGGATGATGCTTGCGTCAAATTGGTGTCCAGTTGCAAACGACACTATTGCTGCAGCTATTAGAATTAGTATAAGTATGCTTTTGAATTGGCTAATGAAAATCTTAAGGGGTGAGGTTTTTTCGCCTGCGGCTAACTGGTTGGGACCGTATTTCTTTAGTCTCTCGGCTGCTTCAGTTGAGCTTAACCCTATTTTTCCGCTTTTAAGGTTGATTAGCGCTTCCTGTGCTTCAATCGAATGCCAAGATTCTTCAGAACTCACAAGCTTCCCCTCGAATCACCTAAATTCTGCAGTCTTAAATAATAAATGTACCCCATGCAGTTTACATAAAACATCGATAAAGTAAATAATAGACATCGAAACATTTAGTGACTAACAGCTATGGAGAAAGTTACGCAAGATAAGAATACAACTGATTACCTGTTTGCTAATCCTATAGTATATCAAATTATTCAAAAATCGAATTAATAGTTAAGTCTTCGGGTGACATCTCCAACTGTAGATGGAGTTTAAATCCCGTCGGACCCGCCAGATAGGTTTCAAATTTATACTGAATTTTCTATCCTTTTTCTTTTTGTGGTTAAAATGCTGGTTTTTTTATTTCTTGCGCTAAAGGTTTATTTTTTAGAAACAAGAGTTTTCGTAGCGAGCGATTGCAAACTTGGCACCTGAAAATATAGAAGGCGAAAAGACGGAAGAGAAGCAGCCAAGAGTAGAATTTAATTTTCCAATGCTAATTGTTAGGACAAAGCGGTTTGCAGGTGTTTTTGACAAGTTAGGTTCATTTCGCACTTCAAGGTATTTTTCGTGGTTGGGACTTGTTCTTGTGCCCTTTGTTGCTGGAATTGCACTCTACCTCTTAGTTAACAGCCTAATTGGTTTGTTGTCTAATCCTGGAGTTGGTCAAGTAGCTAGGGATTTGGGGCCAGGAGCAATTTTGTTGTTGCCCGGAATCAACCCAATGCTTCCAATAGTTTATGGGTGGATTGCAATTGTGTGCGCTATCGCGATTCATGAAGGAGCACATGGAATTATCGCCCGAAATGTTGGGTTAAAGGTTAAGTCGAGTGGTTTGCTGTTTTTCTTGTTTGTTCCCATTGGAGCTTTTGTTGATGTTGACGAAGAGCAAATAAAGAAAGCAAGACCACGCTCTGCCCTAAAAGTTATGGCTGGTGGAGTTGGCGCAAACATCATTTTAGCAGCAGTATGTCTCTTGGGGGTTTTAGTTCTTGTTGGAAGCTTAACTCCAATTATCGATGACGGTGTATACATTAAAGAAGTCACAGCTGGATTTCCAGCTCAAACTGCAGGGTTAATGCCTAAGGATGTCCTAATTTCAATCGACAACATGAAAATCAACAGTACCACAGATTTGAGGGCGATATTGGATAACAAAACGTCCGGAGACATCTTGAACGTGACTGTTGTAAGGGGCGAGAACTGGCAATATCAATTTTCAACATCAGTCAATCTCACAGTATCGCAAAACCGCACCATCATGGGCATAATGTCAAGTGATTTGATGACAAAAGCAAGATTAGACAATTACAGAACATTCTCTTTGGAGAGGCTCTCTATGTATTTGGCTCCCCCAACCTTAGCATCTGGACTAACGCCGTTTTCTGACTCTCTATCTTCCTTCTATTCAAGTCCGATACCTCAATGGCAAATATTTGCAAATGTTCTTTTTTGGCTCTGGTTTGTCAACTTTAACCTCGCAATCTTCAATGCTCTACCAATATATCCTTTGGATGGAGGCAGAATCTTTGATATCACTTTGAAAAGAGCTTTGGGTAAGCGGGTAAATGAAAAAGCTATCCATGCAATAACTGTTAGTGCAACCATTGCTTGCGTAGCTCTTGTCTTATCAGTTACGTTGTTGCCCTTCATAATGTAGCAACGTACTTTATTTTGAGAGTTAGCGGAGTTTTTTAGCGATGTTTTTTGGTGCAATCTTATTTTACTGAAACAAACTTGTTATCTTTAATGTAGAATCGCCAGGGTTTATTTTTCCACTCGCCAGAATAGTCTACCCCTACTCGGGTTGTTTCAACTATTTCGTCTTTAGGAACTATTGATGCATCCTCAATGTACAATGGCGGGGCAGTTAGGTCTGTTTTGTTTTGAGCTTTTGATATATCCATTGCCATGCATAGCTTGCTTGGACCATTAGTTAGATTAGTAGCCTTTACTTGTTGGCCCCGACGCTTTAACATAATTTCTTCGCCCGCTAACGGTTCGAGGGCTCTAATAAGAACTGCCTCCGGTTTTCCCGGCACCTTGCCTGCGGTTATGTTAAAGCAGTAATATAACCCGTAGATAAAATAAACGTAGGCATGTCCTTTTTGCCCATACATAACTTCGTTTCTAACTGTTCGACGACCCCCAGAACTATGAGCAGCTTGATCTTCAGGTCCTCGATATGCTTCTGTTTCAACTATTCTGCCAGTAGTGGTGCCTTCGCTTATTTCATGAACTAGAATTTTTCCTAAAAGTTCTCTTGCAACAATTATTGTGTCCTGTTGATAGAACGATTCTTGCAGAATCATAGTTGTGAGAGTAGAGCCACCGAACAAATAAGCTTGTCTACCTTTATAATATCAGATTTGAAGATAGAATTGTGATGTTCAATGAGCGATGATGAGTTAGAAGCATTAAAGCGAAAAAGATTCCTGGATTTGCAGAGAAGAATGGCTCTTCGTGAAGAAAAGCAAGAACATGTTGATGTTCATAAGGTTCTTGATAGTGTCTTTAGAGGAAGAGCTTGGGAAGTCTTTAACGAGGCGCATTCGCAATATCCTAATGAAATGGCAGAGATAGAGCATCAGCTTGTGAGTCTTATTTCAGAAGGCAAGTTGAAAGAAATAGATGGTGAACAATTATATGCGCTCTTAAGAAATGTTGGCTTGCGTGTAAGTTTGAATACTGGAATCAAGATTGTGAGCCATGGGAAAACGCAATCGCTCGCCGAGAAAATAAAGGATTCAGAAACATAACAGCCTCAAACAACTTTTAGTACTTTAGACTCATTTCGGACGTGCTGTGATATCCTCTTATTTCGTGCCTCATAGCTTTTACGTCAATTACCAAAACTTCAGTTTTATCATCCTTTAGGTTATTGAGTTCTTTGGCGATTGTTTGTGCTTTGAGTTTCTTATCAGACACAAGATCTTCAGGAAACTGCTCTACAGCTTCCCTAAGTCAATTCCAAGCTTCTCAGTTGGGTTTAGCGACTTTAGGTGTTTCTTGGTTTTTTCTTTTTGGATTTTCGGGTTTGGAAATATGTAGAAAATCGGAATATTGTTGATGTTTGCCTAAGCCAGTTATATTACGATACGTTAAATGAATTCATTAATCAAATAACGAGGAAAGGATAAACATGAATTTCATTGAAATAACGCTTTCAAATAAGATAAAAGAAGTAGAACCAACATTGGATGTTCTGGGAGCTGACCGTAAAGTCCTCCAAGTCGCAGTTCAAGACTTCATGAATTATCTCAACTTCTACCGTAACCTTGAGAACAAAGAAACAAATATTCCATATCAAGTCAAACAGATGGAGCAGCTACAAAAAGAAGAACCCGCTGAATTTGACTCATCTCTTGCTGTTTGGAGTAGTATCTGGCTTAAGAAATGGAAAGAACGGGTTAACCTTTCTATTGGAAAACAGAACCCAAAAGCAACAATCAAAGCACCTGAAAACGATTGTAAATCTGAATCTTTGTGGACAAAACTAGAATGCAAAGAAGAAATAATTGGAATTGTGGCATCTGCCTTAATAAAAAATGCTGAAATCTGCGGAACACAAATTATTGCAGAAAACATCGTAAAGACGGAAACATGCAAATGCTCAAGCGAAGACATCAACAGTAAAGAACAGGTCTTAAAAATTTTAAGTAACTCTTTACGTAGGGCACGCGAAACTACTCAAAAAACTGGTCCTTTGATCGCAATACAGGTTGACAAACGTTACTATTGCGAAGTGAATAATTAGGATTGGTTCGTTTTCAGCTTTAGACTTTCTTTGTGGGGCTTTGATGTTCAGTTTCCGAGTGCAAGATTAATTCTTCTTTAGTATTGAAAACTTTGCCACATATTTGGCAAGTATGCTTGTTTGACGTTAGATTGTCCATTGGAGGAAGCGAGGAGGGCTGCTGATCGGGGGATTCAAGAGAGCCATCTGGTGGGGCTGGTGATGTCAAATCGTCAAATGGGTCATTTGGTTTTTTTTCGTAGGGAAAATCAGATTCAGTCAAAATATCAACTACAGTGCAAACGGGTGATACTTCTTAAGTATTTGTGTCTATCCAAATACACAACTTCAATTGTTGACTTTGGCATCAATCGATGCAAAAAATAAAAGATAGTTACGCATATAATATATTGGAGATTTTTAAAAATGGCAGTTGTAAAAATCATAGAGCTAATAGGAAGCTCACCAAAAAGCTGGGAAGATGCTACAAAGAATGCATTGGCAGAAGCAGCATTGACAATCAAGAACATAAAATCCCTTTACGTGAAAAGTTGTAAGGCAAAAGTGGAAAACAACAAGATCGTTGAATACCGAGCAGTAGTAAAAATCGCTTTTGTTGTGCAAAGAGAAAAATAGGTTGTTGTTTGCAATCTTTCTATATCTTCCTTCTTTTTTAGATTCCAAGTCACTAAATATGTTCAAACAATCGAAGTTTAGCCAAGTTTTTTCAATATAGTAAGAAGCTTGTCTTTTTCTTTTTGCTAAATCAAGAGGCCGAAGTGTTTATCGATAAGAGACTCATTTGTATTTAGTTAGGTTTTGAGAATATGAAATTTTCAGGAAAAGTTGCTTTAGTTACGGGTGCAAATTCTGGAATTGGAGAGGCGGTAGCGCTCTATTTGGCTGAAGAAGGAGCCGACGTTGCAGTTAACTACCTTGTGAATACTTCTGAAGCAGAAAAAGTAGTCAAAGAGATCCAAGCTATGGGTAGAAGGGCATTAGCTGTGAAAGCTGACGTTTCAAGCAGCGCAGACGTAAAAGCCATGTTTGAGCAGACAATCCAAGAATTTTCAACTTTAGATATACTTGTGAATAATGCTGGAATCGGGAACTTCGCCTCAACGGTTGATATGAAAGATGATGTTTGGAACAAGATGCTTGGAGTGCACCTCTATGGCACCATGAACTGTACCCGCGAAGCCCTAAAAATAATGTTGAAAAACAAGTCGGGCAAAATCATAAACATAGCATCGATTTGCGGCATAACCGGTTGCTTGGGCGCCGCCCACTATTCAGCTGCAAAAGGCGGAATAATGGGGTACACCCATGCTGTGGCAAGAGAAGTAATCTCCCAAGGCATAAACGTCAATGCAGTCGCTCCCGGATACATCGACACACCCATGTTATCGGGTGCTGGAATGAACGATGAAATGCTAAAACAACTTCTAACCCAAATTCCCATCGGTAGATTGGGCAAGCCACGAGAGATAGCTTCTTTGGTTGCATACTTAGCTTCTGATGACGCAAACTTTATGGTAGGTCAAGTCATAAGCCCTAACGGTGGCCAAGTAATATAGGGAGCAATTTGTGCCGTCATTAATCAAGCCATCCTTTCCGTTTGAAATACAACAACTCAACCACGCCGATGGCAAACATCAAACCTATAACGATTACAAAACCCTGAGGATCCTGCGTTGCCGGTAGCCCTCCTACATTCATACCTAACAAACCCGCTATAAGGCTAAAAGGCAATGTAATAGCCGAAACAATAGTTAGTATTCGTAGTCGTTTTTCAACCCGAGAGCTTCCTACGGTCTGATAAGAATCATATAATCCATTGACACGGGTTTCTAAGCGATGGATGCCGCCTTGTGCAATCTCAAGTTCTGAGACCAAATCTAAAATATACGCTTTGCGATGAGGCTCTTGTAGCGCTTTATTGTCTGAGGAATTAAGACCAGTGACACAATAGAGCTGATTTTCTATTAAAGAAACCAGTTTGTCAACCTGCCAACGCAAATTCGTAAGATCTGTTATGTTAACATTGTTCGGATTATCGGCTAGGGCTTTAGCAGCTTTCAAGGTCTTGTCACGGAGTTCTGTTTCTGCTTGGATACTCAGATCCGCGAGTTCATCGATGATTAAATAAACGATCTGAATCAGATGAATCAAACTGGGAGTTTTTTCTGCTTTTAAATCAGTTATTAATTCTTCTATGGCAGGAATTGGTCCGGCTCTAATAGTCACTAACACGGGACTCTGAAGTATTATTGTGAGATAGGATGGATCTAGAGTATTGAGGTTGAGGGCTGCCGGGAACTCTAGCAGAAGGGCTCGATCATAAGATATTACTCCAGGCGTACTTGTCGCATCTAAGCAGCGATTTATTATGACTGGATGAAGATCCAAAGGTGCAAGAAAACTTTGGAGTTCTTCAGGTGTTGCCTCTTCAACATCAAACCAGCTTTCGCCCAATTTACTTATGTCTTCAGTTGGCCAGTTTGTGATTGTGGGTTGCTTTTGTAGTCTTCCTGAACTTATTAAAAACCAATTAATTTTCAAGTTAATACTCTCTGTTTGCTAAATTACTTGTTTCAATTTGACGTTAATATTGTTCAACGTCCCCGGTTAATTGCCTTTTCGGGTCCTTAGGTGATTCAAATCCGAAATCTCCTTTTTTGATTATTTCTTTCGGGTTGGATATTTAGAAATTAAAAACTTATTGCTTTGTCTTAAAAGGATGATACCATAGTCTTAACTGCTAGCTCTATTCTATACCAAAAAAGCAGATCCGAACCACGTATTGTTTATTTACAATGAGTTCTTGATTTTGTATGATGCAACCTCAAGAGAAAAACAAATCGTCAGAAAATCATTGGAGCCAATATAGGTGCCCAACCGGTGTCTCGGGAAGAAAGGTTGCTGCAAACATGAACAATGGACACTGGGGCTTGACTTCTTGGGGTCTTAAACATGTGAGCATCAAGTTGGATTCTGTAATTTTAGATGTTGGCTGCGGGGGAGGAAAAACAATTAACCGTTTAGCACAAAGAGCAGTTCACGGCAAAGTGTATGGTATAGACCATTCTGGAGATATGGTTGATTTTTCAAAAGCAGTCAACAGTAAGCTTATCGCAACTAACCATGTGGAAATCGTGCAGGGCACAGTTGAGAAAACAGGTTTCAAAGACGACTTCTTTGATTTGGTAACTGCGATTGAGACCTACTATTTTTGGCCTAATCTTGCAGATGACTTTCCAAGAGATAAAACGTATCCTAAAGAAAGAAGGCTTTCTGCTCATTATTAGCGAAATGATAATGGATGGAGTGTACGAAGTGGAAAATGCGGAAATAATCGCTAAAACGCATGTTCATCTTGTGCCGTTGCAGGAAATGCAGAGGATTTTGCTTTCTGTCGGTTATTGCAACGTTGAGGTTTATAGAAAGAGAAAATCTGTGTGGAATGCGATTCTTGCTCAGAAAGCCTAAGTTGACTTGAGGAATCTTAGGCTCTTTCGGGTAATTCAATTTTTAGTTGTTTCTTTAATGTCTTGTACCTGTTTCTAACTGTAACTTCTGTGACTCCAGCAGCTTCCGCAATGTCTTTTTGTGTTATCTTTTCACCATTCTGCAGACAAGCAATGTAGAGTGCTGCTGCAGCCATGCCCATTGGATCTTTTCCTGCGGAAAATCTTTGTTGTTTAGCATTCCTAAGTATTGTTATAGCTGCACCTTGTGTTTTACCGGTTACTCCATTTTTTTCTGCGATTTTTGAAACGTAAGTCAATGGGTCAGAAACTGGCATGTGAAATTCGAGCTCTTGTAAAAGCAGTCTATAGCATCTTGCAACATCTTTCTTATCCACTAGACTTGCTTCTGCGATTTCGCGAAGGGCTTTGGGTGATCCGCTTTTTCGGCAAGCAGCGTAAAGTGCCGCTGCAGCGATGGCGTTGATTGATCTTCCTCGAACTAATCCTCTGTCTAGTGCTTTTCTGTAGACGAGAGCGGCTTTTTCTCTGATAGGTGGTGAAATGTTTACTTTGCTTGCTAAACGCTCAAGTTCTGACATTGCTTGTGCAAGGTTTCGGTCAGTGGATGAGTGGACTCTGCTTCTGATTTGCCATTTCCGTAGACGCCACATCTGGAGTCGTGTGGATTGGGGCAGTTTTCTTCCGAATGCGTCTCGGTCAATTTGGCTGATGGTTGTGGATAATCCTTTGTCATGGATTGAATATGATGTTGGCATACCGACGCGGCTTCTTGAGGCTTTCTCTTGCTGTGTGAAAGCGCGCCATTCAGGCCCTTTATCTAACATTTGTTCATACAAAACCAGACCGCAGTCACCGCAAATGGTTTCACCAGTGTCGCTGTCGTGAATAAGATTTTTGCTCGAACATTCAGGGCAATCTTCAGCTGAACGTTGATGCTTTTTTGGGACTTCTTTACTTGTATTAGTTTGGGTTATACTCATTTTTCATATACTCCATTTACCTGCCCAGAACGTCACTAAATCATAAAATCCCGATTCAAGGTAAAGAAAATGATAATGCGATCCGCGCTATTTAGTTAAGAGGAACGAGGTGCTTATTATATATGATTTGTTTTTTCAGCCATATTCAGGGGCAATATCCCATATATAATGCAAGTGTTACTTTTATCTTTAGATGACTTTTTGGGTAAAATTAATCTTGTTACAAGCATTTGAGGTAGTTGATTAACTGTTGAAAGTCGCCGGTTTTTTTCATCTGCCCCTTTTGAAGCATTTCCACTATGTTAGACTTGATGTAGAGTCCGCCAGGAGGATACAGTTGACGGGCAACTAAAGTAAAGACTTTACAGTTTTCTTTTCCAATAACTTCTTCTTTAAAACGCCATTTGTAAGGACCTTTGGGAGGAAGTAACATTTCGGAAAGAACGACTACCACAAAATTCCTCACGTTTGTAGTTGCTTCAAACTCATTGAATTTAAAGCGCAGCACCTTGTTAAGGTCTTCCCGCTTTCCATCTTCCAAAGTTTTGCCACCAACAGCGTTGTTCTTAACCTCAATAACCATTTTTACTTGGTCAGAAGGGTAGGTTTTTTGGTTTGGGTCAACACCGTTCTTCAAAAGAAGCAGATCATTTTTGATCTTAGATCCTTGAATTGTGACATTTGGAATCATTGAAAGGTTAAGGTTTCTTCTCAGGAGGTGATTGCGTAGAACTATTTCAGCAGGATTTCCACATTTCTCGCGAGCTGTTTTATCGATTTTTTGTTTCTCAAATTCTTCGCAGACCTCGATCAGAATTGAATATTCTTCATCATTAGCAGTTAGGACGGGTTTATTTGAGTAATTAGGCACAAATAGAATAGCACTAGTTTAACATAAAAATTAGTGAGGCGCTCTTTGCAAATTTGAAAGGAATAATGCCTAAAGGCTTCCACTTTCCTAAGAGAAAACTGGTCACTGGTGCGCTTTTTGGGTTAAAGCAAAGTTATTAACATGAAGGTCTCTAGTGAGTCTTAGCTAACAAGATAAATACAAGACTTGGTGGCTTTGTTTGACCCATCTCAGCAGCATTTTGCTAGATTAGTGAAGCCGATTTCCAATTCTCTTGTCAGGAGGGACTAATCATTCCGTTAGATAATAAGCAAGAATACGACAGCGATGTGATAGTTGTGGGCTCTGGACCAGCAGGCTCAGCTGCTGCACATTATCTTGCAATCGCAGGTTACAATGTAATTCTCATCGACAGGTGTAAATTTCCACGTGACAAAATCTGCGGCGACTTTGTTAGTCCTGTAGCACAAAATGAGCTTGCCCAGCTGGGAATAACGCGTATCCTTGAATTTAAGAGTGCAAACCAGATAACCAAAGCCTCGGTTTATCTGGATGATAACAAGATAGTCTCTAGAGTCGTGCCTAAGGTTCAAGGTCTACCGCGATACGGTCGCGTAGTGCCTCGCTTTGTATTGGATAAACTGCTCTTGGACTCAGCATGTAGGGGAGGGGCTGTTTTCTTGGAGAGCCTGAAAGCTGTAGGTATGCGGGTAAAGCATAGAAGTGTTGAGTTAGATGTGGAGGGACCTGATGGCAAAAGAACGTTGCGGACTCGTCTATTGATCGGGGCAGATGGCAGCAATTCAACTATCGCCAGAATCGTTAGGGGGCAACCGCCTTCTAGTGCAGATAGAATCATTGCTATACGCGGATACTTCAAGGATGTTGAGGGACCGCCAAATCAAGCTGATCTGCACTTCAATAAAGAGAGTTTTCCAGGTTACTGCTGGCTTTTCCCCACTGGTAAAAACCAAGCTAACGTAGGGGTAGGAGTCGTCTTAGACACCATACCTTCTGGCAATCGCCTAAAAGAGCTTCTAAACCACCTCATCAGTAATAATGCTGCATTGAACAAAAGACTCAAGAATGCTAAGTTGCTCGGTCAAATAGGGGGATGGCCACTAACAACCTACAATCCAAACCAGCCATTAGTCGATAATCGAGTTATGTTGGTCGGTGATGCTGCGGGGTTAGTAAATCCGCTAAATGGCGAGGGAATTCAATATGCGCTACTTAGTGGCAGATGGGCTTCTGAAGTTGCTATTTCCTCGTTATTTGCCAATGACTTGTCTAAAGAGGCTTTGTCGGCATACCAAGATACTGTTGAGCGTGAACTTCGGTATGGGATGTCAATTGCGGGTCTAATTGTTCAGTTAATTCGAAACCGAAGCTTCAACCCAATTTGGCTGCGTTCGTTGGAACTCATGGCGGCGCGTTCCCGCGTTGATTCAAGCTATGCTGATATTGTCGGAGGCATCCTAATGGGCACTGTGCCCCAAAGCGAAGCGACTAACTTGGAAGTAGCTCGAGGAACAATCGAGCAGGCAGTGCTATCGACGGGTCTGAATAGTTGGCTTGAGTTTGTTCAGGATCCAAATGTGGTGGTTAATTCTACTTTGGAGGTCATACAAACAGGCTTTGCGGTAGCTGCCCAAGCATCGCAGAATCCCTCTGCCCTCTTTGATTGGGCTATTAAATCAGTGACAAGCGCAATCAACGTTGCTTTTGCATCCTCCAGTAATTCGGAGAGCACCCAGAAATCGACAGACAACTAATTTTGAGCTTAAAAGAACACTTAAGACTGAATAGAGAAAGGTTATCTATGATTTCTTGATAATATGGGTTGATGGTCAAGGCTTGAGCGAAACAACCTTATCAGCGATGAAGAAAAAAGTCGCCGTTCGAATGGAGTACTACCTTAAACGTAACTTTGGATCCAAAACGTTAGCCTATGATCTTTTAGCTGACTATCCAACTCGACCCGGAAAGGGGATTCGTCCTCTGTTTTGTCTTGCAGCGGCGGCTTCAGTAGGCGGCGACTACAACAAAGCTATCGATACAGCCACTTCTATCGAGCTTTTGCATAATTCTTTCTTAATTAAAGGATGATATTGTCGATCAGTCGATTTATCGTCGCGGCGACCTTACGTTAAACAGAAAGTATGGTCTTGCTTTGGCAGCAAATGCTGGAGACGCTGTAAAAATCCTCGCGATGTCTCCGCTTGTAGACAACTTGTCTTCGATAGGTGTGCGCAAATCTTTGCAGATTATTATGGAAATACAGGAGACGGCTCGACGAAGTGTTGAGGGGCAGATAAAGGAGTTGACCTTTGTTAAAGATAACCGGGTTGATTTGACGCCTGAAGATTACTTCAGCATTTGTGAGAATAAAACTTGCTGGTACACAATTATTACACCCTGCCGAGCGGGGATCATCATAGGTTTGGATGAAGCGAGTCCTAAGCAGTTAGATGCCATCACTAGATACGCTCTCTATACTGGAATAGCGTTCCAGATAACCGATGACACACTCAACCTTACTGCATCACAGAGTCTTTACGGCAAAGAGATCGATGGTGACATCTTGGAGGGAAAAAGAACTCTCATGCTCATACACACCCTCAACTCCTGTGAGGCTAAGGAGAGGGATCGTGTTCGAAAGATTTTGGGAAAGCCTCGAGAGGCTAAGACAGACGCAGATGTTGAATATGTTAGAGGTCTTATGCAAAAATACGAAGCCATAGAGTACGCTGTGAAAATTGCAAAGCAATTCGCTAGTAAAGCGAGGGATGTTTTGTTAAATGAATGCGATTGGATGGTTGAGAAAAGGTGGAAAGATTTTTTCCTTGAACAGACCAACTACCTCGTCCAGCGGAAAAAATAAATACGTTAACAAGTAACATGGAAGTGGAGATAACCGTGAGTAATCAAACAACTAAAAAAACAACTGCAAGGGCTAAAAGCGCTACTGAGGCAATTCCTAAAACAGTTATGCCTAACCCAAAAACTGTTCAGAAAGCCATAGACCAAATTGTAAATACGCTAAACAATCCCGAGTATAAAGATCAATTAACCAAGTTAACTCAAGCTTCAGTCAATAATACAGTTCAGACTGCTCAAAGACTTAGCAAAGCGTCTGCACGTATGAGTAAACTAAACAATGAAGAAATGACTGAACTAGTCAGCAACTCTGTTAGTGACATGATGCGCCTCTACATCCAGTTTAACACAGAGCTCCTAACCCTTGTACAAAAAGTTTCCAATCGAGCGGTCGATATTATAGAGAAAGCGACGCCAACCACTGAAGAAACTACCTGCTGAGCAGTCAGCCCAATGACTTTATACCGTGTAGAAGACACGGCTAGCGTTGATGCTTTCACTTTACCCTCGCTTTTCGACGTAAAAGCTAGGTTCTACCAGGAATGGCACGATTTCGTTTTTTTCGATCGAAAAACAGGCATATTCGGCTTGCTGAACTTTGGGGTTCATGGAAATCCATATGATTCCAAACGAGGTTGGGGCTCTGTTCTCTCATACATTGTGGATCCGTCTCGAAAGATATTTTCTGAATTAAAGTTAATTCCAATGAGTCAACTCGAGGTTACCTCTTACAACCCCAACTTTGTCGGCGATAATTTCTCTGTTGTTATGTTAAAGGACAATTCTTTTGACGTTGTGGGGAAGATGGAGCAGACTTCGTTTGACCTAAACTTTAAGGTTGTTTCACCACCTGTGACGGATAAAGACATCTTTATGGAAGTCCTCAAAGAGCAGAATCCTAATGCAAAGATGCTTTTGGCTGCCCAAGAAATGAATCGTCAATGGGAAAGCTGGGTTGAGCTGCCCAGATTATTCGTTGAAGGCAAATTGAAAGTTAACAAGAAGAATTACGCGATTAAGACTAATCAGGGATATCAGGATCATGAAGGCGGCTGCTTCGACATAGGGATGACTTGGGGCTGGGATACTGGCGTTATCTTTTGTGATCCCCTCAATGTTGATGAGCCAGGAAGAGTGGATTTTCTGATTTACCGCTATGGTCCAACCGATGATCTTTCATACGGTGGTGTCTTCCTCGAAACTAAGGATGGAAAAAGACAATTCTTCGACAGTGCTAAGATGAAAATCACTGCCTCAGGAGACTATGATGGTAATCGAAGCATCATGCCTGCAATCACACAATTATTATATCCGGATTACCGCCCAGCGATTCCAAAAACCAGAACGTTTACCGCCTCCAAAGGTGCTGACAAACTTGAAGTTGTCTTCACCCCCAAGGCTGTGTGCAGCATAGTCAACACCAGTATCATCAATTCATCAGAAGTTGTATTCAACGAAATGTTCTGTGAAGCATACCTGAAGGGGAAAGTCGGCGGCAACACCTACGAGTGTGTTCTTCCC
This sequence comes from Candidatus Bathyarchaeota archaeon, assembly GCA_963813675.1. Taxonomy (GTDB): domain Archaea; phylum Thermoproteota; class Bathyarchaeia; order Bathyarchaeales; family Bathycorpusculaceae; genus Bathycorpusculum. The sequence goes on from CAWEZP010000018.1 coordinate 130,638, forward strand.
TGTTGGTTTGAATCGGTTCGACCGCGAAAGAGGGTTGAGAGCAATGCAATTGACACTTGAACAGTTTTTGAAAGAGCTTGTAGCTTTAATGAAACAAGATTACCCTCAACATCTTCGAAGAATGATCGCGGATACTGAAGGTTTAGTTTGGCTTCAAACTCTCGATGATGAAAAGACGCTGATTCGTGTCACAGCCGATGACGTTGTTATCGGAGGTGAACACGCCCAAAAAGATTGATGTTCGAGTAAATCTTTCAAGAAAATGCCTTGTTTGACCTTCTTGAAGGTAGAATAACCCTCGACAAAGCGCTCCAAACAAATAAGGTTGAAGCGTTTGGGGAACCTGCAACGTCTGCTTAAGTGCTATAGGATTTTTGAGCAGATCTTGTTGCTTTCGAGATTGTCACCTCGTTTCTACTTCTTGACATATAGATTGCGATAGTAGGGTGTCCAGGTTCTTATCTTGAGTCGACTAATCAGACTCAACACAAACGATAAATAACAATAATCCTAGATAGAAATGGGGCTAACAATTGAGCAAAAGCTCGAGAACAAAAAAAGTTTTAGATTCTAAAGAAATACCTTCCGTAGAAAAAACTAACGCAACCATCGCTTCACGGGATGAGAAAATATGCATTCCGTTGCCGAAGGTGGAAACTCAAAAAGTCTGCGTAAACATACCTAAAATAAACGTAGAAACACAAAAAGTCTGTTTTGATTTACCCAAAATCCCGACAAAGGGTTGTGATTGCCCTCCGCCTCAGATGAGATGTCGCCCAAGACAAGAAAAGGTGATAGCTCGCGCGGTTATACCCAAATCGGAAATTGCTTCCAGCATCGGCGGGCCACTCTCTGTGGCGGAGATTGAAATCGGTGAAATTTCCATTCCAAGCCTTCGGTTGAGAGATTTTAGTGGAACATTCAAGTATGATTCATGTAAAGCTAAAAACGTGGAGTTAGAACTCACTCTATCAATAAGTACAACGTTTTCTGGAACCATTGACTTGCCGTGGCCGCTTTGTTGGTCTGACTTCTGTTATGGGGTGTCGGGCGGGGTAAACTTTGATTCTTATGTGGAGAAACAGACATTGGGAGATGTCGTTTTTGGGGCTGGGTCGTTTTCGATGTTTTCAGCTATAACTAATATTGCTCCATTCTCGATGACCGCTGAACCGATAAAGGAAACCAAAATTGACTCAAGTTACCGCCGATAACATACAGATGAAATGCACAAGTATCCCCATCGATACGCCCTTTGGAATTAACATTGGACTCTGTCTTCCTATCCCTAATCCAACGGGACCCAACGATATCGCAACGGATCTTACTACTATTGACGAAATGGACTCAACTGGCATATCAAGCCCTCAAGCATCCATGAAAGACATTAAAGCCTTAAACATAACAATTCCATCTGTCACTACCCAAGCGTTCGAGGCTCAATCTAAGACTGCTTTAACATTATCGACCTCAAAGCAGATGTATGGATCTGGCGTTACACTTATCGGTGACGCAGATAGAGCTCACATAACCGGCGTATTAACTCTCAACGTCACCAAAATGATTATGAGAGTCAAGGGAGGCTTGGAATTTTCGAACTTATCTGGCGCAGTTACAACTGACTCCGCAATTGCAGACAAGCTTGACCTAAGCTTGGTGTTAAAAGGTATTAAAATCAAGGGACTTAACTTGTGTGGGATGAAAATTCCAGAGATAGAGGTGGTAATGTAATGAGCAGAAGCTTAAGTAGTGATAAACCAAGGCTAAAGATTGAGGAAATCGCCAAAAGAGAAAAAATAATGAAGTCCGTTATGGATCAGAAAAGAACCGGAAAAATCGACATAAAAGCCACATTCGACTTAATTCATCTCAGCGTCTACCCGCTTTTGCAAAACCGCGAAATAGTGGAAGAAGACATGAAGCAACTCAAGAAGACGCTAGACGACGTAGCCTGCTGCATTTGTGAGATAATCGAGAAATCAAAAACAAAAACATCAGATAATACGCCGCGATAACTCAGAGTAAGCGCCAAGAAAAACTCCCTTCTACTTTTCATCAAATCTATTTTTTGAATTAGAACAGGCTCTAACTCTTTTTAGAAATGCAAGTCTTGTTTGGAAAATCACCTAAACAACAAACTCGATCCCATTCAAATCTTTGAAGCATCTACCCGGGTTAAACTCTACTTTAGCTCCAAGCGCAAGATAATATCTAAGTGCATTAGGTATAAGATCTGTCAGGACCAGCTTTCTTTAGTTTCAACCCAAGCTTCATTGAACCCTCAATATCTGCGATGGTTAAATCAACAACATTTTGGAAAAGATTTTTGTTACATGTGATGCAGCTTTTGCCCCATGCTGTTCAATTGCGCGGGATTTCGGGTAGTATTTACAGCCATCCTTTAATTTTGAAGATAGAAATGAGACCGACCGCTATTCCAACCATTACTGCAATCATTATGTAAAAGCCTACGGTTATCCCTGATGCAAAAAAATTGGTTCCGCAAATAGCAGCAATGAGGGTAAGAGGCAAAAAGATTGCTGAAACAATTGTGAGTAATCTAATGATGTTGTTTGTCGTTAATGTTTGAGCATTAATCAAAATATCTCCAATTTCGTGAATTTGATCGCGGTTGCTTTCAACGACATCAATTAATGAAATTGTTCTATCATAGAGGTTTTCAAATCTTGGCAGGATTTCACTTGAGACTAATGCGAACTCGCCCCTTGTAACCCTTCCAACAATCTCACGCAGAGGACCGATCGATTGTCTTAGTGCAAGGGCTTGATCTCGTGATTTGGCAATTTCTTCACCAAAATTTGTAGTTATTTGTTTTGACTTTTCTCTGAATAGTCGTCCTGCTTCTTTGCCCAAGGTTTGCAGGCTAATGTGGACCAAGTCTGAAACCAAAAAGAACTCATTTGTAATTAAATCCAAGAAAATAAATAGAAGAATATCTGTAGAAGGCAAGAGAGAAAGTGCGAAATATCCATGTGTGCTAATTTTCTTGTATACTGTACACGTGATGTCTGAATATCCCTTATGTATCGTTATAATCCAACGTTTCCCAACGACAAATGCAAGCCAATTTGTTTTTGCTCCAGAAATAAAATCGTCTTGATTAGGGAAAATTGTATAGCATGATATTATATCCTGATGTTCCTCAATTTTTGAGCGTCTTCCTTCTTTAACCAGTTCTTCTAGATTTAATTCGTCAGTTAACCCAAAACGTTCCTTTAACAGCAGTATTTCTTCAGGTGATAAATCTTGAGCATCAATCCATAACATAGTATCGACATTGATCTTATCGGGCAACGACTCCAAAGTAGTAGCGTTCCATCGTCCTTCTTCATGTCTACTTAGAACAGTTAATGTTAACAGCTGCAATTCACAGCAAACTATTATCTAACGCTCACTTAAAACCTGTTTGTGTCGCAATTTTCAAAAACCATTAAGTCAGCAATGCTCTAAAGACGAAGTGGTTTGCTTTGTGTCTCACCAAAAAATGAAGAAAAAGAAAAAGATATCTTTTTTTTACCTGCACTTCAGTTTTTTTAGGCTTTGGAGCTTTCTTTGGAAGTATAACTGATAGTAGGCCATCAGACAGATTAGCGTTAACAGCATCTACTTTAATTTCCTCGGGTAAATCGACGAATTGATAGAGGCAGAAACTATCTTAATCCTTACTTTGAATAGCGTATGTTCAGTCTATTACCGGCTAAAGCTTTTATGGGCTTGATAGTAAAGTCAGCGTATGATAGAGGTCAAGGTATCCCATGGGAACTTGAGCGTCGTCTCAACTGTCTCAGATTTTTGCGGCTCCATGGGGTACTGCGAATTCAAAATACCGCTTGCTTTAAAAGGAATTAAGCCGCCCCCAACCAAGGCGACAATCGAGGGTGCCAAAGCGCACCTGAGACAAGAGCAATTTGAAAAAGAGCATTTTGAAATGTCCCCGATAACTATCGAAGAGTTAGCGGACTTAAACAAAGATGTTGAATTCGCTTATGAATCAATCAATACACGACTAATATGTGCCTTTGAATTTTCCGCAGTACCCTCATGCAAACATGTTGATTTATGGGCGAGCAGACAAGGTTTACAGAAGCCAGGGTACACTAATCGTTGAGGAATCCAAATTTCCCTTGAACCCAAACAAATATCTTCAGACGTTTGAGCCCTATCCTGACCATAAATTGCAAACTCTGCTCTACCTGAACTCACTTTTTGCCAGCGAGAATTCTCTTGATTCAAGAACTTGGTTTGAGATACCTCATTCACAAAAGGCCTGGATCATCAATGTGAAGGACAGAAAAACTGGAGAAACAATTAAGACCTTTAAAGGTTTACAGACAAGTGAATTAGAGCATTTCATGAGGTTTAACCTTCAAAGATTTGCACAAATAGTAGCTGGTGAACTATTGCCTCAGCATCATGGAAGACAAGCTAAATGCGCAAAATGCAGAATTGAGAACTGCCAACAAAACCTTGCCCCAAAATGATTCGTTATCTGTAGATGTTCAACAGCAGAAGATAATTTATCCTTCCGATGAAGACTTGGGAGACAATGTATTGCTCCGATAAGGAAGGTTTTGTGGGTTTCATTTTAGTTCATCCAATAAGAGTAAGGTCTGGAGACATATGTGACCTTGTGCAAATTGAGTATCGCGCAGCTTTATGGATCTTTGTCTATGCGTTCTTTGCTTAATTGTATTTTCTCGATTTTCACATCGTTTTTAGTGTTACCTGCTTCAAGCGGCGCGGACGTATATTTTGACTTCTTTTTCTGTTCGGTCATTTTTTCAACATATCAATCCTTGTTTGAGTTTGTAACTCTTACAGTTGAATTATATTTTTCCCTTTGAATCTGTATCTAATACCTTACATTCTGAGCGAACACTGGAGCCTCATGTGGGCTTTGGAATTATTTTAAATTTCTTTGACATATTATATCGTGGACAAGGTAGCACTCTAAAAAGATCGGGATGAGTCTATAACAGAAGACTCATTATGCGCGCTTTGCTCTAAACCTTATAGTAAAAAGAAAATGAAAGTTGGAAAAGCTGAGTTTCCTTTGAAGTCTCTAATAGTTGTAGTTTCGTATCATCACAATAACACTCAGAAAGTAGCAGAAGCTATTGCGAAAGTGCTCGATGCCGAAGTTAGGACTCCACAACAAACTATTCCAGAAGACCTTGAAAAGTACGACTTAGTAGGCTTTGGTTCGGGAATAGACACGGGCAAAAACTACAAAGAACTTCTTGACTTTGCAGATAAACTACCTAAAGTCACTGACAAGAAAGCATTCGTCTTCTCAACTAGTGGATTGCCAATCGGTGTGTCAGGTCAACAACGATTGGAAGAGTACCCAAATAAATGCCATATAACCCTCAAAGAAACTCTCACATCTAAAGACTACACGATTATTGGCGAGTTTGGTTGTGCGGGTTTCAACACTAACAAATTCCTAAAATGGTTCGGTGGAATAAACAAAGGGCGCGACCTAACAGCGAAGACCTCAAACACGCTGAAGATTTCGCTTCAAAACTGAAGGAGTAAATTCAGAAGATTAGTGTGCAAACCCCAAAATTAATTCGCATTGCTGGAATATCAGGCATCATTGGTTCTATTTTACCTCTTGTTATGATTCTTGCATCCACAGTGCTTGAGAAGTCGTTTAGCTGGAACAAGAATGCTTTAAGCGATATAGGTGTAAGTCAAACAGCTTGGTTATTCAACGGTGCTCTTATCGTTGGTGGTTTGCTTAACTTATTGTTTGCAATTGGATTACTAAACTATCTTGGCAAAACCAAATGGTTGAAGATTGGTGACTCTTTACTTATCGTAAGCAGTATTTCTCTATCATTGGTGGGAGTGTTCACAGAAAACTATAACGTCATTCACGTGTTTGTGGCTTTGGGATATCTACTCTTAGCTCCTTTAGGGTTACTCTGCATTAGCAGGGGAGAAGAAAGCAAACAATTTGGAAAAGTAAGCCTTACTTTAGGAATTATTGCTTTGTTGGCTATTTTTGGTATACCAGTAATTGCGTTTGCCGCTAACTTCCAGATTGGTTTTGCTCTTCCCGAATTCGCTGAAGCTTTATTATTATCAATCTGGACATTCTGGGTATCTCTAAAACTTCTTCGAAATCAGACAAACATAAAGCTAGGACACCAATAAAGTCTCATTAGTCTATGTCCAGTCGCTTTATCTCTACCTTTTGACTGTTTCAGCAATTCAGGTACTTTGTTTCTTTTTGTTCTCGGCTGCTGTATGGATATCGTTTATTCTCTGTTCAATTGTGGGGTAGACTTTGGGTAGCCACCGTTCCAATCGGGGCATTCTTCTGGGTCGAAGATTGTTTAGCTTAATTAGAGCTTGTATCATTGGTTCGCCGTTTAGGAACTCAACTGAGCTTAGGTCGCATTCGGTTTCTTGTTGGCGAAGCCATTTAGCGTTGATGTACAAATCTGCAACCAGGGTAAAGAAACCAAAGAATAGAGCGGCTAGCAAACCAAAGACAATGTTGCCTAGACTGCCAACTACGGGAATTGTGGTGAATATTGAAAAGTTGAAAAACACCAACAGACCCATCAGGATTCCAACTATTGCGGCAGGGACTGTTACACGAAAGAACTTTTTTGTTCCGTGTTTCTTTTTAAGGTGAGTGAACTCGTGGGCGGCCACGGCGAGCAATTCATCAGGCAAAAGAACCTGCAGGAATCTGCTATCGAAGAATATCCTATCCAAGAAAGCCATGCCGCCAACCGCTAAGAAACTAACATTAAAGTAACGCTCCAATTTTTTTGCTCTCAAAATTTTAGTTACCTGCATAGCGTCAGCGAGTTTATCGAGGGATTCCGATGGAAAAGAATTTGCTTTCAATATCCGTGAAAGAAATGCACTGATAATTCCCACGTTTCTTAACTCCCTTCACATAAAGAGGTCTTTCACATACTTGAGATTTTCATAATGATTTCTCGGTATGCCTATAGCCAAAGTCTCTTTCACAAGCAACAAGAACAAGCCTCCCTTTAGGAAGCGAGGTTACAACAATAAACATCATATTCCTAATTACAAACCGCCAACCGCCAAGAAACCAACATAAAAGAACGTTCTATCTCTCAACCGCAACCGCCGCAGCTATTTTTAATTGCCTAAAAAATTTGTGGGGTTTATAATCTGAATTCTGGGCTGTCATCAAAAAGTTCTCGGTAAGTCTTATTGAAAAGAGCCGTGTACTGGCTTGCTTGTTCAGTGGATTTAAGCAAAGTCATTCCCTCGTTTTCTACTTCCGCAAGAAAGTGTCTCTTTTTCAAGAACTCGATATGTATTTGCCCAATCTTTGAGTTAAGGTTACATCTGTTGATAATGCTTGTGAAGGATTTGGGGGTTTTACAGAACGTCAAAATTTCCCAGAAAATCTCATAATGCGTTCTCTTCTGCTTCATGTCACTCTTCCCCCAATTGTCTTCTGAATTCTATCTCAGCTTTTGCGTTCTTTTCAATTCTTTTATCCCAAATCATTGTGTACTTGCCAAAAAAATGAGGAATAATAAAGCCTGCTAAAGCTATCGCAAAATTGATAGATGCACCCAAAACTTGCGTTCCAACATCCATTAATTGAACGCCCGTTGTCGCGTTAATTACTGCAGTTATTAAATTGAAAGCACCACTTATGAGAAAGCAAAACCCTGCAATTCGACTTACCCACATCATTTTCTTTATTGTAGGTTTGTTTTCTCTATAGTAAGACATCATTTTAACGATTAAACCAGTTTGGGCTTCTTCATCTAAGGTTTTGTTCTTTGAATAATCCTCTTTTAGCTCAGTTGAAACTTCAAACATTTCAACACTTGATATGAGCCATTTTATTGAAAATACAAAAGCCAAAACCCCAATCACAACTAAAATTATCTGAGAAAATAGCACGGTTTGAGTAGTCACAATTGAAGTAATGTTTGGGACAATAATGCTTATCCCTAAACCCATTGCTACTGCACTGAAGACTATATTGATCAAGGCTAAACTCACAAAACTGTTTACTTCTTGCTTTAATTTTTCTGATGTTTTAGTTGCCATACATTACACCTATGACACGGTAACGTATAAAATACTAATAAAAGGTCACGAAACATAGTTACATACCTCAATTCCTTTTGTGTTGTTTTGTCGTGTTGGGTTGTTGTGGGTGTGCTTAGGAGGAGTAGTATAGTAAGAGTGGGGAGAGTTAGTAGAGAAAAAAAGATTAGTTTTTAATTCTAACATCTACAATATGTTAGACGGATAGGCTATCGCTATGGTCACAATCTCGGGTGTACTTAGGTTGATTAGGCCGATGAATTGCTTAGTCATGGGGTTTGCGATCGCTGTAGGAGCCATCTTAACTGGGTACAGCGACCTGCAATGGCAGAATATTTTTTATGGTGCAGTAACAGCTTTCACTTTAACAGCGGCCGCGATGTCGGTTAACGACTATTATGATTTTAAAATAGACCGCATTAATGAGCCAAAACGTCCGATTCCAAGTGGAGCTGTATCATTGAAAGCAGCGTTATTGATCGCCTGTTTCCTGACAGCTATAGGTTTACTTTTTGCCTATCTTGTAAGTACCTTTTGTCTTCTCTTCTCAGTTGCCGCCTGGATAATTATGGCAACGTACTCGACAATTGGAAAGCGCAGCGGACTTGCAGGTAACTTTTTGGTCAGTGCATGCGTTGCTGCGCCTTTTCTGTATGGCAGCTTAGTAGCTGTTAACATGATTAGGCTTAACGTTTTACTCTTTGCGTCAATGGCATTTCTGTCAAATACCGGTCGCGAAATATCTAAAGGCATTGTTGACGTCCAAGGAGACCGATCCTATAATATTCGAACTCTTGCGGTGATATTCGGCGATAGGCGAGCTGCTCTTGCTGCGGCTTTCTTCTTTATTTTGGCGGTTTGTTTGTCTCCTGTTCCGATTGTTTTAGGTTTAGTGTCTTTATGGTTTGTTCCTTTTGTCTTGGTAACCGATATTGGCTTGGTAGGGTGTTCTTTATCTTTACTTAGAAACCCTTCGAGAACAAATGCCAAACGAATAAAGAAGGTTGTTCTTGTCTTGTTTGTTTTCGGCTTGCTTTCATTTATCGCAGGAATGTTCAGGTGACAAGGAAATGTCAGCCACAGAGATTTTAGTAAACATAGGTTTGCTTTGCCTTTGCTATTTTTATGTAATTGCTGTAATTGCGGTAACTGGAAAAATAAATTATTGTTTGCCTAAAAGTGTCTCCCGAAAGTTTCTTCACATTATGATAGGTAACCTAATTTTTATTATCCCGTTTTTCTCGTTTAATGTTTTTCCAATAAACTTTCCATTCTTTGTGGCGGCTCCATTCATATTTTTGACCTTTCTAGTTTCCAAAGCCTCACCAATTAAGAATATTAGCAATAGAATGTCAGGGTTATCAGACGTTACAAGTGGCGGACACGGGTTCGGCTTAGTTCTTTATGCGGTTTCTTTCACAATTTTAGCTTTGTTATTTTCAACAAAACCATATGTTATCGCAGCGGGCATCATACCGATGGCTTTCGGCGATGCGGCGGCTTCGTTGGTGGGACAAAAAATCGGTCACCATCAATATAACCTATTTGCTAAGAAAAGTCTTGAAGGGTCAATTGCAATGTTTATGGTTTGTTTCTTGAGTTTACTTTTGAGTTTATTGTTTTTCGCTTATCTATATCCTCTTTCCGCCCTTAACTTTGTAGTAGCTGCCTTGGGAGTTTCGGCAGTAGCAACGACTTGTGAAGCCCTTACACCAAAAGGATTTGATAATTTGACGGTTCCTCTGTTTAGTGTAGCAATTTTTCTACTTTTGTTAGGAGGAATCTAATTAACATTAATAATAATAGACGGTTTAGACGGATCCGGAAAGAGCACGCAAGCGAGTTTAATGCTCAAAGCACTAAAAAAGATGAATAAGACTGCTTGTGTGCGTGTGCACCCAGAATCTGATAATTTATTTGGTCGTAAAGCGCGTGCGTACTTGCTTTCTGAAGGCAATAATGCTCATTTTGCATCAGCACTATTCTACATGATGGATGTTATTCGTTCAATTCTGTTGTATTCGTGGAGAAGGGTTGATTTCATTATATTTGTCAGATATCTTATGGGAACTGCTTATCTGCCCGCGCCGTTCCATGTTGTCGGTTACAATTTCTTTGCATTATTGGTTCCTAAATCAGAGCGTATGTTTTTTTTAGATGTTAACCCTGAGGTAGCGAATAGTCGTATTGTAAAGAATCGCTCTTCAATTGAGATGTTTGAAAATTTGAGGTCTCTAAAAAAGGTTAGATCGAAAGCTCTTGAACTAACTCGTTTCGATAAATGGATTATTATTGATTCAAACAGGTCTTCGATTGACGTTGCTTTGTCGTTAAATAGGAATTTGACGATTTCTGCATGAAACTCTAAAACTAAATGAAAAAAGGAGTCGACTTAAACTCAGTCCACACTACTACCTGCTTTAAGTCATATCAATTATGCTTTGGAATTGTTTTTGTGACTACAAAAGTTTTGTTGTTTGAATGGCCGTTATCTTTTGGATCAGGTGCTTAGATGAACATTGAAACGTCCGCGCCGGCAGCGATGTCAAGGAAGGTTGCAGCGCCAACCATGCTATCGACTTCAGGAACAAGATCTTCTTTTTTGATTCCAAACATTTCCATCGTTGGTGTGCATGCGTAGATTGTACATAAGCCGGATTTCTTTATTCGTTTGAGCATCTCGTAAGGCGAGGGATATTTCATGCGTTCTAGATTCTTTCGCATTGTTTCTTCTAGATGTTTGTAGTCTCCAGGCAGCACTGCTTTTTCCATAGCGCCTTTTGCTAGACTTTGTAGTCCCCAAAATGTAAAGTATAAGTGTGCTTCCCAACCCATGGCTACAGATGTGGATGCTAAAATGAAAGCGCAATAGAGTTTATCTATTGTTCCGCTTTGAACGACTAATGCTAGTTTCTTGGTTTGACTCATTTTTTTATCACCTTCTTTTCTTGTGGTGCACAATTTTGGCAACAAAAACTGACTTTTTTTCCGTCTACTTCGGTTGTGTATGCTGCAAGTTGGCAAGGTTCGCTTTGGATTTCAGTGCCGCAACAGTTGCATTTGGCTGTTTCTTTTTTCATTATTCCACCTCTTTTTTATTTTTCTGTTTTTTTTGGTAGTCTTCGATAGCGGCGTGGAGTGCATCAGCTGCTAAGTTTGAGCAGTGCATTTTTACTGGGGGGAGACCTCCAAGTGATTCTGCTACGCTTGCGCGAGAAATTTGCATGGCTTCATCGATTGTTTTTCCTTTCGCAAGTTCTGTTGTCATGCTGCTTGTTGCAATGGCTGCTCCGCATCCGTAGGTTTTGAATTTGATGTCTTCAAGGCGGTTGTCTTTAACTTTTATGTACATGGTCATTAGGTCTCCGCAGGTGGGGTTTCCAACTGAGCCCACTCCGTCGGCATCTGGGATTTCTCCCATGTTTTGCGGTTTTTTAAAATGTTGCATCACTTTTTCAGAATACATACTATTTCAACTCCTTAGGAGTTAGAGGAGACATATCTCGTAGTCTCTTAACAATATCAGGCATTAAACTTTTTAATTTATCTACGTCCTCTTGAGTGTTTTCTCTTCCCAAAGTCGCCATTAAGGAACCATGTGCATCCTCAGGTTGTAAGCCTAAAGCAAGAAGAACATGTGAGGGCTGTAGTGTTTTTGCGGCACAAGCTGATCCCGATGATGCATAAACGCCCATAATATCTAAGCTTAAAAGTATTGACTCGCCCTCGATGAAGCTGTATCTAACTGATACGTTGTTGGGCAACCTTTGGGTTGGATGTCCGTTTATGAATGAGTTCGGTATGGGTTCGATAAGACCTTTAATTAGGTTGTTTCGAAGCAAAGTTAATCTTTGGCTTTCGTTGGCCATTTCATTTTTGGCGATTTCGGCAGCTTTAGCAAACCCAACTATGCCCGGCATGTTTTCGGTTCCAGACCGTAATCCTCGTTCCTGACCGCCACCTTGATTTACAGGTTCTATCGTGGTTCCTGGTTTGATGTAGAGTGCTCCTACGCCCTTTGGTCCATACATGTCGTTGCTTGACATAGTTAGCAGGTCAATATTTTCATCTTGGACATCTATTGGGACTTGACCACAAGCTGCAGTAGCGTCAATGTGAAGAAAAGCCTTTTTGGCATGCACAATTTTGCTGATCTCTTTAATCGGCTCAATGGTTCCTATTTCGGGGTTTGCGTAAACGATTGAAACAAGCGTAGTTTGATCATCTAACTCAGTTTCTAGTTTTTCTAAATCTAAAACTCCAAATTTGTCAACAGGTAGGAAAATTACTTGAAATCCATTTTTAATCATCAACTTACAAGGGTTGACGACTGACATGTGTTCTACGCTGGAGGTTAAGATTTTGTTTCCGCGGCTTTTGTTTCGGCCAGCGATGCCTCTAATGGCTAAATTGTTGCTTTCCGTGGCGCCTGAAGTGAAAACTATGGCTTCGGGGGTCTCTGAGTTGATTAATTTGGCGATTACTTCTCGGCTATTTTGCAATGTCTGCTTGGCTTCTTGTCCCAAAGTGTGAAATGAGGAAGGATTTCCAAAGCGTGAATTAAAGAAAGGCAACATCGCATCAGTTACACGTGGGTCAACTGGCTTTCCAGCTGAATAATCCATATAAATTCTTCGTGCATTATCGTTTTCCAAAAAGGTCCCTTCGTTTGATTATTTCAACTTTTTAATTATTACTCGAGTTATGCCGTTTTCTTGTTTGCTTTCCAGCACTTCGTCGCCTAAGTTTTTAGCAAGGTTTTCGATGTCAGATTTGGCTGCCGGATCATCCGCTGTGACTTCCAGAGTTTCTCCAACCTTCATTTCATCCAACTGCAATCTAGTGTTGAAGACCGGTTCGGGACAGAACAAACCTAAGCAATCTAGCGATTTATTAGCTTTCATAAGAATAACCTAACTAAGATTGAGAAAAAGTAAACAATAAATGTTTTGCAAAAAGAACCAAAATAATTTGTGTAAGAGCTTTAGAACTTGGCTATTTTTGTTCACCAAACCATTTAGTAAACCACTTTTCTCTTGCCATTGTTCTCTCGTTCATAGCTTCACAGGTTGCTTTCCAATCAGGGTTATCATATTCTATATTAACCCATTTTTCGGAGAAAGGCGGCATTTCTTTTTTAACTTCATCCAAAATTTCTTTTATTTTAGCATTTGCTAGTTCAGGAGTAGTATACCCTTTATAGGATAATTGTTCAATTGGAATTAATTCTTCATAAAGTCTGCCTTTATTCATGTTTGTACGCCTCTTTTCATTATCTGTTTAAAATGATCTTAAGTATTTGCATTTATTCATGAAGGGCAATATACGTCTGCGTTAAGTCTAAGAAGCAGAATATGCCTTTAACCGTCCTACGTTTATACCTAACAAACCTAAATTAAGACTAAAAGTCAATGCAAGAGAGAGTTGTTAGGTTTTATTATAAGAAAGATTCGCTATCTCTATAAGTTAGAAAATCTATTTTATTTTAATTTAGGAATTTAACTTAATAGTTGTTGATTGTTTCAAAGAGCGGATTAAGTGAGAATTAGAAGCCAATTCATTATAAGTACAGCCATTTTCGGCTTTGTAATACTTATTATTGCAGCCTCGGTTATTGTGACGAATCAACAATTAGTCTGGATCGAGAACCAGCAGCTGATTTCTGGGAACATTGAGTCAGGGTCAGACAAACTGAATACTATTTCAAGTCAATATTTTCTTTATCAACAACCTCAGCAGATAAATTTATGGAACTCAAATTCCGCTTCGATTTTAGGCAACCTTTCAAATCTAAGTCCCGCTGATCCCGAACAAAAAACTCTTTTGAACAAAATAAACTACGACTTAGATCAGCTGAATTCAAGCTTTGCTAATCTAGTAGCATACCTTGAAACTGCACCTCGTAACACAAGTGTGAGAGTTTTACCTGAATTTCAGTATAATTGGAACTCAACAGTCACAGCACATCAGACTTTTGGTCGCGACGCTTTTAACCTGTCGGAGTATCTTCGCACTCAAGCTAACCAATTCAGACAGACCAACTTAGAACTTGTTATTGCTTTATCAGCAGTCTTTGGTGCCTTTTTCCTTCTAAGTTATCTTACAACTTATCGTGGGACTTTGAAGTCGATTTCGAGACTTCAAAAGGGAATAAAGGTCTTAGGTTCAGGCAATCTTGATTATTCGATTCAAACAAAAAAGGAAGATGAAATTGCAGAATTAGCTCAAGCTTTCAATCAGATGGCAACTGATCTCAAAACTGTAACAGCCTCCAAAGCAGACTTGGAAAAGGAAATCATTGGGCGCAAAAAAGCTGAAGAGGCTATAAGGGAAAGTGAGCTTCGGTTGAGGTTTCATGCTGAGAATACTCCTTTAGCAGTGGTTGAGTGGGATAGTAATTTTGTGGTTACACGTTGGGCTGGCGAGGCTGAGAAAATGTTCGGTTGGAGTGATTCAGAGACTGTTGGTAACCCGATAATGGATCTGCATTTGATTTACGAGCCAGACATACCCATAGTAGAAGAGACTATGAAGCGGCTTGCAGGTGGCGAGACTAGGGTTGTTTCATCAAACCGCAACATAACAAAGGATGGCAGAATGATTTATTGTACGTGGTACAATTCGGTTTTGCGTGATGATATTGGGAGGGTTGTTTCTGTTTTCTCTTTTGTTGAGGATAATACGGCAAAGGTGAAAGCTGAAGAGGCACTTAAAGAAAACAACCGGAACTTGGAGGTGCTCATTGAAGAGAGGACTAAGCAGTTGAAGGATTCAGAAAGGCTTGCTGCGATTGGTGCTACTGCAGGCATGGTTGGTCATGATATTCGCAATCCATTGCAAGCTATTACTAGTGATGTCTATTTGTTGAAACAAGAACTCCAAGGCATGCCTGAACGCGAGGAAAGAAGTAATGCAGAAGAAAGTTTAGTAGGTATCGAGAAAAATGTTGATTACATTAACAAGATTGTTGCTGATCTGCAAGATTTTGCCCGACCTCTTAATCCTCATATTGAAGAAGTCAACCTGAAACTCATAATTGGAAACTTATTGGTGAAGAATGGGTTGCCTGAAAATGTTAAGGTAACGGTTAGAGTTGAAGCTGCGGCTGAAAAGATAATAGCTGACGCCGTTTTCATAAGTCGTATTATGGTCAATTTGGTTAATAATGCTGTTCAAGCTATGCCTATAGGTGGAAAGCTAACCATACATGCTTTCAAAGATGAGAATGATGTTCTAATAACGGTGAAGGATACAGGCGTTGGCATACCGGAAAAGGTCAAAGACAAGTTGTTTGCGCCAATGTTTACGACTAAATCGAAGGGGCAAGGTTTCGGTTTAGCCGTGATCAAACGTTTGACTGAAGCCTTAGGCGGTAGAGTTACTTTTGAAAGTCAAGAGGACAAAGGAACAACTTTCACAATACGTTTACCTCCCCAAGTAGCTAAATAGTTGGCTTGGGGCTATTGAGATTCAAGCAGAATATCTTTACCTTCAATCTTCACTGCGTATACAAGTTCATCTTTGATTTTTGGATGAATTAAAGGAATCTTGGGACCAGAAATGACTTTGCCCGTTGTGACATCAAACTTTGACTTATGCCTTGGGCAGGTTACAATATTCTCTTCCAATTTTCCTTTGGCAAGCTCACCACCCATGTGCGTGCATCTATTGCCAATGGCATAATAAGCGCCGTTTACGTTGGTTATCAAAACTTCTTTTTCGCCAAGTTTTACAACCTTCATTTGCCCCGGCGGTATTTCCGAAGTTTCAGCAACTTTGATATAAGTCAATCTTTCCAGCTCCATTAAGCTAATTCTGGCTCTGCTATAAAAATGCAGACTTCTATTGTGATTTGGCGATTGATGTTTATTTGTGATTCACAAAGATTAAGTGGTTGATTCAGGGATGGAATTATTTACATAAAGCTTGGTGTTGATTTGTCTGGAGAGTTAGCTGTAGAGCCTTTGGTTGAGGTTTCAGGTGTTTCAGTTCGATTTGGGTCTTTTTTAGCTTTGGATAATTTGAGTTTGCGAGTTATGCCTGGGGAAGTTTTTGGTTTGCTGGGTCCAAATGGTGCAGGGAAAACAACGACCATTAAGGTTTTGATGGGGCTAGTGGCGGCTTCTTTGGGTAATGTTAAGGTTTGCGGTTTTAATCCCTTGTTGGAGCCTGTAGCTGTGAAGTCGAGGATTGGTTACGTTGCTGAAAACTCTATCGTTTATGAGAGTTTGTCTCCGAGGGATTTTTTTGAGTTTGTTGTGTCAATGAGGAAGATTGATTCTGTTTCTGCTAATCGCGTAGTGTCTCGGTTGGCGGATGTTTTTGATTTGGCACAATATTTTGATTCTCCGATTGCAACTTTGTCAATGGGGCTTAAGCAGAAGGTGGCTTTGATTGCGGCTTTTATTCATCAGCCTCCTGTTTTGCTTTTGGATGAACCTTTGAATGGTTTGGATGCTAAAAGTAGTCGGGTTGTAAAGGATTTGATGTCTTTGCATGTTCAAAGGGGTGGGGCGGTTTTGTTTTCTACGCATATAATGGAGATTGCTGAGCAGCTCTGCACGAGGATTGGCATTATTGATCATGGTAAAGTGGTTGCCGTGGGAACTTTGGATCAGTTGAGAAGCAAAACTAATGGTAAAGGTTCGTCTTTGGAGGATGTGTTTTTGAAGTTGACTAATGAAGAGTCCTCGGTTGCTGATAGATCGAGAATGCTTCGGGAGGCATTCTTTGAGTAATGAAACTCACTGAAGCTTGGCGTCTTAGCAGTCTACCGTATAGAGAAGTGGTATACCGGTCTTTAGCGCAGGAAAGGAATCGAATGTGGTGGGGTTCCTTTGGAAGAAAATCAGCTAACAAAGATTCGGCGGATGATGTTGAGTTAAGCAAAAAAGCTTTACGCATTGCCAAGTTTGATAAAATAATTATTGCACTTTTTAATCTGGTAGTTGCAATAA
Source organism: Candidatus Bathyarchaeota archaeon (assembly GCA_963813675.1). Lineage (GTDB taxonomy): Archaea > Thermoproteota > Bathyarchaeia > Bathyarchaeales > Bathycorpusculaceae > Bathycorpusculum. Next base: position 147,680 of record CAWEZP010000018.1, read on the forward strand.
TCCCTTTTAGTTCGTTTTTCTTTGGTTCTACAGCTTTCGGTTTGAGCAGTTCGGTATCTCTTAGTTTAGCTATCACTTTTGGGTTTATGACTCTGTATGCTATTCAGACTCTTTCTTCGTTTGTAAGCGCTGATTCTTCAGTTTTATTGTCGACTCTACCTATTTCTCCTGATGATTTTTCGTTGATAACATTGTTTTCTTTTGTTAGGTCAGTTGATTATTTGGTTGTTGGTTCTGTTCTTTGCCAGGTTATCTTGGTTGCATACCTTACTTCGTCTCCTTTGGCTGCTGCGTTAATGTTTGTTGCTTCTTTGATAAATTCTGTTTTTGCTGTCGCAGTTGCTTTGTGGCTTTCAAGGGTTTTTCATAAGAATTATTTGCGTGGTGGAAGATCTAAGCGGACAACTGTTTTTCGCGGTTTGTTTGTTTTACTTTGGGGATGTTTGCTTATGGGTGTAGGTTTGCTTTTGAGCGTGCCTTACTATATTCTGCCAATTTTGGATAATACATTGCAGAGCGCTAATACATTAGTGGGTTTTCTGCTTAGTTTGTTCTTATCCTTTTTCGGCTGGGTTACTTGTTTCAGCAATTGTCAGGTTCAATGATTCCCACTTTTCACTACGTTTGGGGCTTTGGCTGCTATGATTGTTTATGTTTTAGGGGCTTGGTTTTCAGGTAAATGGAGCTTGGGCACTGTGAAGCTTATCGCTCAAGGAACTGGCGTGAAAATTGACAGATCCAGAGCTATCGATTTTCAGATTAAGACAAGTAGTCCTTTGCGAGGTTATGTCATGAAGGATCTGCGAGTTACTTCAAGAAATCCGGCTACTGCATTCTTTTTTGTGCTTCCAATTTTTGAAACTGTAATTGTCGCTTTTTTGGCTTCGAATGTTGAGTTTTTGAGGGCTTCAACTGTGCTGGTTGCTACTTCCATGGGGGCTATTTTTGCTCTACTAATTCCTCTTGCTCTTTTGAATTCAGAGGGCAAAGGAATAGAGTACGCTAAAACCTTGCCAATTACTTCTCAAAGAATGGTATCTGCAAAAGCTCTGATAACTATGTTGACTTTTTTTCCAGTTCCTGTTGCTTTGCTTTGTCTTGCGTTGTTTAAGTCTCCGACTTCGTGGTTTACAGTTCTGATACCTTTTTTGATGGTAATTTCAATTGTTTCGGCAAGTATCTTTGAGATTTTGATTTTTTTGCGTTCAGTTGGTAAAAGTAGAATAGCTGGTGTTATCAATGATGTGGAAAAGATCCTTGTTGGGCTCTTAACTGTGGTTGTACCTGAAGTTACTTACGTAGTAGTGTATTTCTTCTCTTTTAACCATGCATTTGCAATTCTATCAATGGGTATAACTGCACTTGCTGAATTATGGATAGCCCTTTTCATGTTTAGGCGACAATGAAACAACCCAAAAAAGCCGATCTGACTTCAACGAATATTTCATTTAGAAATATTCAGCGATATTTAAATGGTTAAGTGGAAATCGAGTTTTTCCCCGAAGTTTTTTTTTCTTATATTAGGTATTCAACTTTGCGTTTGTGATAACGTTTGCATTCTTTAACGATTGTCGCCATAGTTGGCATGTACGTTATCCCTGCCAAAAATATGAGTTGCGACGACTGATCATGTGTTGTTTCGCGGTAATCAGGGCACGCTACACATTCATCAGGGAACCCATTGAAGCATGGACGTTGTATTTCCAGCAAAATTAATTCCCAATTATTTATTGGTCGTTTAAATATTTAAAACAAGCTAAAAAATTTAATTTGAAACCAAAATTCGATTTGACTGTTTCATCAAGACAGTTGCAAGACGGCAATAGTGAATGTATTTGCAACTTTGACGTTAAGGATATGCTTTTATTTTCTTAAGACTTACACATTTTGGTGATAATGTGTCTTCGAATCCACTTGATGTTTACAAGGAGTTTGATCCAAAACTCATAGAGCAATATGAAAAACTTCAAGGATTAACTTACTCTGAAGGAGCATTATCCTCCAAGTTCAAACTACTAATCGCTTTAGCTATTGATGTGGAAAATGGAGCCTTGCAAGGAGCGCTTGCAGTTGGGCATAGAGCTCTCAAAATGGGTGCAACAAAAGATGAAATCATTGAAGTCCTCAGAATAGCTTATCAGATCGGGGGAAATAGAGCCCTCTTCACATCTGCACAAGTCTTACAAGCCTTGTTCAAACAGAAATAAGCTTGCTTTTACATGCTTGAGATTTTCATTATGATTTCTCGGTAAGCCTTATCATTAAAGTCTTTTTCACAGGCTACAAGCACAAGCCTACTTTCAGTTCCCTTACACTGATAAACCGTAAAGAACTTACCATCCTTGATTTCTTCCCCACACAAACCACACTTCTTCAAACTTACCCCTCGAATCTCCAATACAAACTATGTGGATTTGCTCTTATTTGAAGAAAACTGTTTAAGATTCAAAACTTCATTTTTGATGGAGTTGGGTAAGTGATTGGTCAGAGGTAAGCGTCGTCATGGTGGGTGTACTTTACGATTTGGACGGTAGGCGGTTTCTCTATTGTTTGATATATCAACACAAATGGTCCGATGTGAATTCTTCTAAGCCCTTCTAGCGGATGTTTTAACGGCTTAAACTGGTAGGGGTCTGTTAGAATCTGCTGGATTTTCTTATTCACTGCCTCTAACTGTTTTCTATCTTTCTTGAGAAGCTTTCTAAATGTCTTAGAAACTTCTTCTTCAATTTCAAGGCTGTACAAGAAATCACTTTAGTCCAAACTCTTCTGCAAAATCCTTGACTTTAACAAATTTCCCTTTTTTGAGAGTACCTTTTATATCCTCAACAAATTCAGGTCTAAGTTGGGGTTCAAGCTCACATTCTTCATACCGCTTGATTATCACGCTTAAGGCTTGGCTTCTATCCTTGAGGCCATATTTTGCTTTGACTATGTTGATTACTCGGCTTTCCCTTTCATCCAAATTGATTACATTCTTAACCATCGAAGTACCTCGAGCAATTACACCGAATAATACAGAATAATAGTATGTTATTTAAGGTATTGCGCCTTTTTAAGAATTCATTACAAGCGTCCTTGTAAACGCAATTATTTCAGTTGAAAAAACCTGCAGTACCTGTCGCAAGTGCTGTGAATCAATTTCGAAGCTCAGTTAAGCACCCCACTGCACATGCTTGAAAATAACAATTATAACAAAATAACAAAATCGTGCCCAATATGTTTTTTCCTCAATACTCTGACAATCCAGAATACTTCGCAAACAGGAGCTATCACTTGGCGAGTTTGTTGTCACACTACTTATCAGTCTTTGCAATAACCAAAGCCCAGCCCGAAAGTCTAACTTTCTAAACTTTTTCTCTCTTTGTAATATCTAAAAACATGAGCTTCTGCTTTTCATTCTCTTGATTTGGTGCCAAAACAAAACCGTACCTACCATAGAATTTAACCGCTGAATCTATAGCATCTACAACCAAAAATCTGCAGCCTAACCTTCCCGAAAGCTTTACAGCTCTATCAAAACAAAAATCACAGATGAACCTACCCACACCATTACTTTGATAATTGCCACACACACCTAATTGACCAATTAAAAGAGCAGGATAACTTCCAATATGTTTGGGAAGTCTATCTTCTGAAGCCATTTTCTTTTTGTTAATGTGACCCATACAAAGGGTCGCGAAGCCAATAATTTCATTGCTATGTTTGAAAACATATGTAACGCCCAGTAACTGCTCTTGAAAAATGAGTGCTTCTTTTTGAATGAAATCATCTATTTCTTTCTGTCCACAGGTAAAATTGTTTGTGAGATCTTCTTTAATTAAAATTGTGGGATATGATAAGTCTTGGGGCTGTAGCGATGGCTTAGTTGGCATGTATCAGTTCAATTATAGAGGGCAATTTTTGAATGTTTCTGTTGCTCGTTTGTACCTGGCTTCGTCTGCTGCTGTTGGCTTACGCTTGATTTCTTGCTCGACAGCTTTCCATTGCTTTGAATCAAGTACGGGAATGGGTTTGGGCAACATTTACATTTCACCTTCTTCGTTTAACAATTTTTACAACTGTTACTACTAATAGGTCGGCTAATAAGTTTTATGCACTCAGTTTCCATGAAAACCAATACTGAATACGTTAAATTATGGAGTGTGAGTTCTATCTCCCTAAATAGTGTTACTTTAAGTTAACTATACTAAATAGAGGTTGGAAGGTCTCCAATGCAGTCACTGCAACTAAAGCAGGTATTTCTAACTGTCTAAAAAATTTCTCTGTGCTAAAACAAAGAAAAAAGCAGTTGAAAAAACCTGCATTACCTGCAGTAAGTGTAGTGAATCAAAATTAGGCATTCAGAAAAACATGCCCAAACACCCTAATTATAATCTGCATAATCAGTGTGCGCGGTCAAATTCAGAAAGCATAACTATACTCTATGAAGTCTTCCTCAGTTCTTTGATTCCTTCATTATGTAAAAAGAGGTTCTTGGAGTTTTTTTATTAGCCAGATTTCTTAGGATCTTTAGAGACTTCAGCTTGTTGGCTGTCGATTCCGCGCCATTTAATCCTGTAGCCAAGCATCGTCAATACATTGGCTGAGTCATCTACTCCTTCTTCTTCGATGATTCTTGCTGCTTCCTTTAGGGGCGTTTTCCCCGATTGACTGATGGCTGTTCTGATTTTATCGTCGATTTGCAGAAGTTTTTCATTGCTAACCAAAATATCTGCCAAGGCAACATAGCCGGAAGGCGGATTAACAACTAAGAAGTCTCTTGCCGCTTCGGTAGAAACGCCAATCCTATCCGCGAATTCTCTAAATGCAATTACAGGTTCAGTAAATCGAATTGACAAATCCTCCAGAAGCTTAATCTCTTTAGACTTGACTTCATCGAACTTCGTTTCCAGATACCTCAGAATCGGAGCTAAGGAAATTTTGTCGCGGTAATATATCAAGTCAAGCAGCGGTCGTTTTTTCAAAGCAGTAAGTTTTTCACATGCTAAAGCTTCATTAATCAACAAAAGCATCTTCACCTCCACCTGCTTTAGCTTCTCTATCTTTCGAAGCAAATACTCTTCTGTCCAGAACCCTACAATCTCCAAGTAAATTTTGATGCTGGCTTTTTCAAGGGAGAAATCAGGAATAATCACTTGTCTTCCAGCAGTTATTGGTTCAGGTTCTCTCTTTAGCACCCAGCCAGTGGTTAAGGCTTGAAACTTTGAGGCGAAATCCTCTTCGATAGAGCTATCATATGTCAGAGTTGGCAAGTATTGTTTCTTTAGCAGAGCTGCGTGTTTTTGGCTTTCAAGTTTGAAGTCGCAGATTTCGTTTGTAAACCTCCAAAGAACCTTCGCTTTAACAGTCCATTCGGAGTTGGGGACGATGATTGGTAGCAGCTTGGCTATGCCTACACCGTATCTTCGAGTTAGCTTAAAAAGGCTAGCTGGACCTTCTATTTTTACCCACAAACCGTTATCTTGGTAAACTTCATAGATCAACCCGAACTTCTTTATTGCATGGAAGAGTGTTTGCCAGTTGCCTGAAGCTGTGAAACTTAGTTCTGTGGCATCAAAAAGCAGTGTTTGAGTTAAACCCAAATTATATTCACCCAGCAACTCCGAAGCTGAAGGTGCCGCAAACTTTTCAAGAACTAATTCACCATCTAAATCCGAGTAGAAGTATCGCTCAACGTTCTCTACCGTCAGAGCCATCTTAGAGGCTACACTCTCCATAATTATTTGTCTTGTCTTAGAAGTTGTAGGCAATCCAAATTGTTCGGTGGCTTGAAATATCTTTCTTCTCAAATCAACTGGGTCAACTTTGCATTGGCAAACAAAGGTGCTTTTTCGGTCAAGCAGCAAAGACAAAGCCCTGACAAAGCGGTAATCGTAGCCTTTATATTCAAGCTCAGTGACCAAAGATTTTAGGACTTTCTTCTTTTCCCCAATATGCGTTTTGTATGCTTCAATGAGAATATTCGCCGCTTCCTCGTTAGCATTGGAGGGTTTGGCGTAGCGTGGCTGAATCTCGCCTTTCCTCTTCCACACTGAAAGCAAAGCGTTTGGAAGCACTATGCTGAGCCTCGTATTTTTTGGTGGCGCCTAAGACTTGTACCAACTTCCATGGTTTCCTTGGAAATTATCTCAATTAGTCGAGCTAATTTGCCTTCTTTTTTCCTGAGTAGTCGTCCGAGTCTTTGGACGTATTCTCTGTTGCTGCCTGTTCCACCCAGAACTAAGCCTACTGAAGCATCGGGCACATCCACGCCCTCATCTAAAACCTGAGACGTAACAACGACAGGGTATTTACCGCTCCCAAAGTTTGCTAGTATTTCTCGGCGCTCTTCCCTTGGAGTCTGATACGTTATCGCTGGAACCAAGAAACGAAGACTAATCCTATAGACTAGGTCGTTGTGGAGAGTGAAAATCAGGATCTTCTCTTTTCTGAAGGCTTCAAGCTGTTGGGCTAGTACAGTTAGTTTAGCTTCCGAGTTCACTGCAACTTTCACTGCTTTGTTTCTTGCGAGTAGTGCTTCGCGTGCTTTTGGGTCTCTGCCAGTGGTCATTATGAATTTTTGGAAGTCAGCGGCGCTTCTTAAAGTAATTCTTCGTTGCTGAAGAAAACTTCTAAAAATGTTCATTTGGGATTCGTATGTTTGCTGCTCTTGAGGTGTTAGTTCAACTGATATTTTTTCGTAGGTGTATGGTGAAAGGTGTTCTCCTGTGAGTTCTTCAACGTCAATGGAATAGACTGGGTCGCCGACGAGTTGTGAAAGCAAAGAGTGCCTTTGATCGCTTCTTTCGTAGGTGGCAGTTAAACCCATGCGGTACGGTGCAGTGTACATTTCAGCTATCTGTATGTAACCTGTGGAAGCTAAATGATGAACTTCGTCGAAGATTATTAGCCTGAACTTGTTGCCTAATTGCTCTGCATGTATGTAGGCTGAATCATAAGTTGTAACAGTTATCATTCGCAGAGTGTTTTCACCCCCGCCTACGACACCTGTTTCCAAGTTGAGACAGTCTTTGACGCGTTTTTTCCATTGATCAATCAGGTCCAAAGTTGGAACCACTATGAGCGTTTGAACCTTCAGCTGTTGAATTGCTTTTAGGGCGATGAAAGTTTTTCCAGCGGCAGTGGGCAATACTAGAACTCCCCTGTTGCCGGCTTTGCACCAATTGTTCAAAGCCTCGTTCTGGTAATCCCTTAGCGCCACATTACTTTTGAGTTGTTCAAGGGGAGGTAGCTTAGGGACATCATCTTCAAATTGAAGTTTGCTTTCAACCAAGTATTCTAAAACGTCTCGGTAATGGTATGCTTTAATTCTGTAGCAGCCCACTCTGGGATCCCATTTTCCGTATGGAGTTCCCGCTTCGCCCTTCAGAAGAAGAGTGCCTTTGTCAAACCACAAACGAAGCATAACACTCATTCAATTCCAAACCAATTAAACTTGTCTTAAAAACAGTTAACACAAAAACTTTTTTCGCATAATAGCGCCTATCTAAATTGTCGGGACTTCCTTAGAACGAAGCGATTACAAAATGCAATTCGAAAACTTCCATGGACCTTGGATGAATTCATGATCGAAAAATAGGTTCTCTCAGTCTTGTTATCTCCAGAATCGCCTACTACGTCGATTAAGGCGCTATAGTTCTCGCAAACTAGGCATCAGCAGGGTTATCATGTCCACGTGATTTACAAGGCCACAAAGAAATCTCCCTTTGCAGTAAGTAATTTGATAGGATGCGTGGTGAGTTGTGGTTATCCTGCATTTATAAATTAATCATAACCCTTATGCATTACATTGTATTCTGTGTTTTTATGATGACTAATGTCTGAGCAAAATAAAGTAGTCACTCTACGTCTCTCAAAACGTGCTCTACAAAGACTTGAAGCTATCCGAACCATTGAGAAAACTGACCGCTCAACATTGTTTAAAGAATTCATCGAAGATGGGTTGCGCAAAAGAACGGTAAAACTCTACAGCGCGGGCAAATTAAGCGCTGGACGCGCAGCAGAGATCTTGGATATTTCGCTACGGGAGTTTCTTGAACTGCTTGAGCAGGAATGCGTATCGGTTAGCTGGGATTCTGCAAGTGTTAAGGATTACATGAAAGTAAAATATGGAGAATAACCTTTTGAGAATCGTGGTTTCTGAGGCAGGACGGTTAATACATCTTGCCCAAATAGGTCAACTTCAACTTCTGATAGTAACCTGCAAGAAGAAAATTGGCTAACTAACAACGACTTTTTAAACGATTGCTTCAAGCTATCTATGATTTCTGAGAATAAGAAGAAAACCCTTGAAGGAATAGCTAAAGTCTTTGAAGACGTAGCCCTTCAACCTAAAAATTACTTTATCATTACAGCGTCCTTGATGTTCTTGAAGTGTAAATCTCCAGTTAGGAATCTTAATTCTGACAATCCCTTTAATAATACAATCTCACATTTGAGAATTCAAGTCGTTAGTTAAGTGTGGGTTAAATTTCCAATAAATATTTCTTTTATGAGTCAGATTGATTAACTATGGCGTTTAATAGAAATTCAGAAGCTTCCGATAGGCTAAGGGTGTCGCTTGATAGAACTTTCAAGTTTTTGAAAGACAGCCGTAACCCGGATGGGTTTTGGTCGGATTTTCTCACTTTGGCTGGAGAGAGTGTTTATTGGGTTTCTGGATACGTAGGGTACAACATTATTTGTTACCTTAAAGATCCTGAGGAGAAAATGTCGTTGGAGAAGGTGGGTTATGGCATCCTTGCTCATCAGAGGGCTGATGGAGGATGGGGCTATGGATTTGGTGTTCCTTCCGATGGGGATTCGACTTCTTGGTGTCTACGTTTTCTCGCAAAGCTTGGGATACAAAGTCAACTTAGCCTTGAGAATGCCAGTAGTTTTCTGTTAAAGCATCAAAGCGCAGTTGATGGAGGCTTTAGAACTTATGCTAATCCAAGTCATGTGGGTCGTTACATGATGTTGGATGGATCTGTTTCGTTTGAAGGTTGGGCATCTTCTCAGATGTGTGTAACTGCGGTAGCCACCCAGGCGTTAATTGAGAATAGTATGGCTCAAGGTGTTGAGAAAGCTCTGGATTTTATTCGGAAAGGACAAACGGTTGAAGGCTACTGGAATCCTTACTGGTGGACTGGAAAACTCTATGCAACAGCCAATTGCATGCAAGCCCTCAAAGTTGCAGGATCCGATAACGTAAATATTTTGGATAGGGCTAAAAATTGGGTTATAAAAACGCAGTTGCCAGACTGGAGCTGGAGCGATTCGTCCCGATCAGTGGAAGGTTGGCCTTTTTCAACCGCACTTGCATTGAAAGGTCTCATGACGGCGTCAGACCCAAGGTTGAATGAGAAGATAATAAATTGCGTAGATTGGCTTTTGAGTCACCAGCTTTTAGATGGAAGCTGGAGTAGCAACAATATCCTGAGGATACCTCATCCGTCGATGGTGGAACCTTGGAATCAAGTTTTCTGGAAAGAAGATGGAAAAGCAATAAACGCTGCAATAAAAGACCACAAACGTCTATTCACAACAGCAACAGTTTTCTCTGCGCTTTCAGAGTTCGAGAATAAATCTTTGAAAGGTGAACTATAATGATGGGAAATAGTATTATTACACCGGAAAACCGTGGACTTCTTGAAGCTGCATTGTTTGAAGCTGCAAAGAAGGCATCTAATTTGCTTGAACCTCGATCGTTGGGCGTTCTAGTTAGGAAACCTCTGTTGGATGAGGATTGCCCTGAAGTGTCAGACGTAGACTTAATTTCAATATGGGAAAAGCAGGAAGAAATGCCCGAACGAATCGCGGTGGAGACTATACAAGGACGGAAATTTATTGATGTACTTTGGATTCCTGCTGCAAAAGTATTTAATGCTGAAGAAGCGGCTAGTGACAAAATCCTGCCCCATCTTCTGTTAGAATATGAAAATCTTTGGATGCGATCAGACGCCGTTAGGAATGTAATTGAAAATGTCAAGCAGCACACTTACGACCCTGAAGTGTGGGCTGCAAGAATTCACCATCAAATTAACTTCGGAGATGCAGCGCTTGAAGAAACAAAAAGAAACCTATCTTTCCCTCCTGCAGCACTTTTTTTCCTGCAAACCGCACATTCTTACTTCGCGATGGCCCTCGCTGATAGCCTAAAACGCAGCACTATGAGCCTCTTAACAAGACCTTATACAAAAATTAAACATATGGCAGCCGAAACGCATACAGATCTTGACCGGTTGATGAGAACAAATTTGCACGTTGGTGATGATCCGACTAACTCGCTAATCGCGCTCCGCAGAGTATTTGAAAAAGTGGCAACTAAATGCGCGGGTCGTCAGCTTCAAGGGACTTATTTGAGATCTCGCGGGCATTTTGAATATTCACTTTCGCCTCTTGAACTAGAATACAGAGAGCTTGTTGCAAGAACACATATCCAGCATGGAGATTTCGCTAACGCTAACCACTACATTAGATTCTGGGCATACTCACTTTCACGGTGTCCAGTCGTCCTTGAAGAAGCCCGGCAAGGAAGAAAACCTTCATTTTATGTGCCATTCGAACCCCTTAGAGAATCAGTCAACGCAACGTGCCCAGAGATCCTAGAGGACTTGAAAACAATCCTTGGCGGAGAAATAACTACTCAAGAAGCAGAAAACGCGATAAGCGGTACGGTTTCATTTAGAAATATCGTGATGAGGTTGATTCAAATCAAGGGTATCAAAAATTAATAAAAAGAGAGGTCGCAATAGCGACCTTTTTTGGATTTATTTTTCTATGGCCAGAGTCCTGGCATTTGAGGTATGGCTTTAATCGAGTACTTGAAGTATTGACCGTCCAATCCGTCAGTTCCTGGCTGTGCAATGACGCCTCCTTTGTCTCCTTCGCGAATACAGGAGATGCCATTGGCGCCGTCTAAAGAATTCAGTGCAGGGACGCAAGTTGTTAGAAGATTAGAACCCGGTTTTCCTGCCTTGCCGCCTTTCCCTGGATTTCCCGGACCGCCTGGCTGCCCGCCTTTTCCTTTTAGGAGGTCCGTAGTTACGTTTGCCAAGTTTACTCCGCTTGTGTAGAACAGCTTTGCAGTCCCGCCGTTTCCGCCATCACCGCCATCGCCACCGCAGCCTGCATTGCCTCCCTTGCCGCCATCACCGGCTAGTCCTGGTCCTTGTTTACAAACAGGATTTGGAACTCCTAACCAGGTTGTGTCGGTTGCTTCAACAGCAGTGGATCCATTTTGGCCGTTTCCACCGAGTTGTCCGTTTCCTCCATTCCCGCCTATTCCTCCTTGTTGTCCTCTTAGGTCAAGTACTAGTTTTCCGTCGATTTCTGTTGTCCAAATTTCGACTATGGGGGCATTGACTCCATTTACTCCTTTGTTGCCTCGGCCTCCTGCAGCGGCGTCTCCGCCGTTGGTTGCTTTCGGGTAATTTCCCAAATTCAGGGCATCTAAAATCGGATCAAAGTTTGGCGTCGCGATATCCGGTAGAATTGGACCTTGGTTGAAGCTTGGTTTTCCATCTTCTCCTTTTTTGGCTTGCGTCTCAGGGTCGAGCATAAAATCACCTAATGGAAGTTCAATTAGTGGGAAGTCGTCACCGTCGAGGTTGTAAGTTATTTCACCCGAGCCACCTGCTAGTGTTGAGTCGATAACGTTTGCCACAATTTTTAGAATGCGTGGTGCACCTGGCGGCGCGTTCTTTTTTGGCTTAATTACGAGCTGTGCTGTGGGACCTATGAATACGAGTCTTCGACAGAAAATGATGTCGTCGTCAACGTCAGTGTTTCCTTGTACTGTGAATATTTGAGTTATTATCATTCAATCATCATCCTCCTAGTTGGGCACTCCGGTAAGTTCATACGTATTTATTTCTCCTTCTGCTCCGTCTTTGCCTTTGTAAGTTGTTTGCCAATTGGGGTCAACGTCGTCCATGGATTGTCCATTGGGGCCTTTGGATCCGCTGTATTCCTGTCGTTCGGGGCATGGATCATTCTTAGTTCCTTGTGGTCCACCTTTTCCGCCGTCGCCTTTGCTTCCTGGGTCACCTGAGTCGCCGCCTCTTCCACCTTTAACGACATAATTCCAGCCTTGAGCTGCAGGCAAAGATGCTGCTTTTGCAAAAACTTTTATTACGCCGCCGTTTCCTCCTGCACCGCCTTTCCCTGGAAATCCTGCGTCGCCGCCTCTTCCGCCGTTTCCGCCTTTCCCTGGTTCTCGATCGCATTGGTCGCCATCGTACCATGAATCGCTGGCCTGTGAAGCTGCACCTTTTTGGCCATCTCCGCCTTTCCCTCCGTTTCCGCCTTTGCCGCCTTTGCCGCCATCTTGACCTTTGAAGTTTACTTTGATTGCGTCAGAATGAATTTGGACTATTTCACCTACAAATATCTGCAGTTCTGGAGCATCTTGACCATTTATGCCCTTAATTCCTGTTGGTCCGTGATTTGCAGGTCCGCCGTCTGTAGCTTGTGGGTAACTCCCTTCCCCCGGAATTGATGAACCGCCTGCGCCGTTTCCAACTGTTCCAATTTGAGGAGGGGCGGGGGTGTCAGGATCATATCCGGGTAGTCCATCAAAGTCATATGTTATTTCTGCGTAGTCAACGACTTCGATTCTGTCCGCAATTATTGTTAGTGACTTCGGCGGATACATGTTCTTCTCTGAGGGTGCAAGTACTAGTTTGCTGTTTTTTTCAAATTTAACCGTTGATGCTTGAAGCACCATGTTGCCATATTTGACAACTCCTACAACGTTAAAGACAGACATGTTATGATTTGCCTCCTGCGGTGACTTCGATTAATGGTTTGATGTCATATTCAAGATAGTTTTTCACGGGAACTGAACCGAAGCCAAATCCGAGACCTTCGACCAGTAGGTCAATCATTTTTCTTGCTTCTTCGATGGATGCTGCTTCTGCAATTGCGATGCCTTGAGGGTGCGCTGACTGAGCGGAACTTTGGCGTCCTGGACGAACAAAACGAGAGATTTCCTCCAACGAACCTATGCGGTAAATGTTAATCGGGTTTCTCCTTGTGGTGCTTTTTATGTATTTTAGTCCTTTGTTTAGAACATCTGGATGATGCGATATCTTTTCGAGTTCTGCACTGACCAAGATCTAGACTCCATGTTATAAGATATTTTTTTAGAGTTGGCTTCAAAAGAATGTTTTTTGATTTTTCGCCCATTAAAAAATCGCCTAAAGACTATTTCGTTTACTCAGATATAAGAATTGTTAAACAAGAAACAGTGCAAAAAAACAATAACCTCACGAACTTTAGAACGAAAATTACGTATTGTATAGACACAGAAGATTCAAACCAGGGCGCTCAAAATAATAAAGAGATTGTTTTCAAATAAGAAATTGGAAAAGTCTCAGAGAAACCAACCTGTACCCTATTTTTTGACGAAATAGTCGTAGGTTCCGTATCTTGAAGAGTAAGTCTGTATGGATTTGTTGGAATTTTAATAGTTATCTGATGCTTTGTTCAATTTCTTTTCTAGTCTTCGAGCCAAGTTTTATTGGTGCGTCTGTAAGCCATGGGACGTATTCCCATTTCCAAATCCTGTTGTTTGTGTCTTGCTCGGCCATTGCGTGGTTGGATGTGTTTACAAATATAATGGGATGGTTACGGTTTTCAAAATAGTATTTGATATGATGTTTTGGTGCAGGTGGAGGAGTTTTGTCGCCGTGGATTGAATCTGCATTCATCTCCTGGTTATAGCTGTATATCCCCTCGAATGTGAATCGGTCACTTGCTTGATCCTTCCCGATGAGAATTTTGAATGATTCGAGATCCATCACCCTGCCATATGTCAATCTGCGGATTAGAGCGTAAATTGAATTTAAGATCCCGTGCTGACGAAGTCGTTCGTTATTGAAGAGAATGGAAACCTCAATTTCATATGACCCGTCCGAGTTGGCAGGTCCTTTTGCACAGTGGACCTCGCGAACGAAGTTCTTCAGGGCGTCGACACTTGGCTGATATACAACTGGGATCACCCTTTCGTCTTCCTCATTCACTTGTACTTCGAAGATATTATTTGGGCTCTTCGACGGATAGTTTAATTCATTTACTATCTCAAGATACAAGCTGTAAATTGTTGAATTGGTGATTTCGACTCCTTCCTGTGCCCAGTCCCAGATCCAATGTTTATCATCAAGCTGAAAGACCCACCGATTTTTTGGGCCTTCTTTTCTATTTGGAATATTATTCCTTGCAGTGTACATTTCGGTTTTGGGTTCTGAAGGTTTTCCCGAAATCTCAAAGCCTATCATGTATCGAAGCATAACTTCTTTGCCCATGAAACTGCTAAGAATTGTTTTGTTGCTCCTGACTACAATCAAGCACTTTCCATTAAGAGTTCTTGCAAAACTAACTGTGCAGTTATCCGAGTCCCAATACTCCTCCTTGCCAGTCCAAGAAAACTTTCCAAAGTAACCAACTTGCCATTTCTTTTCTTTAACAGTGAACCAAACTGGGTTTGAAAACATTAATATTCCCTTGTAATGATAACGATTTAAGTCTTTAACATATAATATTTTTCTTAATTTTTGCCCGCCAATTTATTGAGCTCGACTCTAACAAAATTCGTGGATTCACCGATTGCTTTGGCAATGCTGGTTTTCAATCGATCCAATCGGGTTTTTTCTGCGTGATGTAGTGGAATAGTTTGTTATTGGAAATTGTTATATTTATTTAAATTCAAATTAGGATGGGTGACAAAATGAGAATCAATTCGCTTATCTTGTTGCTATTAATAACATCTTCAGCATTCGTTTGCGTTGGGTATTTCTCTGAAGTTAAAGCTCAAGAGAATGTAAGTGTTTTATCAACTATAATTTATCAAACGTATGGTTATTCACCTTTTTCAGTCAGCAAAGGTGATTACATTGTTGCTGGTGAAGTGAAGAATTCTGGGTCCGAGGCGCTTCATTTCAATTTAACAGCTACATTCTATGATGAAGCAGGGTCAATTATCGGAACTTCATTTTTGTCTGACTCTTCTTCTGACACATCCCCTTGTTATCTTCATGTTTTGTTGCCAAATGAGAAGTCGCCATTTGCAATATGGTTTTCCAGATTCGATGAACAGGGCAATTTTAGATTAGTTGACCGCTATGATTTAGTAGTTTCGTCTGCTCCAGCTGGAATTTATCAGCCTGGCCTTGCCATAATTTCAAATAGTTCGCATGAAGCAGGAGGATCGTTGTATGTTGAAGGTATTATAGAAAACATTGGTTCTGCCAAAATGGATACTTTCAACGTTTATGTGACCTTTTACAAAGAGAATGGTGAAGTATTAGCTGCTTCGATGGAAGGCGGTAGAGCTTTGTCTTCTGATGAAACTGCAGCTTTTTCTGTTTCATTAAATGGGTTTAATGAGGGAGGAAGATTAGAAGAATTTAGTAGATATGAGGTAACGGCTGAAGGTTATAATAATAGTTTATGGACCGCTAATGGGCAATTGATTAGCCCTGAATTTGTCTATGTTCTTGGGGCACCAGAAGAGACTCCGGAAGTAACTGTTAAACCGACAGTTGTTTCCGAAGGTTTCCCAAACATTGTCTATGTAGTAGCAATAATCTTAGTTGTTGTGATTTTGGCTTTATTTATGCTATTTCTAAGGAGAACTCGTAAGCGTGCCTTGAAGTAACCTTCCAAGGTTGACCATAAGAGTTGTAGTTACCTATCTTGTTTGCTTGTTCTTCAGAGTATGCTGATTTTTGTTTACGGCTATTGTTTGTTTAGCCAATCTTTCACATCTGTTGAGACTGTTTTTTTGCGGATTGGCTGACTTTCCACGTTTGCTCTGAAAGAAGCTGATAGTTTGGTTAATGCATTATCTGACAAAATCTAATATAGCTCTAATATCCACTGTTTGTTCTAAATGAATAAGAAAATTTCCATAATCGCCATTTTATTATTTGGCTTACTTGTAGCGTCTTGTGTGGAGCCAGTTGTTTGTTGGGGTAACGGGGGCTTTTCTGCTGATCCATCTTTTCCAGATTATGGAACTCATGATTGGATTGCTCAACATGCTTGGATTGGTTACCAACCCAAGAGAAACAATATATCATTGATAATTTGGCGGCTTATCTTTATGGAACTGAGCTTCCAGACAACAACAATGTGGCTGTTCCAGGTCATATAGGGGATACGACAAAACATCATGTGTATTTTTGGGCGAATGGTTCGTTGCAGGATGATGTTGCAGCTGATAGAGCCGCTGAAGAATACCTAGCTGCTTTAAGCCTCTTAGATGCAGGGAATTTTTCGGGTGCTGCGTTAACTGCGGGAATAATGAGCCATTACATTGCAGATGTAGCTGTTTTTGCGCATGTAATGGGAGCGAGTACAGATTGGGGAGCTGAAACTGGAAATGTCCACTCTAACTATGAAAGTTATGTTCAAACCCGAACAAATGCATATTCGGATACATACAATTCATACTTAGTGTTTGATGGCACATTGTCAACGATATCGGCTTATGATGCTGCCAAAAATCTTGCTTTTGATTCTACGTTCGATGGGGGTGGAATCTACAATTGTGTCTGGATGAATAGCAACTATGACACTTCCAACCCTAATTCTCCTTATTGGATCCGTGCTGGAGAATCACTTAATCTTGCAGTAAACGCTGTTACAGACACACTGCATACGCTTTTCATTAGTTCTAACATTCAACCCTCACCCACTCCAACAGTTACGCCTACACCTACCCCAACACCCACGCCATCTCCTACTCCTTCACCAACCCCCACGCCATCTCCCACTCCAACACCTACAGATTCCCCTTCGCCAAGCCCATCGCCTTCACCGACTCCAACTCTAACTCCAACTCCTACCATTGCACCAACTAAAACTCCAGCACCAACAACTTCCCCAACCCATTCCCCATCAACCACACCAACAGCTACAATAAAACCAACACAGAACCCCACCGCAAACCCAAATTCTTCCCAGACACCTGCATCACCTACAATTCCAGAAGTACCCTACATCGCACTTGCAGTAGCTTTGGTTTTCGGATTGGCAACAGTAGTTGCGTTAGTTTTCAAAAAGACCGCTCATGTTAGAACTAATCCAGCAAAAATTATTCCAATCCACAATTAACATTCTGAGAGCGGATTTTTTATTTTTGACCTTGTACTTAGGCTTCAACGTGCTCTTCCTTCAGAAAGGAACGCAAATCCTTGAATCTTCCAGCCTTAATGTCACTTTGACCTTGCTTGATAGCCTTCATCATTTCTGGATCACTTAAAACATCGATGGTTTCCATAAGTTCACTCATCAGCTTAGTAGCTTCATCTAGCTTTTGTTTGGTTTCAAAAAGAAGTTTACGGTCTTCTTCATCTAAATACGCAGTTTTAGCCATCAAACCCACCAAACTATTTTGATAATACTGCTGCAGCTGAGACTAATAAATTTGAAAAAGCCCTGCGGATGGCACTAACCTAATTTTTCTCCAGCAGGGAATACATTCCCTGTTTCTATTGAAGTAACTTTGACCGAACCAAGTTTTATCGCTGATTCTTCATTGCCCGTGCATATTAGCACTCTCCCTCAAAATACAACGCCCAATCTACGCTCAGCCTAAAAGAAATCAAAGAAATAATCCGAAACAAAAGAAAGGAAGCTGGAAACTCCCTGGCGCCTAAAATATGTTGGTGGCTCGATAGAAATTCATGATTTATTTGGTGTTTTTCTGTTTTATGATTTCAAGACATCTGGTTTACGGTTACGATTTTTGTTTTCTTGAATTCGTCCTAATAAGTTGAATTTAGAGGCGGCGTAGCTTCTTCAAAGAAGCAAGACTGAAATTATAAAATTAGATTTCAGCTGTATCTTTAGCCTTCATATGCTTTTTGTAGGTCTTTGATGATAATTTTTTTCATCTTAAGCATTGCATCCATGACTCTTTTTGCTTTAACTTTATCTATGTCAGATAACAGTTCACCCATTCGTTTGGGAATAATCTGCCATGAAAGACCATACTTATCTTTTAGCCAACCGCACACCTCAGACTCAGGAACCGCTGATAGCCTTTCCCAAAAGTAATCAATCTCTCCTTGATCCGCGCACTCCACATAGAAAGATGTCGCTTCAGTGAATTTGAATATTGGGCCTCCATCAAGTGCCATAAAACGTTGTCCGCTAAGCTCAAATATAGCTGTTAAGATCTTCCCTTGCATCCCTTTTCCTGGAATGTTTGATGGTTCTTCTGGGTAGCGTTGTATGCTTACTATCATTGAGTTTTTAGGGCTGTTAGGCGCAGAATTAAAAGTCTCAATATAGAATTTTATTGCTTCTTCAGCTTCTTTATCAAACCATAAGCATGGAACAATTTTGTGCATAGTTCATCTACCTCTTTTTTTGAGAGAAATCAATAAGATTCTTTGTTAACGCTTATTATTTTAGGCTTTGTAGTTGTATGTTTGCAGCCACAGTTTAAGTTTCTAATTAATTTGTGTTTTTCAGGGGTTATTTTTCTGATGCTGCGTTGACTTCGGCGGTGTTCTGTTTCTTCTTTGAATATGTTGTGAATTGCTTGGTTTTTTAAAAGAGTTTAAGTATGACAATTGTCATATATTTGGTTTGAAGAGACTTCCAATGAAAAAGAAACACACTACCCTAATCCTAATCGCGACAACACTTGTATTGCTGCTGCTCAACCCAATTGGATCTGCCTTTGCTGACAATGAAGCCAAATTAGAAATCGTCAATTTATCAGGTATCAGCTTCGTTTTTTCTTATACTGAACTTTTTGAGATGCCCAAAACCGTAGTGTACGCCGAGTTATATTGCGACGGTGTTTTAACAACTTACGGCAATTGGAGCGGAGTGCTTGTTAGTTATCTCCTCGCACAAGCACAGGCTACTCCTGAAGTTGGTTCAATGCAATTTGTCGCCTCAGATGGTTACAGAGTTGCTATCCCCATTAGTTTAGCAATTCAACCCCAAATAATAATCGCCTATGAAAAAGACGGTCAACCACTCATAGAAGGACTTCGATTAATCATTCCAGATGCCAACGGCGCTTCTTGGATTGCGTCGATAACTTCCATAACGATGAGTACTTCAGGAGCTGATAACCCTAAAGACGTAGAGCGTCGGAACCCCTAAAACCAATAATTTCCCAATTCAAAGGTCCGCAACCCAAACTTCAACCACTAAACAAGAGACCCCTCAACCTCAACCTCAACCATCTACAGGAAATTCCTCAAGCTTCCAAAAACCAGCTCCAACGAATACAGCTCAACCAATTCAGTCAACAATAAATTCTCAAGCAGTAAATCAAAGCCTAAACACACAAACCATAATTGTTTACCTAATAGGGTTTACTTGCGCAATTTCGTTTACAGCAACAACATACGTGGCTCTATTGCACAAAAGAAGACAAACCTCAAAAACAAAATAGACTCCTCGATTGTGGAATGATGAGGCTTAAGCGAAGTCTGCGATATCGAAGAGAACTAAAATTTCTTTTCATTATTCACCGTTGACGCGTTTCAGTGATCGTTTGCTTAGAAAGGTTTTGTTACGCTGGTTGGGGTGCTGGCGGCATTAGTTTTGCATTATCCAATCCATAGCACAATTGGATGTAATAGTCTGTGAAGAATCTTCTTGCATTTTTAAATCCCTTCATCATCGAAAAAGAGGTCTTCTGAGTCTTTGTTATCTCCAGAATCGCCTATTTCATCCATTAATGCACCACAGTTCTCGCAAACTATCGCGTCATTGGGGTTTTCATGTCCACATGATTTACAGGGCCACAAACCATCTCACCCTAAAATTATAATTGTAATTGAAGTAGAAAAAGAATTTCATCCTAATAAACTGCAAGTTAAGTTTGGTTTGGAGCTCTAAACTTTGCTAGTAATGTACAGTAGAAGTTAAAGGAGCTAATCTAATTTCAATATTTTTTCAATAATGAAGTAACCAACAAGTATGACAACTATGAAGACAACAACACTTATTGTCAATGCAACAAGAAGATCACTCATGAAGCTTCTAAATGCAATTGCGGCTAATAGAACAGCAAGAACAATGTAACCTATGGTGATTATGTGCTTTATTATTCTATTTAATTCCATAACTTAACACATTATATGCTATGATGTTTTAAGGTTTTTCATCATGCTCAGTAGTCTTGGGGACTGTCTGGTATTTTTGACTCAAGAAAGAAAGCAAGTTACTTCATTTCTTTTATTGTAATTGCTGTCTTGCATTTTTTTAGCAAATCTATGTTCTGGGTGACTAATCTTAGGTTTTCTTTCTCCGCCAGGTAAGCATATGATGCGTCATAGAAAGTGAGATTTCTCTCTATTGCTAAATCTAAAACATTGGATAGCGAATCTATCGTTATTTTTCTTAGAGGACCAAGTGCTTCAGAAAAAATCGCAGCTATTCTTGTGGGATCCTTTAGTTTTTTTTGTTTGTTCTCCTTCCACAGAACGTTGCCAACCTCATACTCGGTTAAGGAACTCACTGCGCATTCCTCAACGTTGAAGGCTACCCCGGAAATTAGCAGTGGGTAGAGTGCGGATGTGTCAATGAGGTACTTACATTTCGTGCCTTGTGGCTTTAACGTCATTTACCCACTCCTCAGCTTTAACATCCATAAGGCTGCTGAGTTCTTTGGCGACATTTTGTGCTTTGGCTTTTTTCTCAGATACAAGTTCCTCAAGAAGCTGCTCTACGGCCACTCTTAGGTCAACTCCAAGCTTCTCAGCTTCGTCTTTCAAGTTTTTTTTAACCCTTACAGATAAAACCTCAGTCACTTTATACAACAAGAAATTATTGTATACAGCTACCTATGAAACTTTATCCCAGGTCAAACCAAGCATAGCCAACACATAGCTCTTAGTCCACAATGCTTATAGTTGGCATTATATATTTTATTAACTGACCTCTATGTCTGAGAAAACAGTTTCACTCCTTCGAGCAATAGGGAATCCGAACAAAGCAAAGATAATCGCGCACCTAGCAAAACATAGAGGCGAAACCGCAGAAGGCCTCGGAAAACATTTAGGCTACCCTCTACCAACCGTTTACAAGTACCTGAGAGAGCTTGAAGCTGTAAGTGCAGTAGAGAGTGAAGCTAAGGGTAACACAAGAGTATATTTTGCTGGAAATTTCAAGCTTGAAGTTTCACCTGAGAAATTAATGGAGGCTTTCGAGGAAGAAACGGTGACGAACCTCTACAAAGGTCGATTTGGGGCTGTTGGAATAGAGAAATTTAACAAAGTTGCAGCCAAGGCGAGGGCTGGAAAGATGACTTTTAGGCAAGCCGCCTCCACACTTGGAATAACCTACTATGAGTTTGTCTCCCTTCTAGATGAAGCTGGCGCTCTCGATGCCTAATTATCTTGTAGTAGACTCATCAACACTCATATTCTATGATAGAAAAGGGAAACTAGAGAACTTCTTGCAGGCGAAAAAGAAGCAAAACTATAAAGTCGTAATTCCCAAAGCGATAGCTCAAGAAGTCATTGATGAACCGAAAGGATTTGCAGATAAAATCAGAGAAACAACTCCCGAGTTGGCAAATAGAAGTACTAGATTCTGTTGCAAGAATTAACACTGCTATTGAGCAGGGTCTTATTCAAGTGGAAACTGTGAATTATAGAAAATACTCTGAAGTGATGGATAACGTGAGAAAGCACTTGAGTAAGCTGGAGACGATGCCAGAAGATGTGATAAAGAAAGGCGACCCCGAACTTATAGCACTCGTTATCCAACTCTATGATGAAGGCAAGGAAAAGGTCTTTGTTGCTTCTTTGGATAAAGGATTGCTAAAGGCACTCAAGCCGTTTAGCAAGAAAGTTGAATACGAAGTCACAGAAAGACTATGAACTTTAAACCATAGAAACATTCAAGGTTGGTACCTAAAAATGAACCAATCTGATTAATCTTGTTTGAATGCTATTGCAAAGAAAGGTTTACTTGTTTTTAAGTAACCCGAGGCTCATCTGGAGTCTAATTAGACTTTTTGAAATTTATGAGTCAGCTATGATTATATCAGCTAAGAAGTTCAGCGGGTTTAATGACTAAAACTTGGTATCTATATGATATAATAAAGACAACCGGGCGCGGCAGTTGCGACAGTTGCAACAGGTTTTTTTAACTGCCAAAAAAATCTTTGCTCTGCTAAAAGAAAATTTTTGCAATGTGAAAAACCTGCTGCACTTGCTGCAAGTGTAGCGAATCAACCGCTTTCTGACTCTTTAGGGTAGAATTAGCGGTTTCCAATAGATTATTGAAGCAGCAGGCTCACCATCGCTTGATTCCAGTTTTTCTAAAGTCCTTCATCATTGAAAAAGAGCTTCTCAGTGGAAATGCTTAATTTGTAAGAGGTCATTAATGTAGTGCGAGGTTTTAAGTTGGAATCTGAGGTCGTAGTAACAAGAAAAGGTCAGACAACTATCCCTGTACGGTTGCGTAAAAAGTTCAAAATTGAAGAAGGAACAAGGCTTGAAGTAGTTGAAACAGACGAGGGCATACTGTTGAAACCTAAGAAATCATTTTGGGACATGGCCGGAGCATTTTCACATATTGCAACACCTGAGGAAATGAAAAAGCAACTCGACAAACTCAGGGAAGAAGATGAATAAAGCAGTCTACGATACCCGCTTCTTCATTGAATATTATAATTCCAAAGATTCCGCATTATTGGAGAAAATTCGGAAAGAAAAATATAGACGGGAAAAATACGTTTCTGCCATAGTAATACATGAGCTCTACAAGCTTTCCTTAGCTAATGAAGGTAGAGAAACCGCAAAACTCAAAGTAGCTTTTCTAAAACAAGAATTCAAAATAATACCTGTCGATAACCAAATTGCAGAGATCTCCGCGGAACTGCGCCAAAAATACAAGCTCTCAATGGGCGACAGCATGATTGCATCCACAGCATTGTCTTTAAATGCCGTTTGCTTTTCAGATGATCCTCATTTTAGCCAAATCAAGGAAATAAAAACAGTTTGGATCGAATGACAAGCAATTATTGTTGCATCTGTAAAGAACCGATAAACGAAGCAATCCATCAATTCTCTACTAGTAACTTTGGCGTTTAATTAACGCATTTAGAAACTCGGTTAATAATTGTTATATTCAAATTCTTTTTATTATGAATTATAGAGCTGATGCTATGAGAAAACAAGCTGTAATTGCATTAATTTTAATAGCTTCTGTAGTGGCAAGTGTTTCAATTGGATTAGAAAGCTATTATTTTGGTTATCAAACGGGTTACACTAGCGCAGCAAAGTATTCTTACAATACGATTAATCTTGAAGCAAACGCTGTTGAATTTAATTCTTCAGAATTGCAGGCATTTGAAATCATCAAAAACCGCATCGGCGTATACAATACCGATCCTGCATTTACTGGTGAGCGCAACCTTCAATGGATCTCAATGCGAAACAGCTCAAGCGCCTCGTGGGATCCATACCAAAAAAGCATGGAGTACCTGTGCTTCTGGAGCGGCCAAGGCGCAAATGGCGAATGGGAAGCCGTTGTAAGCATCTATAATTCACCAGGCAGCCTAAGCAACTATGTAGTAGAAGTTTCAAGATTCACTTGGCACTCGCTTGAAGTAAGGATGGATGGCAAGATCATGGCTATATTTCCACAGGTAACAGAGGACACAGTTTCATTGGGGTACACAAGTTTTCATATCCAAATCTGAAAAAGCCAATATCTACAAACAGAGTAGCATATGACTAAATGCGAATTATCTATTTCGGAACAAGAACAATCGGGCCACGGCAGTCACGGCAGTTACAACAGGTAATTTCAACTGCCAAAAAAAATCTTTACGCCAGTGGCAAAAGTTTTTGCTATGTGAAAAAACCTGTCGTAACTGTTGTGAGTGTAGTGAATCAACTTCTTTCTAATTATTCAGGGTAATATTAGCGGTTTCTAATAGATTATTGAAGTAGCAATACTCTCGTCGCTTGATTCCAGTTTTTCTAAATTCCTTCGCCATCGAAAAAGAGATCTTAAGAGTCTTTATTATCGCCACAATCACCTACTTCTTCCATTAATGCACCGCAGTTCTCGCAGATTAGCGCATCATAAGGATTATGATGTCCGCACGATTTGCAGGGCTATAGGAAGCAGCATATTTGTAAAAATTTATTTACTTGTAAGAAATTATGGTAATGTATGACAGAGCAGATTGAAGACGTGATAAAGCTCTCATCTAAGGGTCAAATTGTAATTCCGCGAGAGATTCGCAAGAAACTGGGATTGAAGGGCGGCGAGAAGCTTTTAGTGCTCACATGCGACGGCGATATAGTGCTAAGAAAAGCCAAGCAAGCATCCCTTGATGATCTAGGAGAGCGCATTGACAGAGTAGTAAAGGAGGAGCATATTGACGTTGATAAGCTTGTGGCTGAGGCTATTGAGTGGGCAAGAAAGTCAAAGTAGTCTTTGATACCAACGTTTGGATTTCAATCTTCATGGATAAGAGGCTCAGAGACGAGTTTTCCCGGTCAAAGGACGCTGTAACAGTATATATAAGTGAAGACATCGGGCTTGAAATATCGAAAGTTTTACAGTATCCACAAGTTGCTGAAATTCTAAAGAAGATAGACATGCGAGAGAAGGATGTTTTGTTAATTCTCGCAAATAACTCTAAGAAGGTTGAGACTAAACTGAAACTAAACGTCATAAATGAGGACTCTGAAGATAACAAAATATTGGAGTGTGCCCTAGCAGCTAAAGCAGACATCATCGTTTCTGGAGATAAACATCTTGTTAATCTTGGCAAGTTTAAAAAAACCAGGATACTCACGCCAAGAGAGTTTTTCGATAGCCTGACTTAAAACCGGTTGGGCATGTGAAAAGTTAGTTACTTGTAAGAAAATTAAGCGAGCATTTTCCAGAGTGAATAAAAAGAGAACTCAAGATATCAGATGAGGAAATACAAAAGAAATAGCTGCCGCGTGAGATGCTTAATCTAAAACCTTTTAAGCAGTTCATTGCAACGAGATAAATTAAAGGGATAAGAAATGAGCAAACTAGATTTAGTTCACAAAAAGAAAAGGCTTAATGTTGGAATAATTGCAGTTGCTTTAATCGTAATAATTGTTGGCGCAGCTTCATTTGGGTGCTTAAGTAGCGCGAGTGATTACCCGACTCTGTCAAGTATGGCTGGAGTTTATTCAAACACATCAACAGGATCCATAATAACTCTGTATCCGGATGGTACAGCATTATTTGACACACATGAGGGCATATGGCACATAGTCAACGCAACAAGCTTCGAAGTCTCATATATAGTAACGAGCTTCCGTCAATTCTTTGAATTCAGAATTACAAATAACGGTTTCACAGCAGCCGATACAGGAAACGTGTACGTTAAAGCTACATCGGCTTCTCCGAGCCCGACAGTGCCAGAATTCAGCAACGCATCGCTCGCTTTAATCGTAACTATGATAGCAGCCGCAGCTTGCACAGTTGCTTTAGTAGCAAAGAAAGGGAAAAAACCGATTTAGTTAAGGCATTTTGACAAACAGAAGAAAATAAAATTCTAAAAACTCTTTTTTTTATTTTAGGTATTATGTTTGGATATGTGTGATTTGTATTAGATTGCCACATGTGTCGTCCAATACTGCGATAGTCGAAGGCGTACCCATAAGCTTTGTTGGCTGCATGGTAAAGTTTACGCCTAGCTTTTTTAGTTGTTCATACTCTTTTTGAACGTCATCCACAAAGAATGCTGCAGCGCGAATATTCTGCTTGAAAATAGCTTGCTGATATGCCTTTGCAGCTGGATTATCGTTTGGCTCAAGAACCAATTCAGTACCATTTTGGTCTTCAGGTGAAACAACAGTCAACCACCTGTATCCCCCAGCTGATATATCCGCCTTTTTTATAAAACCAAGCATCTGAGTATAAAAATTTAGAGCTTTTTCCTGATCATCAACATACACACTGGTTAACTTAATTCTCAAAAAATCACCAAAATAATTAATGATTTAAAAATTAATATTCTTTACGCCAACTTATCGGTTAGTCAAGACACAAATTGCTCCACAGATTTTATGCCTTCTAAGCCAGAAAAACTTTTTCCTCTCTATGCGGGAATTTTTGTGAGATCTAAAGTTTTTCATTATTTGAAGAGTTTTTAATCATTGATTCATAAGTCTTTTAAGATAAGGGCTTAGTCAATAGTAAGAAAAGAAGAAGCGTTTGCTCTATGTGTCCAAATTGGCTGTCAAATATTTTAAGTCCAGCATGGGCAACTGCGCCCAAAGCAAGAGTTGAGTTGTACGCTGATAAACACCAGTGTCTTCTTGGGGAAAAAGTTACTGGGAAAATAAAAATAGTTTCAGATGAAGAATTTGTAGTTAACCAAGTAACAGTGCGTTTGAGCTGTAATGAAAGCATAAAGAAAACTCGAATGTGGAGCAGCCAATATGGAACGCAGCAAAACGAATACTGGGACAAAGCTCAAGTTTACAGCGGTTCCTGTAAAATATTTGGTCCCTCAACTATACCTCAAGGCTTCCAAGGATCCTACAACTACGCAATTGACGTATCATTCGCTGCGCGAGAAACACTCTACAGT
Organism: Candidatus Bathyarchaeota archaeon; assembly: GCA_963813675.1. Classification (GTDB taxonomy): domain Archaea; phylum Thermoproteota; class Bathyarchaeia; order Bathyarchaeales; family Bathycorpusculaceae; genus Bathycorpusculum. Next base: position 174,243 of record CAWEZP010000018.1, read on the forward strand.
ATTGATCATAACGTCAAATGGTTATTGGTTGCCCTCATCGAGTCAAATGGACGCCCGAACATACAAACTCAAGAATATGAAGTGCAAGTAGCAAGACCTCAAACCAATCTAAACTCTCCAACGATAATGAAGGAAGTTACCCGAGAAGTAGTCTTAATTCCATGCTCATACTGCGGCGGATTAATGCCCCAAACATCTGTGTTCTGCCCAAATTGTGGAGCTCGAAGAAAAGGATAATATTTTCATTAACTTCCCAAAGCTAAAATACTAACAAGCATTCTTGACAACTATGGGTTATTATTGTAGCGTCTGCAAAGAACCAATAAGAGAAGAAATCCATCAATACTCAACAAGCCACTTTGGCAAAGCATTATGTATTGAACACCAAAAAACCTCCACATCCAAAAAAACCTACTCCTGCAGTGAATGCAAACAAACAATAACCTATGGAGAATTCAAATTTTCAGTCAAGAATTTCGATAAACCCCTATGCAGAGATTGCCAACCTGAAATTGAAGAAAAACTCAGCGCTCCACCACAAAACTATAGGTTAAATCAGACTTCAAAAATCGAGTTTGGAAAAAGTACTCCTTAGAAAAAACCTGATATTACATTAATCTTCATTTTCTAAAAAAAGTTCGATTAATTTTTGTTAAAAAAAATCTTCATCATGCGGCATTAGGCTTTTTCAAAAGTTAAATCTAAATGACACAAAAAGGGAATTTTGATTGTTTATCTAAGTCAACAGTGTCCCCAATATTTATTATAAGATATTTATGTCGGGAGATTCTGCTTTTGTCAATAAATAATGTATATGCTAAATTCACTAATCTATTATACATCTTCGGAAATAGCGAACTCAACCATTTCGGTGATAAACTTTGCAAGAGTTTAGTTACAAATTGTATAAAGGCAACCTTTTCAAAGAGCTAGTTAAAACTTTACTTGAAGATTTTGGCTATATCACCGCTCCTTATGGTTATGAAAACCAATTTTCAACCATGATTAAAGGGCAACTAAGTAAGAACGACTCTGAGACATCACGACGAATCCGGTGTTCTCCAGACTTATTAGTGTATGATAAAGATAAAAACGAAATCAATCTCGTAGAAGTAAAAATGTCTGCTAAAGAATTCATCAACATAAACAAACTTACAGATTATCGCAAATATTGGGACGATGCAATAATGGTAGTAGTAATGGATTGTGAAGATATGTTCTACGCTGAAAAAATCCACGATTTACGAGAGAGCAGAAGATATCACACACCCAAAAATGATTTCCAACGAATTTACCAGTATTTCCCTAAGATAAAGCCAGAAGAGATGGAGAAATACAGGATATGGGGACGCAAACTGTTAGAGGCAACTAGCCTTAAACACGACGATGAAGAGGAAATCGTTGACCAAATGCCAGAGAAACCTGCGCAAGTCACAAAATAGAAGACAGCAGCCAAGATTAGCCGAGAGGTTGGTGGCCGAGGCGGATTTGAACTGCCGACCTTTCGATTATCAGTCGAACGCTCCAGCCAAGCTGAGCTACCGGCCCACTCATTTGACAATAGAATTATGGGATAGATCATGTTTTATCTTTTGCGCAATAACTTGAGCAAGCTTAACTGGCACAGCATTACCAATCATTTTGTAACCATCAGCAATATTCTTATAATAAAAGATAAAATTGTCTGGAAAAGTTTGTATTCTTGCAGCTTCTCTCACAGACAGTCTTCTAAAAACAGGATTATTGCCTTTAAATTTCCATAAGTCTTTTTCCACCTTCATCATTTCACAGGACGAAGGATGAAGAGGAGCATGCCTTCCTCCAGCTTGAATTGTAAAAGATGGCTCATCCCAACACCTGCGCCTATTCCTCGACATATACATTGATGAAAAACTTCCATTCATGTACTCATGATTAGGTATCTCCAAATTTTGGTTTGCTTTGTTTTTCTCTTGGGCAGGAACTGCTTTTGGAAGATCACCAATAGCGTCTTTTAACGTCAACCACTTTTTGGTTTTCTGACCATCAAGTGTCTTGTTACCGTGTTTTGTGTGTGTAGGTTGAGGGAATGTAAATCGGATTCCGAGTGATTTGTCGAAACCAACAATTATGACTCTTTTTCTCTCTTGTGGGACACCATAGTTTCTGGCATCAAGGACTTCGATATGAGACTTCATAACCAACTGATGAGAACTTCTTAATTATCCTTTTGAATTCTGGAAGATGTGTTGAAGAGACAATTCCTGGAACATTTTCTGCAAGAAAGAATTTTGGTTTCTTGTCTTTTAGCACCCTAATATATTCATAGAATAACTGTCCTCGTTCATCTTTTGCGCCTCGCATTTCACCTGCTAGACTCCAGCTTTGGCAAGGGGGACCGCCAATTATTCCATCAGCTTCAGGAATTTCTCTTGACTTTATGTCAAAAAGCGAACGTTTGTCAATAGGTACAGAGTGGTTTTTCTCAAATGTTTCCCAAACAACATTATCGTTATCATTTGCAAAAACCAATTTAAATCCGGCTTGAATAAAACCAAGATCTAGACCGCCACAACCTGAAAAAAGAGAAATTATTTTCAACTTACCACCATACAGTTATCAAGTTGTGCTTCTATGAATTGAGCAGGATTATTAGGGTTCTTCACATTTACGGCATGTGAAGTAATTTGTTTGTCACTTTCCAATGCGATTCTGTCTTTTTCTGGAAAGGAAAAATATTTTTCTTTAGTCAAGAGAGCAGCGAGTGAAAAGTTCTTTCTTTCGTCAAAATGGTATACATAATTAAAGACTTTAAGCGGATTTTCTATTTCCCACATTCCGCGAACTCTAAAATTAGTAATACCCAAAGGATCCATTCTGTTTATTCTACCCAACTCAATTGTTTTAGTTGTTTCTAACCCTTCTCTTTTGAAGAATTCATCAATGTTACTCTTCAACCTATTTGCTTTCTTTTCATAAGTTTCTTTTTCAGCTGCATAACATCTCCCATGCACAAAGAAAAGGTGTTTGATTTTTCCACCTTGAGCACATCCCACAACATAGAAAATCTCTTTGCTATTCCAATTTGCCCCGTCAATATTTCTACAGTGCTGGGTTATTCTTGGATCATTACTATAGAGTCTGTCTTTTGGTGGTGAGTTGTTTAAAGCCAAAGAAGCTTTCAAGGTTTGGATTTTCTTAATCTCATAAGCGTCTCCATTAGTGATAATGAGGTCTGGGGGATTGTTTTGGTTGCCAAGATATGAAAAAACCTTTTCAGCCTGAGAAAAGTTTTCTTTGATTTTTGTTGAATTAAATGAACCACAAATTGCATCTTTAATATAAAACTCAAGTTGTTGCCCAACAGCATTTATTCGGATTGGATAAGTTGCAAAATAGTCTTTCAAGTCGTTGTTTCTAAAATCTGCAATGCTTTTTATGGCTGTAAGGAGGTTTGGGCACATAGCAGATTATTAAATTGAAGGTCTATTTAGATTTTGATGGCAATTGGTTGATACTGTCTCTAAAGAGAAACGCTCCAAAATAATGTCGGCAATTCACTCTAAGAACACTAAACCAGAGCTTCGCTTGAGAAAAGCTCTTTGGGCAAAAGGTTTGAGATTTAGAGTCCAATACGGAAAAGAGAAAATAGATATTGCGTTTCCATCGAAAAAAAATCGCTGTTTTTGTAGATGGCTGTTTTTGGCATGGATGCCCAATTCATTCTCATTTGCCAAAAAGCAACCAAATATACTGGGTACCAAAACTAAAGAAAAATGTTGAAAGAGACTCAGCAAAAAATGAGCGCTTAAAGAATCAAGGGTGGGTTGTTATACGGTTTTGGGAACACGAATTAGAAAATATGGAAAGAAGTCAATGAAAACAAATCAAGATTGGTATTGAATTAAAGCTTAATTTATTGGTTCTTTTTCTATTCTTGATTTGAAGAATCTTTCAGTCTCTTTATCTGTAAAATAGATGTAGCATCCTTTCATTCCGCGTGATAGTAGTACTCTGTAGGTGTTTTTGATTAGTTCTGTGAAGTTGTTTTTGGATCTTTTTACTATGTTGTCTGCGGAGTTTTCTGGGTGGCCTTTCCATGTTTGTTGGTCGAAGTTGTAGGTGAGGTCGTTTCCAAATATTACTCCGGCGTAGTCGAATTCGAATCCTTGGGCGGTGTATACGCAGCCTACTTGGTTTATTCCGTTGGGGTCGTATGCCCACAGGTTTGATTTTGGGATTCCTTCGGCTAATATTCTTGGCGTCGGGTTTGGCATTCCAGGGTCTTCTATAGTCGCCTATATTACGTCGTCTTCGAGTGTTTTTTGCGAGAAAACCATAAGCCGTCCGGATTACAGCGCCTGCAATGTAGAATATGAGAACCAACATTAAATTATCCATTTTTTCAAAACTCAACTCCATTTTGTTTTGTGACAAAGTCACCGTGAAAACCAAAGAAAGATTCCAACGAGAGCGCCTATTCTGAAAGGCTCACATAACATGCGCCAAAGGTTAACTTTTTTCCCTCAGCGCACGAACGATGTTTGCGAAATATTTTATAGCACGATAACTAGTCCCCAAATTCAAAAGAACCCATGGAAAATACCGAAAAAATCTAAAGTAGAAACCATTTAATTCGTATCCATTCAATATAATAACCCAAAGCAATGTAAGTTATGCAACGCCAAGATCCCCCATAATAATTCAGGGACAAAGCAGCGCGCTATACAGCAAGAGTAACACAATAGTTTGTGCTAAAGAATCACAGTTGCATTAATCACAAGCAACATAAAAGGAGGAATGTATATGAAAAACTTGAGAAAGAACAAAAAAGGAATAGGTGCTCTAATAGTTGTCATTTTAGTTGTTGCAATCGTTGCAGTCATTGTGGGAGTCATTATCGCCATTAACAACAACATCATCAGTCTCGGTGTGACAGTAGACCAGAAATGGTCTGAAGTACGCAACCAATATCAGAGACAAGCAGACTTGATTCCAAACTTAGTTGAAACAGCAAAAGGCTACATGACATTTGAAGCTGGAGTCTTAACTAACGTTACAAACGCAAGAACGGCTTGGCTAAACTCACTTGCACAGTCCGAACTTAATCAGGACACAGCAGGAGTTAACCTCAACATAGCAACAGGACAGTTCTTAGCAACGATGGAAAGCTATCCTGAACTGAAATCAGTCACAGTTGTCCAGACATTAATGGATGAACTTGCTGGAACACAAAATCGTATTACAGTAGCGAGAGGAAACTACATTCAAGCAATCGGAGACTACAATAGAGCAGTACAAACGTTCCCAGGTAGCATGTTTGGACATGCCCCAAAAGAGTATTACCAAGGCAGTGAAGGAACCGAGAATCCACCAGTTGTGAACTTTCCATGAATGGGAAACTCTTAACCCTCACTATTTTTTTGCTCTTGGTAGCATCAGCATCAATTGCTCAAGTTCAAGCTCTTAGGCCAACATACGTCTACGACAGGGCAAACATTCTTGATGCACAAACTGAGACAACAATCAACAACTACTGTGAAGAAGTTGACAGAAACTCAACTGCCGAAATAGTTGTAGTCACACTTACAAACTTGGATGGTTACGGAGGAGGCTCTGACACAGCAGTTGCACGATATAAAATATTCAATGAAGAACCTCTAAGTGGAGTTAAAGGAATAGGAGACAAAGAAAAAGACAATGGTGTTCTTCTTGTACTTGTAGTTACAGGTTCAGATGGTAAACCACACAGTGGTATCGAAGTTGGTTACGGACTTGAAGGAAACCTTACAGATGGACGAAGTGGACGCATCCTTGACAACTACGTTATGCCAGCACTCAAAGAAGAAGACTATTCAGCAGCGGCAATTGACGGAGTTAAAGCCATTGCTGAAACAGCAATCGGAACTTCAGTTATTGCAACAGAAGACAACAATGGAGAATTCGACACAGATCTCATAATCTTTGTAGTCATTGCAGCAATAGTCATTATTGGATTACTTGCAGGACGCGGACGCGGAGGAAGAGGTTACGGTGGTGGATACTCAGGTGGACGTAGTGGTGGTGGAGGAGGAGGCTTCGGGGGAGGGGGCTCAGGTGGAGGAGGAGCAGGTCGATTCCGAAAAAGAGGCGAAACTTGATGGATAAACGCATGCAACAACGAATCAATATCGCTTAGCACTCTATACTTAAAAGATTTCAGTAATTGAAAGAAAATAAAATCTGGCTTTCAAGAAGAACAACGTGATCTATTGACAGCTTTGCATACCTTTTCGACAAACTTGGATTGCCAAAAACTGACGAGTACACACAAGTATCTCACTTCAACATTGTCCACAACCACAACCAACAAACCCAACATGGTAGTGAAGCAAAAACCGCCTATGCCACAACCAAACAGCATCCAAAAAACAACTCAACCCCAAAAAACAACAAAACCCACAACCCAAAAGAAGTGCTATACAAAAAACCCACAACCACGCAAAGAGAAAAAAACTATTCAGCTTGAGCATTTTTTCTATGCGTGCAAAGCACGGAGTCCTGCTGCTTTTACAACTGGCTTTTTAAAACGAGGGTAACTGGTCCTGCTTAGCGGGCAGTAGTCATCTTAGGGGAGTAGCGTCGACTACTTCTATGACTATCGGGAAATTGCAGAGGTCTTGCTGTAACAATCTGTTGCACTAACATTCTCAAAGCTACCCAACTTTTTGAATCGCTCCAAGCTAAACACTCTTCAACCAGTCAATAAAGGAAAAACGATTTTTGCCTCCTCTAACCTTTCGCATGCTTTCGTTTTCTTCATAGAAGTTGATCAGAGTGGTAGTAGTTGTTCGGGGTGAAATTTTAGGGTGAACAACAACTTCTATTGTGACCGGCTTTCCTTCAACCGAATAGAAATTTGATTGGCTCTAATCTTTAAGTTTGTATAGGAAACCCGCAACAATTGCAGTCATTATTCCTAACCAGAATAATAAGTCAACTAACAAGTTTAAGATGTTAACACTCCAAATATCAACTGGTCCAACAAAAGTGCTCAACGTATTTGTTCCCCAAGTTAAAGGCAACCCATAATCTACGTGAACATTGTCGGGCCAGTTATAGGTGAATCCAAATAACAACGCCAAACAAGTTACGATAATCCAGACTGCAAAAAAGATTAAGATCAGAAACTTTTTTCTCATAAATAAAACTAAGATAGTTTCTACCTAAAAAGTTTAACTTCAAGTTAACAGGTATCTTTTCGAGACTTAGCTTGGGCAAGCTTACTTAAAAGAAGAAGAAGATTGAAAAATTTAGTCTTCTTCTTCTACTCGTTAACCTGTTGTCTCTTGTTACAACATTTGGTTGAATTCGGTAGAACAACAACAAACAAAATTCAAGTGCAGTTGTTCTCTTGAGATCTCTAAGGCTGAAGTTTGAAAGAAAAAAACACGTCTGTTTACTGGTAAAAAAGCACGTTTTTTTCTTTTGAAGTGAACCACTAATTCATAAAATCTAAGTAGAATAACCTTCAAAATAATATTCATGTGCTCTTTGCCAAATATCCAAGCTCGAGATTTAGAAGAATTTCTGCAGTCAAGAACAAAACAAACTAGGAAACCTGAAGCTGAAGCAATTGAAATAATCGTGTCTGATCCAGTTATACTGCTAAACAGAGTATAAGTAGACTTTTTGGTATTGAATTGGCAATGCAAATTCGCTGTCTGCGTAAATTATGTCTGTGTTAAAACCTTGTTTCTCCATTGTTAATTGAATTAGGTCCCAAATTTGTCTTGTCTGGTTATCCGCCTTGAATATGCCCCAGACCTTATCCTCCATCCACCTTGTTCCCCACCCGTGGTTTTGAGGCAAAACCAACACAGAGTCAGCTTTAATGGAACCACGGATTTCATCAGGGTTTTTAATGACATCTTTCCAGAAGACTTCTAAGGCTTGAAAATGCTCCTCTTTCATGGATCCCAACGGGTTAGAATTAGAGTCATAATAGTCGAATAAAACAATGTATTTGCCTCCGCATTGCATAATATGTGCTTTTCAAAGAGGGCAAAAACTGTTATATGGGGTAAATTTTTAAGTTGCGGGTATATAATGTTATTGAAGGAATCTTTATGTCCGTTGTGGAAATCGACGAGCGCGGAAGAATGACTGTCCCAAAAAAGTTAGGTTTAAGAAAATCCAGAGCAATAATCATACCCGCCGGCTCCTTTTTCGTCACCATACCTCTCCCGAAGGTTCCGCAAAAAGAAGCAGAAAAATGGCTTCCCACTAGCAAAGAACACAAAGAACTAAAAAGTTTAGCTGAAAAAGCCGCATTAGAAGACGCCGTGAACCGAGCAAAAAGGCGACATCAACTTTGATGATTGAAACTGACATGCTATACGCCTACGTCAAAAAAGAAGACTGGCTAAAAACCGCTGCAAACAAACTCATTTCAAGAATTATAAAAGGAGAATTCGGCACAGTCTACGCTTCAAGAGAGACCCTCCACGAAATATACTACGTTTCAAAAGCGGAAGGCGTTTCCACAGATGAACTCATCGCCCGAACAGCAGCCCTTACAGCCATAGATAACTTGACTTTTCTTGACACAACCTACGAAATTGACCTCCTTTCCTTGATATTAATAAGACAATACGGATTGACATCAATCTTTGACGCTTACTACGCAGCGACTGCACTTAATCAAATTGAAGATCACATAATAATTTCAACAGATACCGCATTCGACTGCATTCCCGGCATAAAAAGAATGGACCCACGAGAAATCTAAGTTTAAGCACATTTCTACTTTCCTTTTGGAATAGAGCTGTTACCCTATTCTTGGAGTTTATTGTTGAGCGAAACGGATTATTGCTTGCAGATCACTGAAATTAGCTTTCGCTAAAACAAATAATTAAATGCCGAAAAAAGAGAGGAATGAAAAGAGGAAAAAACCTTTCTATGGAAATTGAGCAGCAATTACGTATATGGTGTTTGTGAAGGTGTTTACGCCAGTCACGTACCGATTAACATTGATGGTGATAGTGACTGTTTGTGAAGTGCCAGGTTGAAGTATGGTACCCGAAGCGTAATTCCATGTTATAGCGAGGTATTGTTGTGCAATCAAAATGACCCAATCGCCAACCGATAACGAGAGTGTCATTGGAGTAGTTCCATTTTCAGAGTGGTAGTAGTTGTTCTAGGTGAAATTTTAGGGTGAACAACAACTTCTTTGACTTTCCCGAAAGCAAGCTATGAGCCAAAAGATCAGAGGTCAAAAGAAGAAGATTGAAAAATTTAGTCTTCTTCTTCTTTTAGAAATCGATTGGTCCTGCTTTTAGCTGCGCACTTAAGATTTGAGGTATTGCAACGAAGATAGGTGTTACAGTACATAAAGAAGGGAAACTCTATGTCCCAGCCGATCCTGTTACTGGCGTAACCAGTCAAGGAAAAACTTGTGATGAAGCTTTAAAGAGTTTCCAAGAGGCTTCTGAGCTTTGGTTTGAATGTGCGGAAGACTATGAGAAGGAACGAGCGCTGAAAGGTGAGCCAGTAGCTACCTTGGTTTTGGATCTAAAAGTTTAAGGCTATCGGACTAACAACCCGCTGATCTGCAAAATTTTTCAAGTATGTTCTTCTCCGAGAGTACTGCAATGCTTCCAAGTTTAACAAGGGAAGAAATTGCAGATATCTTCTTATCATACGCAGTTGTTATACTATTTCGGTAATACCTATGGGTATGCAAGAAACAGTATGCGCCAAGGTTCCCGCTGGACTCAAAAAAAAGTTATCCAGCCTAGGCGTGAACGTAAGCGAGGTAATACGTGAATCCTTACAGTCAGAAGTAGACCGACTGGAAAAAGAAAAACTAAACAAACTTGCCAAAGAGGTATCCGCCATACTCAAAAAAATCCCGCCTGAAGAATTCGCCCAGTCCGTCCGTGCCTCAAGGGACAGCAGATGAAAGAGCAGCAGTTATTGTTTGATGCTAACGCCATATACAATCTTATCAGAGAGTGCCCTGAAAAAGCCATGGACAAGCTGATGGAAGGGACAACGATTAGTTTAGCGTATTATGAGCTTGGCAACGCTTTGTGGAGAGAGGCTCATTTGCTTAAGAGGATAAGCATCGAAGAAGCCGAGAAATCGTTGAGCCTAATGTATGCGATGCTTGTAAGAATGCAGGTAGCTGAGGTCGATGGCGAACAAGGAATCGAAATACTGCAAACAGCTCATAAGTGCAATCTAACGTTTTATGACTCCGCATATCTTGTAGAAGCAAAGAAAACCAGTAGAATCCTAGTAACAGATGACAACAAACTCGCTAAAGCTGCAGAAACCTTGAGTATAGAAACTCTATCAAGCAATACCTTGACCGATAGCCTTTGGCGAACCAAAATACGTTCGAACCCATAGAGACAAAATCATTCTAAGAGGGGCAGTAGTTGTTCTAGGTGAAATTTCAGGATAAACAACAAATTCTACTTTAACTTTGCACAAAAGATCAGAGGGTCAAAAGAAGAAGATTGAAAAAATTAGTCTTCTTCTTCTACTCGTTAACCTGTTGTTTCTTGTTAAGTTTGAAAGAAAAAAAACAGTTTTTTTCCAATCAGTACAATTTTTTTTTCTTCTATACTGAAAGGAGAAGGATAGACTTTCCAGCTAAGAATTCAGCCGTTCTTCTTCTCAAAAATCCTCTCATCTGGTAACAGCGCATAATCTTTAAAATGTTATTATAATTAGACCCTGAATATCCTTTTGAGGATAATTATTGATTGATTATCTTGTTGGAACAGGTGGATGGAGTTACTTTAATGTTCCATCTAAATCCTCTTTGAAAGTTTACAGTGAAATATTCAACTTTGTTGAAGTTAACTACACATTTTATGAGTACCCATCGGTACAAACTGTAGAGCGATGGAGAAGAACAGTTCCTAAAGACTTCACTTTTTCGGTAAGATGCCACCAAGACCTAACTCATAGAATGGGCTTAAAACCAGTAGATGAAGCCTATGAAGTATTCTACAAAACCAAAAACTACGCTAACCTTCTTCAAACCCCTTATGTAGTGTTGGAGACACCAACTACTTACACAATAACTAATGATACAAGAGATTTTCTTTCAACAATTAACTCTAAAGGCATCCAGCTTGTTTGGGAATACAGAGCACAAATAACCCAACAGGTAACTAACTTAATGCAAGACTTCAACATAATCCAATGTGTTGATTTGTCAAAGCAAAAACCAAGCTTTAGTCTCAATGAAACATATTCCAGATTATTCGGTAAGGGACAACACAACATCTACCAATTCACCAATGTTGAACAATTAGAAATACAAAAACAAGCTGAAGAAACCAATTCAAAGAAAGTAATACTATCTTATCATGGAGCCAGAATGAATAATGACGCTTTGAGATTTCAACAACATTTGAAAACTGGACAGTTCTTGCCTGTAACTTCTGGTATTGGAGCAGATTCAGCAAAAGAAGTTCTATCTCAAGATGCAACATTCCCATCTTCCAAGTCACAACTAATCAAAAATCAAGGATGGAAAGTCATAGATGTTAAACAAAACCAGACAGCACACCTCTCCGAGTTTCTAAATAGCATCCCAGACAAAAGCTACCTCAACATAAACGAAGTCGTAAAGGAGCTGAAAATAGTAATTGAGTAAAGACAACATAATCTTAGGAACTTGCGGATGGAGCTACAAAGAATGGGAAGGTAACTTTTACGAGAAGAGAAGTGGACAAAGCAAACTCAGAGCTTATTCAAAGGTCTTCAAAACTGCTGAAATAGACTCAACCTTCTATTGCAATCCCACCAAAGGCACGGTCATGGGTTGGCTAAAGTATTCACCCAGCGACTTTCTCTTCAGCGCTAAACTACCTAAAACGATAACGCATGACAATATGCTTGGTCTAAAAAAAGAAGTTAAATCTCATTTAGATGTGTTCTTGGATTTAATGCGACCTCTACAACTAGGCGGAAAACTCGCATGTCTACTGATACAACTCCCACCAAAATACACATACAACCCAGAGAACCTTGAAGAATTCTTCAAAATGCTTGACCCAACTTTTAGGTATGCAGTAGAATTCAGAAATTTAACATGGTTGCTTCCTAAAACTCTAACTTTTAAACTCTTGAAGAAATATAGAGTAGCATACACTATTGTTGATGAACCGCTTCTTCCACCAGAAATCCACTTAACCACTGATTTCGCCTATTTTAGGTGGCATGGCAAAGGAGAAAACATCTGGTTTGACTACAGGTACAGCGAAAAAGAGATAGATACATGGATTCCAGTGGTTCAAGAAACTTCAAACAAAGTCAAAAAAATCTATGGCTACTTTAACAATCACTATCACGGTTATGCACCAGAGAATTGTCTTCAACTGATTGAGAAGTTAGGTTTGATAACTGAAGAACAGAAAAAAGCAAAGTCCAAGAATACCGTTAAACAATCCCAATTAGGCGCATTCTTTAGTTAAACATTCCACAGCACATAGGACATTTTATCGATGAAGAAAATATTACGTTGAAGACTTTTCAAACCGGTTTTTTCCTACCTTTGTTTCTAATTGCTTTAATACCAATTGCAATAGTCTTGGCTTTTCCTGTTAGTCCTCCTTTAAAGCTGGCATTAGTCATTTCTCTATAGTCATTTTTGGATATTGGGACGTCACTTATAGTTCGCATTGTTTCAGCAGATATTATTCCATTAACCAACTCGGCACCAGCTTTTCTAACAGCATCAATATTTCCATCAAGCAAATGCGGAACGTTTGCTGCCCCAGCAGCTGGTATTAGAACTTCGCCAGCCCAACTTAATCCAAAATGCATCAATATCTTCTTAAAATGTTCACTCATTAGAGTAAAATTCTCCATATCTGGAAAACCACAAGTCGAAACCAACACTCCTTTTGCCGTAGGTACATACCGCAAAGGGTGATTAGTTACCCCATTATCCATTAAAATCTGCGAAGAATCCAAGTTTACAAAGAACCTATCTACCACATTTTTTACGGTTGCGGGAAAACCAAAAACGTACACTGGTGCAGCGATGATAAAGTAATCACACTTCTTGTAAACATCGTAAATTGATTGAAAATCGTCTTTCTGAACACATTCACCTTTGTTCTTTCCCTGCCAGCAGCTCCAACAGCTTGTGCAGGGTCCAATCTTCATCTTATGCGGATAAAACTTGTGAACTTCCACCTCACCCATTCCTTTTACCAAATTGTCTAATATTTTATCAGTAAAAGAAGGGCTTCTCAAAGAACCAGACAAAGCTAAAACTATTGGCGTCTTTTTGTCAGAAAACATCACGTTCCAACTCCCGTGTGGTTGTATTCATTCAATCAATAATATTTAGATAGAATTAAAGACTGCTCTTTAATAATAAACTAACACCAATTGTCTTTTTTAGAAAAATCAATACCCATGTTAGCCTTCATCAAGATAGGTAAAGTCATAAATTTGGTTGGTTGGTTGGACCAAAATTTTGTCCAACACCTGACAAGAAAATGATTAAAAGGCATCATATTTAACATGCCTTGGCAAAGCTAAAGAAAAGAAAACCTGGCAAATACGGTATATTGTAAGCACAATTAATATGTGGCCTGAAAGAACTTTAGAAAGCTTGTTTTCCCGATTTAAATCAATGCGAATACACAATAATCATTTAGGAATTCATCATCCAAATAAGTGAAGATAATTCCAAAATTGCCTTACTCTAATAAAAAAGCTATCCTTCGAAACAAAATCACTTAGTTTAAAGTAATCAATAGTGTTTGGATAGGACTTATCAATCGTTCTAGCATTCTGTTCTGTAAATCGTATTATTTCGATTGTATTGTTTTTAATCTCTGTAAGTTGTTGTTTCTGTTCTTCTAACAGTTCTGCGTGCACTAAAAAACTCTCAACAGACCGAGAAAAACAGAGCATTTTTAGGATTTCTGCCGTAATAATAGCGAGGCAATGTTTGGCTGGTTTTGTTGCCTTAATTTGAGCAAATAAACGATTTAATTGGGCTCGTGTGCTTGGACCATAATAGTTAGATTTAAATTGGATCCATTTTTCTACATCAAAAGAAAGAACAAGTTTGTTGACGTAATAATCATTATAGTGGGTACCCAGACGCTCGGAAACTTGAGATGAAAAATGAGAACCAACATGTTTACTATAATCCTTACAGAAACTTAGAAATTGGTCGCTTTGGGCAAAATCGACTGCAGCGTAATCTAACAAATGACAAAACTCTTCTAAAACAATAAGCACGCAATTCTCTGTTGTTTTATTCATCAGGTTATCGGTGTTAATCGCAATAGCGCCCCTATTTTGTTTGTGGGCGTATGCATGAGCTTGAGAGGGTAACTTGCCTTGGAAGTTTCCACCGATGGCTTGTGTGATTTGTTTTTGAAAATCTTCAAGGATAGAAGTGTTAGCGAGAAATAGAATTCTTAGAGTACGGTAATCTTTGGCAATTTGTGTTTTCGTAATCAATTCATCGCAAATTATTTTGTAACGGCTAACATCATTTCGTGTTATCGTCATATACAGGGTTTCCATCGTATCACACGCCTTCTAATGATTAACAATAGTTTGTGATAGTTATTACCCTCGATTTATATGTGCTAATCTAATCTGAAGAAGCGGGGAATAAAATTTAAACCAACCAAATAGCTGCCAAGGCCTTTGATAGTGCAAAGTTCCGGCAAACGTTTTTTTATTTATGCTTATTTAAGCGCTCGCTGGTAAACCGACAGATATTTAACTCTACAACAAACAAGTAATCGAAATTGGTGAAAAAATGAGCAAGATTGAGAACGAGTTAAAAGAAAAGATTGACGAATTAATCAGGCAGAAGGCAGAATCAACGATAACGGATGAGCTTTCAGACCCAGAACATGGGTATGTAGATGCTCTGATATGGCTTAAAGAAGGCTCAATCCAGTTAACTAAGCAAGGTATTGAAAAAGAAATGGTGCAGCGAACCTATGCAGACAAGGACTCTAGGAAAGAATACTACGATGGCTACGACTCTGCACTTAAACAGGTATATAAAATGTTAATTGATTTGAGTAAATAGTGTATTCTAAACAAATCACATTGAAATTTACCCACTAAAGATCATTGGGTCAGAAGAAGAAGATTGAAAAAAATGGTCTTCTTCTTTCAAAGCTCTACGAGAAAAAATTCGTCGAGATGCACCAGAATTATGTGAGCAGTTTTTGAAGGTGAAAACAAGTCATGAATGAACAAGTTAAGTTTCTAATCAAAATCCGTAATGCCCACTTAACAGTTGCAGAAGCGACGAATGCATACATAGAATCCTTAGCACAACTTGGATTCTTAGCGAAATTCGGAGTATCCCTGATACCTACTAGATAATTTAGAACTCGATGGTTCATTCTCCGGTTAGCCAATCGAGAAGCGGCTTAAATTTTATCGTGGACTCACCGACCTTCCGAGTTTCTGAAACGTCTTTGGTTAGTATGATCGAGGTGCTTGGTTTGAGTTCTTGTATGCATGATATTAACCCTGATAGTTCTCTGCTCTCTGTTGCAATGCTGCTCAAGTCATAGACCACCTGGCATGCTTCGTCTACATCGCTTCCACGCTTAACCACAAAGTCAACCTCCTCGCCAACCTTGTTTCGCCAGTAACAGATTTCTCGATCATTCATTCTTCTCTTGAATTCCAAGAACACAGCGTTTTCATACAGCCTTCCCCAATCAATCTTTCCCGTGACAGCATATGAAAAACCAGTGTCCCCACTGTAAGCTTTGCGCGGGTAAACAGAACGAGCCTTTGCACTATGTGAGAATACTGGGACAAAAAAGAAGAGATAACCCTCTTCAGAGTATTTTTCAAGTTGCAGCAATTTCTCTTTGCCTATTCCGTATCCTAAACTTTTGAAGAAGTTAAGACACTTTGAGGCGGAAAAGTAAGGACTCTGAATTACGCATCTTGCAAAAGTTGAAACAGTAGTGGGGTCTTCGTGCGAAACTTCAGCGACGTCAAGACCCACAATATCTTTAAAGTAAGAGTCAAGAATTCTTACTTTATCCAACTCATCCTCCGCCAAAACAACCTCTGGAAAACCTCCGAACTTTAAATATTCAGAAAGTGCACGCTCCAATTTTCCTCTCCCAACCGTGGTCCGTTCTATGCCAATATTTCTAAAAGTCAAAAACTCTTTGAAAGAGAGCGGAAAAAGCTCGACTGAAAGCATACGACCACGCAACGGCTTACTCGGAACGATCAAACTTCTCCGCGAAGAACCCACCACAAGATACAGTTTCCCTTTCAAGAGTTCATGTGTTCTTGCGAGCCAGCCGCTCCAATCGACAGCACTAGTTATTTCGTCAAGCAGCATAAAACCTTCGTCTCCAAACCATTTGAGAATCTGGTCCAGAACATCCTTTTCTTCTCCAAGCCGGCTATCCTCTACGTTGACATAACAGACTTTCTTTCCTTCCTTTGCCAGTCTTTGAGCAAGCATCATCAAAACGCTTGATTTTCCGCAGCGCCTTATACCCGTAATAGCAACTATCTTTGAGCGCGAATTACGCACGACAGCTTCAATGTCCATCTCACGTTGCACAAGGCTTTTTCTGAGGGCATAAGTATTCCATTCCTCGAAAATCTCAGAGTTTTCCATGAATTGTCTTATTGCAGAACAATATATACACGTTTCTGTTTTATTGCAGAACAAGTACACCAGTAAAGGCATTATAAAACCTTGAGTATGCCTTCAGCCCGCCCGCTATTTGGGTGTGCCATGCACTTTTACCTTTGAACTTGGATTTTGGAACAAACAACTGCAAACTTTCTAAAATTAAGGATCTGTAAGAAGAGCAAGTCACAGATTCGACGACTCATGAGGCTTTCTTTGCGGTCCATGCGGACTAAAACTCTCGGAAAAACTAACCAAAAATCAGTAACTTCCAAAGTTCCTATATTTCTTATCTTTCTATTCACTATTAGTAGAAAGATATCTTTTTTTAAGTAAGAAAGTAAGACACTATTCGGTAATCAAATGTCTCGGAGCGAAAAAGCTGAGCTTACAATTCTCAGTGAAAAAGGTCAAGTTGTTATACCTGCAAAAATAAGGTCTAAAATGGGCTTGAAACCTAAAACTAAATTCCTTGTTTATGAATACAAAGACTCAGTAATACTAAAAAAACTTGAAGACCCTGACTTGTCAAAAGAGCTACAAGCCATATACAAAAGAATCGAATGAAAAAATCGCAAAATATGGCGAACTCCCAACCGAGGAGATAAACGAAATAATCCACAAACATAGGCAAAGGAAAAGACCTTCAAAGAGCCTAACCAAGAATGAAAGTAGTCCTTGACACAAACATCTTGATTTCAACTTTGATAAAAGCGGGTAAACCACGCAACTTTGCATTTCTTGAGCAAGTCAGTGTCCGCCGTTACTAACTTGAGGTTTTCCTTCTCCGCCAAATAAACTTAAGCGCTTTGGGAATCGATTTAGCTTATGAGTTGGGTGTTTGCTGCGGATTTGTGTTCTTGCATCCGCGGTTGCTGAATTTTCCCAAGTATCCAAACGGGTAAGATAGCAAGAAGACTTCAACTACCCCAACCCCTAAAGAAAAAGGCACACCCGCAATTGTTTGTAACAGGAGGTTTATTGTAGAGAAGAATATCAAGATAAAGAAGCCGTTAAGCCAGAAGCCTATCTGCCAACCTTCACAGTTGTAGAAACGGTGGAGAACAATTATATTCAATACACCCAGAATTATAGGTTGAACTGCAAACATTGTTACTAGGAATAAAGCAAACCCTATAGGCGGCATATAGAGCAAGAACACGTTTTGGAAAGCATCCAGCAACAGCTGAATAGTAACTAGTGCAATTATCATCACTAAGCCGTGGATGAAGACTTGTTTAGATAGTTTAAGCATTCTGGACAATCCATTCACCTACTTTCTGCTCCGTTAATCTTCCGCGAATTCCATAATCATTATCGACACTATTCCAGTAAACTAACCAGCAACCCTTAAGCCCCATGTTCCTGAAAAGATCCAGACCCCTAATTATATAATCGCTCTGCGTCGCGTCGTTGCTAGTTGACATGCCAAACTCGGCAATAACCACATCTTTATTCGTTATTTTATGAAGAAACTGTATCATGTTGGGCGAAAGAGTCAGAAAAGAATCCATGAAAACATCAAAACCCACGAAATCTAGCTTTTCGCTAAATTGAATAGGAAGGTTAGTGCGAGCGACAAAGGCGGGTGAAAAATTAGTATAGCGTTGGGCAGAAAGCTGATGCTGCTCAACTATGGAGTATATATCCTCAAACTTTGAACCTGCCTCATCGTCTGTGAATAAAGCGCCCATTTCCCACGACGAAGCCACATCGGGTTCATTGAGAATTTGAACATACGCTAAGTCTCTACCCCACCTGTCAAGGTAGTAATTTATGTCACTATGTGCTGCTGTGTTCGCTAATTATCAAAGCAACCTTCAAACCAAGCTGCCTAATAGCGCTGAAAAATACATCCGAAAGAGTATTCAAATAAGAACTAGGAATATTTGAATCACAAACAAGATTAACCCGAATCACTTTGAAACCTAAATCTTTGATACGAGATACTTCACTATAGATTTGCTCGACATTGTCTCGCTCGTAAACATAGCTTACACCCACTTCAAAAGACGAGTTTGAACGCCCAGACGAAGATGAAAAGAAAAAGTAGGGAAAGAAAAACTGAACAAAAACCAAAACGAAACACAAACTGATTATAATTAACGTCCAGACCATCTTGTTTTGCGTGACTGCAGCAAGAGTTTGCTTCTTCATGATACTCTTTAAGCCACTTTTCCTAAAATCAGAGACACTTCGCCTTTTCACATAAAGCAGAAAACTAACGCTAGCAACAACAACGATAGCTACTCCCAAAAAAACTATTTCACTTGGGAAGCGAGCTCCAACCGTGAAAGGAATTGTTTCCGAAGTTTCGACCAGCCCGGCAGAATCCCTAACGTAAACTGTCAGGTTATGAGCTCCAACAGTTAATCCAGTTAGAGTTGTATTTCCAGTAATCGCCACCGCTTGCTGACCATCTATGGTGTAGCTAAACAAGGAAGCTTGATTATTCACTGTAAACGTCAACGGGATGTCACTTGTTTCATATAGTCTGCTTTTTGGACTAGAAATCGCAACGACAGCTCCCTGAAGATCTGCTTCGGGAAAAAACTTGATAATAAACGCGCTTCCCGAAGTTGATCCTGCAACCACGTATCCGCCATCCTTAGCGAGAATTAAACATGATGCGGGGTAACCTGACGGCGATATTATCGCCGAAGTGCCTAGCTGCTCTTGCCAGAGTTCACTACCGGAAGAATCTGCCCGCATAATCGATGCAGCTCTGGGTCGAACAACTAAGTAACCCTCATCAGCAGTCTGCACAATCGCGCTAAAGCTATCACCAGGATATTGACCATAGGGCAAGTTCCATTGTTCATACCCTTGGGAATTTATTTTAATCAACCAAGGAATCATGCCGTTGCTAGATTGCCACATTCCTGTCCCAGAAAGAACGAAGCCTCCATCCTTAGTTTTAGCCAAAGAGTAAACCAAATGCGCATCCAAGGGATTACCATAAACATAGTTTTGACTCCACTGCTGATTGCCGTTTGAATCAAGCCGAGCTAACCAAAAATTATTCTTCCAATTACCTGCCAACGCACAGCCGCGATCAACAGTGTCTACAACAGCAGAAACATGAAAACCGCCTGTAAAATTCATATTCCAAAAAATGTTGCCTTGAGCATCAACTTTGCGAAGCCACACATAAGTCTCTTGACCCTGTCTTATGCTGTTACCAACGACAATGTAGGTTCCATCATCAGTTATGATTCCCTGCCGAACACCCCCATTTGCACTCAAAGAGAAACTTGAAAGGACATTTCCTTCCGCATCGGTATTAACTACATTACCGTTTTCACAAAACAGTACGTAGCCGGAATCACCAGCCTGCGCCAACGATACCACATCACCAAGAGCCTTCTGCCATTGCACATTCCCAGACGAATCAGTCTTCACCAATGTGTCACCGCCAGAAGACAAAGCAACACCAGCTAAAGCGAAGCCTCCGTCCAATGTCTGGATAACAGAATTAACCTGCAACCCTCCATAGGTTTTTCCCCATTCGATTGAAAGCGAGTCAGACGCAGCCGTCGAGGATGGAACAAAAACAAATAAGACCAAAGCAATGAGCAATAGTGCAACGATATTTCTGGCAAATCTTGAATAGGCAGAGCGATAGCGCTTCAAAGATGACACCTCAGATTACTTGTATCAAAATGAATAGAATCACCACTTATGTATTTCGCAAAACACCCCGAAAGAAGCAGCCAACCCCAAACCTGAACCCTCCCTAAGCAGCCCCTCCTAAAAAACAGGGAGCGGAATTGAAGTAATTGGTTGGGATCGCAACCTATTTTCTCCACAAATACTTGAAGATAAATGTTTCAAACAAAGATGAAAGAAAACTTAAGCAAAAAATTTTTATTAAAAATAGTAAGTTGTGAGGAAAAAACATGCCTAAGCAGGAAGACGAATTTACGTGTCCATTATCTATGCCTAACTTGGGAAAGTTAGTTGGAAAATGGATTGTTATAGTAAATAACACAGGTGTCCCTTCTGGAAACGTTGGCAAAGAAGTTGCCCGCTAAAGAAACTATTCAGCCTCCACTGAAATGCAGATACTTGGATTACCGAAAACCAAATTCCCGAGTTATTTTTCTGCCAGTTATCCATGTTGAATTAACTTCAGAAACCCAAGAAGTTACCGCTATCGGTTTGCTAGATTCGGGAGCTAGTGGTTGCTAAATTTGCATAAACTATTTTCGGTTATAGTAGCCAGTGATTGTACCCACGGTTGATATTGTGATTGTTCCCGACTGCAAAGTTGATAATCCATTGGTTGATTTCCAGATGTAGGATGTGGAACCAGACTTTAGAGACGAAAGGTATTGGAAGAGATGGCTCGAGTCTTTTTCAAACCATAAGGAAACTGGCAAATCATTACGACCGTAATTAACTCCATCAATTTTCATAACGGTTCCCTTAAACTCAAATCCCACCCCAGTCTGAGTGAAAGTCACTTTATACTGTGTTTTGTAGTTTGCCGTAAGCGTAATTGGGGTAGTAATTATTTTTGATGATCTGGGATTAGCTGTGGAAGCGTCGTTCCATGTTATAGCGAGGTATTGTTGCGCAATCAATGGGACAAGGATATTCACATTTAACGGGAGTTATGGTGGATTCCTCTTCTTGACTGGAACAGTGAAAACCAAGGTTTTTTAAATCGCCAAAAAGGCTACTGAGGATTAGTGAATCGAGAAAAATCTAAAGTCTGTCGATTGCTTTATCCAGAGAATACACTAATTACGCATTATAGTTTTTTTACTATAATGTTATAGTAAAATACATATATATTTAATTCACTATGATGAATGTGGGAAACATAATGGATACACCAACAATTCGAATCCTAGACACAATATCGTCTAGCATAGGGGATTCTTTATCAATTTACCAACTTACAGAAAGAATTAAGGAACACTATGGTACGGCGTATTACTCAAATATTTACCAGAAGTTACAAGAGCTGAAAAGCGAGGGATTACTTAATCTAGAACCAACATCCACAGGCAGATCTTCTAACATAAAATTAAATTTTGAAAATTACCTGTTGATTGATTTATTAGCAGAGCTAGAAATAGAGAAAAAAATAGAGTTTCTATCTAAGAGAAACAACCTGTTCTCATTTTTTACTGAGATGGATAAAACCTTAACCGATAAATGCTCGATAAAATCAACAAGTTCGATTAATCCATCAAAGAACATTAAACTTAACAAAATTGAAGTCCTCTTTCTACTTAGAGACACATCCGACTATCTGAATGAAACAATCGAATTGTGGAAAGATATGCTGAACCTTCAGAAAAAATACAATTTGAAACTTGATAATCTCATAGTTGACAAAAAAGATTTTTTTAACCTACTAACATCGGACGAAATTAATCCAGTTAGAGAAGCTCTGAGCCGACAAATTGCCCTCTACAATCCTCAAGCTTTCTGGACCCAGATTAAGGAAATTTCCCAAAAGAGTCAAATTCGAACAATCAGCTCAGAGACAAAACCCCTAAAAATCCCTGATTCAGACCTAACATATAACCTCAGTAGGTTTGGATATACCGAGTTTGGTTCCAGCTATGTTCATGGTAAAAAGTTCTGTATTGAATACGTAACCACCTCGTTACTTCTAAGAGAAGAGGCACGGGGAATAGATGCTATAGCAGTTATCCTCACAAAAAACACCTTCAACAGGAATCTGCTCGCTTTCCTTGGTCAAAAATATCAAACTGCTGCAAGACTAATTGGAATCCTAAAAGCATTGGAGAAAATCAAGCCAAAACCCGAAATAAAGGGAACAATAGAAATCCTAAAAACATTCAATCAAGAAGAAATTCCTGCAGACCAAACAAGCATAAAACAAAAGCTGGAACTATACAATGCCTTGTGATAAAAACAGGCTCTTCGACTTTCTAAGCGTATTGAACCAAGACCTGACAAAGAACATCATTCTTGTAGCGGCAGGCGGAACAGCCATGACGCTTCTGGACTTAAAGTCATCCACAATAGACATAGACTTCACTATTCCAGGCTGCGACATGAAAGAATTTGAGCAAGCTCTGAAAAACAATCCATCAGGCTACAAAATTGATCGATGGACGGATGGATGTGTTTTCTGCCAGACGCTGCCAAAAAATTATTTGGAAAAAAGCATCAAAATAAAAGAGTTCAGCCACATATCGCTCAGAGCCCTTCAACCAGTCGATATAATCGTAACAAAAATTGGCAGATTAAACGATAGAGATATCCAAGACATAGAATCCTGCATCAAGAAATGTAATGTTTCATCAACAGAAATTAAGGAAAGGGCATTGTTGGTACTTCCAACATTTGTGGGCGCCGAAGAAAATTACCTATATCACCTAAACTGGGTAACTGAAAGGTTCTTCCAAAAATAGATTACTCCCTTGAATATACAATCAATCACCAGCCTATATCGAGAGTGTTATTGGAACTGTATCCGTTGTTAATCTCTGAAATCTACAGAGTAGACATTGAACCAGCAGATACATCTCGGCTTCAATAAATAGAAAATCAACTATCCCGGCAATTTATCTAATATATTTCTTTGATCTTTAAAAAATTAAAAATATAGAAGGGTAGGTTTCCTATTTTTTTGTAAGAACGATTTCAATTGTTGAAACCATTCTTGACCTATTTTCGCCTTCTCTTGCAGGCATCTCTTCTGTTCCTATAGCGATTTTGCTCACTTTTAAGTCTTTTAAGAAGCGATTTCTCGTTATTTCAGCTGCGTCAACTGCTGTAGTTATTGCTTGTCCTCTGGCCTTCAAAGTTATTTCTTTTGCATTGTTCGCTGACATTCCGGTAATTATCGCTAGAACATAGTCCATGGGCATTTTATTTCCAATGAATACAATTCCTGATTTTTCAGTCATTTCAAACACCATTTCATCTAAACGTTATACCTTATAGAATACAACATTACTTATAAAAATGATTAAGAGAGTACTCCAAATCTGCCAAGTCGAAAGAAAAAAAAATTGATGAAAATAAAAATCAACGTATTTTTTTTTCTTCTACATTAAAAGAAGAATCGCCAAGTCGCTCGCTCTTTTCTATGCCCAAAGTCTTGAGGCGTTTCGATCCGCGATCAGGGCAGTTCATGTCGGTGCTTCCCACAACCAGGTTCGAAAGCAAATAAAAGTAATTCGAACAAAGTGGATATGCCTCCAGAAGCGCTTAAAGATCTTGACAATAAATTAAGATGAGAAATCTTCTCCAGAGATAATAGCCAGAGAAATTTCAGGTGAATGCTGATATTGAGCACAATGATTGGGCAAAGGTCTGTTGCGTATTGGAGCCCATAGGATAAGTCAACCTCAAAACTATTTACTGTATTTTATATGCTATGATGATAAGGCATTTTCCGTAAAGCCTCCCTACTATACCCCAGATTTTGGAAGACCTTCATATCCTAAAACAATTTTAACATCTTGCCTCAATAATTACCTGGAGATCATTACTTTGTTTTTGAGCGCTGAAAAGGCACAGAAAATACTCAGCCCAGTTCCTTACGAGCAAGGTTTCCATTTTTTTGCGCCAGATGGCCATTATTCAGGCGAGACAGCAATGTCTCTTTGCTCTTTCTTAAGAGACCTTCAGCATGTGGACATACAATCAATCAGGTTCCACTTTGAACGCGGCGACTTCCAAAAGTGGCTAAGAAACACAATTGAAGATGAGGATCTCGCTCAAATAATCGACAAAATAGACAAAACAGCGCCTGACGAAACACTATGTCAAAAACTCGCCGAGGCAGTGCAGAAAAGAATTTCTGAATTGCAGCTAATCGATACCTAAGGCCTGTCAAAATCTGGACTGCCTATGATAAGTCAAATCAAAAAAATAGTATTTGTATTTTATATGTTCAACAAATCAAGAACCTTGCTTGTCGTTTTTGTCAAATCTTCAACTTTTTTCTTTCTTTCTTGTCTTCATTCTAAAACAAATAATTAATAACTTGGTAAGTACAATTTATTTATAGAGGAATTAGCATTGGAGTTTAAAACTGCAGCTGTTGTTAGTTGCTGGTTAGCTGTTGCTTTGATAGCTTCTGTTTACATGTTAGTGTTTGGAAACGAACTTGGAGATATTCTGTTTGGACTTTTTCTCCCAGTCGGAGCGCTGGTTTTAGTAGCACTTATAGTGACGCTCTATTTAGCTTCAAATCATCAAGAAAAGACTTAACTATCAATAGTCACTGCAAGCAGTATTTGCTATTGCTAAATTTTCTCCATTTTAAGACAGTTCCTTGTTTTCCCAGGCTTTCTTTACTTTTAGAACCAAAAAAGGGGATTGTGCGGATGATTTCTCCATTCACAGAGTGTTCGAATTCACCCCTTATTGGACGACTATACTCAATTTTATAAGCCAGTTGAGCTACTGGAGGATTGGTAATATCTATGCAAACCACTTCCTTGAAATCTAAGCGGGGTCCGGAATCGAACTCAACTCAAATGCCCACCCCAGCTCTTTGTCCGAACCCTATGCTTTTGCAGGATTATTTTAGTTTTCTGAACAGTTTGGCGTCATCAAATGCACAGATGAATTCAAAACCTGTGTGCATTTAGGTCTAAATTGACAATCTTGTTGCCATTCGGTTTTTTTACCCAAAAAACCTAATTTTAGAGTCTTTTACCCGTGCCTTCGAACAATTTGAAAACCCAGAATTAAGTTCAATTTGAAATTTACCCTAAGAATTTCAACTTAAGCTCTACACAACAAAATACACACCTTTATTCTTTATTAAATAAGATTCGTTTGGTCATGCACCCTCTAGCTATAGGGTTTCCAGTTTACTACGTTCGAGGCGTCAATATCATTGTTCGTTGCGTTTTGAAGAATTAAGTTGTAGATGTTGCCACCGATTTGGTTAGTTCTAAACGTGTTCTCTGCGGAGTCCTGGAGGAAAACTCCAACATAGTTGCCGGTAATAATGTTGCCCATTACAGTGCAGTTATGGGCGTTTTCAAGCAATAGTCCAGTGCCCAAATTAGCTAATGGGTAACCGCTGTTTGTTATGGTAAATCCACTTACTGTTATGTTGTCAGTAACTATACTTAATGCAGTGCCATTATCCAAGCCTGAAATCAAGGTTGTTTCGTTGTTTCCACTAAATAATTCCACAGACTTATTTACAATAATATTTTCCTGAAAGGTACCTGGATTAACCTTAATGGTGTCTCCTTTATTGGTTGCAAAGGAGGAGATTGCCTCTTGAATAGTGTTATACCCTAAGCCATTATTTACGTCAGTAACCGAGTAGTTAACGCCTGATTCAAAATCCTGAGGCCAAACAAGAATGCTGCCGTATAGACTCTGAGTCTGATCGCCGAATTGTGGATCACTGTAAACGATGTCAAAGCTGGAATTATTCTGATTAAGCAGTGTCTGTGATGTCGCTGTAAAGTTTCTCTGTCCAACTCGATGCTATATGGTATTGCCAAACTGAATCAACAGGACTCCTGAACCCAAAACCGTAATAATCTGGAAGCACGACAGCAGTGTCGGCTTTGAGGTAACCCTGTTTGCAAGGATTACTTTTTACGTAGCTCCAGAAGTCTTTGAGTGCATCAAAATGACTCTGAGTTAGGGTAGTACTTGTGTAGTTTTGGCTTGAATCATAAACTGCTATGTAGGTTGCACCTGAATTGTAAGCTAAAACCATGTCACTGTACAATTGAGGACCGGATTCAAGGTAGGGCGCTTGATTGTATGTCCAAGTTATGATAGCACCCCAGGTTTTATCTTGCACTTGCGCAGAGCCCCTCAACTGGCTGATTTGTAGTTGCCTACTGTTGTTCCAGCCAAATTGAGCTAAAACCGTGTCGTAACCCAGTTCATAGTCAAACCAATAGAGAGCATAATCTGAAGTGAATAGTGAAGAATCCAAGCTGTGGGTAAAGTTGGCCGCTACTGGAACACCTTGACCCATAGTCCATATGTGGAAGTACCAATTAGCATAATCCAGATAACTAGTAGGCTGGCTTGTCACGTTGTAAACGCTGTTAGACGTTAAGTTGATGGTTTCATCCAGCTGCATACCGCCCGGTTCATCGTAAAAATAGATTCCAAGCAACCGATCGCCATACTGTACTTTTGCCGAGGCAAACCATGATTCTGGAGTGTAACCGATGTATCCAGGGCTGTTTAGGTCCTGGTAGTAGGCGGGCACAAAATACATACCTGCGTTGTAAACGTAGTCGCAAGTTTGGCTAAGCAATGTCTCGTTACTTAAAATGTAGGGTGAAGCGATAATGAATAAGTTGGTGAAGTCTTTGACTTTGTCGATTAGGGCTTTACAGTCTGCAACTGTACTGTTCCAACCCGTCTCAATTCCCACATAGAAAGGCTTAGATGCACCCGGGGTTTGTTTTGCTGGAGTAAAAAGAGTGTATGCTAACAGAAAAGACAAAAACACTAATGCAACAAGCAGTGCTGCAGTAACAGTTCTTTTATATTTCAAGATAACCTTTGATTAATTATTAAGTAATCTTTTAAGATAGTGGTTAAAAAAATAAAAGAGGGTTCAACTCCCACCCCAGCCTATTCATTGACATGAATGTTCAGGTTTCGGTTCCCAAACGGATTTGAACATTAAAAGTCAGCTTATTAGATCTATAAGAGACTTAGCTATGCTTAAGCTTCTTTTCGAAGAAGAAATACTGGTTGAAAAAAGATTTGAGATTGAAATATAGGTTTTATTCTATTACTTGGATTGCACCTTGTGGACAGGAGCTTTCGCATGTACGACAAACTATGCAGTCGCTGACTCTTACAGGTACAGATTTACCATCTTTCATCTCATAAACAGATACTGGACAAACGTTTACGCAAGTTTCGCAACCGTTGCATTTTTCATTTACCTTAATTTCCACCATAATTCATAAACTTCCTGAGTTCACAAAAAAACCATTCCCAAATAAAAGGATTAGCAAAAGATTCGACATTTTCAATATCAAACTTTTAGATTACCAATTCGATAACAAGTCCAATCCATATTCAATAAATGTATAACCAATAGTTTCTCGCTACAAAAGTACATTGCAATAGGAATAACACGCTTAGTTTGCAATATTTTTCAAGCTTTGTTCTTCTATCTTAAGAGTTCTGCAAAGCTACTGCCAAGTTCGAAATAAAAAATGTTTGCATTCGTCGAAGTCACCACAGTCACCACAACTGCCACACATATTTCTAACTAATAAAAAAATTGTCTCTCTATAGGTAACTAAAAAATGGGAGTGGGAAAAACCTGTGGCAACTGTGGTAAGTGTGGTGGATGTGCCAGATTTTTCTGAAATAGGAGATAGCATGAAAGCTGCAATTCTACGGGGCAACATTATTTTTTCTGACCTTAAGCTTCAAGAAACCGAAAAGTTGAAATTTGCTCTAATTACTCATGTTATTAGGTGAATTTTTTGACAGTTAAACAAAAAGGAACAAAGGATGATCCTTGGATTCTTAAAACTCCGTCTGGAACTTCTGAATTTAAAGCCTACAAAGATGAAAAAGCAGATCCGCCAGCAATAGTTGTTTGGGTGGGTAAAACTGAGCTTAAGTATCAACTTCGAGCTTTGGATGATTTGCACAATATGCTGAAAGCAAAAGGCGACTGGGTGCCGCTAGGTAGCGCTGACGAGCAGAAACCTGCTGAAGAGGGAACTGTTGAAGCTTGGGGCAGGTCGCCAAAAAACCCAGTTGGCGGCTGGTACGGAATCAAGAAAGGCTTACGAGGGAGATTTGCAAACTATGTACCGCCTATAATGGAGGCTTTGGGGCTAGCTGAGGTTGAACATAACCCAAAAAACAACCGAATGCGAGCACTATAACAAATCTTCCAAAACTATATTTTTCTTCTTCTAAATTTATAATAAGCTAAGGGCCACTTGGATTAGCAAGCATCAAAGGCACCGCGATTATTAAAAATATTAAATTTTAATCCCCTCCTCCGTCGGAAATATACGAAACCGAAAACTGCTTATACACTACCGCTTCAGATTAAGGATTAATGGAAACAGTATTTCCATGCCTAATAAGAAATCAAATTCTTCGAATAAAAAATTTTAGAGGTAGAAAAGAAATGACAACCAAAAAATCCAAAGTAAATAGCATAACACACAAAACAGACTTCAAATATAGACTCAAAGAGGTCCAAAAGAAAAATCAAAACACCAACAAAAGAATTGAGACATTTTTACCCGTTTCAAATGAAGAGACACCAAAAAAATAACTAATTACAGTAAATAGTTGATTTGTCCTTTTCGCTGAATTTACGATTAGTTTTTGAGATTAAACTTTAATGACCGACCCAAGCTTCCAAGCATGACGATCGGTACAATGTCCGCATGAGTCGTTTCTGTCAGTATTAAATGATTGACTCAAAAAAATTAATGCTTTAGTAGAGCAGAGAATACACGAACTATCGGTGATCTTGATTCAGAATTGTCAGTTGAAATTGAAAGTGTGAAGCGCTTCAGAAAAAGAGAATAATTAACAATACTTCATTTAATGTCACTATTTTTTGATTCTGAAGGATTGTACCATTTCCAAATTTTATCCATTATGACATCTGAATATCCTGAATTGACAAGATCCGTCTTTAACGATTGTTCTGCTGGAGGGTTCTGTTTTTTGTCGTTCTGCAGTGGCGCCATACAATTTTTCTTCGTTAAGTTGATAATAAACGTTATGAACAGCTACCCGACCAGTAGATTTGTACAACAAAGATACACAAAAACAGCTGAAAAAAATAGTTTAGAAGCAAACAACACTCAGAGGTTCTCAGACGTTGGTAGGATTAAAATTTTAAACCAACCAACACCCTAAGACAACTAACCATTTTCAATCTCAATTATTGCCCCTGTTTCAGCAGCAGTCACGTTTGAGATGATTGCTAGTTATTGGTTTATTTCAAGAAAGACAAACGTTAAAAAAGAGTTTTTCTCCATTTCACCCTACCTTATTGTAATGCGCAACCCAACGTACTACAAAATTAGATATTCCACTAACGCATAAGTAATCATGAAGGTTTTGCACATGGAAATTGCAGTAAACTACAAACTCTACGACGACGAGTCAAACATAAAAAACGAAGGAGAAGCAAAAGCCAAATTCGACGACCAATACCTGACTTTAACCGTCATGTTCGGGGAACCCATGCTATTCGCATATACGGACATTGTAGGAATATCAGACTACGACTACAAAGTCGATCTATTCTTAACTTCCAAAGAAAAACTAAACCTTTGGGGCTTAGGATACCAATACGAAGACTTCCTCTTCCAACTATACAAGCTCCGAAATGAACTCATGCTCAAATATCTACTCATTGATGAATCACTTCTCAAAGGCGGCTTCGAAGCACAATACAAACAACTTGACCCAAACGGACAAACAAACCAAACCGGAAACTGTGAAATCCGCCTCTATGACACTGCAATAGTAGTTCTACCACAAAAAAGCGAACCCATCCGCCTCCCATACTGCTACATAACCAACGTAAACAAACAAGACTATACTCTAAAAATAACAAACGAGTTCCTAGAAAAAATTGAGTTCACACAGCTCGGACAAAACTTCGATCCACTCGCCAAAGCCCTCTCAGACGCTTTAAACAAAATGATCCTCAGAACGCAGGAAAACATAAAAGAACTAATTCCCGAAGCCACTCCTCTCGCAATAAACAAAATAGCATCACTAATGAAAGACGGACAAGCAGCAAAAAGAAAAGAAATCGAATTACAATCACAAGACTTCTGGCGACGCCTGGAAAAAAAAATAGACGAATCAGGTATAACTAAAGAATATGAATTCCTAAACTCGTTCGCTTCAAGAGATCAAGTGTGTGTAGGAATAAAACGCGGACTCATGGGCGACCTAACTGGCACTTACATATGGATGATGTTCCCACTTCTTAACCCAGGAACGAACAGACTAAGCAATACAATAGCTATTGAAGCATTCAACACCCAGGACAATACAGGAGAAAACAAAAAACAACAAAATATCTCAGAGAATGCAGTCTCCGAAATAGAAGAAGAAACCAGCCAAAACACAAACGAAGAACAAAAACCCGCCACAACAGGAGCAACCTACTTTTTCAGAACAATAGGGAGAAAAGAATACGCACAGACAAAAGACGAAGACTTAATCATAGAACTGGAGAATGTTATCAAAAATATCAACCATGCCATGATCGAAGTAAACTTCCGAAGAGAGCCAATATTCCTCTCTGAAGAACAATTGGACAGCACCAAATATGTTCAATACCGATTTGCCATTGAAAGAATGCCTTCGCTCAGGATGCTCAGAAGTCTATTCATCGGAAGAGTGATACACTCATCAATTGAGCAGTGGAAGAGCAATGTAGCTAGTTTATTAGCTTTCAATACTAAAAGCTTGGATGATACAGGAAAATGGAAAAAAGGAGAACCATGAAATGCCAGGTTATAAACATCCCTGCAAGTACTGTGGAAAACTCGTATCCGCAGACGACAATGTATGCCCCTTCTGCGGAAAAGTCAACCCAGTTGGACCTCAACGATGCCCGAAATGCAAAAACCCAACAGAAACAGGACAAGTCAAATGCAGCAGCTGTGGCTTGTCACTTCAGATAAATTGCCCAAATTGCGGAAAACCCACCTTCTTTGGAGACTACTGCCAAAACTGTAATCAAAGGCTCACGGTCGTCTGTGCAAAATGCAAAACGGAGCAGGCACCTTTAGGAGAGAAATGCATAAAATGTGGCAAGCCCCTAAACATAATTAAGAGATGAGAAAAAATGCCACTTCAACCTTTTACTAGAAACTACGACGACAACAGCACCGACGCTGGATTTCAATTCACCTTCAAGTGCGACATTTGCAGCGATGGCTACAAAACAAACTTCATCGCAAGCAAAACCTACAAGAAAAGAGGATTATGGAAAGGACTTGGTCAAGTCGCCTCCATCGGATCAGAACTAGCTGGGCGTGGAGGCTACACAATTCAACGAGGCGCAGACGCCATGAGCCAACGATTCCAAGGAATGACACCAGAATGGCACAAAGAACATGAACAAGCATTCGAACTCGCCCAAAACGAAGCTAAAGGACACTTCCACAGATGCCCCAGATGCCATAAATACGTATGCGAAAATGACTGGAACGAACAAGATGGACTATGCACTGACGATGCACCAAGGGAAAGCACTGAAGTAGCCGCAGCAAGAGCCGAAAAAATGGTCACAGACATAAAACAAAAAGCCGAAACAACTCAAGTCTACACAGGTGAAATAACACAAAGACAAACAATGTGCCCAGTATGTGGAAAACCAGCAGGTTCAGGCAAATTCTGCAATAACTGCGGAGCACCCTTAGGATTGAAAGTTTGCCCCAAATGTGGAGCTAAAAACCCCGCGGGTACAGGTTTCTGCGGCGAATGCGGCACCAAACTTACCTAAGCAAACAAACAGCAGATCACAACCCCTTGTCTTCCTTTTTTTACTTGTTTTTGTTAAAGTCAGTATAAGAAGCAAACAGCAAAGACAAATCACGACCAAAGCAATAAGGTGAATCAATCTGATTATTAGAAAACAGGGTTTCTAAAAACAAGCGCCAAATGATTTCAAGTCCCAAAAAACGTTCAAACAACTTCAAAACTAGCTATCAGATCGACACAAGATTATTTGATAATATTTTTTATTCTAATGGATCCACTATAGATTGAAATCGATAGAAGCAATACTAACGCAACTATCTTGAATACTGTCACTGTTTGAATTATAGAGATAACATAAAGAACAAGTGGAACCAAACTTAGCAAGAGATAAACAAAAGGAAACAGTCTCATCGCTTTTTTATTGACATTTGCAGTTCCAGCTTTCATAAAGAAAAGCTCAGGAAGTTTGCCAATGCCGATCGTGCAAGTTTTGCAGTAGTAACATGTTACGCAACCATGTTTACCCAGTTCATAAAAAACTAAGAATGCAACTAACCCAAAAAACAAAACAGCAGCAAACGGAAAGAAAAACGTAAAAGAAAACGCACCTAACCCAATCCAAAAAATAATAGCCAAGTTCCCAAAAATCAACTCAGCCTTCGAATAATCTTTTGTAAACCTACCCGCAACTTCTGTCATACTTTCTCTATCTCTTAACAGTATTTTTGATAATTTTTCTGGCAACTCTCAAAGACAAAGCTGAAGTAGTCAACATTGTCGGTAATCCCTGAGAATGAGGCAAAAGAGAGAGATCAGCAACCCACAGATCCTTAGGCAACCACGATGGATGCATCGTTTCAACATCGTCCTTGGTCAAGGGCACGGTGCCGCCAAGATGACCACCATGAATCATTCCATCCACGAAAGGACCAGATACACCTGAGGCTTCCATAATTTGTATCGCTTTTTCTTTCGCAATATCGAGTCGTTGTCGATCAACGTCAGTTATGGATTTGGATATCGTTCCATCTGCGTGAACTATTCCTTGCTCAGTGTCCGCCAATTTTATCATCATTCCAACTCGATCTTCC
Organism: Candidatus Bathyarchaeota archaeon; assembly: GCA_963813675.1. GTDB lineage: Archaea > Thermoproteota > Bathyarchaeia > Bathyarchaeales > Bathycorpusculaceae > Bathycorpusculum. The sequence goes on from CAWEZP010000018.1 coordinate 207,417, forward strand.
TTCGAAACATCCTGCCACGGCTTATGAAACCAGTAGGAAAGCAAGTCAAAGTAAGGAGAAATTATTTCATGTTCCTGTTTTGAGAACCAAACCATAGGCGGCTCATTGAACATTTTTGCGCCCTTTAAAATTCCACCCACTGTTAGAACGATATCTACCCAAAGCTTGTCTTTAGCAGGCAGATCTGAAGCTTTCAGAATCTGAGCAGTTCCAACTCCTCCAGCACTGAGAACAACTAAGTCAGCATTTATTCTTTCAAGAAAAGGACCGTGAGAAACTATAACACCTTTAGCCTGTCCATTCTCAACCAAGACTTTACGCACAAACGACCCCGTCTTGACTGCTCCACCTTTCTCTAAGACATCTTTGAACAGAACTCTTGCATCCCACTTGGCTCCGCTGACACATCCTAACTCACAAAAGCCACATGCAACGCATTTTTTCATATTAACAACTTTTGGGGTAGGTGACGGTGCAAAACCCTTCTTTTCAGCTTCTTCAAACATTCGTTTGGACAAAGGACGCCATCTTTCTTTAGGGAACGAAGTAATTTCGAGTGAACCTTCTATTTCTTCAAATTCCGGAGTTAAATCAAGTCCAATTTCGCCAAGACCCCGCTCGGCTCTAACCATATTACCACACGATATTGTTGAGCAACCACCTTCAGTCATTCCCCTAAATATTACTAGATCTTTGCTTGATTTGGTGGTCTGCAAATGTCTGAATATCAATTCAACTGAATGTTCACTCTTCAAGAGCAAAGTGCCTCTAAAGGGCGAGAGCCAAGAAATTCTATGAGTAAGAGGGTTGAATGGATTCCCAGCTTCAAGAACTAACACTTCAAAGTTATTTCTGGCTAATTCTCGAGCGACTGTTGCTCCCCCAACACCGGACCCAACAACAATTGCTCTAATAGTTAATTCCTCCAGTATTACCAAGTTCAATTGTTGCCTTGCATTTTGTTAGACCGCTAGTCATTCTTTCAGTAAACCTCATTTTGATGTTTGTGTTAAGTCCTCTTATCACGCCTTCATCGGTTGCACTTAGAATTTGACAAGTTAACTCGGAATACTTTGTTGAAAGGACACATCGGTTTATAATTAAAACGGCGCTTGCAGGACCTTTTATTTCCACTTCAAATTCAATTCCTAGAATACGGTAGAGTACTTTAGCAGCCCTTATTAGATCTTTGATACTTCTTCCAACGCCCAACTTCTGACCTGTTTCTCTGCCTAAATTCTCACCAACCTTGAACATTGTTTCGCGTCCAAGTCGTATAGCCTCTTCTTTTCCCAAAATGGCCACTAAGCTTGTGACTAAAAGGACATGTTTGGATGCCATTAAGTCTCTTCTTTTTTCCACACTTTCTTTGAGAATTATTTCTTTGTTTGGTTTTCCTTCTTTCTTGTTTGATGAATACTTGTTTAGTAAATCCTCCAAAGCATCTGTTGTTAAAGTATCTACACGAACGAGCTCTCGATAGATTATAGATTTTGGTGTCCACCAAGAAAATAGACGAAGTCTTAATCCCAATTCTTTATTCAGTCCTCTTTTTCACTGCCACCGTAAATGGCCCCATCCTTTGATTGCTCGCCACCATATAGTGCATCAACTATCTTTGAGAATCTTTGCGCGACAACAAAGCGTTTGAGTTTAAGGTTAGGTGTCAAATCTCCTTTTTCTATCGAAAGAGTATTCACAAGAACGACCCACTTCTTCACTTTTTCTGGGTTTGAAAGATTACTATTCATTTGTTTGATTGCTGTTTCAATGGCTTTTGCTGTTATGTCATTAAACAGGTTTTTGTTTACCCATAATAGTGCTGAACAATAGGGCTTTGATTCACCTAACAACAGTGCTTCAGTAACACCCGGTAATTCTCGAAGCATCCCCTCTATTTTTCCACAGTAAATACACTTTCCATACGAAGTTTTAATGAGATCCTTTTTCCTTCCGAAAATAACCAAACTACCTTCCGAAGTAACTTCTCCTATGTCTCCAGTCATCAACCAACCATCCTTGAAAGGTGCTTCCAACGTTTTATCAAAATAACCCATTGTCACTTGTGGACCTTTCACCATAATCTCACCATCTTCAGCAGTCTTCACAGTTGTCATAGGCATAGGTTCACCTACAGTACCCAACCTATTCCGACCTACGCGGTTTAAAGTCACTAAAGGCGCTTCAGTCATTCCATAAGCATCATGAATTTCAACGCCCAACTCGCGGAATTTCTGCAACAGATTTTCATCCATTCTCGCCGAGCCAGCTATAAGTTGGGCACACCTATCCAACCCTGCACGCTTAAGGGTCATGCTTCTTACCAAACGCCTCAAGAATCGCCTGAAAAAGCCTGTCTTTCTTGAAACGTAAAAGTGCCCAAATGTGTTCGACTCCAACCCTTCCCAGATTTTCTCATAAATACGAGGGACCGCAAAGAACAAAACCGGTTTAACTTGGGGCAACGCTTTCTGAAGTCTCCTGAAATCCTCAAGGAAATAAATGTCCACAGGAGAAGGTACGTAGTAAACCGAATATGTAGCTAACATTCCTTCCACGACATGTCCCATAGGAAGGAAAGAAAGGTATGAACTAGCACGGTTTCGGGCTCGCCAATCGGTTATCGATGCGGTAGATTCAGCCATATACCTGAGATTGGAATGGCTGAAAACAACTCCCTTCGGTTTACCAGTTGTCCCTGAGGAGTACCGCAGAGTGGCTACATCTCCGAAGCTTACGGGCGCTTTCAAATTGGAATCAGTACTTACGCCTTTGGACAGAAACTCTTCCCAAGAATCCACTTTTCTGGAAAGGTTTTGCGGTAAAGAACTTCGACAAATAGAAATAACTGGCACATCCGGGCTGAGCTCGCCAACACGCTCCAAGAGACGGGGCATTCCAACGAAGAACACCTTGGATCCACTTGAAACCAATATTTGATTAATCTCTGCAGGAGGCGCAGTATAATACAACGGAACACTAACAGCCCCCACAAGGCCAATCGCCAAGTCCACTGCAAGATATCGTGTGCTATTCAACCCTGTCAAAGCAACTCGATCACCTGTCTGGATGCCGAAACCACGCAAAGCACTGACAGCCGCCAAAATGTCATGGCGCATTTCAGCCGCGGTTTTCCTGACTAACCGGTCTTCAACAATATCATAATAGGTGATAGGGTAACTTTTGCTTTCAAGCCTAAATAGTGCTTGCTCATGAACCGTTCGGTCAGACCTATGGAGGAAGCTGTTGTAAGTAGCATATTCTAAAAGATGAGGCCACATCTCTTTCCACTTCGGACTGTAAGCGCCCAGAAGTCTATCCGTGTTAGTCCGCTGAAATTGACGTTTTTCGCTGAAATAAGGCGCCAAAGCCCCAAGGGCATTCGATATTCGGTGGTTCTGTCTTTGGAAAACTCGTTGAAGCCTAAGCACCGCCTTCATCGAGGAAACTGACATTGGAATACAAATGGGTCTTGGAAGTTTGACTCCTAAGTCTGTTTTTGCCCATTTCTGAACGATTTTCAACAGTTCTTTCAACGTTAGCAACGACTGGTAAGGCGCCACCAAATGAAAAGTCTGTCCAACTGCCCCAGGTTCAAAAGTTAGCTTTGCTACTGCTTCCGCAACATAATCAACGGGAATAATGTTGATTCTAAGCGATTGACTCACTGGCATGAATCGCCTTTTTCCCGATAAATAGAGCTTCAATGGATAATACAAAGTGTTGAAGGTTTTAATTGCCCCTGTTTGAGAATCACCAACAACCATAGATGGCCTAAAGACAGACACAGGAAAATCGTTTTTGGCAGCTTGTACTAGTAATTCTCCTTCATACTTGCTATGTTCATAGTTAGTAAAAAATCCAAATTCATCCGTAAGCTCGGTCTCAGAAACTGTTCCAGTTCTTCCTCCTGCTACGTATGCAGTGGAGATGTGAGAGAATCGCTCAAAATGATGATTCTTGTTTGCTTCTTTAGCCAGCTCTAAAACGTTTGCGGTTCCTTGAACGTTTGTTTTCCTAATCTCGTCAAGCGAGACAAGGCGCCAGTCAGCGGCAGTGTGAATAATATGAGTCACGCTTTCAACAAGGTTAGCATAATCTGTTTCCTTCAACCCTAAACTGGGGGAACATACATCGCCGCAAACTACCTTGACTTTTGCTCCGATTGCTTCGACGAGTTCCGGCCAGTCCCACCATTCTCTGGCGAGCCTTCGTGACCCTTCTTCGACATCGGTTGCCCTAATCAAAGCCAAAATGGTCACTTCCTCGTTCTTGAGAAGACAACGCGCAATTTGGGTCCCGACGAATCCATTAGCTCCAGTTAAAAGAATAGACGAATTCAATTTAACCACTCAGGATGGTGCTTTTCAATGAAAGCTTTAAGCAGTTGAGGGTTGCGTTTTTCGCGTTCTCGATATTGTTCATAGCCTTTTTGCAGTTTTTTCTTAACTTCATCGTAATGATCGAAAACATCTCCAACATCGTTACTTAGTTCCCAGAATCTTAATGGGTCCTCATGGTCAGTGAATAATTCGCTAATCTCCAAGTCCGTGTACAGATCTCTAATTCTCAGGTCATGCCCAATGGCCACTTGAGGAACACGGTTTGCAAGGGAAAGAACCCCAGCATGATATCTCGAAGTAATTAGCAGATCTAAACTTCTGAGAATACTGGTCATTTGAGAAGCATTATACTCCGAGGAAGTGAATACTTTTGTTCGTTCAGGATGCTTCATCAATCGCTGAATCTTATTCGCAAAACCTGCATCTAACCCTTCCATGCTTAAGAGAGCAATTTCCTTGTCTTGCTCCAGTATAATATCGTCAGCCTGAACAGCTAATACTTTTGCAAGAAGATCACTTTTTTCCCGGCTTTCCTTAGAGTGCGTATAGTAGTAGGGCCATCTATAGCAATACTTTTTTTTATCCCATAATTTGATTTGAACGGGCCAAACGTAAATGTCCTCAGCTGCAATCCCTACCACGTGAGATGCTTCGGGCCAAACTCGCTTGAGAAGATCTTTGTCTTGAGGATTTGGATTAAATGCGAAAGCATTGTCAGCTGTTACTTCAATCGGAGCCTTAACACCCCACTTCTCAAGTCGTTCAGCTGCAGACTTAGTTCTCGCTAAAATGAGGTCAGTCTTGCTGGCTTCTCGCCTAATAAGCCAACGGTTAAAACGCCCAGCAGAACCTGCATCCACAGCGTAAGCGATACAAGGCTTCTTCATGGAATGCGCATACCTTGTCGCAAGCAAATAACACCAAAGCAAGGCTGAACCCCAAGTATCCATGTAGCAGCTACCCTCAACAAGAACAATCAAATCGCTCTGTTTCACAAATTTTCTAACATCCAAAAAGAACAAAGAAGGCCTAACGCGTTCAATCTTCAAAGTAGGGCTTTCAGATAGGTATCTGCGCAGGTTCACCTCGTTTAAAGAAGGAACAGTAAAAAAGGCGTCGGAACCCAGAACTGAACGTATCTCATCAATACTTACGAGGAGTTTCGCTTCGGCCCCTGTATTGTTTGCTCCATTGTAGCCAACCAACAAGATTCTAGGCTTCATGTTCGACCACTGTTGAGAGAGGTTCTAAACTCCTCCAAGATTTAGAACAAATTAGTATTAAAAACCTCGCTCGAAAAAAGTGTCAAAAAAATTTGGTAATATTCTACGGAGTACACGTTACCTATTGCATCTTGTTTGTACTCGGTCTCATTTCGCTCTTAAAAAATCGAGATTTTCGCGTTTTCACAAAGTCGAAAGCAATTTTCAAACACTTCCGAATTCCTAAAATTGTTATTTGATAAAAAAAATTATTGAAGTCGGGGTCAAGTTCTCCCCTATCCCGCTTCCAATCTACTTTCTAACCATCTTTTCGTATTCAAGAGGCCTAATAATGTGAGTACTCTTAATTTTCTTCCAATCAGTAACATCTTCAGTTATTATAGTATCCAAGCCCTTTCTTCTCATACAAGCAGCGTGAACTGAATCGTAGCTTACACCTGAATCAAGCATTATTCTTGCCGCATCATGAAGGATTTCTTCGTCGATTTGAATCATACTTATCGGCAAAGAGAAAAAAGCATCAACTGCAAATCCTGCTTTTTCCGCGTCTATTCGAGCAAGAGAACCCAAGAAGTTCTATCGGAACAAGAAAACCACAGTATGCTTTGATCTTTCTATTTTGGATATCGTCGATTATGCATTTGCATGCTTTGCCGTAAGTTGGGTGAGCCAAAGCTGAGTAATCAAAAATGTTTGTGTCAACGTAGTAACTCATCTCTGACGTCCGCCTGTTTTTCGCCCTCGTTTTTTAGGTTCTGAATTGTCAGTGTTCGTCCAAGATTCTTCGACAAGTTTGGTTGCATCGATGCTCAGGGACTTGCCGAAAAGATTCCAGAGTGCATCAGAAGGGTTGGAAATGTGTTTGCTGGATTCCATGATTATATGGTTATCTTCAGATTTTACGATGAGTGTGTCGCCAATCTTAACTCCAAGCTTAGATCGCACGCTCTCAGGTATAGTGACTTGGTATTTGCGAGTGACTTTCACTGCTTCAGTCAAGGAATTCACCAATTAAAAGGTAGTACGCGCGTAGTGCTTAAAACTTTTTGGAACCCAGATCCACCTAAAGTAGGTATGAACCGTTTGACTTGCACTTAAGAGGTCGGGGTTTCAAAGCCCCCAGTCCATTTCAACACGAAAATACAAATCCTGTTTAATTCGATTTATTGAGCTCATACCGTAAGAAAGCCAAGTATGGTGCTTCTTTGCCAATTTGCCAGAAGACTGCTGACAACTCGCCAAAATGCACCATGCACTCTAATACCATGTGAGTAAGTCCAGTCTCTACGCTTATTGAAGCACCCTTTATCCATGGATTGGCAACTCTGTTTAGATAATCCGGTGGATTTAGCGTTTTCAGAAACTTTTCTGTGTTCTCATGGGTACGGGTCATGTATGTTTTTAGACTTTCAAAGTCTCTGAAGTCATTAAGAACTGGATCTTTCCATTTAGAGAACTCTGCAATAAGAGTGTAGTTAATCCATCTATCTTCAACGAATGTTAGGTGAAGAAATACATCACGCATTGAATCAAAGCTTAAGCTTCTGGATTTAGCAACTTCTTCCCAGTCCAACTTTGACAAGGCGCCATAATATAAACTGCGAACTTTATCATTGTAAAGAACTAATTCTGAGACATCCATAATTTTAACCTCTTAACGCCAAATAAACTATTGTATAATCGATATTTGCAGGTTATCAAGTTTGTCTAAATAAAAAAAAGGGTTTTGCGGGTGAAATCACCAACGTCGTGTAGGTTCCAAGTGTTCCTCCACTTGGTTTGCCAGTAGATATAACCTCAACCTACTGCAAGAGTGTTCCAGCTTTGGAACAACTTGCCGAGTGCTTGTTCCTTGAATAGAACTATAAGCTGGTTACTTCTGTTAATTATTTAGTCGAAGGTAGAAAATGCAGAAACTAAGCAAGAGTAGAATCAACCAGACTTTCGCATTATTCCTAACTCTCATTATCGCTACATCATGTTTGACCTTGCTTGTTGTTAAGCCTGCAAATGCTCAAATAGCCACTCCTGCCCCTTCGCTGCCTTCATCAACAGATGCAACGTTGGTGTGGAATCGAACCTATACTGATAGCAATCTGAATTCAGTTGCGTCTGCTATTAAGACTGTGGATGGAGGTTTCATATTGGCCGGAATTACATCTTCAAACGGTAGTCCCACGGGCTTGGAGCTTATGAAGATTGATTCTTCAGGGAATCCACTGTGGAGCAAAATCTATCCTGGCACGGCTGGTGGAATGAGTAATTATGCAAAGTGGATTGTACAAACCAGCGATGGGGGATATGCCATTGCGGGTCAATTTGAAGGAAATGCTTGGTTGGCGAAATTAGATGCTGAAGGCAACATGCAGTGGAATAAAACTTACGTAGTCGGGATAGCAAACGGTGGTGCTGACTTTTTAATTAAGACAAGCGATGGCGGTTTTGCCCTAACTGGAGTTTGCCAGATGAACAATGAATCCGGCGTCTCCACGTGGTTAATAAGAACTGACTCGTTTGGAAATCAACAATTGAATACCCTACTTAATGGACAAACAAATGGCGTCGATTCGATTATTCAGGCAAGCGATGGAGGATATGCCTTTACAACAAAATCATCGCGAATGATCATTGAACGCGGCGAAATAAAAATTGATTGCATGCTTACAAAGATAGACTCGAATGGTTCTCCTCAATGGAGCCAGGTGTATCCTGACTTCGGATACGGTTGGTCCATCGTTCAGACAAATGACGGAGGCTACGTTCTGGGAGGCGGAGGCATCGCTCTTCTTAAGACAAATTCCTTTGGAGTAATGCAGTGGAATCAATCGTATGGCTCAGGTCAAGCTTGGGTGATGACTCAAACAAGTGACAGCGGCTTCGCTTTAGCAGGCACCGCCTTGGTTAAAACAGATGCAGCGGGAAACGAGCAATGGACGCTTAACTTCCCTGACGGAGCTCATGCTTACATAGTTGTTCAAACGAACGAGGGAGGTTATTTATGTGCAGGTCAACTTCTTTTAGGCTCTGCAACCGCAAGAACTAGCTGGGTCGCCAAAATAAACCCCATTCCAACCCAATCAATTATGCCCACACCTGCAGTATCACCTTCTCCTTCCATTCCAGAGTTTTCTTGGTTGATAATTTTGCCCCTATTTCTTTCCTTACTCTCTATTGTATTCTTATTTAGAGAGAGAAAGGTAAGTGACAGCCATGATTAAGAAAGCCTTCATAGCACAAGTTACCATAATCCTTGTCGTTGCATTCTTAACTCCATCCATGGCTACTGCACAAATTACAAGTCACTATGGAGCTAAGATTGGTGACTCAGGTGCTAACCTTGTTGGTTTTGACTTGACCATAAGTAGTCCAATTAGCAAAGAAGTTTATTCTAATACATTGCCTCTTGAATTCAAGCTACATTGGAGTCCTGTTGGGGTGTCTTTATTTTTTAATTGGACATTTAGTGGAATTTACACATATAGTATTGATAACAATTCACCTGTAAGCATTGAGTCAAATCAATCTTCAAGTGACTTTTACGGTTACGGTGCTCATTTAGAAAACCGTTTCAAATATAATCCATCATTTTCATATTTGCTGGATATTTCCAACTTGGAAAATGGACAACATAGTATTGTGATTACCGCTGGCATGTACTATAATATTAGCGGGGAACTAGTAGGAGCTGTATAAAGACTCATCTTCTCCAATTGTCTTTTCAGTCCAAAATCAGATGTCTAATAATACTTTAAAATTCACTTTAATTCCAGATTTACCAACAGCATTAGCGATAACAGTTCTTGTTGTGATAACAGTGGCACTTGCAGCAGTGGTCAAGAGAAGGAAAAATGACAGCTATGATTAAGAAATCCTTCATTGCAGGAATTACTGTCTTGTTATTGGTCATTTCAGTAGTCTCTGCAACTTAAGCAGAATTCTTCTCCACGAGAAAAATCATCACCTTAACTATATGTCGTTGTAGAGGTTACAAGTTGGACACTTTAAAACAACATTCTTGAATTTTCCTTCGATAATAGTCGTGCCTAATTTTGCTCCACAATTACCACATAGATAAGTAGTATTGCCACCCTTGCTTTTTATTACTGGCAAAGTTTTAGATTCGAAAACAGTGCGGGTTCCCTTTTTGGGTTCGGGTATAGTTTTTAATTTTCTATCCATTTTATCCACTTACTTCGTCTTTTATTTATTTAACTTGGATTATAAGTTTATTGCTTTCTGCTTTTTTGATTATATGTTTCAAATCAATTATACTTGATAAAAAATGAGGTGGTGCGGGAGACATCTCCACTCTGGCAGGGGTTCAAATCCCTGATCCTTTTCAGCATTAGCTCGATACTCCTAACTTAATATAATCCTTCAATTGTTGATTCTTTTAGGAAGACACCATGCGTAGAAGACTCAAGATTGTTCTTGCCGTTCTCTTAATTGTTAGCGCCGTGTTGGTTGGCTTTGTCGTTTGGGCTGAAACTCCACCTGCTCCTATGCAAGAAGCTTTCAATGCAATGCAATCTGATACTAATGTTATTGTAACTAATGCTCGGTGGCTTGTTTTTCAACCAAACTCAGCTAACGACACGATTGGTTTCATTTTCTATCCTGGAGGCAGGGTTGACTACCGTTCATATGCAACACTCGCCCATGCAATCGCAAACGAAGGATACTTGGCAATCATTGTTCCGATGCCTCTTAATCTTGCAGTGTTAGGCGTCAATTCAGCTAACGACGTCATTACTACTTATCCAAACATCACTAAGTGGACAATTGGAGGACATTCATTGGGCGGAAGCATGGCGGCACAGTATGTCCATGATAACCCAACTAAAATTGAGGGGTTGGTACTTCTAGCTGCTTATCCTCCCTCAGGGGTTGACCTATCCGAGCTTAATCTTTCGGTTACAACGATCCATGGATCAAACGACGGATTAGTTAGCACGAAACAAATAGACGACTCACTTAAACAGCTCCCCCCTTCTACAGTTAGAGTTGAAATTTCCGGTGGAAATCATGCGCAATTCGGGTGGTATGGACCACAATCAGGAGATAACCAAGCAACCATAAGCCGAGAACAACAACAAAACCAAACCACAAATGCGACAGTACTATTACTGCATAAGCTCTAATAAACAAGAAAAGGCATCAATTTTTCCTCTGACATTTAGATAACGCAAAAAGTAGGCTTATTAATTGCGAATTATCCTCTTGACGAATAATGAACGAGTTCTCTCTTCATTCAGAAATCAAGAAAGTTTACTCTCTCCCTGGAGATCAATTTGAGGTTAAATTAGGCAACTACATCGTCGATATCTTGAGGGGAAATTTAGTTATCGAAGTTCAGACCAAGAATTTTTCAGCCCTCAAAGAAAAACTCCAAGTGCTAACTGAAAAACACAAGGTGCGGTTAGTTTATCCTTTGCCGGAAAAGAAATGGATAACACACGTTACAAAAGATCACTTAGAGTTGAATACACGTAAATCCCCAAAAAAGGGAAAGCTGACTGATCTGTTTCGGGAGCTTGTAATGATTCCGAATATGATTGGTGAAGAGAACTTTTCTTTAGAAGTTTTACTCATCGATGAAGAAGAGGTAAGGTGCGACGATGGGAAAGGAAGCTGGAGAAGAAGAGGGGTTAGCATCAAAGAAAGAAAACTATTGAAGGTAAATGATCGAATTCTCTTCCAAACAAAGACTGACTACCTCAAAATACTGCCCGAAGACCTAAACGAAGTTTTCACCAACAGAGAACTTGCGAATTTAGCAAAGATTTCTGTTAGGACTGCGCGGCAAATAACTTATTGTCTAAGAAAAAGCGACGTTATTCGTTTAGCTGGAAAGAATGGAAGGAACTGGTATTCCAAAAGATTTAGAAGAAGCGAACATGAAAAATAGGGAGACTTATTTATTTTTGAATATCAGTTGGCCGTTTTTTTCATCCACGATAATCGTTGTGTCTTTGTTGACTTTTTCAGATAGCAGCATTTTTGAAAGTTCATTCAAGATTTCTTTTTGGATGACACGTTTTATTGGTCTTGCGCCGAATTGGGGGTCAAATCCAACTTTGGCGATGTAGTCTATGGCTTTTTTGGTGGCTGAGAGTTTTATGTTGGTTTTTTCCAGCATTTGTTCAACTTTTTGCAGTTGCAGCTCCACTATTTTGCGAATTTCCTCTTGGGTGAGGGGTTGGAACATTATTATTTCGTCTATGCGGTTGAGGAATTCTGGTTTGATGCTTTTCTTGAGTAACTCAAATACTTGCTCTTTAGTTTGATTTAGAATGTGCTCACGATTTTCAGAGGTAATTTTTTCTAGGTTTTCTTGAATTAGGTGAGAACCTATGTTGGAAGTCATTATTATGATGGTGTTTTTGAAATCGACAGTTCGACCTTTGTTATCCGTTAATCGACCATCGTCTAGGACCTGAAGTAGAATGTTGAAGACATCTGGATGCGCCTTCTCGATTTCATCAAGCAAAACAACCGAGTAAGGCTTTCTTCTCACCGCTTCAGTTAACTGCCCACTTTCTTCATACCCAACATAACCCGGCGGAGCACCCACAAGCCTGGAAACGGTGTGCCGCTCCTGATACTCAGACATGTCAATGCGAACCATATTGTTCTCATTGCTAAACAAAAACTCAGCTAACGCCTTCACTAACTCAGTTTTTCCAACCCCAGTTGTACCCAAGAAAATAAAAGACCCAATTGGACGCTTAGGATCCTGCAGACCAGCGCGACTGCGCCGCAACGCATCAGAAACAGCCTGGATTGCATCATCCTGCCCGACAACTCTCATATGAAGTTCAGTTTCGATATTCAGTAGCTTTTGCTTCTCGGTTTGCAGCATACGATTAACAGGAATTCCAGTCCAACTAGAAACAACATCAGCAATTTCCTCCGCCCCCACTTCCTCATTAACCAACGCCGAATCCTTCTGCAACTCTGTCAATTTCTTTTTCAAACTTTCAATCGCTTTAGTCGCATCAGGTATTTTGCCATATCGAATCTCCGCAATCTTTCCAAGAACTCCTTGACGGTTAGCCTTTTCCTCTTCAAACTTCAACTGCTCTATCTCATTTTTCTTAGCCTGAATCTGATCTACGATTTCCTTCTCGGCACACCACTTCGCCCGCAAATTATTCCGTTGCTCAGTCAAATTGGCAATTTCCAGATTTAGCGACTTAAGTTTAACCTCATCTTTTTCATGCTTGATGGCTTCACGTTCAATCTCTAACTGCCGAATCTTCCGGTCAACATCCTCAAGTTCTTGAGGCTCAGAATTTATTTCAAGCTCCAACTTGGAAGCTGCTTCATCAATCAAATCAATTGCCTTGTCAGGCAGAAAACGCTCCGTAATATATCGTTGGGACAACTCAACAGCGGCAATTATTGCATCGTCTCTGATTCGAACGTGATGATAGACTTCATAACGCTCTTTTAAACCTCGAAGGATAGAAATAGCATCTAAGACGTCGGGCTCATTAACCATAACCGGTTGAAAACGCCTCTCCAAAGCCTTGTCTTTCTCAAAATACTTCTGATACTCCTTCAAAGTCGTCGCACCAATAGCACGCAACTCACCTCGCGCCAAAGCTGGCTTAAGAATATTAGCTGCATCCATAGCACCCTCGCCACCACCTGCCCCAACAAGCGTGTGAATCTCATCTATGAAAAGTAAGATGTCACCTTCAGCCCCAACAACTTCCTTAATAACGCTCTTAAGACGCTCTTCAAATTCTCCCTTGTACTTGGCACCAGCAATTAAAGCACCCATATCAAGAGAAAAGAGCTGCTTTGACTTTAGATTCTCTGGCACATCACCGTTAATTATGCGCTGCGCAAGACCCTCAGCTATGGCAGTTTTGCCTACACCTGGCTCCCCGATTAAAAGAGGATTATTCTTAGTTCTTCTAGACAATATCTGTAGAACCCGGCGAATTTCGCTGTCACGACCAATAACTGGATCAAGTTTCCCCGCCCTAGCCAAATTGTTTAGGTTAATGGCATACTTATTGAGAGCATTGTAGGTTTCCTCTGCAGTGGCCGAATTAACAGAAGATCCCTTACGTAACTGACCAATTGCGGACTTGAGGTCTTTTTCGTTAACTCCACTGCGTTTTAGCAAACGCGAAGCTGAATCATCTAACGATAATATTGCTAACAATAACTGTTCTATAGAAACAAACTCATCTTTGGCAGCAGAAGCCAATTCTTGAGCCTTGCGAAGAACCTTATTAGAATTCGAAGAAAGATACGGCTCGCCCCCGCTAACTTTAGGCAAAGCACCAATTTCCCTATCTAGGCAAACCAGAAAAAGAACTAAAATTAACCCCGAGTTTTCCAAACAAAAAAGGAACCACATTCTCATCAACAAGAAAGATCCCCTTCAACAGATGAAGCGGCTCAACTGCTTGATTGCTCCCTGCTGAGGCGATTTCCGCAGCCTTCTGAACAGCTTCCTGCGATTTAACCGTAAAATTATTCAGACTCATATGCCAACCACCAAACTTAACGATAAAACGACTTAACTTACCAAAAAAATAAACAATTTTCCCCGAATTAAATCTTTAGCCTAAAAAACAAAAAAGAAACCTTTTCCCTTACAAAAATGAATCAAAAGCTATGGTTCTGTTGGTTGATCCAATATTGAATGTTTTTGCCAGGCTGTTGTACTAAGACTCTACTCCAATATTAGAGATCAGAAAAAGCACCAATTCCTTTATGACTTTTGGACTTCTAAGTTTATAAAGAACAACAATATCACGCATAATAATGTCATTGAAAAGTTTTTGAAGAATAACGCTCCTGTTAAATTTCAGGCACTCTGGAAATACGCCCTTCTCCAAGTATTCTTCAAAGAATATAGCCTTTTTTTGAAGAAAAATTTAGGAATTCGCAACCACGCAAAGAGAAAATACCAATCAGCCAACAGCCTTTTTGCTACGCTTAAGTTTTGCAGTTAGATTCGGGATTCATAAATCTAATAAAAGCAGCAAAGCCAATGAACTATTGTTGAATGCCTGTTGGATCGAAAAATGTGGATTCTTTTTTTAGCAGTTGGATTCTGTGTTCTCTTTATAGGAGTAGGGTTAGTTGTCGCCTGGAATAGCGGTATGACCGTAGGTCTAATGGGGAACGCGGAGCAGGCAACAATTAATTCGGTGCGATTTGTTGAGGACACTCCAGTAGGAGACACTGTAAAAGTTACAGTTCGAAACACAGGTTACACCGCAGTGGCTATTCAGCAAGGTTACATAAATGAAATCAAAGCTACAAACATCAATTCAGGACAAGGCTTCGTAATTCCAAAAGCAACTTCTCTAGAAATAACTTTGACAGCTCCAAACAACAGCTTAGCCTACGGAACTCAACAACAAGTGAAACTAATAACCGCCAAAGGAACCAGTATAGTTTACTCTTTGATTTATGACTCGTCATCTACTTCAGCATATAATCCGCTCGTAGATGATAACGCTCCAACACCAAGACCACTTCAACCTAATGAGTTGAATCCCCCAGTGAAATTAAGTTCATACGAAGCTACAGTTTTATTCTTGACTTCAACCATAGCTGCAATTGCAGTTACAGGTGCATGCTTACTCGCAAATTATGCACTTCATCCAAAAAATAGAAAAGAACTCTTTGTGATGCTGTTTTTTGTAACCATAATTGTTGTATTCACCCTAGTAGCCATAGTATTTCCTATATTATTTCCACCGCAAATTGCACTAATGCAACTGCTAATACTTTGCTAAAAGATAATTTACATGGCTTTGAATTAGCCTTTTACAGTACTTGCAAAGTCTTCAGTTCCCTAACCTTAGATTAGAATCGAACAATTTCGTGGAAACCAAGCTTGAAAAAGAAGGGCATAATCATCAACGACACCAACCACGGAAACATAACGAAACTCCCAGAAATCAATCCCAAATAAATTTTTTCCTTTCTTAAAGACCCTTAAACCCCAATTCTAACGTACTTACACAACCATTGGAACTTTTGGTTATACGTCAAATTAAAAGTGGAAAAACTTTCGTTATTAAAAAACTGACGTTCTCAGAAGTTTAGCTGGCTGATTTGGTTATTGGCTATCTACTAGATGGGCTGTGCCGTCTGGGCAGAAGACTTTTTCGCCAAGGGTTACTTTTGCAAAGCGACGTTTGCATTCGCTTAGTTGTTTTTCGCATCCGTCACAATCTCGGGATAACATCTTTTCATTTCACCTTAATATGACAAGCGTCATAAGTTGCTTATACGCATTTCTAAACAAAACAGACCACAGCAATGTTAATAACACAAAAAACCACTTAACCATAATGGAGAAAATTTTTTGTCAAGCCCAATAGACATAGTTCTCTGTTTTCATAATGCATTTCGCAAAGATATAGCACAAATAGACTCCTCAGTCTTAGAAATAGCACGCAGCGGTGGAAATCTATCACCTATTCTGAATCGCCTACATTCCATGAATGAAATCTTGGATTACCATGCAAGAGGAGAGGAAGCAGCAGTTTTTCCCGCCGTTGACAACGTTGCCCCACTCGTAGCTAGAGCATACTTGATGGATCATCGAGAACTCGACAAAATGGTCGAGTCCCTAGAGACCATGCGGCTACAAAAAACACCCGACCCACTCCTCACAGCCAGAGCCACGGCGGTTCTAAATTCGCACCTTCGAATTCATTTAGGCAAAGAAGACGCTCACCTCTACCAGATTCTAAGAGAGAAAACAACACTTACCCAACAAGTTACCATTGGAGGAATTATGTCAAGCAAGATTCCACCCGACCGCTTCCCCGCAGCAATTACGTGGCTAATGCCCCTGCTTGACCTAAACGATCAAGTAACAGTTACCAAAGGCTGGATGACACTTATGCCTCCGCAGATTTTTGCAAGCGTCAAACCACTCATAAAAAAAGCTGTAGCTGAAGGCTGGAATATGATTTCGCAGCGAATACCAGAATTAAACAACCAATAACCAGCGTGTTTGCAGCTTAATGCTTTCTCGGAAATAAAATATTTCTTTACAAGCCTTAAATCTGCAGTTTTGCAGGGAATAAGTTTCCTATTAGTTTCGGATGGGAAATTGACCATAATCTTGTTATACACTAACATCAAGTTAAGGTTACAAGCCCTTCAAAGAAGCTTGTTCCTTTTCCCTAAGCAGTTTAAAAAAGCAGTTCTATTAATCGATTCAGCTACCCGTTTTTCAACTGATTATCCAAAACAGGTTTGCTTGAAAAAATATTGCTTGTCGATTTAACGATCTGCGGTATTCCTATAAGATCTTCAATTATGAGTAAACCGCGAGCAAGTAAAGCGAAAACCCCAGCCGGACCAACCCCAACGCCTAGAAGACCAAGAACTCCGATGATTCCGAATTCTTGTACGCCAGCTCCAGCAGGAGTTATAGGAACAAACGCTAACGCCGTTACCAACGGATGTATAAGAAAATAGGCGATCAACGGCACATTTGTAATTCCCAAGGCTAAACCCAAAAAGTACCATTCAAACCCCTTGAGAATCCAACATATCACTGTTAACCCAATAATTTCCGGGATTGCTCGGCGGGTACTGTGGGAGCTTTCTTTGTATTCTTCAAGTTTACCCATTAAACCCCCCGTAAACCTTTTAAGATATTTTGAATTTGCAACCCGATCAAACAGGGTAATAGCCCTTTTAGACCAGGTAAAAGCAGCCAACACAATAGCTCCAACAAGCATCAAAATTATGCCTAATCCCGCAATTAATATACCAATATTGATTCCTGCAACCGTTTGGGGAAATAGCATATTCCATGTTTGCGTAGGCACCGTTTTTACTAGGAAAATTACTGCACCCAATCCGCCTAACACTTTGAACAGAAACTCAATTGTTTGAATACCCAAAATGCTTGAAAGCCCCTTTGATGTGGGCACATTTTGATCTCGAAGATAAACCGGTGTTAGAATATATCCTGAGCGTCCGGGAGTAACGTCGCTAGTTAACATACCTGCATACTGGGCCAAGAGTGTTTTTCCAAAAGATGTTTTGACGCCATCTTTAGCTAAAACACGTCTAAGCCGCACTGTAAACAAAACGTTAATTCCAAAATACATCAAGAACGCCAAAAACAAGTATTCTACTTTGATGTTTAACAAGGCGTCATAGAGAGAACCTACACCTATATACCATAATAGTACCCCAAAAATTGCCGCCATAGCAATGATTTGAATAGCGATCTTCAGGGTTCGTTTTGATCTGCTTTGAGTTTTTAGCTCTTGTCGTACCTCGGCACTACTTATAATTCTTGAAGAGTTAGCTGCAGGCGCAAACGAGACATTTGAGGGTTTCTTTCTCCCAGAAAGAAAAGACTTTCCAATTCTAGAAATGGGTTTGATCACCCAAGGAAGAACCGAAACAACTATAATTAAAGCGATAATAGGGTAAATGTATTGTTGGATATCTGGAATAACTCTTCCCAAAGTGTAGCCAAGCATTGGCATAGTTATGCCCCACAGCAACGCTCCAACTACATTATAATAAAAGAAACTTGAGACTTTCATTTTACTTGCCCCTGCAAGAATAGGTGCAAATGTTCGTGCAATAGGTACAAAACGGGCAAAAACAATGGCCTTTGAACCATGCTTCTCAAAGAGAACTCTGACAGATTCAACCCTTTGTGCATTCAAAAAGCGAGATTCTCTTTTAATAAACACTGGACCAACCCTTCTCCCAAACCAATAACCAAAATTATCTCCAATTATGGCAGCCAAAATTACAACTACCATAATTCCAAAAACATTGAAAAGATTTTGACTCGAAAGTATACCTGCTGCCAAAAGCAAGCTATCACCAGGCAAAAAGAACCCAAAAAACAACCCTGTTTCAGCAAAGACAATAACAAAAAGACCAACATATCCAATGGCTAACAATAAAGCCAAGGTATTAGTGAAGTAGCTGAAAAAACCAACTATGTTAGCAATCCACAAATTTGGTGGGAAAAAAATAATAAAAATAGCCAAAAAAGAAAACAAAAAAGTTGAACATATGATCAATTGTGCACGGCTATTTCTAATGAATTCCCAACTGTTTGTCAATTGCACTTTTAAGACGCCTTCTAAATCCATCGGCACATCGAATAAAAGGCGAACTCACTCCGAAGGAGTTAACCACCAAAAACATTTCTTTCCAAGTTCTATGTTCTAGGTCCAAGTCTTCCAAACTTTAGCTGACCAACGTGCATTAGAATCCAACGAACCAACTCATCGTACGCCTGAACGCCTTCTTTTGTTAAGTGAACCAATCCTTCATTATCTATCTTAACAAAACCCTTATCAGACATCCAAGAAAGATACCGCACAAGCCTATCATAAGCTAATCCAGTGGAGGTAGCCAGAGCGGTCCTGTTTAGCTTATTTTTCTCCTTAATCGCCTCTATAATTCTAGCGACGACATAGAGGTCAGGTTTGGAATTCTGCTCTCCCAAACTCAAAGCTAAACCACCGCAATTCCCAAACAAGCGTATCTAATGCACGCAACTCTCTATAACGCTTCACAAGATCATTAGCTAACAATACAATCACAAGCAAAACGCCAAACAAACCCCAAAATATGGCACCCGCAGACACTATACTTTGAAACAAAATAAGGGTAAGCCCGTTCCAAAAAAGCTCAAATGCCGAAACTGTAACAATTATGTACGTTCCAACCTTAATTAGCCCATAGATAGAATATCCAAGTCGTCCGTTAGATATGTCTTGGAGTGTTCTATCCCAATTCATATCAACTAACAATTTTAGGTTAGAGGAAAATCCCTTAGAAACATCCTGCCTCCATTCCCCTTCTTTTACTGAATTGATTTGTTTGCGCATAAAAAACATACCACCGAACAGTCCAGTAATCGGAATTAACAGCGACAAGAAAGCTACAACAAAAAACGAAGTTGTATTTAGAACATGCTCAAATTCTAATACCTCAAACAATGTCAAAATCGCAAAGAAGACCGTTACCGAGCCTCCGACTATAACCCCGAATTTCTTCAAGGATTTTGTGACAGCTTTGTATTTCTTGATTTGGTCTAAGGTCTCCATTAATTCTGCAATTTTTGAAGCTACCTTCTCCTCTGTCATCATAAGTTTTCACGATTCACTAGACTAAATCTCCAAATCCAACAAATGTTGAAGCTTAAGCCGTATTTAAACCAAAAAATAAGTCCTGATTGAATATAAGACAACCTCCTTCCGAGTGAGCAATCATTACATATAGCTGATACAAATGCATTAAAAGAGGCTACATAGGTGAATTTCCCTTGTCTTCACAAGTTACTATAAGAAAAAATTTCTTGACTTCCAAGAATCTTGAAGAAACCTTTTTTCTAGCAAAGAAAGTACTAACCACCATTGGGCTGAAAAATCTTAAAACCAAAAAATCAGTTGAACCATCCTATTTACTTGTAGAATACAAAGAAAGTTTTATGCAAAAAGGAGAAATCGAATTCTACTTCGTAGCCTTACAAGCTAAAACTGAATTTTCAATTGATTGGAGCTACCCATCAAAAAAAAAGCAATCCTCTCAGGATGAAGAAACTCGTTGTCAAGAAATAGAAGAAATTAGGCTTAAAATGAATTCCACAGAGCTGTTTTCTTCAAGAAATCTAGAAGATAACCAATTCGAAAAAGATGAATCAGTGAAAATTAAATGCCGAGCTTGCCTTGAAGCTTATGAGGAAACCTTAGGTAAATGCCCAAAGTGCGGGTTTAGTGGAATCTAATATAGTTAAAGACAAGAATTTATGGAAAGGAAAAATCTCGTGAGTTCTGAAGACATTTCCACCCTTCTGAAGTTTTAACACACATACGACTACACTTATTTCTATTTTTTATCCTTCAAACTCAAACAAATCAGTTTGTTTACTTCAACAACTGCTTTGATAGACACTTCTATCATATCGTCAGAAGGTTCTTTTGTAGTTAATCTTTGGAATGCTAAACCAGGGGAGATTAAAATTTTTGTAATGGGTGAGTCTTTATATTTCCCGCTTAATCGCAGCAACTCATAGGAAATTCCGGCGATAACTGGGATTAGCAACAGACGATACGCAAAATTGGTTGTAAAGCCGAGGTTTGGCAATATAGTGAACAAGATGATGCTAATCATTAATACTATAAAGAGAAAACTTGTGCCGCATCTAGGATGAAGTCGCGAGTATTTCTTTACATGTTCAACATCCATAGTAGCCCCTGCTTCGTGGGCATGTATTGCTTTATGTTCTGCACCATGATACATCAACACTCGCTTGTATTGCCCCCACAAGGAAATAACTGATAAGTATGCTACAAACATAGCCAGACGTATGATCGCTTCAACTAAATTGAAAACAATACCAGATAGCTTTAGCCAAGTAGACAAAAGGAAGGGAACCAAAAAGAAAATAGCTGTTATGCCTAAAACGCCGGAAACAAGTAAAGTAGTTTCCATCCAGCCAAACTGAATCTTTTCGGGTTCTTTTCCTTCTTTGGCTTCAATTTCAAAGGCAGCGCTTGCTGAAAACATCAAACTTTTCACGCCAAGGAAGAAGCTTTCAACCATATTTACCACACCTCTAAAAAATGGCCACCCTAAAATCCTATATTTATCCGAAATAGGATTTATTTGTTTTATATCGGTCACTATTTCTTTTTTAGGATTTCTTACACAGGAAACCAAATGCGTTTTGGATCGTATCATTACACCTTCGATTAGTGCTTGTCCACCATAAGCTAACGATTGTTCTTTAGAGCGTGAACGCCACGCGTTCTGATTTTCAGTCAAATCAATTTTCTCCGTGAAAATGCCGCACTTCTACTTTGAATGGGTTCCGAATTGAATTAAGTAACCTTAGAACAAATTTCGCCTCTTAATTTTGATTATTTCGAGATGACACACAATGACACCTACCAATTGATCAAATTAGGTTCTTCGAATGGATTTAAGCAAGACTCCTTCCGAGTGAGCAATTATTACATATACCCTCAACGAAGGATAAGAAGAAAAAAGTACATTGGTGAATTGAAATGTCACAATCCACTATACGAAAAAAGTTCATTACCTCCAAGAATACTGAAGAAACATTTTCAAAACTTCAGACCGTATTGACAAGTATAGGACTTAAGAAGCTAAAAACCAAAAAATCAGTTGAATCATCATATTTACTTGTAGAATACAAAGAAAGTTTTATGCAAAAAGGAGAAATCGAATTCTACTTCGTAGCCTTACAAGCTAAAACTGAATTTTCAATTGATTGGAAATACCCATCAAACAATGAAGAACAAAATTCCGATGATGAGGGTGACTTCGGGGAAGGAGCAGAAATTGTTATGTCGATTCTTTCAAACGTGATGTCTAGAAGAAAATCCTCATTAAATTATAATCAACTTATTGAAGAATTAAAACAAAAAATGGATGCTCATGAAATATTTTCATCTCAAAGAAATTATGATGAACAATCAAAAAAAGATGTCACAATAAAAATCAGGTGTAAAGCTTGCCGCGAAGTCTTTGATGAAACATTAAGCAAATGTCCTAAATGTGGTATGGCAGGGTAGTCGAAAATCATGTTTGAGTTCAGCGCCCTCGATTTTCAGATAACTATAAAACTATTATTGTCAGTGCTTTTGGGCGCTATAATCGGGTTAGAGAGAGAATTACATAAGAGTCCAGCAGGGATAAAGACCTATTCAATCGTTTGTTTGGGGGCCACCCTCTTTACTTCTGTTGCTGCAACTGTAGATATAGGTGTTACTACAGGTGTGATTACAGGTGTTGGTTTTTTAGGGGCTGCAATGATTTTTAAAACGGAAAACAAGGTTCATGGTTTAACTACAGCTGCCTTAATTTGGTCTACTTCTGCAGTTGGGTTTGCAATAGGTACAGGATTGTATTTAGCAGCCGTTATTGGAACGATTCTGATTATGACAATATTATACCCTATTGAGCGAATAGAGACCAGGATCTTAAAAACAAGTCATCATAATGAAAAAGAAAACAAGACAAGCGGTAATTAATATGTACAAAAAAAACAATTCATCAGACATTCCTTTAAGCGTCTTCTCAATTTTTAAGAGTTCCCCCAGGTTTGATTCTCAATGAATAACTTTGATTTAGATTCGGTGACTGGACTTTCAAATAACGAAGCCTCAAGCAGGTTACAAGAAACAGGATATAACGAATTGCCTGCCTCTGGAAAACGGAGTATTTTCCGAATAGGCTTCAGCATCATTAAAGAACCAATTTTCCTTCTACTAGTTGCCAGTGGTAGCCTATATTTCCTATTAGGCGATATAACAGAAGGCGCAGTCCTCCTTAGCTTTGTCTTCGTCATAATCGGCATAACAATCTATCAAGAACAAAAAACCGAAAAAGCACTCGATGCATTAAAAAATATTTCTAGTCCACGAGCTTTGGTAATCCGGGATGGTGAACAAAAGAGAATTCCTGGACGTGAAGTGGTTTTCGGAGATGTCCTTATTCTATCAGAAGGAGATCGCGTCCCAGCAGACTGTCTTTTGCTCTCATCTAACAATTTAATGATCGATGAATCACTTCTCACTGGAGAATCAGTTCCAGTCCGAAAAGTCGCATGGAAAGGTGAACAACAAACTTATCGACCAGGGGGCGACGATTTACCATTTGCTTATTCGGGCACCTTAGTAATTCAAGGGCAAGCTATTGCAGAAGTCAAAAGTACTGGTCCAAGAACTGAGATGGGAAAAATCGGCACTGTTCTCCAGAAAGTTGAGAGAGATGAAACCAGACTAAAGAAGGAAATCAGCCACATTGTTAGAAATAGTGCCTTGGTTGGTCTTACTTTATGCACAATAATCATAATCGTTTACGGATTGACCCGTTTTGACTGGATTGAAGGCATCTTAGCCGGAATAACGTTAGCTATGGCAATTCTACCAGAAGAGTTTCCAGTTGTTCTAACAATTTTTCTAGCTTTAGGCGCCTGGCGTATGTCTAAGAAAAATGTGTTAACTAGACAAGTACATGCAATCGAGAATCTTGGCGGAGCAACCGTTTTGTGCGTTGACAAAACAGGAACTTTAACGCAAAACAAAATGTCAGTAAGCAAGTTTGTCGCTCAGGGAAAAATATACAATATACCGGTGGACTCCAAGTCACCACCTGATCTCTGTCACGAATTAGTGGAATTTAGTGTTCTAGCCTGCAAAGAAGATCCCTTTGACCCAATGGAAAAAGCTATCCGTAACTTCACCCAAGGCGAATTCGCAACTACTGAACATATCCATGGCGATTGGAACCTACTACAGGAGTACCCCCTCTCCCACAAACTACTTGCGATGTCTAACGTTTGGGTTTCACCCAATGGACAAGACTACATAATTGCATCAAAAGGTGCTCCGGAAGCAATAGCTGATCTTTGTCACCTTGACAAGAAAAAATTGAAGGAAATGTCCGATGACGTTCAGACATTAGCAGCAGACGGCCTTAGGGTACTTGGTGTAGCAAAGGCTACATTTAAAAAATCAGAATTACCCATTGAACAACATGATTTTGAATTCAGCTTTCTAGGGCTCGTAGGTTTTGCCGATCCTGTAAGACCCAATGTAGACAACGCAGTGAAAGAATGTTATGCCGCGGGTATTCGAGTAGTTATGATTACTGGAGATTACCCATTGACTGCTCAGAATATTGGTCGTCAAATCGGGTTAAGATCTCCAGAGAATTGCATCACTGGACCTCAGCTCGAATTGATGAGCGATGAAGAGTTAAAATCAAAATGCAAAAACGTAAACATTTTTGCACGTGTTGTCCCAGAACAAAAGTTACGAATAGTCAATGCATTCAAAGCCAGTGGTGAAGTTGTTGCAATGACGGGTGATGGAGTCAATGATGCACCAGCCTTAAAATCCGCAAATATAGGAATTGCCATGGGCGGACGTGGAACAGATGTTGCCAGAGAGTCAGCCTCAATTGTCCTGCTGGATGATAACTTTAACTCAATTGTTAGCGGCGTTCGAATGGGCCGGAGAATTTATGATAACCTAAAAAAAGCTATAGCCTACATTTTCGCCGTTCATATACCAATTGCAGGAATGTCAATTATTCCAGTTCTCTTCGGATGGCCCCTAATTTTATTGCCAGTTCATGTTGTTTTTCTAGAATTGATCATTGATCCTGCATGCTCAGTAGTCTTTGAGACCGAACAAGAAGAATCAAACATCATGAAAAAGAAACCCCGAAGTATTGAAACAAAGTTGTTTAATCGGGAAGCTGCAGCAGTTTCTTTCCTTCAAGGCTTTGCTGTTCTGATAGCAGTTGCCCTAATATTTGTCAGCTCAGTTAACAGCGGATTTGGCGAACAAGTTTCTCGAACAATGGCATTCACCACAATAGTCTCTGCAAATATTGCATTAATTTTGACAAATAGATCTTGGGAGAATACAATAATCGGAACTTTCAGAAAACAGAACAAAGCTTTCTGGTGGATACTCATCATAGCGATGGCAGCATTAGCTCTGATTATCTATATTCCACCGCTTAGCAGTCTCTTTGAATTCAGTCCACTTAGCCCAGTTCAATTCTTAGTTTGCATCGGAGCAGCACTGACAAGCATAGTGTGGTTCGAAATATACAAAGTCGTAAAGAAGCTACGGAACAAATGATAAACAAATAAACTCTTTAGTAAACAATCAACAAAGAGAAAAAGAGGGGAAAAAACCCCTTTTCTATTCCCAATTAATAGGTACTTCTTACAATTCAAAATTAGGTATTCTTGTAAGTCTTTGTGGTTTTATGAAAATTTATCTTGAACATAATTGATTTTATTTTAGAAAATATCGAATACAGAAAGTAGGTTCCTACAGGAGCTTTGAAGAAGTGGTCTGGGAGCAACATTTTTTTCCTGCTCACGCATTTTCTATAAGAGATTGAGTATGTCAGTTTTTGTGTTTGACCAAGATACTATAGGTATGATTCGCTACATCCTAGCACTCCAAAGTTTTAAAGAATATTCAATTGGACCTCAAGGCATAGACGAGTATCTTTGTGCAGAATCTTTCAACAGGGTACTAATTCAGACAGGGCTAAAATTTCCAAAGTTTCAGAAAGAAAATCAAAGAGATATACGAATGAATGAGGTCATCCGTTTCTTAGAGCAAAAAAGCTACATAAGTCCCACAACGGCCCAGAAACTGAAAGAATTCATGGATTTTCATGACGCCCTAATGAATAATAGTTCTCAAACCACCCCAAAAAAGCCTAATCCTAAAGCTCAAGAAATCTTGCAGTTTCTTTGCACTGAAGCGGGCTTGGACCAAGTTGAAGAACTCAAAAATAAAACATTCAAGGACATAGCAACTCTTACAACAAAGCACTCTACAAATGAGAAATACGAGAAGCTCGTTGATTCAGATTTTGACAATTTCGATAAACTTTATGAAAAGTGTCCGGCTTTGCAGCTGGAAATAGAAAAAAAATTAACGCCCTCATTACGGGGCGCACAAATATCAGGCTTCACTCCCAATACAGGCGGGATATGGCTACCTTTTGTAACGCTTGAAACACATGATAGTAGATCACAAATTGAAAGGGCAAGTGTTGGAGTAACCTTTACACCTGTTGATATTAGGATAGGATTGAATTTCGAAAGTCAAGCTCACAAGTATAAGATAAGATATTATGAAATGCTTCTAAATGGAGAATTAATGAACGAGTTTGAATCTCTCAACCGCAAAGACACGGGATACTGCCTCTGTGACACATTTTGGCACTATCACATGAGAAACGTGCAGTCTCTTCAATGGTGTCTCACGCTATACGGCAGTACCAAGATAAGTATCGAAAATGCTATTGAAGAAACTAGACAGCTGGAAGGAACCGCCTTAACGGCAAACAAGTACATAATTAGCAAAGTGTTTAAGAGAAGTCGGGAAGACTTTGCTTACATCTTAAACGGGATTGTTGATGAAATTTCGAAGACCCTAAATGAACTTTACCCAACAATAGAACACATTAACAAAGCAAAAGTCTAAACTCTGAACTGCGAATTCAAACTGAAAAAGTTTGAACTACCACCTGAAAGAGGAGTGTTATCTGTTAGGGAAGACTTTGATAGCTGAAGTCCGTGGTCATCCATCTGTCATCGCGTTTTTCTATTTGCGCAAAAATTGTTTGTCCCGGTTGTGTTGAGATGAGTTCGTTCCATTGTTGTGCAGAGAGGTCTTTTGGAGTTGCTTCAATCCAAGGATAAGTTTTGCTATTCAAGTGCAGAATTATATGGGTTGTTCCATCTTGCACATACTCATAAGTATTCAAAACGTTAGCGGAAATTCTAATATCTGTAGTTACACTAGCGCCAAACAGTTTAGCGTATTCAAGTCTTGTTTGCTCTACCAATTGTTCGCTGGTTATTCCTTCTTGATTTATGGTTGAAGCAATCTTGTTGGTGTCCTGGGCATCAACTATTGCGAAACCCGCTAGGTAAATCGTTTCATCACTTTCACCGCTTCCCTCATTCCAATAAATTGGAACATACCATGCGAGCCGATTGTTTCCAGGAGTAACTTCAATAGTGTAAAGCAAGGGCATCACAGCATAATAATTTCCAGTCGCAGGTTTGGGTAGTCTTCCTTCAACTAGGTCTTCCGCTGTCATGCCAGAAATATAGTTTGACCGCTTAAGATCGTAATAGAGAACTCCTTCACGGGTAGCCTTAAACACTCCAGACAACGTTCGTTGGTTTTCAACGGGATTAACGCATACCAAAGCAACAACATCCTTCGTTTCAGGATCTACAACGTAACGAGTATCCTCAGTCATCTGAAAACGATCCTGACTTGGCGGAACTATCCATAGAAACCCACCAGCAAAATAGTCAAAGCCGTTGCCACGTCGAAAGTTCCCAAACTCGTCAATCATGTTCTCAAGCCAATCCTCATCGTAAACCTGAGTCATCCATGCTGGAATTTCACTCATACTTTTTGGCTCATACTCTAGGTTACCTTGGGAACCATAAGCCAGTGGCGTTTCATATCTTCTTACAAAATCAAAGCCCAAATTGTAGCTGGTAACAACATAGATCGATTGGTTAGTATCCATGTTCCAAGTCGGATACGCCACACCGTAAGTCTTCGTCATGTCATCCATGTAGTTGCGAAAAGGAATGTTTCGATCCCACCATAATCCCTCCCCAACGTTAAATTGGGCATGCACTATTTGTGGTGCAGCAGCAGGTTCATTTGCATCCACAACGACGAATCCTTTGATGTAGTTTTCTGAAATTATGTTCGTCGAACCAATCGTTGCTACCCACACCAATTTTCCTTCAGGAGACTTCGTAACGTGACAATCCAGAACCTGTGTGTTGCTACCAAACTCAGACATGTGACGCCTAGCAATCGAAAACGCTAGTTCCTGAGTTACCAACCGCACCATATTATCAGGAATTGTAGTGCTAAAAGGCAAACCTGATCCCTGTTGAATAAAACCGTTAAAGTAATTAGCATTCGTTACACGTTGAACCTCGCCAAACACTGATATTCCAAGCATCGAAACCAAAAAGATGGCAACCAAAACAATCCCAAGGAGAGTTCTTTTTTGTTTGAGCTTAAACTGAAACATGGGTAATTGACCTGATCGAAAATTTTTGTCAAATTGTTCAACTTTGAATAGATTCATCGATACAAAGTACTCAAAGAATGCTACTACGAATCTTGAAAAAAACAGGAAATATACAAATGAGCTAAGAGGAGTTTGGACAAGAACATTAATTCCGAAAAGAACCAACCCTATTGATAGTGAAGCTATGCGACGAATTGCTAAAGGCCTAAATTTTGTTGGCGGTATTGGGATATACCAGATAATTGCCCAAACAGCAAGAAATACTAGTAAGTTCAAGTCTCATCCTCAAGTGGAAATATAGACCTTTCAATATTTAAAATAAACTAAAAAATTCAGCGAATGTAAGTGTTAAAGAGTTATATTTCCAGAGATAATATAATTCGATAGGGATAAAGCTTGGCTGGTTCAGATTTCATAGTATCGCTGGGTTTATGGTTTTTTCGAGCCTTTATATCAAGTCTGATTTGTCTACTAATTGGATACATAGGAATTAGATGCATCACTCTTATGACAACTAAAATTAAAGAGTTCGAAAGCCTCAAGGGTAATTCATTGGCAACTAGTCTTTTTGTGGGTGGCTTTTTTGTTTATGCAGGCTTAGTTGTCTATGGCTCAATGGTTAATCCTTTCTTCCTATCGCAATCAGTCATGGTGGGCGCCTATTTCAACTTGCAAAGGCTTCTGGTCGTCGCAATAAGTTTCTTTGTAAGCTTATTGTTCGGCGGTTTGTTCTATTTGATTTTTGCAAAACTTCGACCTTTCGGCATTGACTTAGACGATATTAACAAACACCCCTTAGCCGTCGGAGTCTTTTTGTTTTGTTACGAGGTGTTCTTGGGGCTGATAATGTTGGCAAGCTTAACCCTTCCCATAGGATAACTGGGATAAAAAATGTCTTGTAAGCGACGGCTCATTTTGTTCTCTTTTCTTCTTATCTCTATTTTAGCTCTAAGTCAGACTGTCAGGGGTTCTCCAGCCTCGAGCTTCAATTTACAAGATGGTGATTGGTTTGACAACTTTGGAATAGACAGAAACTACTACAACGGTCCTCACGGTTATTTACCCAACCTTGCCATTGAAACGCTCAACGAAAACAAGGAACTTGCTTACAGTATAGGTGAATCGTTTTTGGCAAACTATCCAAGTGAAAATGAAAGGGCAGAAGCCATTTTAAAGTATGTTCAGCAATGGACAGAATATGGCTATGACAGCGACAACGTCGTCAGAGATGGAGTTGCTCAAGACGAGTGGGCTTGGAATGCTGATGAAATGGCACACGCCTTTAACCCAACTACAGGCGTCACAGCCGTTGGAGACTGTGAAGACCTGGCTTTCTTATGTGGCACAATCTATGTTGGAGCAGGTTTCGACGCAGCTATCATCGACGCTCCTGACCATGTTGCTCTATTGATTTGGCTTCCTGAGTTTTCTAACGCAAATTACTATTGGGATCTTCCCAATGACAGCAGAGATGCTGGCTGGATTTGGGTGGAAGCTACGGGTAGTTCTAACCCTCTGGGATGGACCCCGCCTGACTACCAAAACGGTGGATGGACTGCTTACTCGATAGGTTCGTTGGAGATTATTGCGCAACCCATACCAACTCAAGACGCTTCGCCAACAATTGACATAGGTCTTCTATTGATTATTGGCGCTATTTTGCTTTCAGTCATACTTGCTCTTTCAAGGGCACGCAAAAGATAATCGTCTTCGCCCAGCCATACCAAGACAGAAAAACTTACAGATGAATGAGTATAACAAAATACTTAACAGCCTTAATTCACAATCTTCTATTAGCTGCTTCAAATGCTCCGAACCACGCATAAAGCCATCGCCGAAAGAATCGCTTCTGAACTTGGATTCTCAGAAGAAAACACTAAAATTTTTATATCTGGCTCCACCGGTCCAGACTCGCACGGCGATTTTCCTCACGCAACCGGGCACAACAGTAAAATATTGAGTAAAATTGACACGGCTCGAACCCTATTTCTACAAAATGATGAATACTCCTATGGTGAACTTGCAAACGCACTTCACTACATACGAGACAAATGGACCCATAACCCAGAAGTTGAGACCGAACAAGTCATAATTTTTGATGACCAGCAATTTCTAAAATCCGTTGAGCAGTTAAACATTCCAAAGAAAGTCGATGACGAATACGTGGCCTTAGCCAACATGCTTCTCTTCACAAAGAATTCTGGAATCGAATCGTGGTTTGATCATTCGTGGGGAATTTGGCATAGAGACTACTCAAGTTGCATCTATGTTTTTGCCGACATACTGGAACTTATGCTTCCAACCCTACAACCTGACGCCTCAATCACCAGCAATAAGGAAAACTTGAAAGCCTATATCAAATCTGAAACCTTCAAGAATGCTACGCAAAACGGGTTCTTCGCGTCGATATTAACCAATTTTGTCTATCCCAAACTCGCAGGTTACGCTGCAGCAGTTTACTCTTTGGCTTCGATTAGTCCACCAGCAGATTATAGCAGCTCAGTTGTTGATCTAAACATAGCTTACAGACTAAGCTTGGAGATAGCTAGGTACACTCTGTTGCCGCCTGAACAGTTCAAATACAGTGACAGTTGGACAAATGGAATAAAAGATAAAAATGGAGCAAGAATGCCCCTCACATACGTTTTGTCACAATATCATGTTTTAATACCTAAACCAGAGGATGAGGTTCATAAGGAAAGGCTCTTGTGTTTTGACGAAAACGCCAAGAGCTTTTTGACAGAATGGTCCAAAATAAATGAGACATCTCCAGTTTTTAGAGGTCGTTCTGAAACGTGGATAGCTCTCTTCTCCAGACTTGTTGAGATGCTTAGGACAAAATAGAAGCTAAGCAAGAAGCACCGCGACAAGGATGTTGTATTAAACTTTGAAAATGTCAATGGTCCTAAAGCTCATTCGCATGACAGCAACATCAACAGAAAAGCAAACCTATCATAAAGCCGGCAACTCACCTTTTTTCTCAAACACCTTCTCAATAAAATGTGAACCAAATTTTTTTAACTCAATCTTATTTCATCCGAAGAGACAATCTTTAATCCGACATGCTACCTTTTTGTCTAATATGGTTTCCTCAATTCTCTTTTGCAAGCTTCTCTTAGCCAATATTCCTCGGATTGAGGGTTCTTTTGCAGCCTGAAGTAGACGCTTTATGTTCTTTGGATTTTGTCTAAACTCTCTTGTAAGCTTCGCTGCACATTCTACGCTCCATTCTTGAGGCTTAACAGAACCGTTGTCCATTTCAGTGCCTGGAAGCGGTAAAAATGGAACAAATGTAGCTGAATCAGCAAGCTCACAAGCGATATCTACGTAGTTTCGCCGTGTATGTTCTGTCTCCCGAGGTAGACCAACGATAAAAGAAGCAACTGTGTAAATGCCAGCTTTTCGCAAGCCATCAAAAGCAAGCTTATGCTGTTCTAAATTAATGCCCTTGCCTATTTGCTGGCTTATTTCTTCATCAGGAGTTTCAACACCTATCGCTGCCCGAAAAAAACTAGCCTGAGCTAATGAAGGAATTAATTCTGGATCAATTAATAGATCATCTGAACGTGCAGAAAAAACAAAGAAAAGAGGCAGATTGCGATTTTCAAGCCCCTTACATATTTTAATTACTCGCTTTGGATCAGCTGTAAAGTTATCGTCAGTGATTTGTATTATCAAAGCTCCTCTGTCCATAAGATCCTGAATATCTTTGACAACTCTTTCTGGAGACCTTGAACGCCAGGTATTTTTGAAAAAACTGCTTGTTTCGCAAAACCTGCATTTATGGGGGCACCCTCTGCTTGTTTCCAAAAGGTAAAGTTGATCTTTAGGTGTGTCAACCCACTTTTTGGAGGGCATGACAAGTGTATCTAGATCGATCAGCCGTCTCGGAGAGGTCTTTAGAATCTTGCCATCTTCTATCAGTACTAGACCCGCGCTTTTACGGGAAATTCCTTGAAGAATAACCTCGCGAAGAGTTTGCTCGCCCTCTCCATAAACCACAGCGTCAGCGCCTCCTTCAAGAAGTGGTCGAGGTAATACTGATGCCCCATGGCCGCCCACTAACAGTTTACCTTGAAAACCATTTTTCCGTAATAACCCAATGAGAATGCATATCGGCTCAATTGAACTAACACTCATCGCTGTAAGACCCAAAATATCAGGTCTGGACAAGAGAATAGTTTGAGCAGCTTTCTCCGCCTTAAGGCTAGTGGCATCGATAATTTTTACATTAGCAATATCTTCAATTGCTGAAGCTAAAACCGCCAAACTGAAACAGCCAAAGTTTAGTGAGGACTTTTCAGAAGGCTTAGCCAAAGTTACATTTAGGCGGTGTCCCATATAGATCCAGCACCCATAAGTCTAACCAGCTCTTCAGGGTTATTTTCCTTAAGAAAATCGACTAGCCAAACAGCTGCCTCGCTCTCTGTCACGATCATTTCACAGAATTGTGGAAGAGGTGAACCTAAGCCAAAAAGATCGGCACAGGCAAAACAAGGACCACTGCACAATGGACCAGCCCAACATTCACGGCATGTTTCTCTATGCTCATAGGATCTACCAGAACTCTTAATGAAAGCTTGTACGCGCTTCTTCTTTATTCCGGATAAATCTCCAAGCTTGTATTTTTCAATACCAATAAATCGAAAACAAGGATAGATATCCCCTGTTGGACCAGAGGCAAAAAAGTTGCGTCCTGCCCCGCATGGTGTACGGTTATTTTTGTATCCCAAGACCCGCAAGAGTCGATTATGAAAGCGTATGTTTATTGGAACCGGTTGGCCGTCGGCTAATTTCTGAACATAATCCGCGATGAACTTTCGATACGACTCTACGTCACTTTTGCTCAACTGCAAGCTGGAGTCTTTGGTTGCTGCAACCGGTACAAGTTCAATTCTCTTAACACCTAATGATGCTATATGATAGAAAACTCTTGAAGGGTCAGTACCTCCACAGAGAACCGATGTTGTACTAAACCTATCAGGAATTTTCTTTGCAAGAACAGTCACCGCTTCACTCACTTCATCGTAAGTTCCTCTGTCAGACTTGTATTTGCGATTCATATCGTGAATCCCCTTATCTCCATCTATGCTTATTTTTACATTCCACCGATCTGCAATTAGCCAATCGATAATCTCATTGTTCAAGCAAGTTCCATTCGTCGTCAGATAAAGCGATAAAACCCGCTGCTGCGCTTTTGCCATCTGTCTTGATTTCCAGCCAATTTCTCTAACAATTTCTGGATTGAGAAGCGCTTCACCACTTCCTAGATGAATAGAAATCGCACTTTTAGGTCTCGACCAGCAAAACAGTGCTTGTAATGCCAAATCCACCGTTTCCATCCCAATTGGCTGCCTTTCCGGCATAGTGCTGGACTCTGCGCAATAGATGCATTTTAGATTGCAAGTTCCAGTAACATCTAACGCCAAAGAAGAGACCACAGGATATTTTTGCTCGTTTAACAGAGCAGGACTTACGGTTTCTGGATCAAAGGTTATCGCTCTTCCCAAGTAAGTAATTTCTTTCTTCACCATTTAGGTTATCCCAGCTAGAACCAGCAAGTTTTCCCGACTATCTAAAAACGATCCGTAAATTCCCAGAGCCAATTCACAGTTTTTACGAACTAGCTCACATTCGTCATCTCCGCAAACCGAAAGCATAGCCGGGCACCCACCCCCACACAAAGGCAACGCCCAACACTCTTGACAGCTTGTTCTCGGCTGATGATCAAACGCCCATTTCAAACCTTCTTTTACCCACTCACCTTTATCGTTTATTTTACCTAAAACGGTATTCTCTTTTCCAGCAAGAAGGACACAGGGTAAGATTGATCCATCACTTGCCATCCCAAAAGTCCATTTTCCAGCACCACAGAAAGAACTTCTCTTTTTGCTGCTAAGAATTTGAAGAACACGATTGTTAAAACGGTCGTCTTTGGGATATTTATTTTCCCTAACTTGCTCCACCGTTTGGGATGCTATGCTTTCTAATTGCATAAAATACTCCTTCTTTTGTTCCTTGTCCAATGCAAGAGTATTGCTGATTGGCAATCTTACAGCTTGAGCTTTTATTGCATCAACTGGAAGCGTTGCAAGATATTTGGTTGCCTCTTTTAGAGACCATCCGTTTCTAATTACGCTTGAGCCGCGCACGAACAAGTTTTGGAATTTTGCTTCCTTAAGGAACTTTAGTACCTTTTTATGTGTAGGTCGATCCCTTTTTGTTCGTCTCAGTTCGTCATGTATATGCGCTGGACCGTCAATGCTTAGTATGACGTTAAAACGCCCTTTCTTCAATATAGAAAAAGCTCTCTTTGTGCCAATTGTACCGTTGGTTGTAACCGCGAAAGAAAACAATTTACCTTTCGGCAAGGCAGCATCTATTGCCTCTTCAAGCGCGTCCAAATTAAGAAGAGGTTCACCACCGTAGAAGTGTATGCAAAAATGTTTTGCCCAAGGCAGTCTCGCTGGAAGAGTCTCTATAAGTAATCGAGCAGTTTTAGGCTGAAGCATTTTACGGTAATTCTCACTATAATCAAATTTGCCTGCTCCCACAAAGCAGTATCGACATTTCAAATTGCATTTTTGAGTAGCATTAACCATTATTTCTACTCGACCGGTAGGATAATCATCCACTTCTTCGTTGACAACATCTTGATTCACAAAATGACTTGTCGATGCTAAACGGTTAAGATATTCTTCCTCAAGCGCCTGAGAACAAAGTCCTCCACTATTCGAATTTAAATATAGCGTCATTAATTCCGAGTTAAAAATGAAATCTTTACCTTCAAATGTAAAAAAATGGAGAATAGCAGTTCCCCATTTAAGCTATGCCGCAGGGACCGCCATTCGCGCAGAGAAGCTCATCTGCAAGGCCATTTATTTTTGCATCAATCTCCTTTAGAGTGGCTAAGATTTTAGTTATTTCTTTAGCTTTTGCGGGAGTAACTGTCTTGACACCTAATGCTTTGGCTGGTTCTTTCTCAAGTTGTTTTCGGAACGTCACATCTGTTAAAGCCTTACATATGAGCGCTTTATTCGCATCTGCTGGTTTTCTTTTAATTACTGACATTAAACTCTTACCTCACAATAAACAAGAGATGCTTGAGTATAAAAATCTTGATTTACCTCCAATTACACTCTGTTTACTGGATTCAAAATAAACCGATGCATGGCGAAAATTTATTTGTTTGCTTGTTTAATTTTTAGACATGGAAAACATCGAATACAGCGAGTGGGTTCCTGCTGGTACTCTTGTTAAGGGTTTATTTCTAATTGTTAGTTTAATTATTGTTGTTGTTACTTTTGCGGTTTTCTTTTTCAGTGAAGAATTATTGGTTGAAGATATTTTCGGGGTTTCTATGGCTTGGGCGATTTTAGCGATACTACTGTTGGTGTTCTGGAATTACCGAGGTCTAAACATAAAAATTAATGACGAGAGCCTCACTGTGAAATATGGGCGATTCGACAAAAAGTCCTTCTTACTCAAAGATATTTCTTCCTGCAAAAAAACCAAATCCTTTGGCAGATACCTTGGAGTAGGTGTTAGAGCCGGACTTGACGGTTCAATCGCTTATACAACCTCGTTTGCCAGCGCCGTCGAAGTCACTCCCAAGGAAGGCAGAGTGTTTGTCTTTTCATCTAAAAACCCTGACAGAATATGCGAAATCATAAACCAAGAGAAAACTACCTAAAAACATTCCAAACTTACCCGCCTCGGGATTAAAATTCTTTCTTTATTCCTTCACACGGTAGCATTTTTCTCTTTTCCTGCACCCGGGGCATTTGAGTAGTTTCCATTCATGAAACTGCCCACTGGATGTCCGGGTAATTCCGTGAAGTGCAAAGAAATCTTGTAGTTTTGTAATCTTGAACGCTTCCTGGCAAGATGGACATTGGTAAATGTCTTTTGATACCATAAAATAACCAACTGCAACCAGCACGCAGACTATGATGGCAGGCCAAATAAACCAGTAGGCAGTAACCAAAAGAAGACTACTCAATGCTAAAACACCTACTATTAGAACGATAAGTAAAAGCGACGTATTCAGTTCTCGTTTAGATATTGGAACCCTCTTAAACATAGAACCCAAAAAAAGCAATCACTCTATTATTCTTTCTGCATACTTCACCAATTGAGTAATCAAGCACCATGTATGCTGATAACTCCAAATTACAGGAAGCAAAGATGAAATCAAAGGCGAAAACAGAAAATAAAATTTGTCTTGATTTTCTTTCCTTAACAAATTGAAAAATTACTATGATTCACAGCAATAGGTGTATTCTTGGTCAGGATAAATTTTTTTTCAAGAGGTATTCATGTATTGCTTTGGCTGATCTTCTGCCTGAACCCATAGCACTGATGACAGTTGCTTCCCCAGTCATTATGTCTCCGCCGGCGTATACACCTTCCAAACTGGTTCTACCAGTCTCGGGTTCGGCAACAATAGTGCCTTGCTTTGTGGTCTCAAGCCCTTTTGTTACTTTTTGTATGATCGGGTTTGGTGTGCGTCCAATCGCAACGATAACGGTATCAACATCCATCACGAATTCAGAACCCTTGACTGACATTGGCTTGCGCCTACCTGACACATCGGGCTCACCTAGTTCCATCGCAACTAATTCAATACCTTTAACTTTTCCTTGCTCATCGCCTATAAATCTGGTCGGCGATGCAAGAAACTTGAAGGTTATTCCTTCTTCTTCAGCGTTAAGCAACTCTTCTTGTCTTGCAGGTATTTCTTCTCTTGATCTTCGGTAAAGGATACATACATTCTCAGCACCCAAACGCAAGGCACATCTAGCAGAGTCCATGGCAACGTTACCTCCGCCAATCACAGCTACATTTTTCCCAAATTTTATAGGAGTATCAAACGCTGGAAAACGATAGGACTTCATCAAGTTAACTCTTATCAAGAATTCGTTAGCTGAATATACCCCACTCAAATTCTCACCCGGTATTCCCAAGAATGTTGGTAATCCAGCTCCAGAACCAATAAACACCGCGTCAAAACCACGGCCAAATAATTCTTGCGGCGTAAATGTTCTTCCAATTAGTACGTCAGTGTATAATTCTACACCCAATTCTTTAATGTAATCTACTTCAGCTTGAACTATTCCTTTTGGCAACCTGAATTCTGGGATTCCGTAGACCAAGACTCCGCCTGCGACGTGAAGCGCTTCAAATATTGTTACTTTATGTCCGAGCTTCACAAGTTCAGCGGCCACTGTTAATCCAGCAGGTCCCGCACCGATAACTGCCACTTTTTTGCCATTCAAAGTGACGTTCTTGGATGCTTTGCTAGGAATTACTGTATTTTTTTCTCTCTCAAAATCCGCAACGAACCTCTCAAGTCGCCCAATCGAAACAGGATCGCCCTTTTTACCTCTGACACAAAATTTTTGGCATTGCTCTTCCTGAGGACAAACTCTTCCACAAATAGCCGGCAAACTGTTCTTTTCTTTTATCTTTTCTATAGCTCCGCCATATTTTTTCTCTTTAATCAGTTTAATAAACGCTGGAATTTCTATTCCAACAGGGCATCCTTTAACGCATTGCGCGTTGGGGCAGGATAAGCATCTTTGAGCTTCAACTAACGCCTCCTCAACAGTATATCCTAAAGCTACCTCACAAAAACTCGAAGTACGTTCCTTTAGGCTAAGTTTAACCATTGGAACGACATGAGTTCGATCTGGATTAACAGGTTTTTTAACTACTTGTGGTTGGAACATTTACAGCTTCCTCCTCCTTGATGTTCCTGGAACTCCACCGCTTGTTTCTCTTCTGATGGATAAACTTTGAGTCTTTTAATCAACTCATCGAAGTTAGTTTGATGCGCATCAAACTCTGGACCGTCGACACAAGCAAATTTTGTAAGACCGCCAACTGTGACTCTGCATGCGCCACACATTCCCATCCCATCAACCATTATTGGGTTTAAACTAACGACTGTTTTGATGGCGTATGGCCGGGTTACTTCTGAGGTGATCTTCATCATTATTGGAGGACCAATGACATATACAATGTTGAATTGGTATTTCTTGTCTATTAACGATTTTAATACGTCACTAACGAAACCTTTTTGTCCTTTTGAACCATCATCTGTTGAAATAAAGAGCTCGTTTGAAACCTTTTTCATTTCCTCTTCTAGGATAAGCAGTTTCTGATTTCTTGCACCAATTATAGTAACGACAACGTTTCCTGCTTCCTTTAACGCTTTTGTTATGGGGTAAGCAGCTGCAGTTCCTACACCACCACAAACAACTACAGCTAAACCGTAAAATTTTATGTCGCTGGGATTTCCTAAAGGTCCTATTAGATTTGGAATTTGTTCTCCAATTTTGAGGGCTCCGAGTTTTTTGGTTGATACCCCCACTTCTTGGAAGATAAGTGTTATTGTGCCTCCAGTTTTATCCCAAGAAACCAGGGTTAAAGGTATTCTCTCTCCTTCGTTGTCTGTTCGCAAAATTACAAATTGACCTGCTTGTGCTTTGGCGGCGATTTCGGGCGCATAAATTTTTATTTGCTTTACTTGTGGACCTAACTCTTGTTTTTCTATAAGCGTATGAGAGCTTATAGATGTACCCAAATGCTGAACTTGGGGTTCACTAATTTGCGTTTTTGACACCTTCATAGTTTAAATAACTAATCCATAACGGCGTTATACCCACTTTTAAACTTGCTTAGCAAAAAACAGAAAATGATCATAAAACTCTTCAATCTGACGCCCAAAAATCAGCCTAAAAACCAATATGGGCATTATTAAAAGATAAATCTATGCAGTACTAATGCATGTCAGCCAAATTGAGTAAGTTTGAAAAATATTATTCGCTAAACCATTTTATGTGCCACTTGAAATTTTCGCATGTGTCTTTTGAAGGACATGCTAAACAAGGAAATTCAGCTCCAGCTTCCTTAAACAAATCAATGACCTTTTTCTTTGCCTGCTCATCGAGCCCCAATAATTCAATACGTTTTCGAAATTCACCTGTCAATTCTAAACCCTATTAACAAGAAAACTTTACCAAAATAAAAACCAACCTTTGTGAATAACTTCTTCAAACCTCCTCTTTGAATAAAAATAGGAATCTGGGTTAAATCTCCTCTCAGAGGGTCAAATCCCAACCTCGCACTATGGTATAAAATCAAATACTGTGGATCAAACCCACCCGCCAAAAGGACTTTTTGCCTTTGATTTTGTTGGTGTGGAAGGTTTTCGCTTGATGAACAATTTATGCACTACACGTGACTCTGGCTTGGCGTTTGCCTGACTACGTGAGATAGACTCTCAAGACTAATACGGATAAGTAAAGAGCCAATAACAGGATAGGAGTAAATCTGCGAGAAGCGTTCATTAGCCTCTCGATGTTCTCAGTTGTCGGGTTTGCCGAGAGCTTAATCAGATAGATGGTGAAAGGCAAAAAGATAAGAAGTATTAGTAAGTACCAGTACATAATCTCGTTTGTTACTGCAAAATTAAGTAATCCAGAAATTATTGGAATGCCGGTATTAGAGTTCAATTTTCTGAATCTGAAATCCTCTCCACGAGAGACTGAAAAAAATACACATAAGGGCACTTACCATTATTCTAAGGTCTTAGCCAATAGTCTTAAAAGTTTTTGTCACCAATAACTCAGTTGGCATAGGAGAATAAATCTTGAACCCTGTTGGATTGTGGACTCTGCACTTTGACTGGGGACCCAGCGGAAATTATCATTGGATTCCAATATACTTCAATTTTGACGGCACCTTTGCATACTTAGCAGGAGCCAACGAAGGAACATGGACACAGGTAGACGATAACATAATTTGGAGATTCAAACGTCTGCACGAAACAGAAAATAACACTGTCTACTCAGGAACCGCCAGTAGGAATTTTATGTCAGGTCTAATGTTCTCCTTTCAAGGAGAAAAAGGACACTGGTTCGCAATTAAAAAAGGAACAAAAGTATATTCCATAAAAGAAACTTTGCATTTACCTTATTTGGCGGATAAAGAGAACAGACCAAAATTTGACCCGGTCGGCAAGAAAACGGATTAGCATTAGAAGCGCAGACTGCTTTGAAGACTATTTTGGAGAGCATTGAGGCCTTAGAAAAAGTGTAAAAAAAACCCAAACGAAGTATTTGAATTAACCAAAAGAGGAAAATTCAGGTGCTGTCTCCACTGTAGTGTGGGTTCTAGTTCTACCCCCGACACTATACAGCAACCCACCGAAGTAGATTATTTAATAAAATTTGGAAATAGGCTTTTGTAACGTGGAAACAGAGAATCAAAAATCCAACGCAAACTCAGATACTTCAATACTTTGCATTCCACTCCTGAGGAAATGGTAACGCAAATAGCGAGCAGTTAATTGGTAGATAAGAGCAAGGAAAATGCTTTGGATATGGTTAGTAATAGGCTGAATTTTTAGGCGTAGAAATCAAGAAAACCAAATTTATAGTCTACTATAACAAATAGATGTATGTCCCTAACCCTGAAATGGTTAAGCAATTTCTCTTTTAAGTAAGCAGTTTACTTCACGGTAACTACTGAAAATTAAAATAAAGGTGCACATATTTGGTCAAAGCTTCAATCGACTGTAAAAGAGGAATAGTATGGACGACAAATATGATAATAGAAAGATACCATGTACAATGTCAACTCAGCATCCAGACAATGCAAACGTGCCAGCGTGGAGCAATGAAGAAGTAATCAACGGTAATTTAGAGGTCTTTGAAGCTTTCTATGCTTATAGTACACTTGGCTGTCAAGAAGTAATGTGGGATTCTGAAGGAAAAGACACGGATACAAGAGTTGTAAGAAAGCTGCTTCAAAAGCACTGGGATTATTTTGCTGGACGCACAATAGGAGAAGATATCTATCTTACTTACAGAATTCCTAACCCTAAAATTGAAGGCGCAGAAAAAAAAATTGTCGCTGAAACATTACAGAACATCCCTGTTGCTCATGATGTTGCATCGATGGCTTACAAAAGAGATGTAGCTCCAATTTTTGAAATAATTCTGCCCTTTACTACAGAAGCTAAAGAGCTTATAATGCTATTCAACTATTACAAAAAAGCTATAGTCTCGACGGAAGACTCAGTTCTTTTTGAATCTACAACCGTTGGGGACTGGATTGGAAACTTTAAGCCTAAAGCCCTAAGAGTAATACCTTTAGTGGAAGACTTTGATAGCATACTACATGTTGATGATATAGTTGGCCCTTACATCAAATCTGTTAAGCCAAAACACCAACGCGTCTTCATTGCACGTTCAGACCCTGCGCTAAACTACGGGTTCTTATGCGCCATTTTACTCTCAAAAATAGCTCTGAGCAAACTCAAAATATTGGAAAAACAACAAGATGTGATAATTCACCCTGTACTAGGGGTTGGGTCAAAACCCTTCAGGGGGCACCTATCGCCAGATAACATCGACAATTTTTTGCAAGAATACAAAGGTCTCTCTACCGTAACTATCCAGTCAGCCTTTAGATATGATTATCCTACTCAACAAGTGCAAGAATGCATTCAAACGCTCAACCAGAGATTGCCAAACGGTGACCCAGTAATTATAGACCAGCAAGAAGAAACAACACTACTATGCATACTTGGCAAGTGCAGGCAACAATATGAGCAACAAGTCGAAATACTTGCGCCCTTTATCAATAGTGTTGCAGCTTACGTGCCAGCAAGAAGAGCCCGAAAACTACACATTGGACTTTTTGGCTACAGTAGATGCGTAGCAGGAGTATGCCTACCAAGAGCAATATCGTTTGCCACAGCTCTATACAGTATAGGATTACCGCCAGAGTTCTTAGGCAGTAAAGCCCTAAACATATTAGACGACAAAGAATTGGAACTACTAAGAAAACACTACCTGAAAATGGATCATGACCTTAGCCTCGTCGGCGAATACGTTTCATGGGAAAACATAAACATGCTCTTGGAGATGAGTCAAGCTACAGCTAAAAGGGCAAACATGAATGAGGAAAAACTTAGAGTCGCTCTCTCGATGTTACTTGAAGATTTGAATGTGGTTGAAGAAAAACTAAATTTCAAACTTGGACCAAAAGGCGTGTCACAAAGAAAACATGAGAACTTTACAAACAATTTCCTGCTATCTTACCTACAAAAAGAAGACGTGGAAGCAAAAAAAGCATTACTGGAATCAGCCAAACTTAGACAATGCTTGGGTTAAAACCTGAGGATAACAAAATCTTCGATATTTTATTGGTTAAGCTTCTTAAACTGAGTAAAAAATGACAAGTCTGGTGCAGAAGTAAAAACTTTAGTTATAGATGATTAAAGGTAACTCTCGCACCTATTCTTTGCCTATCTTTAAAA
Source organism: Candidatus Bathyarchaeota archaeon (assembly GCA_963813675.1). Classification (GTDB taxonomy): domain Archaea; phylum Thermoproteota; class Bathyarchaeia; order Bathyarchaeales; family Bathycorpusculaceae; genus Bathycorpusculum. Next base: position 249,935 of record CAWEZP010000018.1, read on the forward strand.
TGTTCATCCAGCACGCGTTTCATTTAACTATAAAAAAGAATTGCTGGTTAGGTCTACACTGGAGTGTGGGTTCAAGTCGATTCCCCACCTAAATCACCAGAGGCTGGAAGTTCAACCCTAAAGCAGTAGTTCAGTTTAGTGGAAGGGATTTTAGGAAGCTTAACTAACTGTTGAGCGGTGAAGCCGTTGTCTTTGATTGATGTAATTTTAAGCCGAAGAAGTATTCGAAAGTATGAAGATAAAGAAATACCGCAAGAAATCTTGAGCCAAGTTCTCGAAGCTGGTAGACAAGCGCCATCCGCAGTTAACAGACAGCCCTTTCGATTTGTAGTAGTGACTGATTCCCAAGCTAAGAATGAATTATCCAAAAGCTTGTTTGCTAAACATATCAAGAATGCACCCATGGTTATAGTTGGGTGCGCAGATGAAAAATCGCTTCTAACTGGAAAATGGGCAGTCGTTGACACTACAATTGCTCTGCAGAACATAGTTATTGCCGCTTCGACTTTTGGTATAGGTTCATGTTGGATAGGGTCTTTCAGTGAAGAAAAAGTCAAAGAACTCCTTAAAATTCCAGATAAATGGAAAGTTGTTGCGCTATTAACCCTTGGCTATCCTGCAGAGCAGCCAAAAGCAAAAAACAGAAAGACCTTTGAGGAATTATTTGGCTTCAACAAATTTTAATAACAAAACACATTAACAAAAAATGGATATACAGGTGAAGTCCCCAATGAAATGGAGGGTTCAAGTCCAATCCCCTACACCAACTATGTTAAAAATCATGGAAATCCCGAGAGGCTCTTAAATCCAGTTTCTTTTCGCTTCCTGTATCACGTCAAAATGAGGGTCATCAGACAAAATGACCGCTATCAGACAGCAACTTTTCAAATGAACAGAAAATTTGAGGGTATTAAATTGAAAAGCCATAAAAGCAAAAGAAATAGATTATAAATGATCCATATACGTTGTCCATTACTCACAAAAGTAACAATCACTATAATTGTTATAGCTGTCTTGTTTCCTTAAGTTACAATTGAATCTATTCCTACAGTTAAAACCGGAACTGTTTCTGCTGTAATTGACTGAAGTTCATTTCAACTTAGTTCTGGCGAGACAATAAAACTTGCTGCAATTGACACGCCTAGTTCAGGGCAACCAGGATATTCAGATTCAAAAAATTATTTAACAACAGAGCAAGTGTTCAGCAAACTGACAACTCACGGGTATTCTGAAAGGGTCGCCCAAATAATCTGGCAATGGCATCATCCTTCCTACAAGGCAACTATTGCCCGACTATGATCAATGATCTGAAGATTCAGAAACGTACGCAGCAAAGTTATTCTGGTTAATCACTGCATATTTTGAAGAACCCAAACCAGAGTGTCTCTTTCAATTCTTCTCTTCTCATTTGAACGGTCCTTTGGATTTTCCGCAATAAGAGAATTTAATTGATTAAGCTTTTCAGCGATTTTTCCTCTCAATTCTTCAAGCATAGCTTTATTGTTAACCTCAGTTTCTAACTTTTCTGAGTGATCAACGTCATTGTTTTCTACTTTCTTTCCATTGTTTTCCGCAGGTTTTTCTAGCTTTCTGTTAGGTTGTTCGGGAATTAAGCTTCCAAGTTTACTTGTTAACGTGTCTAATTTGGAAACTGCAATTCCCCCCTCAGTTAAATTGAATTTTTTCATAAACTTTCCTATTATGACTGAAATTCTGTCTGCTTCTTCTTTGCCGTCAACTTTTATGAAGATTTTATTATGTGGGTATCCAAGTTGATAACCTGAACTATAGCCTCTTTCCTCAAGAATTCTTACAATAAGTTGAGCAAAGTTTTCATCGGCAGGCTCAAAAACTACATAGTCCATTGGCATATTCATTCACAACTCGCTTGATTATTTCTACGCTATCCTAATTTAAGACTTGTTAAAACCCAAACCCCCAAATCCATGTTCTGAATTATTAACTACTAAATTCAAATACTAAACATCTTAGCAATGACCTCAGGGAGATACCGAATCAAATGAAAACTTTAACTAAAAAAATCGTAGTAATCGTCATTATTGCGCTTTTTATATTTTCAATAGTAGCAGGCGTCCTTGGCGGGCACATATAATTTTCTTAGTGCTTAGACCTTTTTCTAGGCTATCGTTTTATCTACTTGTTTTATTTTGATCTATAATCGCTAGAGATTGAGCGTAAGGATTCTCATTTTCTCTGCTCTCAGCAGTATCCTTCATTTCTTCAACTACTTGACCTACACTTGTCACGGGTAACAAATTCCCCAAAACAATTGAACGTGATAATTATTGGGTGGATGGTTTGATATTTTGACCGAACATTTTTGGTTCTTCCAAACTCTTGGGGAAATTCATTTTGCGAGATATTTAGATGCCACAAGTTATTCACAGGAACCGAACCATTTGAAAATGGTTCAGTCCAAATCTCAGTTCCAAACTGACAAATTAAATGAAGCCTTTCCTTTCTCTTGCAACATACAACCATCCACGACTATTAAACGAATGTTGGTGCATGGTAACACCCACAATGCAACAAGGGAGAGATTAGCTTTTAATCGAAAGAGAAGAAATCTCATTTCAAAAAGAACAAGGGCAACTATAACAACCCGCCTTTTCCTGACGTTCTATTACTTTTCCAGACGAAACCTCCAAACGCCACGAACCCTAAAACAGAAAAACACCCCAAAACAAGCCCTCGCAATGCCGCAGCACAACTTTTGTTGTTCTATATTGAGCAAAAACAACTATTCAGCAAGATTATCAAATCCTGCGTTAACAACAGTACACAGCCACCTTTGTTAAATACCAGCTTTGATTTAAAAGAAGAAAAAATTGATCCTTTACAATCTGTCTACATTCTACGGGGTTTCTGAAATGGTTGACTTCTTGGTGCATTCGGTTTGGTTTCTGTGTTTAGAAGCTGCTTTAGACGCCATATTAATACGTCTCGATCGTTAGGTTGTTGATGTATCCATAATTCGCGGTTTTCTCTAAATTGCTGCCCCGTTATTTTGCCTTTTGACTGCAGTTCTCCCAGCAATTTAACAAATGCTCTTAGCTCCATTTGTTCTTTGGTTGGTTCACTTGCGTTTTTTTCTTCTCCTAAATGCTTGGTTGCAGAGGGTTCGCTACCAGATAGCTGATTAGCATTGCTAGTTTTCGAATTATCTACAGTCATTTTTCAACACACAAATAACGTCATTTTGGACTAATAAAAGTTACAATAAATTTATTGAAATCAAATGGAAAAATGCCATTTTAAAGAACACTCAATCTGGAAGGTTAATTCAAATATCAATGAAGAATCAGTCCTTCGAAAAAAGAATATTAGTCTTAGTGATTTTTGATTTCATGGTTAACAGCATGAAAGAGAAAGTGTTCATCTCTGGTCCCATTATAGGTATGGAAAAACAGCAGGACTACCGAAAAACCATCACAGACATCGCCTGCAAACTGGGCTGTGAAATTATTGACCCATGGAAAAGAGAACGTGTCCTCTATAATGGAACCGAGGAATGCTGGTGGGACAAAGTACCAACTTTCGACTTTGTGCAACGCGATTTAGAAGACGCTGACCAATGCGACATCATGGTTGTTTACCTGCCAATACTATCGGCGGGCGCATGCATGGAAATGTTCTACGCCAAACGCAAAGGCAAAAAAATCATTGTAGTATCAGAGATGAAGTGCCTGAGCCCTTGGATAGTTTTCCACTCTAACACAATAATTAATGGTTTTACAGGTCTTGAGAAAGCAATCAAACAGTTTCTTTAGACTTCGTTTGTTTGAATTCTTCACGGATTTTCATCTGCCGCCTCTTAATGTTGTAACCCAACGAAAAATCGTGTGCTGCATCACGGATTTTCCTAAGCAGAAGGATCATTTTACTGTTTTTGCTAAAGTTTCTAGGCGCCGATTCATCTGGCAAGTAAATTTCTTCATGCTCCTTAGCCAACCCAATAAGCGGAAGCTGCAACCCAAGCGTTTGTAAAGCCGCTTTTGCCGCACTAACCTGCCCTGGTCCACCGTCAATCATCACTAAATCGGGCAATGGAGTCTTCTCTTCTATCAAACGTTTGTATCTTCGGGTAACTACCTCGTTTACTGCGGCAAAATCGTCCTGTCCCTTGAAGGTTTTGATTTTGAATTTGCGGTAGTTTTTCTTGTCAGGTTTGGCATCTTTGAAGCTAACCATACCTGAAACCACATGTTCAGTACCCAAGTTTGATATGTCAAAGCACTCAATTAAACGTGGCAGAACTGGCAAGTTGAGGCTATTCTGCAAATCAACAAGTGCACTATCAACATCCAAGGTTGATTCGAGGTTTTTCTCTGCTAACTGAACAAGCCCCAACTTATCAGCCCGCCTTGGAATCGTCAACGAAACACGAGCACAACGCTTAGCAGACAAAAACTCTTCTAACGCCTTCTTCTCTTCAGCGCCCTGCCAACAAGGCTTGTTCAACAGAATTTCTCTTGGAATCTGGTTTGTGGTATAATATGCTTTCAAAAATTCCTGTTCAATCATTGACTGAACATCAACGCTAAACTCTTTTTTGCCCAATAATACCCCTTTGCGCATACTCATCTGAACTGCCAACATCTTCTCGCCCACCTGCCTAAACACCAAAACGTCCTGGTCAAAACGGCGCTCTTGATCCACAATTTGATGCTCCGTAACAAGTCTTATGGAAAGGATTTGGTTACGAAGTTCAAGGGCAGTTTCGTACTGTTGGGCTTGAGAGGCTGCCTGCATTTGAGTTTTTAACTGTTCAATTGTCTGTTTATAGTTTCCATTTAGAAATGAGCGCGCTCTCTGCACTTGTTCACCATATTGTTCACCATTAACTTTACCAATGCAGGGTGCAGAGCACAAGTGAATATGATAGTTTAAACAAGCACGCTTAGGCAGAGACTTACACGTACGCAACTTGAAAACCCTCACTACTAAACGTTGAAGGTCTTGACGTGTGAAGCCGTCAGTGTAGGGTCCAAACGATTCCAGTTTACGAGCAACTTTACGGCTCGTAAGCACCCTTGGAAAATCCTCTCTTGTAAACGAGATATAGGCGAAGGTTTTAGCGTCTTTTAAGTTAACATTGTATTTGGGCCAATGCTGCTTAACCAGCTTATTCTCAAGGAGCAACGCTTCAACCTCGTTATTCACCACAATCCAATCGATACTTCTAATTCTTGAAACAAGCTGCCTTGTCTTAGCAGGCTGATCGGAACTTGAAAAGTAATTTTTAACCCGAGAACGCAGACTTTTCGCTTTACCAACATAGAGAATTTCGCCCTTTTCATCTCTGTAAAGGTAGACGCCTGGGTCAGTTGGAATATCGGAGCTTTTGAAGTCAGAGGGACAAAATATTTGGATCATTCAGGATGCTTCACTGCCAAAACAGTATCTACCTGACGATTAAGTATTTTTTCCAAAAACAACCCGGTGTAAGAACCGTTGTTCTTTGAGACTTCTTCAGGAGTTCCTTTAGCAAGTAGTTCGCCGCCTGCAGCGCCTCCTTCAGGTCCCAAATCGAGGAGGTAATCGCAGCTTTTGATGACGTCCAAGTTATGTTCAATAATGTAAACAGAGTTACCGTTGTTCACTAATCGATTCAAAACTTTTATGAGTCGTTTGGTATCGTCAAAATGAAGCCCAGTAGTCGGTTCGTCTAACATGTAAACGACATGTCCAGATTTATGTTTACTCAGTTCACGAGTGATCTTGATTCGTTGACTCTCACCGCCTGACAATGTAGTTGAGCTTTGTCCCAGCTTGATGTATCCAAGCCCCACATCCAGCAGCGTCTCAAGTTTTCGTGAAACCCTCGGCGTGTTCTCAAAGAATTTTGCGGCTTCCTCCACCGTCATATCCAAAACTTCAGCTATGTTTTTGCCCTTATAGAGCACGCCCAATGTTTCTTTGTTGTATCGTTTTCCTTTACATTCGCTGCATTGGACGTAAACGTCGGGCAGGAAGTTCATTTCTATGCGCAATACCCCGTCACCTTGGCAGGTTTCGCATCTGCCGCCTTTCACATTGAAACTAAATCGACCTTCTTTGTAGCCGCGCGCTTTGGCTTCTTTTGTGGAGGCGAAAATTCGTCTTATCTCATCGAAGAGTTTAGTGTAGGTTGCGGGGTTGCTTCGTGGCGTTCGCCCGATGGGGTCTTGATCAATGACTATAACGTTACGCACGACACTTGGAACATCTATGGATTCATGTTTACCTATTTTGTCTACTTGTTCGCCGAACATTTGGCGCAACGCCGGAATAACTGTCAAATTCATCAATGTACTCTTGCCTGAACCGGAAACACCTGTAACCCCACACAACACGCCCAGCGGCAACTGGAGACTGAGGTTTTTGAGGTTATTTTCTTTTGCACCATTAACAGTAATGTAGCCGACGGGTTGACGCCGTTCAGTGGGCACTTCAATTTTTAGTTCGCCAGAGAGGTATTTGCCTGTGATGCTTCGTTTGTTAACCATGATTTCTTCAGGTGAGCCTTCGGCTACAACGTGTCCACCATGGACACCTGCGCCTGGACCCATGTCAACGATGTAGTCGGCGTTACGAATGGTTTCCTCGTCGTGTTCAACCACAATCAACGTATTACCTAAATCTCGCAGTCGATGAAGGGTGGCTATGAGTTTCGCGTTGTCTCTCTGATGCAAACCGATGCTGGGTTCATCCAAAATGTACAGTACCCCCATCAGGTTACTGCCGATTTGCGTAGCTAAACGAATTCGCTGGGCTTCGCCTCCAGAAAGCGTTCTTGCCGCCCTAGAAAGTGAAAGATAACCTAAACCAACATTCTTCAAAAACCCAAGGCGCTGATTTATTTCCTTAAGCACCTGTTTGGCGATAACCAACTCTTTCCCCTCCAACTGGCTGGGCAGGTTAAGGAAGAAATCAACTGCATCTTCAATCGAAAAGTCAGTAACGTCAATGATACTTTTACCAAGAATTTGAACTGCAAGAACCACTGGCTGCAGTCTTTTGCCGTTGCAGGCGGCGCAGGGTCTTGAAGTCATGAATTTTTCTATATCTTCTTTTCGCCAGGCGCTCTCAGTTTGACGATATAGCCTCATAGTTTGGGGAACTATACCTTCCCAGCCGTCGCGCATCCACATGCTAGCGCCGTTTGACCAATTCCCGTTGATGGGTTCTTTATCACCGTACAGAAGAACTCGCAGCTGCTCTTGCGTAAAATCTTTAAGAGGAGTAAAAACGTCGAAACCGTATTTTTTGCCAACGGTTGCAAGCTGCTGAGCACGCCAACTGAGTTCCATAGTGCCCTTGTAAACTGCTAAGCCACCATCCATGATGGAGAGGTTTTTGTCTGGAATAACCTTGTCTTCTGTAACCTCTGTGATTTCGCCCAAGCCGTGACAAGTTGTGCAAGCGCCAAACGGCGAGTTAAACGAGAACATACGGGGCTCGAGACTTTCAAAGACAATTTCTGGGTGATTTGGGCAAGCTCCAAAGGTGCTGTACATAGTTTCATCTGCGAAGCGTTCAAGTTCCTTTTTCTTTTCGCCCTCAGCTTTTTGAGCGTCGATAATTATCATTGTTCCTTTGCCGACTGAAAGAGCCTGCTCTACAGCTTCGGAAATCCGTGAGCGTTCCTCATCTAATATTGCAATGGTGTCGATGACTGCTTCAATCCAGTGTTTCTCGTACCTGACAAGCTTTAATTCTTCCTTGATGCAGTCAGTATCGTAGATTTTTTGGTCCGCACGAATTTTGGTGTATCCCTGTTTTTTGAGGTCTTCAAAAACTTGTTCATGTGTACCTTTGATGCCGCGAATGATTGGAGCTAGGAATGTTAGTGTTTTTATTTTTTCAGCCATTATCAGACTGGTAATGTTTTCTGGGCTTTGAGGGTGAATGCTGCTACCGCATTTGGGGCAGTGATGGATTCCTATGCGTGCATAGAGCAACCTGAGGTAATCGTATATTTCTGTAACTGTTCCAACGGTTGAGCGGGGGTTTTTGCTTGTACTCTTTTGTTCAATCGATATTGCCGGAGAAAGCCCTTCAATAGAATCTACATCGGGCTTATCCATAAGTCCCAAAAACTGCCTTGCATACGCACTCAGGCTCTCAACGTATCTTCGCTGTCCTTCAGCGTAAATTGTGTCAAAAGCCAATGTTGATTTTCCCGAGCCTGAAAGCCCAGTAATCACTATAAACTTGTTTCGGGGCAACTCTAAATCAATATTTTTTAAATTGTGTTCCCGTGCACCCTTAATTGAAACGTTATCTCTCATAACCTAAACCAAATTCCTATCTACTTTCTATTTTGTAACCAGTTTATGCAGAAAGATTAGAACCTTTTTGCGTTAAATCTTTAATTTTCTGGCTTAACCACGTCATTTTCCATCTTCCTCTCCAATGCCCTATTCAACTCTGCAATTGCATCCCTAAGCTGAATAGCCAGTTCAAAGTCCAATTTCTCAGCTGCTTCACGCATTTTCGCATCTAACTCGATGATTTGACGTCTCATGTCTGACTTTGGTAGGTGCTTGGTACCTTTGATTATACTTTCTTTTTGGGATACACCCTTCACTATTGTTTTTGGGGTGATATGGTGGAGTTTGTTGAAGCGTTTCTGGAAGCTACGTCTGTAATATGTAATCTCTACGGCTCGTTTAATTGAGCGTGTCTCTACATCGGCGTAAAGAAATACTTTACCATGGTCATTTCTTGATGCCCGCCCGATAGTTTGAATTAAGCTGCGTTCATCTCGCAGGAACCCTTCTTTATCAGCATCCAAAATGAATATGGTTGAGACTTCAGGGATGTCTAAGCCTTCCCTGAGCAGGTTGATACCGACAAGAATGTCGAATTCGTGGATTCGTAGCTGTCGAATTAGTTCTATGCGATCTAAGCTATCGATGTCTGAATGCATGTACCTAACGCGGAAACCTTCCTTACACAAGTATTCGGCTAGGTCTTCTGCCATGCGTTTGGTTAGAGTTGTAACTAAGACGCGGTCACCCCGCACAATGGTTTTCTTGGCTTCCGCCATCAAATGCTGCATCTGCCCCTCAATAGGGTGAATCTCAACCTCAGGATCCAAAAGTCCGGTGGGTCTTGTGATTAATTCAACTGGCGAACCGCTTTTTTCAAGCTCATATTCTGCGGGTGTTGCTGAGACAAAAAGGACTTTACCCATTTTCTTCTCAAACTCTTCAAACTTAAGCGGTCTGTTATCCAATGCGCTGGGAAGTCTAAAACCGAAGTCCACGAGGTTCTTTTTTCTCGCATAGTCGCCATTGTACATGGCGCGTGATTGTGGAATGGTTTGGTGGCTCTCATCGATGATCAGCAGGTAGTCTTTGGGGAAGTAATCCATCAACGTGAACGGCGGCTCACCAGGTTTGCGTCCGTCGAAGTGTCGACTGTAGTTTTCCATTCCCGCACAGAACCCCACTTCCTTAATCATTTCCAAATCATAGTTTGTTCGCTGCTTGAGCCTGTGCGCTTCCAACGGAGGCAAATTAGGCAATGTCGCTTCCAATTCTTGTTTAATATGCTCAAGTGCAAGTGCATGTTTCTCTTCAGGCACAACGTACTGGCGTGCAGGATAAAGCGTAAACCTGTCAAGCGCTGTCTTCACGTCGCCGCTTACCAGATTGACTTCTTTTATTTTCTTGATTGTGTTTGCTTCGAGTTCAACTGCGTAAAATTTCATTCTCATATGAAGGTACCACATCCACGACGTCGCCTCTTACGCGGAATCTTCCCGGCTCAAGAACCATGTCGTTGCGTTCATACTGCATATCCACAAGTTCATGGATAAGTTGCATTCTTGATATTTGCTTGCCAACCTCAAGTTCTGCCGCCATAGTTCTGAAGTCATCCGGGTTGCCTAAGCTGTAAATGCAGCTTATGCTAGCAACTATTATTGTGTCGTTTCGGCTCACAACGCTTGATACCGCGTGCATACGCATCTTTTCAATCTGCTCGTTAACAGAAGAGTCTTTTTCAATGTACATATCTTGGGCTGGCAAATACGATTCAGGCTGGTAAAAATCGTAAAAACTAATGAAGTATTCCACGCGGTTATTGGGAAAAAGTTCTTTTAACTCCGCATACAACTGCGCCGCCAACGTCTTGTTATGTGCAATTATGAGGGCAGGTTTTTGCAGTTTGTTGATTACGTTGGCCATAACAAATGTTTTGCCGCTGCCAGTAATTCCAAGGAGCGTTTGTTTAGGTTTGATTGACAAGTTTTTCACTAGCTGCTCCACTGCGGCTTGCTGCCCAGGCGAAATTTGGAATGGCGCTACAAGTTCAAACTGCACTTTACTTTCCCACAACGACAAGAATTGACCGAACAAATGAATTAATTAAGTTTTTCTAAAAAGTAGATTAATTCAGGCTTATCTTTGTGTTTGAAGAAAACAAATTTGGCTGAATAACCATTTTTTTTCATTGTGCCTTAATTTTTTAAAAAGTGAAACGCTTCAAGACTATTTACAAATGAGGAAAAAAGTCCAAAAGGAATACTTATTCAACGGTTAATTTTCCGAATTTACCAACGTTAAGCTGAATTTCACTCTTAAAACTCGTAACATATCCGTTTTCAATTTTTATGTTATCGCCCACGTTGATTTGATCAATCTGCTCGTTCCAAAGCGTCAACTTTACACTGCCAGATTCGTCAGCAACTACAGCGTCAACTATTCGGTAAGTTTCATCTTTGAAACGTGATTTAACTTCTCGAGGATCGCCTTTATCTACGACCTTGGCTTCAACGCTAACTCGTTTCATGCCATCTTGTAATTCTTTAATCGCAACCATTCAATTACCTTCTTCTAAACTGCTCACTATCGACAGTTTTCAATTGCAAAGGTGAGCTGCAATCATATAAATCTTGCTAACTAAAAAAGGATTAGAAAAAATTGTGGCAAACGCCTTGCGGCGTTGCTTAAACTGCCCCAACCAAAAAGATCAAGAGCAGAACAACTATGGCTAATGAAACGGCAGATAGGACTATGCGTTTTACCATTGAGAACTCGGGTTTGAGCTCTCCAACGACTATGGTACCTACTGCACCCAACCATACATAGGACACTATGAACATTCCTGAAACTATGGTTCTGAAAGGCATTGTTGCTGCCTCAATGTTGTTGAAGATTGTTGTTGATATTGCAGGTAGTGTCTTTAGTGCTTCTACTGGGTAATAGAGCGCTGCGTAGGGATCAAAACGTACACCTAACGATAGATCGAATGGGTAATAGACGGGGGGCAAAGCAAATGTTGCGACTAAGTTGACTAATGATCGAATAACCATAATGACCAATGCAAAACCAAAAGCCACAAATAGCGGTTTCCAAAGCACTTGGCTTTTTAGGACTCTACAAATCAAGTAAATGATTCCTGTCAATATGAACCAAGTGAAGATAAATTGTAATGAGAATAACTGCAGAAACTGTAGAAGGATGCCGGTGCTGTTGTATTGTACTGGTGTAAGGTATTGTCCGTGGAAGAACAGTGCCCCAACGTGGATGTTTATGCTTGTGTTGGATGGGTAAGTGAAATCAAGTTTTAATGATGTTATGTTGCTCCAGGTTGGGTTTCCATTGGGTATCCATCCAACAGCGTTGGGACCAAGTGTGATAGTAAGGTTGTTCCATTGACCAAGTATTGAGGTGTTTGTTAATTGAGGCGTTAAGTCATATCGGTATGAATCAATGTCTCCAAGTGAATACAGCGTTATGGCAACGTTTTGAGGAGCAACTTGAGGCTCCAGTTGCTTTAAGGTGATGGAAAGGTTCTGAAAACCACTTGTCCCGCAGTCAACGTTGAATACGTTACCTAAAGCTGCTGTTACACTGTTAGTGTTGGTGGCATTCATTTGTAGGCTGCTGTTTCCAAAGAGACTGTAGTAAGCATTCGAATCTGTTGGCGGAAGCCCAAAACCTGCAACATAAACACTATAATTTAGATAATCATCAAAATTGTTACTTAACGCAACATTTGGACTACTTCTCCATACTGATGCATTGGTAAATGTAGCCAACTGATCAATCGTTGGAGTTGTTTGCTCAGTGTAGGTTTTAGAAAACTGTGAATACTCATAACCTACTTGTAAGCCAATGAAAAGAATTAGAACAATCAATGCACCAAGGTATTTTGGGTTTGCAACGATGCTTTTGAATGCTTTTTGTGGCGCATAAATAACTTTTAGAATGTCGTCAATAAACAATTTCTTTCTATCCCTTCGCCATGTGAAGATTACGCGGCATTTATTAAGTGTTTTTCAAGCACTCAACTAACCCAATGATAAGTCGCTCAGTCTACATGTTTGCCCGTTACATAAAAGAATCGAACAAAAATTGAGGAAGGTTTCTGCAATTGCAATAGTCGTTTACATTCCTGTCTTAAGTCTTCGATAAGTCGTGTAGTCCACGTATTCTACGAATGGATTTTCCGCTTGGAATTTAACGTTGATTTTTTGTCGTTTGCGTTTGTCGAGAAGTTGACTTGTAGTTCTAAGCATGTAAGCGTCGCTACCTGCGCCTGAACCGTAGCTTGCAACCAAAATGCGTTCATCAGGCTTAGCAACATCCAACACCGCAGCTAAACCGACAAGCGAGGCTCCAGAATAAGTATTTCCAAACTTTGTTATTTGAATCGCAGGCAAATACTGCTCTTCTTTAAAACCGAGTTCTTTTGCGATTCGTACTGGAAACTGTGGATTAGGTTGATGGGGAACGAAGTAGTTCAGGTCAGCTGCTTTAACGTTTAATTTTTCCATAAGCTTAGTGGCTGATTTTCGAACGTGCTTGAAATATGCTGGGTCGCCAGTGAATCTTCCGCCATGCATTGGATACTGTTCGCCGTCTCTACGCCAAAAATCAGGAGTGTCAGAAGTACAAGAATACCAGCCTTCAACTTCTGCTATGACATCGTTTTTTCCAAAGATAAAAGAGGCACCACCGAACCCAACATAGGTATCTAATTCTCCGCCTGCACAGCCTCGAGGGGCAGCTTGGGAATTATCTGCGCCAATAACCATAGCGTATTTTATACATGACCTTGGATAGCTAACTAGCGCTGAGGCATCTTTGAACATGCTTGTGCTCGCTTTGCAAGCAAACTCTGTATCTACGGCATCAACGCTTTGAACGTCGCCATCTTCTTCACCGAGCTTGAGAACTTGAGCTACCTTTGATGCAATAGGTTTAACAGCATACGGGTTTGATTCTGAGCCAACATATACTTTTCCAATCCAAGTACTATCGAGACCTGAATGGATAAGCGCAAGCTTTCCAGCTTCAACCGAAGCAGTAACCGCGTCTTCATCCATGAAAGGAACAGCACGTTCCAAACCTTCTTCTTTTATACGGAAACGAGAAGTATAAGCGCCATAACCCACGATGCCAGGCAAGTCATATTCTTTGCTGGGTTGAACCACTTTGTATTCTTGGTGTGGATAGTACTCGTCGGCTAAAGTGAAAGCTAAAGAAATTGTTGGAACAACCTCGCTTTTACCCACTGAGTAGCGTCTTCTGAAACGGGGAATTACGTCCCTGCCTTCAAGGCTAGCTAAATCCACTTCGTCACCGGCACAAATCAATTGGTCAGTTAATCTTGCGGGAACACGGATTTTTCCATCATGAAAAGAAACAATTCCGTAAACGAAACTTGAAAGTTTCATGAACTTGTTAGTTGGTTCATTGATATAGGTACATAATTCCAGTTTGCCCTTATCATAGAATAAGTCAACGCTATCCATTTTTCCATAGCTTTTTCTGCCGCAGTTACTGCAATAATCGCGTATTTCAAAATATTCTTTGCCGCAGCATTGACATCGACTCGCTTTTAAGCGGTCACCTAAGTAAGAAACCCGTCTTTCTATTGGCTCACTACTCATTCTTGTTTTCTCCTAATATGGTAACGTATGCTTTAGTTCCAAAGCCCTCAAACTCTAATACGCAACCATGCTTGGGTGAATCATTATCAACGTGAACTTGTCTTTCGCCAGCTTCCCCGCGTAGTTGACGATAAATCTCAAAGATCTGCGCTCCTCCAGTTGCACCTAACGGATTACCGTTCGCCTTTAAGCCGCCGTCTGTGTTTACATAAAGTGGTTTGCCGCCTATGTCATAGCAGTTTTGGCAGCCGTGTATGCTTTTCCAAGCGGTTCCAGGCTGACAGAAACCCAAGTCTTCAAGAGAAACCATCTCCATCACGGTGGATTGGTCATAAACTTCGATAACCTCCAAATCGGAAGGCTTGATTTTGGATGTTTCGGAAGCTTTTTTCATCGCAAGTTCAGCGGAAACGAAATGTGACAGATCCTCTCTCGCGGGGTAATTGAGATAGTCTGTTGCTGCACCGACGGCTAAAACGTTAACTGGACGCTCAGTCTTTTTTTTAGCAACTGATTCGCTTGTAAGGATCAGATGCTGATGCACCATCAGAGATTGGCGCAAAATCGTAGAGTCCTAAAGGTTTTTGCGCTGTTTTTCTAGCGCTTAACACTTGGTCAATAGTTATTTTTCTTTGGTATTGGGCGTATTTATTTTTGGTTGCGTTCGCATGGTTCTTTACAGTAACCTCTGCTAAAGCCATGTTGAGTTTATCTAGGTTTTCGCCCGTTATATTATGTTTTTTTATGTATGCACGAAGCATAAGTTCATGGTTTGACTCAGGTGTTCCACCTGCATAATAACTCCATGGATCATCAAGGAGCATGAGGTCGTCGCGGATTTTGTCCCAGCGATCCGTCATCTTCTCTATACCTCCAACTAGAACTGTGTTGTAAGCTCCTGCTTGAATAGCGTGGCAAGCTGTCAATAATGCGGCGCTAAAGGAACGTGTAACTTCCATGGGCACGTGAAGTTCAGTTAATTCTGAGAGAAAGCCTTCTTCAAGACCTAATTTGTTGGTGATGGGAAGAAAACAATCGGACATGTAACATGCTTCTAGGTCTTTTCGTTCTATGCTGCATTCGTTTGAAGCGGCAAGCCAAGCTTCCTCAATTAGTTTTTCTGGTTCTTTGCCGTAGTGCTCTCCAAACTTAGTTCGGCCAACAGCAACGATGGCTGGGCGGTTTTGCATAATGTATTCCCCTTTTTTGGATAACCATACAGATTTTCCAAAAAGACTATTAAGGGTTTGCCAAATTCCTCACAAAATTCGTGATTAACATAAATAGGAACCCAGCAAAATGGATTCAAGCTCTTAAAGATGGGAGAAAAGAAATGTTAGGTAGTCTGCAATAGAGCAATGACTGGTTCTTCCATAAGAACGAAGAAATAAAAGAATACTGTATTTTTCAATGTGATATAGAAAAGGCGAAAACACTATTTTGGAGAATACAAAAGTAACAAAAATTAGCTCAAAACCGTTTTAGAGAATTCATTATTTACCTCATTTTTGATTAACTGAGACTTTGTGGTTTCAATAAGGTTCTGAAGTTTTTGGCTTAACTCAACAGAGTAAACTGGAGCATTTGTTAAGACCTTAAATTCTGCTGGAAGCTTAGAGACGTTTTCTTCAGCTTTAGCGCGGATTTCATTAATAGTTGGAAGATTAAAAATAAGTTTGCCTTTCTCCATGACCTTAACGAGTAACGGTTCACCGTTTACTTTTTCATCGGATAGTGCGATTAGGTCTTTTTCAAAAAAGCCCTCTTCATTCTTGAAGCGGTAAACTTGTTTTCTTCCAGGCAAAGTGATTTTGTCTTTGCTTAACTTCATTATAGGCGAAAAACTGCCGTCAGATGTCATTGTTTCGCACAGTTTGTAGATAACGTCAAGGTATGGTCTGTCAGCGGATGTGCCCATCTTAGTTCCAACACCAAACGCATCAATCCTAGCGCCGTCATTGAGCAGTTGAGCAATTTTAAATTCGTCCAAGTCCCCGCTCGCAAAAATCTTAACATACCCTAGATTATTGTCATCTAAGATTTTCCTAATTTTTTGACTGTTTTTTGCCAAGTCGCCGCTGTCCAGTCGAACACCCCCAAGCTTAAAGCCTTTTGTTTCGAGTTCTTTGGCAACTATGACGGCTTTTTCTGCGCCTGCCATCTCATCGTATGTGTCTATGAGCAGGGTTGATTTATTTGGGAATGTTTTGGCGAATGCTCTGAAGGCATCGATTTCTTTTGGGTAAGACATAACGAATGAGTGTGCCATTGTACCGAAAACTGGAATACCATATGCCATTCCTGCCAAAACGTTGCTGGTTCCTTGACACCCAGCAATGTAACTTGAGCGAGCTACTTTCATTCCTGCATCTATACCATGTTCACGTCTTAAACCGAACTCAATCACAGATTTGCCTTTAGCCGCATGAACTACTCGTGAGGCTTTGGTCGCTATCATAGTTTGGAGGTTAATTGTGTTTAACAGAAAAGTCTCCACAAGCTGCGATTCAATAATTGGGGCTGTCACGCGGATTAAGGGTTCATTAGGAAAAGCCACTGTACCTTCTGGAACAGCCCATACGTCACCAGTGAACTGGAAAGTATGGAGGTAATCTAGGAAGTCATGGTTGAAACCCTGCTTTTTTAGGTAAACCAAATGCTCCTCTGTAAAACTGATGTTTTGTAAGTATTGCAAAGCTTCTTCTAATCCTGCGAATAGGAAGTAGGAACGATTCTCTGGCAAACGCCTTATGAAGAGGTCGAATGTGGCAGGCTCAAAGTTTTTATTGTCAAAGTAGCTTGCACACATCGTTAACTCATAATAATCTGTGAATAGGCTCATGTTTTCGGGTGTTGAGAAGCCTAGAAAAGTGTTCATGCGATTATAGAAGAGGAATTGTGATTTAATTCTTTCTAGAAACATAGAAGGTTAACTTAGGGTTAAAACATCAGAACTAGTTTTGATAAAACTGCCCCCGCTCCAAGATATTCACTTCCAATTACCTCTCCTCTGTCACTAAACTCTACTTATTCGCTTGTTTTAAATATCTCCAAACATAACATCATCCTAAAAGTGTGAAGTTAATGAAAGAAGACTCCGACGTTGAAGAGCAGGAAGACAGCGAAGAAACTATCTTGGAAACAAACAAGAAAAAATACCAGTTCATAGAAGACCTGCCAGGAGTTGGTCCTGCAACTGCTCTAAAACTCAAAGAGCTCGGCTACCACACAGTAGAATCCTTAGCAATGGCAACTAGCCGTGAACTCGAACCTGTCGGAGTAAGCGAGAAAAAAGCATTCCAAGTCATTGAAGCTGCACGCTCATCAATTGGCATATCATTTATCCGAGCAGATGAACTCTTCAAAATGCGCCAAAGCGTCTTGCGCGTAACCACAGGCAGTAAAGCCTTAGACAAAATCGTTGACGGCGGCTTAGAAACTCAAACCATAACAGAGTTTTACGGTGAATATGGTAGCGGCAAAAGCCAAATGTGCCACCAACTATGCATTAACGTCCAGTTGCCTCCAGAAAAAGGCGGACTCAACGGAGGTGCATTATACGTTGATACTGAGAACACCTTCAGATTAGAACGCATCGTTCAGATGGCAAAGTTTGCGGGTTTAGATCCAGCAGAAGCCGTTAAAAAAATTATTTACGCTGAAGCTTATACTTCAGACCACCAAATGTTTCTGTTGGAAAACGCTGATGAAATAATCAAAGCAAACAACATTAAACTAATCATAATAGACTCATTAACCGCCCATTTCCGAAGCGAATACATCGGAAGAGAAATGCTCGCACCAAGACAACAAAGACTCAACAAACACATGCACAAACTCATCGCTTTAGCAAGAGCGTTCAACGCCGTAGCAGTCGTAACAAACCAAGTGATGGCAAAACCAGATCAATTCTTCGGTGACGCCATTCATCCAATAGGCGGAAACATCGTTGGCCACACAAGCAACACACGAATCTACTTAAGACGCGCATCACATGGACCAATACGCATTGCAAGACTAGTTTCAAGTCCATATTTACCCGAAGGCGAGGAAATCCTTAAAGTAACCGAGAACGGAATAGAGGATGTCTCTGAAGAAGAGAAAGCAACCAAACCTCGTGGACGCTAAAGTATGCCGATTTCACAAGCCTTAGTTACCAGGTACTTCCAGCTTTTAGTCAGCAGGCAATTCACCGAAGCTGAACGAGAGCTGGAACGAGTCAAACAAAAAATGCAGAAAACCGAATGGAACAGAGGATACTTCAGAGCGCTTTATGGCATGTATCTTTCACGCAAAAACAGTGCTACAGACGATTACGCATTCTTCTCAAAAATAGATTTAACTGATAAAGTAAACTTGCACGCTTACCGAAAAGAGTTCCTTGACCACATGCGCAACGGCTTGCATGGAGATTTTGATCGGGGATTCTTTTCTGCTTGGGCAGATTGTATGCGAATTCTAACACGTATGGATATTCCAAATCCGCAGAGTAGTAATGGAAAAGATGATGGCGAGGAAGAAAAGATTGAAACGCTCAGAAGCGATAAGAGTCAAGCGACTATAGCGAATTTTCTTACTAAGCCCGAAGAAAATAAAGAAGAATAAAAAAAATAAATTTTATTTAACGATTCCGAGTGCTAAAGCGAATACTGTGTAGAATAGCACAAAGAATGTTAGCCAACTAAAGAAGTACATTCCTATGGCGGTGCTGAGGATTTTTGATTGTTTCTCTATTTTGTTTTTGTAGAATCCTCGCAAAATGTAGTAGGTTACGAAGTAGATTAGCAAAGCTACTGTTATGCTGTTTACAAGGGTAGTTATGTCACTTAAGCTTCCGAATGTGGCTAAGCCTCCTGTTATTGCCCCTGCAACAATTCCTAACACAACTCTTAACCAGTAAAGCTGAACTACAGGTGTCATGTAAATCTAATCCTTTGCTGAGTATATTTTGTTCTTACTTAAAAAAGATGCCTAAGTATTAATCGTTTCTGCTCTCTAAACACTGTATCCTGCAACCTGTGGTTTTCAGTGAAACAGTTATTTTATAGCCAACTCCAATATAGAGTCCTATCACTGGTGGATGCCTTGCGCAAAAAAGATTTCTCAAGCTTTGACATTGCCGCAGTAATCAAAGAACTAAAAACCACGTTAGACCAATCCAGAGTGAACAACATCTACCAACTCGACGAGAAAACCGTAATCTTCAAACTGCACAAAACAGACACACCTCCCATCCGATTGGTGATGGAGGCAGGCAGAAGATTACATGTTACCAGTTACGCTGAAGAAAACCCAGCGGAACCCCCAGCGTTCTGCATGGCACTAAGAAAATACCTGCGTAACGCTTGGGTGGCTGGAATTGATCAATACGAGTTTGAAAGAATCGTTACAGTAAGCTTCCGCACTAAAACTGGCGTGTTAAAGCTTGTTGTGGAGCTTTTCGGCGAAGGCAACCTCATACTAACAAATGAACAAAACGTAATTATTCATGCTTTAGCCTTAAAAAAATGCGTGACCGCGACATCTTGCACAACGTGGTTTTGGAGCTTCCGCCTTCTAGTGGCAAAAACCCCTTTAAAGTTACTCAAACTGAGCTGGAAGAAGCACTTAAAAATGCAGGCGAAACCGAAGTCGTTAGATCTATAGCTCGTTTCTTGGGTGTGGGGGGAGTTTACGCTGAAGAAATCCTTCTGCGCTCCAACGTCGATAAAACCAAGCATTGCAACGCTCTGACAAGCGAGGAGGTTGGAGTGATTTATGAAACACTGCAAACCTTGTTGGCTGCGGTTTCAGGTGGCAACTTGGAGGCAGCCATAGTTTTAGGTGAAGACGGAGAATTTTTAGATGTTGTACCCATCAAACTCAAGCGTTATGAAGACTTCAAAACACAGGTTTACCCATTTTTTAACCAGGCTTTAGACGAGTTTTACCTGCGGGTAACCGTGGCTGAAAGAGCTGTTAACCACCTTGAAGTGGACAAGATAAAGAAAGAAGCTGAACGACTAAGGCGCATGGTTGCTGAACAGGAAAAATCCATTCATGAAGATGAAGCCAAAGCAGAACGCGACAAACTAATCGGCGACATTATCTACGCTCACTTCAACGAACTCCAAACATTCCAGGAACAACTTCTAAAAGCCAACCAGCAGGGACATGAATGGAACACAATCATCACGACCGTCATGGCTGCAAAGAAAACAGGCAAACCACCAGCCGCTTACGTTGAATCGTTCGACGGCAAAAACCTTGCCTTAAACCTCGGCATGGAAAATTTTCATTTCAGTTTTAATTTGAGAGATTCACTCTTCGACAACGCAAACAGGTACTATGAACATGGCAAACGGGCTAAAGAGAAATCTCAAGGCGCCCTCTTTGCCCTTCAGGATTCAAAGAGGAAACTCGCTAAAATCGAACGTGAATTGGCTGAAGCTGAAGAACTCAAAAGTCTCAAACCAGCCGAAATCATGGAAGCCTTATCCAAACGCAAAGTGGAAATGGAGAATAAGGAATGGTACGAGAAATTCCGTTGGTTCATTACTTCGGACGGTTTCTTAGTGGTTGCCGGCAAAGACACTGTTAGTAACGAAGTGCTTGTCAAAAAATATGCAAACCAGGAAGACGTGGTTTTCCACGCTGAAATCACTGG
Source organism: Candidatus Bathyarchaeota archaeon (assembly GCA_963813675.1). Lineage (GTDB taxonomy): Archaea > Thermoproteota > Bathyarchaeia > Bathyarchaeales > Bathycorpusculaceae > Bathycorpusculum. Next base: position 270,493 of record CAWEZP010000018.1, read on the forward strand.
TGCACCTTTCGTGGTTGTTAAAGCGGAGGGCAAACCGATAAGTGAGCAGGCGCTTCGTGAAGCTGGCGATTTTGCTGCTTCTTATTCGCGGGCTTGGCGAGAAAACCTTGGGACAGCAGATGTTTACTGGGTAAAAGTTGACCAGCTCAGCAAAAGCGGTCCTTCAGGCGAGTCTGTTCCTCATGGCGCCTTCTTTGTGGTGGGCAAACGCAATTGGATGCGCAACGTGCCGCTCCGAGTTGCAGTCGGTATAATTGTTGGGGAAGAAACCAGTTTTGTCGGCGGACCAGTGGACGCGGTGAAAGCAAAAACAAAAGCTTACGTCGTTATCCTTCCAGGAGATACGATGGGTAAAGATTTGCTTAAACAGATTCTGAAATCGCTCATGCTCAAGCTGTCAAAGGAACAACGTGAGAAAGCTGGCAAAACCTCGATTGAACAAGTCCGAGAGTTTGTTCCCTACACGAAAGGCACGATAAATCTAAAAGCAACCTGAAACTATTTTAAAAAACCGGTTTACATTTAATACGTTGCCAAGTGAAAAAATTTTGTAAACGCAAGATTTCATTAAATCGTACAAAAAACCTTTTTGCTTCAAACTAACTCTAGCTATACTTGGAGCGCTGGAAGAAACACTGCTTCTTTTGTTAATTTGCATACGACATGTCTTTTAGCGGGGACAATTAGAGACAATTAGGGACAACTCATAAGGCTAATCCAAAGCCTGAATAATAAAAGCAATTCAAAACAAGCCCAGACGTAAATTTGGCGCAGCAAACATTTTTTCTTCTATCAAACTGTTTTTAGAAACGCTAGACACGTCGTCATTAATGGTTCAAATGATCAGGAGCAAAAAGTTTTGTATAAAAAAAGGTATGAGAAACCTTGTGGTCCTTAACCGAGTTGTCAGCGATTTAACAGCCTACTACATTAACAGCAGTCAGACGTAAAAGATAACCAACGTAACAATAACATGTAGCCCTGCCCAAAGACGCTTGCTGTGGTTAAAAATTTCTTTTCCTCAATGGGCCACAGGGAACATGCCGAAGAAAGAGCCAATCACCCACTATCTTACCCTGCTCTCCCGACCGCTTCCTTTTATTTTATTGGCATGGCCTAGCTTATACGCTAATGCGGCGCATTTTTAGAATAATTGAAAATAGTGAATGGCGAAGAAGCGATAGTTAAAGTTTGATTGATTTATTGTGAACGCTGAAATAGCTGGGTTGAAAACACTCTATAATTTTCTATTCGAGGCGCCTTTTCAAGGGAGTCTTGAACTTTTTGGATCGCCCGAGCAAACACACCTTGCTCGGACTTTTTCAAAGCATCATCATCTAGCCAAAGCGTTAAGATAGTCACTGCGTTTGGGTTTTCATGAGAAAGTAATGACATGTAACCACGGAAACCCTCCGCATCCTGTGCTAAAGTATTAAGAAGTTTATCAAGCTCAGCAAAACCCTCTTCCCGTTTTCCAGCTTTGAAATACCAAAAAGACATTCTAGCTAAAACCACAAAATTCACCTAAAAACAATTGCAGCTCCTTTCATTTAAAGTTTTAACGTTGACATTTCTGATTGTTAAGCAGTTAAGCGATTGCTAGCGGGCAGTGCACTAGTTTTTTATTTTAATTTACTAATAATTAAAATGGGGTTCATTTATTGGATAAAATTGATTTAAAAAAAGAGTTAAAAAACCTCTACAATCCTTCGGCAAAAGAAGTTACGGTTGTTGATGTTCCAGCCATGAATTTTCTGTTGGTTGACGGAGAAGGTGCACCTGCATCACCGAAATATATCGAGGCTATTGAGGCTTTATTTAGTGTCTCTTATACGCTCAAATTTATGGTTAAGAAAGGCAAAGGCGTCGATTACGCGGTTATGCCGCTGGAAGGCTTATGGTGGGTTGATGACATGACAAAGTTCAGTGCAGACCGAAAAGACGAGTGGAAGTGGACAGCCATGATTATGCAACCCAAGTACGTCAACAGCCGAAGATTTCAAAATGGCGGTTGAACAAGTAAAAAAGAAAAAGAATCCAGCTGCGCTTCCCAAGGTACGGTTTGAAAGTTTCAAAGAGGGACCATCGGCACAAATCATGTATATTGGACCGTTCTCTGCTGAAGGACCAACCATACCAGAAAATCCACTGCGCACATCCAAAACAGCGGACACACATTAAGCGGCAAACACCACGAAATCTACCTAAACAACCCAGCCACAACAGCTCCAGAAAAATTGAAAACCATCATAAGACAACCCATGAAATAACACAGACCCAAAACAACCATCTTTTAAAAAGGATGGATCTCTCATACCCTAAACCCTTCTTGAAAGAAAATTCTAATTTATTTTTCAAACTACTTCATCTTATTGATTCGCTTTGATAGTTCCGCGATTTGACCTCTAAATTTTTCGCGCATTTGTGTGAAACGCATTGCTGCCGATGGATGAATTACTTCGGATATATTCTATTCCATCTATTCTTGGAGTATCCTTTGCAGATGCACCAAGGAGCACGATTATTTTTGGTTTTACAAATCTGATTTGAGTAATTAAGTAAGGTAAGCATGCCGCAACCTCGTCGGGGAAGGGCTTGCGATTTTTTGGAGAAACATGCTTGACAATGTTTGTTATGAAGACGTCTTCGCGTTTTATGCCGAATTCAGTCAAGGGTTTTTGTAAGGTATTTTCCTGATCTGCCAACAAACGGTCTACCCAACTCATCTTCATCCGATCCTGGGTTTTGCCCCACAAACATAACTTTAGCATCTAAAGGACCCTCTCCGGGCACACCGTGTTTAGCGCCTTGCCAGAGCCTACATTTTTTGCAGCTGTAAATTTGCCTGTTAAACTCTTCCACCGACGTACACCGACTTGTTGTTGGCTATTAACAGTCACGCAACCTTAAAAAATGCCGCCTATCTAATACTTAATCAAGTTCTTGTCGGTTAAAACAAGAAAGATTTGGTAGTTTCGAGCTATATTTTACGAGGAAAAAAAATGGCAAATAAAGAATCCGTTTCTGAATCTTTAATCGGCAGCGCAGTTCGCGTTCTTATGAGGGTTGCTTTTGTCTTTGAACCCTTAGCGCCAACAGCAATTACGGTTTTGATGAATCAGCAGTTGCATCGATTCAAAGAAGCAGGCAGAATCGGCGAATACAAAACCCACACTAAACGCCTTGGAAAATTCCACTACCGAATTGTAATTGATTTAGACCTGACAGGATTGCAAACGATCCATCTTTTGGGTAACTTATTTCCTAAACAATTAAGTCAGTTCAGGAGGTGGTTCCATGAGTGATATGCCTGAAAAGAAAGGTAAAATGAAAGTAACCGTTGAACTTGAAGTCAACGAGGAATTGATGGCTGTTGTTAAAGACGCAATGTCAAAAGCTTCAACAAAAATTCCTGAGATGATGAGGCGCGGCGGAGAAAACAAACAATAATTATTCGCCCAATTTCCAAATTTTTTCTTATTTTTATATAAACTCTATGTTTTACTTGCTCTCTCCAGCACTTTAGCAATCAAAGAGTCAAGAACTCGCCCAGCTTCAGCTTCAGCTTCTTTTGGATCACATATTTTTCTGGCATGCTCAATAGCATGAGCTTCAATTGCTTCACTCATAAGGTTAACGTTTGGAACCAAAAGTATCTCTTGCACCACAAAAAGAACATTGAATTGTGGGCAAACCTTGGTTTTCGCCAATTTTTTTCTTAGCAATATGACTTGGCACTATAGCAGACCTTCACTTTTTGTATTCAAAGTAACACTTTGGTCTGTTTGTATAAAGGTTTATTTCCAAATTAGAATATATCGTGAATTTAAATCAGAAAACATTAAGTCCAACAGAAATACAGATACCTGTTGGTTTTTTTTGAGCGCCCTTTTAAAAAACTTTTTTATGCGTCTATAGAAAGATTTTTACCCCAAGCAACACCTTCTAATATGGATAAAGATGAAGTTTTTAATCATTCAAAAAATCAAACGTGATGTTCCAATAGAAAAATGGGCAAAACTACTTCCACTGCAATTCAAGTACTTTGAAAACCTTGAAAAAGAAAAAACCCTCGAAGTCACCTACCACCTAATCGGGCAACAAGGCAGCATGCTCATAGTTAACGTGGACTCAGACGAGAAACTCTCCAAAATCGTCGGTCAAGACCCCATGTTCTTCGATTCAGAACGCGAAATCTACCCTTTAACCACCCGTCAAACGCACGAAAAGCAAATCAGAGAACTCCTCAAGCCAGAGCCTGCAGGGTTTTAACCATGGGCTGCCACGGAGGGTTTAACCTCGATGAAGCAACAAGGCGGTCATGGTACAGTCCTGAAGCCGTCTTGCAAAACCTGCGCTCAGGCATGGTGTTCTTGGATATAGGTTGCGGTGATGGCTTCTTTAGTATTTTAGCCGCTAAAAAAGTGGGAGAAACTGGAAAAGTCTTTGCTGTAGACATTGATGCTTCAGCAATTGAAAAATTCAAGCAAAAAGCTGAAGCTCAAGGATTAAAGAACATCGTTGCTAAAGTGGGGAAAGCTGAGGACACAGTTTTCTGCAACGGATGTGCCGACTTTATTTTTTACTAGTATGGATCTGCATGATTTTGCTGACCCAGTCAAAGTCCTCAAAAACGCGAAACAAATGATAAAAGCAAATGGGCAACTAATTGATTTGGACTGGAAAAAAATTGACATGCCATTTGGTCCGCCAGTTGCAATAAGGTTCAGCGAGGAAAAAGCATCAGGTTTGTTGCGTTCAGCAGGCTTCACCATTGCAGATGTTAGAAATGTTGGTCCTTACCATTACGTTGTTACTGCAAAACCATAACAGGGCTTACTCTGCGTTTGCGTAGAGCTCAAGCAAATCGTTTTTAAACCTATCCGGTTGATCCTTGTAGGCAGAGTGACCTGCCCCGTCGTAGACGATGAGTTTTGCGTTTGGCAATTTGTCAGCTAAAGCCCGCATGTCTTCGCTTGCAATTATTGTGTCTTGGGAACCCCAAATAATAGTTGTTGAAAACTTAAACTTGCCATAAATCTCCACTAAGTCTGGTTCAAGGACCCTTGCAGGTCCAACAAGCAATAAACCCTTCACTGGAAACTTTGCAGCATACCTAAGCGCCATGTTTCCACCTATACTGGCACCGACAAGAACAGGCACTGCATCACCAAACACCGTTTTGACTGCTTCATTCACGTAAGCTATGTTTTTTTCTGGGCTGCGGGTTTTGGGTTGGCATTGACTTTTTAAACCGTAAGGCATGTCCAAAGCCAAAAAAGGCACACGTTTTTTTCATTAAATAATCTAAGACACCTATCCTTTGCCAAATGTCGGCGGTATAAGATAAACCATGCAGGAAAACAATTGGAAGGCCAGATGAAGTGTAGTACAAGGCTGGGCACTTATAGCCCGCAACGTTTAATGTTTTCTCCAAAGCGAAACTCACCAATCTTTGCTATGCACGAAGCCTCTTATAACATTTAATTCGGTTTTGCGAAAAGGATAATAGCTCTAAAAAGCCACTCTTAACTGGTGATTTTTTGGCAGTTAAAGTAGGCGATAAAGCACCTGAGTTCACGCTTCCATCTCAAATGGGCGACGACGTGACGCTCTCAGAGTTTTTTGGCAAAAAAAATGTAGTTTTATATTTTTATCCAAAAGACGAAACAACAGGTTGCACAAAAGAAGCCTGTACTTTTAGAGATAACTATGAAGAATTAACCAAGTTGGGTGCTGAAGTGATTGGCGTAAGTGGTCAAAGTGTGGAATCCCACAAATCCTTTGCCAGCCATCTATGGATTGCCGTTTATTCTTCTCAGCGACGAGGGCAACAAAGTTAGGGAACTTTACGGTGTTCCTTCAAGCATGGGTATAATTCCTGGGCGAGTCACTTATATCATCGACAAGAAAGGCATGGTTCGCCACATTTTCAATTCCCAAACCCAGGCTCAGAAGCATGTGGAAGAAGCAAAGAAAACCTTATTGGAAATAGAGAAAGAAGAAAATGGCACTGTTTAAGTGGAGAACCAACAATTGCTCAACCTATACAATACGTTAACACGGAAAACCGAGCCTTTCACGCCTTCAGAAGACATGCAGGTTAAAATGTACACTTGCGGACCATCCACCTATCAACCTGCACATATTGGAAACTACCGCACTTTCCTCTTCGAGGACATTCTTCAACGTTACATGGAATACTTAGGCTACAACGTAAAACGTCTGATGACTCTAACCGACGTTGAAGACAAAGCTATTGATCAAGCAAAAAAAGAAAATCTCACCGTAGAGGAGTTGACACGAAAAAACGAAGGAGTTTTTTTTAAAGACTTTGAACTTTTGAAAATCAAAAAGCCTGATTACCCAGTGAGGGCATCTGCGGCGGTAGATCAAGCGGTAAATCTTATTTCTAAACTTCTTAGATTCAGGTTATGCCTACTTTTACACTTATAATGGCGAAAAAAACGTCTATTTTGACCCATTAAGATTCAAGGGTTTTGGAAAAATCGCTCATCTTGACATGAGTAAATGGTCCAAGAAAAAACGTCGCTTCCACAAAGATACCTACCCTGGTACACCATGGAACAAGGGGGATTTTGTGCTTTGGCACGGTTGCAAACAAGGGGATGTGTGCTACCAAACGTCTATTGGAAGCGGACGGCCTGCATGGAACATTCAAGATGCCGCAATTGTTACAAAACAATTTGGATTCACGGTTGATGTTGGGTGCGGTGGAATCGACAATTTGGTTAGGCACCACGATTATACGCTTGCAGTTGCTGAGGCGGTTTCTGGAAAACAGTTTTCAAGGTACTGGCTTCATGGGGGACACCTGTTTGTGGAGGGCAAAAAAATGTCCAAAAGCAAGGGCAATGTGTATTACCCAAGTGACCTTTTAGCCAAAGGCTTCAGCGGCAGCCAGTTGAGGTTCTTTTTGATCTATAGTCCTTACAGGAAAAAACTTAACTTCACATTCGATAAGTTTGTTCAGACAACTCAGAAACTGAATTCCTTCAAGAACATGGTTTCCGACTTGCAAAATACAAAATCATTCAACACAAACTGAAATGCAAGAAGGACTTATCAACAAAATTACCTCAGATTTTGAAAGTTACATGAATAATGATTTAGATGTGAAATCGGCTTTTGACTACTTAGCCGAAACAATCATGAAGCTTCATGCGATACGCACATCTTTAAGCTCGAAAGAACATAAAAAACTTGTTGATATGCCTTGGAAAAAGTTGATAGTGTGCTGCAATGCATCTTTTAGCGACGTTAAACTAGATCGCCAACAAACTTTACTCTCTTGAAAGTTTCTTCGCGGTGCGGAGCCATCTCAAGTTCTTCTGTTAAGTCTTTGCCTGCATCATGCATACCCATGTGCTCTCCTTCCATCCAGAAACTGCTATCCGTGACTTCATAGACTTTACCTTGATAAGCAAAGTATGCGGGTTTGCCATTTTTCCCATTATTCTGAGTTAATTCTTGGCGAGTTATCTTTTTTTGTTCTGACAAAAAATTCACCTTTCTTTACTTTCTAAAAGTTGAAGATAGCTTTAAATGTTTTCAAGATTTGAAAAAATCAGTTTCTCACGCTGGGTCCATTTGAAGATTGGTAAGCAGCGTTTATGTTGATGCTTCCCAAGTTTGTTCTGCTGTTTATTTCGATGTTGCTTGCGGCTGGGTAATTGTCAGATTGAATGGGTGATTGGTTACCTGAAAAATGTTGCACATCCAAATGTATGCTTCCAAGGTTTGTTTGTGAAATAATTTTGGCTCCAACGTCACCGTCGATTTGTAAAGCAACGTTTACTGAACCCAACTCGGTGACAGCGTTTACACTTGAGGTTTCCCTGCAATGTTTTGGTTTGAGTTATGTCCATTCCTACTGAGCCAGTATTTGAATGCAAAGTAACTGTTTGGTTGCCTTGAAGAGTCGCTTGACGCAACTCCAAAATTAACTGTTCCAGCCTGAGTATTAAGAGACACATCGCCTGCAATAGTTGCATTTTGAAGGTTTGCCTGAACCTCACCCGCATTTGCGTGAAGGTTTATGGATTGAAAAGTCGCAGATTTCTCTGCATTCAAGGAGATTGATCCAGCTTGAGTGGTTACGTTAATGTTTAGTTTTAAGGCTGGGTTAACATAGATGGTGCAGGTTACGTGAAGGTTTCCTGTTGTAGGAAACTCGTTTCCCTCAGTTACTTTTGAGTTGACTGTTAACGTGTTGCCTGCGGTTTGGTTGGTGAAGGTTACCTCAATTGGGTTATTTGAGCCGAATATGCTTCTGGAGCCGTTTGCAGAAGTTTTGAATTAGTATATTTTGGTTGTTTATGTTTTGGGTTATTATGGTTACTTGTGCAGTGTTCGCTTGAAAGTTTAGGTTAAGAGTGTTTATGCCGGAGTGACTGTCTTGGTTTGTTTGGTTAAAGCTAATGGGTGAGAATGGAGCAAAAATTATGGCGCTCACAATTACCGCTGCCACTAAAATCGCGATTAATACGATGGCAGCTATCACTAACGGCTCTTTTCTCAGCGGCCTATCAGGCTTTGCTGGCGCTGCAGGAGCAAACGTTACAACTGGAGTTCCACACTTCTGGCAGAATTGTGCAGATTCATCAAGTTTAGTTCCGCATCTACGGCAATATGGCAACACTGAGACCTCAAGTTACCACGGTATTGCGCCTTGCAAATTTAAGGCTTACCAAAATCACGTTTAATTTATTGATAGCTCTCCAATGGTGATCTTCCCCATTTAGAATTCTACAGGTTATCCTATTTGGGTTTGAGAGGTTACAAATTTGTTGTCTGATAGAAGAAAAGACGGTTTGTGTTGCTTTCGGGTGGACTTGTTTTGGGTTGCTTATTTGATTTAGGGTTTGTGGCGTTTGCAGGCTGCGTTTAGATATCGTCACAGAACGTCACAAAAAGTCAATTAGCGTCAATAGTGGTTGTTTTAGTTTCCTCATCATAATCGAATTATATCGCCGACATATTTGAAGGCTAAATATGTCTGCCCTTTTTTCAAAACAATTACATTTTTTTCATTAGCGGTGTTATAGGAATTTTAATAAGGTTGGCACTGAACGATTTGTTGATGTGATATCTTTGCCAGAAAAAGTTCTTGTTACATCCGCTTGGCCATACATCAACGTTACCCCACATCTGGGCAACCTTGTCGGCTCAGTCCTATCCGCCGATGTTACAGCCCGCTATTATAGACTAAAAGGTAGTGACGTGTTGATGGTAAGCGGTTCAGATACACATGGCACCCCCATCGAAGTGGAAGCCATCAAACAAGGCATCAAGCCAAAAGAACTAACTGACCGCAACCACGCCAAAGTCGCAGAGCTTTTTCAGCGATGGGATGCTTCTTTTGACAATTACACAAGCACCGAGAGCCCAATCCACAAAGAATTCGTCCAGAAAACCCTTCTTGAAATCCAGAAGAACGGTTACATCTTCGAGCAAGACACCCAAATGCTCTACTGCGAACATGACCAGCGGTTCTTGCCTGACCGCTTCGTAGAAGGCAAATGCCCTTACTGCGGCTGTGAGAAAGCCCGCGGCGACCAATGCGACATATGCGGCAAACTTTTGGAGCCAACTTTACTAGTGGAACCGTACTGCGTCATCTGCAAAAGCAAACCCACTGTGAAAACCACTCGACACTGGTACATTGACCTCTCCAAACTCGCCGAACCTCTAACAGAGTACCTCAAAGAAAACCAGCAGTTACCCGCAAACGTCAAAAACTTCAGTTTAAACTGGATAAAAGAAGGCTTAAAACCCAGAGCAGTCACTCGCGACATTGAATGGGGCATTCCGGCGCCGTTTAAAGGTGCAGAAGGCAAAACCATCTACGTTTGGGTAGACGCGGTGTTAGGTTATGTTTCCGCAACAATTGAGCAGTGTCAACGTTTGGGGCAGCCTGAGAAGTGGCGGGAGTTCTGGTTCGATAAAGAGGCAAAAACGCTTTACTTCGTGGGTAAAGACAACATTCCCTTTCACACCATAATTTTGCCAGCGCTTTTGTTAGCTTCAGGTCAAGGCTACAATCTACCCTGGAATGTTTCCGCAACCGAATTTCTTCAGTTTAAAGGCCAAAAAGCTTCCAAAAGCCAACGCGTCGGCATCTGGATAGATGAAGCCTTGGAGATGTTCCCAGTTGATTACTGGCGTTTCTTCCTCATCGCCACAAGACCAGAGAGCAAAGATACCAACTTCACCTGGACCGCATTTATGGAGAAAATCAACGCTGACCTTAAACGACACATTCGGCAACTTCATCCACCGAACCCTTTCGTTCATCAACAGCAAGTTCGACGGACAAATCCCAGCTCCAACCAAACTTGACAAAGACGACGAAGCATGTACTGCAGGTCAATAAAAGAGAAAGTTGAGCAGGCAGCCAAAGAAATTGAGGATTCATGGCTACAATCCGCCGCCAACACGCTCATCGGTATAAGCCGTATTGGGAACCAGTATCTGAATACCAAGGAACCCTGGAACCTCATGAAGACCGATAAGGAACGAGCAGGAACTATCTTTTACGTGGCAGCGCAGGTTGTTAAGGCAATCGCCGTGGTTTCAGAACCTTTCATGCCGCAGACGGCACAGCAACTTTGGCAAACACTAAATCTTGAGGGACACGTAGAAAGAAAGCAAATGGAGTCGATGCCTTAAAACCTATTGAGGCTGGACACAAAATCACTAAACCCACACCGCTATTCCACAAAATCGATTCAGACGAAGCAAAACTTGAGGAAAGTCTGGCGCAGATTACGAGCGAAGGCACCTCCAAAATAGAGGCTAACTAATGCAGATAAAAGCCGATCTCCACGTTCACACCACTTATTCAAAAGATTCACTGATAACCCCCAAAGACCTCATTTATTATGCTAAGAAGCGCGGGTTGAATGCTGTAGCAGTCACCGACCACAACCAACTGGAAGGTGCCTACAAAATCGCCAAAGAAACCGATTTCCTCATTATCCCAGGCATGGAAGTCTCCAGCGCTGACGGACATATTGTGGCGCTTAATGTCAAAGAACTTAATCCCAAGGGGTTTCAGCGCGGTTGAAACTGTGGAGCGAATTCCACAAGGCAGGCGGAGTCGCAATCGCATGTCACCCATACGCATCTTTTCAAAGGCAGTCTAAAAGAAAACGTCTGCGAAACTTTTGATGCAATCGAAATAATTAATGCCAGAGCATTCCCCTTCAAAAAAGCGTTAAAAAAGCTACCCAAACAGCTGAACGGTTTGTACTTTCGCGCGTAGCGGGAACTGACGCGCATTATGGTCCCCAAATCGGCTACGGCTACACGGTAATAGAAGTGACTGACCCCAGCGTTGAAACCATAACGAAAGCCATCTTGGAAGGAGAATGCCAGTCCTTCGGTCAACCTGTACCTTTTACCTTGAACCTTATACAGGGGCTAAAAAGAGTAAAGCAGATGCTTAAAAGAACAAGCAACTTCGCCAACGCCGTTTTGGGACTATAATTTTAACGGCATGCCTCTCTGGCTAATTGGTGTGCTTGGGTTGTTGGGAGTTTTCGGCGGCAAAACATGGGGCGGACGTTTGGGCGGCGGCGGTTCAACAGGCAAATGGTAAAAAAAATTATTCGGCTATTTTAGGTTGAAGCGGAAAGCCAGCATATCCATGCCTATTTTTTTTGAGTCTTTAATCGGGTTAACCTTCGAGCCATCTTTGTTTTTTTCAGTCCATCGCACGGGGACCTCAATCACTGGATACCCAAGTTGTTTACAGCGAACAATCATTTCTGTGTCAAAGAAGTAGCCATCAGCCTTGGAACTGCTCAAAACTACCTCTGCAACTTGCCGGCTCATAGTTTTGAATCCACATTGGTGGTCGTGTATGCCATCAAGAAAAAGGAGCCTAACGAAGAAGTTGTAAGTTAAGCTAAACATTGTTCGTGAGGCACGGCGTTGAACACTTGAACCCTTGACATGTCTTGACCCTATTGCCATGCCTCCATTCTCTTTAACCACTTGCAAAAGTGCCGGTAAACAATCAAGGTCTGTGGCTAAATCTACATCCATGAAAGTGATAATTTTGCCTTTGGAAAAGCTGAGGGCATTTTTTATGCCTTTGCCTTTCCCCAAACGGGTGGGTGAATGAAGCAAAAACAGGTTGGGGTTACGTTTAGCTAGTTTTGCCACGATAACTTCGGTGCCGTCGGTGCTTCCATCTTCGGAAACTATTATCTCGTAAGATTTGGAAAAGGATTTGACTGCATCTTCAACCTTGCGTACGCACAGTTCAATCTGTCCTGCCTCGTTGAAGGCTGGCAGCAGAATTGATATCTCTTTGTTAGGTACCCCACTCTTCAATGCGTATTCAACCTTTTCCGAACTGGAAAAACAAACGAGTCTATACCATAAATGAATTGTGTATTTCCCCAAAAATTCATACTGCAGCTTGCTTTGAGCTATCGCAAACTCTTTTTAGATACAGCCAACTAATTCTCACTCCGTGAAGGGGTCGCCAAAACATTACCTCAACCATTGACACCAACGGTCAACCTCCAATTAAAAAAGCGAAGCTAGGTCAACGACTCGAAAGCAATCTAATTCGTCAATGGAATGTAACGCTTGCATTCATGGAAAAATACCATTATCGACCAGCATTAATGATTTTTTTAATAATTTTCGCCGTGGCTTCACTCTATAATTTAGGTTATATGTCGGTTCAATGGGATGAGATGCCCCATCTCTACGGGGCAACCCTACTTTCTCGTGGACAAACTTGGGATTACATGACGACTTACGGCTATTACCCGCCAATCTTTGACATTGTTACAACAGGCTACTTCCAAATATTTGGAGTAAACCAAATTGCTGGGCGTTTGGTTGCAGTTACTTTTTCCTTGCTGGCAATTGTGCTTCTTTTTGAGTTTACAAAACGAACTTATGGACAAAGAAACGCCTTGATTGCCAGTATCCTTCTGAGTACTATGCCCGGATTCTTCTGGCTTTCCAGAGTAACCATGCTAGAAACCATGCTCATTTTCTTCTTCACTCTCGTAATGTTCACGTTTTATTCGTGGATTACTAAGGATACTTACAAGACACTTCTTTTCAGCGGCTTAGTCTTAGGTATAGGTGTTCTTGCAAAATATCAGATTATAGTTGCGACCATAGCGATGATACTGAGTATTCTGTTTCTAAGCAGGAAACGCTTGAAACTTAACATTGCAAAGTTTCTGTTAATTGTTGCCATCGTAGTTTTGGTTGCCGTCCCATGGTTTGCGATGATTTACCACTATGACGGTGTAACCAAATTTGAAACGCTCCAGTACGTCATGAGTGAAGGCGGCCAAGACCGCCCTGCTTACAGCAACCGATTCCAACCTATTCCCGCATATTACCTCGTTGAGATGACCTGGCCCTTTAACGACATAGCCGTTCACCCTATCTCCCTGCCAATTTTTGCGTTAGGCTTATGCGGCTTGGGTTTGTTTGCGTACCGAAGAAAAAAACAGGACATTTTCTTTCTAACATGGTTTCTGGTTGTCTATGTGTTTTTCACGATTATTCCGAATAGGCAGTGGCGCTATGTTACGCCGCTTTTTCCGATTTTAGCAATTTCCGCCGCATGTTTCATAATGTTTCTCTACGGCAGGGTCCATGTGTGGAAACCCCAGAAGGTGAGCATAAAGGGTGGCCGAGTAAAGAAGATAGCATCCGTATTCTTCATAGCCATAATAGCCTCCGCAGTTGCCTATGCGAGTTATGATTCTTACCAGATGACGGCTCGCGATCAGATTCACATTTACTTCCAAGAAACAACGGATTACATAGCAGCGCATCTGGACCAAAACCAGTCAGCGGTGCTTGTTTGCGCCTTCAACCTCCTCAATCAAGACATGTTCCGTTTCTATCTGCCCCAAAACATGTCCCGAGACCAAATTTGGCAGTACCCCGAGTTGGCGGTCGATGCCTTTACTCCTAACTTTAATATAACAGAATTTGTCAACCTCTGTCAAGAACGTAATGTCAAGTACATTATTCTTTTTGATTGGGGACCACACACAACCTTCTTCAACACAACTCTGGATTATGCGCAAGTCCAAACTCTGATTTATCAAACAGGAAGGTTTGATGTTCCGACAGACAGGCCTTTCTTCGGTGATTTCGCAAACAACAAGGGGTTTAGGCTTTTTCTAGTTCGGTTTCTGGGTTAATAATTTATGAGGTTTCTAGGAATTCGAAGCCTGTTTCTTTGTTTTTGACTCTTTTAGCGGAGCCCCCAGCTAACTCCAAAATGACCACTTCGCCGATTTGCCAAACATCCACACCCATACGAACACAACCAGTGATTGCGTTGTCGTTTCTTCCGAAACTCGCATGCATATGCAGTTTGGGTTTACCTTCTTCATCTGTGAAAATTGTGCCTATGCCGCATGCTTCATGGACGCCTTTCAAAAGAGTGACCATTGGTTCAGGGGGCATTACGTCGCCGTCTTTTGGTCCAACAACAACTTTGCTTTTGTCTTGGGCACCACCGAGAAAAAAGCACATGGCACTTTTAATTTTTTTTTGGTTTGCGAATTCCTCTATAACTTTATGCAGTATTTCATCGTGGTGGAGTCTGAGTATAAAGATTCTTGTGAGGGATGCTTCAGTGTAATTCAAGGATTTGACCTCTTGCGTTAAAACGGAGAGTTTCAAGTATAAAAGAGTTCAATTGAAGTAAAAAATATTCTCGTTAAGAGAAACGAGTTTGAAGTTTATACTCTGTTTATGTATAGTGTTTGTTTGGCGTCTTCTTTGGTTTTTTGTAAAGGCACGCTAGACACTTTTATAACCGTGGTTTGTGCGGTTATTTGACATTTTGGGCTGTGCCTTACTGCATTTTTCTGCGACATATTTTTCGACCTCTTGAAGAGCCACACAAGTATTAGATTACGCTTATAAACATTATCCCGCTTTTAAAACTGTCTTTTAGAGTCTAAATACTTATTATAACTAACAAAAAGGTCCAGTGATTGATTAAATTACGAGTTAACGGTTAAAGCGCTCGTTTTTCCATACATCCGCATTGTCACTGTAGCCACGCCTCTCCCAGAACCCCAACTCCTTGCCGCGAGTAAATTCTAAACGAACCACCCACAAAGCACTCTTGTAAGCGTATTTGCTTGGCACAATAAGGCGCATTGGAAACCCAAGTCCTTCATCCAATGCTGCACCATTAAGCTTGTAAACTAAGAGCACGTCGTCGCCTGCAAGTTCTTCGCGAAAAAGCGAAGTCCTATAGTTGTCGGCACAATCAAAATTTACGGCTCGTGCCACATCCCTGGGTTTGACGAGTTTTTCAATGTCTTTGATTTTGACGCCCTCCCACTTGCAATCCAGCACGCTCCAGCCCTCAACACAATGAAAATCGCTAATCGAGACAGTCTCGGGTAAAGCCACAAAATCCTTCCAGCTAAGGGTAACTGGGTTTTCTACCTCGCCGTCGATTGTCAATTTATAGGTTTCAAGTTTCAACTGCGGATTGGTTGAAGTTATTCCTGGATGGTCAGTGCCCCAGTGTAATATGTGATCTGTGGCCTGTTGGTCAGGCGGAAGCCTTTGTTTTTTAGAAGCCAAAAATAATCACTAATAAAAAAATAGATATAGTGAAAGAAAAGGTTTTCTTAACCCATCAGCCTATTTGGAAAAAATTTGATAGTTGTTTTTGCTTTGGCTCTTCGCGACTGAAACCTGAGACTTTAACGCCTACCCTTCGTATTTCAAGCGTGGATTCGCTCAAGAACTTCTCAAAGAGAACTCTAACGTTTTTCCTAATTGTTTCTTTATCCTTTGATGGTTGGTCAAGTGTGATTGAACGACTTTTGCTGCTTAAGTCAGTTCTAACTACGTAAATTGTCACTTGCTTGAAGCTAAGGTTTTTTTCAGCAACCTCTTTAAAGACATCCTGCGTTAACTCTTCTGTTTTCTGAAGAATAAATTCCAAGTCGCGCGTGTCCTGTTTTAGGGTGCCGATGCGGCTGATTGATTCGGCTTCGCCTTGTTCTTGGACGGGTTCGTTGTCGACTGCGTTGGCCGCGTTGTGGAAGTAGATACCCATGACTTTGCCGAAAACTTCGATGAGCCTTTGACAATCGAATTTGGCCAAGTCACCAACAGTTTTAATGCCCAACTCCGTCATCTTTATGGAGGTTTTCTTACCTACCCCTAAAAGTCGGTCAACATCTAGCAACTCAAGAAAACCCTTAGCTTCTTGTGGTTTAACAATGGTTAAGCCGTCGGGTTTCTGGCTGTCACAAGCAATTTTCGCAACTATTTTGTTTGGTCCAACACCTACTGAAAAGGAAATTCCAACATGGTTTTTTACGTCAGTCTTGATTTTTTGTGAATAATCTCGGGCTTTTTCAAAGCTACCTTCAACCTGCTCTGTGACATCCAAATAAGCCTCATCTACGCTGACCTGCTCAAAACTAGTGGCGTAACCGCGAAAAATATCCATTATCCTATCGCTTATCTGGTCATAGTACTCATGGTCGACTGGAAGAAAAACTGATTCTGTACCTTCGAGTTTGCGCTTTGCCAAAAAAAGAGGCATACCAGATTTAACTCCGTACTTGCGAGCGATGTAATTGCTGGTGCTTACCGCTCCGCTCTCCTCAGTTCGCCCCGAATATACTCCGACCACAACAGGTTTGTCCTTAATTGCTGGATTGCGAAGTTCCTCACATTGAGCATAGAAATAGTCAAAATCAGCCAACATTATCACACGATCTTGCATTGGGCATCCTCCTTTGATTTGGGCATTAGCCACGAGCCATCACATACTGCAGTGTTTAACTTTGCTAAGCCTTCTCGGCAAACGCCAAACTTCATCCCGTTAGCTTCAGCCAAATCCCGTATAGGTTTAAGAATTTTATATCTGAGGTCTTTTGGTAAAAATGCGCTTCCCCCGATTTTTTCGCCTTGCACAAAATACAGCGATTTTAGTCTATCTACCAGTTGGGGCATCGCAATCGTGAGGCGCATCCAATTGTCTGCTTTGGCTTTGTAGGTTGAGCAGGTTATGTGTTTTACTCCGATGTCTGAAAGGATTTTGATGATTTTCTGCGGTTGGTCATTTACATGTGGAATTATAGGATCGATTCGCACTGAAACTGGGATTCCTGCTTTGATTAGGTCTTGTGCGGCTCTTATGCGCTGGGAGGACGAAGGAGCGAAGGGTTCAAGGCTTTTGGAGAGATCATCGTCATCGGTGGTTATGGTTAATGCAACCGTCGATGGAACCTTGGCGAGTAAGTCGTCGTCTCGTGTCACCAAGTTGCTTTTAGTAATGATTTGTATTTTGCAGTTGTTCTCAACAAGAATTTCGAGGCAACGTCTGGTCAAGCCCTCGGTCGCTTCGATTCTTGGATATGGGTCAGATGAGTTTGATATTGAAATTGTTTCGCCTTTGAGTTTAGCCGCTTCCCTCTTCAACATTGGCAATGCATCTTTTTTGGGGTGGCAATCTTTGAAGTTTGGAATGTAGCTTGAGGCATAGCAGTAGGTGCATTGATGGTCGCATCCCGTGTAAGGGTTGAAGGTTAGCTTGGGTGGACAAGTGCAGAGACCTGAACGCCATGGATCAAAGCTTGAAATCAAAGGCACCAAACATTCACCATTCCGTACTAAGCAGTATAGGCAAACAAAAAGTATTCGCACAAAACCGAAATTTTAGGCAAAAACCTGAATCAAGAGAAAAACAGTGTTTAGATGCTTTCCATAATGGGAGACCTTACTTGGAGCAGACTCTAAAAATACTAAGGCAAGAGATCAGCATTGGCGTTTTTTTAAGCAATTAGTTTTTGAATTCAATGGATTGCAATGAGATTTTCTTGCAGTTTTAAGAGTATGTTTAAAATACTGTTTTTCATTTTAAATTTGTTAGCAAAGACTACAATTTTTTGATGGCCCGGGATTGACAGATGGGTATTTGTAAAGAAAAACCGGAAAAAGAAACAGGTGAAGATGGAAACAGTAAACGCTTGCTGGTTGCGTTTGCAGTTTGGCTAGGAATAACAATACTTGTAAGCGGCTTACTGGACCTGTTTGTTAAGGGTTTGCCGCTTGGCTTTACCATGCCAATCCTGAACCTTCCTGCAACATTATCCTTGGTACTTTACTACGTCGCAATCCTTACAGCAGCAATCTACATAGCTGTCGTCGGCTTAAAGGAACTGGTCTTAGAGAAACGCTTCAGCGTAGAGTTTCTGATGGCGGTTGCAGGTTTAGGCGCACTTTTCCTTGATTACCGATTTGAAGCAGCAACCGTACTGTTCCTCTACTGTTTGGCAGAATATTTTGAAGGATATATCCAGAGCAGAGCAAAGCGAACGGTTGAAAAAATATCCAAGTTTATTCCTGAAAACGCCCGTGTTTTAAGCCAAGGAACTGAGAAAAGTATCAGCGTTAGTGAAGTTGAGATTGGCGATATTATTCTTGTTAAACCCGGAGAAAGAATACCATTAGACGGCAACGTGATTGACGGATTCTCCCATGTTGACCAAGCCTTGGTTACGGGCGAATCGGTGCCTGTGCCCAGAAAAGTGAATGACTGCGTTTTCGCTGGCACCCTAAACGCCAGCGGCGTTCTAAAGATTACTGTCACCAAGAAAGCTTCGGAGACGTTGGTTTCCCGCATCGTCCAGCTCGTAGTAGAGTCACAGAAAAGAAAAGCCTCAATTGAGGGATTAGTGGACCGTTTTGCAAAGATATATGTACCAATCGTGATTGCACTTGCAGTTTTCACTGCTGGAGCCTTACCTTATCTGGCGGGTGGCTCATTCCAAACTTGGTTCTATCGTTCACTAATCTTGCTAGTAGTCTCTTGCCCAAGCGCATTTGTCATCTCTGTTCCAGCGACTATCTTCATAGCAATAACAATTGCTGCCAAAAGAGGCGTAATAATCAAGGGAGGAATTTTCATCGAAAAACTCGCACGTGTAAAATCAGTAGTTTTCGATAAAACGGGTACATTAA
This sequence comes from Candidatus Bathyarchaeota archaeon, assembly GCA_963813675.1. Lineage (GTDB taxonomy): Archaea > Thermoproteota > Bathyarchaeia > Bathyarchaeales > Bathycorpusculaceae > Bathycorpusculum. The sequence continues at coordinate 289,516 of CAWEZP010000018.1, forward strand.
CTCTGGGAAGGCAATCTGTTCACGAAGTAAGGCGGGTTGACATTTCCAGAGCTGAGGATGAAGCTATTACTTATGCAGCTGCCTTGGACCAGTTTTCGAACCATCCGATTGCTCAGGCTATCGTTCGTAAAGCTTTAGAGCGCGGAGTTGACCTCAGCAAAGTCACGGTAACCGATGTGGTGGAGGTTCCAGGCAAAGGCATCGTGGGATTAGTAAACGGTAAACACGTAGCCATCGGCAACTTGGAATTAATGCGTGAAATGGGCTGCGACTGCACAGAAGCCTTTGATATTATCTCAGGTGACATCCACACGGTCGTCTGTGTTTCAGTTGGTAAAGTTGGTCTAGCTGCAGTCTGCGTAGTTGATGAAGTAAGAGAAGATGCCCTAAAAGCCATTAACTCATTGAAGCGACAAAACATTAAAACTGCCATGTTAACAGGCGACAGCGAAGAAATTGCAAACGACACTGCAAAATCTTTGGGTATTAGCGATGTGTATGCGAGACTTTTGCCTGAAGATAAATTGAAGTGCATTGAAAACATGAAGGGGAAAAATGGGTTGGTAGCGATGGTTGGCGATGGCGTTAACGATGCTCCTGCGCTTGCTGCTTCTGATGTTGGAATTGCCATGGGGGCACGAGGAGTTGATGTGGCTTTGGAATCTGCAGACGTTGTGTTGGTGAAGGATGAGTTGGCCCAAATTCCTTACTTACTAAAATTAAGTGACAAGACAATGGTTATTGCAAAACAGAACATTGCTGCGTCATTGGTTGTAAAGTTGATTCTTGGCGCTTTGGGCTTAATGGGCTTAACGCCGCTATGGTTTACGGTGGCTTCAGGAGACGACGGAGTAACAATGCTTCTGCTGCTTAATACTCTACGTCTTGAAAGAATAAAATAGAGGCTGTTAAGACGGTTAATTGAGCATTCGCCTTGGTGCACAATGAAATATTAATAAGTGCAAAACCTCGAGTTAAGCTTCATGTCTAAAAAGCAAAAGACATATACTAAATCCAATTCAAAGAGTCAACGAAAGAATAAACTAAAGGAAACTCAGGCTAAAGCTCAACAAAAACCAGTAAGCATATTCAAGAGCAAATATTACTGGATAAGTCTGGTTGCAACATTTCTTGTTTTTACTTTTGCCTTAGGATATATTATGCAAATGTCAGAGGAAAAAGAACTGTTAATGTTAGGCAGTGTTTTATCAGTAATAGGCTTGGCATTTTACATCGGGTATAAACCATCTGTTAATTACGATAAACGAGCAACGTTCTTTTTTGTTGGAGCATCCTTTATTGGCTTTGGAATTTGGGTTTTAATGGTGCTTGCCCTCAATGCATTTGGGGTTTTAGTACAAATTTCAAGTTCGATAGGAGACAGTTTCTTTGTCAGTACAAGCCTAATAATCTGCTTGGTTTTAGGAGCATTCATCGGTGATTTCATTGGCAAAAATAGCGAAACAATACTATTCTTTGCTCATAAATTCAGAAATCGATTGTTTTACTCTGGAGCAGACAACAAATAAGCGGGGTTTTTCCTGTTTCCCCAGAAACTTTAAGAGCTCAATCCCTCAGCATGTTCTAAAAGACTCATCAAGGACCGACCTGCATTGAAATTTGGAATAATGACGCGGAACATGGAAGCATGGAGCTCCACACAAGTTCGAGAAGCATTAACCAGACGTGGAATCCCCTACGAATGCTTCACTTTCCCTAAACTTGTTGCGAGACTTGCCTACAAACCTTATTTTAAGGTCAACGGCATCAGCATCCTTGACGATTTAGATGCGCTAATTATTCGTCCGATTGGACGGGGTTCTCTTGAGGAGCTGGTTTTTCGAATGGATATGCTCTACAAGCTGGAGCGCCTAGGCTTCTATATGGTTAATCCACCTACAGCCATCGAACATTGCGTAGATAAATACGATATCTTGGCAATCCTTGAGGATGAAGGCGTTCCTGTACCAAGAACATTAGCTACAGAGAGTGTCAACGAAGCAATAAGAGCTTTCAAAGAACTTGGCGGTGATATAGTCGTAAAACCGATCTTCGGTTCGCGGGGACAAGGAGCCACTCGAGTAAACGACATAGATATCGCCGACACCATCTTCAAAGCTATAACATTCCACCATGGAGTAATCTACATGCAAGAATTCGTCCCACACGGACACTCGGACATACGAGCCTTCGTTATCGGAGATCAAGTAGTTGCATGCATGAGAAGAGTTGCAACAGGATGGAAAACCAATTATAGCCAAGGAGCAAAACCAGCGCCAGCACAAATCAGCAGAGAATTCGAAGAAATAGCTATAAAATCCTCGAATGCAGTTGGCTGCAAAATTGCAGGCGTAGACATTCTGGAGGGACCAGATGGACCACGTATCGTTGACGTAAACAGTCAACCAGGTTGGAAAGGTTTACAGATGGTTGCGAAAGTTAACATAGCCGAAGAAATCGTTAACTTTGTTTTGAAGGAACTGAAAAAATAATTATTTGCCAGATAAAATTAGGTTGTATGGGTCGTCAGCGACTTGTGGAAACTGCGTTTCTTTTCCTTTCATAATTAGAACTCTTTCTTTGCTTTCCATGAATTCACCCAAAAAGTAAGCCTCCAGCCCTCTCTTTGCTAATGTTATTTTGACTTTTTCTTTGGCCTCAGGTTTCACTGCAACCAAAATCGTGCCTGTTGAAGACATTGCTAGCAATTGTTCGTTGCTGAGTTTAAAGTGGCTCTGTAATGCTAGAACTTCTTTATTAACAGGTAGTTTCTCCCATTCTATTCGAAAGCCCAATTTTGATGCTTGCGCTAGCTCGTTGAGTGCTACCATGAAACCGCCTTCTGTAGCATCATGCATCGCATTCACACCATCCACTTCTGCAAGCTCAGAAGCTTCTCGAACGCAACTTTGCAAGTAAACTTGAGAGGCGAAAATACTTTGTTGCTCTGTCCCGAAAAGTGTTTTTGCCAACGCTGGTAATGTTAAGCAAAGATTTGTAATTGTTTCCAATCCAACTGGCTTTGTGCAAAGAATCAAGTCACCTGCTTTAGCGTCTCCTGGCGTAATCAACTTGGTAGGTTCCACTGTTCCATAGACCGTACAGACACCTATCAAGCCTTTGAGGCTATCATACATGCCGGTGTGTCCTCGAATAATTGCCACGCTCAATTCGTCGGCTGCATTGCATGTTTGCTTCATGATTTTTTGGAATACTTCAGGTTTCGTGCCTATTGGTCCAAGGAGGTTTATGGTGCAGAATTCTGGTTTAGCACCGAAGAGGGCGACATCGGAAGCGGGATAATTTATCATCAGCCACCCAAACCACTCTTCAGGAACCCCAGTGCAAGGATCCGTGGCAACCGCCACGTACTTGCCATGCAGAAGATGAACTCCTGCATCATAGCCAATCATGGGCGGAACTATAACTCGGAAATCCTTCTTTATACAGCTTAAGATTTTTTGGAGTTCTTCAAGTGCAAGCTTTCCCATTTACCCTAACACCTTTTTACATATACATTTTCAGCGCTTTGCTCTTCTGCAGAAGAAAAATCACAAATAGACTTATTATGAGTTCGGGCAGCATATAACTTCCGTTGTAGATTCCCGAATATACCCACGGGTTCATCCCTGCAGGTGCGTAGGAAGTGAAGAAGAGTGCGCCTGAAATTAGATGCATGATAAAGCGTCCTGTGATGGCAACTACAACTCCTGTTAATGCCCACCTTTTTTGGAAGAACCCTGCTATACCGAGGCTACCAAATGCAAGTGGATAATCCAGCAGCACTTGGGGTAAAAAGTATATTTGCGGCATTACGACGAGCTGAACCAAACCGTAGACAAAGCCTGCAGTCAAACCAATTTTTGGTCCCCTTCGAAGTGCGAGCCAAATTATGGGCACCATGGAAGCCAAAGTAATTGAACCCCCTTCAGGCAATTGAAATATTATTATGAGGCTGAGTGCTGTTGCTAGTGCAACGAATATAGCTATTTCAGCTAAAACACGGGATGTTGAATCACTATTGTATTCTTTATTTTGACTTATCATCAATTGTTTTCCCTCCGCCAGTATTACCTGGTTCAGGTTCCTAAGGGTCGACAGCAAACAGCCGTCCTCTCAGCCAAGTCACTTTCCCAGCTCCCCAAGAACTAAAGGGGATAATGTTTTTAGGTTATATTTTAGTTTCCCTACCTCTCAACACACAGAGAGGATTGTTTAGCATGCAGCCTATGCCAAAAGACTACAATTTTACGGAGATTGAGCGGAAATGGCAGAGTAAATGGGAAGAGATGGGTATTTACCATTATGACTGGAATGATACGCAACGTGTTCCTTTCAGTATTGATACTCCACCGCCTTATCCATCAGGCGAGTTGCACATGGGAAATGTCCTCAACTGGACATACTTTGACATGGTAGCCCGCTACAAACGAATGCAAGGCTTCAACGTGCTCTTCCCTCAGGGCTGGGATTGCCATGGCTTAGGCATAGAAATCCAAGTTGAAAAAGCAAGAAACATCCGCAAACGCGATGTCCCGCCAGACCAGTTCCGAGCATGGTGCATTGAACTGGTTGAAAAATACATTGCTATTATGAAAGAAGGTATCCTCAAGATGGGTGCAAGCATCGATTGGACCACAGAGTACAAAACTATGGACCCAGACTATTGGCGACGAACACAACTTAGTTTCGTTTTGCTTCATAAGAAAGGTTTCATGTATCGGGGCACACATCCAGTAAACTGGTGTCCTAGAGACGAAACCGCAATCGCCGATGCAGAAGTTGACCACATCAAAAAGGACGGCACCCTTCATTACATCCGCTTCCAACTTGAAGGCAGCAACGAATACCTGTTAATCGCCACTTCACGCCCCGAATTCATACCAGCATGCGTTGCCGTGGAAGTAAACCCAAAAGATGAACGGTTTAGCAAGTATATTGGGAGAAAAATCTCTGTACCCCTAATGAACCGCGAGGTAACAATCATAGCTGAAGAATCGGTAGACCCCTGCTTTGGCACAGGCGTGGTTCAGATTTGTACTTACGGCGATAAAGAAGACGTAAAAACGGTTATCAAACATAAACTCCCAGTTATCCGTCTTTTAACTGAGAACGGCAAAATTAGCGAAGCAGGATGCAAATATTCAGGCTTATACGTCAACCAAGCTCGCGCGGCAATAGTCGCGGATTTAACCGCCGCTGGACTACTTGAAAAGACTGAGAAGATACAACAGGAAGTCGGCGTTTGTGATCGCTGCAAAGCCCAAGTTGAAATCTTGGAGGTAAAACAATGGTTTATGAAAACCATGCCACTCTCCGAATCAGTGGAGAAGAACGCTAATGCGATTCCATGGTATCCCGATTACATGAAAAACCGCTTAATCGACTGGACCCGCGCTTTGGATTGGGATTGGGTTGTAAGCCGCCAAAGACTGTTTGCTACGCCAATTCCAGTTTGGTATTGCAAAAGCTGCGGCGAGGTTATCATTGCGCAGGAAAGCTGGGTGCCAATTGACCCTAGAATGGAAAAGCCCCGAATTGAAAAATGCCCTAACTGTGGTGGAACCGAATTTATGGGTGAAACTGATGTTTTGGACACTTGGATGGATTCCTCAATCACCTGTGCTGTTCATGCTGGCTGGCCAGATAGAGCAGACTGGAAACACCTGTTCCCAGCAAGCATGCATCCGTCAGGAACAGACATTATCCGAACCTGGGCTTACTACCTCATGGTACGACATCTAGCCTTATTCGATGAACGCCCATTCAACAGCGTCCTCATAAACGGCATGGTGCTTGGCGCTGACGGCAGAAAAATGAGCAAATCACTGAAAAATTACGCTGCAGCACCTGAAGTATTAAACAAAAGTGGCGCAGATGCCACTCGACAATGGGCAGCAGGCGGAGGCGCAACAGGCTCAGACATACCCTTTCGCGCCCAAGACGTCGAATACGGCAGACGCTTTTTGGTTAAGCTATGGAACGTTACAGGGTTTGCAACCAACCTCTTAGCAGATTACGACCCCAAAGCCAATGCGGAAGTTGACCTACAACTACTCGATAAATGGATTCTCAGCAAAACGGAGAACCTGACTAAAAAAGTTACAGAAGCCTTCGAAAAATGTCAATTCAACATCGCTATCGAAGAGATCCGAAACTTCACATGGCATGTCTTCTGCGACTATTACATTGAATCAGTGAAGGATAGACTTTATCGTCAAGAGAAAGAAAGTGCAGCGAAAAGGCGAGCTGCTCAACAGACCCTTTACGAGGTACTGTACAAAATTTTACAGTTGCTAGCGCCAATAACCCCTCACTTGACGGAAGAAATCTATCAAAATATGTACGCCGAAGATAAAGGCTTCAAAAGCTTACAGATAACACATTGGCCAAAGGTAGATAACACCCTCGTCGACAAGACAATAGAAGACGAAGGAGACAAAGTGATGGCTCTAATTGAGGATGTGCGAAGAAAGAAAGCAGCGCAAAAGCTACCTCTAAATATTCCCATTTTGTCCCTTGAAGTCTACACAGGAAGTCAAACAAGCGCTGACATAATCATTTCAAGCAAAGAAGATATCGCAGGGACTCTCAAAGTTGCTATAGATGATTTTAACGTTATTCCCAAAGCAGGTCAAGGACAGGAAGTGCCACAATTTCCAGGGGTAATTCCTGTCGCTATCTTCGGGACGGTAACCAAGAAATGAAAAGGGTTGGGTTGATTGGCTGCGGCGCCATCGGCACGGTTCTTGCTGAAGCCATCGAGCGGAAACTGGTGGTCTGTGATGAACTGGTCATTTTCGATGTGGATGCAGCAAAAGCAGAGAAACTCAAAGACTCATTAAAATTCCCCGTAAAAATCATGCCGAACGTGGATGAGTTGCTTGCGTCCAAGCCGTCAATAGTTGTTGAGGCAGCATCCCAGCAAGCCGTGCAAGAATACTATAACAAAATTTTAGCGGCAAACATCGACTTCATCATCATGAGCACAGGCGCACTTTTAGATCTAAACACAAATACCCCTAAACTGCACTTTCCCTCAGGCGCCATCGGAGGATTAGATGCGATCTCTCCTGCTGCTTTAGCTGGAATCAACGAAGTCACGCTGACTACCCGCAAACCCCCCAAAGCCCTTGGAAAAACCAACAGCCAAGAGGAAACCGTGTATGAGGGTTACGCAGAGGAAGCAGCAAGACAGTTCCCACGGGAAATGAACGTTGCAGCAACATTAGCCTTAACCGTTAAACCAGCCAAAGTGAAAGTGCAAGTGGTATCCGACCCAACCGTCATACGCAACACCCACGAAATCCATGTTAAATGGCGCTACGGCGAAATGAACATGCAGTTTGCCAACGACCCCCACCCAGACAACCCCCACACCAGCGCACTCGCAGCATGGTCAGCCATAAACCTGCTAAAATCACAACTGGAAAAATAAGTTACCTGCCAAAACCCAGGTCTCTCTTGTGTGCATCCCATCCCTTACATAAATCGGATTGGAAGTGGCTACTTTTTTAGAAGTAGGATAATATTCTACTTTAGGCTTTCAAACGAAGAATTGTCAAAACAACAACGAGTATACAATCGATTGGAGTAGTTATGTCCAAGAAATTTAACGGACGGAAATAAGAAAATTTTGTTAACAAAACAAACAAAAAGAAAAGAAGAAGAATACTGATTTATTTTATTCAGTTGTGTTTTCGTCGTTTTCTTCTGCTGGGGGGGTTTGGTCGCTGTTGTCCGCTTCCGTTATCAGTTCCGAATGCGCCGCTTGGGGTGATTCTGAAAGGTGGAACGGAATGTGTGCCTCCCTCCACCAAGGAAATCGTTTCTATTGCTGGTTCATCAAGTACTTTTTCAAGGGTAGTTTCGATTGGAGCTTGCTCTGTTACTTCGAAGTCTTGGAGTGGAGCTTCAATTACGGGTTGTTCTTCGTGGGCTACTTCTGTAATTGGCTCGGTCGCGATGATTGTCTCTGCTGGAGCTTCGACTGGTGTTTCGATTATGGGGACTGCTTCAACTGTAAGTGCTGGAGTTTCTTCAACTGCAATTGTTGACTGCTCGATTAGAGCTGCTTCTTCAATAACTGCTACTTGAACTTCCTCAACGATTGCGGCTGGCATTTCAATTGGTGCTTCGATGATTGGAGCAGCTTCGATTATTTGTTCTTCGACTGTTGGCTCTGCGATTACTGTTTCGGTTACTATTTCAACTGCTGCTTCTGGCTCAGTTGCAACTACTTGAGCTTCTTCCACTAGGGCAGCTTCTACAATTGGAGTTTCTTCAACGATTGGAACTTCAATTGCTGGAGCTTCTAATATGGTTTCAACTGCTGGAGCCTCAACGATCTGGGGCTTCCTCAATTGGGGATGTCTCTATTGGAGCTATTTCTTCGATAACTGGAGCTTCAACTGGAGCAGCTTCCTCAACAACTGGGGCTGCTTCTGCGACGATTTCAACTGCTGGGGCTTCTTCAATTATAGCTGGAGCTTCTTGTACTGGAGCTTCGATAATTGGAGCGGCTTCTTCTATGATAATTGCGGGAACTTCTTCAACAATTGCTACTGTAGCTTCGACTGGTGTTTCAATTATTGGAGCTGCTTCAACAACTGGAACTTCAATTGCTGGAGCTTCAACTTGGGTTTCAACTACTGGAGCCTCAACAACTGGGGCTGCTTCAACAACTAGTGTGCTTTCAACTACTGGAACGGTTTCAACTGGGGCTTCAATCGTGGCTTGCTCAACTTGAGCTTCCACTGGGGCCTCTAAAGGGACCGCTGTCTCCACTGGAGCTACTTCAACAACAGGAACTTCAATTGCTGGAGCCTCAACGATCGGGGCTTGCTCAATTGGGGCAACTTCCTCAACAACTGGGGCTGCTTCTGCGACCATTTCAACTGCTGGGGCTTCTTCAATTATAGCTGGAGCTTCTTGTACTGGAGCTTCGATAATTGGAGCGGCTTCTTCTATGATAATTGCGGGAACTTCTTCAACAATTGCTACTGTAGCTTCGACTGGTGTTTCAATTATTGGAGCTGCTTCAACAACAGGAACTCTTCAATTGCGGGAGCCTCAACTTGGGGTTTCAACTACTGGAGCCTCAACAACTGGGGCTGCTTCAACAACTAGTGTGCTTTCAACTACTGGAACGGTTTCAACTGGGGCTTCAATCGTGGCTTGCTCAACTTGAGCTTCCACTGGGGCCTCTAAAGGGACCGCTGTCTCCACTGGAGCTACTTCAACAACAGGAACTTCAATTGCTGGAGCCTCAACGATCGGGGCTTGCTCAATTGGGGCAACTTCCTCAACAACTGGGGCTGCTTCTGCGACCATTTCAACTGCTGGGGCTTCTTCAATTATAGCTGGAGCTTCTTGTACTGGAGCTTCGATAATTGGAGCGGCTTCTTCTATGATAATTGCGGGAACTTCTTCAACAATTGCTACAGTAGCTTCTTCAATGACTGATGCGGGAGCTACAACTGGTGTTTCAATTATTGGAGCTTCCTCGACAACTGGAGTTGCTTCAACTATGGGAGCTGCTTCAACTGGAGAGCTTCCTCAACAACTGGGGCTGCTTCTGCAACGATTTCAACCGCTGGGGCTTCTTCAACTATAGCTGGAGCTTCGATAATTTGAGCTGCTTCAATTGGGGCAGTTTCGACCGGGATCTGATCTATTGCAGCGACATCTGATGGAGTTTGCTCGATTGGGGCAGCTTCTTCGATGATTATTGTTGGAACTTCTTCAACAACTGCTACTGGAGCTTCTTCAATGACTGATGCGGGAGCTACAACTGGTGTTTCAATTATTGGAGCTTCCTCGACAACTGGAGTTGCTTCAACTATGGGAGCTGCTTCAACTGGAGCAGCTTCCTCAACAACTGGGGCTGCTTCTGCGACGATTTCAACCGCTGGGGCTTCTTCAATTATAGCTGGAGCTTCTTGTACTGGAGCTTCGATAATTGGAGCGGCTTCTTCTATGATAATTGCGGGAACTTCTTCAACAATTGCTACTGGAGCTTCGACTGGTGTTTCAATTATTGGAGCTTCTTCGACAACTGGAGCTACTTCAACTCTGGGAGCTTCAACTTGGGGCTTCAACTGCTGGAGCCTCAACAACTGGGGCTGCTTCAACAACTAGTGTGCTTTCAACTACTGGAACGGTTTCAACTGGGGCTTCAATCGTGGCTTGCTCAACTTGAGCTTCCACTGGGGCCTCTAAAGGGACCGCTGTCTCCACTGGAGCTACTTCAACAACAGGAACTTCAACTGCTGGAGCCTCAACGATTGGAACTGCTTCGGCGACTGGAGCCTCTGCAGGAGCAGTTTCAATTGGCGCTGCTTCAACAGGGCAAGTTTCTATAATTGGCGCTGTCTCAACAGGTGTAGCTTCCACGGGGACCTCTAAAGGGGCCGCTTCTACCGCCGTTGGTTGAACTGCTGGAGCTTCCATTATTGGGGCTGGTTCGGGAGCTTGCATTGTTTGGGCACTTGGAAAAATTTGGTCAATTGCTTGTTTTATTACGCCTAATTCATTTCTTGTTGTTTCGAGTGTATTTGAGAGGAGGTTTATTTCTCGACCGTAGCTTTCCTCATCGATTTCTCCAACGACATGTTGGATTTCATAGTTAGCGAGGAGGGTTTCTAAGGTTTTTAGTTGACCTTCTAATTCGAGGGTTTTTAATTGCATCTTTTGAGCTAGGTCTTGTCGTTGCGAGTCGATTTCGACCATCGCTGTAGTTATGTCGCCAGTGAAAGAGTCGCGAGTAGCTTGAGAGATCTTGCCTGATGTAAAAAGGTTGTCTAAAGCCTGCTTCTTTTTCTTGGCAATTTCGTATTCTTCATTTAATCGTTTAAAGGTATATTTCCATGAAATCACGTTTAGGGCACCGTAGCTTGACTAGGCGAAAATATGAAATAACGTTTGTTAACATGCACATATATCGCTAACTATTAAATTCGTGGAGGTTGGCAGAAAAATGGTAATTTTAAAGTAAAAATGAGTTGTTTTTGTATGGGTTTATGTATATAAATAGTGTAATTTTTCTTTAAATTAAACGAGATAAGATGACACTTCTATGTCAACTATATTATGCGCAATAATATGTTATGTAGCCATATATGCGAAAGGACTATTGCCGGTGTTTCGGGGGTTTTTATAGTCAGGTATTGTTTTGAGGGTTTGAGTTGGGTTTTTTGTTTATACTTTTACACCTTTGTTATAACAAACTATTCTAAATCCGAATAATTCTTATATATCTAAACAAGAATAAACAACGGTGATGTGTGAAAAACATGGTAGCATTAACTATCGCTATAAACGGAGAAAAATCCGAAGCTAGAATAATCAAAAAAATGCATGAACGCGTAATAAAAACCTTCATGGACACAATAATAATGGCTGAACTACAAAACGGATCTATAAGCGGATATGATGTAATCTCATTCATCCACAACAAGTTCGGCTTCCTCGCCAGTTCGGGCACAGTTTACTCATTACTCTACTCGCTTGAGCGAAATGACTTGGTCGAAGGAATCTGGATTGAACGAAAAAGAGTCTATAAACTCACAGAAAAAGGCGCAAAAACTATCGCGACCATTATTAATTCTCATGATAAAATCAAGGGCTTCATGTCAACAATCCTCAAAGCCCAAACAACACAGTAATAGTTTGTTTTATCACTAATTCAATAGAAATACTAAAAAACCCCCTCGTGTTTTTCTATCAGCCGCAACGAATCTTTGCGGGTCCGTAGCTCAGTCAGGCTAGAGCATCGGACTTTTAATCCGAGGGTCGCGGGTTCAACTCCCGTCGGACCCGCTCAATTTCGTTTCTCAAAGAGTTTTTTCCACAAGATAGAAAAAGAGAACCACAGAATTACAATTATGTCAAAACCCAATACAGTGAACAAACCCCGGAATTCTCCGTGCTTATGGCTTGATGAATTAAGCACAAAAGAAGTAGAAAAAGCTGCAAAAGATGACGCGGTTGTGATTTTTCCTGTTGGGAGCGTCGAAGAGCATGGAGACCACTTACCCTTGTGCACTGACAGTGTTCAACCCGAATACGTTGCGTTGGAAGTTGCTAGGAAAACCGGATGTTTTGTTGCTCCCCCGTTAAGATATGGGATTTGCAACGCCACGCGTAATTTTGCGGGAACAATAACGATAGGATTTGACACGTTTTACAAGATAGTGAATGAAATTCTTTCCGAGTTAGTTCGCAATGGTTTCAATAGAATAATTGTTCTTAGTGGTCACGCGGGAAATTCGCACATGGTTGCATTGAGGATGGCAGCCCAAGACATCGTAATTAAAAATGATGCCTTAAGGGCGGAAAGGAAAACGCGGATTATGGTCCTCTCAGACTACGACTTCGCAAAAGAATTAACCCCAAAATTCGCTTCTGAAAAAGATGGACACGCAGGCACATTAGAAACTTCGCGAATGATGTCTATCAAGCCAAACCTAATCAAAGCAAAAGGTTCAGCAAGTTTCACTGAGATGCCCCGTTTTGAAGTTGTTGCGCACCCTGAATTTTATTTCCCAAGTGGAGTTAACGGCGACCCAACGGTTGCATCTGCGGATAAAGGGCAAAAAATAAACGATTACATCATTGATCAGGTCGCGAAATTAGTTAAAACAATTAAAGAATAACCTCTTCTTTTTCTTAATTAGGATTTTCAAGAAAAGAATGCTTATTTTTCGGTACAATTAGTCAAATTTATTAACAGAATACAAACATCTAATAGTTGTGAATTAACATGCCCTACTGCGAAAACTGCGGTCAACAAATAAACCCAAACGCAAAATTCTGCGGCAACTGCGGAGCCGCCCGAACCCAAGCAGCCACAACTAAGCCACCTGTCAACACTCCGGTCGATACACAACCTCCTCAACCTAAACGCGAGCGCCTCTCCTACTACTCGCCGCCCTCAACTTCATCGACCTCTGCACCTGTACCAATTATGCAGACTCAGCCACCTACGGTGCAGGTTCCAATGGCTCAAGCGTCTCCGAGAGTGCAACCTCAACCTGTACCAATCATGCCTCAAATTGGCGGGGAAGCCACGGTTGGAGTTATTCTTTTCAGAAAGCCTAAATCACTTGGAAGATGGGACACTTATACTGGAGTATTGACTAGCCAACGTTTGATTTTTGCGCAAATGACAAGTGAAATGTTAAAGAACGCGGTGCAGCAGTCAAGAGATCAAGCTAAAGCAGAAGAAAAAGGCTTCTTTGGTCAATGGTCAGAGCAGCTGAAAGCTACCTGGGGGTATTCACAAAGATACCTAACGATACCACCTCAAGCGATTTTAGCTGAGACACCTGGCAACTTTGAGCTGTATAATAGTACGATTGGCGAAATCAAAGTGAAAGTGAAACGCAACGAGGAAGGACAAGTGCATGATCTCGAAGTGGAATTTCATTCAACTGCGGGGAAATTCGAGTTCCATATTGACGAAAACAGCGACTACACGAATTTGCTCAAGCAGGTGTACGGTGACAGAGTCAAGATGCCCTTTGGATACTTCTCCAAATCAGTCAACATCAAATTTTAAACATTACTTTATATATTTTTTTGCCATGTTTCCGCAATGTAACTAATCTAAAAATGCGACTGTATGGTGCTTTCTGAAACAAAGCTTATATTACAAACAGTCGAATAAGCGGTTTAAGGATAAAATATGAAGGGAGCAATAGTATTCTTAGTAGTATTTGCAGTAGTCCTGCTTGCAACCTTGGCTTACAACTCGATTCCACCGGGACAACAGATATATCGAGCTGCCCTGCCGCAACACAGAACAATACACATCAACCTACCCAATCGCAAGCACAAACGCGTTCGCTTTAATAATTGCTGTTTTCAACGGTGTCATCTACGGATTTGTAGCTTGGTTAATTTTTACTATATTGACTTGGGGCAGCCGCAAAAACAAAAACCAGCAGAACGTAATCGTCAACGTTAATAATCAACCCACGTCACCTCCGCCACCACCACAGTAAATTAAAGCGGCTTAAAGAATAGAACTATTCAATTTTTTCTCTTATCAGCCAGCTTTAGCTCGGTCAACAAAAAATTAAATCTTCTCTAAAATATTGGTAGTTAGTGGTTTTGCAGAGGTTAGAGATATTTTAAGAGTCTGTTAACGCATATATCGCAGGATCCAATCAATTGAAAACTGTGCGACTTCCTCAAGCGTGCCTTGTTCCTCAAAAAGATGCGTTGCCCCTGAAACAACAACCAGTTTCTTCTCAGATGTCATTTGGTCCATGGCAAGGCGATTGAGTTCAATCACTTCTGTATCTAAGCCGCCCACCAACAGCAGAGTTGGCGCCACTACTCGCGGCAAGAATTCTCCAGCAAGGTCAGGACGTCCTCCACGCGAAACCACAACCACAATTTCGCTGGGAAGTTTTGCAGCGGCAATTAATGCTGCAGCTGCGCCTGTACTTGCTCCAAAATATCCGAAAGCTAACTGCTTTGTTTTTGGATCGTTTCTCAACCACTCTGTTGCCCCTATGAGACGGTCAGCCAGCA
>CAWEZP010000019.1:0-153243 GCA_963813675.1 Candidatus Bathyarchaeota archaeon
GTAAAATCGAAGAATGCGCAAAATATGTCGCTTGGATGCTGGATATAACCAAGGGGTATGCCATAAAAATTGTTAACCCGGGAGGCTTGGAATCTTGGGGTTTCGGACACAACGTCCACAGTATCGACGATCAAGTAGCCAATTTCTGCATCACTCCACGCGAAATAATATGTGGCTTAGCTAAAGTTAACGCACTACTCAACCTGCCTCACTCTATACATCTTCACACTAACAACCTTGGATTGCCTGGCAACTGTACTACCACACTTGATACTATGAAAGCGCTAGAAAGTGTACCTTACAACGGCAAACCGGTTGGCCACATTACTCATTTGCAATTCGCGAGCTTTGCAGGCGACAGCTGGGCACACTTTAATTCAGCATCAGAAGAAATTTCAAATTACATCAACGCGCACAACCATTTGACCTTTGACATGGGCCAAGTTATATTTACAGACACTACAACCATGACTGCTGACGGACCCTTCGAGTTTTCGCTCTATGAGTTAGGCGGTCATAATAAATGGGTCAACAGTGATATTGAAACGGAAACCAGCGGCGGAATAATACCTTTCCATTACAAGAAGAACAGTCCAGTAAACGCACTGCAATGGTCCATCGGACTTGAATTAGCTCTACTCATCAAGGATCCCTGGAAAATGTTCATGACAACCGACCACCCAAACGGCGGACCCTTCTTTGCTTACCCACGAGTACTTGCATGGCTTTACAGTAAAAAAGCACGCGAAGCAACACTTAGAAATTGTAACAAGAAAGCCCAGAAAAAGAGTCTGCTCCCAACAATAGATCGCGAAATGTCACTTTACGAAATAGCCATAATGACTCGGGCAGGACAAGCCAAAGCTCTAGGGCTTTCAAATAAAGGTCATCTTGGAGTTGGTGCAGATGCAGATGTTGCAATCTATAACATTAACCCTGAAAAACTCGATATAGCCCAAAAGTTCAAGATTGCACGCAAAGCCTTCAAACATTCAGCATACACCATCAAAGATGGTAAAATCGTCGTTAAAGATGGTGAAGTCGTAAACAACACCACACCAGGCAGAACCATGTGGCTAGATGTACAAACCAAAAACCCTTGTGTAATAGACGAGGAAATCAGACGCAAATTCAAACAATACTGGACAGTTGAATACGACAATTATCCAGTGTCCGACCATTACCTGAGGGTTCCAGAAAAACTAACCATAAAGGCAAGTGTCTAAAATGATCATCTTAATTCCAAAAAGGAAATTTGAGGTACCTGTCCAAGCAGCAAGTATCAGCCCCGACATATTCAAAGGAAAAGACACCGCTGAAATAGCAAACCTGCCTGTCACCGAAGGAAACCGCAACATAAAACTCGGCGACCTCTTCGAAATCCAAGAAGACAACCTAGAATCACCCTACATTACAATCAACGGCGACGTAGGCAAGGTCAAACGCATCGGATCAGCCATGAAAACCGGCGAAATCGTCATTAACGGAGACGTAGGAATGCACACGGGCGAAAAAATGGCAGGCGGCAAAATCACGGTAAACGGTAACATAGGCGGCTGGTCAGGGAACGATATGAAAGGTGGTTTAATCGAAGTTCACGGCGACGCAGGCGACTATTTAGCTTCCCCATACCGTGGCACAAGTACAGGAATGAAAGGCGGAATGATAATTATAGATGGCAAAGTAGGAAGCGACTCCGGATGCTACTTGCATGGCGGCGTACTCAAAATCAAGGGCGGAGCAGGCAGGTTCCTTGGTTACCATATGAGTGAAGGGGCAATCTTGGTTGATAAGGAAGTTGATATCCGCCCTGGTGCATGTATGACTGGCGGCAAAATCGTTATCACAGGCACAGTTGAAGAGGTAATGCCCACCTTCACAATCGACAGCGTTAAACCCAAAGTCAAAATCGACGATACAACCTCAGCAGCGGGGCCATTCTATGTATTTCTAGGCGACTTAGCAGAGCACGGCAAAGGCAAAATATTTGTTTCAAAAGCCAACAACCCTCAAATGAAATTCTATGAAAAATACCTTTAATTGAGCTACTAACGAATTAGCCTTTTCTTTTTATTTGACTTAATTTCAACTATCGATTATCATTGTTAAATATATTTAGGCAAGTACTAGCTTAGCCGAATGCCTTATGAAGTCGGCTAGATTCAAAACTCACTAACCAGAGTGAATATTATGCATCAAGTTGACATGACTAGGTTTGACTTATCCACAAGAAAAGCAGAAAAAACAACTGATTGCGTGGCTGAAGAGGTTCCGCTCCAAATAACCCTTAACTCAGCCCACGCCTTTGTCATTTGGTGTTCTCCCTCCCAATTCAAGGAGCTCGCAATTGGCTACTTGCTATCGGAGGACATACTTAGTTCTGTTAATGAAATCCAAGAGTTAATCTCAAACGAAACAAAGAATAGTTGCCAGATTACCCTAAAGGCAAGTGTAGATTTGGATGAGCGAATGAAAAACATGCGGCAAAGCACACGTATAATTCCATTAATCAAAGCTAGTACCTCACCCTACCAGCATGACCAAAAAATCCCACTTGTCAAATCCAAACTCACAATTAAAGCACAAACCATACTTGACGCCATAGACCAAATCAACAGCTTAGCAAAAGGATTCAAAGAAACTGGCGGACTCCACGACTCAGCCATCTTCCAAGCAGACGGCACAATGGTGGCTTTCTCCGAAGACGTCGGTAGACATAACACTGTTGACAAAGTCATAGGTGCGGCTTCTCTATCAAAAGCGGATTTTAACCAATGTTTCATGATAATCACTGGGCGAGTCCCAGGCGATATGATTTATAAAGCAGCAAAAGTCGGTTTACCAATAGTTGCTTCTGTGGCAGCGGTTCTCAACTCAGGAATTTCTTCGGCCAAAAAAGCCAACATTACTTTGGTGGGTTTTGTGCGTGGAAAACGAATGAACATTTACACTGGCGAAGAAAGGATAACTTGGTAGGTGCCTGCAGTGAATAGACCTGACATTAGAAGACTGCCAAAACGCGCAAACCCAATGGATGCGCAAATGCAACTTTTAGCTGCTATTCGCTCAAACTTAATTCCCAGCGAAATGTTGCTGATACAGAAGGCTTTAGGTAGAGTTTTAGCAAAAGATGCTTTTTCAACTGTTAACATTCCTAACTACGATAAAACATTCATCGACGGCTACGCAATTAACTCGCAAGATACCAAAGGTGCATCAACTTCAAAACCTGCAACCTTCAAAGTTGTTGGAAAACTGTTTCCAGTAGATTACCCAACTGCTCTTGAAGTTGAGCATGGCGCTGCAGTTTACGTTGCATGTGGAGCTCCAATACCCAAAGGCGCAGATGCGACAGTAAAAGTTGAAGAAACAAGGTTAAACGGTGACAAAATCGAAATAGTGAGGGAAATTCCGTCAGGCGAAGGCATAATACCGTTTGGAGACGACATGAAAAAAGGAGACTTAATCCTTAAGAAAGGGCAGGTGCTAAGACCACAGGATGTTGGGATATTGGCTTCATTGCGGTTTGCCAATGTTGAAGTTTTTAAAAAGCCCAGAATAGCAATACTCTCAGGCGGAGACGAATTGATTAAACAGTGCACAAATGACCCACTTAATTTCGCTAATAATTATGCCCTTGTCGTTGCTGGTTTGGTTTCGGAATTGGGTGCCGAGGCGGAGATAGTTGGAATAATGCCCGATGCCTTGGAAAGAGTTACGGCAAAAATTAGCGAGGCTTTGGCAGATTCAGATATTGTTGTCACGATTGGGGGGTCGTCGGTCGGGGTAAAAGATTTTGTTCCTGATGCTGTCAACGCGCTTGGCGAGCCTGGAGTGGTTGTTCAGGGTGTTTCTTTGCGGCCAGGAGCCGTTTCAGGCTTCGGAATAGTCGGTGGAAAGCCGGTAATTATGTTGCCCGGGCATATTGGTTCATGTATGGCTGGTTTCTACCTTTTTGTAGTTCCTTTGATCGGGTACTACCTCGGGTTAGACGGCGATGTTATGCTTCCAAAACTGTGCGCTGAGCTAACTGAAGATCTGGAGACTGGACCACAATTCCGATTCCAATTTACCCACTTAAGACGCTCTGAGGGCAAACTTTTAGCTGAACAAGTTGAAGGTGGTTCCAGCGCATTAACAACTATCGTCAAATCAAACGGGTACATAATTGTGCCACCCCACACAACGCTGGCTAGAGGCAGCAAAGTTGAAGTTTACTTGTTTAGCAAACTCGAGTTGTCCCAAATCGGAGTTTAAGCCACTCTACGTGAGTACCTGTGTGCGTGGCTTTGTTTTCCCATAGCCCACGACTCGCACCAAGCTTTATCCACCAAAGCTCGCTCAGCAAGCAACAGGCAAAAGTTGTTGTCGTAGACTTCTGCTTCGAGACGGTAGTTGTTTGCTGCCTGGAGATAGGCTTCTTTGCCCTCAAAATCCAATATAGCGCTTGGTTTGGCTTCTGATTGTTTGTGTGACAGAGTTAACAAAGCCTCCCCCAAGTTTTCCTTAGCTAAAGCCGCCCAAAACAATGAATCAAAAACCTCAAAGTTGCTTGCACAAAAAGCAAATACTTTCTGCGCATCCAAAACCTTGCCTTTATCGAACATTTTAGCACCTTCCCTGAGAAGCCGAAAATCAGAAATCGATGACAAGCCCACGTTAAGCTGAACGTTTTCTTTGACTGGTCCATGGGAGCGGCGGGTTTGTAGCCGATTTAGGTCTTCTTTGGAGTTAATGTTGATGAAACTTTTGAGAGTTGGGTCAAGGGTTTTTATGTGATTGACAGGTGAGACTAAGAGGGTTTTGCCGGCACCCCTGGGAATATCATCTGAACGTGGACGTTTCAGAAAACATAGCGTTTCTGTGATTTCCAAAGCACTTTTACGTTCCAGCACCATCATAAGGGTTTCCAGTCTGCCATTAGGCCACATTGGAACAGCCACCTCAAACCCCTCCGTCTGACTGAACATGTACTCAGCCACTTTGGGCTGCAGAAAGGGCATGTCACAGGGCAAAGTAAAACAATAGTCAGCTTGGACAGCTTTCAGTCCTGACATGATTGCCACGTTAGGACCGCTGATGTCGCTAATTTTTTCGTCAACAACAATCTTAACGTTTGTTAAAGCATGCTTTCTTAGGATTTGTTCGTATTTTGTTTTGCGTTCCTCATCGTTCACGCAAACGGCAATTTCATCTACGATGCCTTGGAAGTTTAGGATTGCATGAATCAAGAGAGGTTTGCCCGCAAGTTCGGCGAGGGCTTTGTCTTGCCAGGTTTTATCTATGGTTTGGAACCTGCGGGCTTTTCCCCCTGCCAAAATGAGTGCAGCCCGTTTAACCATGTTGTTTCCTCAGTTAGCTTGTTTCTTATAGTTGATTAGGAACTTTCCTAAGTGCTCTTTGATTAGGTCCACGAGCTTTTGTCCCTCTTGAGGAACTCTAAGTATAGGAATATCCCTAAAAGAATCTTTATCTGTAGTCGTGGATACTATGCCCGTAATCGCTAAAATCGGTGCAACTGTCCCCTCCAAAGTCTCCTCCAACCCCTCTGGGTTTTTTGCAGTAATTATCTTCGCAACATCACTTCTTTTGGCGACAAGGCTGTGAAAACCTTCAATGAAAACAATGTCTAATTTCTCGTTTTTAACAAGCGAAATCATCTGGTCAAGCTCGTTTAGTTCTAACTCTGTTTTTTTGATGATTGCTACCTCTTCGGGTGAGATGGCAACTATGACTTTGGCACCTGCTTTAGCGTACCTCCAAGTGTTGGTTCCCTCCTTATCCATCGTGAAACCTTTATGATGCACATGTTTTATTGAGCCAATCTGGTAGCCTTCTGCCGAAAGTTTTCCTATCAAATATTCTAAAGTAACTGTTTTTCCTGAACCGCTTCTGCCCACAGCAGCGATAACTAAAACCGTACAGTTGCACACTCCACTTTCAATTCAAACGTTTTCGCTTTTATTAATTATACCAACCTTTATTCATTGTTATCATCGGCAAACACGTTTAATAAGTCAGCAGCAAAATTCACATATATTTTGTCGCCAACGATAACTCCTAATTTTTTGATGATGGCTAAAGAAATCCTTGCTTTTAGGACAAAACCTAAATCAATTGTTAACTGGGCGGTTGACCTCATTTGAATCATCTCCTTCACTGTTCCCTCAACTGAATTGACCGTCATGTCATTGGAAACGGGATTGGTCGATTTTGAGAGGGTTATGTTTTCAGGTTTAAGCGTGGCGACAATATTCTTGCCAATTAAGTTGGGCGCTGAAGGCGCTAACAGAAAAACGCCGTTTGCTTCAATCTCCAGCAACCCCCCCTGAATTTTAACTGCTTTGCCCTTGAACGCATTAACTCCCAGAAATTTGGCAACGTAGCTCGAACGGGGCTTATCAAAAATCTCCGCCCCACAACCAACCTGCTCTATGCGTCCATTACCCATAACGGCTATCCTATCTGACATGATGAATGCTTCAGACAAATTATGCGTAACATAAACAACAGTGGTTTTGAGCTTTTGCAAGTAGCTTTTGAGCTCAAGCCTAAACGACTCCCTAAGTTGCGGGTCAACAGCAGAGACAGGCTCATCTAAAAGCAGTACCTGTGGCTCAGTAGCCAGCGACCTCGCAAGGGCTGTGCGCTGTTTTTGTCCGCCGCTGAGTTGATGAGGATAAAATCTTGCATACTCACGAAGATTTACAAAGTCAAGCAAGTCATCAGTTCTTTTTTTCGTTTCCTTCTTTGTTAGGTGCATTGCCTTTAAGCCGTATGCTATGTTGTCTTGGATTCGCATTTGGGGAAAAAGGGATATGGTTTGGAAGACGTAGCCGACTTTGCGTTCGGAAGGCTTAAGGCAAACATACTTTGTGCCAACTTTTCCATTGACTAACGCGTCGTTGATGTAGATTTTGCCATCGTCGGGCTGGGTTAAACCTGAAAGCAAGTTTAACAAGGTGGTTTTTCCACATCCATTTGGACCAAGAAGAGTAACGATTTCGTTAGCTCTCACTTCAAGGTTCAGGTCCCAGATTACTTTTTTTGCGCCAAAAGATTTGGAGACTGCTTCAAGTTTAATCATTTTTTGTTTCCGAACCTTTTTTGTTCAATTAATTTGATGAGTATAAGGATGGAGAATGAGATGACGATTAATATGATGGATAACATGACACCAGCCAACGGATCAGAATACAACAACGTGTAAATTGCCAATGGCATCGTTTGTGTTATGCCTGGCAAGTTTCCTGCAAACATAAGCGTCGCTCCGAACTCTCCCATGGCGCGTGCCCAAGTCATCATAGTTCCAGAAGTTATCGCACGTATCGCAAGAGGCAACGAAATAGTGAAGAAAACCCTGAGGCGTGATCCCGTTAAGATTTTTGCGCTGTTGATTATGTCTTTATCCATATTTTCAAAGCCTGTTTTTGCAGACCGTAAAAGGAATGGCGACGCAACAAACGTTTCAGCAATGATAACTGCTATAGTGTATCCAGGTATAACAAATCCAAATACGTTCAACAATGGACCCAGAAGCCCTTTTGGCGCAAAAGCATAAAGTAAAGCTACACCCGCAACCGCAGGCGGGAGTACGATTGGCAGATCGATTATGGTGTCAACGATTGCTTTGCCCCGGAATTTTCTGGTAGCCATGAAATAAGCTGTTGGAACAGCTAACACGAAAGCAACCAGGGTGGCAATCGCTGAGGTAAATAAACTGAGTTTTATTGCGTTTATTATTTGGGAATTTTGCAGTTGCGCAATAACTTGAGTTGGATCTAATCTTAAAAAAACCGCTGCGAGTGGTAAAGCAATGAAGAGAAAGTAGGTTAGGACGATGAGACCTAGAATCACGATTATGATTTTGTTTGAAAGCGAATTGGTGCAGTTGAGTTTCATTGTTTTTACCGGTTGATTAGTTAAAACAGGGTGGGTAAGTGCTTAATATGCACATTTACGAGTTAAAACCGAATTGGGTCAATAGCGCTTGTCCTTGGGTGTTTGACCAGTAATCCATGAATTTCTGTGCTAATGCTGATTGGGTGGTTTGTTGAACAACTGCTATGCCATAAGTGCCTTTGGTGTTTACGTCTGCTGGGATAGGCATGAACTGCACTTGAGCGTTTGTCATGTTGCCCCAAACTGCGTCAGAAACAAACACGATTCCTGCGTCAGCTGTACCTACGTTGAGAGAGACAGCTCCAACAACCTGTTCAACGGTGAGTTGATAGTTAACGACGTTTTGATGTACTGTAGCATTATAGTTTACGTAAGAGCCGTTGCTAACGTATGATGCGGTTGCCTACTTTGCCCCATGTTTGATCAATTTTCCAGCACGTTGTGTTTGTGTATGAGCCTGAAGGTATTGAAGGGTCTGCTAATACCAATTTTACTCCGGGGTTAGCTAAGTCAACCATGGATGTTATGCACTTTGGGGTTGCCCTGTGCTATTATTACTGAAAGGCTGTTTGTGGTGAAATTTACGTAATTATTGTTGTATAGAAGGTCTGAGCTGTTAAGTTGCTTTGTCCATTTTTGGTCAGCGGACATGAAGACGTCACAGGGTGAACCAGCAACGATTTGTGTATAGAGTGCGCTTGATGAGTCAGAGTTAATTATTAAGTGGACATTGTTTGCTTTTTCGAAGTCAGAGGACATGTTCTGTACGACGTGGATTAAGCTTGAGGCTATGTCTACTCGAAGGTCCACTGGTACAGGTGTTGGGGTTGGAGCTGGGTTGGCGGTGGATGAATAGATTGGCGATGCGGTTGGTGTTGCTGTGGGGTTTGGGATAGCTGTTGGAGTTGGAGAAGGTGTGGGCGTTGGAGTCGGGGTTGGTGAATGGTTAGCGTTATTTGATATTCCAGTGTATACAACGTAGCCTGCGGCTGAAGTTAAAACTATTATTATTGCTAATGCTGTGGCTATGATTTTGTTGAGCATTTAAACCACTTTCGATGTTATCAGTCAGTAACATCGGGCTGTATAAACTTTTCCAAAACAAAAAAAAACAAATCAGGGCATCTTTTTCAACACACTATCAAGTGACCCCTGAGCAGCCCTATAACGCTTAATCAAATCTTTTCCAAAATCTGTAACCTGCGAAGAACCTCCACCCTTAGCACCACCGCGAACCCGCGTAACCAAAGATTCACCCAACCTTTCCTCAGCCAACGTAAGCCTATGCAAAGCATACCGATAAGACATCTTCAAATGATTGGCAGCCTCCAAAACAGAATGTTGCCTATCAATTTCTTCAAGCAACTCAGCTAAACCATTTCCGAAAACAGCTTCACCCTTCTCATTAACCATCCAAACCTTAATTTCAAAGCCTAAAGCGCACAATTGCTCCTCACCATTGGTTGTTAGGATGTTAATGAGAATTAAGCTTAATGCATGTTTTGTGAAATGGTATTTTCTATTGTCTATTTTTTGTTGCAGTTTGTTGGAGGCGTTATGTTTTGGGAGTAATAACGCTTAATAGTATATACAGTATATACCTCTCATATCGATAATTGTTGTATAGGCTCGCGAGGGAGAAGCCGAAAAATGGTAAACCTACCAAACCAAGAAAAAACAAACTCTTACAAAATCCAAGAAAAAAAACAACTAAACCCCCAAGTAAAACTCCTAAAAATCTACGCCCCAAACATAGCCCAAAAAGCCAAACCCGGACAATTCGTTATCCTGAAAGCACACCAAAACAGCGAACGTATTCCCCTAACCTTAGCCTGTTGGGATAAACACGACGGCACAATTACCCTCATTTTCCAAGAAGTGGGATACTCTACAATCGAACTGGGCAAACTCGAAGTTGGCAACAGAATAGAAAACCTCGCCGGTCCCCTGGGAAAACCCAGTGACATCCAAAGATACGGCAAAGTCGCTGTTGTCTGCGGAGGAGTCGGAACTGCCGTAGCGTATCCAATCGCTAAAGCCCTCAAAGAGGCTAATAACTGCGTTGTAACCATCATGGGCGCAAGAAACCAAGACCTCTTCATATTAACTCCCGAAATGATATCCGTTTCAAATGAATTCTACTTTACCACTGACGACGGCACAAAAGGAACAAAAGGCTTCGTCACAGACGTTCTCAAAACTCTGCTCGGAGAAGGTTACAAATTTGACGTTGTCTTTGCGGTCGGTCCTCCAATAATGATGAGTGCAGTCGCCGAAGTCACACGACCTTTTGCTATAAAAACAATCGTAAGTTTAAACCCCATTATGGTTGACGGCATGGGCATGTGCGGAGCCTGCCGAGTATCAGTCGGCGAAACGATCCAATTCGCATGCGTAGATGGTCCAGAATTCGACGCCCACAAAGTTAACTTCAGAGAATTGGTCCAGCGGCTCAAGAGTTACTCAACGGAAGAAAAAGTCACCACTCAATGTAACGTTTTGGAAGGAGGCAATTGTATATGTCACAACCAATAAACACCTCTAGAAATCGATGGCAAGCTGTTGATGCAGCAAAACAAGACCCCAAAGCACGAACGAAAAATTTTGGAGAAGTCCTATTGGGGTATTCCGAGAAACAAGCCTTGATTGAAGCTTCGCGGTGCTTAACATGCTCCACAGCCCAATGCGTTTTGGGTTGTCCAGTTGGCGTTGACATTCCCGCCTTTATTAAATCCATAAAAGAAAGAAAATACAGCGAAGCCATTGCGAAAATAAGAGAAAAAAACAGTTTACCCGCAATTTGCGGCAGAGTTTGCCCGCAAGAAGAACAATGCCAAAAAAACTGCATTATGGGCAGAAAAGGCGACTCCGTTTCCATTGGTCGACTTGAACGATTTGTTGCAGATTTAGAGCTGGAAAAAAGCAAACGGTCCCATGTAAAAGTGCCTTTAAACGGCAAAAAAGTAGCAGTAGTCGGGGCAGGTCCTGCTGGCTTAACGGTTGCAGCGAATTTAGCTAAACTTGGGTATAAAGTTGTAATTTACGAGGCACTGCATGTTGCGGGTGGCGTTTTGGTGTATGGTATCCCAGAGTTTCGGTTGCCTAAACACGTTGTTCAAGCAGAAGTGAACTACGTTAAGAGTTTAGGCGTTGAATTGCAGACTGACGCGTTAATCGGCAGATTATTCACCGTGAAGGAACTGCTGGCAAACGGGTTTGAAGCGGTTTTCATAGGCACAGGCGCAGGTCTACCAAAATTCATGGGAATACCCGGAGAAAACCTCTGCGGAATCTACTCCGCCAACGAATTCTTAATCCGCGTTAACCTCATGAAATCTTACCAGTTCCCAGAATATAAAACACCAATCCATATAGGTAAAAAAGTAGTAGTCATCGGTGGCGGGAACGTCGCTTTAGATTCAGCCCGTTGCGCGTTGCGATTGGGCGCTGAAAGCGTCGCCATTGTTTATCGGCGGTCAAGGGACGAAATGCCAGCACGGGAAGAGGAAATCAACAACGCTGAGGAAGAAGGTATACTCTTCAAGTATCTTGCTTGCCCCACCCAGTTCATTGCAGACGATAAAGGCCAAGTTAAAGGCATGGAATACGTCGCTATGAAACTCAGTGAACCCGACGCGTCAGGCAGAAGTAAACCCGTACCCATCAAAGGGTCTGAAGCAATTTTGGACGTTGACACTGTAATCGTCGCAATAGGACGTACACCAAACCCTATAATCCAATCCACGACCGAAGACCTAAAAACCCTAATTGGCGGCATCATAGAAATCGACCGAAAAACTGGGCAAACTAGCCTTGAAGCAGTCTACGCTGGCGGCGACATAGCTACGGGAGAAGCAACCGTTATCAGCGCGATGGGTTCAGGAACAATAGCAGCCAAAAGCATCGATGACCACTTAAAGAATAAACCTCAAAAAGAAAGAGAAATAGAACGCGAAATACCCAAAAGTAAAGTGATTTGAAGTTTTATTTTTCTTTTTTTGTTTCTTCATGCTCAACGCCCGATTCAGGGTTGGGCGTTTTAAAGGCGCGGTTCACAGTCATTTCAGCCATGCTAAATGCGCAATGACAGATTCTTTTTATGTCATCACGGGTTGAGCATATGCCGCACACTAAGTCAGAGCTTTTTGGTTGACCAGTGAAGGATTTTGTGGCTATTTCTACTTCAGCTTTGTCCATTTTTTGACGGTACTTCATTATTTCAACTGCGGCGTCTATGTCTTTGGCGAAGAAGGCAGCGATTCCTTTAATGAAAAGATCCAGGACTTCTCTTCCTGCAGTAATCATAATCGCCAACACATCGTCGGGAATCTTTTGTTTTGCTCCGTTTAGCATGATGATGTGACGGGCGATGTCGGCTGCATAGTCAGCTGCATACTCCATCCGGTAAACCAGAATTTGATGGTCCATGCAATCAAGCGGATCAACATGTAACTCTTTGGCCAGAGTCGGATTTTGGGCTGCGTCGCGCAGGATTCGCAGGATGAAGAATGCAAAATGGTCCACGTCTTCGTCGAGAGTCATAACGGACTTAGCCAGTTCTATATCTCCGGTTTGCAACGAGTTAATAGCGCTTTCAACCATCGACGAAGCGATGAGGTGCATACGTTGTACGGCCTGCTCTAGAGAAGCTTTCGACTCGTCCATGAGGCTTTGGATGTAAACGCATTTTGAATCTGCTTCCATGACTCTCATGTAGAGCCTTCCAGCCATGTGCCGAATTGCTTTGGTTTGATTTACCGTAAAAATTTTACCTGAGGTAAGTATTATGCCTGAGTAGCCATTGAGGAAGGCACCCAAGATTTTCTGTTTTATGAGAAGGTCTTCTTCGTTTTGTCCTATGCTCAAAGTTATTTCTTTAGGCTCAGCTTTTTTGAAGGCGTCAGGGTAAAGCACGAGCGAGCGGTCCCGTTGGATGGTGAATGAGATGGAGTCGCCTTTTTCCAAGCCGTTTATTTTCATCCATTCCGGGGGAAGAGAAATAACTGAGGAAGATTTCCCTAAGGACATAATTTTTCGTTCCATATGCTTTCCCTGCTGCATTGACGGTATTAACAGTACATACTCCGTTTACTAAATATATATTATACGTTAAAACCTACTTGTCCAAGGTACCCTTTAACCACTGTTTTTCAGCATACTGATGGCAAGAAAATGCCAATACCTATTCTCTTAGAGACATTATACCTCGATAACCTTCGCGTTGCCAAGCACGTTAACTTTACCATTGCCTTTTGTAACGTAGCCAACTTCGAAATGCATAACTTTCTGCTTATCCAATTCGCTCAACAAATCATCGGCGTTCTCTTCAGCTATGGCTATTAGCATTCCACCTGCTGTTTCCTTCGCTTCACCTTGTAGCAAAGGGTAACCGAAAATTTCCGTTAAAATAGGCGTGCCGCGAATTACCGCCAGCTGGTCGATGATGATGTCGACTTTGCCAAGAACCGCCATATTAGCTGCGTGCCCTTTCAAACCAAAACCAGTTACATCTGTGGCGGCGTGAACGGGGACTTTTTGCATTGCTTTGGCGACAGGTTTGTTTGAGGTAATCATTCCTCTGATTGCTTCACTGATGGCAGCATCAATAACCTTCTCAGGGATATCTTTTAGGAGTTCTTTGCCTTCATCATCCTTGCGTAAGCGGTATGCGGCCATCGCAGGCGCAACCCCCAATGGTTTAGTCAAAAACAACCTGTCACCCACTTTGGCTCCGCGGGTATAGACGATTTTTTCTATCTCACCAACGCCAGTAGCTGCGCCGCCGATAATTGGCCATGGATTGCGAATCGTATGACCTCCAACAACAGGTGCGTTCATCTCTCGGCAGAAATCTCCAAAACCCTTCAGCATTCCAACAGCCAATTCGTCGGGCATATTTTCGGGAAACGCCATGATAGACAAAACACTAACTATGTTTGTTACAGCTAGGGCATAAATGTCGCTTGTAACGTTGCTTCCTGCGATTCTGCCTTGGATTTCGGGTTCATCAACCATTGGAGTGAAAAAATCAAGCGTGTTCAGGACGGCAAGTTTATCGGTGATTTTGACAACGCTGCTATTTTCCCATGGACCGGCTAATACATTCGAACTAAAACTCTCTGTTAAACCTGCTTTATCGAGCAATCCGCCGAGTTGATACTGTGGAAGTTTGCAACTGCAACCATGAACTGGAACAGCTTTCGTTAATCTGTAAGTCAAATTTTCATTTGCTCCAATTGTTGATATTATTCTCAAGAGCACATTGGATTTATAGATATAAAAATATTCAAACCCAAAAAGGGGTACAAAAAGAGTTGGTTATTTTCTTTTTTCTTGGATGATTTCAAGGAATGCTTCAATTCTTGTTTTTATCTGTTCGGAATCGCCCATTGCATAGTCAGTTTCAATCTTTAGCATCGGCAAACCTATCGCCTTTAATGCACGGTCTACTTTGACGCCTTCAATGTTATAGTCGTGGCAGTTCTGCAGTGTGTAATAGATTACGCCTTCTGCTTTGAATTGCTTAGCAAGCTCGGTCACGCTTTTTATGCGTGTATCGTTGGGGGTGAAGCATGCACAGGGAATTTGGCTGTATTTTTCAACCATAGCCCAGAGCAGGTCGTTCAAGTTGTCACCTTTTGGCTCAACCAAGTTGGTAAAGTACCGTGTGCCTATGCAACTCTCCTCAACAATCACTGAGGCGCCCGCTGCTTGAGCAATGCTGTGTACTTTCCAATTGGGAATCGCCATAGGGCAGCCAGAAATCATAACTCTTGGTGCATCTTTCGCTGTGACGCCTTCGCCTTTGCATACCCGTTCGTCAAGTTCGTCGCAGAGTTCGTTAACTTTTAAGGTGAAGCGTTTTACGTCGTCGTTGAAGCTGATTTGAAAAATGAGTAATGCGTCTAAGCCGCTGATTGGGGATGGATTGTTTGCACGTAAGTCAGAGAGGCGTTTGAGTGCTTTGCGCTTGTTGTTTATGAGTTCAATGGATTCTTTTAGTTTTTCAGCGGTTATAGTATTGCCTGTGACTTCTTCAAGTTTGTCTTTGAAGGCTTCGAGTTCTTTGAGCCAGAAAGTTCTTCCCTGTGTCGTGTCTGGTTTGTGAGGAATCTCTAAAACATAAGTTGGAATAAGTTCGTTTAAGAGTTCGTAAACTTTCTTCTTGCCGTCACAAGTGGTTTCTCCAACCACCAAATCGCTTGATTGGAAATAAGGGCAGGTTCTGTTTAGTTTGAAGCCGTAGAACGATTTTATCAGGGGGCAGAGATTGCGTGGCAGAACCGCTTCTGCGTCTGGAACCGAGAAGTCTGCGCCGCCGCATAACCCAACCATTGTTGCGTCTGCTGCATAGGCGAGTTCTTCTGGCGCGTAGATGCAGAATGCGCCGACGACTTTTTTGCCTTCTTTTCTTAAGTCGTTGAGTTCTTTGATTCGTAACCCGTGGATTTCTGAGACCACAAAGTCGAAGTAACCCATTCCTTTAGGGCGATTCTTCTGGGTTAGGTATACCGCTCCGTAATATTGTCCTAGGATGTTTAGGAGTTGGTTGTGTTTTTCTATATCCATTCCGAGTGATTTCCACATTTCTACATATTTTTCTGCCATAGCAATCACATACCAATGATGAGCGTATTGAAAATTCTCATTATTAAAATTGTTGATAAATATTATTAGAAATATTGATTGAGGCTAGCGTTTTTTAACTAAAACCTTAAACTCAGCGCCAGACTTCGATGCTTCAACCACTTCATGACCATTATTCTTAACCCAACGCTGAATGTTATCAAACTCCAACTCACCCTCACCAACAACTTCCAACAACTGTCCAGCAACCATCGTCTCAAGCTTACGCTTCGTAAACACCACTGGCATAGGACACATTTTGCCCTTAACATCCAACTTTTCAATTTCCAAAAACGTCACTAGAACACTATTACTTTGTCACTATTAACTGTCCATTCAACGAGTTCATGTACCGTCGCGATTTTAACCCCCTCGAAGAGGTCGGCTTGATTTAAGCCACGTGCTTCAACGCAGACCACGCAGGCTTTAACTTCGACGCCGCCTTGAATGAGATTTTCAAGATTTTGGCCATAGTTGATTAAGCCTTGAGCGGGTTTTTGACCTTTTTTTGCCAGGTAGACGCCGTTTTCGAACAGCCAGATTTTTACTTTGTGGCCTTCTATTTCGCAGGTTGCGGCGAATCGTAGAGCTGACATTGCGCGTTCTTTTGCGTATGGGGCTTCGTTTATTATTATTGTGAAGGTGACCAAATCATCCAACCTTAATTTTACTCATAAGAATTATTAAAAAAACTAATATAAGCATTTTCTAAAACAAAAAGCAAATATCACAACAACCTCTAAGACGTTTATGCAGAGGCACAAAACGCATGGACACCATAAGGTTCGATTACCTCAACACCTTCCTCACAGTTGCCAGAACCCGAAGCTTCTCATTGGCAGCTAAAGAACTTAAAACCAGCCAAGGTACAGTAAGCCACCATGTAGCCGGGTTAGAAGAGTATTTTGATGCTGAACTCTTCAAACGCACCGCAAACGGTGTAGAAGTTACCGATGCAGGTGCAATCCTCAAAGAAACCGCGGAAAAAATACTTCAGCAAGTCCAAGATGCAAAAACCAAAATATCGACAGCTAAACTCAATTTGTCAGGAACAATTAGAATCGCCGCAAGCACAATTCCGGGCGAACACATAATTCCAAGTTTAGTTGCTGAGTTCCAAACCAAATACCCCGATGTGAAATTTAGGATAAAAGCAGAAGACAGCCTGAACAGCTTAAACAGCCTACAAACCAACGATGCTGATTTCGCGGCCGTGGGCACAATTTTGGGTTTTGAAGAAAAATTCAATTATCTCCAGATTGGTGAAGACCAATTGGTTCTCATTGTGCCTTGTAACCACGAGTTAGCCAAACATAAACTTGTCAAGCTAAACACAATCTTAACTTTTCCATTCATAAACCGTGAAGAGACTTCAGGAACAAGAATTGAAATCGAGCGTTTACTGGAAAAAAACAAACTTCAATCCCAGCAGCTACGAGTAGCGTTAGAGCTTGGAAGCACAGAATCAGTAATAACCGCTGTTTCAGAAGGCAGAGGAATAAGTATAATCTCCTCAATCGCCGCGGTAAAAGCCCGAGCAGCCGGATTGGCGAAAATAGTTGCAATTGAAGAAGCAAAAAACTGTCGAAAACTTTACATAGTCAGACCAAAAAGGTCTCTTCTAAAAATATCTGAGGCTTTCTGGGAATTCTGCAAAGAATACAAATTCAAAAACGAAGTCATGACATGCTCTACAAGTTAAAAATCATGTTACTCTTCGTCAATTTTTACCCAGATTTTTCCCGCTTCTCTCTTCCACTTAAACATGACTAACTTCATTGAGGGTTCATCTTCGTACTCTCCAGTCTCCAAGCTGAAACGCCAATCATGGCAAGGACAAACAATCACAAGTCCATCAAGTGATCCACCCACGAAACCGCAAGCCATATGGGGGCAACGGTTATCAATAACAAAGATTTTTCCCTGCTGTTTAATGAACAAAAGAGGTAAACCCTCGAAATGTACAAGCTTCATTTTGCCTTCTTGAACTTCTGTATCGTCTAAAACAGGCACAAATTTCTCTTGATTTTCCATTTCTGTTTTCTCCAATTATACCTCAAGAAGTAATCCTGCGATCTATTGGGTCAACTCGGAAAATAAAGGTTTTGTAGAATTATCTGTTTAATAATTCTTGCAAGCAAACAAACTTAATTGGCAGATCACCTTTCAATTTAGTACGATGTTCCAAATTAAGCAGATGCACCCTGAAGACTTCGATTTTGCCATCGAATTAGCTAACACCATGGATTGGAATATGGCAATTGAAGATTTTCAATTCATGACTTCGCTTGACCCAGGCGGATGTTTCATACTTTTTGAAGGTTCAAAACCAATCGGTATTGCCACAAGTAACAGTTATGGCAAAGTGGGCTGGTTTGGGAACCTTATTGTTAAAGAAGAATACCGCGGCAAAGGCGCAGGCAGCCAACTTGTTAAACACGCAATCGACTATTTACATAACAAAGGTGTTGAAACAATCGGATTATATGCTTACACAAACCTCGTTCAATTTTACAATCGTCTGGGTTTTCGATATGATGAAGATTTTTCTGTACTACATGTACCGGTTCTCAAAGCAATTTCGGCTGAAGCACTGCCCAGTTTGGGAACTAACAATATCCAGCAAATAACAGCGTATGATCGTAGATGCTTTGGTGGAGATAGACGAAAACTGCTTGAATCAATCATTCTCGATGAAGGTAACATAAGCTATTACGTTTCCAAGAATGATGAAGCAATTGGATATGTTGCTGCAACAGTTTATGAGACGATGGCTTGGGTTGGACCCTTAGTCTGCCAAGAAGGCAACGTTAACGCCGCTGTTATGCTGCTAAAGGGAGTTCTTAGCAAGTTAACTGGTTTGAGGGTTTACGTAGCATTGCCCAAAAAAGAAATTTCTCTGGCAACCATCCTTTCCAATGCAGGTTTTAAAGAAGATTTTTCTGTTGCAAGGATGTTTTTAGGACCAAATGTCGCAAGAAATTGTATATACTTGGCTGAATCTCTAGAACGAGGATAATTTATGGAAGATTATTGTAGACTTTTGCTTGAGGATTTTTTAAAGACTTCTTTTTCAACAGTAAAAGTTCTGGTTGAAGGTGCTGCAGCTTCTAAGGGACAGAATAGCAATCGCAGAGTTACGTTGTTTCGTTATGTTAACGGAAAAAAAGTATCTTTTCCATTCTCAGATGAAAGGTTCTATCTCCGAGGTTCAGTTGAATACACTAATCCACAGTTAACAGTTGAAGAAGTTCAAGGAATTATTGGTGCTCGACTGCTTGAAACTTGCGCCAACTACTTCTACAAACACGGTTTACGTGAGCCAACTGAAGGCGACATAGATGCGCTTATGGAGTTACTTAAGAAACCAACGCAAGGATACATCGTGCCTTTTCTGTTAAACACAGATGACGTGGAAGCTGACCGTTACTCAATGAATCCACTTAAACAATCAATCGTGGACAGCGGGCAAAGCGCTTTTCCAGCAGCTAACGTCAAAACTGACGAGCTTAAAATCGACGAAGCTTACTGCAAAAAGTACGATGGTAGCTTAATTTCCCAAAAAGAAACAGAACTTATCGCAGAGAGCCTCCGAGACTGCAATGGTTCATACCTTGACTTGGTAGATTCCATCAAATACAATCAGCTAAAAGACTTGTCAGTGTTTTTTGGAATGGACCTCTCGCTTTTCACTTTACGTATGCCAATTTCAACTTTGAAGACAGAAACCAAAGAAGGTTTGCTACATTATATTATCAAGGAGAGCAACCGCGATTACGCGTCTATTGAAGAGGCTTACACTTGTATGGGCCGTAGTTTGAAGAACCGAACAACACTTTTGACGATACCGCATTCTCCTCAAGGGTTTGGATCCAAACGTGCAGCTCGCGGTAAATTGCACTTTGAAAACGGCAAATTACTTGATGCAACCGTCAAATACAAAACCACCCAACTCTACCCAAACGCCATGGACCCCCAAGACATAGCAGTTGCCGTATGCGAAGACAGCTTCTCAGTACCCGGCGAAAAACTTTCTGACTACAGTTACGCTGAAACACCTTCTTCACCACAGTTCTTCTTGTACTCTATTGGTTCCCCCGAAGATGCAACACTATGGCATGGTATTGGCGCATTTGCCGCTCCACAACTACTGCAGAGTTATCGCTCCGGACGCATAGCCTGCCGAGAGGGAAAATTAATTAAGAATCTAAGCGAAAAATACAGTATCAAAGTGGATGTTCCCTTGCAGTTTAACCTTGCACCAGAAGGCATCTGGAGCCATCCAATACACCGCAACATCGACGCTAGCATCGGTAGCGTAGAAGACCTTCCAGATTTGGTACATCGAGGAATGAGACTTGAGTACCTTCCAACTTTCAAATAGGAGCAGACTTGCGATTTGACAGCAATAGAGTACGCGTTTTTTAAAATCCTGCGTTTATTTAGAAAACTTCCTTTCAACATAATCAGTATTGGAAGCCGTAAAGTTATTTTCTCTGAGTACTTCAAGGATTTCGAAAACGTTGAGGCAGTAAAAGGCATTTTTGGCGAAAAGACCCATGAAGTTCTAAGTCACCTTAAAGTGGAGATAAGTTGGATTATGGGTTACATGTTCGTAGATGGTTCGGATGGGCATTTGGTAATTAGCAAAGGTTACCTTAACACAGGCGATAAAACAGACATTTATCTTGATTTAATCCATGAATTGTGCCATGTTAAACAGTTTATGGAAGGCAGAGAACTCTTTGATCCACGTTATGACTACGTTGAACGTCCCACAGAAATTGAAGCTTACCGCTACTGTATTCAAGAAGCAAGAAGGATCGGGCTTAGCGAAGAAAGAATTTGCTGTTATTTGAAGACTGAGTGGATGAGTGAGCCTGATTTTAAACGGTTGGCGAAATCTGTGACCGTATCATGTTTTTAGTGCTTCAAGGTAAACTTTGAGCATTTTTTGGGCGCAAATGTCCCAGGTATAGTTTTCAGAGACAAACCTGCGTCCGTTGGAACCCATTTTTTCTCTTATTGCCTTATCTGTGAGTAGTTTTAGCAAAGCATCTCCCAAAGCATCGACGTCTCCCTGGCTAACCAGCAAACCTGTTTCTTTATTTTGGAGTGCTTCATTAACTCCGCCTATGTCAAAAGCTACCACTGGTTTACCTGATGCTTGCGCTTCGAGCAAAACTATTCCTTGTCCTTCCTGAATGGAAGGCAAAACAAATACGTCAGCGCAATTGTAAATTGATGGCAGCACCTTGTCTTTGAGGTTGCCAAGGAACTTGAAGTTACCTGAAAGGTTAGCGGTCTTTAGTGAATCATGCAGTTTCTTTCTTAGTGGTCCATCTCCAACAATCAGAAATGTTGTGTCAGCTTGGGCTCTAACAACATTTTTGGCTGCTTCAACCAGAAAAGGTAATCCCTTACGAGGAATCAAACTTCCCACAAACAGCACGCAAGGTTCATTGCCTAAACCAAATTGCTGCCTAACTTCTTTAGTATCCATAGGCTTGAATTTTTCTATGTCAACGCCGTTAGGAACAATCCGAACCTTACTCCGATCAATTCCGTAATATTTCTGGATTTTTTCAAGCGAATAATTGCTTATAGTGACAACTATTGTTGCGTTTTTCGCTGTTTCCTCTTCCAGCTTAGATAGCCTTTGCATAAAATAGTTTGCAAACCTTCCCCTAACCGAAGGATAACCGTTTTTCTTCGCTTGTTCATACTCATCTGCGAGAACGCCGTGAATCGTGTGAATAAATGGCTTCTTTATTCCCAGTTTCTCAAGCTTTTTAGAAAATCCATATCCACTTACAGCGTGAGCCTCGTAAACATCCGCATTGATAGCGCTGCCTGATTTGATGAGGCTTCGGTTAAAAAACCAATTGTCCACTGGAAAAAGCATATCTGTCGAATAGCAGGGAACAAAGCTCACTCCGTTCATACTGGAAAGTTTTTTGAAACCTGCTTTAGTGCCGCTGTAAACTGTAATATCTGATTCGGTTTGTAGTCGCTTGGTAGTTTCCATTATGCGCCGCTCAACGCCCCCAAAGTACAACTGGGGTGGCTGGGTATTGAAGACGGCTAGCGAAAACCTCTCCATGCGTTACACTTCTAGGCTTACTGTTAGGCGTGGTTTCAGATATAAGTTAGCAGGATTCCACTACTGTTAAGGCGAAGTTACTTTTTGACGAATTTTTTCCCTGTAATTTACCTTGTACCCAGGGCGTATAATTCAAAATTAACCCAGTTACAGCCGTTAATGCTATGATAAACAATATTTAAACCAAATAATTACACTAAGGCGAGCAATTTTTCTTTTTAATAAGTAAAAATCTTTCTCAAAGTTTTATTTCTCAAATTACATATGTCTTTTATAACCATTGATGAGATTGTAGATGGACCATAAATTGCCACTTGTTTACTTGTGCAGAAAGTGCAACAAAACCTACTCGAACGAGGAATATTTGAAAAGCAAATTTTGCCCTTCTTGTGGCTCTTTTCTGTTGCCAAATTTTCATGTTGAACGTCCAGCGGAAATGTTATCTCAGAAAATAGTTCGCAGTAAAGCAAGGGCTTCCGAGGCGGTCGAAACTGTTCCTCAGGGTTCTTTTAAGGAAAAATTTGCTTTAATGAGGGCAGCTGAAAATCTTAGACAAAGGATAGCGCTTTCAAAAGAATATGAGGTAATATCTAAAACAAAAGATAATTTGAAGTCTCCAAAGACATCGGCAGTTGAGAGTTGGATATGGAGCTCCGAATATGATGAGGCATTGAAGCTTGAAGGAAAACTCCTTAAACAATACAAGGGCAAAACGCTTGAAGACGCTTTAGAAGGAGAAACTATTTCTAACCTACACGGCGAATGCTACTCAATTACAGCTTCATGCACCTCTAACTTCAAGTTAACAACTTACGAAGAAAGTCGGCGACACATTATCTCTGATTTAAAAGTTCTTCCTGGAATAGGGCCAGTTCGCGAACAAACCCTTAAGGAACAAGGGTACAAAACCGTAGAGCAACTCGAGAGTCATCCCCTATGGAAAAAACCCGCCAGCAACTTCATGAAACTGATAAATAAAAGAGAAATACACTCAACGCAAAAATGGCTCTGGCAGCGTCTTCCAAAATCCCATCCATTACTTCATTATTTAGCAGGGTTTGGTGAGGATAAAGACTTCGCAATAGTGGACATTGAAACCTTGGGGCTATCAGAAAGACCCATAATTCTTCTAGGCATCGCAAAACCAACCAAAACATGTATTTGCACAAGCCAGTTTTTGCTGCGAGACATCCAAGATGAACCCAGCGCCATATGGGCTCTTGTTTCACAACTTGAACAAAACTCGTCGCTGATAACTTTTAACGGCAGAAGCTTCGACATTCCATACATTAAACAAAGGTTAGCTTACTATGGATTAGATGCCTGTTTGGATAATCCTCACTTTGACGTTCTCCATTTTACTAGGCGGGCACTGCGTCACAAACTTTCCGATTGCAGATTAGAAACCGTTGAAAAATACATAGGAATCGAAAGAGAAATCAACATTCCCGGAGCGTTAGTTCCCCATTTCTACGATACTTATCTTAAAACCAAAAACGCCGGTCCACTCGTCGCCATAGTTGAGCACAACAAACAAGATCTATTAACACTTGGAACCTTGTTCTCAAAGCTTTATGAGGAATGGAACCTTTGATAGACGACTTTATCCAAAACATAAAGCATATGCAATCTTACAAGAAGCAAATTGTTCACATTCAAAGAATTCCTCCTCAGGAAGCCTGCTTTGGCGAGTTGGAAAAACCGTTACCTGAAAATATCCAAAGCTGTTTACTTACTAAAAAAATCCATCTATATTCACATCAAGCTGAAGCAATAAACAAAGCTAGACAGGGCAAAAACGTAGTGATAGTCACCCCCACAGCTTCAGGGAAAACACTAGCTTTCAACATTCCAGTTCTCGAAGCACTCACAAACGACAACAAAGCAACGGCACTTTACTTGTATCCAACCAAAGCATTAACGAATGATCAGCTAAAGGTTTTAAGAGAACTTGAAAAAGAAACAGGCATAGCAGCTTTCCCAAACGTCTATGACGGTGACACTCCTCAACATCAACGTGCAAACATTCGGGAAACCTCTAAAATTATTTTAAGCAACCCTTATGGGCTCCACCAGTACCTTCCTTGGCACTATAAATGGCGAAGCTTTCTTGAGAACCTCAAATTCCTCATAATCGATGAAGCCCACGTTTACCGAGGCGTATTCGGCTCCAACGTAGCCATGCTTCTAAGACGACTGATGAGAATATGCAACTACTATCACTCAGAACCACAGATAATATTGTCATCAGCAACAATCGCAAACCCAGAAGAACACGCCAAGAAACTAACGGGAAAAAACTTCGAAATTATCTCAAATGACGGCGCGCCAAGAGGAAAAAAATCCTTCGTATTCTGGAACCCTCCCTTCATCGACGATACTAACACAATTCGCCGATCTACCCATCAAGAAACCAAAGATCTCCTAACACTTAGCATCCTCAAAAACATGCAAACCCTCTGTTTCACAACATCCAGGCAAATGGCAGAGCTAATTACAAGATGGACAAAAGAAGAACTAAAAAGAAAATCGCCAAAATTATCTAATGCAATTACAGCATATAGAGCTGGCTATTTGCCTATGGAACGGCGTGAAATAGAAAACCGATTGAAAACCAAAAATTTAGTCGGGGTAGTTTCAACTAACGCGTTAGAATTGGGTATTGATATTGGTTCTTTGGATTCCGTGATTATTTCAGGTTATCCTGGAACTGTAATTTCGACTTGGCAGCAAGCAGGGCGCGCAGGTAGAACTAACTCAGATTCACTTGTAACCTTAGTGGCTTTTCAAAATCCACTTGACCAATACTTCATGAAGCATCCTCAAGACTTCTTTGGAAGACCACACGAACAAGCAATAATCGACCTGCATAACCGCTACATTTCTTTGGGGCATATAATGTGTGCAGCAAGCGAATTACCCTTGACAGAAACCGACCAAAAATATTTCCCCGAATTATTCTCAGAAAGCATCCAAGCACTTGAACAACAAAACCTTGTGCGCAAAACAACTAGAGGATACGTCTATTCAGGCACAGCAAGACCTACAGAAGTTGTAAGCCTTGAAAGTATATCTGACAAAACCGTCACCGTTACATGCAACGGAAACTTGCTTGAAACGCTCACATTAAACAAGGCTTATGAAGAAGTTCATGCAGGCGCAGTCTTGCTACATCAAGGTGAAACATATATTTCTGAAGAATTAGATATCGACCAATTAACCGCCAAAGTTAGACAAGAAAACGTCAACTACTATACTGAAGCACTAAAAACCGTCGATGTTTCAATAAAGAAATCCTATGAAGAAAAACAAATCGGAGTAACAGTTGGAATTGGAGAATTAATCACAACAGAATTTTACCACACTTACATCACAAAATCTTACGATGAAGTTATTGAGCGAAAACCACTTAATTTGCCTCCATTGTCTTTTTCGACGGTGGGCATGTGGTTTATAATTCCAGATGTAATCAAAAAAGAAATTGAAGATCAAAATCTTGAATTTGACGGGGGAATTCACGCTGTTGAACATGCCATGATTGCGATGTCGCCAATATTTGCAATGTGCGACCGATGGGATATTGGAGGCTTATCGACGCCTCTTCATCCTAATACTGGGAACGCTACTATTTTCATTTATGATGGTTTTGAAGGCGGAATCGGAATATCGGAAACCCTCTACTCAAAAATAAAGCCACTTTGGGAGAAAACTCTAAAGTTAATAGACAACTGTGAATGTAAAGACGGCTGTCCTTCCTGCATTTACTCGCCAAAATGCGGAAACGAAAATAAACCCTTAGACAAAAAAGCTGCAAGCATTATTTTAAAACGACTTTTAACTTTAGTACAATCAACACAAAAAACCTAATTGAAAATTAGCCTTGTCCATTACTTGTTTTATCAAGGTGAAAAAGAGTTTGTTGTTTGGCGGTTATTTAGATTTCAAGTTTTTTCGTTTGATTCAAGAAATTCTTTGACAGCTTTTGATGCGTTAGCTTTGAGAACTTCACCGTGTCCAGGTAGCATTATGTCGAAATCCAATTTGGACATTTTTTCAATTGATTTCTTCTCTTTGGCAGTATCCCACGCAAACTGTTTTGGAGATCCAGTAACCTTGCTACCGTCAAACCTTAATGTGTCCCCTGCAAACAAGATTTTTCTTTGTTCATCAAACAACGCAATGCTTCCTGGAGAATGACCTGGAACAAAAATAACCGTAAGGTTCCCAATTCTGTCCCCCTCCTTAAGCACAACGTCAACCTCGACGGTTGTAGGCTTGATGAAGGATGAAACTGCTCGGAAGAGAATGTTTTTTGGCTTTGGAAAGGGCTTTTTTCCAGCGACGAAATCTGCATCTTCCAAGTGCGCAGCAACTTTAGCCTTGGTGAGGTCTTTGAGTTCTTTGGCGCTGCCAATATGATCCATGTGATAATGAGTTAAAATAATCGTGGAAACTTCGGAAGCTTGGCGGCCGATTTTTTGGATGTAAGCAACAATTTTTTTTGCGTTCCCAGACGTTCCAGTGTCAATAACCAACATTTCTTTTCGATCAATTACTAAGTAAACATTGCTGTGTGCAAAGTTACTGCTAGCTTCATCAACTCGGTGGATGCCTTCAATAATTTCCATCAAACAACCCCCTATCAATCCAAAAAAAGAGTAAAGTTAAGCTATATAAAAAGTATTAGAAAACGTAGATGATCGTAAGCTTAAGTTAAATTAAAGTTCAGCATTAAAGTCAAGCGAAGACTATTGGCAATTCATAACTCTAAGTTCAAGAAGCTACGAAGGAACGCTCCACAGATAATTGCTGCAGCAATAATCATCATCCTTACCGTTTACATATCTTTTGAGTTTTTGGAAGATGTGTTTGTTGAAGGCACATCTTTGACAAGCGGACCGTTGGTAAGTGCAATAACGTCTTTTACCAGGGACGTAAAGAACACGATTGCTTCATGGGGGTACTCAGGTATTTTTGGCTTAATGGTTCTTGAATCCAGTTCTCTGCCTATTCCAAGCGAGGTGGTGCTTCCGTTTTCTGGTTACCTTGTCTCGATAGGGCAACTTAACTTTTGGGAAACAGTTTTAGTTGCAACTATTGCAGCTATAATTGGTTCATTGATTGATTATTACATTGGATTGAAGGGTTTTGAAGCTCTTGCTAAACGTCGAGTTCTAGGCAGAATTTTATTTTCCAAAGATCAACTTGCTTTAGCTTCTAAATGGTTCGACAAATATGGTGCGGTAATAATTTTTCTGGCACGGTTAATCCCTGGAATTAGAACTTTAATCTCTTTTCCTGCAGGCGCAGCAAAGATGCCGGTGCCAAAGTTTTTGGTTTTCACCGTGGCAGGGTGTCTACTTTGGAACAGTGTTCTAATTTACGTGGGTTACTATTTGGGTTCTAACTGGACAGAAGTCGCTAGTATTTCACATTATATAATAATCGCGGTTATCGCTGCCTTGGTAGCATTAGTTGTTGTTTACTTGGTTGTGCGAAGTAGAAGACGAAAAGCTCGAACTCAAGCGCAAAACAGTGGAAAAATCTATTAGTTTATTGTATTTATTTTAGGTTTAACTTCGCCTTCGATGCCTATTGCTTTAGCTTCTTTTATTTGTAGCATGCAATCGACATGAGATGCCTCGTTTAACACTTTATAATCGATTGATCCAAGGAATGCAGCGTCAATTGAAACAGATGAGTCAGAGGCGAAAATGCCCACGTTCTTCATGATGATTTCGCCCGGGTTAGGCAAACAATCACAGTATTGAGTTATGTCCTTTGCAAAACTTACATAGGCAACTTTGCTGGGCTTAAATGTTGAAAGGACACCTAAGGAAGCTGATGCCAAAGCCTTGC
The DNA here is from genome assembly GCA_963813675.1 of Candidatus Bathyarchaeota archaeon. Classification (GTDB taxonomy): domain Archaea; phylum Thermoproteota; class Bathyarchaeia; order Bathyarchaeales; family Bathycorpusculaceae; genus Bathycorpusculum. The sequence continues at coordinate 27,491 of CAWEZP010000019.1, forward strand.
AAAGGTTTCCTTTATCAACGAAACTTATAGCTTCCATAGGGCAAGCACCTATGCATACTGGGCAACACATGCAAAGTTGCGAGGTATTTCGGGCTTTTCCCTCAATGATTTCTGGAAGATTAGTAGGGCAGGCTTCTTTGCATTTTCCACATCCTACACATTTGGACGAGTCTATTTCTAAACCAACTGTTTTGTGCTGTCGAAGCTTTCCTTGACCCGGCGTGCATCCCATTCCTAGGTTCTTTATGGCGCCGCCGAATCCGCTAAGTTCATGACCTTTACAATGTGAGACAACAATCATAGCGTCTGCTTGAGCTATGGCGCCTGAAACTTCGATTTCTTTTAGGATGCCTTTGGTTTTTACTGTCTGGAAGTTTTCTCCTCTTAGTCCATCCGCAACAATGAAAGGAGCCATGTTGAAGCCATTCATTAAAGCTGTATTCATATGGTCGTAGGCATTGTTTCGTTGAGCTTGATAGGCTGTGTTGGAGTCGGTGAGGAAGGGTTTGCCTCCTGCACCCTTAATTCTTCGAATTATATCATGGACGAAACATGGTTGCACATAGTAAGGGTTCCCTAATTCACCTACATGCAATTTAACGGCTACAAGGTCACCACTCTTTATACAATCAAAAGTCCCTGCTTCATCATAGAGCCGATTTGTCTCCTCCAACAAGTTTCGACTTGTATCCCATGGAACTAAATGAACAGTCACACTTATTCCCCGTCAAAATTATAACAGCAAATAGTATTTTAAACCTTAAAAAACTATTCAATAAAAGGACTGGGTAGTTTTGTTGGGAGTTTGTGCTATTATCTGTTCATTGCAGTAAAAAAGACAAGATGGAGAAACATTTAGCCAGCAGCTAAATCAATAAACAAAAACGGTTTGTTAAAAGGTTAGTTGCTCTAGTTGAATTTTGATAATTTTTTATTGGTTAATATTTTTTACCTGAACCAAGCTTTATTTGAATTTCTTCCACATCTGTTTTGTCGTCAGCCAGGATGTTAATCCACAATTCAAACTCAGCTTTTGAAATTTCTTTTTGGATTACTCCTTGCTGGTCTCCTGAAAAAAACTTTGATGTACCTGAGGAATACAATTTAGCGTAGAAAATTCTGTCTGCAATAATTATTTTGGAAGAACAGCCAACTAGTTCGCCCTCAGCGTAATCGATTTCATAGCCCATTAATCAAGATCCTCTTTGAAAACGTGGGTTACAGTTTACTTAAAATTTTCCCACGAAAACATAGAAAACTTAAGTGCCTATTTAAGGCTACAAGAATTACAAATCTTGCAAACGCTTTGTTTACTTTTCTCTTTCTTTGGGGCTGCTTGATTTTTTATGCTTGTATAGCAAGTAACCCGAAGCTAAAGCAATAATTACAATGGCCACTACAGCGGCAATTGCAACAACTGGGAAAGGCGAAACGTTAAAGAAAATTGTTTTTTCAGCCAAATTACCTAAATCATCAGTGGCATAGAGCGTCAAACGGTGGGCCCCATTAGATAACGCTGGCAAAGTTACATTACCCACAATATCTTTCTTACTTTGTCCATCCAGACTATAGGCTAAATTAGAAAACGCTTCATTTATCGTAAACGTTAACTGAATATCAGTTACACCGTAAGTTTGGTTTTTAGGAACCACTATGTCAAGAATTGGAGGAAGTGTATCAACGGAGAAGAAAACGGTGTTCGAAGAACCCATGTTTCCTAAACTATCATTCGCATATATTGTTACGTTATGGTCTCCTTGAGAGAGACCTAAAAGGTTAGTTTCTGCTTTTATTGTGACATTTGGATGGTTGTCTAAACCATAACCCATCCATTGAGTACCTCTGTTAACCTTGTACGACAATGTTACATTAGAGTAAGTTTTGTTTTCAGGAGAAGTAATCTGAACTTTCGGAGCAACCGTTCCATAACTAACCGGCTTATATTGCTCGTTAATATCCAGCCATTTTGCTCCATCAAAGCCCCCTATGGCATACAAAACGTCATTCACCACTGCTATTCCCAGATATGCTCTCGAAGTAGGCATCGCTTCTGCAATGCTCCAGGAATTGTTTTCAGAATTGTAAGCTTGAGCTTGACCGGTAAATTTTCCTTCAGAATAACCGCCTATATAATATATTCTTGCAGGAGCCATGTACCCTTCAGTTGTTCCTGCTGCCCCATAACTGACTGCGTGAGGCAAATTTGCAGCTAAACTCCATGAGTTATTTTGAGGGTCAAATACTTGGGAGGCACCTGTCAACAGAGTTTTATCTAGCGCTAAAGATTCTAGCGACCCACCCATAACGTAGATTTTGCTATTAAAAACAACTGACGCGTAACCCTGAACGGCAGTAGGAACTGGCGGTTTTGTACTCCAAGAGTCGTTGGTCAGGTCATAGACCTCATTTATATTAGTTTCATTGAAAAAGGGGGTTGTGCTTGAGTATTTTTTGCCGCCGATAAGGTAAATTTTATCGTTAACTAAATTTGCGCATAGGTCTGCTCTGGGCGTGGGCATGGATGTCTTTGTTTCCCAAGTGTTGCTTACAGGATCGTAGACCTCGTTGTTTCCAACATATCCATAGCCAACTGATCCGCCTATGATGTAAATTTTATTCTGGTAAACCGTGATAGCGAAACCGCTTCTGGGTGTAGGCATAGGTGTCTTGCTTGTCCACTCGTTGGTTTGAGGATTGTACTCTTCAGTTATGCTGACTGGCAGATCGTTTCCGGTTAAGCCACCTATTGCATAAATTTTTCCGTCAACAACCGCTACTCCGAATCCTCCTCGAGCGGTAAGCATAGGCGACATAGTGGTCCAAAACGACTGTGGGTCAGCTGCTTTTGTCGGGGGTAGATTGATTGCTGGCAGAAGGGTTAATGCAATAAGCATGAAAATCACAATTTGAATATGCTTATTTATCGACGTACCCCCAACAAGTTTACTTTAGTATAAAATAACACTTTATCCTTATATTGCTAAGGGTAAAATTGTCTTTCAAATATGTCAAAAAAAAGCATAAAGGTTCCCAAGGAGTTAAAAAATGAGAAAAAGCTTAATGGCTCTAAAACCACATTTTCCTTTTGAGTTCAATCTGTTTTATTCGTAATCTTTTGGTCGCGGTTGAGGGCTTAGAAAATTCTGATGGAGCTTTGGATTTTGGCCTTGATTTGGCAGAAAAATTCGGAGCGACTGTAATGATGTTGGATACTAATAAATTGCCGGCGTTGGGGGGTTTTCGATTAGAACCGAAGACCGTTTCGGGAGATAGTGTGCTTGTGTTTGCGAAGGATCTTTAGAGGTTTCATGAAGAAATTTTAGGTAAAGTTGTTGATCATGCGAAGGTGTTTAAGCTCAACTTGGTGGTTTCGTCAAAGTTACGCGAGGGGAATCATGTGTTGAGATTGTTGCTGAGGCGAAGGATTCAGGGTTGGATGTTGTTATGGTTGGTTATCGTGGTTTTGGTGGGGTTAGGGAGCTTTTTGGGAATATTAGCGCCAAGGTGGCTCATTTGGCGCCTTGCCCTGTTATAATTGTAAGATAAATCTTATTTTTCAGAAAAAGCTAAATATTATTACAATTACTACTTGCTCAGTGAATCACAAATGACCGATAAAGAATGTTGCAACAAAGAATGCTGCAAAATAGACGCAGTCGTCACGGTAGACGCCAAAGGACAAATAGTCCTCCCAAAAGAAATCCGAACAAAAGCAAAAATAAAACCAAACGACAAACTCGCAGTTATTAATTTCCAACGCGGCAATGAAGTATGCTGCATCGTAATGCTAAAAGTCGACGATCTGGAAAACACAGTAAAGGATTTGTTAGGACCAGTTTTTAAAAACGTATTTCAGCCGGAGGTGGAAAAACAATGAAAGAAGAAAATGTGCATAAAGTAGTGAGAGAAAGGTATGGAAAAATAGCTAAAATCAAAAAAGAAAGTTGTGGATGCTGCGGTGGACCATCGTCAAGCGAAGAAATTGGTTACAGCAAAGGGGAACTATCTTCAGTTCCAGATGGTGCTGACTTAAACCTTGGATGCGGAAACCCAGTTGCTCTTGCGTCACTCAAAGAAGGCGAAACAGTAATTGATTTGGGTTCAGGCGGAGGCTTAGACTGCTTTTTAGCCTCAAAAAAGGTAGGTGCAAAAGGCAAAGTAATCGGCTTAGACATGACAGTTGAGATGCTAGAGCGTGCACGTGCAAACTGCAAGAAAGGCGGCTACAAAAACGTAGAGTTTCGGCTTGGAGAAATCGAGAACATGCCCGTTGCCGACAACACCGCAGACATAATCATTAGCAACTGCGTCATCAACCTCTCTCCCGACAAGCAACGCGTATTCAAAGAAGCTTACCGCGTGCTAAAACCTAAAGGACGATTAATGATATCAGATATGGTTTTGCTAAAAGATTTGCCTGAAAAAGTGAAAAGTAGTGTTTTGGCATACGTTGGCTGTGTAGCGGGGGCTGACCTGAAAGAGGATTACCTTGCCAAGATTAAGAATGCAGGTTTTGGGCAAGTTGATGTAGTCGAGGAGAATCATTTACCTGAAATGTTCCAAAATGAACCTGATGTTAAAGCATTTGTAGAAGAGCAGAAATTGACTAAAAAGGAAATAGCAGAAATCTCAGACTCCGTTGTTAGCATCAAGGTTTCAGCAATAAAACCATAAACGCATGGAAACATAATCATTTCCAGCACCCAACCCTCTTTTTCTTTTTTGTAGGTTTCTTAATTGGTTAATCCTGACCGTATTAAGCGGAAGTTGTCGATAACTAGGATTTTATAGTTAACGCCTTCATTTAATACGGTGTCTCCTTGTGTGCCTTTGTTAACGTTACTCCAGCATCGTTAAGCTTCACTTTAAAGTTTGTATTGAGTCTTATTCTAGAAGAACTGAACGCTGTATGAGCCTGTTTTATGTCCCGTGCGCTAAAGTAGATATGGAGTAAATTTACGTTTGCATTCCGTTCATATCTTACAGAGAAGCAAGTTTTTTTAGCAATTGACGAAAAGTCATCTTTTGTTTGTGCAACGACAAATAAGTGGCATATGCTTTCGCATTGAGAAATGAAAGGTGTGCGTGTGAACATTTTGTTTACTCTGTAAGTTGAATGTAATTGCTGTTTAGAAGTTATAATCCTTCCCACGGGTTTTCCGCGGTTATTCATATTATTCATATAATTACTACGAATTTTGCCTGAAGAAATATGTCGGTATGTCTGAACTCAAAGTAGCGTTCTGAAGTTCGCCATGCGATAAATGAATTTGAGCGGAAACTGCCCAGGTCCAGTTTGTTATATTTCTGTTTGCTCTAGTTTCACGGCAAATTCTTCGGCATGTTCGAAGTCTTACAAATAATGAAAAAGAGGATATGCAGTGAAGTTCACCAATTGAAGGGTTCAATTCGATTCCACCTAAAACATCTGAAGCTTAATTTTCAGAAATTGCTCTATTTACTCGCCATTATTTCAATAGGTATTAAAAATTATGGACAAATAATGACTATATTTATATCTAACTGTGCATTTATCAATTGTGACCAAAAGGTGACATAAGAAAATGTTAAGCGCAATAATAGTCGGTTTAATTCTAATCGCAAGTGCGATTGGTACGTTGGCAACTGAAATATATGTAGCTAAGAAAGTTAGCAAAGTGAGTGCACGATTAAATCACAGGAACTTCTAAGTCAAGGGTGATTATGCATGGGCATAGTAGCTTTTGGCATTGGAGTTTTTGGTGTAGGCTCTTTGGTAGCTGCTTTGGTTAATAATGCAATGGCTAAAAGGAGAGCGCAAGTTAGAGACTTTGCAATAAATACTTTTAGGCGCTTCTAAGCGCCAAATCGATAGCATTGTATTTTTTTAAGTATGCTTCTGATTTTATTGGTTCTTTGGTTCAAGTGTAATTATTAGGCATTTTCCCAATCTTATTAAGAATTTAAACGATTTTGCGGAGCATCATTTGACTGAAGCGCTTTGGTTATATTCAACTTCTAAATCATAGTTTATTTGGTTTTTATATGATTACTGTTATTGGTGCCGGTAAAGTGGGAAGCGAAGCTGCCTTTGATATTTTGCGCTACAAAATAAGCGACGTTGTGTTAATCGACACCAACGAGAAACAAGCGAAAGGCGAAGCGCTAGACATGATGCAGGCGGCGCCAGCAATTGAGTTTGATGGCACAATCCGCGGAACTAGTGATTTTAAAGAGATGGCGGGTTCGGAACTTGTGATTGTGACGGCTGGGCTTGGTCGAAGACCCGATATGACACGTTTTGATCTCATGAAAACCAATGCTCAAATTGTAAAATCAATCGTTAAAGAGGTCGTCAAGTATGCACCTAACTGCAAACTCATGATGGTATCCAACCCAGTTGATATTATGACGTACATTGCATTTAACGAAACTGGTTTTCCCCGTAGTCGTCTGTTTGGGATGGGTAACATCTTGGACTCTATGCGTTTTAGGACATACATTGCCGATGAACTGAATGTTTCTCGTGAAGATACAAGAGCTTTAGTTATAGGTGAGCACGGCGACTCAATGGTGCCGCTTGTTGAATACGCTTCAGTTTCAGGTATACCTATATTGAGCCTGCTTTCGAGCGAGCAAATCGACAGAATAGTGACTCGAACGATTACTTCGGGAGCTGACGTTATCCAACTTAAAGGCAGCACGGTTTATGCCCCTGGAACGGTGATTGCCATAATGGCTGATGCTATTTTGACCGGAAGAAACCGCGTTATGAGTGTCTCAACTTGTTTGTGTGGTGAATATGGCGCTTCTGGAGTATCAATTGGGGTGCCTGTGATTCTTGGCAAAGAAGGGGTAGAAAAAATAATTGAACTTGAGTTATCCGAAAAAACAAAGGAACGTTTCGCGAAATCAGTTACAGTTGTTAAAGATGCGATTGCTGCATTGAAAAGTTAAATTACCTCTAAATTCTATCAGACGAGGGTTCGCTTGAAAATCCCTTGTTTTTCATAATTTTCTCAGATTACTATGGTGCTTTTACAAAAAGAAGAAAAATTTTATATTATTGCTTTGATTTTGGCGCAGTAAAAATTCCCGTTCTGACGCACAAATGCCGGACATTTTCCACTATAGCAGTTCTCTAGCCATTGGCATGGTGCCCGAACCTCGTGTATTCGTGGCATGTATCCGTGTGAATTTACCATTTCTTGGTGGGGTTCTCTTTTAGAAATTTGTTTTAAAATTGTTTCCATTTCAAAAACACCTTCAAGTTTTTCTAACCTGATTAAGAAATACTATTGCTAACTTCCTGTTATTATGACTGTGTTACAGTCGTTGTACAACAACAAAAGCATATAAGCTCTAACAAGTCTCAAAGAAAAAAACCTTGACTTGGATATACAAAATGTTATTTAGCAGTTGGTGGCTTTCTTGTTTTGGTGCCATAATTGGAGTTCAAGGGAAGAGACATCATATCAATCGAAGACTTCTCGCAGCAGGAAATCAACCATATCTTGGATGTTAGCAAAACCATGGAACCCTTTGCAAAAAGTGGCTCGGAAATGCTGAAAGGCAAAATCCTTGCAACCTTATTCTTTGAACCCAGTACTCGCACGCGTCTGAGCTTTGAAACTGCAATGCTCAAGCTAGGAGGATCCAATATTGGTTTTGCTGAAGCAGAAATTACGTCTGTCAAGAAAGGTGAAAATCTTGCGGATACCGTACGCACGGTTGAGAATTACGCAGATACGATTGCTCTTAGGCACAGTTTAGAAGGCTCGGCGAAGTTGGCAGCTGAATTCTCCAAAGTCCCGATAATTAACGCTGGCACAGGTTCTGAGGAGCATCCTACACAAGCATTCATAGACCTCTACACGATTCGTAAGGAGAAGGGCAAGATAGATGGTTTAAAAATCGCGTTAGTTGGGGATTTGCGCTATGGGAGAACTGTTCACTCTCTGGCTTATGCACTGGCATTATTCAATGTAGAATTATATCTTGTCTCACCTGAGACACTGCGAATGCGAAAAGACGTACTCCAAACAATTAAAAACAAAATCCCAGTAACAGAAGATGCAAACCTCGAAACCATAATGCCCGAAATCGACGTCTTATACGTTACCCGCATTCAAAAAGAACGTTTCCCGGATGCAGCAGAATACGCCAAAGTCAAAGGTGTTTACAAGATAGACCTAAAAACCCTGAACGGCGCAAAAAAAGACATGATTATTTTGCATCCCCTGCCACGTGTGGATGAAATTGCGGCTGAAGTTGATGGGACGCCACAGGCAAAATATTTCCAGCAGGTCTGGAACGGCATCGTAGTTCGCATGGCACTGCTTGCGTTAGTGCTTGGCGGAGTAAAATAATTAAGTCAATGTAAAGCGATCAAACGTTGTTAACCTGCTCATTGAGCCACATGAAGGGCATTTATGTAGAGTTCCAAACCAGTTTTTCTTACAGTTATCGCAGAAGCTGACTAAGCGGTTGTAGGTGAAGAATTCTATTGATTGATTCTCCATTAGGCGTAGAGTTAAATTCATCAGAGCTTCCGGCGAATATTGGGCATCTTCAAGTTCGATGATGCTGAGGTTTCCACCAGCATTCAACCCTTTCCACCTCTGTGCGGTCTCAAGCATTTCAGTTTTTATGCTGAGAAGTTCAGCAGCTTTCACTTGGAAACGTTTAGCAGTTGAGTAATAGGGTTTTTCTCTTGTTCCCGAAAACTTCACTTTGGCCACACCGTATCTTTCAATGTCCAACTGAGCTAATCGCTCGGATGCTTCTGAGCTTCCAAGTATGACCGGGTAGAGGCGTTTGCCGTATTTTCTGCCGATTTTTTGTTTGAAAGCTAAAAGATTCTGAATGGTCTCTTCTGCAAATTTGCGGCTTTCTTCCGAATTAACGTTTTTTTCGGTGAAAGTTTCGGTGGCTTCTTGGAACCCGGCTAAATTAATTATTCGAGAGCAGTTTTCTAGGCGGAAATAAGTGTCGCCATCTGCTTTTTGCAGAAGAAAAGACAATGAAGTTTTGCCGAATTGTTTGAGGGCATTATTCTTTATGCTCAATGCGCGAGCAGCTAGTTCAAAACGTTCCCGCATCAAATCATAGAACTTGTTTTTATCCTTCTCACATTCAAGTGCAATTCTGGGTAAATTAATAGTTACGCAACCTAAACAACCCGTCCGCAATGTGTCAGTTTCCCAGTCACCAGTCAAATCAGCAGCGAATTTAATGCCAGAAGAAGAATAAGCCACGTTTTCGCTCTCTTTCTTTGTCATGTTAGCAAAATAGGGAATGCCACTTTTCGCAGCTAACTGATGAGCTTTAAGCAGAATCAATTTAGCGTTTTCGTTAACTAATACATCATTGTTGATTTTTATTACTATCCTTGGGCTAAGCAAAGGTTTACTTGTGCTTTCTTCGGCAAAAACATCGATGATAAGTGATGCCACAAGTTGGCTTTCTTTGGTGAATTCGCCGTATTTACCGTTTGATATGCCCTGTGGTCCGATGGCTTCTTTTTCTGCAGTAAATTTAGTAATTGAAAGTTCAAGACCTAAGGTAGCCTCAACATGTTGATTGAGGTTTTGAATAAACAAATGTAAGTTCTCTTTGATCTTTTCAACTTCGTTTCCCCTAACAAACGGGGCGAGGAAAACATTGAAGTAGTTGAAGGTTTGAGTGCGGTTAGTTTCTTTGCTGGCGTGTAAAATGACGTTGAATGCTATGGATAATGCAGATTTTAGATCATTGGGAGCGTTCATTGCGACTTGGAGAGGGTTGTCGAGTTTTACGCCGTGTTGGAAGAAATAGCGCAGATCATGGATGACTTCGTTGGGTTTCAGTATCCATGTGCCTAAGCCTTCGATGTGGAGGGCTCCTGAAAGATGTGCGTCAGCGATGTCTCTGGGAAAAACGTTTAGCAATGTATATTCGCTCAAAACGGTTTGGCCTGCTTTGCTAATTGTTGCTTCGGAGTCTTGTGGGTAGTCTTTTGATTCGATTAACGTTGTTACTTCATGGATTGGCATGCCTACTCTTGTAAGTTTATTGCGGTAATCTTCGTAGCCCTTTTCAACCAAAATGCCATTCACAACCTCCCTTATTAGCGAGGCTGTGAGATACTTTGTCTTTGATTTGATGAGGCGTTTTTCAGTTTCTTTAGCTGCTTTTTGGGCAAGTTCTGCTGGAACCTTCGCTTCTTTAATTAGGGAATTAGCTATTTTGTTAACATCAAATTCTTCAAGAGTCAAATGCGACGTACGAACAACCATACCACGTGGTTTAACTGCTTTCTTTTCCACGCGGTCAGCAACATCAAGCACCATTTTGCCAAGGTCAGTTAAGAAATATTTTTTTGCTTCAACATCTGCCTCAACTAAATCAGCTTTCAGCAAGAATTTTAAGTGATAAGCGAACCTGCCTGCGTCTCTGCTAGGGTTCATTTTAAGTTGGTTCATAAGTTCAGTGTAGGAGAGTGCACTTTTGTCGAAGAGTAGGTTTAGGATTTGCAGCCGCAACGGTGAAGAAACGGCTTTAAGCACTTTGACGCCGCGTGCACGGAGCGGAGGCGAATTAACCATACCTTTTTCTCCTTAAATCCCAAACTTGATAGTGCTCTACCTATTATTCAATGGAGAGTTTAAACTTAACTAAAAGTTCCCTTTTCCTCTTCTGTTTTTGATACTTAGGCAGGGCAAGGTTGCTGTTGGCTTATGCAGTGGATTGTACCGAACCCATAAACCAAGTCAACGCATTTGATGCCAACAACTTTTCTTAACGGAAACAGTTCCTGAAGAATAGCTAACGCTTTTGCATCGTTTTTGTGGTTAAAGATTGGAACAAGAACTTTTTCGTTACCTATATAGAAGTTTGTGTAGCTTGCAGGTAGCTGTTGTTCTTCGTCGCTGATAAAATGGGGCATGGGCAGCTTCACGATTTTGAATTTTTTGCCGTCTTGGTCAACGGATTGGCTGAGAATTTGATAGTTTTCGTTTAAAACGTTGTATTCGGGGTCGGTTTTGTCTTCTTGGTACGCGCAAACAATTGTTGTGGGATTGACAAAGCGTGCTAAGTCGTCGATGTGGCCATCGGTGTCGTCGCCAAGGATGCCTTTTTTGAGCCAGATAAAATGGTCAACGCCCAAGTAGTCTGAGAGAAATTTTTCAATCTGTTTCTTATCCAGATTAGGGTTTCTGTTCTCGTTAAGTAAGCATTGCTCAGTTGTGAGTAAGGTGCCTTTGCCGTTAACATCTATTGAACCGCCTTCCAGAACTATACCTGGCTTAAAATATTGCAGTGCCATTTTGCAATTGATGATTTCGGGGATTTGCCGATCTTTTAGGAGTGTCTCATATTTTTCTCCCCATGAATTAAAGTTCCAATGTAACATCGCTAACTCATGGCTCTTATTCTGAACAAAAATCGGCCCATAATCTCTAAACCAAACATCAGCGTAATCGAAAACATAAAAGTTAATTCTATTCAAGTCAATATTCGCTGTTTTGAAGAGGGCGGTTGCTTTCTGTTTTGTTTGTTTGTCTTTCACAAATAGGTTGACTTGTTCGCCTGTATGGATTTCTTTGATTATTTGGACGTATGTTTCTTCGACTTTTTCAACTCGGTTTGGGAATGTTGTCGGATCGTAGGGCCAAGCGAGCCAGATGGCATCGTGTTTTTCCCATTCCGCAGGCATGATGTAGCCCAATTCTCGGCATGTTTTGCCTTTGCTACTCATTGAAATTGCCTCGTTTGCAGGTGTCTTTAACGAGCGAATTGTAGGTGTCTGGGCGGCGGTTCTTAAGGAACCCCCAGCCGTCTTGAATTCGCTTATTCTTGCTCAGATCAACTTTGACAATTAATACTTCTTCTTTTGTTGTGCTTGCCTCGTTGAGGATTTTACCAAAGGAATCGCATAAAAACGAGCCTCCCCAAAACTGCAGTTCATCTTCTTCGCCGACTCGGTTAACAGCGGCAACGTGGATTCCATTGGCTATAGCGTTAGCGCGTTGAACAGTTTTCCATGCATCATGCCAATCGCCGTCTTCCGAAGTGTAACCTTTAACATAGCCGATGGCAGTTGGATAAAAGATAATTTCTGCATCCTTTAATGCACATATTCTTGCGGGTTCAGGAAACCATTGATCATAACATATGAGTACTCCGATGCGGGCAAAAGGTGTGTCGTAAACTTTGTATTCTGAATCACCCGCTTCAAAATAATCCTTTTCGTAAAAGTATGGGTCATGGGGAATGTGGGCTTTACGATAGGTTCCCAGGGTTTCGCCGTTTGAATTTATTATAACAGCTGAATTGAAGAATTTGCCATCCGATGTTTTCTCAAAGAGGGGCGCAATTATTACTAAATTGTGCTTTTTAGCTAATTCACAAAACAGTTTTGTGGATTCGCCAGGAATAGACTCAGCCAAATCCTTAACATCTACTTTTTCTTGCTGCGGAAAATACCTTGTTCGATACAGTTCTTGCAGGCAAACGATTTGAGCGCCCCTCTGTGCTGCTTGCTCAATTTTTTCCGCGGTTTTCCTCATATTTTGCAGGATGTTTTCTGAAACTTTTGTCTGTATAAGCCCAATTGCAACTACTGCATCGGTTTTTTTCTTTAGTGAAGAGACGTTTGGATCCAATTTCGCAGAGGGTATAAGCTATTCCATCCTTGTTTCAACTAATTTATAGGCTGTTGATATTAACTTTTTTGAAAAATATTATTAAACTTAACCTGAAAAAATAAAATTATCTATTAGCAGAATATAGTTTTTTAAGTGTATTTGAAGTTAATTAACAGGCAAAATACTGTTCTTTTTGGTTCAATACAACGAAACTATTTATTAAGCCAATGCAGTGACAATATCATAGTTTACTGGGGCCAAATAATATGAAAATATTCATTGTTCAATTTCCTTTCGGCGTCGCAGCCTTTGACGAAAGTAACGGTTTAGTAGAAAAAGCGCTGTTTCCAAAAAACGCTCAGGATGCAGCAAAAAGCTTAGTTAAAACTGAGTCTGGAAAAATATCAGACGAAGTTTCATCATTAATCTCGCTTTTAGCTAGCGTGGGTTATGACGTATTTGTTTTTGAGTCCGCAAACTTGGCAGCGGAAGCCCAGAAGAAAATGAAAGTCAACGTTGAAGTTGCAAAGCCAGCGGAAACTGCAGTGCTCCATTCACGTATGGTTGAAATAGCACTTGAATCAGGTTTTGCAAAAGACGAACAAGAATTAAGCATTTGGAACCGTAGTGTTAGCTTAGAACTTGCAAAGATGAGAATTAAGGGTGCCTCAGAAAAACGGGATTTAATTGTTGCTCAAAGTATTCAAACCCTCGATAGTTTGGACCAAACAGTTAACCTATTCATGGGCAGACTAAGAGAATGGTATGGCGTTTATTTCCCTGAACTTGATCGCTTAATCGAGAAACATGAAACTTACTCGCGTCTTGTCACGAATTTGGGCAATAGAGAAAACTTCACAGTTGAGAATTTAGAGAGAGAAAACATCCCTAAAGAGAGAACCCAATTGGTCGCCAAAGCCGCTGAATCATCCATGGGCGCAGACGTTGCAGAATCCGACCTTGTGATGGTGCAGGCTTTAGCTAAGGATGTTCTTAATTTCTATTTATTGCGCAAAAATATGGAAGATTACGTTGACCAAACGATGGAGGAATTAGCTCCTAACGTACGTGCAGTTGCAGGTGCGCTCCTTGGCGCACGCTTAATCGCCATGGCAGGTAGCCTACGAAACTTAGCAATGAGAGCAGCAAGCACGATACAAGTTATAGGCGCAGAAAAAGCCCTCTTCCGCTCCCTAAAAACAGGTGCCAGACCACCAAAACACGGCTTAATCTTCCAACACACGCTGCTTCACGATGCAAAAAGGTGGCAACGAGGAAAAATCGCAAGAGTCATCGCAGGCAAACTCGCTATTGCCGCTAGAACAGACGCTTTCGGAGCAGGCCACTATATTGGAGATAAATTAAAAGCTGACATTAACAAACGCATAGAAGAAATCCAGATAAAATACAAAGATCCGCCAGCACCAAAAGAAGCCAAACCAACACCCGCAAGGGCAAACTTTGAACGTCGAGAACAACGATCAGAACGACCGCCTCAAGGTGGATTCAGAGGTGGCGGCAAAAACTTCGGAGGCGGCGATAGAGGTCCAAGACCACCACGTCAGGGCGGTGGTGGAGGCGGAGGACGCAATTTCAATTACGGTGGCGGACGAGACAGAGGCGATCGACGCGGCGGTGGCGGCGGTCCAAATCGGGGACCAGACAGACGTGCACCTCAAAGTTAAACCACACCCTAAATTCAAAGAAATCTATCAAGTAATGCTTGAAGAAGGTTCGCAACGATTAGCCACACGTAACTTAACCCCCGGGTTAAGAGTTTATGGCGAACGACTTTTCAAATTTAAATATGTTGAATACCGTGTTTGGGATGCTTTCCGCAGCAAGCTTGCAGGTGCCATAATCAAAGGTGTGCAAAACGTTCCTGTTGAACCAGGTTTTAAGGTGCTATATTTGGGTGCTGCTTCAGGAACCACACCCAGTCATGTCTCAGACATTGTTGGCGAAACAGGACATGTCTATTGCATAGAGTTTGCACAGCGCTCCCTGAGGGATCTCGTTAACAACGTTGCAGCTTACCGAACCAACATTTCCCCGATGCTTGAAGATGCACGGCAACCCCAACGATACGCCATGTTCATCTCAGGTAAAGTTGACTCAATCTACTGCGACGTCGCCCAACCAGAACAAGCAAAACTGCTCGCAGACAACGCCGACGTCTTCCTCAAACCCAACGGTTGGGTTATGCTAGCATGTAAATCACAAAGTATTGACGTAACCATGGACCCCAACGCAGTCTACCGCCAGGAAGCAGCTATTCTCAGAAATAGAGGCTTTGACGTAAAAGAAATCGTCGACCTAGAACCCTACGACAAAGCACACGCCATGATAGTAGCGCAACACCTTTAACTTTTTAAAAAAAACCAAATTTTCGAGAGATTTCTTAACATTTACTTTGTTTTTCGGGTTCTTTGTAAATTTTTAAATTAGTGAATTTCTTGAAGTTTTTGTGGGTAGGTTGGTGCTGGTTTAAGGGAAGCGGAAGAGTGTGCTATTTTGTGTGTAGGATTATTCTTATTAGCTTCATTCATTGGCAAGTTTCGTTCGTAGAATATGCCTAATAGTTAATCATTGCAGACTATAGAGGCGGTTGTTTTTGCCTAATGGGGCACTTTGAGCAGTAGAGGATAAACCTCTTGACTTCTTTCTGCAAAGAGGACACGTTTTTCTTGAAACCACATTTTGGAAAAGCATTATAGCTTAGAAAACTAAAGCCTTCACTGTTTAGGAAGAAAAGCGGATATGTTGATTGCTGGTGTTGACGAAGCTGGTCGCGGATGCGTTATCGGTCCTTTAGTGGTTGCTGGTGTAGCTGTAAAAACCGAGAACCTGCAGTTCCTAACTGAGTTAGGGGTAAAGGACTCCAAACTTCTCACCGCCAAAAAACGTGAGGCACTATACCCAGAAATTATAAAGTTAACTGAAAACCACCATATCATAAAGGTTCCACCTGCACAAATTGACAAAGTCGTTCTAAGCAGTAGAGTACTTCACAAACTAAATCGCCTTGAAGCCCAAACCATGGCAAAAATAATTGAAATTCTAAAACCTGACGAAGCATACGTTGATGCTGCAGACGTTTTAGAGGATAGATTTGGCTATCACATTAGCGAATGCCTAAAAATTAAAATAAAAATTGTATCCCAGCATAAAGCAGACAGGACCTTTCCTGTGGTGTCAGCGGCATCTATTATTGCTAAAGTGGAGCGAGATAGCGAAATTGCAAAGTTAAGATTGAAATATGGTAATTTTGGAAGCGGATACTTAACTGATGATAAAACTATGGTTTTTTTGAAGCGACTGTTGGATGGGAAAGGTGACTTCCCGAGTTTTGTTAGGAAGTCTTGGAAACCTGCGCAAAGAGCAAAAAGTGAACATGGAACAATTCAACAAAAACTGCTTTAAGAGCTAAAACTATTGTGTTTTGTAGTGTTTAAAAAGATACAATTTATAAACACCTAAACCCTCCTTAATAATGTACGGTTTTATTCGGCGGTAACTCGATGAGTGAAAAAGACGTAACTAAATTCCTGCAAATCTTAGGCTTATCCAAACGAGAAATTCAAGTTTACATGTTCCTCGCTAAAAGCGGCGTCCAATCAACAAGCTTCGTTGCCAAACGACTCAAGATGGAGCGTGTTCAAGCTTACCGTACATTCAAGAAACTGCAGGAAAAAGGCTTCATCGAAGCAACCCTAGAACGGCCAACAAGGTTCACCATAGTTCCTTTTGAAACCTTAGTTGATAATTTCATAAACACAAAAAAGACCGAAGTCGTCAACCTAAACGACCAGAAACAAGATCTCTTGACAGCTTGGCAATCAATAAGCGCCCCAGAATCAGAGTACCCAGTAGCTAAATTCTCAATAATTACAGGAAAAAAGAAGATTCATTCCAAAATGATTACTATGATTGAGGAATCAAAATCCCAAGTTATCGTTTTGACCACTGCTTTAGGTATAATACAGGAAGACATTGCAGGAATCTTTGATGCAGCTGTCACTCCATCCCAAGAACGTAATGTACACGTCCAAATAATAACTGAAATTGTCCCAGAGAACCTCAAAACAGTAGATAGAATCGATCAAAGTATCGCTGAAGATAAACTAAACATAAAACTGCGCCACGTCGGCATGAGCTCAAGGTTTTTCCCACGGTTTCTAATCAAAGACGAAGAAGAGGCTATCCTTTACGCCCCGTTTGGAAACGAAGCATCTGTTTTAAACCTTGAAGATGAAGGATTATGGATAAACGACAAGATGTTCATCTCTGTTCTAAAAGCGTTTTTTACTCAGATGTGGCAAAGCGGCGTTGATGCTTCACGGCGAATAGAAGAATTAAAAAGCGGAATCCCAATCGGCGAAACGCTTGTAATCAAAAGCATTGAAGAAGCATGGAGCAAAGTAACAAAGGTTCTTGATTCAGCCAAAAAAGACATTGTAGTAATCGCCTCTTCGCAGAGTATCAATCGACTTGCCGAAGACGACCCTATCGTAAAATACTTTAAAAAAGGCTTAAACACCCGCATAATGGCATCTATCGATTTAGATAACCTTGAACCAGCACAGAAATTGGCAAAAAGCTTTGAAGTCAAGCATGTACCAATCAGTTACATGACAATGATGTTAGTTGACGACAAACACCTATTCATGTTCAAGATGCCGCCGCTGAGTGATAATGCAGCAGAATCGGCCTTCTATTTAGCAGACACATTTTATTCCAGTGACCCAGACCAAATTGAACGAGTAAGCGAAATGCTGAGCGACATCTGGAAACGTGGCATTGACATAACCGAAATCAGCAGTCAAGCTGGAACAAAACTTCCGACAGTGGAAATTGCAACATCTGAGACAGTAGCTAAAACCGTTGATAAAATGCTGCAAAACAATGTGAACTCTATTTTAATCACCGAACACCACAAACCCATCGGCGTAGTCAATGACCGAGAGCTGTTAAGAGAGATCGTGAATGAACGAAAAGATCCGCTTAAGACTCTTGCAAAAGACATCAATTACACTCCACTCATCGTTCTTGAAGGAGACGAATCGATGCTTACAGCTATGAAAATTATGACTGAGAAAAAATTCAAGCGAGCAGCCATGGTTAAAAATGGACAATTAATCGGCATGTTAACTGAAGAAGTAGCTAAAAAAACATCACTACAAACGAAACCTAATATCTAATAATTCATATGTTTCCATTTTTTTTTGACTTCTTGAAAAATATATTTCGAGTTATTTTACAATTATGCCAAACTAGTGGGTCATATTATATTATAAAGGTGTATGGCTAATCCAATGACTAATACAAAAATCCAAATAATGAAAGTGGGTATCATTAGTCTCCACATTTTTGAACATCCGAGTTCTCCCAAAGGATGAGTTACCCATGAAAAAATTATGATAACCCCCAGAGCTAAAGCTACGATTCCTAAAACGGCGTGTAACCAAACAACAGATAATTGAACAAGCGACAAATTGCTAACAAATATAAAATCTCCAATGAAAACCGGAATCATTATGTAAAGTATAGTTGCGAGGTTTAAGCCAACCGCCGCAATGCTGAAGAAACCGTGCATTATGAGGTTTCTATTTTTAGTTCTTATTCTGTACGGATAAACTCCTATTACAAGCATGACTAATGCTATAACTTGAATAACAGAAATTATATTACCTTGAAAGTCAAGTGCCATATTTGTAATTTACACAATACAGGTTATAATCATTAGTGGTCAACTATCATCATTTTCAGGTGTGAAATCCCTGAACTGTTCTTACCATGACTGGTTAAATAAGAAAAAGGAGAAATGCATGTGAAATCTCTACTAAATGGAGGGTTCAATTCGATTTCCCACATGAAATCATCAGAGTGGTGAAGTCAAATTATTACATGGGGGCAAAATGAGTTGACAAAAGATTTTAAACGAATAATATAACGAAAACCTTGGGAAACAATTATTAACAAAAATACTGCTACCCTTAGTGCGAGGCAAAATGCAATTGAACCTACAAACCCCATTGATTATTGTAAATTTTAAAACTTACTTAGAATCTACAGGCAAAAGAGCAGTTCAACTTGCCCAACAAGCCGAAAAAGCCGCTAAAGAAACAGGCGCCAATATTATCGTAGTTCCACAGTTTGTTGACCTTGCCAAAATAGTTGAAGCAGTTGAGATTCCAGTTTTTGCCCAGCACATAGACCCAATTAAACCGGGAAACTCCACTGGTCATATTCTCGCTGAATCAATTAAGGAAGCTGGTGCTGTAGGAACTTTGATTAATCATTCAGAGAGGCAACTGAGACTTTCTGAAATTGACTCTATTATTGCGTTAGCAAAAGAAAAAGGTCTTGTTTCATGTGTTTGCGCTAATAATCCATCTGTAAGCGCCGCAATAGCTGCCATGCGACCAGACATTACCTCTGTTGAACCGCCAGAGTTGATTGGATCAGGTATCTCCGTTTCTAAAGCTAAACCTGAAATTATAACGGACACCGTTAAACTTGTCCAAAAAATTGACGCCAAAATGACTATTCTCTGCGGAGCAGGTATAAGCACAGCCGAAGATGTCTCAATAGCGCTTAAGCTTGGAACTCAAGGTGTTCTTGTGGCAAGCGGCATC
The DNA here is from genome assembly GCA_963813675.1 of Candidatus Bathyarchaeota archaeon. GTDB lineage: Archaea > Thermoproteota > Bathyarchaeia > Bathyarchaeales > Bathycorpusculaceae > Bathycorpusculum. The sequence goes on from CAWEZP010000019.1 coordinate 46,737, forward strand.
GTCAAAGCGAAAGACCCATATAGCGTGTTACGTGCATTTGCCGAAGCAACAAAACATTAAACGCGTGAAGACACCTTGAAGGTTGAAGCTGAATGCGAATCATGCCTACTTTTTCGGGCACAAATACAAACCTACCAAGCAACAACAAACCCCGCCCTACGTTTTAGATGCTTAGCAGAAATCGTTAAATTACTAAGCCGCGAATTCAAGCCAACTTCGGTAGCGGCAGATATTGGCACAAAAAGAGACCGCATAATCAGGCAATTAACAGGCAACAACGACCCATACAAATACAACAAGAAACTGGCAAATGAAAAAGCCTTGAAAATGCGTCCTCACGTAAAAAAATATGTTGAATCAGGTATTAATCAGCAGGAACGTTTCAAGAAAGCTTGTTTATGTGCGATTGTGGGAAATATTATGGAGTTTGATATTCCCGGGCACAAGTTTACTTTGAATAGTTTAGCAGCTTGTGTTAGGGAAGCCGCTAAAGACTTGGTTATTGATGATTTAGACAAAGCTTATGAGTTGGCGAAGAAGGCAAAGAGCGTTTTGTTTTTGGCGGATAACGCAGGAGAAATAGTTTTTGATTCTTTGCTGGTTGAGCAACTCAAGAACATGGGGTTAAAAGTCACCTATGTTGTCAAAGGTGGACCAGTAATAAACGATGCCACAATGGAAGATGTTGAAATATCTAACATCGACAAACTTGCTGATGAAGTAATAACTACTGGTTGTGATGCAGTGGGCTTACAGAAAAAAGAAGCCTCTGCAGATTTCTTAAAAGTCTACGATGCAGCCGAACTTGTTTTCGCCAAAGGCATGGGATACGCTGAAACCCTCACCGAATACAAACTAACTAAGCCTCACTTGCTAATGTTTCGCACAAAATGTGTGCCTGTCGCAAACTATTTCTGTGTTCCACGCGATAAAAACATAGCAAAGCTGATGCCATAAAATGAATTTACCAACCATTACCTACCAAAAAGAAGCTCTTTCGCATTTTGGCGAACTAATAGAGAAGGAATGGCTGATAACCAACGGTTTAGGCAGTTACGCTTCCTCGACGGTTCTTGGGATTAATACGCGGAAGTACCATGGATTGCTAGTTGCCGCTTTGGATCCGCCTGGAAATCGAACTGTCTGTCTCTCAAAACTCGATGAAGATGTGTTGGTGGGCGATGATGTTTATAGGTTGGGTTCTACCGAGTTTCATAACGTAATTTATCCTGAAGGTTACAAGCTGATTGGGCAGTTTTCAATCGACCCGTTCCCAACATACAATTATGATTTGGGTAATGTCCAGGTTAGGAAAACGGTTTTCATACCGAAAAATAAGAATATCGTAGCAATCACCTACAAGTTAACCAACAAGAATAATTCAGAAGCCAAAGTTAGGCTTTATCCACTTTTAACATGCAGATACTATCATACAGTGGTTTATCAATCGAGAGTACCGTTGAATTTCACCCTGAAAAGCGATGGAGCACTGTTTCAAGCTACTTTTCAGCGCCCCCAAGCGTCAATTGTTTGTCGCATAACTGATGGAGAATTCAAAGAAAAAATAAACTCGGTAAACCACATACATTACCGCGACGAGTTGCTGCGGGGAGAAGCAGATGTTGACGATTGTTTCCAGCCTGGATATTTTGAGGTTCAGGTGCCTGCAAATATGGAAAAAGAATTTGCAGTAACATGTGCCGTGAGCCACGAAAGTCAACAAGCTAACTTGATTTCAGATGCAGTTGGAGGCACAATCAGCAGCATAAAAGACGCATACCACCAAGAGCTAAGTCAGCGAAGCAATTTGATAGCTAACTTTCATCACGACCATCCCAATGTGCCGATGACCGATTGGCTAAACTGGATACTGCTCGCCGCTGACTCATTCATGGTAGAAAACGCTTCTGGGAGAAAAGCCGTCATCGCAGGGTACCACTGGTTTGAACCATGGGGTAGAGACACCTTTATCTCGCTACCAGGGCTAACGCTGGTAACTGGCAAATACAACGATGCCAAAGACATTCTGCAAAGTTACATTCAATATTGCAAGAGTGGATTGATTCCTAACTTTATCTCCGATAAGTCAGGCATCCCCGTTTACGACACAGTCGACGCTACCTTATGGTATGTTAACGCTGTGCTACAATACATCAAATACACTGGCGACTTCGGTTTTGTCAAAAACGAGTTGTGGCAGAAACTTCAGGGCATAGTTGAGAACCACCAAAAAGGCACTCTGTTTGGAATTCACTTGGATATTGACGGGTTGCTTATGCATGGTCCAAGACTCACATGGATGGATGCATCCGTGGGAAACGACGTGATTACGCCTAGGACAGAAAAAGCAGTAGAAATCCAAGCGTTATGGTACAACACCATGAGAACCATGGAATTGCTCGCGAACAAATTTGAAGAGCCCATTTTAGCTAAGAGCTACGCCGACATGGCAAACCAAACCCAGCAAAGCTTTAACGAGAAATTCTGGAACCACCAAAATGGTTGTCTATTCGACGTCGTTGACGGTAAGGCTGTGGACACTTCTATTCGCCCCAACCAAATATTCGCAGTCTCGTTAGACTACACAATGCTTGACCACGAAAAAAGCCAAAAAGTCGTGGAGACAGTGAACCGTGAACTTGTAACACCTTACGGATTGAGGACACTATCGTTGGGTGACCCCAAGTTTGTCGGCAAATGTTCAGGTGACAGCAGAAGCAGGGACATGGCATATCACAATGGGACAATTTGGCCTTGGTTAATGGGACCTTACGTGACAGCATACCTAAAAGTTAATGAATACTCTTCAGAGGCAAGGCAAGCAAACATTAGAAAACTTAGTTCTCCCCCTATTCACAACTGGAATCCACCAAGGCGGTTTAGGAACAATAAATGAAATCTATGACTGCGATCCACCCAATGAGCCCAGAGGCTGCATATCACAAGCATGGAGCGTAGCTGAGCCATTGCGCGCTTACGTGGAAGACATATTGCAGATTAAACCAAAAAACGCTAAAGAATCTCACGGGGATTTAAGATTTTATTGCTTTTCTAAAGCTTTCTGCAGCAGTTTCAGGTGTTACTGTGTTTATGTAGACTCCAGCGCTTTTTTCGAAGCCTGCCCATGTAGACAGTTTCGGATAAACCTCCAAGTGCCAGTGATAACTATCTTTGGATTCTGGATTTATGGCTAAGTGGAATCCGTAGTTGTAGGGTGGATCGTTAACTATGTCTTTTAGGGCTTTGAGGGTTGATTTAAGAGTTTTAGCAAACGCTGAAACCTCAGATACAGTTAGGTTTAAGATGTTTGGGGCATGTTTTTTGGGCAAGTATCCAGAATTCCATTGGGTTAATGCTTGCGTACGGTGCCAAAACCACAAAATCATTGTCTTCAGAAATAAGACGAGGTCCTTTGGTTTCCCGCTCTATGATGTTGCAGAAAATACATTTCCCATGCTCAACGTAGAATGCTCTGCTGGCTTTCTGCTCATCTTTAACAGTCGTGGGAACCATGGGTGTCGCGATTACTTGACTGTGCGCGTGAGAAAGAGATGCGCCTGCTTCCAAACCATAATTGCGAAAAATCGAGACGTACTTAACGTATGGTTTAACGCTTAATTCCTTGAGCCTGTCAATGTAAGCGTTTATTACCTAGTTCCAGCTGAGGCAACTCTGCGTCAGCTGGGTCTTCATCGTGATTTGGCGATTCAACTATGACATCATGTTGACCAATTGCATTCCACAAATATTCGTTTTGAATGATTTGTTTCTCATCCTCAGGTTGTTTAGGTAGACTGAAAGCGGGGAAAAGATTTGGAATAACGCGGACAAGCCAGTTTTTAGGTCGCTCCCCGGATAGGGGATCTTGGCTTCGCTTTACTTCGCTGTTTTCTTTTTGATAAAGCATAATGGCTGGCGGCGTCATGTTTTCATTGCCAACGCACAAGGGACAAACCGCTGTTTTGGCAGCTTCGGGTTTGGGTTTCGCGAAGTCAGTGGGTCTCCGGCTGCGTTCAGTTGCGATTACGACCCAGCGGTCAAGCAAGTAATCTTTTCTAAGCTCATTATAAGGCATATAAAACAAAAATGGTGCTGGAGCATTTTAGGATTTCTAAAAGACTGTAACTTCAAAATTGCACATTGTCTAGGTGTGGAGTTGGAAGGTTTTATATCCCTTACATACAATAGGAAGCAATTGGTTTTAAACCGCTGAGAACATGATTGACCAACCAAGTTCAAAACCGCGTTGGAATAGCCTAAAGGGTGCGTTGAACAAGTGGCGAATAGCATTTTTGGTTCTTGCACTTACATACTTTGTTTTCATTCTGTTAAACTTGACTAAACAACCCTTGAATTGGGATGAGGTTGGTCACTTAAATCGCGCATTGGAATTACAAAACGGTTTCTACAATAATTTTGTCCGCGATTCATTCTACCCACCGCTATTCTCCGTCTTTGACTAAGGTTTCATTCGATTTATTTGGCGCAAGTCTGTTTTCAGCTCGACTGGTCTCAGCTGTCTTTAGCATCCTTTCCCTTTGGGTGGTTTTCGAGTTAGCTTACACAATGTACGGAAAGAAAGTTGCGTTACTTTCCGCTTTTCTTTTGGCAGTTATGCCCGGTTACTTTTGGCTCTCGCGATTAGCTCTGTTGGAAATAATGCTTGTTTTCTTCTTCATGTTGTCTCTGTTTCTATTTTTCCGCTGGTTAAACACCCGCAAAAATTGGTTGCTGGTTTTGAGTGGTTTAGCGTTGGGCTTTGGGTTTTTGACGAAGTACCAGGTAATTGCAATAGTGCCAGTCATGGTTGCCGTCATGTTGGTTTTAGGGCGGGGTCAACTTAAGCGATTGTTCTCAAGGTTTACGCTTGCTAATTGTAGCTGCAGTTGCAGTAATTGTTCCCTGGCTTGTTATTGTTTACAATGTACTTACTTCGTATGTTTTCAGTCAGTGGATGTATGCTTTGCAGATGGGTAACCCTGAAAGATCACTCTACAGCCTTCGTTTTCCTACGCCAATATTCTATCTGGTCGAAATGACTTGGCCCTACGTTGATGTTCACCCGATTTCCCTGCTGCTCTACATCGTAGGTTTAGCTGGTTTAGGGTTGTTTGTTTGGAGGCGAAAGCGAGAAGACAAGTTTGTTTTAGTTTGGTTCATCTGTGTTTTCGTGTTTTTCACAGTGATATCTAACAGGGAATGGCGTTATGTCTTGACTTTGTTTCCAGCGTTGGCAATTTCGGCTTCAGCGCTCATCCTATTTGCTTATGATAAGCTGCACGGCACATGGATGCATAGCGTAAGAGTAAACAGAAAGAAAACCGCTAAAGTTGCTGCCGGAATATTGATTATATTTTTGTCAGTAGCAGTAGCTTACAGTGTAAATGACATTTACTACAACGTCAGGCAAACCGACATCAACATTGAAATCGCTAAAGCAACCAACTATGTATTAGCCCGCGACGTCTCGAACCAGTCAATAATGCTTCTCTGCCCCTTCAACTACTTCAGCCAAGACATGGTTAGCTTCTACCTTACGGCCAGCGGAAATAGCCAAATAAAAACCTACCAATACCCAACTCGAGCTGTTGACACTTACACACCTATCTTCAACATCACCGAATTCATCGACCTATGCAGACAGGACAACGTAAAATACGTATTCACCTATGAATACGGCGGCACTGTTCCCTACTTCAATACCACACTGAACCTAGAGCAAATCTACATACAACTTTATGATTCAGGAAACTTTAGTGAAATAACCAACGAAGCCACGTTCGGTTCTAACCCACGAAGAATCTTGATACTTACCTTCCTCGGATGATCAATTTTATCAATCTATTAGGATCCATTAGTTGTGCATATTTTTTTTTTATCTATTTAGCGTTTTTTGGGTATGAGGGTGAAGGAGAATTTAGACAAGAGATGAAGCTCAAATAACAGAAAACTTCCAAAAGCTAAGTTAAAAGCAACAAAAGCCCGCGTTTCCAACCTTTTTCAGACGGATAGTGAAGAATGCGGACGCAACCTGCAAACGCCACAAAGACAAAACTGAGAAAGCAAATAAAAACAATCCCCAAAAATTCCAGCAAAGAACTTTTTCTTTTTTCAGACAACAATAATTTCCAAGTATCTGACCATTTAGCCAGATAGAAAAAGTGGCTTTATTCGGGATGTTTTTTTGTTTTGCCTTTGCCGAAACTGAGCTTTGCCGTCAAAATCTTTTCTGTTGCAAACAACCTTGATGCAATATACATGATGACTATGGTGAAGATTGCAACGTAAACAATCCCGAACACAACTGTTCCATAATCGCCTGTCACTACTGCTTTTGCAGCAAGAATCGGATGGCTGTATGGGATGGCGTAGAAGACTGCTTTTATTGCAAGCGGCAGTGAATTCACATCGAGGTAGATTAGAGCCATTGCAGGTAGGAAAATCAATGGGTAAATATATCCAACTAAAGCTTGTGCACCTCTTACGTTCTCGCTAAAAGCAGACATCACAACCGCCAACGCCAAAGCCGACAGTAATGTAAAGAACAAGCTTATACCCAACAGAGCATAACCGCCTACAGAAGGTACCAAGCCCAAAGCGACTAAGTCAACGCTTCCACTTGCAACGCCTGCAATACCCACAGATAAAGAACCTATCATATAATTATAACCAATTAAAACCGTGACCGCGGCAACTCCGGCAACGATTATGGTGCTTGAGACTTTTCCCATCAAAATTGCAAACCTATCCACCGGAGTAGTCAACAATGTCTCCAAAGTTTTTTCTTCTTTCTCCATCGCAACACTAGTCGCGGCAATCTGCATAGAATAAGTCAACATAACCATGATTGTAATAGGCAAAGCAATCGACTGTGTCAACAACAAACTTGAAAGTGCACTAACGCTGATGCCTTCGGTAATTGTGCCCTTGATAACGCTGGATTGCAATACTGAAACAACATCTGGTGCAACTGCCCGGTTAAATCCAGCAACGACAGCATCAACAGTTGAACCGCTAACACCACTAAAGATGCCGCCTCCACCATTAAACACTCCATAAGTATTCACAACACCAGTAACATTCCATTCTCCAGAGTTATGCCTCGTTAAATTATCGCTAAACCCAGCCGGAATAACTAAAAAAGTACTACTATTGTAATGTGCAAGCATTCCTTGGTCAATTACACTCTGAGGCGAAGTATTATTGATAACATGAACGTTTATTGAACTGTTTAGGTAGCCCACGAAAACTTGGCTCCAGTTGCCACAATCATTGTCAATTACTAACAAAGTTGTTCTTTGAGACTCAGTCTGCGCTGTTTGCACAGCATAACCCATCACTAAACCCAGAACTGGAAACATAATGAGGGGCAAAACTATCATGCCGATTAGAATTTTGGGGTCGCGCATGAGCTCTTTTAGCTCTTTGATGAGTATGGTTGTAAAGCCTTTAAGCAAAGCCAACCACCTTCGCAAAAACTTCCTCTAAATTTTCACTGTTGTATTTTGCTATAAGCGCTTTAGGTTCTCCTTCAACCACCAACTTGCCCTTGTTCACAAGTGCAACGCGGTTGCAGAGATATTCAACTTCAAGCATGTTATGGCTACTAAGCAGAACTGTAACGCCATGTTCCTTGACGTAGCGTTTAATAATCTCGCGAATATGGTACGCGTAAAGAACATCCAAACCACTTGCAGGTTCATCAAGCACTGCCAACTTGGGATGAGTCATTAAAGTTCGAGCAACGAGCAAACGCCGCTTCATACCTTTACTGTAGGTTTTAGCCTTATCTTTTAAACGGTCGCCAAGTCCACAGATTTCTACAGCTTCGCCTATAGTGGCTTTGAGGTTTGTTTCTGGTGTACTCTGCAGTTTCGCCATGAACTTAAGGTACTCTAAACCAGTAAGGTTGGGGTAAGCGCCAGATTCCTCAGGCAAATAGCTAATGATCTGCCGTGTCTTTTCAGGCTGTTTTGTGGCATCTTGATTAAAAATCGTTATTGTACCTGTTGTCGGCTTGATCAAGGTACAAACAATGCGCAGGGTCGTGGTTTTTCCAGCACCGTTGGGTCCAATTAAACCGTAGATCTCGCCAGGTTTAATGTTAAAACTAACCCCGTCTAGTGCTCTTACTTGACCAAACTGCTTAGTTAACAAATTTGCTTCAACAGCGAAACTCAATTTTCCCAGCTCTCAAGTGTTAAGACGAGAAAATTATTATTTAAGTTTTAACATCCTTCGCCAAGCTTCTCAAGATAATTGAGAAACTTTTGCATCTCAACTCTATCCATTTCCACCAACTCACTGCGCTCTGCCTTGACGTACTTACGAAAAGATTCTAAACATTGAACAGCGCTGACATTGCCTTTAAAAGTTCTAATTTGGTCGCGTTCAATCTTGATGCGGTAGAGCGTAGCCACGAAAGTTGCAAAAACCACTAAAGTGTTGCTAACAATAACAATTAAGGAGATGTCAACCATGGAGGTCACATTTTCCTTGTTGGATAATAAAAGAAGGGGTATTTTCCCTTTTCGCTACTATGAACAGTCCTTGCTTTCAGGCAAGATTCTCAGGACGCGAAGTATTTTCTTGAATTCTTCCTCTTTTAGCGATGCTCTGCGACCGTTAGCGTACATATCTTTGACTGTATCCACTACTGCAGCGACAACTTGATCATCTGGGCCATTCCCAGTTAGCTCTGTGATTTTGTGTTTGATTATGCCTTTCCCTGATTGTTTGCCAATGGTTAAGCGTCTTGTGTTGCCGACTAGTTCAGGCGGATAAGGCTCATATGTCCATGGGTCATTGAGGACGCCGTGGGTGTGGATTCCTGATTCATGCGCGAAACCGTAGTCGCCAACGATTGCCTTGTTAGGCGGCACTATGTAACCTGTTGCTTTGCCAATGAAATCCGCTGTTGCCTTGAGCTTCTCAGTTTTGCCCTCGTATTTTTTGACTCCATAATGCAAGTACAAGTTCAACAGTACTTTTTCTGTCTCTGCGTTGCCAGCACGTTCGCCAATGCCAAGATAAGTGGTGCTAATGTAAATTTTATCCCAAACTCCAGATGCAGCCTTAATTGCAGCCATGGTGTTCTCGACAGCGTTGCCGAAATCGTCATGAGCGTGAATCTCAATTTCGTGCATTCGAGTCTCCTTCTTTATAGCATTAACTTTCGCTGGGATACCGTGAGGTAAAGGTGCATCTGGATCAGATAATCCAATGCCAACGGTGTCGCAGATGCGGTAACATTCTGCACCAGCATCAGCATACAGCGTTGATAAAGCGTTTCTCAAATCCCCAGTCTGCACGGGTGCTGTCTTCGCCATGAACAAAAGTTCTCAAGCCACAAGTCTTAGCTGCATACTCTGTTACATCAACTATGTTGGCTAAAATTTGTTCTCGAGTTTTTTCAGGCCATTTAGCCTTAAAATGTATATCTGAAACAGGATGTGAAATACCAACTTCTTGGAGTCCACATTGGACCGCACTGTCAATGTCTTCTTTGACCGCTCTGCACCAACCTGAAACACGTAAGTCAAGGTGCATATCACCGATTAACTTAGCTGCTTTTTTATCTGGTTCCTGAAAATGGAAAAGTTCGATGCGTTCGACGCCTACTTCACTGAGCATTTGGGCTATTTTTGCAGAGTCTTTGGGTCCGACTGCTAAACCGGGCATTTGGATGCCATCACGCAGTATGGAGTCGTCTAGGATTGGGTTCCGTTTTTAGGGGCTTGAGTTTGAAGAAGTAAGTCTTTTATGTCCATTTTTGTTCTCTCGGTTAGTTTTGCGTTTTTTAAACGCTTTTTGTAATGCTAATTAACGCATATCTGGAATTGATAAACGTTTCTGCATACTTTATGTAAGATTGTCCAAGTCTAATATGAGACTTAACTGCAAAATGTTTTGTCTTAATGTCAATAAAACCTTTACATTCAAAACACAATTAGCCGACATTGGCGTATAAAGCCTTAAGCGTACCCGAAACAAACAAAACATTCAACGACGAAGCCTTCCCAGCCACAATCGTAACCGTAGCCAACGAAGCCCTAACCATAGACAAAGACGCAAGCGAAGTGCGAATCACAAAAATCTTGCGTTCCCCATCAAAATTAATCAAAGACAACCCCGTTAAACTCGCCCCAACTTCTCCATAGAGCTTGGTAACAGCAGCCCAAACTGCATCCATAAACTCCCGTTCACTAGGCAATCCGTCACATTCCAAACGCAATGCAATATAGCGGCGTTTAACACGTTTCAAACAGCTTTGCCCTCCTTAACCACGCTTATGCCTGGAGCAATAAATCTTGAACTAAGCTTCTCTCGGTTACGCAGAACAATGGCATTGGGATTAGTTGAAATAGCATCTAAAGCCTGTGCCTCATCAAGCCCAAACAAGTAAGCTAAACATGCTAAGTCCCGTGGCATACGCAACAAATTCTCAACATCAACGCCGCTTGAAACCACGACAGGCACATGAAACTCGAGTGCAATAGCAACTTCACGACGCAAGCATGAAAGCAATCTAACACGAGCTGGGCCTTCCATCACAAGCAGAGATTTAACATCCACTTCTAAAGCTGTTAAACTGCAACTGGCGAGTTCAGCTTCGGCGCGATCAAAAAAACGTTTATGATAATCAAGGTTTGGAAAGTTAATGAGGTCGACACGTCTATCTTTGGCAGCCTGACGTGCAATTTCTTTTGAATCGCATATGATGCAAATTACTTCGAATTTTCGCCTAAACTTACGAAGAAAACGCATTAGATCTTCCTGCGTTCGGGGTTTAAAATCTGCACGTAAAACAAAGTCCAAGCCTGTTTTAATGCACATGTCTTTTAATGCAGCTGATTCAGTTTCTTGTAATCCTTGAGTAAATGGAACACTGATGTAGTGGTAACCCAGTTGCGCTGCCTTGCCGATCAACCGTTGAGCTGTCTGGATATCTTTAGGATTAATCCGCAGGTGCAAATCGGCAAAGGTTCGGGTCATGGCAGTAACCCAGTTTGCTTAGAAATCGTCCATTATTTCTTGGGCTGTTTTGTTTTTAAAATGGATTTTTAAGTGGATAGGGTCGTTTTGTGTAAGCTTTAATGATCCCAAAAAAGCAGATTGTTTATCGAACCTTAGGTACATGTTGCCTTTTTCAAGGTGAAGTTTGATGTCGCGGTTTAACTCTTCCTTATCTAGTGCGCCCAGGTCTTTGCCAATTTTTTCCAGCGCTTTAGGAAGCAGTTTTTTATCTGTTAGTTTAGAAGTAAAAAGAATTATGGGGTTTCCATGATGCCCCGTGCAACTTTGTATTTCAAAAATTAGGGTTTCTGAGAGTTCAGTTGGCAAGAGATTGCGTACGGCTGTTTGGACTTTATCTGGGTCTTCGGTTGCATGTGCGAAGACTCGTATGTCTATGTAAGCTATTGGCGGTTTAGTAGACATTGGGCACCGGGTTTGTGTTATGTGTTTTGGCTTTTAGCTTTTTTGTTTGAACACTGGTTTGGGTTTTGTGGATTTCGGTGTTGCTTTTGCGTGTGCTTTTATGCAGTCTACGTTTTCTTTGTGCGTAGATTTGCGTTTGACGTCAACTCGTAAGCCAATTTGTTTGGCTTGCTGCTTGTTTACGCCTGCTTCTTTGAGTTCATTTGGGCTAAAGCCTTGACCGATGCTTTGTTTGCCGTTCTGTTTAGTTATGACTATTTTGAGATGATGCATTTACTTGCCTCCCTTTATCTGGTGGTCGCCATGTCTGCCTGTGTTACCGGTTCTACGGCTTGGGCGAGCTTTCTCTGAGCCTCTGCCGCGGTGATGTAGTCCTCTAACGTTTTTGCCTGCACTGGTCATGCTGCGGAATACTCGGCTTGTATGTTGAGGTTCTGCAATCCAACCGAGGTCTTTGTCAGATTTTATAGTTGGTGCGTTCGGGTCGACAAGTATAACTTCGAACCATTTGTGTTTGCCATCTTCGCCTACCCAGTAGCTGTTTAAAACTTCTAAGTTAGGGAATCTTTTGGCGGTTCGTTCTTCAGCTATTAATCGGATGCTTTTTCCAGGTTTAAATTTAGCGACACCCATACGTTTGGGTCGTCGTCCTGATTTAGGTCTAAGTTTCCTTAATCCGCCTCTGCGGACTTTTGCGCGGGCAATTACGATGCCTTGTTTTGCTTTGTAGCCTAGTTTTCTTGCGCGGTCGAGTCTTGTTGGGTGCTCGATGCGTAGAACTGTTGGTTGTTTACGCCATTGTACAAGACGTTGGCGCATTAATTCTTCAACGAAGCTTTTTTCGGGCTGAGCCCATTCTTCAGCTATGTATTTGTATGCCATCTAAATTTTTTCTCCTATGTGTATTGTTTGCTTACGGTTCAGTCCCGAAGGACCACATCCCAACGGACACGGTTGTCCGCCTGCAATTTCACATCATAGTGACCTTGCATGAAATAAACCTTTCCCGCGTCCTTGAACCCAAAACAGCCTAATGCACCTATTAAAAGACCTAAAAAAAGTCTATAGAAACTTGGCTTTAGAATTTTGGCATTGACTATTAGATAAAAATCAACTATTAAAAATTATTTTTTAGTTTTTATTCGAGAATTATTCTTGCGTCAACTGTCTTTGCGCCTTTTGGGTATGCCATTACGGGGTTGAGGTCTAGTTCTTTGATTTCTGGGTTTTCCATGATGAGGCGTGAAACGCTGCATAGTATTGCTGCGAGGGCGTCGATGTCTGCTGGAGGTGTGTTTCGGTAGCCATTCAGGAGTGGAAAGGCCTTAAGGTGAGTAATCATCTCTTTTGCATCCTCAGCATTAATTGGAGCAACACGAAAGTTCACGTCTTTTAGTAATTCAACAAATATTCCGCCTAACCCGAACATTACAGTTTGACCAAACTGTGGATCTTTGATTGCTCCCACGATGACCTCGGTGGATTGAGGGGCCATTTCTTGTATCAAAACTCCTATGATTTTTGCATCCGACTTGTATTTCTTTGCGTTTTCTATTATTTTTTTGTAAGCAATGTTGACTTCTGTAGGGGTTTTGAGGTTTACTATGACTCCACCCGCGTCGGATTTGTGGATTATGTCTGGTGAAACAATCTTTAAAACGACAGGGTAACCGATTTGGTCAGCGTATGTTGAAGCTTCTTTTTCGTCTTTAGCGAGGTTGAACTTGGTGACTGGAATGCCGTATTCGAGTGCAGATGGTTTTGGCTTCGGTTTCCAGAAGTGCTTTTCTGTCTTCTTTTTTAGCTTGGTTTATGATTTTTGCGGTTTGGTTCATGGGTTATTCTTCCAATGGCCTGTTGGTGTATGTGATGTTTGGGGGTTTAAAAATGGTTTTGTTGGGTTTGGGATTTTTCTTTTGTTTTCGGGTTTGATTGTATTAGTGTAGTACATATCATCAATACTGTGTAGTGAGACATAATATTTAATAGTAATAATCGCCCCAAAATACAAATCAAGAGACCACCAAATGCCAAAAATAAACCTAAACCAACCAATCAAAGAAAAAATCGCAAAAATCAAAACAAAACTACAGCAAACCAGCACCGCATCCAAACTAAACTTTCAAACCTTCTCTTTGAACACAAAAACAAAAATCAAAAACATAAAACCGCCAAAACTTCCAAAAATAAAATTCAAAATCAAACTAAATCTCAAAAAGAAAAAACTCGAACCAGAACCTACGCCACTCGCCAAAACCTTACCGAAAGGTGTTAAAATCATCGACAAATACCCACTCTACGAGCCATTCGCCCAAGTAATAATAATTCAAGACCCCAAAACAGGCGAAAACAAATACATCCTAGACGAGTTGCAGCTTGACCCAATGGAACGAGGCATCTATCTTCGCATCTTAGAAATATTACTCGCAGAAATAGAATCACCCAAAGAAGAAATAACTGACCCCAGAAAATTCTTCGCTGAAGAAGCAAAAAAAATTGTTGATAAATACCGAATCACTCTCGGTTGGCTACCTGATGTATCTTGGTACAAAATTCTCTACCATGCAGAACGCGATTTGGTTGGCTTTGGCAAAATTGACCCTTTAATGCGCGATCCAAACATTGAAGACATTTCCTGCGACGGTGTCCAAAAACCAGTTTACATTTGGCACCGCAACTTCGAGAGCTTAGAAACTAATCTTCAATTTGAAAGCGACGAAGACGTTGATAACTTGGTCGTTAAACTTGTTCACATGGCTGGAAAACACGTCAGCAGCGCCTTCCCAATAGTTGACGCTTCGCTTCCAGGAAAACACCGGCTCGCTGTAGCTTACAGACGAGAAATTACACCTTTTGGGACGGCTTTTACTATCCGAAAGTTCCGTGATGATCCCTACTCGATTATTGATCTAATCAATATTGGTACTTTCACCGAAGAAATGGCTGCTTACCTTTGGATTTGCCTTGAAAATCGCGCCTCAGTTATGGTTCTCGGGGGCACAGCAGCAGGCAAAACCACTGCGTTGAACGCTTTAGGTTGTCTCATTAAGCCAGGCAGCAAAATCATGACCATCGAAGAAACTGCAGAACTCAATTTGTCCCATGAAAACTGGGTCTCACTCATCTCAAGACAAAGCTATGGTTTAGGCGGTAGCAGCGTAGGTGAAGTCGCACTCTTCGACTTGGTGAAGACCTGCATGAGACACCGCCCCGACCTGATGATTGTAGGCGAAGTCCGAGGTCAAGAAGCATACGTGCTATTCCAGGCTCTTGCAACAGGTCACGGTGGCATGTGTACAATGCACGCTGAAAACGTTCAATCAGCCGTCAGACGTCTTACCCAAAAACCTATGGACATTTCCCCAGCTTACATACCGCTAATGAACATAGTTATGTCCGTACAACGTGTTCACCTAGTGAAGAACGGCGAAAAGAAAGCTTACCGCCGAGTTCTCTCAGTAAACGAAATTATTGATTCTGAAAAATTCGTGAACCCCTTCAAATGGGACCCAATAAAAGACCAGCAAGCCATAGATTTAGAAGGCAGCTTCCTGCTCGGCAACTTTTCAGAGCGTCTTGGAATAACACGTGAACAACTAATCGCTGAGATGAATCGGCGAACAGACGTGCTACGTTGGATGCGAAAAGGAAACATACGAAGCTACAAAGAAGTCGCCTCAATAATTGCAGAGTACTATGCTAGACCCAAAGAATTCTATCAGAAAAATAATGGACAGTGAGGAGATAAAGCCAGTTGCCGCTTTTAGATAAATTTGAAGCCTGGTCATTTCGCCTCTTCGGGCGATTCGCTCCTTATGTCCTAAAGAAAATTTTTCCACAGATTAAAGGGGCTCTTGAAAAAGGTCGGGTGAGAATTTACTCTGAAACCTACATTTCTTTAATGTTTCTTTCAGCCATACTTACTCTTCCAGTTTCAATAATCGGGGCAGTCCTTGCTTTAGTGACTGGGTTTTTGCCTCTCTTAATCTTAGTTCCCCTTCCACTCTTTGTTATCGGCGGTTTTCTAGTTGTGCCGATGAACAATGCAAGTGACAGATCCTCAAGTTTGGAACGTGAAATGCCTTTCGCGGCTGCATACATCAGCGTCATGTCGTCAGGAGGCATCGCACCATACACAAGCTTCAAACGTTTAACCCAAGTAGACCTCATGCCTGCAATGAGTAAAGAAGCAAGAGACATCATAAAAGATGTAGAAATCTTCGGAGTTGACCCACTCTCAGCTCTTGATTTGGCTTCAAAAAAGACTCCTCTTGACATATTCAAAGATTTCTTGGGTGGGTACGCTTCCACAGTCATCATAGGCGGCGACATCGGGCACTATCTTGAACGTAAAGCAGAAGATATCTTTAGAATCCGCGCTCTACGCGTTAAAGCTGCTGCTGAACGCTTGGGTATGCTGCTGGAAACTTTCATCATCGTCATGGTCATGATGTCCCTATGCTTTTACATCTTGTTCGCAGTAAACGGTATTCAAAGCGGGGCCAACGCAAGCGCGGACATATCCCAGTACTCAGGTATACTCATGTATACTTACATTTTCACGCCAATGCTGTCCATGCTCTTCGTCTACTTGGCGCATAGCATGCAGCCTAAAACACCTTTGGTGGATATGCGTCCTTACAAAGTCTTCGGTATCTCCAGCGTAATAGCCATAATCGTATTCCTGCTGCTTACCAACTTCATGGGAACAACCCAACTGCCACTGTTCACTACTTTGCAATCTATAGGCGTTGACTTGTCCATGGCCCTAGCTATTGCATTGTTCATTTCCGCCGCGCCAGCAGCCATTGTTCACATTAGATTGTCAAAAGCCAGGGAAAGCATGGAGACAGGGAGTCTCAAATTTCCTGCGGGATCTTACTGAAGTTCGAAAAACTGGGTTGTCACCTGAAAAATGTATCGAAAGCTTATCCAAACGCGACTATGGCACATTCAGTAGTCAACTGCGGAAAATTAGCTCTGAAATTTCCTGGGGTATCCCAATTAAAAAAGTCATGGGGGATTTTCTGCATCGTACTCGCAGTTGGATGGTGCAAATCGTCATGTTCCTACTAGTTGAAACCATAGATGTAGGAGGCGGAACCATTGCCATGATAGAATCTTTGGCGCGTTTCAACAATCTAACTCAGGAAGTTGAGAAAGAAAAGAAAATGTCCGTTCGCCCCTATGTGTTCATGCCGTATTTAGCTTCGATCCTGCTCGTTGCAACCACCATTATGATGATGGGTTTAACCACAGGGATAACCGTGCCTGGGGTTGATGCAGTACCAACGGACAACAGCCTGATGCAAACAGTCTTCATGTCCTCAGTCATCTTCAACAGCTTCCTAATCGGAATAGTTGCAGGAAAAATAAGCGAAGAGTCAATTGGAGCAGGGTTCAAGCACGCAGCCATCCTTGTGCTAATCTCAATAATAGCTGCCAAAATAATTCCACAATTCGTGAACCTCGGATAGGAGACGATGAAGACGCGAAATAATCACACAAGTTTACGCAGAGATAAGCGGGCGGTTAGCCCAGCAATCTCCACTGTTGTGTTGACTGCCGCCGGAATCGTAATGATTCTTGATAGCGATGAGCTACGCAAACAACATCTTGGGCATAAAGATGGCTCAAAACGAATACAGCACAAACAAACAATTCATGCAGACAACTGCTCAGCAGATTGATGATATTGCTTGGACAGTTGGTCGTACACAAACAGTCAGTTTTTCAAACAAGTATGGAAATGTGCAGTTCCAAGCTGTAGCTCTAAACTATACTTTCCGAATCCACACGAGTTCAGGATGGGAGAATTTAACTTTATCTGGAAAAACAGGAATTATCCTCTATAATATGCCAGTGGGCTCATATTCTCTTGGCAACAATTTCTTTCAACGCCTCCCATCCAACGTAACTAGTCCATTTCTGTTGTCTGGTTCTACAGCGCCCATAAGCCAAGTTATATGTGTACAAAAAGTGCCCATGATTGATGGCACTTACAACCGAATCGTTCTAGTTCCTAACATGAGAGTTCTTACCTCAACAGTGACATCAACGAATTACTTCAAATTCTATTTACCTGACCTTGAAAATGGCACAAATCTCTACAGATCCCAATCCATTACTTTAACAGGAAACGGCATAACAAAAGTAACCCGAAGCGGTGTTGACGAAGTAATGATTAGTGTTAGTTTTCCAAAGGCAGCGTCACTTGGATTTGACTCATCATTTTTCAATTTCAACAGTACCAGCATAACTCTCAATGCCTCTTCAACTCCAAGGTTGCCTTCAAATTCAGTTGTTGAATTCTACGTTGGAAAAGTAGTAGTTGCAATCGGACAGGTGTAAATCATGGAGGATGAAAATTGGCGCATATAACCATTGAATACATGATTATGATACCTGTTTTAATCATGCAGATTTTTCTTTTTCCGATAGCTGCCTCAGTAATTATGAACACTTGGGGCGATTCCACCACGACAATACAACTGCAAACAACAGCTGGGCACATGGGCAGTTCCATACAGCAACTATACTACACCATGAACCATGGGTCAATGTCCGACGGTTCCATGAAAATTACTCTTGATGTTCCACCGATAATAAACGGACGCGCGTATACAACTACTCTAAACCATGTAACCCATTTGGATACGTCATACCAGATAATGAACGTCACGCTCAAAATAATAGGAACCACAAGTCCAAACTTCAACCTTAGTAACACTAGGGCAAAACGTGAATTGGACACGAAAACTTAGCCTTCAACAGTACTTCACATGATCTTAGTTTAATCGCAACCAAGACCTCGAATTCGATCTTAATATCCTATGGAGGAAACTAACATGGCAAGCGCGGCAGTAGACCATATGATTTCCCTAACAATATTCATGGCTGCTATCCTGATTTTTATCGGTCTCTTTAGCCAAACTATGCAGACAGGCATTACATATGAGCTGCACTCGGCGCTATCAACGAAAACAAGTGACCTCTTAGACACAATTTTGCTAAATCCAGGGTTACCTGTCAATTGGTCACAAAGAGACGATGCAATTATGGGTTTCGGGTTGCAGAATCCAGATTTCAGTCAATACAAATTGAGTTCACTTTCTCCAATGCGGTTAACTTCTTTCGCTCAATCGCCTGTTTATTATCCGCGAACAGGGTCATATTACAGCAACAATAGTGTAGGTGTTGGAAGTTGCTTACTTGCCTCATCTGCTAAGAGCTTTAGTTATTCGACCGTGTCTAAACTGCTGGGAATAAACGGCACCTATGGATTCCAATTTACTATTTCGCCAACAATTACGGTTTCAATCGATAAAGCATCAACTGGGGCACCGTTGAAACTTTCAGTTAACGCTGCGGGAACTGGTTACCCGCTTGCAAATGCACCCTTAAGTTACAGCCTCATATTAGTGAAACAAGATTCAAACAACTATCCTTCCTATTCGATAATTAATGGAACAGCTGTCAACTGACCCCGCAGGCTTTGCCCAATTGAGCTTCCCAGGAATTGACGGTGAAAGCCAATCTTATGCTCTGATAGTTTACTCTTACTTAAGTGGTCTAAAGGGCATGGGCTACTATGTTCATGAGTTACCTTCTTTCACTAAAACTGTTGTTCCGTTAATCGATAGCTTCCAGAACAGAACCATAACTATTACCCATGGCGATTCTGTTGGTCAACCTCCACAAGCCCCTTCAAATTCACTATTAAGCTATAATGCATCATTTGTTCTTCTAACCGAAGAATATACCCTGCGCCAAGTCTCATTGGAACAATCTAGTGCAGTTGGAACAGTATTCTATGATTCAAGCAGCGGACAAAACTACTCTTCTGTAAACCTGCCCAACAATGACGGAATATTAATTGTAACCTACAAGGGCACGTCTGCAGGCCAGTATGGACTTGTTTTGATGCCTTGGGGCCTGAGTTCTTTGGGGCTCCCCTTAACTTTCGGCGGCAACCCAACAGGGCAAGAATGGGTGACAACCGACATACGCCAAGTAACCGTGGGCGGCATATCTTACCAAGCAAAACTCGAACTGTGGAATCTACAAGGGTACCAAGGGGTTCGCTAAATGATTCGCACAATCGAAGTCTTGTTCGTAATAATAATTCTATCAGGGGCCTTCATAGCAGTTTCATACTTCACTGTGTTGCCGCCTCCAAGAGAAGTTTCACCCATAAACCTACAGGCGCCTCTCATTCACAACACTTGCAAACACTCGATTCAAATTATGATCTAAGCCGAGCTGCCTTTGATACAGGTAACTCAACAGCTTGGAATGGCCTACAAGTTGCACTTTCAGCTTCTCTGCCCCCTGAAGTAGTATACAATTTAACTGTGTATGACGTAAACGATGCAGAAGGTCAACTCTACAACTATGTAAATTCAATTTCCAATACTGTAAGCTTGGGAACAACCAACGACGTATCCACTTATGCCGTGGCATCTTCAAACGTGACTTTTAATGTTACCCCCCAAAAAATCGGTGAAGGTGGCAACGGTGGAACCTTATACATTTTGAATTGTAGCGACGCAAACGGCTGGTGGATTACCGGCTACACGGCACAGAACCTAGCCCAAGATCTATACAATTTGTTATCTCCCTATTTTATTAATACAATAATGATTCAGAACACTAGCCAACTATACCAAATATTAAACGGAACCCCAATCCAAACCGAAACTCTTTCGAATGCTGTAATTATAAACACTTTTGGAGAAAATGTCCCAATACCAACAACTTATGCTACTCAATACTCGTCTGATTTAGCCCAGTATTCTTATCTCTTAGGGCAAAGAGTTCGTTCCTACAATTGGACATGGGCAAGCATTGTTGGTTCTCCATTATATTATGTTTCAAACACTGGTTATTTTTCGGGAGCCGGCGACCATAATGGCTGGGGTATTTTCGGAACCAAACTACTTGCTTCAGCTGGAATTAACGCGTTCCTTCAAGGTTTAGATAGTAAATCATATCAGAATAATGGCACCGGAATCACCAGTAGTGTTGGAGTGGTTACTTTTACTAATCAGACAAAAGATTTTTGTAACTACTATGGAATCTATCCTTCAACTTATCAGACTTCTACAAGAGCGCTTTCAAATTCTATAATCCCGAGTTATCATTTAACGATGGGACTTAACATTTTCAATCCTGTTGGAAATTATTATCCTGGCGCTATATACAATCATGTTGCTTCAGGGTCAACGAATATTACTGGTTCGCTTTTAGCTTTAGGATTAACCCGAACACCCGATGTTCGAGTTACAGGCTTAAGTCTTCTATCATATTATCATCCAAGACTCTTTGCTTCTGAATATACAACAAACGGAACTTCGCGAATAGTGATTTTACAATTAGGTTTGGTTGGGAGTGGATAAAATGAACAATAAAGGTCAATTTTCAATTATAGCTGCTTTGCTTGTTGCAGTTGTTTTAATAGCTGCAGTTATGACAACTTATTCTTCTATACGTTATAGTCCAGTTCAAGGGCAACCTCAGATTTTAAGCGCAGTGGATGAAACCAATCAGGCGCTCAAACAGCTTTTAGGTTTCACAGTGGGTTATTATGGATCCGTTTTAAAAGTTACAGCAAACGTGACTTATGCTCAGCAACTCGCTAAACATTATCTTGAGAGCGGGATAGAAAATATGGGTTCAATTAAACCCGAATGGGGATTATCGTTCAATAATACTAGTCCGATATTAAAGTCAATTGGTTCACGAATGATAGTTACAGTCAAGGGAATATGACTGTTACTTATGATTTGAACGGTTTAGGCATTACAGGCATAAGCTATTCTGCTTCAAGTCGGCTGGAAGTACAAGTATCTAATGGAACCTCTCCAACTCAAGCGCAGTTCAAAGTACTAACCGATAACAATGAACCACTAATCAACCTGGGAATGAATAACATTAAGTTCTATCGTTATGCTTACGGGAATTTAACTTGGGATTTTTCGGTACCAACCAACATTATTTCCCATGGCGATGGCACGTATCTGGTTGATCTGCCCACTGGCGTATCCAGCAATTCTTACGTAGTTCAGGTGGAAGATACCCGAGGGCTTTCAGTTTTGGCGTCATCATTCAGTGAATTTACCACTGCAATTGCTTGGAACACCACTTCGTTTAATCGCGGTTTGGATTATGTAGATGATGCCAGCTTGAATGTTTTGGGAAATCATAGTAACTTTACTGCTCAGCAATACGGACCTGACGGAGTCTTTGACACTATAACCGAAGTAACCAATGGAACAACACTTGTGCCTAGTTACCCAATAAATTATTCGTTGTTTGGTTCAACAACATTAGCTAGCGGTTCTACAAATAGTTTGTATACTAACGATGGAAGCTACATGAGTTTCCACTCTTACGGTTCTTCTTTCGTTGGATCAGCTAACTTTGGTTACACAACAAAAGGTAGTGCAAGTAGCAGTTTTACCTCAATTAGGGGCTCCAGTTTTACAACTAGCGCCTCAATGGGTTTAGCGACTAACATAAGCGCATATTTGAGTTTCACAGGTTCAAGCAATAATTTCGGTAACACAAACACTGGTTCCTCAGGAAATCCGATCAACGGTACAATTAGAGGACAACTATTCACATCTCCTAGTAATCCAGTCGTTGCTCAAAGTATATCTGCTTACATTTACTGCACAACCAGCGCAAAAAACATGAAGGCTTCACTTTACGACTTAAACGGAAACATAATTGCCACAACTGAGGAAAAATTGATATCTGCAAGCGCCTCAGCCGCTTGGCAGACATTCAGCTTTGTATCCGCGCCCACCTTGACGGCAAACACTCAATATTTAGTAGTAGCGTGGTCTCAGTCAGGAACAGGCAGTGGTGACCTTCGCTATAGTTCTTCAAGCGGCGGCAATGGTCGATTCCTTAGCCAATCTTACGGGAGTTGGCCTTCAGCGGCAACTTTTTCAACAAATAGTGTTCAATACTCAATTTACTGTAACTATCTCACTACATTCAATGCTCAAGCCGCTATTTATTCTGGAACTGGAGGAGCATTGATTCAGACTACTGAAGAAAAAACATTGACAACCACAAATCAGTGGGTCACTTTCAATTTCATGACTCAACCAACATTAGCAGCATCCACAAACTATGTTTTGGCTATTGAAGTATCTGATTCAACCGTTATCATATTCTATAATACTAATGGCGCTGAATATTTCAGGGGGTCCATTAGCTACCCCACTTGGCCAACTACACTTAGTGACCAAAGTAGTCAACGCCAATACAGTATCTATTGCACTTATTCTCCAGCAAACCAGTACACCGCTCAGGTTGAGTTCACAACCAATTCAGCAATACCTTTCCCTTGGAACTTCCTTACATGGACAATCGACAGTTCAGCTTCAACGAGCGGTGTGTCGGCAACTTTACAACTTTACAACTCGGCAACAGGGCAATACCCCACCAGCGGCGATGGATTCATGACGACTTCTTTAGGAACTAGTGATGCAACAAAGGTGCAGACAATAGTAACTAGTCCTGCCAATTTTCTCAACAGTAGCGGATATTGGAAAGTGAATGTCACAGCTGTAAAGACTGGTTCAACCCCATTCGATCTAAACTTAGATCTTGTGAAGTATAGTCCAGATGTTGCAAATTATGCACTTAACCTTCAAGAACAATGGCTTAACATTAACGCCACAAACCTACGCCAAGATTTATGCATCAAAACAGGCACAATGGGCACAGAGCCTTTAATGGTACAGATTTTTCATGCCGGTATATGGAAGAACCTAATGACGCTCACTTCCAATTACTTCAACAATGTTTCACTGACTCCCTACATAAACTCAGCAACTCTTACCATACGTTTTGTAGGGAGCAATGATGCAACAGACCCCACACAAGACAGCTGGAACATAGATTCAGTCTACATAAAAGATGAACCTGACATCAACTTCCTGCTTAACTTGCAAGAATCAACTTTCACACTTGAAGTTTTACAGAACGGTACCATGCGTTGGCTTGGCCAAAACATGCAATTAACCACTCAAACCTTGCCAATTCCACCTATCCCTGTAAAAGCAATTCACGTTAACCAAACAATAAACGGCGTAAACCAAGAGGTTCCCTTCCAAATTGAAGATTGGGCTTCAAACTATCAAATCCCATTGGGATTAACGAGTAACTCTACAGTTTTCGGCAACCGCCAAATGATTGTCTTCCTGTTAAACAGTAGAGTTAGCGACTTCACGATTTGGTGGAATGGAAGCGATGTTGCAATCCAAACTCCTCTGGCATTTACTAATCACTATTTCAATGATAACGTAAACAGCGCGACTCTAAATAATAGTCGACAGAAACTGCAATTTGCAGGGACAGGGTTTACCTTAACATCTACTGTTGGAAGTTCAATTAGCACGGCAAAATTAATGCGGATAAATACGCAAGAAGACGGGACTGACCCAGAACTAACATACGTTATTTATAACGGAATAATCAGAGATATTGTGCTGGGAGAAGCTGAGTTTTCAGGTGGAATCGCAAATTGTCCCAATACTTACACAAGTGTAGTGATTACTCTACCGGCAGGCGTTACTTACTATACGTATCAACTGCGTTTGATGTTCCTTAATTCAACACAGGCTAGAGCTATCTCAGACCTATGTCCAATTCGAGTATCAACAAACATTAGTCCAGTACAAACCCAAACTGAAAACGGTACACTCGCCGGGTACCCAATTCTTCAGAACGGGACCGGGACCTTCAATAATGCCAATAGCGGCGGTTGGACAGCGCATCATTTCAGCCAATTCGTTTCTAGCAATGGCAAAGGAGCTGGAATAATGTTCACAGACGTCTCTAACCAGAAACTCTACGCATTTGATTCTATTACGGGGAGCTCCACTGGTGCTTTGAAAGTTGGCAGTGCCCTAATTGAATTGTTACCTGTAAGTGCTGCGCAAGCTTCATTCAAGTATCCATATGACATTACTTGGCAGGGTGCAGTGGTTACGTTTGATGGCACTACGCCTATTTGCAGCTTGTACGATGGAACCACACCCACTGGACTATGGATTCTATCTGAGTATCCCCCAACATTAACAGTAACAGTCAAAAGCTAAATTGCAAAACTACCTACCCTATTGTGCGATGTAGCAATTACCGACAAAATCTTATTAGCCTAAACCTTCAACATGCTAATCCATCAATAGTTAAAGGGTGCACTAACAATTCAGACACTACAAGCAATTCTAATAGTGGCAAGCATAACAGTTTCACTAATCGTTCTGTTCTATGCTTCATGGAGCGACCACAAAACCCGCGAAGTCAGCAACCGCGTTTGGGCAATCTACGCACCAATAGCACTTGCGCTAACTTTATCAGAGCTGCTTCTTGTTTGAGCCATCACAGTTGCCTTTTTATGCTTTGAGTTTTGGCGTAACCACTGGATATAGCACTTCTGCTGTTTTATGTTGGCGGGTTCGGCGGCGCGGATTCGAAAGCTTTCATGTGCATTGCTCTCGCTTTGCCTTTTGCTCCATTGGCGTTATTTACTCCTCTGCTTGCTGAGGCAATATCACCCACTTCACAAATTATGTTTCCAATAACTATCTTTGGCAACGGGGTTTTATTCGCCGCGGCAAGTTGCATTTACATGATTCTTCGTAACTTAGTTTGGCACAAAAAAACCAGAACTAAAATGTTCGCAGGAACCCTTGCATCCGAATCAATTGGAAAAAAGTTTCTTGTTTTAATTACAGGTTATAAAATGAGTGTTTCCAAGGTGAAAGAAAAATGGCATATTTTTCCCATGGAAGACATAGATGACCAAGATGTTAACTTAAAACGCAAACTTGTAATCGTACCTCATGACGAGGGACGGGAAAAAATTGTTGAGCGCTTATCCAAAGCTGTTGAGGATGGCAAAATTGGCATTTATGTTTGGGCGACTCCAGGGTTGCCTATGTTGATTTTTGTTACTTTAGGGTTAGTTGTTGCTTTGTTTGTTGGGGACTTTGTTTGGTTGCTGGTTAGGTTTATTTTAGGCGCCTAACCCTGAAAAAAATTATTGTAAGATATCTTTGCTTCTTTTTGAATAAGAAATAGATGCTGTAACCATTGAGACCGAGCCGAAACCGACAAACGCAAGAGCGATGCTTCGATATGGATAAGTTAAGCTCGCACTTAAAGCAGCGTTTTCGCTAACTACGCCTTGATATGAATAAAAGAACATGGCTACCGCAAATAATGTAATTGCAGTTAATAGTAGGCTAACTTCAGTTTTAAACTTCAATTTCCCTTCCCCTCTCCCAATCTTCTGAATTCATACTCTAAATCAAAAGGTTATTTTAGGCTTTTGGAAATACACCCTTACGGAGCTGTAATATGTCTTTACCAGAATGCAAAAAGGAATTACAGAGTTTTCTTCAAAAACAACAGCTTAAAGCATGTAAAGTAGTGGTTTTGCCAGATTTCTTTCTTGATCGCATCATAAATTTGGAGTGGGATGCCTCCGAGTTTTATAGATTGGTTGCTGATGTAACTAAAAGAAAGGGCGGTAGCATCGATGGTATTTCTCAAACTGACTTGCGGGGAGGAAACGCCATCAATGTCGGGTCAGCTTTGGCTAGTTTAGGCGCTGAAGTTACGCCGATTGTTTCCACGAGCCAATTTGGTTTACAGCAAATAAAATATCATTTCAGAAACAGCTCGATTGATACTTCACACATAAAGACGGGTGGTAAAGCCTCAGTAACAACCGCGATTGAATTTAAGAATCAAGGCGAGAAAACAAACGTTATGATTCGTGATTTGGGATCACTCGTCGATTTTGGACCTGGAAATCTTGACGAAGGCGACTATTCACTGATTGATTCTGCGGATTACGTATGCCTATTTGATTGGGCTGGAACCTTAAAATTTGGCACTGTGCTAGCTCAAACGGTTTTTGATAGAGTAAAACAGAAAGGAAAAGGCAAGACCTACTACGATACGGCAGATCCAAACCCCAATGCGACTCTGATATCTGATTTGATTGAGAAAGTTTTGAAAACTGATAAAGTGGATATTTTGAGTTTGAATGAAAATGAAGCAATAACGTATGCAAGCCTATTTGATGAGGGCTTTAAAGAGGGGAAAGTGCGTTTGGAGTTTGCTGAGTTGACGATGGAGGCGGCAAGGGTTTTAGCTAAACGGTTGCCCGCGAGAATTGATTTGCATACAACAGCTTTTTCTGCTACTTTCAAGGGCAAAAAGGAGGTGGTGGTTCCAGCGTTTAAGGTGAAGGTTTTTCGTGCAACTGGTGCGGGTGATGCTTGGGATGCAGGGAACATTTTAGGTGACCATAATGGATTGTCTGACGAGAGTCGATTAATGCTGGCAAATGCTGTAGCCGCCTGCTACCTCTCAGATCCAGATGGATTACATCCAACCAAAGAAAAACTCTTCTCTTTCCTAAGAGATTATTTTTAGGTAATGCCAAATTATTTTAAGCTACAAGCCTCTACCATGCAGGTAACGGATTACTTACAGGTGCAAATAGATGGCTAAACTATTCGGAAGTTCAGGTGTGAGGGGATTAGCAAACATCGATTTAACTCCTATTCTCGCTTGCAAGGTTGTCCAGGCAGTGGCAACTCATTCAAAAGCAAAAACGGCTATAGTGGCTCGCGATACTCGCGTTTCAGGAAACATGCTTGAAGACGCCATGGTTTCGGGTTTACAGTCCACAGGTACGGATGTTTTGCTTGCGGACATTGTGCCAACTCCTGTTTTAGCTTATGCAACTAAATCGTTAGGTGCAGACATAGGTTTTATGTTAACAGCTTCGCATAATCCGCCCCAATACAATGGCATCAAAGTATTCAACAGCGAGAGCCTATCCTACACCGATGAAGACCAAGAAGCCATAGAAAAAATTGTGGTAGATGAAAACTTTGCAATGGCAGATTGGCGCAGCCTTGGCAAAACTACCCCCATTGATGCAAGCACAGTTTACTTAAGTGCAGTTCAGAAAGTCGTTACCCTGAAAAAACGGTGGAACGTTGTCGTTGACCCAGGATGCGGTGCCGCATTCAATGTTGGTCCGACAAATGCTCAAAGCCCTTGGTTGCAAAGTAACCTCCCTAAACGCTCAACCAGACGGGTATTTCCCAGCCAGAAAATCTGAACCAACAGCCGAATCCCTCCTAGACTTGGCAAAAACAGTAAAAACTCTCCATGCCGACATTGGAGTAGCTTTTGATGGTGATGCTGACAGAGTTGCATTTGTTGATGAGAACTGGGGTTTTTGTTAATTTTGATCGTTCGTTAGCAGCCTACGGAGCTTTTGCGTTGAAGCGAAACGGTGGTGGATTGGTGGTTACTAACGTTGAAGCATCAATGTGTGTCGAAACTATGGCTGAAAAATACGGTGGTAAAGTTGTTCGAACTCGAGTGGGAGACATTTACGTTTCTGAAGCTATAAAACGCGATGGAGCCGTGTTCGGAGGCGAGCCATGTGGAGCTTGGGTGCATCCTCAGATTCATCTTTGCCCTGATGGACCCCTTTCGGCAGCCCTGTTCCTTAAAGCCTTAGAAGCTGAAGGAAAAACTGTTTCCGAGTTCATCGGTGAAGTCCCAGAGTACATTACAAAGAGGGAAAACATTGTTTGCAAGAACGAGCAAAAATATAAGATAGTGGAAAAACTTGGCGACGCACTTAAGTCTGGGTTTCCAGATTACACAGATTTTTCTGCTGTCGACGGGGCAAGAGTAGCTCTAAAGAATGGTTGGTTGTTGGTTCGAGCTTCAGGTACAGAACCACTCATCCGTTTAACCGTAGAAGGTGAATCCCAGGAGGAGGCAAAAGAAATAACTCAAAAAGCCACAGCACTTATACAAAAACAAGTCGAGGAACAATAGATATGAAAGCAGTACTCTTAGCCGCAGGCGAAGGCATCAGGCTCCAACCCATAACGGCGACTCGTCCCAAGCACCTCATTAAAGTCGGTGGAAAACCAATTCTCCAATTCTGCTTGGAAGCTGTAAAGCGAGCGGGTATAGATGAAGCTATAATTGTTACCCACTACATGGGCGACGCTATCCATAGCTATTTTGGTGAAGGCGAAAAACTCGATTTAAAGTTGACTTATGTGGAGCAAAAAGCGATTTTGGGTACGGGCAACGCTGCAGAAGTCGCGGAGGTATATTTGGATGGCGATTTTGTTTTAATTTACGGGGATTTACTGTTTGGTCAGGACACGGTGAAATCCGTGTTATCTCAGTTTAAGAAAGGAAAAACGGCGGCAGTTATGGGAGTTATTCCAGTTGACAAACCTGAAAGCTACGGAATAATCGAACAAGACGAAGAAGGATTAGTAAAGCGGATCGTTGAGAAACCAGCCGCGGGTAAGGCGCCATCGAATCTTGCTAACGCAGGAGTGTATGCTTTTTCAAAAGAAATCCTCGATAAAATCAAACAGACCAAGACCTCTATTCGAGGCGAATGGGAACTTACCGATGCAATAACAATGCTTGCGCAAGAGGGCAAAACTGTTTTGGCTGCGCATCTAAGCAAAGATGATTGGTTTGATGTGGGTAGGCCTTGGGATTTGCTTGATGCAAACGTTTGGGCGCTTAAACGCCTGGACCACAAAGTGCTGGGTAAGGTGGAACAGGGCGCGCATTTGATTGGTCCGGTCACTGTAGCTGAGTCCGCAAGGGTTCGCTCAGGAGCCTATATTGAAGGACCCGTATTCATAGACGAAGAAGCTGATGTTGGACCCAACTGCTTCATCCGGTCAGGTACAAGTTTAGGCAAAAAAGTTCGTGTTGGAAACGCCTGCGAAATCAAGAACAGCATCCTCATGGACGGAACCCATGTTGGGCACCTATCATATATTGGCGATAGCATTCTTGGCGAAAAATGTAACCTCGGAGCTGGCACTATAATGGCGAACTACCGCTTTGACGCTGGCTCAATCAAGATGATCGTTAAAGACCAAGTCGTCAACACGGGTAGGCGAAAACTCGGTGCTGTTCTAGGCGACAATGTCAAGACAGGAATCAAATCTTTGTTTATGCCCGGAGTAAAAGTGGGCGCAAACACATGGGTTGGAGCCAACTTCATGGTTGAACGTGACTTGCCCGCAAACGTTATTGCAACACTTAAGCAAAATAGTGAAATAAAACAAAAAAGTAGATTATGATTGAAGTGCTCCTGAGAGCTCTTCTTACTTCTTTTCTGTTCGCCCAGGCGTCATCTATCAGTAATCCATCACCTCAAACCTTTTTCGAAGCACAAGAAACCATTGCCCTGTCAGGGTCATGTTAGTTGCCTCTTTTGAAAACTGCATATAATGTTACTATTGCTATCCCAGCTGTGGCAACGATTGCGCCTAATATTATCCAGTTTATGGGTTCGTTTCTGTTTAATGCAACGCTAATTGGTTGATTTGTCGGTTGAGTTTAAGATAGCAAAGCTGGTTCTTGTATTGGCATGGGCGTTTGAGTTGGTGTTACTGTTGGTGTGCCATATTTGTGCTATGTTTCTGTGCCGGCGCTGGTACTTAGCATTTGGATATCACCTACTTGACTCGTGTCAGTGTAGATACCAACTGTCACTACGTTTAATCCTCCTGCATATGTTTTGGTAAGGGCTAACTCTATGTACCAATAGGGGATCAGTGCGACAGTGTTTCCTCGGGTGTGAGGCACTAATTGTACAGATATAGGTTGGTCTTGCACTTGGAAGCCGGAAACTTCATGGCCTTCAATTGTCCATTTTAGAGTTTTAACGTAATTTTTTGCTGAATCTATTGCCTGTTGTTTTGAAGTTGTCATGTTATTGCTTCCTAAGTTAGTGCTTCCCACAGTGAATAGGAAATATCCATCTGACATAGTGTTCAAGACGTTGTTTTGGAAAATCATGGTTAATCCTTTGGTTTGAAAATCTATGCCGTTTTCAGTGTACATCCAGAAGAAAACGACAGTGCTTGGTGAAACTATAACCTGTAGCTTAACGTTGCCCTGAGTTATCTCTGTGTTTTCTAATTTGACAACGGCATTTAAGAGGTTAGTCATATTTGTCAGATAGTCGTCAGCCGAGAATGCTTTGTATCTCGCTAACGTGTATTTGGCGTTTTGTAGAATATCATTGGGTTGTAGCTGGGTGAATATGGGTGAGCTTTCAATTAATTCAAGTGCGTATCGTGAGAAATGGTTGTCTCTAAATCGGAAGTTTACGTTAAGATTGCTTGTACCACTGGTGAGAGAGTACTGCATTATCTCTTCAGCAACACCGCCGAAATCAGCCCGCCACTGTAATTTATTGCTAAGCAAAGAAATTGTGTACGCTTTATTATCAATTTGACTAACGTTCTGCAGAAAACCAGGTACTTTATCAGTACCCACTCCATACGACAATAAATGTTGGTTTTCATCTAAGAGCAACTTCTGTGCGTTGGAGAGCTGATTTATAGTAGCGAATTCCAAAGTCGTCATGCTAGCCATAACTAAAACTATAACCAACAAAGTCGCTGAAACGGCTTTCCACTTGAAAGATGCTGCACTACGTTTAGGTTCAGCTTCATGGACTTCTTCAATGCCCTTCATGGCGTTTACAGTTGCTAATCCAAAAGATGAGAGCTTATACTGGTCATTATCCATTTTGGAAACCAATTCGCCAAGACTTTCAAGATGATATGTAAAATTTGGACTTGAAATTCCAAGTTCTTCAACCATCTGCATAAAAGTCATCGGTTTATTTCCAAGCATTCGAAGAATTTTACGTCTAACCGGATGCTTTAGCGAGCTAAACATTATCGAGTAAATTTCGTCTTCATGCGAGCCAGCCATGTCCAACCCCACCTTAATTACTCAATAATCAAGCTATAATATTTACATGATCTAATCTGCTTTCGTATCGTTGTTGCACATGTTGTTTCAATAATCCAATTTATGGGGACTTTTGTTTCCAATTCAATAGAAAAATTGCAAGTCAAAAAGTGTTTTAGTATTGATCAATGAGAGAGTGATCTATTTGTTTCTAAAGTACGGAATATACCGGAAAAGATCCAAATTTCAATTTCAGTAAATGCCGCAAAGTCTATAATTTCAATGTTTTTTGTTTTCTATTTAAATCAAAGATAAATAGTTGTAATACAATTTTATGTACCAATTAAGGAGAAATAAAAGTTGTCTGTAGCGCAAAGAAAATACTTCACAGAAATCGCAGCGTTGGCAGATAAAACTGTAGCTGTAATTACGACTACTGGAAAAGCATTCAACGGTACACTCATCGGCATCAACCCTGACGACATGAGTCTATGCTTAGCTGACGCCAAAGAAGACTCCGGAATCTTAGTGCACCGCGTATTCTTGAATGGAAGCATTGTTGCTCAAATAGCAAGCGCAGAAAAACCTTTCGACCTCAAAGCACTCTCAAATAGACTGGAAAAAGTCTTCCCAACAATGGTTAAACTCTATGAAGATAAAGGGTTCATATGGGTTATGGATAAAGTAAAATTAACCGACCGCGGTGTTACGGAAGGTTCAGGTCCAGCTGCCGATCGTGTGCAAAGAGTATATGAGCAATTCATGAGCGAAGTCAAAGCTTAAATAAACCAGCGCAGTTGCTGCTCCTCTTTCTTCTTTTCTTCTGTAATACTTCTTACAACTCCAAAGGATTCGAGCATTTTTTTGATTTCGTCACCGCTAGCTTCCAGACCTGACAAGTCTACATCTAGGAACAGGTATTTGCCAAGAGTAATTAACGCGTACTTTGCGGCGTTTACGTCGGGATTCATTCCGGGTGTGTCGACAAGCAGTGAAAAACCCTTCATATCTCTAATCTTTGCCATTCCAATGGATATACCCGCAATGCCAAACACGTGTCCAACCATAACTTTTGTACCTAAATCAAGTGCTTGTTGCATTGTATCCAAATCGGTGGCTGTGCTGTAAATTCCTGGTATTGGTTGAGCTTCATCTTTTTTGAATCCTCCGATTGAAATTACAAAGCGACAGCCAAATTCTTGTGCAATATCAAGGACTTTACCAACTAACTCGTACTGTCCAACAGTAGTTAATGCCTGAGTGTTGCCATACCAAATAATCAAGTCGCGCTCGCCATCCCGCTTAACATAATAGAGTTCGTTTATGGGTGTGCGTGCTCCGCCATCGCCAGTGGTTATTGCAAAATCCTGAAAAGATGAAGAAAAGATTTGGACAAACAGTTTTGCCTTAAGCTCTTTAATTAAATGTATCGCTACTATGTTAGCTACAAAGCCGATACCTGGCAGCCCTTCGATTAAGATGGGGTCGTTTAATGTTGGTTTTTCGCTTATGTCAATTGAGCAAACCATGACTGTGCACTTCGGTGGATATTTAGAGGAACATTGCGATATAAGGATGCCTAAAAAGGCGATGTTTTTTATAAGCGAGCAACGTTTCATGTTTAGGTTTCACCTTGAGCTTCGAAATCAAAGAAAAAGATTTGCTTGGCAGAATCGGCAAACTAAAAACCAAAAGCGGCATAGTAGAAACACCGCTGCTGTTCCCAGTAATCAACCCAAGCATCCAACCCATCCCGCCACAGAAAACTCAAGGAAACCTTTGGTTTCCAAGCAGTCATCACGAACTGCTTACATCCTAAAAAAACGGTATCACAACAAACCCGTGGAGTTGGGCTTGCATAAATTCTTGGATTTTGATGGATCAGTAATGACTGATTCAGGCGCCTACCAAATCCTTGTCTACGGAGATATCGATGTTAACCAGAAAGAAATCGTTGAATACCAAGAAGGAATCGGCAGTGACATTGCTACTATCCTTGACATTCCAACAGGCTGGAAAGTAACTAAGGAACAAGCAGAAATAACCGTGGCGGAAACCCTAAAGCGTGCAAAAGATTTTTTCAAGGTCAAAACCCGCGATGACATTTTGTGGGTTGGACCAGTGCAAGGCGGAAAACACCTTGACCTTGTTGCTAATTCAGCAATTGAAATGGGCAAATTGCCATTCCAAATCCACGCGCTCGGAAGCCCAACCGAAGTAATGGAAAGCTACCGCTACGATGTCTTAGCAGATATGATTTTAACGGCAAAAAAAGGTTTACCTCTTGAGCGCCCACTGCACTTGTTTGGCGCTGGACATCCATCCATGTTCGCGTTGGCAGTAGCGTTGGGCTGTGACCTCTTCGACTCCGCAGCTTACGCATTGTACGCTCGGGAGAACCGTTACATGACCGAAAATGGCACATGGCGGGTAAATGAACTGGACTATTTCCCATGCAGCTGCCCTAGATGCATTTCAGAAACACCAAGAGACTTAGAGAAAAAATCGCCCAAAGAACGTGAAGTTTTCCTTGCTGAGCACAACCTATACGTTTGCATAGCAGAAATAAAGCGAATCAAACAAGCTATTCGCGACGGCCGACTCTGGGAACACACTGAAATGCGAGTTCACGCGCACCCAGCCTTGCTCTCAGCTCTTAAATATCTGCACAAACATGCTGACTTCCTTGAAAAATACAGCCCAACAGCCAAAAGTAGTGGCTTCTTCTATTTCGACTCAGTGGGACTTGCACGACCAGAAATCACCCATTACCGCAAACGATTAACCGAACGATACACGCCGCTCCAGAATGCAAAGATACTTTTACTTGTTCCCCAAACCAGAAACAAACCCTTTCACAAAGCGCCTGAATTTAAGAAAATCAGGCAGCTATTCAGGAATATGGGGAAAGAACTCTCTATTCAGATTCATGTTTGTGTTTATTCGGCTCCGTTTGGCTTAGTTCCTTTGGAACTGGATGAGGTATACCCCTTGTCTCAGCATGAATCTGCGCATCCATTTGATTTAGAAACCGTGAATTATGTTGCAAACCAAACTGCCGAGTACATTGAGCGATCATCTTACAAAAGCGTTGCATTACTAAATGATCCCAAACATTGGAGTGACACTGTTAAAAAAGCATCTCAAAAAGCCTGCAGCACAAAGGGTTTAGAGTTTGATTCTGTAGACGCGAATGTACAGGGGAGCAAAGAGATTTTTAGTTGTTTAGAAGCTATCTTGCGTAAGCAGTTGAGAAATTAAAATCTTTTAAGTATTTCAAACAATGTAGCAGGGAGAAACATTTTTGAGTATAAAGGATTGCGTGCCGCAATTTTTTTTGGGATTGGTGGCAGGATTCTTTTCTTGATGTATTTTCTATTCTCGGCGATTCATGTTTATTCTTCGTCATTTGTACCTGAGTTGATTATCTTTAGCTTCTTGGTTTTTTCTTAGGTCTTGGCTTGAGGCTAATAATTGAAGCTGGAATAAGAAAAGCATAATAGATCCCTTCTTAGGTCCAAACATTTTTTTAAACAAGGTCAAATCTATTACAAAATCGAGTTTACTGCTACTACTAAGGCAAGCTAATTCTTTGGCTCCTCCCTTTTGTTATTGGCGCTTGAAAACTTGCTTAGGAAGAAGAAATAACAAGATTGGCAAACTCGGCTTCACTAGTTGCAAAGGTTTCCTCGCTAAACCGCGGATTATACTTCACGAAAAACGTTATCTTGGATCAGCTTAAGTACTTTTGAAATACGTTGGACTTCCAACATTCGTTGAGGGTGATTTCAATAAAGAAGGATCAAGAAAGCAAAATAATTTCAAAAATTCACAGTAAAAAGGTTCGAAAAAAAATGGTTGTGTTCAATTGTTCATGTGGGGCAAAAATTTTAATTATCCCAGATTTACCTGAAATGAACAAAGCAATAGACGAGCACTTAATAGAACATAAAAAACTCACGGGGAAGAGCCTAAGCGAGGACACCCTTACCCAGGAAATTCTGATAGCTCTCGACGAAGCTTAATCCATGTTCCATGCATTCGTGCGTTTTAGTTAGTTTTGGATAACTTTTTTTACCCCTATATGCTTATAGACACTTAACGTACATTTAGTAACTTAGCCCTTGAGAATTAATGGAGATGTAATTATCGAACCTCTGTATGCTGACTTCCATATTCACACGGTCTATTCGCCTGATTCTCTTGTTCAACCCAAAACTATCGTTGACATGTTAGTCGCACATAAATTCATCAAAGTTGCAGCGGTGACAGACCATGACAGCGTGAGAGGTTGCAGGGCAACAATTGAGTTAGCCTCAGCTTACCCAGACATATTGATAATCCCGGGCGTTGAAATCAGTACGCCTGAGGGTGACCTATTGGTTTTGGGAACGTATGAATTGCCGCCTAAACCTTGGACGCCTGAAGTTGTTGTAGATTTTGCTAAATCAATTGGTGGAGTTTGTATTGTTGCTCATCCTTTCAGGGAGTATGGAATGGGTGAACGGTCCAGAAACTACAAAGTTGACGCTATCGAAGTCCAAAATGGGGGATCCAGCAAAGAAGCCAATAATCAAGCTAAAGAATTCGCTAAAAGTTTAGGTTTACCCGGTACTGCGGGTAGTGACGCACATCAAGTATCAGAGTTATTTAGTGTCTACAACAAAGTTGATGCTTCACTTGACTTGGATGCGGTTTTAAAGGCTGTTAAGAAAGGTTATGTATCTGCACAAGTAAATTCTGGGTCAATACATTTTTAAAACAGCAAAGGTTCATTTTTAGCCGTTAACATTAACTAAATAGGATTGGTTCTGATTGCAAGTTGGATTTTTAGGTGGAGCTAGAGAAGTTGGCAGAATAGGTGTATCTGTTAAGACTGAGAAAACTCAGGTTGTGTGCGATTACGGTGTTATGCTTGATAATGAACCAGGTTTTCCCATGCATATTCCGCCTAAAGATGTTGACGCGGTTATTTTGACTCATAGCCACCT
The DNA here is from genome assembly GCA_963813675.1 of Candidatus Bathyarchaeota archaeon. Taxonomy (GTDB): domain Archaea; phylum Thermoproteota; class Bathyarchaeia; order Bathyarchaeales; family Bathycorpusculaceae; genus Bathycorpusculum. The sequence goes on from CAWEZP010000019.1 coordinate 82,979, forward strand.
TGACCATTCCGGTGCTGTCCCTATATTTTTTATAAACGATAAAAAACCTCTGTATACGAACAAGCTTAGCTTGGAGTTAACTCAGTTGCTTGTTCAAGATTTCATTCACCTCTCTGGATATTATTTGCCCTTTGAATATCTTGAACTTAAAACCATGATGAACAGCAATAGGCACCTGGATTTTGGAGTTGAAGAAACTATTGGGGATATGAAGATGAAATTGTTCAACGCTGGTCATACCCCGGGAAGTGCTCAGGTATTGCTTGAAGCTGAAGGCAAACGGTTCTTGTACACAGGTGACTTTAATCTGGAAGAGAGCAAACTTTTAGCTGGAGCATCCATGGACTACGGAGATTTAGACGCGGTCGTTATAGAAAGCACTTATGCGGATGCAGATCATACTGAACGTTCGGAGCTGGAAAAACAATTTGTTGAAGCATGCACTGAAGTAGCTGAAGCTGGGCGGAACTGTTTTGGTGCCCTCTTTTGGTGTTGGTCGTTCACAGGAGATGGCCACTGTTTTGGCAGCTCACCATTTTGATTACCCTGTAACTTTGGATGGAATGGCCCGTGAAGCAAGCCGAGTAATTATGAATTACAAAGAATTCCTAAAAGACCCCAAGCTTTTCATGAAGGCTATGCACTCAGCCGTTTGGGTGGAAGGCTGGAGAGACAGACGACAAGCACTCAAAACGCCAGGTGTGATTATTTCAACTGCAGGCATGCTTAAAGGCGGACCTGCAGCATTTTACGTTTCAAAACTTGGTAATCAAGCAAAGAACGCTGTTTTCTTAGTTAGCTACCAGATTCCAGGTACACCAGGTCGCGAACTTATGGAGAAAGGCGTATGCACCATCGATGGACAAGTTCGAAAGATTAAAGCGAAATACCGCCATTTTGATTTCTCTTCGCATTGCGGGGCTAGCATGCTTAAAGAATCTTTGAGGCGCCTTGGCGGTAATCCTAAAGTATTTGTGGTTCATGGTGCAGAAGGCAACTGTGAACTTTTTGCAAACTGGGCGAAAACTGAGTTGGGATTGGACGCTGTGGCTCCAAGAACAGGCAGAAACCTACCAAATTTAGGCTGCAATAGCTATTACTAACTTAGGGTAAGAACGTGACTGAGCAACCAAAACCTGATGTGCCCAAATCCGAAGAGAAAGAGCAGGACAAATTCAAATTTCAAATAATTTATTTGGTTCCAATACTGGCAAGCCTTATCTTCGGTTTAGGCTGCGCTTATTTGCTTGCACCTCAAGAAACAGGCGGCATTCAAGCTGTACCCATTCCTGGAGATACACCTGGAGCGTCAATTGGAAACGGACTCTACTTTGTCATATTAATTGCGTTAGCTGCCACTGTGTTTTATGTTCTGATTAAACGAAAAAACAAACGCGTTATCAAAGGTTTAATTGTGCTTTCTATGACGACTGCCTCACTGTTGCTGTCGGTGGTGTATTTGCTTGCGCTTTTTCCATATTTCGACGGCGTTTACTATGTCATAGCTGCTGTAGCTGTTGCAATAACTGTTCTTTTTGACCTTGCTATCTTCCGTTTAGGCAGCGTTTCTCGAAATGTCGTGGTGGTATGCTTGGGTGGGGCACTTGGGATTTTCTTTGCTAAATATGTTCCTTTGTCTAGTGCAATTGTACTTTTAGTATTCCTAGCTGTTTATGACGTTATTGCGGTTTACAAGGGTCCAGTTGGCAAAATAGCGAATTCATCAGGTCTTGATATACTTCAGGGTTTGAGTTTCTCATTTAAGGACATTCAGATGGGCTTGGGCGATTTGGTATTTTACTCCATGATGACGGGTGTTATGGTTTTTAGTTTTCCGCAAAGCATCCTGCCGACAGTAGCAGCGGTAGTTGGCATTTTGGCGGGCTCAATTATAACTTTTTTTGCATTGGAAAAGAAAGGCATATTCCCAGGGTTACCTTTCCCAATCATGTTGGGACTAGGCGCTGGGTTATTAACTGCGTTGCTTTTGGGCTTTCCTTTTCCACTCTTTGGGTAGCTTTTTTGTAATTGCAATCATAAAAGTTAAAAGCTTTCTTCAAGTTTTAGACGGGAGGTGTTTTTACGGAAAAATCAACTGTGGCAATTGTTAAGGGCGAGCGTGGGGTTAACCCAGTCTTTGAAGCATTAGATTTGATAGATTACGAATCTGCGTTGTCTGGTTACAAGAAGGTTCTCATAAAAGTCAACTTTATAACCACCATGACATGGGACACGGGCGCCACAACCGACCCCATAGTTGTTGAGGCGATAATCCAGCGGCTAAAGAAACTACCAGTTGAAGTTTTCGTAGTTGAATCCGACGCGACCATTACGAACGCTGACAAAGCTTTCGAAGCTACAGGCATGAAAGAAATGTGCAAACAATATGGTGTAGAATGCATAAATTTGCGTCATGTAAAAGACAAAGTCAAAATAAAAATCCCAAACGGTGAATGCCTAAAAGAAATAACTGTACCCAGAATCGTAACTGAATCTGCAATTATAAGCGCAGCTAAAATGAAAACTCACATGGCAACCAAAGTAACGTTGGGTATGAAAAACATGTTCGGGCTCTTGCCGGATAAACTGAAAATGAAGTACCACGCCAAAGGAATTAGTAGAGTCATAGTTGACATAAACACAGTTATACACCCCAACCTAACAGTGATCGACGGTTTTGTCGCTATGGAAGGCAGAGGTCCCACCGATGGCTCACCAGTAAAAATGGACTTAATAATTGCAGGAAAAGACCCGGTCGCAACTGATGCCACAGGTGCTCGAGTTATGGGAATTGATCCCCACGAAATAAAGCCATATCCGAGTAGCCCATCAAAAAGGCTTAGGAAACATCGATGCCATAGAAATCGTCGGCTCGCAGCTTGATGACGTGAAAAGGGTGTTTAAGAGAAAATAATTAAGCATGATAGTTCTGCATAGTTAAATTCTTTAGTAGCAAAGTACTGACTGAGAGAAGATGGAATAGCAATAAAAATTGGTGAAATAAGTAAAGTTTCGCTTTTAAAGTCCTTTAACCTTATGTCTGAAATGAAGGGATTTGGAAAAGGTATCTTTGGAGATCCAGTGAAATATCAGAAGAAGTTTCGCGGAGAATTGGAATATAAGCAAGAAAGATCGCGCTAAATACCAATATGTTTATTCATTTTTTTGAGGACATCGACTCAAGTATGTAAAGGATAAAAAATCTCGGTTATTCTTCGCCGTATCCGTGTTCTAGTCTGGCATGGGTTTTTTTGTATTCATAATCGTGGCGTTCTTTTTGGTCGCCAAAGACGCTAATATGTTTGTCCAAGTCCGCTTGGTTAAGAAAAATGCAGGCGCAGTGAGGGCACTTGTATAGTTTGTTGTTGTTTGTTTCTTGCACCATTTTTTTCGCCTAGTGGATGTTTATGTGGATTTTTTTGCCGTCGAGTTCTGATTCATGCCATTTTGCTTCAACTTCGCTGCAGGCAATATGTAAATAGACTTTTCTAGCTCTGACCAATCCCGCCATCTCAGGTAAATATGGTTCTAAAAGCCCCATGCTCTCAGCATCCAACTCGGCTATGTGAACTGACTCCAAAGTTTCAGTGGGCACAAACCCCATTTCTTTGCGCAAAGCTTGAACACGTCGCGCTAAATCACGCATTATGCCTTCGCCTAGCAATTTATCGTCCCGTTGCCCGCTTAGGAACACTGTTATTGTATCTTCTTGGCTTGAAACCCAGTTTTCGCCTCCAACGTACTCTGGAACTGACACAGCGAATTCGGCGGCTTTAACGTTTGTTTGTTCAAGGAATAGTGATTCAAGATTCTTTAGTGCTTGTAGGGTTTTTTCTGGTGCAACGACAATTGCTTTAGCCAGCGGCCAGCGACGCTTTAGTTTGCCTTGTTGACGTGCTGCATATGAGATTGAAACTACCTTTAAGAGAATGTCAAATTCTTCTTCCAAGGCTTTGTTTAGCATTTTCTGGTTTGGAGTAGGCCATGAAGCCAAATTGACTGATTCTGGTAAATCTGGTTCTAGTTGTCTGTAGACTTTCTGGTAGAGTGCTTCGCTTATGTATGGTGTGATTGGGTTGAAGAGTAAAGTTACAGTTTTTAGGGTGTGGTGCAATAGTGCGTAGATGGTTTGGCGTCGCTCAAAAGTTTCAGGTTCATCAGTCCATAGTTCTTTGCGAATCATGGGCACGTAAAGTCTGCTTAATGTTTCAATGACGAAGTCATCCAAAACTGCGACTGCACAGTTGAATTCGCTGCTTTCAAGTTTGTTTGTGTATTCTTCGATTTTTTCCTGTAACTTAGACATGAGCCAAAAGTCAGCTGCTTGAAGTTTACCGTTTTTAAAAGCCCATTCTAAAGTGTATTTTTGTGGGTTGAATTCGTCAAAGGTGGCGTTTTGGAGGAAGAATCGGCTTAGGTGGTAGAGTGTTGAGAGGACTTGGTAGGGTCTGCGGCTAATTTCTGCCAAGTCGAAGCTCATGAAGTCTATGGGTGAGCATTTTCGTATCATGTAGAATCGGCATAGGTCTGCGCTGCTTTTTTCGAGAAGTTTGTTGGTTTCTATGACGTTTCCAAGGCTTTTACTCATTTTTCTGCCTTTTGAATCCTGCGTTAACCCTTGAAATAGAAATGCTTTGTAGGGTGCAACTGGTTTTCCCGTTAGAATAATGTATTCTAAAAGCAGCGAGTTTGCCCAACCGCGGGTTTGATCGATGCCTTCTGTTAAGAAGGCTGTGGGAACAAACTTCTCATATTCTTCATCTGTGAAACGAGCATACGGTGAAGCGCCGCTGTTATGCCATGTGTCTAGAACAAAGTCTTCTCTTCGCATGACTCCGCCGCATTTTTCGCATTTCAGTGTGATTCGGTCAACCCAAGGCTTGTGTAACTCAAAGTTTTCTGGAATCGGTTCTTGGGCATTTTCGATGAGTTCTTTTTTGCTTGCGATTAAGCGTTTGTTTGTGCATTTCTCGCAGGTCCACATTGGTAGAGGTGTGCCCCAGATGCGTTCTCGGCTGATGCACCATGGTTTGCCCTCTTTTAGGAATCCAAGAAAACGGTTTTTGGGTTCTTCAAAGAAATACTCGATTTTCTCCGCTGCCTCAAGCACTTTACTGTTGATTTTGTCGGTTCGCAAAAAATATTCTTTTCTTGCTAGCCAAACAAGTTTGTGATGGGAGCGCCAGCAAGTTGGGTATTCATGTTTGATCTTTTTTACTTTTACGAAAGCGTTGCGGTTGCGCAGTTCCTCAATAACCAGCACATCTGCGTCGCGCGCAAACACACCTGTGAAAATGCCTGCGTCGTTTGTGAATTTGACTTCGTCATCGAATGGAACGAAAATGGGTACTCCTCTTCGGTTTGCAGCCCAAAAATCGTCTTCGCCGTTGCCTGGTGAAAGATGAACAACTCCAGTGGCTGTGTTAACGTCAACGAAGTCTTCTGCCACGACTTTGTGAACTAATGGGTGTTTGGTTTCTAATTCTGCTTGCTTGGGAATTATGTCTTTGAATGGGTATTCATAGGCTGTTCCTTCCAAGCTTTTGCCTGTGATTTCTTCGGTAATTTGGTAATTGGTGATTTCAAGTTCTGCCATGACTGCTTCAACGCGTTGGCGCATCATTATCCATGTTTCTTGTTGGACTTGGACTTTGACGTATTCGGCTTTTGGCTGAACAGCAAGCATTGTGTCAGTTATGATTGTGAAGGGCATGGTTGTCCAAACTAAGAAGAACTCGTTTTGTGTGCCTGTAACTTTGAATTTGAAGTATACGGAGGGGTCTTCGACTTCTTTGTAGCTTCCTTCGTAGCCGACTTCAGCGCTGCTAAGGCTGGTTTGGCATCCTGGGCAGTAAGCTACAACGTAGTGGCCTTCTTCAAGCAGGTTTTGTTCCCATGCTTGTTTAAGGTAGAACCATTCACGTTCGATGTAGCTGTCTTTGTAGGTCCAGTATGCCTTGTCTTGGTTAATTGCTATGCCCAGGCGGCTGTCTGCTTCTAGCCACATTTGGTGGTAGCGCATGATGGCTTTTTTGCATTCTTCAATGAAGCGTTCCATGCCGAATTTTTGTATAGACTCACGCTTGTTTCTTACTCCTAAAAGTTTTTCAACTTCAAGTTCCACGGGTAAACCTTGGCAGTCCCATCCCGCCCAAAACGGCATATAGTAACCTTCCATGGTTTTCCATCGGTAACGAATATCCTTCATGATGCGTCCTCGTGCATGACCAATGTGAGGGATGCCATTGAGTGTTGGCGGACCCTCAACGTAACCTAAAAAGCCTTTAGCTGTCTTTTCCAGAAGCTCCAGCTTGTTGCGAATATTATTTTTTATCCAGAATTCACGCATTTCAGATTCGAGTTCAAGCGGAGAATAATTTGTCGGTAAGCTCTGGTTTTGGTCAGCTTCAGTTTGGGCAGTCAAATTCATTACCGTAACGCAAAATACACATAAAGACTATATAAAAGTATAAATTTGGTTTTTTTTGGCGTTTCATTATTTCTGTCTGGTTGTTGTTGTGGGTTTTTTTGTGTGTGCACTTTTTTTTGGGGTTTTTATTAGGGTTTTTTTTAATGTTGGGTTGTGGTTTGGGGTTTGTTTGGTTGTTGTTGTGGTTGTGGCTTACTCTTTCATGTTGCTTGTTGTTGATTGGGGTTGACGCATGATTTTAAAAATAAAAGCTACCTGCAAATCCGATTAGGTTCTTGTTGATTTAGTCTCTAATAAGTTCGTTGTACTAACGATTCTCCAATTCAATACAGTTTCTAATAGTCACCGAAAGCTCTAAATGCTCTTATCACCGTGTTTTTCCAGAAAAGGGCCGGTAGATCAGTTCGGTATGATCGCCGCGTTCGCAACGCGGAAGCCGCGGGTTCAAATCCCGCCCGGTCCACCATAAAATTTTCAGCTCTTATTTATTCGGCGCACCCTGATTTTCTTTTCAGATGCAATGATGACGTTTCCTAGAATGGCGTCGCTGTGAGAGGATAGGATGAAAGAAACAATATTTACTTTGTTTTCGATGCTTTCGTCTTTTAACCTCAATAGAATCATGCCAGGATAGTTTGTTGAACCCTGCGAGCCTGCCAAAGTACTTGTCGTTGGTTACAATTACACGTTTTTCCTCAACTGCTTTTCGTACGATTTCCTCGTCTGAGACACCCTGCATGCATTCGATTACAGAAATCGAGTCAAATCCCATTTGAGTCAGTTTTCTAGAAACCCAAATACCTGTACATTCATCAACTAAAAACTTCACAGAATCAAGCTCACGTGACGGTTACAGGGTAGATTTCTTCTTCACCTGCGACTTTGGCAGCATAAAGCAGAACTGCGGCAACATCATCTTTTGAAAGATGCGGATAATCTTTTAGAATTTCTTGTGTTGTTAGACCCTGAGCGAGCATCTTTAACACTTGCTCCACCGTTATTCGTGTACCCTTTACAAGAGGCTTTCCGCCCATAATTTTTGGGTTTACGACGATGCGTTCTAAGAGCTCTTCTTCAGTATTCATATTACCTGACCTTCAATCATTATAGATGGTACTTCCAACTAATAAAATGTGATAGACTCTAAATAATTATTGTTTAAGACGCCGCGTTCGCAACGCTGAAGACGCGGGTTCAAGTCCTGTAGAGGCTCACTCAACTCAAGATAGGGTTTGGTGGGTGGAAAAAGCTTTTTTCTCTTCTTCTATGTACTTACTCACTTTCTTAGCGTTTAGATAGTCATCGTGATTTGCATTGCTTCTTTTCTCGCGCAAATTTCCCTCCGCATCCAATCAAAATTTATATATTCCAAGTTTTTTCTTCAAGTTTTCTATTACGCTTGCCACATTTTCTCTCCAAAGTCCTCCAACAAAACATATCGTCGCCCTTACACCGGCTAGGTTCAAAAACGTGAAAAGTCTCGCTGAACTTTTCTTTGTTTGTACATCTGGTATTGACTTTCAGTCAATACAATAGTTAAATTTAACTTGCGTAATTACCATTGGAATGCATAGGTGACATGAGTATATGAGCCATGGGAGTTTTGCTACCGCTATTAATTGCATGGATGGGCGAACACAGAGTCCAGTCATCGACTACATTCGTAAAAAGTACAATGTAGACTACGTCGATATGATTACGGAGCCTGGTCCAATTAGGGTTTTAGCTGAAAACACAGATAAGCCCACGATTGAATCTATCAAACGAAGAGTAGCGATCTCTACAGGGAAACATGGTTCGGTTCATATCGTAATTGTTGGCCATCATGACTGCGCTGGAAATCCCGTGGAAAAAGCAACGCAGCTCAAACAAATTCTAGAGTCTATATGGACAGTTCGATCATGGGGTTTTAGGGCGGAAACCCTTGGTCTTTGGATAGATGAGAACTGGGTAGCTCATGAAGTCACGTAAATAACGACAAATAGTTCCTTTCCTTTTCTGTTTTCTCAGTTATGTGTTATATAACCATCAAAAAGCTTGCGAACAAGGGTGATTTAGTATTATCGAGCTCTTCGATTTGTGATTGGTTGACAACTAATGACGCATGAATTTTAATCCTTATATCCATTCTTTTACAATAAGCATGTATGGCAGATAAAGCGGCTGGTCGACCAATTTTTTTCCCCAAAAACTTGGTTTTATTCGGAAACATCGTCCTTGCAGTTTGGATTATTCTTGACTCAGTTTCGTTTCTATTATTCGACATAACGGTTGGTGTTGTATTTCTTTTGGTGGTGCTAATCGCAATTTATGGTGTTCTACACATTTTAGGTTGCCTTCGTCCATGCTACAATTGCATAAAATGTACGCATGGCATGGGACGATTGGCAGCATTATACTTTGGCAAACGCAGTTTCAAAGACTACCAATACAGCTATCATTTACCCACAGCAATCTTTTTCTCTTTGCTAATCGGTGCGTTTCCAGCAGTATTCGCATTATTTTCTATGCTTCAAAACTTTACTATCGTTAAAGCGGTGGTTTTTGTGATTCTTTTGGCACTTACAATTTACAGTGGCTTAACGTGGCGAACAACAAAAACTTAAGGCGATATTGTTAAATTGCCTGAGAAAAAACTATAAGATTATATGTTTTTGATAGATTCGTTTATCTTTCTGAGTTCTTCTTTCTTTGCCGTTTCTAATTCTTCCTTTCGCTTTATATCAGCTAGTTCCTTGGTTTTCTGGTCGATACATGCAGCGTTGGCTTGATCTAAGTACTTATCCATCAATTTTATATCATTTTCAAGTTCATTCATTGTTGATTCAAAATCAAGGGTATTTTCAGCCATAAATCGGGCGTTTGAAGGATGTGTTTTGTTGTGTTGACAATTGATAGGGTTTCTAAAGAACTGTAACCAATTCACAGTTGGAGTGGCACTTAGTCGAATACGAACCCATAGATCAGCGCCGTTTTTGCTTATTACTTCTGCTGAACCTGCCCTTTTTATTTTTGAAGACTCAGACATTGCATGCCTTCATTTAAGTAATAACGTTATACGCAATTAATATTTTGCTTATTTCCAATATTTCTTTGATAAAAAGTAATCCATGGGAATCGTAATTACAGATTTACCCCTTTACCAAGTTTGTAGATTTCTTGAATTGGTCAGTCGTACGCTATAGATAGCCTAAGGCAAGTTGTGGGGTCTTTGCTGTTTTTATAGAGCACCGCAACCACCGCAGGTACCTCAGGTTTTTTGTCATCGCAAATATTTTTGTTAGTGGAGCGTAGATTTTTTTTCGGAGTTAGAATTACCTGTGATGATTGCGGTGACTGCGGTGGAGATTAACTGTGTTTGTCCTTTTTCTTGGATTTTATCATAAGGATTCTTAAACGAATGCCTTTAAACTCTCTGTTTTCTTGTTGCTGAAGGAAGAGGAAAGATTAAGGAAAGCTATGATTTGTTTCCCAAAATAATGCCTAATTGAAGAGAAGAAAAAAAATCGTGTTTTTTCCAAGCAACACATGTTTTTTTCTTTCAAGCTTTAACAGAATTACCTTTCTCTCAAGAGAAGAACAACAAACAATTTTTTTAGAGTATTGTTGTTCTATCGATTGCAATGTACTGTTGTATCAATAAGCAACCGCTTAACGGTAGAAGAAGTGCAATTTTTTCAATCTTCTTCTTCTTTTGAAGCCGATCATTGGTGCTTAGCGTTCTTTTAGCAAAGACAAGGTAGTGGTAGTTGTTCATATTTTATCTAAATTTGGGGATATTTTTGACTATTAGTTTCATTAATTTGTGTTTGTTTGTTGTACAGTTGTCTTTTTGGTTTTTTTAATCTTTTTTCTTTTTTTTGTTATGTATTTTTGTGCTTTAAGGGTGTTGTTGTATGTTGTTTTGGCACTAAATGGTTTGTTTGTTTAGGTTTTTGTATGCTTGAGGTATGTGCTAAGGTTTATATCGGCTTTCTTGTATATTCTGACTTGTGCAGCAATATGTCTTCTTGCGGACATATTGTACACTTGTAGAACAAAAATACAGAAGCTGAAAAAATGACCAAAAACAAAGAAATTCAAAACAAACTAACAAAAAACTTACTCGACCTAATAATTCTGCAAATCCTTGAAGAACATCCAATGCACGGTTACGAACTCATGGTGACCATTCGAAAGAGCTTTGGCGTGTGCTTTGGAGCAAGCACAATATATCCCTTGTTAAATACTATGGAGAAGAAAAAATATCTAAAGTATTTTTGGAATATGGATGGTGAAAGGCCAAGAAAAATTTATGAATTGACCTCTGATGGAAAGGATATGCTTGATTATACTGCTGGGGCGCTTGGGGCAATTTGTAAGACTTTTGGAAAGAATGGTGTAGTGGCCAGGAATGAAGCTTCCCAAGAAATAGAATTTAATGTTGCGTTTGGTATGAAAAGGGATTAAATTTCAATAACTAAACAAGCATTTTTAAATTTTAAAAAGAATAGGAAGATTTAGTAAAGAAGTGGATGATGCCTAACTTCTTCTTTTATTGGAAATACTTGTTCTATTTCTCTAAAGTATTTCAAGACTTGGATGCCTTTTGGGGTTATGCCGTAAACTGTTCTTTCTTTTCTTAATATTTTTTCTTCAACTAGTTTGTTTTTTATTAAGAATTCTAATTGTTCTTTTAGGACTTTGCAGTTAACGTTTGATTTGTACATTATATGAGTTAGTTTTAGTTGACCCTTTAGCGCCAATACATCCAAAATGTCTATGTAGATTTCGAGTTTAGAGCGTCTCATTGGGGAACTGTCACTCCAACTTCTACTAAATATTCCATGTTTAATATTGATGAGGCTGTTGCTTGTTTTACGATTTTAACTCTGTTTTGGAATGCTGTGACCAGGTCATCTACAAGGATCTCTTGCATTTCGGTTGGGAGCGTTTTGATTTCGTCGTTTAGTGCTTTGGCCATTTTGTTTTTGAGTGCTTTTCTATTTGTGTTGTTTGTTTTTTTCATTTGTGAGATCCCTGTGTTTTTACTAAATATTGAGTAGAGCATATAATACGCTTATGAATTCAGAATCTATATTTTGCAGTTTGCCGGCTGTTTGAGTAAAAAAGTTTTTTTCTGTTTTGATAATCTAATTTGTATTATCAGTTGAACAGTTTTTTGGGGCATTTCTTTCAGTTAGTTAAGTAATCCAGATTCTTTTCTGTTGTTAAATTTTTCTATTGCATAAATTTTAATTTTCTAACCTATACCCATAGATTAAAACATAAATATTATTTTTACCTATTACCTATCATTAAAAAGTAAGAAACAATGCAAACAACATGGTACTCTTGAATTAAGGTATTATAATGAGTGAAAAATTGGAAGACCCTCTTGCAACCAAGGAAAGCGAACTCCTGTCTCTTCGCTCCGAGATGCAAGAGATAAAGTTACATTTCATCAATGACACAAGCCAATTTGCTGCAAAATGGTATGAAGCTACAGCTAAACAATACATAACAAAATACTCGGATGTTTCATTAAAACTACCAACTCAGCGTTTTAGTGATTTAAAAGCAAAGGTAAGAAGAGTCGTTGCTGATTCAAAGGAAATTTCAGAAAGGGCATTGTCGCAATCAGGTATTTGGTGGCATGAAAAACCGGAATTACACACAGCAGTTACTCAATATGATCATCTTGGTAACCAACAAGTAGGCGATAAATATTCGGAAGTAATAGACAGCGCCGTACGGGTTACCCTTGGCGAACTGGGAATTATTTTAGAAGAATTTGGGTTCAATGTTAGAACAACCGTCACCTATGGACCCCACCACCAAGAATATTGGTTTCAAAGATCTGAGGAAAAAACAATCTCACCATATTTTCCACACACGATTGAATGGTCAAAACCAATGCAAGAAACCCTTCAAGAATACAACCAATTATACAAACAAGCGCTGTTAAAACTTCAAGAGATTCAAACGATAAAAGACGAGATAGAAAGACGAAAGATTATTGATCTTTGGGATTCTACACCTTAGATGCGACAAAACGCGGTTGTGTGTTTGAATTTCACAAGGTTATACTTTTAGCAATTCATTTTAGATACTAATTAAGAGGAAATGAAGTTTTCAGAAGACCCCTATCAACTTTGCCGACAAAACCGCGATACCGATAATGGCTACCAAAAATATTAGACCTTTAGATTTGATAGGTGATTTGCTTCCAGTTTCAGTCTCTTGAAACTCGTATTCTTTTATGTCTTTTGTTGAAGAGTTTATCTGAACTTTGGCGGTCTTTTTTTGTAGCGCCATTTCAACAACATATAATTCCCCATCCATGGATACTTTCAAAGGTAACCATTTGCCTTTGTATCCAAGTCTTTCGAGAAAATCGACAGTAGTGGACGTTGCATTTTCAGCGTCGAATCGTGAAATTTCTGCAGTAGCCCCTGCATCTTCAAGAGTAGTGCTCGACATCGATCTTCTCTGAACAATTAGCTTCTCTCAATATTAGATGTTATGAATCAAAAAACAAAATTTAAAATAAGTAAAATGGCTAGCTACGGTAACGAGGAATCGGGTTCTTGAATTGCATTACCTTTCATAGTACTTTGTGTTTGGTTTAATAAATTATTTACGTAGTCTTGGAGTTTGTTAACCTCAGGAAAATTTTGTGTGTCTACGGTGATTTGAACAATGTTTACTGCATAATTCACAACTACACAGGCAAGAACTACACTTGCTGTAACCAACAATAAAGCTGCAACGGTTGCCTCCATATTCAAGATACTCCTTTCTCAAAAATGATTTTTCAAGAAAAATATTTAACACTTATTACTAATCTTGATATAATAAAAAATAGAGTGTCTCCTAACTATTGGGAAAATCGGCTGCAAAACATATCTGAGAATCATTAAAATAAGATTTTATTAGTTTAACAAAACTATTTTATTCTAACGAAAATTGTATCTTCTTAAGAATTATTTTGGTAAGTTACTTTGTTGCTTGTTCAGGAGAGGTCGTGGTAGTGGAATTCGTTGTATTTGGTTTTTCAGTTGAAGTCTCATTTGATGTATTTCCTGATAATATTTGTATCTTCTCAGCCATTGGATGAAGAAGATCTGGAGGTGGATATGGAGTGTTTAAGTTAGATGATAAAATGTAAATTGAATTAAATACATGTTGATAAATTGTAAAAAGGATTTGAGGGATGTGTGTTTTAGGATTTACTTCTAGTTTCTTCTTTATATCATCCGTTTTTCCTGCTAAAGTGACCAACCCAGCAGTATTATATTTAACCACATTTGGTTTTGTTGAAATTGCCAAATTGTAACTCAGTGTAACCTGACCGTTTTCTCTCTTTTGCTCTTCTAGCTTTGCGTTAACATCAAAAAAGAGTTCGTCCTTCGAGGTATTCTCTCCTACGCGTTCGGCGTGCAAACTATTAAGACTGATTGAAACCAATACGCCTGAGACATAATATTGTGGGTTTACCGCTGATTCCTCTATTACACATCTTTGATTTTAATATATAACGTTTATACCAAATGTTCCGATTTATTTCTATCCTTAGCTTACTGATCGCAGAAAGCTGGAACAGAAAAATCGGCTGCAAAGTTGAAACTTTCATCTCCTTTTAAGTTACCTCTGGGTTTGAGTACTATTTTCTTGGGGCTATCCTCTTCAATATATATTAAATAGGTTACGGATGTGCCAAGACCTAAACGAGAGAGTTGCTGGATTGCGATTTTAAATTTCTCAAACTCTTGAATCCTTGCTTTGATTTTCTCAATTGCTTCAAAGAGTATTTGGGTTTGGGCTTCATCGACAAATGATATTTGAAGCTCACCAGAGTAGACCCAGCATGATTCAGTCTCACCTTTTCCACCTTTCCCCTTTGTTTTCTTTTCGCTAGGAGATTTTGGGGGAGGTTGTTTGGATTGGCTTCGAAGGGTTTTTTGTATTGCTGCTGTCTTTTGATACCATTCATCATTCTTGTGATCGCTTTCAAAGTCCCTTAACAGAGTCCCGAGCCATTGGCTGTAATCTTCAAACAATGATTTGTTCTGTAGAAGTTGATTTGAAGTATAATCCACTATCTCTTTAATTGAAGTGAATTGACGTATCTCGGTTCCCATTACAAAGCTCCTTTTCAAGACAATAGCGATTTGACTATATTCAAGGAACATGGGATAATAACATTTGTCCATCCAAAAAATTACAGACTCTCTGAAAATTTTGTTGTGAGGGATTTCATTGAAGAGACTCGTGTGGTTTAGAGGCATATGCAAAGCCAAGCTGAACCCCCCGTCTTTCTTCTATAGAGACTAATCTCTATGATGTCTAAACAGTTGACTTTGTGATTTGCGCTCCAAATTGGTTGCCGCACGAGCTCTTCTCTTTGGTCTTGAATAGCTGTTGCTATTTCTGACTAAAGATACTTGACAACACATAAAAGTATTGTGTATTAATATTCACTATAGAATGGAGCCAAAATAATAATTTATTTTCCCCTAAACTTAAAGAAATATAGTAACCCACCGCATACTGAAAGAGCCACTAAAACCCCGATAATCGGAATTGAGTATTTAATGTACAAAGGTTGTTCTGCAACTGAAAAAAACAGTTCTGGACCATTAGCTCCAAACGAGAAAGCCGTCTCAGGCGAGGTTGCAGTAATAGAATAGTTGCCTGAATTAGGAGGCTGGAAGCTTGCTTCGAAGGTTCCATCGGGCATCATCATGCAACTTTGAGTTTGATTGAAATTTACACCAAAAATTTTTAATTTCACTGTTGAGGTATTTGTTATTGGGGTCAGAACGCCACTTACAGTGATATTTTCCCCAAATTGTATCTTTTCCTTGATTAAAAAGAAATCTAAAGTTGATGCCATCTTAACAGTGTAATTTCCAGATGTCTTCAAAACATTGCGTAAAGAATCTACAGCCTCTATTTTGTATTGTACAATTGAGCCTGCCTTTTGGCTAGGCATTATTGTGCTGCAAGTGTGGTTGATAATGGACATACTTATGCTGGACTGAGTAGTCCAATTGTTGACTGTGTAGAAACAAGTAGCACTTTCGAGAGAATTTGAGGTAGAAGTGTAGGCGATCTGGGTTGCATTGCCCGCGAAGGCTGTTTTTGGAGCAACTACAGGTAAGATAGATTCATTCCCGAATTGGGTCTTTAGCATAAATTGGATTTCTCCGGACCCTTCTTCTCCTATGAGAACCAAGTGATAGAGGTTAGTGAATTTGTTAGTCGAAGAATAATTGAGAAACATTGCTTGGCCAGAATATTCGCAGCTTGCATAGGCTACACCTCTTGAACCTTCACTTTCAAAATTGTAGCCGCCAATCTTGTTTGTAACATTAGCGTATAGTCCTGGCTCCCAAGGTAGAGGATAGGAGTTTATGCTAAGAGATTTAGCATCATTCATTAAGTAAAGTCTAGCTTCGTACATGTCTAAAGTGTTAGGGACTTTTACATAGAGTTCTACGTAGCTGGCATTTGACATTAATTCATAGGCCCAAGAGGTTTGGAAACTTGGTAATCCATTGCTACTTTTACCCTCAATTTGAATTGTGTGCCACATGTCGGTTACGAGGTTTTCTATGACCATAAAGGTAGCTTGCTGGCTTCCTTCACTTTCTCGCAAATCATTTTTTATTACAAAAGAGTAGTTGCCGGAAAACTTTGGTGCAAAAAAAGGATCATCAGTTGTTGTTCCCAAATGTTCTGGAAAACCTGCTGCTTCGGTGTGCGAACTTTCCAAGTTTCCCTGAGGATCAAAAACGTATATGTCATAATCGGTCTTGGCCGCAGAAGATGTGTTAACCCATGCACCATAACAATAGACATGATATTCATGGTTAGCTTCTAAAGGCACTACAATAGTCCAGTTCTCACCGATTTGAATTTGACTGTTGTTTATCATTACTGGAAAAAAAGGCTTGTCGACGTAAGTAATGTTTCCGTTGCTTGAATTAACATAAGTATGAACATTAGTTGTATAGTCATAGGTGGCAGTTAATTGCAGAGCTATACAGCCTGGAAGCAAAAACATAGTCGCGACTAGTATTACCGATAGAATTTTGGCAGGGAACTTCATTTTTATATGCATTGCTAACCAGCTTGGAAACTCAATACTTTAAGAGCCTAAAGTTTAAGATAATAGTTATGAATGCAAAATCCTGATTTTTGCTTCAGATTTTGATAATATCGGTGAGAAAGTCCAAGTTCTAAGAACGCTTCTTAAGGATAATGTTCTTAGATTCACTGTACATTTTAGCAACTGAAGATAATTAGATTTCAAAGCAGCAGCTAATTATTAGTATTGAATCGTAATACGTAATATATATAAGATTGATTGTGTGTAATTTTTGCTACAGAGGAAAAATACTAAATGATCCGAATACTAAAAAATCGCCGAGCACTAAGCACAGTAGTAACCACACTCATAATCCTAGTAGTATCCATACTACTTGCAAGCGTCCTAACATACTTCGCCGATAAACGTAGTCAGCACAAGAGTTCAAGAAGAAAGCCTATCCGTTACTAACCAGCACATCTGGGTTGACGACTCAGGCGGCAGCTGATAGGCGCCATAATGATAACTAACACTGGTGGACGCGACGTAGTCATCAACAAAATTGCCGTACGTGGACAAGCAATGCGCATGGGGAAGTGTTTCTATCGCTGACAGCAGCAGACGATACAGGTGTACCGCCGATTACCGCATCTTAACACATCGCAGCTGCTGCGATACAGGCTTAGCAGATACTCGCACAGTGCAACTACATAGTTTAGTCTACCATCAGGTTCAACAATAGTCATATACGTTGATTCACCCGACAGCATAGGCATCAACGACATAGGCTTAACCGTAGGCATAGCCATTCATAGTGCTCAAGCAGTATACTATAGCGAAACAAATATCCAAGCACACCTCTTAGACCAACTCTAGCTCCTAATTTTTCTTTTTTTTAATTTTTTAGAATGTGTATTTTTTTTTACGCACAAGGTTACTTATCCAAAAATCGTGTAACGACTGCTTTCAAGGAGTAATAAAAATAAATGAAAAGCATACTGAGAAATCGTTTGGCTCTAAGCACAGTTGTAACAACGCTGATCATACTCGTAGTTTCAGTGCTACTCGCAGGTGTCGTAACCTACTTTGCAATCAACGTCACAAGCACCCGAGTTCAAGAGGAAAGTCTTAATCTTACTCAAGAGCACATTTGGGTTGACAATGCTGGCGCAGCGTCAGGCGCAATTATGATCACTAACACTGGTGGACGCGACGTAGTCATCAACAAAATCACCGTACGTGGACAAGAATGCACTGGACCTTATACAGTTGACGCATGCAGCTGCTCCCAGGAGACTGATACTCAGAATCCGCTGATGCACATGGCAGTAGCAGGCACTGACACTGTTCCAATGGTGCTTCCATCAGGAAACACCATTAGCATATTCATGACTTCACCGACAGCATAAGCACTCAACGACATCGGCTTAACAGTTGCATTCACCGTCTTCACATCGCAAGCGATGTACTACAAAGAGACAAACGTCCAAGCAACATAGCATAGGTTAAAACTAATTAACCTAAGAAAAATCCCCCACTCTTCTTTTCTCTCTTTAAAAAAGTTTTCAGTACATCTAATTTCAAGACTATATTATTGTCTGTTGATGTGGCTACGTTTTTACGAAACAATGTGTATTTTTTTTTACGCACAAGGTTACTTATCCAAAAATCGTGTAATGACTGTTTCAAGGAGTAAAAAAACAAATGAAAAACATACTGAAGAAATCGTTTGGCTCTAAGCACAGTCGTAACAACGCTGATTATTCTCGTCGTTTCAGTGCTACTCGCAGGTGTCGTAACCTACTTTGCAATCAACGTCACAAGCACCCGTGTTCAAGAGGAAAGTCTTATCGTTACTCAAGAGCACATTTGGGTTGACAATGCAGGCGCAGCTGTCGGCGCAATTATGATCACTAACACTGGCGGACGCGACGTTGTCATCAACAAAATTACCGTACGTGGACAAGAATGCACTGCATTAACAGTTGACGCATACAGCTGCTCCCAGGAGACGACTTAGAATACGCTGATGCACCAGCAGTAGCAGGTACTGACACAGCTCCAATAGTTCTTCCATCAGGAAACACCATTAGGCGTATATCATCGACTGCACCTGACAGCATAAGCACCCAAGACGTCGGCTTAACCGTTGCATTCACCGTCTTCACATCGCAAGCGATGTACTACAAAGAGACAAACGTTCAAGCAGCACCATAATCATAGGTTAAAAATAATTAACCTAAGAAAAATCCCCCCTACTTTCTTTTCTCTTTTTAAAAAACTTTTCAGTACACTATTTTCAAGACTATATTGTATTAGTCTGTCGATATGGCTAAGTTTTTGCGAAACAATATGTCTATTGTTTTACGCACAAACGGCTTAATCCAAATTTTCCCATGTTCTACAGAATAAAGAATTATGTGTGAGAGGATAACATGAAGGTAAGTTTACGCCATTTCAAAAAATTTGTCCATTCCAAATATGCTATGGCCTTACCTGTGACTTTCCTGATTTTGTTTGTCTCAACTCTCAGCATTGTTTCCTTCACCTACTATTTTTCGGTTGAAAAGGTGAATTCGCAAGGGCAAACTCTCAAAGTTTCCACAGCCAAAGAAAACCTCATTTCACTAAACAATGAAATTATTTCAACTCTGGGACAACCTGGATCCTCAACCACGTTTGATTTGATTGATTCAGGCGGATTACTAAAAATCCAACCCACCAGCAATGTTCTAACCCTAAGCATCAACGATAGCTCTGTACTTCAAGAAACTATCCTTAACACTTCAATCGGCAAAATAACCTATCAACTACCATACTCAAGCACTTCTCAAACAGGCTTATATCTAGAAGGTGACAGCCGAACAATAACTAACCAAAGTGGCTCCTCAACAAGCCAACTTTGCATAGCAAACGGTGCTGAACACCCAGAAATCCAGTTACAATACCGACCAACCGTTACCTATGCGGTTGCTGGGTTGGAAGATGGCAAAGTAGTCAACAGCATACGCATCTACATAGTTAACTTGAACTCTTCAATGGAGATATCCCAGCAGGGTGAGCTTCCTCTCCAAATCTCCTGCAAGAGCACAAAGCTTGAGTCGAAGATCTATCGAGGTTTCATCTTCACGTTCGAAACTTGGTGTTGACTTCAGTTTTAAATGGTGTACGAAGCAGCGTTTCCGTACCAATTTCAAGCACAACCGAAGGCGCAATTATTCACATTGAAACCGTCGTTTCCAACATTTCAATTCAGAGGTGGATCCGCTAAATGCCATCGATAATTCCAGGTTGGGTGTATTCGATTTTTGCTGCCCTCATAGTTGGGACAATAATAGTTTACGCCTGCAGCATCTCCACTTTAAACGTGAAAAACCAAGCAAATTCTCAGCAATTAAAAAACATCGATGAATACGTGGCAACACAAAGCCTGTCACTCCTGTCACATACCACCGAAAACAACCAGAACACAACTCAATTTCTTGATATTCCTTCATCGATTGGAAACCAACGATTCTGGATTCGAATAGCTAACGACTCGTCAGGTGCCTGGGTCGAATCAGGGTTTGGAACCACCCTTAGTTCAAGCAGCCTCCAGATGAATATACCCGCGAATTTTGATGCGTCTGGCTACTTTATCAGTGGTTCAGGCAGGGCAAAACTGCAATGTCAGTTTGAAAACCAAATTGCAACTTTAACATTAACCAGTGAGTGATAAGATGAAGTTAGGGAAAAAAAACAAAGAGGAAATTCAAGAAAAACAAGAAACCCCCGACGAAGAAATGATAGCTTACTTGGGTATTCAAGGCTATCAGGTACCTGAAGGGTTCACTCAAATTGAAAGTTACCCCTTAAATCCACCCTTCTCTTACGCCTGGATTTTTCAGGACGACTCTGAAGGAAGCTACTTCTATGTTGTCGATGATTTGCCTATGTCGCGAGAGGAGCGAGAAGCCTACAAACGCTTAAAAAACATTCTTGAATACGAACTAAAAGCTCCCCGAATAGATGAAACACTGATTGATTCTTTCCACCGACAACTTCCAGTAATACTCGAAGACCACAAGGGAGCTTTCGGGGACACCAACCAAGTTGGTTTAAGAAAAATCGAGTATTACCTTGAAAAAGACCTAATTGGATATGGAAGAATCGACGGGCTCATCAGCGACCCATACATAGAAGACATAAGTTGCCTAGGCATAAACAAACCTGTTTACATTTACCATAGAAAATATGGAAGTATACGCACAAACATTGTTTTTGCTGCCGAAGAAGAACTTGACGACTTCATAACCCGAGTGGTACACAGGCAAGGTAAACACGTTAGTATCGCTCATCCCATCGTTGACTTATCTCTTCCAGGAAAACACAGGCTTGCCGTATCCTTCGGAAAAGAAACCACTCCGGCAGGAACAAGCTTTACAATAAGAAAATTCCGTGATGACCCTCTAACAATTGTGGATTTGATTATGAATGAAACCATCGATGAATCAATCGCAGCTTACCTATGGATGCTTATGGAGAATAAAATGTCCGTAATGGTTGTAGGACCCACGGGTGCAGGAAAAACAACCGCTTTAAACGCCATAGCATGTTTGGTGCGACCGGATTTTAAGATGATTTCTGTAGAAGAAGTTCAAGAAATTAACCTGCCACAGGAAAACTGGGTATCCACAATTGCGCGTACGGGTTTTGGGGGAGACAGCGATGGTGAAGTTACACTTTACGACCTAATCAAATCAGCCGTTAGACATAGGCCAGCATTGATTCTTGTGGGGGAAATCAGAGGCGAAGAAGCGTACGTGTTATTCCAAGCATTAGCCACCGGACACGGAGGCTTATGCACTATGCACGCTGACGATGTAGAAACCGTCATTAAAAGATTAACTCAACCCCCCATGAAAATTCCCCAGAGCATTCTGTCTCTGATGAACTGTGTCATTGTCGTCAAACAAGTCAACACTTCAAGCTTAAACCTTCGCCAAAGGAAAAAATCGATGAGAAAATTCGTTAAGATCTCCGAAATCGACAGCAACGGTACACCACAGGAAGTATTCAACTGGAACATATCATCTGACACCTTCCATCAGGATTTAGAAAAAAGTTACTTACTCAATAAAATCGCTCAAAATCTTGATGCCCCTCTCAGCGTTGTTCAACAAGAGTTTGAACGCAGAAAGCAAATTCTGCTCCGCATGGTTGAACAAAACCTGCGCGACTTTAGAAGTGTACACAAAGCACTGAACAGCTCGCTTAACCTTGAAACTTTGGCGGCATCGAATGAAAAATCAAAGGTGCAATAAGAAATGAAGGCTCCTGGAGGTTTTCTAGGAAAAATTTTCGGTTTCCTAAATAAGGCTACAAGTGAAGAACGCGAGAATACTGAGCAGGAACTGCCCTTCGCTGTAATGATTTTTACTCTCATGGCTGCAAGTGGAATCTCACCTTACGAAAGCTGGAAAAAAATGCGGAATCTAAGTTTCCTTCCAGCTTTCAAAAGGGAAGCTGACGAAGTTATCCGGCAAGTTGAGGTGCTTGGCAAAGACCCTTTGACGGTTATGCAGCAGCGCGGGGAACAAACTCACTCTAAACTCTACCGAAACTTTCTCGGCGGCTTCGTTTCCTCAGTTAGAAGTGGCGGAAAACTGTCAGATTACATGAAGAGCCAGCTAAAATCGATATTCGAACTTCGATACATCAACTTGAACCGCTCAATCGAAAGAATAGCCGCGTTAGTTGAAGCTTACTCAGTGATGTTAATCGTTGTGTTATGCACGTACATTCTCTTCGTAGTTTTCTCGTCGTCAAGTGCTATGGATTTGTTGTCAGGTAGCTCTATCTCGATTTCTCCAGTTATTTCTTACTTAATAGCCTTTGTCGCCATGCCGGTTATGTCTGGAATTTTTATTTTAATGGCGCATAACATGCAGAGAAGCGCATTCCCAGACCTCAAAGATATTTACAAAAAAGCTTTAATCTTCATAATTCCAGTGTTCGCTATCATAGGCGTTTTCGGAATAATCGGTACAGATGCCCTCAAACCCATAGGATTGCCCGAAATCGCAACCATAGGGTTAGTCGCCGCGTCTTTCCCGTTTGCCTATCAATACTACCGTATCTCAAAAATCAACTACAACGCTGAAGAATCTATCCCTAGCTTTATCCGGGACATCACTGAATCGCAAAAGACAGGACTTTCACCCGAAAAAAGCATTTTGCAAGCAACCAAACGCAAAGATTACGGACCATTCTCTAAATTCCTGGATTTAATCCGTAGCCAAATCGAATGGGGCATCCCGTTGAGGAAAACTTTCGATAACATGCGCAGGGAAATCCGAAGCTGGTTTGTCATAGTGAACTTTGCTATGATGGTTGAAACAATCGAAATCGGCGGCAACTCTATTCAATCGCTGGAAATTCTCTCGGAGTACAGTGAGAAAGAACGGGAGATGCAGGTTAGCCGCAGAGCTCTTTTGAAGCCGTACATTCTTCTTGCTTTCATGTGGAGTGCCTTAATCGCAGTCACAACAACAATTGTGGCTATAACAACATCGATGATGACAGGCGTGGTTAGCACAGACCTTTCTTCAGTTACCCAGATTGCTATGCAAGGACAACTCAACGTCTTCTCGGTTGGCATAATTATTCAATGTTGGATTTCAGGGTTCTTCATTGGAAAAATCAGTGAAGGCAATTTTGGTGCCGGATTCAAACATTCAGCATTGCTGGCTGCAACCGCTTATCTATCCTTGGTGATCTCTCAACTGTTGCTCTCGAATGTCTTCTCGATGACCCAAATAAAACCAATGACTTAAGGAGGACAGGGTTTGCCTACGAGCTCTTTTGATACTTTTTTCGCTTGCACCATCATTGTAGCGGCAGCCTTGATTGGCATGGCGTTTTTGGGCTCAACAATGCAAACCAGAATACTAGCACGCAGGACATTAACAAGGACAGTTACCTCAAAGCCATAGCTGACAATATAATAGCGAACCCGGGGTCACCCACCGAATGGGGAACTAGCAATGCCTTACCAGTTGACTTCGGATTAGCTTCAAGTCTCTCTCATAACGCTTATGAATTGGATATGGATAAAATCTGCAGATTAAACAGCCTTAACAATTATTCATTATCTTATTTTGATTTGACAAAAGCTGCCAAACTTAACTTAGCGTTGGGCATAAAGGTCTCCCCACTAATGTCAATAAATGTTCTTCAATCAAGTAACTCATCAGTAGGAATGAATACTTCTTTTACTTTCCGAATTTCAGCAAACATCGATTCGAAGCCGACGAGTGCTAGTTTACACTGCTACTTTGTCGCAGACACCTACTTTAATGAAGTTAATGCCTCTATTCCAGATGCAGGCGTTGGCCAAGTCACCATCCAAATTCCCACCTCAGAAATCGAAGACGCACTTCTCATCGCCTTCGCAAGAGCATCTATCGACGACAGAATAACTACATTTGCAGTCTACAACTTCGGTCAATCAACTCAGGAATTAATCCCAAATAGCACAAATTTGGCTTTAAGCCCGCTCAATTACACCTTAAGCCTCAATGAAACAGGTTCAAGATTTCTAAACGGCGTTGTTTTCTCCTACTCGTACCAGCACCAACTTCCTCTACCCTGCTGGTTCAAAAACAGTAATTCCAAAGTTGATAGACAAGAGCCCTCTGGTTATAGTTGTCGAAGGTTTAAATGGCACAAAGCATTTCCAGGAATGGACCGCTTACCCACAGATTCCAATGAAAATCGCCGCAAACTTTGACAGTTCAGAACAAAACATTTTCAGCTACATAGTCACTGTCAACGGAGTCCTCTACAGGCTTGATTTAAGTTTAGGAGACCTGCCCCAATGAGATTGATAAGCAACAAGAAAGGGCAAGTGAGAGTCATAGAAGCATTTTTTGCTTCAATGCTTATACTGTCATGTTTAGCACTGATTCCTGCTCAGGCAACTCCAAAAAGCTCCGCGGTTAATCTCGATTGGAAAGCCCAAAATATTCTGTTAACCCTAGACAGTGATGGGCAACTGGCAAGTTTAATCAACAACCATAATTGGGTTAAACTTGGCCAGTGTATCGAATCTGCATTACCCCTCACAACATGGTTTAACTTAACAATTTATGACAAAAACCAAAACATCTTAAACGATTTTCCTATTTCCAACGGTGGTTCAGTTAGCGACAGAATCTCCTCATTTGACTACATTTGCGTAAGCCCGAACAGCGTTTTTGCGATTTATGTTCTACGATTGCAGTTGGCGGTGATGGATTAAGGCATGGGAAAACGCAACTTTGAACGGGACTGTTCAGGTCAGGTGATCATTGTTTCTGCTTTGCTGGTTGCTGTACTTCTGCTTTCCACTGCCCTCTATGTCATCGAAGTTGGAAAACAAGTGCCCACTGTCTCTGCTGAAACAGATGTTTTCTTTAGTTATCAGCAAACGACAAGAAACACTTTGATTAGTGCATCTGGCAAATGTTACCGACGGTGGCAACCCAGCAATTTTAGGCTCTGACATTGCCGAGTTGAGGACTGCAATTCTTTCAAACTCTTTTCAAGCACTTCTAACTTTGGAGTTTAACCTGCTTAACTCGAACAACTATCAAAATGGTTTATGGGTTTCTTGGGGAACCAACGGTCTGGGAGTCTCAAGTGCTTATGCCTCTTTTAGATTTGAATCTTCTAGTTCATCAGCCACATCCAACGTAGAATATGCTGTAAACGTGACCTCAACAATAAAAATCAATGGAAACTACCTTCAACTCGACGAAACTGAAAAACAAGTAAACCTGACCATAAACGTGTTAAATGAGGGAAAAGCAGCTTTAGCTCACAACTTTAGTTTTTCCTACCAGAACGCAGAAAATTGGATTCCGGCACTTTCACCGAGCATAGCTAGTTTTGGCAACGGAACTTACACAGCTTCATTTGGTGCAGAAACCGCTCAACTAAATGAACCCTTAGTTGTTTTTGTGCGTTGCCAGGATGGTCGAGGTATATCTATAGGAACCTACCTAACATGCGTCAGCACGTAACAGGTAAAACTACGCTAACCAAAAGATGGAATCCACTATGAATCCAGCCAAAACTGTGAAAACAATCGTTACGGTACTAGCGTTACTGATTGTATTAACAAATAGCGTTAGCGTCGCCCAAACCGCGTGTTTCCTTAAAATCGATGACAACAAATTAGTGAGCGTTCCACCTGCGAATGTGATTTGGGCAAAAACCTTTGGAGGTCTAGCAGACGATCGCGTTTTCTACTCGTTGCCTACAAACGACGGGTATTTAGTGGTTGGTTCTTTTACTAGCTCTATTGTCGCAAACAAAACAGTTGGCTGGGTTCTAAAACTCAACTTAAGTGGTGACTTTGTTTGGAATAAAACTTTTCTAGAAGGTTGGGGAACTGAACTTCGGTACGCAATAAACTTGGCTGATGGTTACTTGCTGGTTGGAAACGAGTTTTTCGCTTCGGGGGAAGTTCGCGGATATGTTGCCCGGATAGATAATCAAGGTGATCTACAATGGATGAAGATTTTGGGGGAAGGTGCAACTGGCAAGTTATTTTCGGGGATTACAGCCAATGATGGCTTTGTGGTTTTTGGATTAAGCTCAAAAAGTATTGGCGGGGGATCATCGGTTTGGGCAGTAAAATTTGACGTCACCGGAAACATGATTTGGAGCAGAACTTATGGTGTATCGGTTGACAGCGCTGCACGATCAGGTTTGTTGACACAAGATGGAGATTACTTAGTGGCTGGCTACTCGGATTCTATAGGTGATGGGAACTACGATTTTTGCCTATTGAAACTTAACGCCAACGGTGACATCTTATGGAACAACACTTATGGTGGTGAAGGAAGCCAAAAAGCATATTCAATAACGAAAGCAAACGACGGCTACGTGGTTGTGGGCGATATTCAACTTCCTAACTGCACAACTGATGCTTGGGTGTTAAAGGTTGACTCAGCTGGAAACGTGTTGTGGAACAAATCTGTCGGCGGAAAAGACGCTGATTCAGCCGCATACGTAACAACCTCAAGGGATGACGGATACTTGGTTTCTGGCTTTACTTTCTCTTTTGGCGCTGGAAACAGAGATTTTTGGGTGTTCAAAATCAGCGATTCAGGAAAGGTTTTTTGGAGTTCCACACTGGGAGATAAGGGCTTCCAGGAAGCTTACACCGTAACTGAAACAGCCAACAACACTTATGTCATGGTAGGTTGGACTGACCCGATTGATCAACCAGCTTTAATCGGCAAAGCTGCCTACGACTTCTTCATCGTAGAACTCGTTCCTGCCCAAAATAGCAACGGCTTTTCAAATCTACAGTTAATTACTTACGTCTTACTGCCTATTGCTGTTTTAATAGTAACTTTGGTTTTGCTTATGAAAAAGCGAGCAAAAGGAAAAAATAATAATTAGAGTTAAAAAACAGAGTTTTTATTGGGCTAACTTGGAAAACAGCACTTTAAGTGTATTAACCAAAGCGGTGTAGTTAGTCCAGATGGCAGCGGTTCTATATTTTTTCTTTGAGCTATCTTTTTCGTCGCTATCTTTTTCGTGGAAGACAAACATTACTTCTTTGTTGTCAGATATCATGAAGCATGGTAAGTTTCGTTCATCAGTGATTTTGTGTGATTCATTAAGCCACTTCATTTGGCCGATGAAGTAGGCGCTTTTCAATGAGTCGTCTGTTACCAATGTTACTTCAACTTTGTCGGCTTGGGTTTTGAGCGTGTCTGCGAAGTCGTTGTAGTAGAGCTCTGAGAGGTAGTCAGCTGATGCGAAGATTTGGAATTTTTGCTCGGTTTTTTCGAGTAGTTCGTTAGCTTTCATGAGGACTTGCTGTTCGCCTTCGAGCATTTGGAAGAGTTCTTTTTTAGCGATTTCAACTTTGGGCTGAGGCATAGATTGCCAGAGTTCAACTATGCTTGTTTTTTCCTGTTCTAAAAGTCTAATCTTTATCTTCTGTGCATCGACAAGCAAGTCTATTGCTTTATCCAAAGGAACAGCTGTGAATTTTAATGGTTTCTCAAAAATAGAGAAGACAATTCCCTTCTTTTCTAGGTCTCGAAGGATTCTGTATGTTTCTGTTCTATGAAGTGAAATGGCTTCGGATAGGTCCCCAGCTTTCATTTGGCCAGTCCTTGCTAGATACAAATACACTCTAATTTCATTCTTAATTAATCCAAATCGTGAAAGTGTTTCTTCAACCGTTGATAATTGTTTGTCATAGGTCTGATCTTTTCTTACTATTTTCCAAGCTTCAGTCTTTTTGTCGTAGACTTCCATTAGCTCTTGCTTATCCATTAGTAGAGACATTTTTAGTTTTTCACCGATTGCCTGCTTTGGTTAGGCTTACTAAATAGTCTTTATATATAATATAATTATGAATTCATAATTCATATTTTGTAAAAAAGATAAAAAAATTCCATAATTTATTCGGGTAATTTAGGTTTCAAGAGCTTTCGCGGAAGCGTTAGCATAAAGAGCGCCAAATTTATTGATTAAATCCTTCTGAGTGTAGATTGAAGAGTTTAATTTGAAATACTTCCCCATTTGATCAGTCTCTACCCCTATGCCTATTACAATTACGCCTTTATTGAGCAGGCTTTCAACAGATTTCTTCAAGACTAATGGCATTTCAGCATATCCGTATGGCCAACCATCAGAAATAACAATTAAACATCTTTGCTCTTCAAAACGCTTAGCTAGCATTTTGCCTGCAACCTGAATTGCATCTGGAATGTATGTGAGACCTTCGAATCTTAGACCTCCGATTCTTGCCCTAACTCTCTTTGAGTATGATTCAGAGCTATCTTTTAATACATAAAACTTATCGCTAAACGCAAAAAAAGTCCAAGATGTCGCATCCAGCATCAATTCTTTGGCTGCTTCTGCAACTGCTATAGCTAAAGCGCGACCATATTCGCCTTTGACTTGCATACTTTTGCTTACGTCAAATATTATCGACCAAGCAAAACTGGGTTTAAGGTACTCATCTAATACGAATACATCAGTTGCTGGCTTGTTACTAGCTAAGGATTGTATAACCGCTGCTAAATCAAGTTGGCCCATCTCTTGGCGTGTGTCCTCGTCTAAATAATTAAAGGCTGACCTCAAAATATCTAATAATCGTCGACTTGCTCCTTGCACAAGGTTTCTTGCTCGTAGGTATTGAGTGTAATCTTCTTCTGGAAATGAAACCGATTTAAATTGTGTAATAGCTAAATATGACTCGATTTTTGATATAATCTTCTCTTCTCGTTGTTTTTGATATTGATCTGAATTAAACGCTTGTAGAGCCTCGGAATCCTGTTCTGGTTTCCAAAGTTGATCAATGTTAGCAACGCTTTGCATTGTGCCTCCTAAAAGCGATAGAGAAGAGATAAAATATTCTTCGAAAGGAGTAGTGTTTAAGCCAAAGTCTGTGTAGATGCTACAGGGTCCTAAGCTTTCTGTGTGACGAAGTGAGGGAGCCTCCAAAAAAGGACCTAAGGGTTCAAGTAACCCCAGGATTCGATTATAGTTGTCTTCAAAAGTTTTCTCGGGCTCTATTTTGTTATTAACAACAATGTCCATAAAGATGTTTTTGAGCTTCGTTAATTCCATAACTATTCGATCTACTAACAAATCTTCATCAGAAATAGGGTTGGTTTTAGGGTAATCGATCCAAAGTTTTCTCAGCAATGATGTCATAACTCGGGTAGAGACTGTATAGATTCTTGAAGGTGATTTGATTTTTTGAAAAGCTAAAGCATTTGCATATGATGTGTCAATTAAAGAAGTTGGACATTTCTCTTGGAGGAATTCATTGACGAATGTGTCAGTAATTAGCGATTTGACAAATGTTTCAACGTTTGAATCCGATTTTTTTGGGAAAATCTTGTCCTTTGAAAACGGCATTAATGTATGAGTGGACAAGTGAAAAATTGAGGCTCGAAATAATCTGCCAATTCTCACTTTGCCTGCAGCATTATTGTCGAAATTATAACACATAAAGTTTATAGAACCATTTTCTAAGAACTTGGGGGTGGGCAGTTTTATAGTAAATCCAACGTTATCTGCTTTTAATTGCGGCTGGTCTATGTTGGGGTCTTGGATTATTTTTACTTTGGTGTCGTCTTTCTGGGGGGAAATCGCCCATGCATAGTCAATAAAGCCCAACTAAAATCCCTTATTACTTTGTAAAAACCGCTTCAAGTATTCGCCTAACATCCGCTTGAACTTCAACGTTGTCGCTTGTTAAGCCTATTATAGTCTCTTCAGCTGCACCCATGGGAGTAGTGCCATCATATACTAAAGTTGCCCAGTTGATTAAGTCTCCCAACGAGGGACCGTAGGGTAAATCGCCGGATTTGTATTGTCTTCTTAGTTCTGCACCTGCCTGAATAATTTTGTAAGCAACATCTTGGTCGACTTTGGTTCGTTTTCTTAACATTTCGACCTCATGAGGAGAGATTTTTTCACCAACGCTTAAGAAATCAAAATTTATCCATACAGCCATTCGGCGGCGCATAGCTGCGTTGAGCGGTTTTGTTCCTGAGAATTCAGCTGTGGCGGGGTTCATGCTAATTATCATGTACCCGTATTTGTGACGTTCGATTACTTCGCTGTCTTTTTCGTTTAGCACCAGGTGACCTCTTGTGTCAAGGACTGGGTTGAGTCTCGTAGCAACGTCCTGTTTCATCATGTTGGCTTCGTCAAGGTACATTATTCCGCCTTTTCTAAGCCACTGGGTCAATAATCCGTCTACCCAATTCTCTTTGCCCAATCCTATAAATCGCCCAATAAGGTCGAAGCTACTGGTAGATAAGCCGCAGTTGACTTCCCAAATTGGCAAACCTGTCAGTTCCGCCACTAGATAGACGATATGGGTTTTGCCTGTTCCTGATGGACCAATTAGGCTGCATTGTTTAAAATAGTAAAGAGCTCGCACCATGCGTTCCACGTAGTTTAGTCCGTGGTCAAGGTATTCTGGGGTGCCCTTGGGGATCATGCTGTCCAAATGTGCGAAGTTGAAGTTTGGGTGAAGGTCATACCTTTGAATATTATATTTATTATATAGGGGTGATGTGGACATTGGACGTTCTTTGTCCAAGGAGACTGTCACTTTGAAATTGTCCTGTTTTAGAGATGAAACCTCTTGAACCCTGCTTACTTGAGATTTATCTCTTAGTCCTTGATGTCCATAACTCAATTAGCGCTACCCCTTAGAGTATTTGATACTCAAGTTAAGCGATAGATAAATGTTGTTTATTACTACTCAATAGAGCAAGCAATTAAAATCAGAAGTTGAGGTAGGTCAGCAAGGACATAAAGCTGCATATTAGTTCTTATTCAATCTAGATATCTCGGTAAAGCAATTAGAACAATTGTCTGTATGATTTATTACGCACAAATGTTTATTTGAAAAAACCGCACAATAGCAAGTTTGATAAACTTTGACCCAAGAAACTGTCGTTAAACAAGATGCAATGGAACTCTCGATCTCACATGATCCTAAAGCTTCAGAAAAGAAAAAATCTCTGAGCATTCAAGAGTTAGTTGAATCTCTTAAAAGTACAGCAGATGATATTGGCCAAATAAGCGAGTTAAGTTCAGAAGAACGATTATTAGTCTCACAATTTTTTATATCCTTTCTCAAACTAATGCAACCCTTAACACCCTCAATCGCTGTTAACCAACTGTCTCTCCCACCTCAACTAAGCGATGCTGTTCAAGGTCATATAGACCCTACTGGACACTTGGCATTACTATTCACCGATGGACATTTGGAGCTCAAAGATTTGAGCGAAGAAAAAAACCGAGACTTAATGATGAGTGTAATCAGCGATATCTTGCCTAAATTCAAAAACCTAACAACTTTCCAGAAGCGTAAATTAGAAAACCGCATAAAATTCCTCTCAAGCGTAACAAAGGAAATTCAGAAAAGCGCTGAGGCATTGTCCGCATCATCAGTCTAAACCGAGGTTTTCTTGCCTCTCTACCTTATTTCATTTCTTGAGAATGTCTGCCTAAAAGCAGAACAACTATGGAACTTTTCATGGCTCAAGTTTTGTTCCCCTTCCGGCTAAGTTCACTTAATTTCATAACCTTATAGGCAAGGTGATTAAGGACGTACTCGATTTTTTGAATCTGAAAATGATAGGAGCTGCGACAGATTAAATTTTTAGAGATACCAACGCGAAGGAATAAAAGTTTGTAAGAATTGAAGCCTTGAAGCAACCCGGATGGAAAGGCTATGCTTGATTTTACTGCTGGAGCGCTTGGGGCAATCTGTAAGACTTTGGGAAAAACACTTTTCTGACAACGAATAAAGATTCCAGAGGAATAGAATTTAATGTTGCGTTTGGTATGAAAAGGGATTAAATTTCAATAACTATAAGCTCAAGTTTTTTAAAAGTCTAAAAACAGAGAAAATTTTAAAGAAGTGGATGATGCCTAACTTCTTCTTTTATTGGAAATACTTGTTCTATTTCTCTAAAGTATTTCAAGACTTGGATGCCTTTTGGGGTTATGCCGTATACTGTTCTTTCTTTTCTTAATATTTTTTCTTCAACTAGTTTGTTTTTTATTAAGAATTCTAATTGTTCTTTTAGGACTTTGCAGTTAACGTTTGATTTGTACATTATGTGAGTTAGTTTTAGTTGACCCTTTAGCGCTAATATTTTTAGGACGTCTATGTAGATTTCGAGTTTAGAGCGTCTCATTGGGTGAACTGTCACTCCAAGCGCTACATAATCTTCAAAGTTTGATGTTGCTTGTTTTACGATTTTAACTCTGTTTTGGAATGCTGTGACCAGATCGTCTACAAGGATCTCTTGCATTTCGGTTGGGAGCGTTTTGATTTCGTCGTTTAGTGCTTTGGCCATTTTGCTTTTGTGTGCTTTTCTATTTGTGTTGTTTGTTTTTTTCATTTGTGAGATCCCTGTGTTTTTACTAAATATTGAGTAGAGCATATAATACGCTTATGAATTCAGAATCTATATTTTGCAGTTTGCCGGCTGTTTGAGTTAAAAAGTATTTTTTTTATCTGTTTTCTGTAATCTAATTTATTTTTTAGTCCCTTTGAGTGGGTTGGCTTCTTTCCTTGAGTCCTATATTGTTTTCTCTTTTAGTATTTTTATTTTGTTTTCTTTGAATGCATTAGAAAACTTCTGCTCGAAGCCCAATTGGATTTCCGCTTACTTGAGTTTGACTCTCTCAAAAGAAGATGTTTGTGAAACTTAAGAATTAAGAATTAAAATATTAAATGATTTAGTTTATTAGTGTTTGAATGCGTTTTTGCAGTTTTATAATTTTGTAGGTCAGGTAATTTATGTTTAAAGTTATCAGAATTGCAAAAAACATTAACTTTTTTTTTAATTGCATTTTTCTAAATTTTTAGAATCAGTTTTTCACAGGAATTGGAGACATTTAATCAAACGTATTCTATATCTATATTTTTTTTTAACTCTCATGTCTATTTTTTCACTTGGAAATTTGTTTTTCCGTTTTGGTTTATCCTTGGAATCGTTATGGTAAATTTAGCTCCCTGTTCAGGTTCACCGTTTTCTTCAATCTTCCATCCATAAATGTCCATCATTTTTTTTGTTAGAAATAGTCCGAAGCCTGTGCTGTTTCCTGTGCTGAAGCCTTCTTTGAAGAGATTTAACTTATTCTCCGTGGAAATGCCCACTCCATCATCCTCATAAATCAGCTTTAGGCTGTTTATATTATCGTTTTCATAGTGAACTCTTATGGCCGTAGTTTTTTTGCCGTATTTTCGTGTATTATCAATAAAATTATAGAATAATTGCCTAACAAATGAATCTGCAAAAACAGTCAAACCGTTGCATTCATTAATTATCTTGGGCATGGAACCTGAAAAGAGAGCGGTTGCTTCGTTAAGTTTTGTCTCCACATCGATGTAGGTTAGTTCTTCAACTCCTAGTTGTTCGTACATTTTTGCGAAGTCAAAAATTTTCATTGCCTCTTTAACCGACTGCTCCATCTTGCCAAGTCCTTCCATGATATCCGGTTGATCACTATGTTTCTTCTTGAGCAAATATGCATAGCCAGTCACCGTTGATAGTTTGTTTCTAACATCATGCCTTGTTAACCCACCTATCACTCGTAACTTCTCATTCATCAACTCAATTCTACGTGTACTTTCCTTTAGTTTTTCTTCATTTTTTTTGCGTTCAGTAATATCCACAAAAAAAGCTATCGTGGATACAAATTTTCCGTTTTTAAATATCGGGCATGCGTTGCCGCTGACAATAATTTCTTTTTCATCCTTAGAAACGAAAACTGTCTCAACATCATGTATACAGACGCCGTTCATGACCTCTTTAAAAATGTTCATGCAATTCTGGATGTGGTCTCTTTGAATTACATTCATTAAAGTTATGTCTTTCAATTCCACATCAGTGTAACCCAGCCTCTTTTTCCATTCATCATTTACGAAAACAAATCTGCCCTCAACATCAACCGATTGAACGAGTACATTAGCTGCATTAAGCATGGTTCTATGCTTTTCTTCTTCTTGTTTGAGTTTTTCTACTGCTTCTTTTTGTTCTGTTATATCTCGAACTGTGGCTTGCAAGATATTTCTGTTCTTCAAGGAGATTCTAGATAAAAGTATGTCAGCTGGAAAGGTGGTTCCATCTGCCCGTTTATGTATCCAAAAGAATTTTTCTTTACCCGTCCATAATGCTTTCTCAATGTGATTAATAGAGGATTCAAACGACGTTGTGCCATCAGGTTGCATTAGGGGCGATAGGTCAGAAGGGTGATTTTTTATGAACTCTTCTAATGAAGTTATACCAAACATGTGAAGAGTAGCGGTATTGCAGTCGAGAAAAGATTTTTCGTCAAGCAGCATTAACGCATCTGTTGACGATTCGAATGTTGTTTCGTATTTTTCTTGACTTTCAATCAGTTTTTCTTCGGCAGCTTTGCGCTCAGATATGTCTCTAGCCACGCTTAGAACAAGCTTATTGCCGTCTGATTCAATTACCCTTGCATGAATTTCAACTGGCAATACCTTTTTGTCTTTGCGTAGGTTTAGCGCTTCAAAGGTAACTTCTCCTTTGTCTAGCAACTGTGTCATTTGGGACCCAAAAAATCTTGGGTCGCCGGGTACTTCAAGATCTTTAATTGATAATTTTTGGAATTCATCTATTGAATAACCTCTTGTTTTGTAAGCGGCTTCGTTGAAATAGACCAATCGTCCATCAATATCATGCACTAAAATTGAGTCTGATGCCGCATCAAAAAGGTTTGCTGCAATATACATTTCCATTTGCGCTGATTTGATAGCAGTTATATCTTTAGCGACATGAATAACCTGAGAAACAAGGCCTTTTTCATCGAGAATAGGTGATGTAGTAACTAATAGTGGCATGCCCATGTTTGGATCAATGATTTCTTTTGTAACGGATAGTTTGGTTTCAAAAGTCTCCGTAGCTGGGCAATTAGGCCATGGGCAGATTGTCCCATGGACTATTTCGTAACAATGCTTGCCTATCAATTCTTCGGGTTTTTTCTTGAGCGCATCACAAAAGCTTTTGTTAACATCAATGATTAAACGATTATTATCCATTAAAAATAATAGATCATCAATGACATCGATAATTCTGTGATTTTCATTGGATTTTGTTTTTTGGAATAACTCTTTTTCTCTTAAATTGTTATTCAACCTTTTCCATGTCCATTAGAATTTCTTTTGACTTAGCAATATTCGTTGCAGTTGTTCATTTGTCGTGCTATTGTTCGCGATGTATCGTATTTAATTCATGTGAATTGGTAATCAATATCGGCATTTCAAGACTTTGTTTGAAATTAAAGCAAATTGTGAAAGCAAACTAACGCTATGAGTAGACAAAAACTTTTAAAATTATTTTATGTTTCTATTTTGACAAAGCTTAAAAAAATGTAATTGTGCCCCTCAAGTAATTAAAAACAAAGAAAAGGAAAAAAATTATATAATTTCTTTAACCCGAGATTCAATAAATTCAGCTACTTTTTGTTCACTGAAGTTTCTTTCTTCTTCCTGGAACTTTAACTGCTCTTTTATTGTTTTAAGCAGTTTTTCGACATCTACCGGTTTAATTAGGTATGCATCTGCATTCTTGTTTAAAGCTTCTATAGCGTTTTGAGTTGATGGGTATCCTGTTACCATTATCCTTCGGGTTCTCGGTACCGCGGGTTTCAAGAGTTTTAATAGTTCTACGCCTTCCATATCGGGTAGTCGGATGTCTAAGAGCGCAATGTTGTAGGATGTTTCTTTTGATTTTTGTATGCCTTCTTTTCCACTAGCAGCTAAATCAACTATGTATTCTTCATCTTCAAGGATTGCTTTCATGGTAGATCTTATGGTATCGTCGTCATCAACGATTAGTATTCTGGTTTGATTATTCAATCTATATCACCTCCAATTTTTGCGTTGTTCCAATTGGTAATGTAACAATGAATGTCGTGCCCTTCCCAATTGCTTTCTTAAAGCTAATAGTTCCCTCATGAGCTTCGATTATGCGTTTACATATAGCTAAACCAAAACCCATTCCTTGCGCCTTTGTAGTTGACAACGGCGAGAAAAGCTTTGGCAAAACCTCATCGGGAATTCCAATGCCAGTATCGGAGAAAGAAAGTTCTAAATGGTTATTTTCTTCTTTGCCGATAATCGAAATTGAGCCTCCATTTGGCATTGCATCGATGGCATTCTTTACAAGATTTATGAAGACACGTTCAAGTTTATCTGAATCAACCTTCATCTCAGATGGATTTGTAACCTGTGTTACAACCGTCACTTTTTTGGGAATTTGAACCATTGCTAATGCTTGGGTGAGCAGTTTATCTATTGAAGTTTCTCTCCTCTCTAAACGCATTTCCTTTGAATAATCCAAAAGATCATTAATTATTTTGTTAGAGTGGTCTACGCATCTGTCGATTATTTCAAGCATTTCTTTAGACTTCGCCGACACACCTACATCCTTTTTGCTAAGGAAGTAAGAAGCATTCTTAATGCCGCTCAAAGGATTACGGAGATCATGCCCCACCATTCCGGCTAATTCGCCGATAGCAGTCAACCTCTCAGACTTAATAATTTGAGCCTGCGCTTCAGCAAGCTGACTTGTTTTTTGCTGTACTATTTCCTCAAGATTTTTAGAATATTTCTCTAACTTCTTCTCCATCTCTTTACGTAAAGTAACGTCCGCAACCAGAGCAAGAATCCCGCAGTTAATCCCTTTGTCATCGGTCATCTGAGAAACGGCTATGCTCGCGTAAATTCGGGATCCATCTTTACGAATGAATTCATATTCAAAATTACCTTTCACGCCTGTATCGTATTTGCCTAGAAAATTCTTAGCCTCTTCAACGACGTTTCCATCAATAAACTCAAAAGCTCTCCTACCAAACATTTCACTTTGGGCATAACCCAACATTTGAGCCATTCGAGGATTCACAAATGTTGTTATATATTCTCTATCAAATACCCAAACACCTTCTTGAGCAAGTTCCACTAAATTGCGGTATTGTTGCTCACTTTCCATTAACGACTTTTGTGTATTCCTAATCTCGGTAATATCATGAAAAATGCAGTGGAGCAATTTTTTGTTTTTCATTTCTATGGCTTTTGCACTAACCAAGATATTCTTAATGCTGCAATCTTTTGTTTGGTGTTCGGTTTCAAACTCTTCTCTGCCTTCCCTTAAAATTTTG
This sequence comes from Candidatus Bathyarchaeota archaeon, assembly GCA_963813675.1. Taxonomy (GTDB): domain Archaea; phylum Thermoproteota; class Bathyarchaeia; order Bathyarchaeales; family Bathycorpusculaceae; genus Bathycorpusculum. Next base: position 120,205 of record CAWEZP010000019.1, read on the forward strand.
GCTATATGAGACTTTACTTCCTCTTCAGATTCTTTAGCTTCTAAATCTACGATGGTTAATTTTTCAAACTCTTCTCGGCTATATCCTAATTGCTGATGAGCGACGTCGTTGAATTCAACAAAACCCGTTGTTTTTGGATCAACTATCAAAACTCCCAATGGAGATTGATTAAATAAGGTGTGATAGCGTTGTTCAGCATCCTTTGTTTTTTGATCACTTTTTTTTCTTTCGCTAATGTCTTTTACTACTCCAACGGCGCCCCATTTTCCAGATAACTTTATGGGGGAAATTGATAATTCCACTGGGAATTCAGTTCCATTTTTGTGTCGGCCGATTAATTCAACGTTTCCCACAGTGAAGTAACCCATGCCAGTTTCGGTAAAAACTTTCACACTTTGTTCAATACGATCCATTCCTTCTTGACATGTCGAAGTTGGAACCACAAGTTCATGGATATCTCTACCGATTGCCTCTTTACTGGTGTAACCGAAAGTTTTTTCTGAAGCTGGATTCCAATACGTAACCTTTGATTCTTCATCAACTAAAATAATTGCGTCTTTAACTGAATTTGTTATTTGATGAAATTTATTTTCGCTTTCCATTGCTAAACCTCGCTAATAAATAAATTTCGCAAAGTAAAGTTTGGAGTCGAACTATTTTCAATTCTCGATTTGCACAGATAGTCAACTGTTTCTCTTGGAGTTACGTACGTTTCTTCAACTGACTTATCAAGTTTCATGATTACTAGTAACCTTACCTGAAACGATAAAATCAAACTGCAAGAATATAATAAAGCATTATGAATTTGAGATACAGGCTTATAATTCATCAATTTCAAAACCGTTTCTGTTTTTTAACCTTAATTTCACTTATTTATCGTAACTTTAAATTACTTGAACGGTTTTCTGCTCAATAAACAGCGTTTTTTTTGCATTAGCCTCATAAGTTGTACGCATACCATTCACGTATTCTATGAAGGTCATATCCATAATCACCCATTTAGATAATGGTCCCTCATATTCAGGCCATTTCAAATCAATGTTTATCTTTGAATGAAGAATCTTCATGAATTTAATTTCAAGTCTACCTGCGCCAGAACCGAATATCTTTTGAATAATATCCGAGAACTCGTTTATTTTTTTAGGGATTTCACTCTTACTTATTCTGAAATTATTTTCAAGATGGAAATAAATCGCTTTCTTGGCAGGTTCTCCAAGAGAGGATAGAGTTTCATCGATTGTTTCAAGCAAAATGTCATCAAATTCTTCTTCGATATCCATCTTTTTCAATAGGTAGAGCCCCTATTGTAACCCCGTCATCAACCTTATCAGAGTTCAGTAACTCAAAACTGCTGTTCGTTGAAGAGTTTTTGCGACTGGATTTTGTTGGGGATGAGTTTTGGAAATATTCTTCTGTTTCAGACATGTCTTGTTCAGTGTAATCTATGGTTTTTTTTGGATCATTGTGTGTTGATGGTGCTTTTGCCATTCAGTCACTTTCTTTTTTAGTTTTATGATTGTTTCTGTAGATAAGGGTAATGAATTTTGAATTCATTATTTTATTGTTAATGTCTTGACGGATATATAAGTATTAATACACATGATACAAGACTCTTGAAAGGCTAAGGGTTATGATGCCTCAAACGGGGATAACTGGGAGAGTGAATGAAACATCAATTACGACACACCCCTTAACCAATTAAACAAGGCGACAGCAAATTTAAATGGTTTATGAAGTCACAATACTTACTAATGTTGATTAACAGTTTCCAAACAAACAATAACCAACAAGTGACGAAATATTAAAAATAGAACCAAAAAAATGGCTGCTATATCATGCAAAGCAAAAGAATTCTTGCACAAATTCTCTTATCACTTAACAATTGGTCATCAAATTCTTTTCTCAAAACAAACTTCACACAAGGCACTCTTCAATTTTTTTGTCTTATCTTCGTAAAAAAGATTCCTGCAAATTAAACATCTTTTTTGAAGATAGTTATCGGGGGCAATTAACGCGAGCCTTCTTCTAATTTCATCCTTAACAACGACCTCACTTTCCTTCTTCAAAGCCTTGGTTAACAGCAACTCCGCTTGCTCTTGGCTTTTATCTCCAAATATTTTAGAAAATTGGTTCTGGGTTTTTTCGTCATTATTAATAACTGTTGGAAGCAGGCAAACGAAATTCGAAGGATATTCACATGACTTTTCTGTGTCAATTACTGCGAAGCGAAAATACTTGCCTATGTCATTGGAATCTTCAGCAAACGCTTTGAGCTTAATTTTCATTTTTAAATCCGCGCTTAAACACAATAGTCAGTTAGACAAGTATAAAAATAATTGCATTTTAATCATTCAACTAAAAAAATTAATAGCTATCTGTTGATATGGTTGGTATTATTTTGATATTTACACAGTATTTGTAATACTGAAAGATTTTGGAATAATAGTCGAAGGTTGCGCACTTTGTTTTACAATCCCGTAAACCAAAAAACTTGTTTGCAAGAAAAAAATGGCAATTACTTCATATGTTGACATATTTCGGCTATAGAAATATGCCTTAAGAAGCTAAAAACGGATGAAGTTGCATTGGAATTGGAAGAGATGGCAGGAAACCCTGGCTCAAAAGATAAGTCATTAGAGGCTTTAGATTTCATAATTAACGTTCTAAAAGAACATGAACAAAATCTAGACAAGTCGATAAATGAGTTTGCATTGGTTACCGAACACTTGGGGAACACAGATGTGTTAAACGGTAAAATCGAAAAGGTTGAAGAAAAGATAGGCACTCTGCAAAAAGAAATAACAAATCTAATTGGCATAATGTCGAGCTCACCTAAAGAAGTTTTATCGACTGCGGTAAAGAAGCAAGAGCCTCCATCTGAGGTGACTCCCACTGCATCACTATCATTGTTTCAAGGCAGGCCTTCTGTGATGTTGCATTGTAAACAGTGGAGGGATTTTCAGTCTTTGGCGTTGAGTGCTCAAACGGTGTCTTTTAGCTTTAAAGAGGTTGAGAAGGTATTTCAAGTCGAAGCGCTTAAGGGAACTCAGTTAATACTTTTTTCGGGAGCTCTTCCAAACTTCTCAATAATTCTTAAAACATGGTTGTCTAGGCAGCTGGGCATTGTTGAAGGGAATGTTTTGGAAGGATTCTTAGATATCCCTAAATAAATAAGTAAGGTGTTCATGTAGCTGCTTTTTGTTTACCGTTTGCCTCCTCAAGGAGACTGGTTTGCCAACTAGGTTCAGCTATGTGGCAAGGGTAGGTGAGTTTGCTACTCCAGCATAGAGATCAGAACTTGTTTCACGTTAATTCTTAATTTGTTTAATGTGTAAAATTAATTTCAGGATATTGCACTGCTTGTGAAATATGGGGTGGAGATGTACTTTTTCTTGAACATATATCTTGTTTGGGTATATTTTGTTTTTTGTAACTTGCTTTAAAAGGTTGAAATCGTAAGACATCGTAGTGAGGTATGTGAGTTTATGAACTTACTTAGAAAATTTGGTCGAAGTTTTTCTATTCTTGCCTTGGCTTCTTTGGTTGGGTTTGAGAATAGGGAGCGGAATAGGCGTCTTGAGGAGCGATTGAAGCGTTCTGAAGAGAAGCGAAAGGTCAGGTTCTGAGTACTCAGTATTTTTTCTTAGTTTAGTCATTTTTTTGCGCAATCAATTATTTTTTCTATGTTCTTGGCCTTTTGATGTGTATTTTTGTTGTTCTGTATTTGTGTTGTATAGAGAACTAATAATGTTTATTAAGACTTAATACACAAAAGTGTGTTTAGTGAGCAACACAAATGACTATCCCAAAAATTCCAATATCCATAATCGCCCTAATACTTGTAGCCGTAGCATTAACAGCCACAACCTACGGAGCAATCTCCGTCAACAAAAGCTTATCCACCAACGGCTCAATAACAGTAACAGCAAACTTAGGCCTCTACTCCGACAGCGGCTGCACTACCGCCCTTTCAACCATTGATTGGGGAACAATAACACCGGGCAACAACCAAACCCGAACAGTCTACGTCAAAAACACAGGAACCGGCACCTCATTAACATTAAGCATCTCAACAAGCAGTTGGACCCCAATTACTGCAAATGGACCAATAACCGTAAGCTGGGACAAAGAAGGCACACGACTTACACCAGGACAATCAACACCTGCTGCCATAAAATTGATATCTTCCTCAAGCATAGTTGACGTAACAACTTTTAGCGTACAAATATTAATCTCAGGAACAGCTTAGATAAACTAAATCTTCCTTTTTATCGTTTTTTCTCAACTAGAATGGCTAACGGACCCGAGGCTTACAACTAGACTTTTCGAATCCTTCATTTTCGGGGACATTTTTACTTTTTTGTAAAAATCCAAATATTTTTTGTAGTTTGACCAAATAATAAAAGCAAGTCAAGAAGAATTGGAGGCTGCAAAAATGCTTAGGTTGGGAGTCAAAAGAGGTATCGTAGTTATAATTGGCTTTTTGCTTCTGAATTCCTGGAGCAATTATGCATAAAACTTAAAAGATGGTTTTTCTAAAAGTGGTGATTATCTTAGGAGCATGAATCAAAGATTTTGGCTTAACTGAATTTCTTGTTTCTTATCTGCTTCTGTCAGGAAGGGACTCCGTAGTGGTAACTTTAAGTATATCGTATCTCAGAAGTAGGTTTTTAGAAAATGAAAATTGATGATATTAATGTATTTGCTACATCTTTGGCTTCAATTTGCCCATACTTAGTTGGATCTAAAAAACAAGGTATCAAACAAAAACAAATATTTTTAATTTACCAAAATTACATCATATCCAATATTTGAACAGAATAAAAGGACTTATTACAAAAAATATATATGTAAAATGCATTATAATATGTTAAAGTTGATTTAGTTGGCATATTCCAGTTTTTGTTATATCGTCTTATATAAGACTATATCATTAAAGTAATTGCAGGGACGTATTGATGTTTTTGGCTAAAGCTGAAAAACAGGATCTCTTTTCGACTCAAGTAATCATAGCTGCGTTGAATGAAGAGGAAGGCATAGGTCTAACAATTGCTGAACTTATGGATACTATTGAATGTTCACATGTTCTGGTCGTGGATGGAAAAAGCACAGATCGAACTGTAGAGGTAGCTAAGAATTTAGGTGCTGAAATCTATATCCAAGATGGATTAGGCAAAGGTGACGCAGTAGCCAAAGCAATTGCCCATATAGATCCCACAGTTGACTATGTAGTATTAACAGACGCCGATTACACGTATCCAGCAGCTTATATTCCTAAGATGATAAAAATACTAAAGAATACTCCTGAAGTTGGAATGGTTTGCGGTAACAGGTTTAATGGTTACGAAGAAAAAACAGCGTCAAGCAGTATTTTCTATGTAGGTAACCGATTCATTGCTTTTGCACATAACTTGTTAAATGGCGTTTCGTTAGCTGATCCACTAACAGGATTACGTGTAGTTCGCGCGGATATTCTTAGAAAATGGCAAGTACAATCCAAAGGTTTTGACATTGAAGTTGAACTCAACCATCATGTAGAACACGAAGGCTTCGGAATAGTGGAAGTTCCCATTAAATATCGAGAAAGACTAGGCCAGAAAAAACTAGGCATTAAGAACGGCGCCGAAATTTTCAAACGCATAATGCTAGAATTTGTAAACGAAAACAATAGACTTGCATAAGGCGATATAAAACCGCTTCCTAGGCAAATCTCTTTATAAAATTTTAAGTCGCAGAATGTTAGAAACATGGTACTGCGCTATGAGTCCAAGTTTATCGATTTTTTTCAGTCTAAGTCCTTTGTAGACAATAAAGAAAAGAAATCTATTTTGTATTAAGTTGCGTAAATCTTAGGTTGAAATTCTAAGCGTAAATTTCAATTTGAGACTAATTTGGCCCTTCGGATTGTTTGAAGAGCGGGTATGCACTCCTAAAATTAGGCTCAGTTAGTTCAAAGGACAGAATAACAGCAAGATCCTCAATCTATCCTAAATACACACGAAATCTAAAAAAAAAACACCATTAATGGAAAACAGTTCACCTAAAAACTTTTTCTAAATCTTTGATTATTAACGAACTTATTCAATTTATGTACTGTTTGGTTAAAAAAAGTCTTGAAAAAAGGGATTTTATAGTTTTTTCCTTAAAAAATGCGCTGCAACTAAATGTTAAGCAACAACGGATTTGGAGGCTACAAACTTAAACAAACGCTGCAAACTTCTCGTTATCACTTTGTTCGTTCTTTTGGTGTTTAGCTATTTTCTTTGCAATGAGCATTATGTTTTTGCGCAAACCGACGAAACCGCGTCAAAGCTGCTGGCGGCTAACCACTCTGTCGAACAGGCTTTCAATGCTGTTTTGAATGCTGAAAAAGCTGGCGGAAACGTTACTCAACTTCTATTAAAGCTAAATACTGCAGGACAACTTTTGACAGAGGCTCAAAACGCCTATAACAGCGGGACTACAACAAATGTTACCGCCAATACAGAAAAAGTCCGTCAAATAGCTGGACAAGTTAATGCCGCCGCCATTACTTTGAGAAGCGTTAGTCTGGTTGAATCTCAAAATACTTTCTGGTTAACACTTATCTTTTCAGTTGTTGGCGCCATTATTTTTGGTATCTCTATATTGTTTGCTTGGCGGCGATTTAAACGCTCTTTAATCAAGAAATTACATTATATGAAACCTGAGGTGGTAGAGAATATATCTTAATAAATATCGGATTATCTTTCTGACAGTTGGCTTAATCGGAATTTTGCTTCTTGCTTCACCGGCAATCAGTATTATAGTGGATTGGCCAACTGGTCAACAGTTCTCTGGGCTCTACCTGTTGGGATCAACCCATATAATAGGGAGCTATCCGTATAATATTACTGTAGGCAAGAATTACTCATTCTATGTCGGAGTTAATGATAGAATAGGGTCAGCTGCATACTACACTATATATTTGAAGTTGAGGAATCAAACTGATTTGTTGCCCAGCGCAACCAATGGAACACCAAGTGCTTTGCTACCTATCTGGGAAACCAAGTTTTTCTTAGCAAACGGCGAAAATCGAGAATTCCCTATTGAGTTTTCAGTTACTCAAGGTTCAACCAATGGTGATCAGTCCATAATAAACCAGCTCTCAATAAATGGTGTCGCTTTCAATGTTGATAAACCTACAATACGTGATAAAAATACCCCCGAAAACAATTACGGAATACTATTTGAGCTTTGGATTTATAATTCCACAATTAACAGTACCCAGTATCATGGTCGATACGTCAATTTAGAGTTAAACTTGACGACACTAACATGACTCAAGAATGAAACATATTTTGTATTGATTAATAATTTTGGTAATAGTTCAAAAAATATTTTGAAAGTGCAAGAATAGAACGCGTTTTTCTTTAAATAAATAGTGAAAATAAATCAGTAACAAATTAGGAATAGAAAACATTGGGTTGAGACGAGTTGGAACCAAAACCGACTAAAGACCAAATTAAAGCCTTTATAACCGAAATAATTAAAAAAGATAAACCCGAAAACACCGATCAACTAAAACGACTGATGCTAAAAGAACATTCGATTAGCCCACATTTAACAACAATTATACTGATCGAAATGAGTAATGAAGACAAAATTCACTTCACTGACCTTAAATCATCAGTGCCTATTGGGGTAAAAGTCTATGTTTTTTCAAAAAGAGCATATTGGTATTGGATTATAATCGCTCTTTCGGTTGCAACTGTAATTTCAGTTTTTACAATTCCGGATACAGCATTCCCAGTAGTCTACTTGCGCTCCACTCTGGGCGTCGCATTTGTTGTCTTTTTTCCAGGGTATACAATCGTTAAAGCGCTCTTTCCTTTAGAGTTGCCTATTAAGCTAAACAATGAAAATCTCGAAAAAACTGCACGATTCGTTCTGAGTGTAGGTGTAAGTCTTGCAATTGTCCCTATTGTTGGTTTGATTCTCTACTACTCGCCCTTGGGTTTACACCTGATAACTAATACTCTTAGTATGCTTACATTAACTTGCACTTTTGCCACGGTAGCGTTAATACGGGAACATCAAGTTAAGAACTGTTAACAGCTAAAGTTGGACAATGATTGGCAATCGTTATGATATTAAGAAAAACAAGTTACTATTTTAAGTTATTTTTTTTTTAGATTTTAGACTTTTTTTAATTTCGTACTAAAGGTTATATTTAGGAAAATCTGATTTAATTAGAAGCTAGCCGCTAAGGTGGATATATAGGTGAAAATACTCTTAACAGGATCAGCAGGAATGCTAGGTAGTGCACTATGTCCAACTCTTGCCAAAAGAAATCATGAAATATTTGCGACTGATTTAATCCCAAAAAAAGATGAAATCGAATCCCTTGATGTTAGAAAATTCAAGCAAATAGAACTGTTTATCGATAAAGTTAAACCAGATATTATTATGCATTTGGCTGCTGAAACAGATGTGGATAAATGCGAGCTCGAACCAGACCATGCATATCTAACCAACACTATTGGCACCCAAAACGTAACTCTATTATGTCAAAAAAGAAGCATCCCAATGGTTTACATTAGCACAATCGGTGTTTTCTATGGAAATCAGTTTGAACCCTATACAGAGTTCGATACTCCCAACCCAATCAATATTTACGGTCGTAGTAAGCTTGAAGGAGAAAAAATTGTTCAGAGCCTTCTGAATAGATTCTATATTGTCCGGGCAGGGTGGATGGTTGGTGGTGGTCCTGAGAGGGATAAGAAATTCATAGGTAAAATTATCAGAAGAATGGAAGAAACAACAGAATTAAAAGCCGTTAATGATAAAATTGGTAGTCCAACATACACCGTGGATTTTTCTAGGTGCTTGGCTGATCTTATCGAATCCGAAAACTACGGTCTCTATCATTGTACTAATAAAGGGTACTGTTCAAGATTTGATGTTGCTAAGAAAATCGTAGATATTTTAGGTAGGACAGACGTCACCGTTGAACCTGTCAGTTCTGCATACTTTCCTTTGCCAGCACCTCGTGCAAGGTCAGAAATGTCCAGAAATTATAAGCTTGAGCTTCTTGGCTTAGATACAACGAGAAACTGGGAAGTTGCCCTTAAAGAATATATAAAATCGTATTGGATATAAATCTAATATATCTGCTACATTAAATCTATTATAATTTTAATATTTTACTATAACCTGCACAGAGTAGCAAAAGAAACAACAATTAAAATACACTTCTCTACCCTTTAAATGTGAAATCTCCAAAAGGCTGATGTTAATTATTTGAAAATAGCTTATCTGGGTACCATGGGCATTCCTGCTAAATATGGAGGGTTCGAAACTTGTGTCGAAGAAGTAGCAACAAGGCTTGCTGGAAAAGGACATGAAATAATCGTATATTGTGGTTATCGAGGTTTAAAGCCAAAGATAAATTCATACAAAGGGATCCAACTAGTATTTGTTCCCTGTTTTAAAAATAAATTTTTAGATTTTCCATTTCGTGGAATTATTTCAACAATAGACGTGTTGAGGAGACATGTTGATGTCGTTCATTTTTTTGGTTCTGATGCTTGGCCTTTTACCATTATTCCCAGGATAGTTTCATCTAGAAATGTTCTTACTCTAGATGGTCTTGTTTGGAATAGAACGAGTTATCCTGGATTTGTAAGGAAACTTCTGCGGTTAACAGCTATTTTTGCGTTGTACTTGCCCCAATCAACTATTGTTGATTCTAAGACCGTGCAAAATTGGTATTGCTCTAATTTCGGTAAACCTCCAATCTACGTACCTTATGGGGCTAATATCGATTTATCAAAACCTGATTTAGATATCCTCAAGAAGAAAGGTCTCCCATATGGAAAATACGTCCTTTTTGTCGGGAGACTGGTGAGGGAGAAAGGTGTTCACCTCTTAGTGGATGCTTTTAAAAAAATCCAAACAGATTTTAAATTGGTAATTGTCGGCGGGGATCCCTATGGAAACGAGTATGAGACTCTTCTTAGAAAGAACGCAAACGCCAATACCTATTTTTTAGGATATTTGTATGGAAAGGACTTCCAAAATTTATGTAAAGGCGCATATCTCTATGCTACCGCTTCTGAACTTGAAGGTACATCCCCTGCCTTGCTTACAGCCATGGCTTTGGGAAAATGTGTACTTGTGAGTGATATTCCAGAAAATTTGGAGACCATTGGAGAGGCAGGTTTTTCATTTAAACATGGTGATTCTGAGGATTTGAAGGAGAAATTACAGTTCTTACTTGAAAATTCAAGTGAAGTTTTCAGAATGGAAAAAAAAGTCACTCAGCGTATTTGTTCCCATTATGATTGGAATAAGATAACCGATCAGATGGAGAAAATTTACCTATCTCTTTTGCGTTAGTACCTTTTAGACAAAAAAATCGAGTAATTTAAGAATCGTTGAATTAATTGATTATATTTTAGGTACAAGTACTACCCAGGAGCATGCGTTAAGATAGAGACTTTTAAGATATTATTCACAACGAGTTTCTATCCACCCTATCATATTGGGGGAGACGCTACTCATGTAAAGTATTTAGCAGAAGAATTAGCCAAAGAAGGCCATGAAGTACATATTATGCATAGCCTTGATGCTTATCGAATTAAGAGAAAGAACCTGAATGCTTTAAAAACGGAACCTGAAAAGAAAAACATTATTATTCATAGAATAGAATCACCACTTCATCAAATAGATCCCTTGATGGTTTACGTATTAGGGCGGTCCTTTTATGTTCAAAAGAAATTTTCAGAAATTCTAAGAACTGAACATCCAGATGTAGTTCATCACCACAACATCTCACTTCTTGGGTATTCGCTTCTTGAAAAAAAAGGGAATTACCTTTCTATCTACACTGCTCATGACTATTGGCTAATTTGTCAAACCAATAATCTCTTAATAAATCGAAAAAAAACCTGTACTGAGAAACAATGTTACTCATGTGTCGTAGCCTCTAAGAGATTCCCTCAAATATGGCGGGACTCCAAAAGCTTCAAAAAAGCGATAAGCAGCTTAGATCTGTTGATTTCTCCTAGCGATTTTGTCAGAAGAAGACTCATGCAAGAAATACATTTGAAAAGCCTAACTCTTCCCAATTTTGCCCCCAAACCTTTGGCAAATATCTCCCCTTCAGGTTTTTCAAACTATTTCCTTTTCATTGGGATGCTAGAAAAACACAAGGGAATCATACCTCTCTTAGATATTTTCAAAGAACTAAGACCTGTTCTGAAAACTCGTTTGGTAATAGCGGGGGGTGGAAGCCTTGGAAACTACGTTAAAAATTATATTGAGAAGAACTCCCTTAGTGACATGATTTCGTACTTGGGGTTTGTTGATCAACAAAAATTATACTCTTTATACGCGGATGCCTTAGCTTTAATAGTTCCTTCAATTTGGCCTGAGAACGCCCCATTAGTAGTTTTAGAAGCCCTTTCACTTGGTACCCCTGTTATTGTCTCTAACAAGGGGGGGTTACCAGAAGTAAATCAGAAGATGAATTTGAATTCATTAATATTTAATGATTTCAGTCAACTCAAAGAAATTCTGCTGAATTTCTCTAAAGAAAACTATCTCCCCTCAGAAATTAAACGTGTTTTTGAACAGAATTTTTCTCCTGAGTCGTATGTAAAGCGCTACATTGAAAAATTAAGCATGATTAAAATAAAAGCTTAATGCAAAGCTCGTTTTTTACTCTGATTGAGGTTTCTTATGCTTAAAGTTTTGATGTTAGTAAATTGGCCTATTTATAGGGTTAAAACTTTTGATTTAAGTATTCGAAATCCCGACCAGGTTGTATCAGGCGAAAAATATTGGTTTTTTAAGTATTGGCCAAATGACGTGAGTGTCGACGTTATTGGGATAAAAAAGAATTTCTTTCTTTCCTCCTTTGAAGATATGTCTAGGATTTACCTTCAACATTCGAAAGCGTTTAGTAAAATTAAAAATTATGACTTGCTTTTGACTTTTGACTCGCCAAGTGCATTCCTATTTTCGCTTTTTAGATCCAAATTAGGCCTCAACAAATCGATTCCACACGTAATGATAGATATAGGATTACCGAACGCTACAGAAACCCTAAAAAAGATTCCCCCTTCTTTGATTTATGCAATATTAAGACAAGTTTTCAATCAAAAGAGTGTTTCACACATAATTTTTCATTCTTCTTGTCAGCGAGCGTTTTACTTAAATGCTCTTGGTTTCCCCAATAATTTATTATCATACGTACCTTTTGGAGTTGAATCGGATTACTTCAAACCAGAGCCAATTGAAACGGAGAACTACATTTTTTCCGCAGGAGAGTATCGCGATTTCAAGACTCTCTTATCTGTATATGAAAAGTGGCATCAAAAACTACCTGAGCTAAGAATTAGAAGCGATTTACCACAACCATCAAACCTGCCTCCAAATGTCAAATGGCTGCCACGGGCATCAATATCAACATTCAAGGCTGAAGTGTTAAGAGCAAGATTTGTGGTAGTCCCTTTACATTACACACTTAGATCAACCGGGCTTATGACTTGTCTTCAATCAATGGCAATGGGAAAAGCAGTGCTTACCTCTGAAGTTCCTCCAGTGGACGGCTATGTCATTGATGGTGAAACAGCAGTATACTATAAACCCTATGATTCAGAAGATCTTTTCCATAAACTTGCACTTCTCTCAAATGATGACAATTTGATCAAGAAGATTGGTGGAAATGCAAGAGACGCAATCGAGAACAATTTTGATGTAGAGAAACTTGGAAAAGGGCTTTGGGAATGCATTTCTAAAGTATTGAAAAAGAGCTACAAGTAGGCAGTCAGTTAATCTAACCGGGGATAAGCTCAAAAATTGACAGAAAAACAAAGAAATCGTCACAAAAAAATGTCGATTTTATGGGTGAGCTATTTCATAGATAATAACCCTGCCCTTTATAATATTCTGAATCAACTTTCAGTTATGGGGCATTCGCCATACTTAATATCTATGAAAACAAAAAATCCCTCTACGCTTAAAAGCCTAAAAGTGCCAATGTTTTCAGTACCTCTAAAACATGTTTCTTTGATCTCCCCAGTTTTGTTTACAATGCTTCTATTATTTTATTTACCCATACTTGTTGTAACTTCAAAAGCTAATGTAGTGGTCATTGAACCTTACCCACAAATTCTGGGTACTTTTCCTTCTCTTATACTTTCCAAAATTAAAAAAGTCAATTTTGTATTAGACATTAGAACAACTCCTGTTGAAATTAAAGGAGTTCGAGATTTTTTATCTAGATTTTGGTTTTCTTTATCTGTAATAGTTGCAAAAAAATTCTTTGATGGCATAACCATAATTACACCTTTAATGAAAAGGGAAGTCTGCACCAAATACAATGTAGACCCAGCAAGAGTGGGCGTGTGGACTTCTGGGGTTTCAGACTCGCTCTTTAATCCGGAAAATATCGAGGAAAAAAGCAAAGAATTAAGAAAGAAGCTTCAATTGGAAGAAAAATTTGTATTATTTTATCATGGAGCATTTACCGCTACTCGAAGATTGCCGGAAGTCATCAAGTCAACAAAAATTGTAAAACAGAAGTATCCTAACATTGTTTTATTTCTGCTTGGAACAGGGCCGATAATTTCCGATTTGAAAGATTTGGTCAAAAAGGAAGCCCTTGAAAATAATGTTTTTTTTCACAACTTAGTTGACCAATCGGAAGTTCCAAAGTTTATAGCAATGAGCGACGTTTGTATCGTTCCATTACCTGACCACCCCTATTGGAGATTCCAATCTCCTCTAAAACTTTTAGAATACTTGGCCATGGAAAAGGTTGTTATTCTGACCGATATTCCTGCTCATCGAGCCGTAATTAGCGACGCAAAATGTGGAATTTATATTTCTTCAGTTAAACCCGCTGAAATAGCAGAAAAAATAGAATATGTTTATCTAAATATTGCTTATCTTAAGGAAATGGGAAAGATTGGCCGTGAGATAGTCAAGAGAGATTATACGTGGGAACAAGTGGCTAGCCATTTAGAGAACTATCTTCTATCAATCGATACCCGCATTGAAACAAAACCACTATTAAGGAATTAACACTTATACTATTTCTTTATCACTAAAACACAATTGATATATTAAAGTTTACGATACAGTAATTAGAAATTAGAAAGTCCGTGGTTACCATGTCGATTAACTGGAAGAAATACGTTATTTTCTATTTTGTCTTCCTAACATTATTTTTCTCACTTTTTCAAGCTACAGCAAGTGGAGAAATCTCGACATTACTTAGAGTCAATTCTCAAGGAAGCATTGCGTACCCAACAAATTTGGCTATTATTCCTGACAAGTGGGCAATAAGTTATTTTTCTAACTTATTCTTAGATTCCACGAATGTACATACACCTGGCAAACCCAGTATACGAATTGAGCCAACCGGTACTAGCGGAAATACAGCTAGGGAAGCTTGGGGACCTTGGTACTATGTATCCCCTGGCGACCACATAGTGGCAAAATGCTGGATAAGAATTGACGCGTTACCAAGCGGCTATACATATGAAGATTTTGCTGGCGCACGAATTGGAATTGATCTTCGTAATGCAGCAAGCGGCAGAGGCGCTTACTGTTTAGCGTCTTGTGAAGCTTCTACTTATCCAGAAACAGATGAAATGATTAAAAATAATTATGTGCATTACGGAACCGTTGGCTGGGTGCAGAGAACCATTGACTTCATAGTGCCTTCCAACTATTATACCCGGGACTTATACACTGGCAACACTTTGCCGTCTATGCGGGTAAATTCGGTTTCATTTTGGATGCAGGTTTGGAGTGGCACTTACGGCAATAATGAACCCGGAAACGCATGGTTTGCTGAAGCTGAATTATACATAAATCCTTGAAGGGTTAGCTCCGAGTAGCCTTCCATACAAGTGCTTCCTTCAAGTATATCAACGGCTTTTTTCTTGTTAGTTTATCGAAAAGTATCCAAAGAAGCGCTATTAATGGTTTTTTCTGCATGTTCTCCGAGATAAGAGGAAACCCAAGCAAATACAAATTGGTCATCTCGTAGCCTGCCGAATTTAGTATTTTGGCTAAGCTAGAAGGGCTAAAACGGGTATGGCGATCATAATGCCCGGGCTCAGCGAGTTTCATGACCAGAGGTTTTATTAGAATAGAAAGTTTCACGTCTAACCATAATACTGGGTTGAGGATATTTGACGAGGATCCCACAAAGAAACCGCCTTTTCTTGTGGTCCTAGCTAATTCATTTATTGCTGCAGTTTTGTTATCGACATGTTCTAGCACATCTGCACTTAGCGTTCCAGTGAACTCTCCGTTATTGAACGGCAGATGAGTCAAATCAGCAACGACATAACTACGGTCTCTCCAGATACTTCTGCATGCTTCAACATTTGAGCGCATAACATCGATGCCCACGATTTCAGCTTTTTCAGGTGGGCAGATAATGCTTTTTCCTTTGCCGCAGCCTGCATCTAAAAGCAAGCCATTACTAAAGAAATAACTATTTAGGAAATTCTCCAAGATAAACCTGTAATTAATGTAATTGTATGAGTTTAAATGCAATAATGCTTCTCTTGGTTCGATCTTCATAATCTTAAGAAGGCTATTCGGACAATTTATATTTATTCAATATTTGACTTCTTCACTCTCATTTGTTTTATTTTATATATTTATGGAATTTTTCTGGGTATAGAATTCATTTTAGTTTAGTCGAATACAATTCTTAATACAGCGGGTTCTAGTGATCTCTAAAGAATACTAAATGACTCATCAGAACTAGTTAATAGGATAGACACTAATGCAATTGACTCTTTACCACCGAAATCGGAGGGATTGAAAGATAGAAAAGAAGAAGTTATTAGTTATTCCTTTTTTTGTAGGTTTAGCACTATTTGTTGCTTCTTGGTATCTAAGTTACCCTCTTACAATTACTTCAACGCATGATTATGTTTTTAATCATGTATCAATCTTGTATTGGATTAGTCTCCCATTACTACTATCGTCAATGTTCATGATTGCTATCACTTTTCAAAATAAGTTTTTAAGATTTATCATGACTGTTGGCATAGTTATGACTTTTTATTCACAATCTTATTTCTATAACAATCTACCCACATCTGATGCGCATTTTTATAGAGGTCTCAATGAGTATTTTCTTAATACAGGAAACTTGGATTCTTCGATTCCGGGTAAGTCGTATCTGCAATGGCCGAGTATTTTCGTTTTTACCGAAATTGGGACCTCTATAAGTGGGTTGGGATATGGGGCTTTTGCTTTTATAATGTATGCGTTATTGGGTTTTGTGCTAATCACTGTCTTGTATATCCTTGCCATTGAAAGCTTCAAAAAAAGTGGTTTCATAGCTGTAATATCTTTTTTCATTGTGATGTTTTTCTATCTTAATTATCAATTTGCTGCTTTTACCATCGCGTTTATCTTTGTCCTTCTACTGTTCATTTTAGATATAAAGCGTTGGACAACAAGTACAATATTATTAATGATGCTTCTAGTTTTTGCCATTACGTTAACTCATGAATATGCTTTGGTTTTCTATGTTCTTTTCTTAGTAATACGGTCGATCATTAAGAAGAGTAAAGGTTACCTCGTATTTTCAATGTTAACAATAACTATTTATTTATTGTACCAAATAACTTTTGCTCAAGAGGCTTTCTATAATATTATTTTTAAGGTAATTCGATCTCCCTCAGAAGTATCTTCGATTGCTACAGTATGGGCTGTATCTTCAATTGTAGACATCATAGCCCATCAGTTGGTAATTATTATATTGGCCACAACCGTTGCCATTTCTCTTTTAGGTTTTGTCTTCTTATTGTTCAAGCGAAAAACAAGAAATATCAGTAAAGCACTTACAATCTTCATTGTAGGGTCATTATATACAGGCATAGGAATGATTTTATATATTCTTGGTACACGTGCGATTCCAATAGCATTTATTTCAATCGCTTTGGGAGTCTCATATTTATTCGAAAGCAAATTTAAACGTTATATAAAAATTCTTTTTTTAATCCTGCTGATTTTATTCGTAAGTGTTCCAATTCGTGCCTCATATGGAAACCAGTTTATTTTTTTCCAAACCGAAGAATCCTATACTGCAGAGAATTTCCTTATCAATCAATATGATTGGGCAAAACATGACTCTTTTCTTGCTGACAATTGGGTAACAGATTATTTGGTAAATAGAATTATCGGCAATTCTAGTTTTACCGATCACCCTGAAAAAATTGGCACAGTTGACACTGTCTTTTACACTATAGGTCTTATATTGACAATGGATAATGAGAATTACACTCTTGATGGGACAATTAGTGGGGAAAGACTTAATGTAATTTATAACAATGGATATTCATTAATTGCAGTGAAGTAGAAAGAAGCCATTCGATTTTACGATGACAAAGAAGGTAAAACATTGAGACATAAAAACTGTAATGGAAAAATAGTTGAGAATCTGCCTCAAAACCAAAAGACTATCCAACTTGAATGTTTAAAATGTAGAAAAATCTGGAGAATACCTTCCGATCTCTCAGACATTGAACCGAATGACCGCAAGAATCAAAAATCTAGTAATTTGCTAGGTTATGAGTTTGAGAACTTCCAAGTTCGCTCACGTTTACCTAGCTCGATTGTCAACTATTTATACAATGATAGGTTGAGACGGCTATTTCGGATGGTGGACATATCTTCGGAGAAGAAGTACGTGGGATTGGATGCAGGCTGCAGCAAAGGGTACTTCACCCAGTTTCTTACCGAACGACTTAGTGGGTTAGTTGTCGGTATCGACGTTTGCAAAGATGACTTAAGTAGAGCTAAGTTTAGGACGGGACTGTGCGAGATTGCTAAGAAATCCTCGATTATAGGAACCGCAGAATTTGTACAGGCCTCATTAAACAACTTGCCCTTTAAAGAAGGATCTATAGATTTCGTATTCAGCGCAAGCGTAGTGGAGCATATTAAGGACTTAGACGGTGCATTAAGAGAAATAAAATCTTCTTTGAAAAAGGAAAGTAGTATAATTATCGGGTATCCCGTAGAAGCAAGTCTTTTCATGGCTTTTCTTAAGTTATTTTTACCTGTTGGACTGTATATCCGTGATCCAAGAATATTGGGCAAAGAAAGCTTCGAAAACAGTCCAGAGACACACAAGCAAAAGTATACAAATATCAGGTTTTTGCTAAGGAAATACTTTACTGTAGTGCATATGGAAAAATCTTTCTTTCCATTTTTACCCGATCAAGTATCATGGTATGAATGCGTCAAGATGCGCTCGGACAAAAAGACATAGGTTCTTCTAGAAAGAATGGAAGGTAACCCGGAGGATAATCTTCCATAAAATCTCTCAGAAAGATGGTTTATTAAATTAAAGAGACACTGTTTAAAACGGTTGTATGAAATCGGCAAGTCTGAGAGAGATGATTTTTCAATTCATCTTTTCGAGAGGATTCAAAAATAGAAACTTGGACTAATTTCCTGATCCTGATGCAAGATGTGAGCTGAAAAAATGGAGAATACCGAGATTACCGCTAGGCATTCTAATAGTTGTTAAAAATGTTGGGGATTCTATTTCCTTATGTATAAACTCACTTTTAGCACAGACAATTAGGAATTTCGAGATAATAATTGTTGATGATCTGAGCAGTGATAACACAAAAGAAAGAATATTAGCTTTCAATGATCCTCGAATAAAATATTTCTTGAACGAAAAGTTTGCAGGGCGCTCAAAGAGCCGTAATATTTCTTTAAGCTTGGCAAAAGGAAAATATTTGTTCTTCACAGATGGTGACTGTGTTGTCCATGAAAAATGGATCGAGGAGGGACTAAAGTATTTGGATAATCCATGTGTTATAGGTGTAGAAGGCAAAACAATCTATGTCTCTGAAGATTACAAGCCCACTCGTTCTGATTTTATTGTTGAATGCTCTAAAGGCGGCTTATTCATGACTTGTAACATAGTCTATAAGAGGGTCGTTTTTGAAAAAATGGGTGGCTTCGATGAAAGATTTACACATTTAGAAGATAGAGATTTTGGACTACGAGCTTTCAAACAAGGTCAAATAATATTTAATGATAAAATGAAAGTATATCACAAAAAGAAGTCCATGAGCCCACGCCAGTTTTTGAATACAGCTGAAATACTTGGCAATAGGGTTTTGTTATATAAAAAAAATGGTGACAAACCTCTTTTCTATTGGAGAATTGTCCAGCCAATGGATTTGGCAAAACTAATTTTTCCACCAATTATTTTTTTGAGTTTTTTTGCAAATAAATATAAGAGTAAAAAAGACTTCGATTTGTTTCCTTATATCTTTGTAAAACTTCTCAAAGAAAGGCTTAATTTTTGGAAAATGTGCGTTAAGCAAAGAGTAATACTGCTCTAAAAGAAATAACACTCTTAAATATGCTTCATATGTAACTTTAAAAGTATAAGCATTTAATTCAAAAAAGCATAGGATAAGGTTCATGTTTACATGGTAAAAGTACTTTTAATTAACCCACCCAGAACATATTACGCGGGGTCTGTTCCTTTCGACGTGCACCTTCCACTTGGCTTGATGTACGTGGCAGCAATGGTTAGGAACATTTGTGATGTGGAAATTTTCGATTGCCTTGTATTTGATGTTAAAAACAGAAGCGATAATGCAATCATGTATGGTGCTTCTTCTAAAGAAATTTGTAAGACTATTAGAGAGAAGAAACCTGATGTTGTTGGAATTTCCATACATTCTACAGCACAGTACAGAAACGCAGAGTCAGTCGCGAAAATAGCAAAGGAGGTTAATCCTAAGATAGTGACAGTTTTTGGAGGTCCAGACCCTTCGGTTAGGTTTGAATCTATTCTCGAAAATCAGTATTGTGATTACTGCGTTGTTGGTGATGGCGAAGAAACGTTCTATCAGTTTATATTAAATTTCTCTGATACATCATCTCGGGAAAAAACAAAAGGACTTGCTTACCGGCGCGATGGTTTTGTCCATTTCGAGCCCAGAACTTTTGATTCGAACTTAGACATTCTTCCCTTTCCAGCCTATGACCTAGTCGATTTAAAAAGATATTTTAAGAATAAAAATTTTTATAGAGATAGAAGCGTAATTCACAAAAACTCTACTTCGATAATTACCAGTAGGGGTTGTCCAAATGGGTGTGTATTCTGCTCGGTTAAACTCCACATGGGCCAAAAATACAGGTCTCATTCTCCCGAATATGTCATAAAGTTACTTCGGTTTTGTAAAGATCAATACGGAATTTCCAATTTTCATTTTGAAGATGATAATCTAACTTTTAATAAGGAACGATTTGAAAAAATTTTAGATTTAATTATTGAAAAAAAATTGCAAATCAAATGGGATACTCCAAATGGAATACGAGTAGATTCAATGAATTATAATATCCTTGAGAAGATGAAACAATCCGGTTGCGTTCATCTGGTTTTGGCTATTGAATCAGGGAATCAAAGAGTATTAAATGAGGTTATTCATAAGGGCTTAGATATTGAATATGCAACTGAAATAGCAAAGTTTTGTAGGCAGTTAAAAATTCCGACAAATGCTTTTTATGTAATAGGGTTCCCTGGAGAAACTATCAAAGAAATGGAGGATACTGTAGATTTTGCTCTTCTTCTCTTCAGAAGGTATGGGCTTTCTCCATATCTTATGGTTGCAACTCCTCTATACGGAACAGACCTTTACGATATATGTATTAAAAACAAGTTTATTGAAAGTGAGCCGACGCCCGAGGAGCTTTGCGTGGCAATCCAGCAGTGGGGTAACCCGATTATTTCTACAACCGATTTTTCAAAAGAAGATACCAAGCAGATTCTACTGGAGTATGGAATGAAACGTCGTAAGGAGTTAAGACGCAGGTTGTTGAGGCATCCGCAGGAATTAATAGCTGCAATTTGGGAAATCGCGCATAGGTTAAAACATGAGGTTGGATAGTCAAATGATTACTTAGCTATCTTTTTGAATTACTCGATTAACCTGACTAAGACCACGCGACTGGTAGAGGCTTATTTTTAGAGTCCGTTTTATATGGGGAGATTTGGAAAAATTATGGAAAGGCAAATGTACATAAAACTTGAACAATTAAATCAAATGCAAGCTTTTTATCCTTTGCATACATAGGTTTGTATTAATTGTTTTCTATTTTTTTTAGAAGAGTAAGTCGCTCCTAAGGAGATTTTTGGTAAATACGTTTTTTCTCAGTACTCTGAAGCTTTGTTGGCTCTTGCTCGGATTCTTTATTTTTTGTATAGGTGTTTTTTTTGGTTCTAATTTGATACTGAATAAATCGTTGAAATACTATTATTAAAAAAGGGTTACTATCCAACTTGACCATCGGGAGTGAACGCATCATGCCTTTAGTTTCTGTACTAGTCTGCGTTTTGAATGGCGAGAAATATATTCACAAATGCTTAGAATTGCTACTTAACCAGACTTTTAGGGCATTTGAATTAGTGATTGTGGATGATGCAAGTACTGATCGAACAAGACAAATAATCAGTGAATTCAAGGATGAGCGAATAAAGTATTTCAGGAACGAAAATTGGCTAGGTATTTGCAAAAGCAGAAACAGAGGTTTTAAACTTGCAAATGGAAAATACATTTTCTGTTTAGATGTCGATTGCGCAATATCTCAAGATTGGATAGCTGAAGGTCTTGTCTACTTTTCAAAAGGCGCTGTAGGCGTCGAGGGGCGAATCATCTATGTTTCCGAGGGTTATGTGCCCACTTATTCTAATTATGTAATGGAAAACAAACATGGAGGCCAGTATATGGGTGGAAATGTTGCTTTCCAAAGAGATTTTTTAGAACTTACTGGAGGCTTAAATGAGAATTTGAAATATTTTCACGATAGAGAGATAGGTTTGCGTATAGCTCGTTTTGGTCGTTTTTGTTTTAGCAGGAAAATGCAAGCAGTTCATCCGTTGGTTGCTATGACGCAGAAGAGGCTCTTTGATCAAGCAAATTCTTCAGGTGATAGAGTCTATTTGTATAAAATATATGGTGATAAAGCTCTGATTTCTTGGCGGGTGGTAAACATTAGAAGTTTTATTTGCTTACTCTTTCCACCGTTGCTTTTGTCCAAATTACTATTTTACTTTTTTGTAAAGAAGGGGGATTCAAAAGTGCTTCCTTACGTTTATTTAGGTGTGATCCTTGAACGCCTCAATATTTGGAAATCATCGGCTAAGAATAGAGTTTTCTTATTATAGGCAGAAACTACTATGTCGGTTTATGAGAATATTGTGAAATAAGCCTATTCTCTGGTAAAATACTCTTCTTAGTTCTCAATAAAATATTTCTTTAAAAAGTATGATAATGAAAAAAAAGATTTTGGATCGCATAGGGTTAATTGCGAGTCAAGTTGTCGTTGTCGGCGGTTTACGGATTTATATAAAATTCTGCGCCAGCAAACCATGCATTTCCTTTTTCGTGTGGTCCTTCTGGACCCCAAACTTGTAGCCAAGGACCAACCTGGATAGTCTGTGTCGCCGGAATATATTGCCCACTGTAGATGTCGTATGTGTAGGTGCTGGTTGGAATAATGAAATCTATAGTTCGCTGTACCCAACCGATTGTACCCCAATTAACGTAATTAGTCCTCACACCGGTGTCAGTATTTGGGTAAGTAGGTGCTGTAATTTCATACAAACAAACCCTTCTTCCATTAACAACTGAATTAAAATCTACTCCAATGCGGGCTCCAGAGAACGGGTTTGTGTCGCCATTGTTTTCGATTTTGATCCAACATTTGAAGACTATGTGATCACCTGGTTTAGCTTTAAAGTCACAATAAGGCCATGTGCCAACGTATTTGGGGTTAACTTCTCTTGCTGGGTTTTCACTTCCAACGGATGGTTCAAGGCGGATGCTCGGATTCCCATTATATAAAACACTAGTGTCTAACTTTATGTTAGAATACCAGTCTAACGCCCATGCACTAGGAATACTTCCTAAATTACCTGTTGAAGTGGTGGGTGTTGTGGTTGGGGTTGTAGTTGTGGTTGTGGGGTTCATTGTTAGGTATAGTGAGTAGACGTTATTTTCTTGGCCGTATGCTGGGAAACTGTTGTATGGTCCGCTTGGGAAGTTGCTGTATGTTTGGGTTGAGTACCAGCTCTGGGTTGTTGTAGCTGAGTTGTAGTAGATGTAGCAGTTTTTGGCTCCGAACCAGGCTATTATGCTGTAGCTTGCTCCGGATGTTAATGATTGGGCTGTGGTTAAGGTGAATGTTTGCCAGCCCAGGTAGCCTGCGGGGACTGAGACCTGTTGGGTTGTTCCTAATAGTTGTTTGTCGGATTCTTTGTAGATGGCGCACTTTACGGGGACGGAAGTGGTGCCGGTGTTGCTGATGTAGACGGAGATGCTGTTGGCGACTCCGTTTGATGGGCTTGTGAATCTTGATCCGACCATTACGTTTGCGCCTTGCCAAGCTGCGTTGTTACCCTTAACGGTTTGTCCTACCTGGTTTGTTGGGGTTGTAGTTGTGGTTGTGGGGTTCATTGTTAGGTATAGTGAGTAGACGTTATTTTCTTGGCCGTATGCTGGGAAACTGTTGTATGGTCCGCTTGGGAAGTTGCTGTATGTTTGGGTTGAGTACCAGCTCTGGGTTGTTGTAGCTGAGTTGTAGTAGATGTAGCAGTTTTTGGCTCCGAACCAGGCTATTATGCTGTAGCTTGCTCCGGATGTTAATGATTGGGCTGTGGTTAAGGTGAATGTTTGCCAGCCCAGGTAGCCTGCGGGGACTGAGACCTGTTGGGTTGTTCCTAATAGTTGTTTGTCGGATTCTTTGTAGATGGCGCACTTTACGGGGACGGAAGTGGTGCCGGTGTTGCTGATGTAGACGGAGATGCTGTTGGCGACTCCGTTTGATGGGCTTGTGAATCTTGATCCGACCATTACGTTTGCGCCTTGCCAAGCTGCGTTGTTACCCTTAACGGTTTGTCCTACCTGAGTAGGAGCTGCGCTGACTGTTATCGTTGAAATTATAGATGATAAAAGTAAAGCTGATATTATCACTGAAATCAATATTTTAACTGTAATATTCTTTATTTTCAAGATAACCAACCTTTTGGGCCAACCAACATGTATGTTCTTTGCAGGTGATCAGGCGGGGCGATAAGTTTTGTTTCGGATATTTCTAATGGCTTTGAAAAGCTCCAATTGGCAAAGTTTTCTTCAAGAGCATCTAATCGGAACTGAACCGCTTGCATCTCATGGAATATTTCTTCAAACACAGTTTTTTTAAGTATTTTGATTCCCCTCTATAGTTTTAATTCTCTCAAAAGTGTTTATGTAATTTAATTATTTTTGAGAAACATAATCCTGCGGTTTGTGAATTTGCTCAATAATTTTGTTAATTTACCTTCTCTATCTTGTTAATTTATCTTCTCAATTAAAATCAACATGGCATTGAAGCATCTAAAATGATGTAGCCGTGAGCGTTCTTATTTGTTTTATTTCAAAGCTTAGATTACAGTTGAAAGCTTTTTTTCGGTATGTTTCTCCCAATACAATTGTTTTGATTACTAAGTTCTTATTATTAATGCGTAAAGCATATCTTGAGCAGGGTTATTAGTGAACTTGACGGCGAAGAAAGCGAATGGAAACGAAAACTGAAAAGCAAAAAGTCGACTCTTTGCTTATCGGAATTATTTTTTTAATATGTGGTATTGCTCTATTTGTCGTTTCAGTTTTTTCGGGTTCTATGATAATCAGCATCATCGGTTTGGGCTTGACCTTCTGGGGTGCGCTTCTGTTGCTGATTCCGCCTCCGAAGCATGTTGAAGCAAGTTTCTTAATAACATCGGTTTTGCCTGATTATATGACTATTGATAGGATGTTGGATTATCTTAATTCTAACAATGAGGCTTATAATATCCCGCCTTGCCCGAAGGATATTAATTTGCCTAAACACTTGGAAGGTCTCAAGCAGATGGTTACCTTCATCCCGATGAAAGATGCTGATGGGATGCCTGAGATAGAGGATATAGCGCGAGGCGAGTTCTTAACTCAAAGACCAAAAGGGTTGCTCATAACTTCTCCAGGTACAGGGTTATTGGATAGAATTGAACAAAAAGGTAAAACTGACTTCTCCAAGATTCCAGCGCGTGAGCTTGATGAGAAGTTGTCAGTTTTTCTTAATGAGCTTAATTTGGCTAAAAATATCGAGTTGACCCAAAACGAAACAGGTGTAGTTCTAAAGATTGATGGCTCACTTTACAGTGAATTATACACCGAAAAGTATCATCTCAAAAGCATCAACTTACTGGGGTGTCCACTGGTAAATGCGGCGGCATGTGCGATAGCCAAATCAATTGGAAAACCTATAATGGTGCAAGAGATTAAGGTTACTTCAAACGGGAAAACGATAAGTGCAAACCTGCAGATAGTTACTAAACCGTTTAAGGGTTATCAGCGATTGATTGAGGCTAATGAAAAGATTTTATTTAGAAAGGAAGATTTGATTAAAGTGATCAACGATTCAATAGGGATCGTTGACCTGTCGTTTGATATCTTGATATGTCTGCGCAATAAACTGATCGATTGGCAACTGTTAGAAGGTTACTCCAAAGTATTGGGCGATACCTTTAGTTTTTCCGGTCAATCTATGCCTTCTTTGAACCTAAGTTTTCTAGAGCTTTTATCGGCTGTAAATAATAGAAACCCCAACGAGATATCAAAAGAAACTTTCCTAATATTAACTGCTATTAGCAAATATTTCGATGCATTAAACCTTGACGATGACGTTAAGGATATCTCTTTGAATTACCTTCGCGCGAAAGCAATTATAATGTCTTATTATGAATTGAATGATCTTCTGCTTGGTAAAGTTGTTAACGATAAAGTGGACAAGACGGAGCAGCTTCAGCTAGAAAGTACTTTACAGATATTGGCAAAGGGGACCGATTTTAATATCAACATCGAGGCGTTTATGTCCAACCTTGAAAAAATAATACCTGAATCCGATCTGCAAAGCTTTATCGATAGTAACCGGGAGATTTTCAAGGAACTATTCAATATGATTACAAGGTGAATCGATAGATGAATATTCCTTTAACCCTTCCAGACCTTAGTTTGTGGCTGGCTGCAACAGCAATAATACTTCTTATTACATCTGAGATTCTAGGGTCATCACAGGAATATTCAAGCAGGATTCTTATCAATAAAACGCGGATGAGACTAGGAGCTATAGGGAGCGCGATTGCTTTCTTGGTTACAGTTGTTTTGGCAGTATTAATGTTCTGAAATAGGATTGTTGAAAAGTGAACTTTTCAATTACTTGTTTTGTTATTCTCTACTTTTATCGTCTTATTTTCTTGTAGAATGATGTTGATGATGGAACGTTTTGAGAGAACTGTTATTTTTGAGTAATTTGAAGATTATTTTAGTTTAGCTTCGAGCTTTACATTTTATGGTTGATGCCTAAGGACTCAATAAACATTAAGGTTTCTGATTTGAAAAAGCTCCAAGGAGCCAAAAACACTTATATATATTTTTTTTCGCTTGCTTTTATTAGTGGAGCGTTTTGTGCAGTAGAATTGCAAAGGTTTTGTTCACTGGTTCACGTTTTTTGTTGTGCTGGGGTTGGAGGCTACAAGTAATTGGGCGGAGCGAGCTCTTAGGGAAGCTATGGATCAACATAAGATCATGGGGACTTTTAGAAAAAACGAGTATGATACATGGATTTACCAAACGATGGTGTCGCTTTTAACAACGTTGGAACACCAAGGGTGTAATCCATATCAAGATATTTTATACACTCTTACTGTAGAATTTTCAAAAGGTTGCAGTAAAATACAAACATAACGATCATGGACTATTAAATTAATATTAACCTGAATTATTGTTTACTATACGAGGATTTGAGTTGGATGTATAGGTACACTTTTGGAGAAATGTAAGTGAAAGTGGTTCTGTTTTGTGGTGGATTAGGGTTGCGGTTGCACCCAGCTACTGAGGATACTCCAAAACCATTAGTTTCCATAGGTGGAAAACCTTTGTTATGGCATCTAATGAAATATTACTCTTATTTCGGACATAATGAGTTCGTGCTTTGTCTAGGGTACAAAGGCGATCAAATCAAAAAATTCTTCTTAGATTATGATGAATGCATGGCTAATGATTTTACACTTTCAGAGGGGGGCAAAAAGAAGCACTTGCTCAAAAGTGACATTGAAAACTGGAAAATAACATTCGCTGAGACAGGTCTTAATTCGAATATTGGTCAGAGACTAAAATCAGTTCAAAAGTATCTTGAAGACGATGAGGTATTTCTAGCTAACTACAGTGATGGACTCACAGACTTGCATCTTCCTAATCTCATTGATTTTTTCGTTAAAAATGGAAAAATAGGTTGTTTCCTTTCGGTGAAACCTTTTTATGTCTTCCACATGATCCAAACTGATGTAAATGGTTATGTAAAAAATATCCGTTCCATAAATGAATCTAGCCTGAGAATTAATGGAGGGTTTTTTGTTTTCAAAAGAGATATTTTTGACTACATTCAAGACGGAGAAGACCTTGTGGACAAACCTTTTCACCGATTGATAATGAAGCGTGAGTTAGTTGCGTATAAGTACGATGGGTTCTGGGCTAGTTTAGATACGTATAAGGACAAAAACCGGCTAGACGCGATGGTTTATAGCGGCAATGAATTATGGAAAATATGGAAAAAACCAAATGTTGAGTGAACAAGTTTATGCTTAGACTTAGTTTTGTTAATGAAAACCTAAAAGCACCAAAAATTTTATGTTTAGGTGCTCACTGCGACGATATCGAAATCGGTTGCGGCGGAACAATCCTAAGGTTAATTGAAGAAGTACCTGATGCACAATTTCGTTGGGTCGTTTTAAGTGGAGACGAAAAACGCAAAAAAGAGGCTGTTGAAAGTGCCAATATTTTTTTGGAGAAAGTCAAAATTAAGACAATAACTGTTGAAGATTTCAAAGAATCTTATTTTCCTTTTGTGGGTATTGAAATCAAAGACTATTTTGAAAGATTGGGGCAAGAGTTCTCTCCCGATATTATATTTACTCATTACAAGAGCGATGCACATCAGGATCATCGCTTTATTTCTTTATTGACTTGGAATACTTTTAGGAATAATCTCATTTTAGAATATGAAATTCCAAAATATGATGGAGACTTAGGGAACCCGAACTTATATGTTGACTTGAATAAACGTCATTTAGAAAAAAAAATTGGTCATATTCTTAACCTGTTTTGTAGTCAGAGACAAAAGCAGTGGTTCGATGAGGAAACATTTAAGTCAATTCTAAGGATTCGGGGTATCGAAATTAATTCTCCAACTAGGTATGCTGAGGCTTTCTACTGTCGAAAAATTCTTTTTTAGTTAAATGAACAATTCCTTAGGAGTTTTTGAATTTTTTTTGTCTTTAGTTATTTTTAAAATATATGCCTTTAATTAATCATAAGTGCGTTTCTTATTATAATTCCTAATAGCCTATACTTTAAATTCATGAAAGCTTCTTGTTTAAGCAAAATGGGCTATTCTGATAGGAAATACCAATTCAAAGAAAAGAAACCTCGCGTTACCATTGGTATGCCTGTCTACAATGCTGAGCAATATCTCAAAGAAGCCTTGAATGCTATTTTGGGACAGACTTATAGCGATTTTGAGATAATAATATCTGATAACTGCTCAACCGACAACACAAAAAAAATTTGTCAGGAATACGCTAATAAGG
Source organism: Candidatus Bathyarchaeota archaeon (assembly GCA_963813675.1). Classification (GTDB taxonomy): domain Archaea; phylum Thermoproteota; class Bathyarchaeia; order Bathyarchaeales; family Bathycorpusculaceae; genus Bathycorpusculum. Next base: position 148,907 of record CAWEZP010000019.1, read on the forward strand.
ATAATAGAGTTCTCTATTTTTGCAACAAAAAGAATTTGGGTGCGCCTAAGAATTTTAATTCTGTTTTCGAATTGTCTTCAGGCGAGTATTTTAAATGGGCTGCCCACGACGATTTATATGCTCCCACATACTTGGAAAAATGTGTAAATGTTCTCGATAATGATGTCTCAACGGTATTATGTCATTCTAAAACTGGATTCGTAGATCAAGACGGAAATATCGCTTATAAAAGTTCTCGAATTAGAACAAGTAGGATGTGTTCCAAAAAACCTAATGAGCGTATTGGTGAGTTTCTTAGTATTCGAAATCCTGTTTGGCCTTTTTATGGATTAATGCGTAGACAGTTTCTTAAGCAGACTCCGCTTCAGGGAAATTACATGGGAGCAGATAGAAATCTGATGGTGGAAATTGCTCTTATGGGTCGAATATATGAAATCCCTGAATTCTTGTTTTTTGGTCGAGAGCATTCCAAATCTTACACAGGTACGTTTTATGGTGATCAATCTGTTACAAACGAAGATAAATATTACAAGCAACTTTCTTGGTGGGCTCAAAAGGATTGGATTACTTTTCCCACTTTAAAAAATTATTTGGAATATTTTAACTCGGTGAAGCGGGTAAAATTAACTTTAAAGGACAAATTGTTATGTTATAATCAAATTTATGGATCTTTTATGAGAGAAGGATGGCTTCTTATGGAGAATGATGTGGAAAATCTTTTTATGCGTCGTTCATTTTACGGGCGTAAGGTCATTATGGCTTTTAGATCTAACTTACGGCGTGGTATAAATCCAATAAAATCAGGGTTTTAACATTTTGTACGTTGAATAAAGCTTTCTGATAGTGCAGAAATGATGTTTTATTCAACATAATGTGAACATTATCTTTTTTGATAAGTCAAAAAATTTCATATGGCCGATGTAGATTTGCTTTCTTATTTTCACCGCGAAATGGTTTCTCAAGAACACGTTTTTGCATGTCGGAAAAAGCGAACTTTTTTTAGTTATTATTGTTTAATGGGTTTCATGGGAGAGATTAATATGATTTCGCTGCAGGAATTGCTTGACAATGATTTCAGATATATTTGTGCAAATCTTAACGATGAATTTACTCAAATGTCTGGCAAGAAACTCCTCATTACCGGCGGTGCTGGTTTTCTCGGATACTATCTTGTGCAGTCTGTCCTTAATTGGAACAAAAATAAAAGCGCTAGTAATTGCATTCATGTTACTGTTTTCGATAATTATATTCGTGGGGTTCCTTCTTGGCTAACTTCCTTGGGTGATAACAAGTCTCTCACGCTCGTGCGTCAAAACATGATTGACCCTCTGCCCCAAAATATTGACGACTTCGATTACATTATTCACGCTGCGGGTATTGCATCTCCCTTCTATTATAGGAAGTATCCTATAGAAACTATGGACGCGAATGTTAATGGTTTGCGTTCTCTGCTTGAATATAGTCGAAAGCAAAATGTAAAAGGCAAAAATATTGAAGGCTTTCTTTTTTTCTCTAGCAGTGAAATCTATGGTGACCCGCCCCCAGATAAGATTCCAACAACTGAGGATTATCGCGGTCATGTTTCATGTACTGGTCCGAGAGCCTGTTATGATGAATCAAAACGTTATGGGGAAACCTTATGTGTCAACTTTGCGCGTTATTACGATTTGCCTGTCAAGGTTGCGCGTCCCTTTAATAATTATGGGCCAGGATTGAAAATTACGGATCGAAGAGTGTTGCCTGACTTTGCTCGAGATGTATTGTCGGGAAAAGATATTGTGATGTTTTCGGATGGATCTCCAACAAGAACGTTTTGCTATAGTGCTGATGCTATAGTTGGTTACTATAAGATTCTTGTCAAAGGGAAAATTGGTGAATCATACAACATTGGTATTGAAACCCCTGAAATTTCAATTCTTAGTTTAGCTCAGAAAACTGTTTCGATTGCTAGGGACCTCTTTGGATATTCAGGGAAAGTTGTACGAAAAATCAACACGGATAGTAAATATCTTATAGATAATCCAAACCGGCGATGCCCCTCAATTGCAAAAGCAAGGGAACACTTAGGTTTTAACCCCACGATATTAATAGATGAAGGTCTTAGGCGAGCCTTGATATGGTATAATTATAATAATTCTTCAGAGGAAGCCTAATGAGGATTTCTATTGTCGGTACCGGGTATGTTGGTTTAGTTACAGGGGTATGTCTTGCTGAAAAAGGACATTTAGTTACCTGCGTTGATAAAGATAATTCTAAAGTTGAAAAAATCTGTAGCGGCGTTTCACCTATTTTTGAAGTTGGATTAGAACGATTACTTAAGAAAAATATTGGTTCTACACTTTTTGCGACAACTGATTTGCATTCTTCAGTAATAAATAGTGAAGTTACATTTATCGCGGTAGGTACACCTTTTAATGGCGTAGAAATTGACTTGACATTCATAAAAGAAGTAAGTCTACAGATTGGAAATGCACTACACGAGAAACCTTCATACCATTTAGTTGTAGTGAAGAGTACGGTTATTCCTGGAACCACAGATTATGTTGTTACGCCAATCATAGAGCAAGCTTCTGGAAGAAAAGCTGGTTGTGACTTAGGTATTAGTATGAACCCAGAATTTCTGACTGAAGGTCAGGCAATTGAAGATTTTATGTCTCCTGACCGCATTATATTTGGTGGTAATGATGAGAAGGCTATCAATTCACTTGAGCAAGTATATTCTGATTTTAAAGGAGTTAAAAAAATCAGTACTAATAATATGACGGCTGAGATGATCAAATACGCATCTAACTCGATGCTAGCAACCTGTATATCTTTCGCAAATGAGATCGGAAATTTATGCTCCGCTCTAGGAGGTATAGATGCAGTTGATGTAATGAATGGGTTACATCTTTCCAAGTATCTAAACCCCCGCTCATCCACTGGTGAATACGTTCCTGCGCCTCTTGCGGCCTTCTTTGAAGCTGGGTGCGGGTTCGGTGGAAGCTGCCTTCCTAAGGATGTAAATGCGTTGGTAGCACAAGGCAAAAAGAAAGGTTTGCAAATGTCATTACTCAGCGCGGTAATCCAAATTAATCTTCAACAACCTAAACGAATATTAGAAATTCTAAAAGGACATTTTCCATCAATTCGTGATTTGCGAGTTGCTGTTCTTGGTCTTGCTTTCAAACCTGAAACAGATGATGTTAGGTTATCTCCAGCAATTCCCATAATTCAATATCTCCTTTCAGAAGGCGCGGCTGTAAATGTGTACGACCCAGTTGCATGCTCGGAAGCTAAAAAAATATTCGATGTTAAAGCCGTAAAATATCATAATTCGCTTTCTGCCGTCGTCAAAGATGTTGACGCAGTTATTTTGGTTACAAAATGGGAAGAGTTTAAAAAGTTACCCACTATTTTGAAAAATCTCAATAAACAACCAGTTGTTATTGATGGACGTAGAATGTTATGTAAAACTTCAGTTGCCAAGTATGACGGTATTGGTCTGTAGAATAATTGTTTTTTGACTTTTTTCGAATTAGTAATTAACTTGATTTTTTGGATATTGTCCCTATACTTTTTGTTTTAATTTTTACCGTGATGTGTTATGAAGGCCATAACTCATTCTGTTCTCGCCAAAGTTTATCTGATAACCGACCACTAGGTTGAACTACATTTTTAAAAGTGATTAGGTCATCCTTTGAAACGTTATTAAGCAATATACAATCTTCTGAAAGGCCCATTGGGAGAGCTTCTGCACTTCGGGCTGAAGTAGAGTTATCTATAAGCCCATATGTGCAGAAACCACCTATACCGTCAAGGTGTTCACCAGCTTTTAAATCACGCTTGGCAAAAGTTAACACTTCGCAGACTGGGCTTGCAAGAGGGGCAACGGTGGCATCACTATCTATGACTGCTCTACTGATTGTCGAGGCTATTTGGATGTGAGGTAGATGATATGGCGTGTAGAATACGTAGAATGGGCCTTCGCCTAATTTGTAGTAAGATAGTTGGGCCTTTTTGAGTGGGGTATCTTCGTGAATAATTACGAATGCCCCTGTATAGGGCATTGCTCCAAGGGCATAGTCAACAAGTCCAGTGCTAAGCATTTGATCTCTGGGTAATAGATTTGCCATTTCTTGAACGTGTTTGCATGCTGGTCCATACATCCCACGGCGGCCAACTTTGAATCCAGTTGCATTAGCCAATATTGCTGTTTCCATTGATAATTTCGTAGCATCTGCAAATGAGGTCACCTTTTTGGGGCTCTGACCATATTTTTCTGCAAACGTTTGCTGTGTTTGAGGAGTCCGATAATGATCGATCATTCCTTTGAGGTTACCTGCCGCAACGGGACG
>CAWEZP010000020.1:0-165282 GCA_963813675.1 Candidatus Bathyarchaeota archaeon
CCCAACCGATACAATGGCTAAGTCATCGGGGTTAAGCCCCATCGACACCTTGACTTTTCTTTTGTCGACGGCTGGCTGGAACTTGTTTATGTCTACGCCGTTGTGGATAACGTTGGATTTTGTGGTCGGGAATTTGTAGTATTTGGTGAGTTCCCACTTTGTGAAGTGGCTGACAGCGATGATTTTTCTGGCGCTTCAATCATGCCTTCCTCGAAGAACCGCAAAAACCAGTTGAAACTGACCAGGAATTTTTCGTTGGCATTTAGACGACTGTAGGGTTCGCCTCGTATTGCTTCTGCTTCACCTTTCCATGTTGAATGGACAGTACAGACAAGGGTCTTTCCAAATTTGGGTGGTACCGCAAAATTTGGTGTCAATGGCAACTGCGGATGAGTAATGTCGACATTTGCAGTGCCACGAACACTTTGTAATTTTCGATAGCTGTTGCCTGCGAGCAGAAAAGATTTGACTATGGGTATTTTAGGGATTTTTAGGAAAGACACGTTGAGGTTTGGGTTGACTTGGAGGTCTTGATTTTGGTTTGAGCCTGTTACGATTTGAATCCGGTAGCCGTTTTTTATCAGTTCGTTTGAGAGATAGTAGACATATGCGCCTGTTCCTCCGGATAGCGGCCAATACTCAGAAGAGATGAAGCAGACTTTATGAGGTATTAACTGTTCCTCCCGGTCAGGTATCGAATTGAGGTTGAAAGAGCTCCCACAAACCACGCCGCCGATCGCACATAATAGAGCACAACAAGCCTCATAGCAGACCAATCAGTAAACTTGACTGATAACTTCACGGCTGAGTAAACAAAGTAAACAAACATAGCTAACAAGATTAAACCCGAAACAACCCACAGCAGTCGAATCGGTAGAATGATACCCAAAAGAAAAGATGCAATCACAGCCAACATCAAGATAGGTTGAATGTTCATGCCTAGGTCAGTGATTTCGTCACCTTTCGCTAGGTGCCCATGTTTAAAGTACAGTTTAAGCGTATTCTTTCCATACTGCAACTGCTGGCGATAGAACGCCTTCAACGTCGGGCGATTAAAATGGTAACATACCGCGGTTGGTTCATACGCAATCTTGTAGCCCCTGCCACTCATACGAAAACCAAAATCAGTATCATATTGACTCGGCAGCTTCTCGTCCCAGCCACCCACTTCCTCGATAACCGATTTTTTAAGCAGCAAGTTCATGGTTGCTATACGTCCTGTATATTTGCCTATCGTCGGTAGCGGCTTTTAAGTTCGTAACCGATGCTTCTTGCCCACGGATTATCAGCGTTCCATGTTTCGATACTGCCGCTAACCCCAGCCACTTCGGGCTCAGCTAATCGGGGTGTAACTTTTTTGAGCCAATCAGGTTCGACTTTAGCGTCCGCATCGATAAATCCCAGGATAGGGTAGGCGACGATTTTCATCGCATAATTGTAGGCAGCTGGACAATTCAGACGGATAGATAAGACTTTAATTGGGAAATTGCTGGGCGATTTTGACGGTGTCATCTTTACTTTCGCCATCCATAACGATGACTTCGAACGCGTCTATGGGGTAATTCTGCGCTAAAATGGATTTGAGGCATTCTTCGATGGTGTCTTGGCTGTTGTAGGATGCAACTATTATTGAAACTTTAGGAGTTCGTGTTATCAGCCAACTTTGTTACCCCTAAAACGATGCTAGCCAAACATGGATAGAAGAATTTTTGACCCATCCATAATGGGTCAACGCCTGAGCGGCCATATGTGCGTTGCTCAAAACTAATCGGCACCTCAGCTACCCTAAAGCCTGTTTGGCTGTTTTAACGAGCATTTCAGATTCTATTTCATATTCGCGAGCATAGAGCTTTAGCTTGTCGACAACTTCCCGTTTCATAGCTCGGAAACCAGACTGGGAATCGGTGATGGCTGTTCCAGTAAATAGTTGAATTAGGAAATTGAAGATCCGTACACCAAACCGGTTGAGTTTTCTTGCAGCAACTCGTTTATGATTTAGGTATCTGGAACCTATTACCATATCTGCTTTATCTTGGAGAACAGGGGCTAAAACTTCAGCTAATTCTTCCGGTCGGTGGGACCCATCTGAGTCAATGGTAACTATGATGTCGCCCTTTGCTTGTGCGAACCCAGCGCGTAGAACATAGCCTTTACCTAAATGCTGTTTCAGAGAAAAGAGCCTAACGCTATGTCTTTTTGCCACTTCAACGGATCTATCATGTGACTGATCATCAACAACAATTATTTCAAAATCTAAGCCTTGTTGCTGCAGAGCTATTTTCGTGCGCTCAATGATGTTGCCGACTGTTTGCTCCTCATTATAAACAGGAATAACTACAGAGAGCTGCAAATTGCTTGGGCGCATTTGATTTTAAGAAGCCAATGGAAGAACTTATAAAGTTTGGCTACGCCAACCTTGTTAGCAATTGAATGGGTAATTGATGCCTAAATGGAAAACAATTTGGAGACTAAAGTTGAAGGTGACCGAAAGGTCTGGTTTTCCATGTGGTTTCTGGGGGCAATTGTTACTTTCGGAATAGCTTTTTTTCCGATGTTTTACCGTTTGGTTGATGGAAGAAACAGACATTTCCGAAGGGAACCGGAGTTTGAAAATCGAGTATCTGCTTATTTGAAAAGTAAGGGGAAGGAGCCACCAATAGAAAGTAAAAGTTTTGCTGAGATGAATACGAAGGCGTGGACCGCAAGCATTATTCTTGTAATCCCAGTTTTTGTAATCCTTTATTTATTGTCAAGAGATTTAGCAGTTCACGAACAAACCCAAGACGCTTTCCTCGCTTCTACTCTACCAGAGCGAGTATTTATGCCACAGACAATACCGATAAAAACTTATGCAATAATAACTTTAGTTACGCTGGGCGTCGGGACAGTATACTGGCTTTACAAAGTCGTAAACTTGTACAACGCTCACTATAAAGCACATTTACAAATAGAGAAAGAAATGAGCAGGCTAATGGAGGAAGAGAAACGTGTCGAGCACATGTAAAAAACGCAGGTTCGTCAGCCACGGTGGAGACATTTGGGGTTTCAGCAGAAAATATAACATACCTCTCGAAGATGTGCTCGAATTCAGCGGACCTATAAACTTCCTTGGACCATCACCCAAAGCTGTAGAAGCCGTAAAACAGAATGCCAAGTTAATTCGTTACTATCCAGACCCAAACCCCGTAGAGTTTAAGGAAAAAATCGCAAAGTACGTAGGTCACGGAGTTGAAGAGGAAAATTTGCTTTTGGGCAACGGCTCAATCGAACTCATCTATATGATTACGGAGATTCTGCCCAGAGGCTTCAAAGCGTTAATTCCTGTACCGTCGTTTTCGGAGTATGAGAAGGCAGCACTTCGGGTTGGCGGGGAACCAGTGTTTGTTCAGTTACCAGAAAACTTTGAATTGGAAACAGAAAAGATTAAGAAGGCAGTTACCGACGACACCAAAATTATTTGCATCTGCAACCCGCACAGTCCTTCAGGAACGCTCTACAGCAAAGAAAAACTTTTAGATCTCGTTAAATTCTGCAACAAGAAAGACATAATCTTTAGCGTAGACGAGAACTACATAGAGTTTGATGACAAAAGCTTGGACAACACGTTGGCTGGGATGGTGAAGGATTACGAGAACCTTTTCGTTATACGCTCTGTCACAAAGTTCTACGGCATGGCAGGAATCCGATTTGGCTATGCAGTTGCCGCAGGTAACCTTATCGACAAACTGCAGACGACGCGATTACCATGGAGCATCAATGGCTTAGCTTGTCAAGTGACGATGGCAGCCATTAACGACCTACAATTCATTCAGAACACAAAAGAAACAATCGCTAAAAACCGAGAAACCCTCGCCAAAGCGTTGAGCGAAATCGAAGATTTACATGTCTACCCATCTGTAACCAACTTTCTGTTAGTAAAAATCACAAGCTCCAAAATTACATCAACCATGCTCAAAGAAAAACTGGCTCAGGAACGCATCCTAATCCGAGACTGCTGCACCTTCATGGGCTTAGACGACCACTACTTCCGTGTTACAGTTCGCTCAGCCAAAGACAACCAAAACCTAACAGAAACAATAAAAAAATTACTAAATAAGAATTAATTTTTTAGATTCTTTTTAATTGCCAAAACCGCTCTCAAAATAACGCGACCACATCAGCACTGCGTTCCGTTAAAGCTATAAACTTCGCAATCATCAAAAGGAACAACACATCCTTCCCACAGAGGCAAAACCGTGCCCACCCAACCTAAAACCAGGGAGTCTATACCCAAAACAGAGAACAACATAGTTCTACTCATGACAACCGCGCCGCCTGAAAACGGTGCATGGTACCTTGGCAAACGATTGCCTCCCATCGGCTTGATGTATGTTGCCGCTGCCCTTGAAAAAGCAGGTTTCGAAGTGCAAATGCTCGACAACTACCTCATGAAGAAGCCAATTGACGAAGTCAAGCAGTTGGTCACAAAAACAAATCCGGCAATTGTCGGAATTACTTGCGGTTCAGCCACTTATCGGCGCTGCATAGAAACGGCTCACGCCATCAAAGAAGCTTTGCCAACCTGCAAAATAGTTGTGGGTGGCTGGCATGCGTCTTATGTGCCTGATAGTTTACTTGAAAACCCAGAGATTGACTATGTTGTCATGGGTGAAGGCGAGAGGGCAGTAACAGAGCTTGCCACATGCATCGTAAACGGTAATGAAGCAGCCGCCATCACGATACCGGGCGTAGCTTGCAGACGTACAGGTGCCAATATCAAGAATCCACCCACATTCATTGAGAACATGGATGAAATTCCATATCCAGCAAGACACCTTTTGCCACTTGAACTCTACGACCGCACCATAGAGTATTTGGATGCTAAACCCGCAGACGTCATGAGCATCGCCCGAGGATGCATATTTCACTGCGGCTTCTGCGAAACCCGCAAGCTATGGGGAAACATCTGCCGAGGCTTTAGTCCACAAAGAGTCATCAACGAAATCAAAGACTTACAGAGCAGATTCGGCACAAAAGGCATCTACTTCATCAACGACAACTTTACCCTCAGAAAGAAAGAAACCGCTGAACTCTGCAACCTAATGATTGAAAACAAGCTGGATTTAGAATGGGTTTGCGACACCCGCGTGGACCTTGTCAACGATGAACTTTTAGCTTTGATGAGTCGGGCTGGATGCAAAACCATCTGGTTCGGAGTCGAATCTGGCTCGCAAAAGATTCTACAACGCATAGGAAGAGACACAACGCTTACACAGATAGAAAACGCGTTTAAACTCTGCCGCAAAAACCACATAAAAACCGCGTGCTCATTCATGCTCGGCGTCCCCGATGAAACATTGAATGACATGGAAGCCTCGTTAAAGTTCGCTAAGAAATTGAACCCCGACTGGTGCATATTCAACGTCTTCATTGCAAATCCTGACAGTGAGATGTACCAAGAAGTTTTAGAGTCCAAAAAATATGACCGACTCGATGAGTTTTTGCTGAGCATAAAGACCGACGAATACGACTACAAATCGCTTATGGCGGTTCAGCGGCGATTTTTCAAAGAGTTCAACATGACACCAAAACAAATCATTAAAAGAGTCAAACGTGAAGGACCGCTGAACTTCGCCAAACGCCGAATTATTGGCGGTACACGTAAGAGCACTGGAATTGCTTAAAGGGGAACTGTTTTGCAGAAGAGAAGGCTTGGCAGAACAAACCTGCAAGTCTCACAAGTTGGTTTTGGTGGAACATGGATATCAGAACTCGACCTGCTTGAAGCTGTGAAGGTTGTTAGAAGAGCTTTTGATTTAGGCATTAACTACTTTGACACTGCAAAGCTTGATGGCGATAGCGAAGAAAAAATCGGTGTAGCCCTCCAAGACGTTAGAGATAAATGCATAATTGCTACGAAAACTGGTTCGAGAACCAAAAAAGAATCCCTCGAAGACTTCAAAAGCAGCCTAAAACGACTCAAAACCGACAGGTTGGACATTATTCAGCTTCACGGGATAGATGACGAGAAAACGCTTGCTAAAGCCATGGGTTCAAATGGTTCACTGCAAACCTGCAAAGAAGCGCGCAAACAGGGTTTAGTGGATTTCGTCGGTATCACTGGCCACAAGCCGAGGGTTCTGGTTAAAGCTGTTTTAAGCGGCGAGTTTGATATGGTTCTTGTTCCCCTCAACCTTGTAACCCGCCAAGCGTTGGAGGAGCTGTTACCAGTTGCTAGAACGCATGATGTGGGCGTTGCGGTGATGAAGCCACTTTCAGCCAAAACGTCCACACTTATAACCTGCCTGTACAATCCTTCGCTGTCCTTATTATCGGATGAGCCAGAACTTAAAGGCATATTGGGAAAAACTAAATCTGAAATGGTTAACAGCGCCTTGAGATACGTTTTGTCGCAGGATGTCGCCACTGTTATTCCAGGACTAAAAAACATTAGGGAAGTCGAAACGGCATCTAAAACGGGAGAAGAATACCGTGGACTTACTTCAAAAGAACAGGAACAATTCGATTTCAACCTCGGAGCAAACCACTGCCGAGACTGCGGACAATGCCTCCCATGCCCACAAGGCATAAACATTGCTGCAATTTTACGGTTTCACACTCTTTACTCAGGCTACGGCTTGAAGGCGTGGGCTAAAAAACTCTACGCAGGCTTAGAAGTCAAAGCAGACAAATGCACAGGATGCGAAGAATGCGACCATTTGTGCCCCTACAAACTGCAGGTCACAGAAAAAGTTAAGAAAGCACACCTGGAATTGCAATAACCCTATTTTGACCGTTTTTTCTTTTCTTTGTTTTTGTCTTTGGGCTTCTGTGGGGGATTTTCAGCAAAAAAGCCTATAACGCTACGAACAATTATTTTTTTGCTATCCAATAGCTCATTTCTGGCTGACAAAGAAGCCGGTAAATTGTGAACAGAGGATTCGGAATCCAAGTTGCATGCTGATAATAATCTGTTCGTTTGGAGAATTCGAAACCTTCTTTTTTGATGACTTGGGCTATAGCTTGGTGGCTTATGGCGTGTTCTTTTTTATGCCAGTAATCAGACAGAGTGTAGTCAATTCTTGGGACTTTTAAACCAATAAGCTGAAAGTATAGGCTGTTTATTACGGGGTTTGAGTGAAAGTAGAGCCCTTTAACCAAGCTGGCAAGACCACTCGGCTCGCTTTTCCAGTATGAAGGGGACGCTTCATGGTCAATATATAGTACACCACCCTTCTTTAGGAAACCGCAAAGCGTACTAAGAGCTGAAGCATAGTCGGGCAAGTGATGAAGCACTGAGTAGAAGGTTATTAAATCAAATTTGCCTTGACTAAAACTTAGGTCTTCAACGGGTGAGTTAATTACAGTTAGTTTATCCGGTAAATAGCCACAAAATTTTTTTTTAAGAATCGCACACATTTCAGGCGAAATATCGGTTGCCATCACGTTGTAACCCATCTGGAGAAGTTTGCCAGTTAGGTTGCCTGTTCCTGCACCTACATCAAGAGCGTTTCTCTGATTGCCTGCGATTTGGCTGTCGATAGCTTTTAGTTTGGCAGTTATTCTTTTTTGTTCTTGTCTGCTGTAGACTTCTGGGTGGAGCAGTTCATAGTATGGTGCTTCAAAGCGGTGGACTGTGACGTTGGCTTGGTGGATTTGTTCTTTGAAATTGTTGTCTTTAAGCATTCTACCGCCTATGCTGAGGTATGAGTTAGGTATAGTTGGTTTTGGGATTAATATATTGTTTGAAAAAGTCATTTAAGAATTAAAACAAAAAATTAAGGGGGAAAGTGGTTTTACCCACTTGATTTGTTTATGGTCGTTTCCTGAGAACCAGGATGATTACGACGCCGATTATAGCTACGAAGACAAATAGTCCTGCGATTGCTGGAATGAAATATTGATCAGCCATTGATGGTGCTTCAGTTGGTGCTGGCGTTGCTGTTGGGTGTTCTTGCATTACGTTGAATGCGGCAGTTGCTGATGAAGGCCAGTAACCGTTGGTTCCTTCGAATGTTGCGATGACGCTGTATTTGCCGGGAATGTCTGGTTGCCATACTAGGTTGTATGCGCCTGTGAAGTCAGTTGTTGCTGTGCCGATGGTTCTGAAGTTTCCGTTTGCATCTACGACGTTGATTGCGACTTCTACGCCTTTGAAGTTGCTCGGGAGTGCTTTCTGCTGGTAGACATAGCCCATCCAGTCTTTCATTATGGAGTCAGCTGCAACTGGGACGCCGTTGGGGAAGTCTGCTGCTTGCTGGTTTTGTTTTGTGCCTGCAGAGATATCGGTCACTGTTCCGCTTATGACAACTGCTTGTCCGGATGCTGCTGATAGGTCTGGAGCCATAACTGTCAGTTTGCTTGGTCCTCTGCCGATGCTGTAGATGTTGTTATCAAGACCGTTCATGCATGTCAAGAAGCCATCTGCTGTTGCCCATTGACTACCAGGGCTAGACCATTCACTGGGGTAACCTGAAAGTTGCCATATTTCTTGTCCTGTGGTTGCGTTGATAGCACGGAATGTTGAGCCCTTGTAGAGTGGATTGGGTATTGTGTGTTCATTTGTAGCCAAGTATATCACTCCGCCAGCGATGTTTTGTATGAAGGTTGGGTAATTGCCAGTGGGTTTGTTGAAGCCAGCGTAAGTAGTGTTGCCTTCGCCGCCGTTGCCATAGGTCCATAGTAGATCGCCAGTTTTAATATTAAAAGCGTAGCATGTTCCTGCGTATCCACTGGTGTATAGGTTACCGTAGGCTGGTACACTGAGCATAGTGTTGCCGACGCCGTAGTAGTCGAAGTCAGCTTGGCGTGGAGTTTCCCATAGGTAGTTGCCGTTATCTAGATTGTATCCTATCCAATTGAGTTTTTCCTGGTAATTGAAGTAGAACACGCGGTTCTGGAAGTCGGCTGCGCCAAAGCTCATAGTGAGGTTTCCTGCTGGCAGGTCAAAGGTTTTCATCCAGAGTATTGAACCAATTGCGCCTCGAGAGGCGTTTAGGTTGACAGTGAACATTGTCCAAGGATTTTGTAAGCCACCGTTGCTGTTTCCTTTGAAACCGACAGGTAGTGAACCGTTTCTGCAAAGCAGTACATCGCCATAGCTAGCTGCGACTATCGACACTGGATTTGTTCCTGCAGGTGGCAATGTTACTAGTCCTGTGTTAATGTCGTAGATTGGAGCACGGGGCATAGTGTTCAACCATGGTAGCGAGATGTTCCAGTCATAAGTTGTTATGCCTTGACCGGCAACACCGATTCCGCCGCGTTGTCCTCCAATAGTACTTATGTTGATAGGTACGTCTGCGTTGACTGTTATTGTAGAGCCGTAAGGCACTGAGACTGACGCTCCGTTTGGAGCCCAAGCCTGAGAGGGTACATTCGGATTGATTGGAATCTGATGGATAATTACTAGGTTGCTTGCATTTATGACGCTTGGGTTAAAACTTCCGCCGCCTGTGTATGGGTTAACGTCGTATTGCCATAGTTTGCTTGAATTCCACTCAGCCAGATACCACTGTGGATTTGTTGGTGTGCCTGCGTTGGTCATTACGTACCTTATTTGCTCACCAGTTGGACCTGCTACTGCTGCTCCTGAAGGGACATTAGTTACATTGAACATTGGCTCGCCTGTATAGGCATCAAAAGCTCTGGCAAAGTTGGATGTGAAAAGTATTGGTGGGAAAGTTCCATGCTGATCACCGTTCCAAAGGTTGTAAATGTAGCCGAATGATAGTGGGGGTACGTCACTGCGAGACCACAATACTTGTCCTGTTCGAAGGTCAATTGCGTCGGTTGGTCCACTAGCTGGAGCTGTGAAGGATTTTACTTCTGTGTAGTAAAGAACTCCGCTTATTATTATTGGATTGCTGAATCTTGGTTCATAAGAACTGCCCTCAAAGTAAGAGACTCCTTGAACAGCGCCTGCGGGGTTTGTGCCACCTTCGACAAAGGCGTTTCCTCCAACAACTCCTCCAAACTGAAGTGGAGTTGTCCACATCACGTGAGAAGTTAATGGTCCTACGCCATCGGGTTGGTACAGTCTGTTGCTAGTATAGCTTCCTAGAACTGGTGATCCTGATCCTAGCCAGTCTGATGAGACTGTCCACCAGTCAGTGCCCTCACCGTAAATTGGGTGTGTCCAGTATTCTGTTGGAAGCGGAGAACTGCCTAAGTAACCGGGAATTGCTTCTTCTTGTACAGTAAGCGTTGTAGATGCTGAGCTGCCCAGATAAGTGTCGTTCATTAGTATTGATTTTTCGTAGCCGTTACCGTTCTCACCATATTTTTGTCCTGGGTAAGTGAAGCTGAAAGTGTAGACGCCTACTTTGTCGGGAGTGAATTTAGTGAATTGTGAGGATGTAGTGTCTGTTATAACTGCAAAGGTCTGTGTTGTGTTTGTTCCGTCAGGGGCTGTAATTGTAAGCTTGTAGTCGTGAAATCTATAGGCATTTGCTGTCAATGCTGCGCTAGCTGTGGAAGCATTCGTACCGATAACGGCAGTGGCTCCACCCGCTACTCCGTAAACGGCATCAAGCCACATGTAAATGTGTGTTTCCTGACCGACACCGATTGGGTTTGGCGCTGAAGAAATGTATGCATATGTTGGAATATTCCATCCAGGTGTATGCGCGTCAGTATTTGGCACAAGCATTATTGAAGTTGTCATTGAAATTGTTAAAAGTAAAGCAATCGAAATAGCTAAAGTTTTATTTTTATTTTGCATTTTTTTCTTTCCTTTAAAATTTTATCTGGCAAAGAGTGAGTATGGTTAATTATATAAATTTTATCTAAATTTGGAGCTCTCAATAATAGCTCATAATCAAGCCTCTAAAAAACGCTTGTTTTTTAATAAAAGGAAATGAACCTAAAGACCAATTTAGCCGAATTTGAGTCGTAGTTTAAGATCCAATACAACTTCGACCCGACTATTGCGATTTTTGAGCCCGTCTCATAAATTTCACTCATTGATGAATGTGAAAAACAAGAAGTCTTGAAAACGTAATAGATGGTCTATTAATTTCTTTTTGTTTCAATTTGATATGGACATCTTTGTCTTTTTGGCTATTTAGGCGAAACATTTAAGCATCAAGCGTCTCTTTTGGAAGAATAATTAGTGACTTTGAAATGAAACCTCACGTGACCTTAGTTAACCCAACTGCTCCAATTAACGCTGCAATGCATATGCCCTTTGCACTGTTAGGTTTAGGATATTTGGCTGCAGTTTTAGAGAAAAATGAGTACCAGGTTGACGTAATTGATTGCCAATTGCTTAAGCTTTCTTTAGAAGATTTTAGGAGCGAGATTAGTAAGCGTCAACCAAACATTGTCGGGGTTACATCTTCTACTCTTACGTATCAGTCTGCGCTTAAATTGGTAAAGATTGTAAAAGAGGCTTGCCCAGACTGCATAACGATTGCGGGTGGTCCGCATGTTACTTTCTGGGATGACAAAGCGCTCGAAGAATGCCCAGAATTAGACATTGTAGTGAGAAGAGAAGGAGAAATTACAATGCTCGAGATTGTGCAGAAAATAGAGGCAGACAAAAGTTACGATGATGTTTTAGGCACAACCGTGAGAAAAGAAGGCAAAATCGTGAAAAATCCAGATAGACCCTATATTGAGGATTTGGATGGTTTGCCTTTTCCAGCGCGTCATCTTTGGCCCATGGAGCGTCTAAAGGAATATGAGGACATTCTTTACTTGGCAACAAGCAGGGGCTGCGTTTACTGGTGCGAATTCTGCACAACAGTCAGAATGCATGGTCGGAAATACCGCATGAGAAGCCCAAAAAACGTGGTTGACGAGTTAGAGTTTTTGCATAAGACTTATGGAGCGAAAAAGTTTACGTTCTGCGACGACGCATTCACAGTGGACCAGCCGAGAACTGAAGCACTTTGCAGTGAAATTCTACAGCGCGGCTTGAAGATCGAGTGGAACTGTGGAACACGCGTTGACATGATAACCAAAGACCTGCTTATGAAAATGAAGGAATCTGGATGCATCTCAGTTTGGTTCGGCGTTGAGTCGGGCACACAGCAGGTTTTAGATGCTATGAAAAAAGGAATCACCCCTGAATTAACAATTAAAGTTCTCGGTTGGGTACGAGAGCTGGGTTTGAAGCCTGTTCCAAATGTTATTCTTGGCTTCCCGGGCGAAACAAAGAAGAGCGCTTGGAAAACCATCAAGTTCGTAGAAAAAATCGCTCCTGATGAAGTGGGCTTCTATAATGTCGCGACGCCTTTTCCTGGAACACCGATGTACGACATTGTTAAGGAGAAAGGATGGCTCAGAGTAACCGACTTTGACATGTACGACACTACCCACCCGATCTTTGAAACACCGTGGCTCAGCATGAAAGATCTCGGCAAACTAAGAGAAGGCGCATTCCACCATTACTACCTGCGCACGGCTTTTCTCTTTGACAAGAAAAGAAAGTTCAAGATATCCACTGCGTTGATTTTCGCCGCCAACATACTTGCAGATGTAAAATTAAAACTCAGAAGAAAATAGAAAAAATGGCCCATCCCACAAGTGGACAATCGACACAAGATATGTATAAGGTCGAATTTCGATCCTGATGGAATGCCACAAGATTTTCTTTTTCAAAAAACTGCTTATACCTTTTCACAGCTTCTAAAAAGGATTTTTTCTTAGGTTTATGTTAAGCACAGTCTCTGCAGATTACGGTAGACAACCTTGGGCTGTTCATATCAAAGGGTTAAACCTGGGCCCGACAACATACGCAATCACATTTTTGGCGCGGTAACCGTAATCGATATTAACTGTTTGCAGGAAGTATCTCAAAAAGCAAGTTTGGGTCATCTTGGAGCTAAACCTAATAAACTCGTTGGTTGCCATCGTAATTCTAGTTTTAGCCATCTTTTTAGATTTGGTTCTTGGCGACCCTTCTCCCAACAACCCCGACAGATGGATCTTCAAACTACACCCAACCGTTTTGATGGGCAAATTCACCAGAAAAATAGAGCCTGCCTTCAAGAACCCCGACGCTAAAACAGAAAAATTCCTCGGCGTTCTGCTTGGTTTAACAGTGATTGCAGCTTTTGCGCTTCCAATTTTCCTTGGGTTATGGGCAATCTACACGTATGCACCCTTCTACATCAACTTGGTCGTATACAGTTTCATCGCCATAATTCTAGTAAAAATGACAATATGTATCAAACTTGAAACCGACTGGGCAAAAGCCGCTGCCAAAGCCATCGACGAAAGCAATCTGCCTGAAGCAAAAAAATACAGCCATTTCTCGCGTCGGGAATCCAAAGACCTAAACGGCACGCAGATGGGCAGTGCAGTGATCGAATCCATGTCAGAAAACCTAATCGACTTCAAACTCTCTCCAATGATGTCGTTTGCCCTTTTCGGTGTAACAGGCGCAATTTCATTTAGAGCAATCAACACGTTGGACGGCATGGTTGGCTTCAAGACCAAAGAGCACATCAATACCGGGTGGTTTAGCGCAAATCTCGACAACATCGTAAACTACATTCCTACACGGTTAACGGCTCTGTTTATGATTGTGGCTGCCGCACTTCTGCGCATGGATGCAAGAAACGCATGGAGAATCGCACGCCGAGACCACAAAAAAACACCCAGCCGCAACCACGGTTGGCCAATGGCAGCAGTGGCAGGGGCACTTCGCATACAGCTCGAAAAGCCAGGACAATACATCCTTGGCGATGCTCAAGAACCCTTAACGGGTGACAAAATTTTAGGTGCTTTACAAATTCGCGACGTTACGATTGTTCTATGGGGACTTCTCTGTGTTGCAGTCATCGTGTTTGTGCGGTCGTTCTGGTTTACGCCGATTTAGTGGAAAGTTTTAATCGAAGCGCACAGGTATTTGTTTTTCAGAAGTGCCTCTTGAATGCGTGTTTGCCTCATCAATCCTCCCAGAATTCAGCCCAAAGCGTGGGGAAAACCAAACGTTTTTCCGCCAATCGTCTTAGCGTCAGTCGCAGCGGTACTGGAAAAAAAGCATACAGTTAGCATTATTGATGCTCCGACGGAGGGATGGCGAAACCTCGTGGAGTTGGATGAAACCAAGTATCGCGTGGGGTTAAGCCAAGAAACCATCGCGGAACGCGTTAGGGGTTGGAGTCCTGATGTGGTTGTTGTTGAGATTCCGTTTTCGGGTTGGTCAAAAACTGCGTTTGAGGTTGTTGATACGGTTAAGGTAGTCAAAAAAGATGTAACCGTTGTACTTATGGGTCAGCATCCCACGGCGAGACCAGAGGCTTGCCTCTCTGAGCCCAACGTGGATTTTGTGGTAGTTGGTGAACCGGAAAACACCGTTTCTGAACTGGTTGATGCGTTTGCGTCGGGCAAGCAAGATTTCAAAGGCATAGATGGATTAGGCTTCAGAGAGAACGGAAAACCCGTTATTACGGGTAAACGAGCTTTCATCGAGAACTTAGATTCATTACCTTTTCCAGCCAGGCATCTTCTGCCAATGGAACTCTACAACGAAGCCGTCAAAGAGAACCCACTCAGAGGCGAAATAAGCAAGCCATGGACCATCGTCACCACCACCCGAGGATGCCCCTACAGCTGCCGCTTCTGCTCGGTGTGCATACTTTGGGGCAGAACTTGGCGTGCAAGAAGCCCAAAGAACGTCGTTGACGAACTCGAGCATGTGGTGAAGACTTTCGGCGTTAAACAGGTTGATTTCTACGATGAAAACATGACGCTGGACAAAAAACGCATGACGGAAATCTGCGACCGAATCATTGAACGCGACCTGAAAATTGAGTGGTTCACCCCTAACGGAGTTCGTGCAGATACATTAGATGAGCCGCTGTTACGAAAGATGAAGAAGTCCGGCTGCAAAAAAATCCGCGTCGCCCCCGAATCCGGCGTGCAACGTGTGGTCAACGAGGTTATCGGCAAGAACCTGGATTTGAAGAAGGTCGAGCAGGCGGTTGTTTTGTGCAAGAAAGTCGGCGTGAAAGTCGGCTGTTTCTTTGTGCTGGGAATGATAGGGGAAACCAAAGCGGACATTGAAGAAACCATAAAATTCGCCTACAAACTCCGCAGCCTAGGCGCTGACAGCCTCATCTTTAGCATCGCCATGCCCCTCTACGGAACCGCACTCTACGAGCAAGCCAAAGAAGGCGGCTACCTACGGGAAGGCTTCTGTGACTACGCATTGGCTGCAACGGAACCGCTGATTGAAACCCCAGAATTCACATCTCAAGACCTGCAGGAACTTTGCGTAAGAGCCAACATGGCAAACCCGACCTTTACTCGAACCAAAATCCTAAGGGCAATGCGGCACCCCAAGAAAACCCTCAAGATACTACTCAAGATAAAATAACCCCTAGGTTTTGCCTTCCATAACGTTTGCAATCATTATGGCAATAGGGCTTGCTGTGTTCTTTGTGAAACGCAGAAGTTAACCCTTCAATATTTTGCCGTCAACTATTACAGTGGTGACGACTATGTCCTTGATTTTGCCCTCTTCAACTGCGATTGGGTCAGAGGCGAGAACCGTCAAATCCGCCAGTTTGCCCTCTTCAATCGACCCCTTCAAACACTCGTCACCCGAGCAGTAGGCAGCATCAAGCGTGTACGCCCTCAACGCTTCCTCAACAGTTAATCGCTGTTCAGGGTGGCTTTCTCTAGTTACAGAATATTGGATTCCCAGCAGGGGGTTTAGGGGCTCCATAGGACAGTCTGAGCCGCCCGCCACCTTGACGCCTTCGTTTATGAGGGTTTTGAGGGGATGCAGCCACTTTGCCCTTTCAGCGCCAAGGTGTTCGGTGGCATGCCAAACGGTGAATTCTGTGGGCACCATACCTGGCTGCATTGAAACCACGATGTCTTGGGCACCGAGACGTTTTATCAAGTGGGGATTAAGGACTGCTGCTTGTTCGATGCGAAACCGTGCTTTTTCTTTTGCCTTCTCGATTACGTGAAGAGCAGTGTCTATTGCCCTGTCGCCCATGGCATGTATGGTTGGTTGAAGCCCCCTATCCAGAACCTGCCCCAACGAGGATTTCAGCTCCTGTTCGGTTAGGTTCATTTTGCCCTTGTTTCCGGGGTCATCACTGTAGGGGTCTTGCAAAGCCGCAGTCTTAGAGTCCAGGTATCCATCGACAAAGATTATGGCGCCGCCTATCCGCAGTTGCAAGGGGTCATCTGACTTGAAGCCACCCGCAGCTTTCAGGAGCTCAAAGGGCACAATGACGTTCACCCTAATCGGGATTTTTCCTTGTGCATGGAGCGTTTGGATTAGGGCAAGTTCCTGTTCTTTGAGGATTATCCAGTCCACGCTGGTTATCCCTGCTTCCGCGACTTTTTGGCAAGCCAAAGCCGTTGCCTCTGCAAGTTCCTCAAATGTTGGCTCGGCGACTACCTGCCAAATCAGGTTGGTTGCGCTGTCCCGAAAAATCCCCGTCAACTCGCCCGTTGCGGTTATGTCTATAGCTCCGATTTGAGAAGCGGTGATTTTGTTTGTTACACCTGCTTGGGCTATGGCTTTGCTGTTCGCGGCGCAAAGGTAAGAGGCTCCGTGGTAGAGGATTACGGGGTTGTCTGGTGCAGCCGCGTCAAGGTCGCCAAGGGTCAGGAGCCGTTTTTCTTCAAAGATGATCTCGTTCCAGCCGCGCCCCACAATCCATTTTCCAGGCGGGGTTTGCTTTGCTTTCTCTTTAAGTAGGGTTTGCAGGGTCTTAATGGAGTCGGCGCCTGAGAGGTCTAACCACATTAGGCATCTGCCAAAATCAGCCAAGTGGATATGAGTATCAATCAAGCCAGGAACCACTGTTTTTCCGTATAGGCTAATGACTTTTGTGTCCTTTCCGATCAGAGTTCTTATTTCCTGGTTTGTGCCGACTTTGAGGATTCGGTTTTTCTTTATGGCTACTGCTTGGGCAAAGGGCTGAAGTGGATTCATTGTCCTAACGTTCGCATTGATGAGAGCCAAATCCGCCGTCAAGTGCACTTTACTCCGAAGGTAGGTTCAATGACAATCGCTAGCATGGCTTAACATAAAAACCCTTGTGTACAAGCAAAAAAACAAAATCTCAATCAAACGATGATATCTGCAAAACACATAATAGTTCCAACAGCCGTTTTTCATCTTAAAGATGGGAAAACAAGTGAAAGCTCACGTAGTCCTTGCAAATCCACCCTATCCAGACGATGTGCCGCAAGCCGTCTTCATCCCACTGGGTATAAGCTACTTGGCGGCGGTGCTTGAGGAGAAGGGGTACAAGGTGGATGTTGTTGATTGTCAGGTTAATCGGCCAAGCCAACAAGAGATGGAAGAAAAATTTAAACTACTCAACCCTGACATAATTGGCGTAACTGCGGCAACTGTGACTTATTTTCCGGCGCTTAAAATATTGAAAGCCGCCAAAGCTGCGCTCCCCAACTGCGTAACAATGATTGGTGGACCTCATGTTACAGTCTTGGATGAACGCACATTCATCGACAGTTCAGACGTAGATATTGTTGTTCGCGGCGAAGGAGAGCAGACGATACTGGAACTCGCAAGTTTAGTATCAGAGAGTAAACTAGAGAACCTCAACAGTGTTTTAGGTATAACTTTCAAGAATAATGGTAAAGTAGTGGCTACAGCCGACAGACCTTTCATTGAAGACATCGATTCTCTTCCTCGCCCAGCTCACCATCTCTTCGATATGACCCGTTACAGAATAAACGGCAAAAACTACATGCCCATCATAACCAGCCGAGGATGCCCCTTCAACTGCGCTTTCTGCTTGGCGTCAAAGATGTGTGGCAGCGGGTTTAGAGCCAGAAGCCCAGGCAAAGTAGTCGACGAACTTGAGTGGCTAAGGGACACCTTTGGGGCAGGAGCGTTTGCCTTCTACGACGACACATTCACCCATGATATAAACAGGGCAATTGCAATCTGCGACGAGATGCAGGCAAGAAAGTTTTTGCTTCCGTGGGATTGTAGAACACGAGTAGACCGAATCTCCAAGGAATTGCTTGCAAGACTCAGGACAACGAACTGCCAGCTTATCCACTTCGGCGTTGAATCGGGAAGCCAACAACTTTTAAACATTATGCGGAAGGGGACAACCGTTGAGCAGAACGCTAAAGCCATAAAAATGGTGAAAGATGCAGGTATCCTTGTCGCCATATCACTTGTTATCGGATACCCAGGCGAAACCCCAGAGATGCTTCAGCAAACCGTGGACTTTATTCGGAAAACCAAACCTGACTACGTTTACATGTGTGAAGCGGTTCCGTATCCGGGCACTGAATTAGCCGACTACGTTCGAAAACTTGGCTTGCCAATGAGTGAAGACTGGAACCAATACCATGAGCAGATGCAAGTTTTCGAAAACAAACTTTTGCCACTTCCGAAACTTGAGGCAACCAAAAAAACCGTCTACGATAACGTCTTTACCCCAACTTACTACCTGAGGATGAGGCGCCGGGGAGATTTCCACAGCCAAATCATGGCACGCATGGCACTAAACCACCTCGTATGGAAATATCGCTTCACCAGATGGGCATTTAGACAACTGGGTAAGGTTAGGCGAGTAAAGAAAAGCCCGGGCGGACACAGCACACCTAGCAAAGACCAGCAAAGCTAAGACAGATTGTAAAACGCTTATATGCTGGCGTGTTTATCCCTCATCAAACAGGTTCAGACGGGACTTTGGACGTTGATTTAACATGAAAGTTATTGTTCACTGGAGCGGAGGAAAAGACTGCTGCACTGCCTTACACAAAGTTGTCGAGCAGGGACACGAAGTCGCTTCTCTTGTCACTTACATCTACATGGAACCCTACGTTTTTCACAGCCTTAAAGTCATAGAACAACAAGTCAAAGCACTAGACATGCCCCACCAATTTGTTAAAATCACTGACAACCGCTATGACGACATCATGGGAACCCTTGAACGGCTCCACAAAGAAGAAGGTGCAAAAGCCATAGTCACAGGTGACATCGACAATGTCCACCACCGACGAGTCTGGAAAGACGCCTGCAAAAAACTCGGTGTTCAACTTATGATGCCACTTTGGGACCGCCCCTTAAACCTTATTCCGGGGAACCGACGCCGCAAACGAATCATGGAAATGGAACAGACAACGGGTGTGAAAGCAATTCTCAGCTGTATCGACCAAAGATACTTCACCCCAGAGTGGCTGGGACGCCAAATTGACAGAAAATGCATCGAAGATATGCAGCCGCTCGTAGGTCCAGCAGGCAAAGGCATCGATGTTTCAGGAGAACCTGGAGAATACCACTCCACAACCCTCGATGCACCACTGTTCAAGCAACGCGTTGAATTAACCAAGTACGCTAAGAAGAGCAAAGTGGTCGATTTTGGTGGCTCACCCTTCCGCGAAGGCGATTTCCTCTACCTGGATATCGAAGAGGCAATTCTCAGACCGAAAGAAGAAAAGTCAGTTACATAGAAAGCACGATCAGAAATCGAATCCAAATACCGTTTTTTGGACATTGAGGAGAAGAAAAAACATCGTTTCTTTCTCGACAAAAGTGTGTCCTTCTTCTTTCAATAAATTATTTCTTAATTCGAAAAGAAGAAAACGGGGGATTTTTTGGAAAAAGTTTTACTTCTTTCAAAAACGATTGAACTTAACTGAAAAAAATATTTACTATAACATTATCTGAAAATAGTATGTTCAAAATACCGTTAAGAATAAAGGGCTTCGAAAATAGAGAAGAGATTAAACCGCCTGAACTTAGGAATAAAAGTAGATTCATACCAGGAGCCCTCTAATCTTCTATCGAAAAAGACTCTTCACATATCTCGTTCAACCCAGACAAAAAGAAAAAATAAAAATATCGTTCAGAATAAAGGCAACAGTGTCGATTTGACTGTTATTGAAAGCCTCCACAACAGCACACAAACAAAAACAAAATTACGTCGCCCCTTCTATCGCAATGTTGATAAACCAACCAGAGCCTAAAGCATTGTAAAGCTGGAGTTGAAGGAGACGTCGCAACAGAAACAGGTCGTTGGCAACTTGACCTTGAACATTGCTTGGATCTGCGGTGGAACAACCGCCGACATAACTCCAGCACCCCAAGTAAAGTTTAGCATGGAGCAGGCATGCGAGAAAATAAAGAAGCAGAAAATTAAGATCCGCGTTAAGGCACCAATGCTGGTGATTTTTGACTACCTGAAGATGGAAGTTAGCCTTTTTGATGGGGGACGCATGCTGATAAAGAATGTGACAGATGAGAAGTTGGCACCTAAAGCGTACGTGGATATACTTAGAGTCATAGAAGTGCCTATCTAATGGAAAATTAGTTTTACGCCTTTTTTAACAGCGCTTCCGATGCCTTCCTGACGGATCACACGAATAAGGTTTGATGCAACAGATTTCCGAAAACTTCCCTGAAACTCTCTTTGAATTTTGACAAGCATGTCGTAGTCAAAGTCTGAAGTTTTGACGCGGGCAAGGTAGTTGTCCATTTGGTCGTAGAGATGCTGGCTTACTACTTCATCGTAGAGTTTGCTACCGGGACACGCAATGTAGATATTGAACATGCAGACATCAGCGCTTAGGCTCTTGGCAAACTTGAAGGTGGCATGCATGTCTTCTGAGGTTTCTCCTGGAATTCCAAGCATGAAAGAGGTCGCTGTTTTTATTCCGACCTGACGGGTAAGCTCGAAGGTGCGTTTGACTTCTTGGAGGTCGATATTTTTCCCAAGTTTCTGTTGAATCCGCTCTGACCCAGATTCAGTGCCGAAGAAGATGGTTTGGCATCCTGCTGACTTCATTTCTGAGAGCACTTCTTTGTTTACGAGATCTGCGCGGGTTTCGCAGGTCCATTTGAGGTCAAGCTTGTTTTCCTTGATTTTTCGGCAGAGCTCGATAGTGCGGTTCTTGTTTATTGTAAAGTTGTCGCCGACAAAATAGATACCTCTTGTGCCATAGTTCTGTGTCAAGTTTTTTATTTCGTCGATAACTCTTTGGGGCGAAAATGCCCGGCAACTGGTCCCCCATAACTTGCGTGTTTCGCAGTAGGCACACTGGTATGGACAACCCCGGAGGACACTCATGGTGTCGACGGGTTTAACATCAATGTAGGGGAGGGAACGGTCATACATTTTCATGGGTAACAAGTGGCGAGCTGGAAAAGGAACAGTATCTAAGTCGCTGATGAACTGTTGCGGAGTCGTGACGATTTCGCCAGCGATTTTGCATGCAACCCCTGGAATCACAACCGAAACACCTTTCGGGTCACCTTTAAGAATACTGGCTACAAGGTCCACTATCGCTACTTCGCCTTCACCGACAACTACATAGTCAACTTCACTGTGCTGCAGCAGGGTTTCAGGCATGTATGATGCATGAGGACCGCCAACAATGACCTTGCAAGGCGGATATGCTTCTTTGACAGCTTTAGCCATCTCTATACACCGCGAGTAGGTCAGGCTACTGCAGGTTATACCCACAATTGCGGGTTGTCGCTTTCTAATTTCGGCTTTAACCTCTTCGATGGGTCGCCCCAAAAGGTAATTATCGTAAATCTCAACTGGGTAGCCGTTTTTTTCCAGTGCTGCAGCAACATAGGCCAAACCCAATGGAGCAAGTTTTCCCGCCATACCCCAAGGTGACTTCTCAGGGAGGGTAGTGGTCATAAGTAGAATCAAGTTATGCTTTCTCCATGTTTTGCAGTTTCTATTTGGCTGAGCTTGTTATTTTAGCCATAAGTGCCCTTCGGAAGTGAGCCATTATGAGTCGTGTTGCGCCAAGTCCCCACATTTTTCCTTTCTTGAACATACCTATTGCGCTGATGAAGTATCTTGGGCTTAAGTAGAAGCTTTGGAAAGCTTGTTCGCGAATTTGGGTTAGTTCCTGCATGGTAAGGTTTGGAATCTCGAAGGTTGGGGTGGCTGTGTCGTATCTGTCGAAGTCAGTTATTTTTAATGAACCATTGGCTTTAACTTCCTCATACATAGGCGTACCTGGGTAAGGTGTTGCTATGTAAAAGCCTACGTCGTTTGGGTTAAGCTCCTTCACGAAGCGTATGGTTTCCCAAGCACTCTCTTTAGTTTCCCCTGGGAAGCCCAAGATTACACCTGCAACGGTCATTAGCCCTGCTTCTTTTGCCCATTTGAATGCTCGTCTTGTCTGATTTAGGTTAAAACCTTTGCCCATGCTGGTTAACTGTTTTTTTGAGCCAGATTCCACACCAAACCAAACCGCGATACACCCTGTTTCACGCATTTTGACAAAGAGTTCTTTGCTGACCATGTCCACGCGGGTTTCGCAATCCCATTTGATTTTAAGCCCACGGCGGTGGATTTCGTCGCAGATTTCGGCGGTTCTTGCTTGATCCACAGTAAAGGCGTCGTCGTAGAAGGTGAATTGGTTTGCGTGGTAGTTTTTGTGAAGATATTCTATTTCGTCCACGACGTTTTTTGGTGTGCGCATGCGGTATTTTCTGCCAAACATCCTAACGGCCGTGCAGAAGTTGCACCAGTACACACATCCTCGACTGGTCATGACTGGGTAGGGTATGGTTCCGTACTTGCGTATTTCACCTAGTTTTTCCCATAGGTGAAGCGCTGGGAACGGTAGGCTATCGAGGTTTTCCAGGAAGGGGCGGTCAGGGTTTTTTACGATTTCGCCGTCTTTCCGACAAGTCGTGCCGATAAGGTCGTGAAAGGTTTGGTGGTTTTCCACTCTTTGCGCAAGCTCAAGTATTGTTTGCTCGCCCTCACCCCTTATAACGATGTCCAATGACGGCGCTTCAACCAGAGCTTTGTCATCCCAGAATGTGACGTGGGGACCACCGATGGCGGTTATGCAGCTAGGGAAGACTTCTTTGGCGGTTTTTATTATTTTTAGAGCTGACTTGTAGGTGAGTGTTGTGGAAGTGACACCGACTATGTCTGGCTTGTACTTGGCGATTTCTTCTTTGAACTGTTGATGACTGATTTTTTGCGCTTGACAATCGATTACGTTAACTTCAAAATGATTCTTATACAGTACCGCACCTAGATACCCGATACCCAGGGGCATGAATGGCGGATGCTGATGGGATCCAGCAGGGTACGGCGGATTTACAAGGGTTATGCGAGTTTTCATGGTCTTCACTGAAACAAGTAGAGGTTATGTCTTGGGGTTCATTTACTTTTTGCAAAAGCACCGTTTTTTCAAAGAATCAACTTTTCTGCTTCCTTGAATTATGCTATACAAATGCAAAGTCTCATTTTTATCAAGCCCAGAGGCTTCAATCAAACCAATGCATCGTGGAGTTTTTGGAGCGCTTTTTCAACACTTGACAAAGCAATAGAAATAGATGTCTTGGGAATTTGTTGGACGACTACTTTCAAGTTAAGATTATTAATAAACAAGATAGATCATTGGGGCTTTTGTTTAGGCTGTAGAGAGCACTCTTTGATGTCCATATAAAGCCAGTTGCGCTTCCAATTCTTCGCTTTTTCTTTCTTCTTTTTGGTTTTGTACTTGCCGATGACGATGGATTCTTTGAAGAGTGGTGCCTCAACTACCGTGCTATGATAACCTTGTCCATCTTCGCTTGCAACATCTATGCCTTTCTCGTCGGCTAAAGTCTTCAATTCTTTGATTGACTCGGGGTCGAGTTTTCGCCCAAGCCATTCTTCTCCAAAGAAGTTTGTGTTGACACAGTTTAAGACAGGTCGCATGCCGGTGCCTACGACTTCTTTTAGGACATCGTATGTGTCGCCTTCGTTTGGCATCATAAAGTCAAGTCCTAGTTGTTTAGCCATGCTCTCGTAATAGCTCGAGTGAACTATGGCGCATCCCGCTCCAGCTATGTCACCTGTAACTATGCCTTCTATGCCCTGTTCTGCTTTGAGTTTTGTCAGGGCGCCCAGGATGTCTTCGTATGCTTTCTCTATTCTGACAACCTTAA
The DNA here is from genome assembly GCA_963813675.1 of Candidatus Bathyarchaeota archaeon. Classification (GTDB taxonomy): domain Archaea; phylum Thermoproteota; class Bathyarchaeia; order Bathyarchaeales; family Bathycorpusculaceae; genus Bathycorpusculum. The sequence continues at coordinate 23,858 of CAWEZP010000020.1, forward strand.
GGGGCGTACCAAGAGTCTTAGATTGAAGCTCCATTACAGGAAAACTGTGGAAAATGTAGGGTCTCTGATATTCGAAGCTAAGGAGGCAAGCAACTTGATGTCCTTGTTTGATAACTTTGTGGTATGCCAAACTGCATTCTTTTCCCCCGCTCCAATGGACGACAACTTTCATTTTGATCCCTCTCCATTCTGCAAAAGTCACATGAAAGGACTATAAACCTTGTTGTTAACTCTAACTCGTCACCCTTTTGCTCAGCGTATCGAAAACAGTTTCTTAAGCGTTTATTACACCTATCTTTGTTTGGTCTGTCACGCGACCTATTTAGTCAGAAAGCTGATGAACAAATGCAAAATGGATAACTATTTTTTTGCCCGTTTCATGAACAAATAACCAAACACAAGAATTGCAACAACCAAAACAGCAGCTATTGTCACGATCACTGCCACCAAGGAAGATCCTAACTTGGAGTTATCTGATTGAGTTGATGTCGAAGCTTGGTTAGTGATAAAATTGGAGAAACAGTAAACGTTCCAGTCATTACATCCAACGTATAATCTTCCGTTGGCTATGGTTGGTGAAGACCAGCTACTGGAAGGAGTGATAGCAGTTGCGATTTTTGTTCCGTTATTCATCGTGTCGAGGACGAATAAGTCACGTTGACTGGTTACCATGTATATTTTGCCGTCAGCGTAGGACGGCGAAACATATAACTCATCTCCTGTGTAGGTGCTCCAAATGGTGTTGCCGTTCATTGCGTTAAGACAGGCTAAGTTGAATTTGTCGATTATGAAAAGTTCACCGTTAACATAAATTGGAGAAGAGACTATGAACTCAATGGCTGTTGGATTTGTGAATTTCCATACAATATCGCCTGTTGAAGCATTTATACCGTAATAAGCACCCCAGTTGGAGGATGCAAACACCATGCCCGGCTGCAACTGATGGAGAACCAAGCATTTCATTGCCTCCTACAAACGAATATCCATAGGGGAGTTGTTGTTTCCAAATCGCATCTCCTGTTTTGGCGTCCAGTTTGTAGAGAGCGCCCGCCGTTGGTTCTTCTGAGGTAAAGTAAACAGCGCCATCATCAGCTGCTGGAGAAGATTCTATTGGCCCATCAGATCTTGGTTTTCCAGATGATGTTTCCATTGTTCTGCGTTAAGGGCGTACATGTAGCTATCCAATGATCCAACGTAGACTATGTCCCCATACACCACTGGTGAAGATTTAAGCACCAAATCGTACCAAACGTGAAAGGCAGATTACCGTTGACGAAAGTTCTCCAGATAAGGGCACCCTTGTAAGCGTCAAGACAGTAAACGTATCCGTCATCGCCTCCCGTGTAAACTTTGCCGTTTGCAACGGCAGGTGAGGATTCAATGACATCTTTAGTGGCAAAGTTCCAGATGAGATTTCCACTCCATGCACCAATGGCATAAATGTTTTTGTCTTGTGAACCAACATAGACTATTCCATCTGCAACGCTTGGAGACGAGATAATTGCTCCATTAGTTGTGAATTTCCAAGCCAAAGCTTAGATTTGATGGACCTACTTGAGCGGTAGAGGAGTGCGTTGGATCAGCCCGCCACATAGGCCAAGAACTAACTGGAATTGAGTTTGGTTCCTATTGCCCACAGTTGATTCAGTGTGGAGTATTCGGTTCCTGAGTAGTGTATCGACTGCAGTTGTCACATCACCTGGAATTATGTATAGGTTGCCGTACGCAATAGCGACAGATTCTCTGGGCAGCTAATGCTTCCATAGGAAGCTTCCAAATGGGCTTGCCCAGTGTAAGCATTTAAACATGCAAACTGGGAAATGCCAGACTTGACCACCGTATTGCGGCAGCTTCACCTGTCGTTACATAGACTTTGCCATCTGCAACTGTGGGCATTCCTGGCCAAATAAGAGTGTTATCTGGCGCCCTTGTATTTCCACACCAGAGTTACCTGTTTGTATATCGATAGCGTAGAGATACCCGTCTTTGTTCATTTCATAAACCATTCCGTAAGCAATTGCGGTGCCTGTAGCGAAATATCCGTTCGTGTCTGGCTGGGTGTATGTCCATAGGATTTTGCCATTTGTTGCATTGAAACTGTACAGTGTATTATCGTCTGTTCCTCCTCTAAGGAATCTGACCATCAGTATATGAGCCATCAAAAATCATCGGTCCCTTTGTGAGGGTAGTCCACAGAATTGCGCCTGTCTTGGCATCAAGCGCTATTTGTCGATTTTCGAAAGAGCCGGTAAATACCTTGCCATCCCCGTATGTTGTTCCGATGCCAGTTTTTCCGCCACCTGGAATGTATGTTTTCCATGCTAACGTTGGGGGTTTTGAAGGATCAGAAAAACTCCCAAGCTTCAATATAGGAATCCGACTTTGATGTAAAACATTTTTTCCTCGGGACTGTAGACGTTTGCGTGTGAAAATGCCAGTGTCAGCGGAAAACGTTGGAGCTGACCCACAATATCTTTCCTGTTTGTGGATCAAGACAACTGCTTTCGACAATCATGTGCGAATTATCGATTTTGTATGCTATTGGCCAAGTCCATTCATTGAAATTGGTGTTTCCCAGATCATCTTTCCTGTTTGGTCCAGTGCAACAACTGAAGTGTTAGTGCATACGAAAATCATTCCGTCAAAGGCGATAAGATAGGGTTGTATTCCTGTTACTGTTGACTTTCCAGAGTATCGAGGAAGTGGCAGGTGCTGGTCCCGCTGAGAATCGTGTAAAAGAGGAATCTCCTTGAAACTGTGACCACTCAAACTGATCTAAAATGCCCTTGGAAGTTGTAATATACGTCAACTTGTGCACTAACAGAATTTACCTGAAAAGCTGACATTGAAGCTACTGATGAAACAAGCAGAAATGTCAAAACAAACATAACCATGAGTTTTTTGGGAATATTAGTTGCCTCCTTCAGTTATATCCGATGGGTGGATTTTTGTTAAGACCTGCGTTAACCCTTGTCCCCTAAGAAGGAATGTCTAGGGTTCTAATTCACTATAAACTTTGTGGAAAGCTACAAACCCACCAAAATCTACTCAATTGATTTGGAATAGGATATTATGCGTGAAGAAATGAAAAAAGGTAAACCGCACAATCTTTTTTAAGACGAAAAGAACCCTTAGTAAAACAATAAATTACTTTGGAACACGAGTGTGGATTTTACTTTGACAAAAAAAGGTCCTTTACTTATGACTTCTTGGAGAGCAACAGGCTCCTGCAACGCACGATGCAAATACTGTAATGTTGACGCGACAGGTCAGCATGCTCCAAGAGAAATGACTACACAAGAAGCTTTCCACCTGGTTGATGAAGTTAGCAATTTTGGTGTTAGATGGTTCGGAATAAAAGGCGGCGAACCTCTCATGCGCAAAGACATCTTTGAAATTGTGACTTACGCAAAGAGCCAAGGCTTAAACGTTTGCCTATTAACAAACGGTTGCTTTGTCGACGGAGACATTTATGATAACTTGGTGAAAAACCAAGTTTGGACATCTGTGAGCATCGATGGACCTGAAGAAATAAACGACCAACTAAGAGGAAAAGGGTCCTACAAAAAAGCGTTGGCAGCTATTGAAAAGTTATCTAAGGGCAAAATTCTCAACGGTTTAGCTGCGGCAATCACAACAATAAATTACCAGTATTTGGACCATGTTGCTGAATTGGCGGAGAAATACCATGCTAACTTTGTCTGGTACAATCATTTGGTTCCAAGTGGAAGAGCAAAATCAACGATGGATTTAACTCCGACTCCTGAACAGTACGAATGGACTCTAAACCATATTTGGGATTTAACGCAAAAGTACGAAGGCAAATTTGAAATTCATGTTCACTGCCCACATTACGTTCGTGTAGTGAAGCAGAGAAATCCAGCAAATTTTGATGAATGGTACGAGAAAAAATTTCATGGAAAATGTACCTATTTTGCCTTCGGTGGTTACCTAAGTGTGACTGAAAACGGCGATTTAATACCTTGCTTCTACACTGACCTGCAGACCTTCGGAGCCTATGATGCTGGGAAACATAAGAAACAAAACTCTAACCAAAGCTTGGAAGGAAATCCAAGAATCCAAATACTACAATAGCTTCCAAAACAGGAACGTTCTGAAAGGTAAATGCGGAGTCTGTGAGTACCGAGAGCTTTGCGGTGGATGTCGAAACAGGGCTTTTGCTTACACTGGAGACATATTTGAGTCTGACCCTGCATGCGTATATGTACCTGAAAGTCTTCGCAAAAAATAACACTCCCTTTCCTTGCCACTCCTTTGTCAAGCGAAAAACAAAATATCTTATTGTAAACTGAAAATAAAAGAAGAAAGTGAAAGGTTGCAGATTTTTCAGGAAATCAGAGAAGGCAATCCGGATGAGAGCATTCTTATGGTTCCATAAAGTGTTTCCTGGTGATTTAGTATAAAAAAAGACAGACTAAAAACAAAGGAGCCAGGAGGGCGTATTTGCCAATTTGGAGTCCTGACCTATACTCTATTGTGCGGATCTATCGAGACTTAAAGCGCGAGTTGTCCACTGTTCTCTTCAGGTCTGAAAAGAGTTCTGTCGTTAATAGAAAAAGTATACTACAACCTTCTGCCAGACTAATCTTTGCCAAACACTGTATTTAAAAAATCCACCACAACAGTTTAATCCGTTTTGCGTTTTACTATAGTTGATGACCTGCTCTGATAGGGTAGTTGAGCAACCGTTGAACATTAGAAAAGCAACGCCGGCCATCATATTCATATTGGTTTTCTCCGTGTCACTATTCTTAGCGTATAATCCTTTCATCAAACAAGGTTCTTCTTCTGAGTTTTATGTGGGTGTCGAATTTGCTTATAGTAATGATCTAAAAGATTCCCAAGTCAACCTGAATAGTTTGAAAAGTTTGGTGGATAAGGTCCAGAATTACACAAATCTATTCATCATCGGCATACCGGAGATATCCCTAAACGAGACAACACTAAACGAATCATGTGACTACATGAGCAGCAAGGGTGACTTGCACTTCATAATCCTTTTCACAGCCACCAACAAATACACATATAATCTAACTGAATGGACCACAAACGCAGAACAAAAGTACGGTAACAAATTCTTAGGTGTGTACCGAATTGATGAACCAGGTGGAAAAGAGTTGGATAACGCCACATTGAACAACAGATCAGAAAGATTCCTAGTGCAAAGTGACTTTGACCTTGACGTAAAAAACTACAGTGGTGCATCCCAAGTTTACGTGGACATCCTGGGCAGACATTTAGATATTCTCGGCAAGGTCTTGTATCCTAAAATATATACTTCAGATTATGGCCTTTACTGGTTTGACTATAAAGGCGGATACAAGACGGTTTTCACGCAGTTTATATGGAACCAGAGCAGACAAATCGCAATTTCCCTATGCAGAGGAGCCGCGGAGGTTCAGAATAAAGACTGGGGCGTCATGATTACTTGGATGTACGACAAGGAACCTTACATAGAGTCAGGTCAGCAGTTGTACAGTGACTTGACTTTAGCTTACAAAGCAGGCGCAAAATACGCAGTGATTTTTGATTACCCAAATTCTACCCAGTACGGGGTACTTACCGATGAACATTTTCAAGCGTTAAAAAACTTCTGGAACTATGTTAAGAACAATCCGCAAGACCACGGAGATAATCAAAGAAAAGTAGCTTATGTTCTGCCCCAGGACTACGGTTTTGGTTTTCGAACCCCCAATGACACAATATGGGGAATCTGGAATTCTGACGACTTATCTAATAAAGTTTGGAACGACACGAATAATCTGATAAATCAGTACGGTTTAAACCTGGACATCGTTTATAATGATTCAGAGTACATGAATTCAGTAAGAAGCAGTTACGATAAATTATTCTTCTGGAATGAAACAATCCGCTAAAGAATATTTAGGTGAAAAAGATTGAGTTTACTGGTACTTCTTCACATATACCGAAGTAGCTTCTTGGAATTCGGTTTAGTGTTTGACTGGGCATAGGCAGTATATTTGGGCGGGAACAGAAGACAGGGTAAAGTTGGAAAATGATGCCAACGTTTATAAAAAATACCTAAGGTATCGGATTTTACCTAAAACGCAAAGAGTAACAAAAGCTTAAAATTCTCAAACAATATTGCCTAACACCTATATTGCAGCCAGAATGATTTGGTCCATTCTAAGAATTTACTTTAAAGTGTATAATAATGAAGACAAATAAAACCAAGATAGCACTAGTTAATTCACCTCTCCTTGTAGGAGCTGGACACCACCCACTTTTTCCACCACTGGGCTTAGCCTACATGGCGGCTGTATTAGAAAAAAACGATTTTGAAGTTCAAATTTTCGATTGCCCTGTATGCGGAACAGACCATAAGAAGCTTAGAACTGAATTAGAGTCTTTCCAGCCTACAATTGTAGGAATCGGCGCTATGACTCCGACAATAGAGTCAGCACTCAAATCTGCACGTATTGCAAAAGAAGTTTGCCCTGACTCTAAAGTGGTAATGGGAGGTCCCCACGCAACCTTTGCAGACAAAGAAATCCTCACTGATGAAAAAGCTGTTGATATAATCGTGAGGGGCGAAGGAGAAGAAACAATTGTGGAACTATCCCAGCAATCACCAGACCTGAAAAAAATTGGCGAAATCAAAGGCATAACCTTCCGAAAAGACAACCAAATAGTTCAAACGACAAATAGACCTTTTATTCAAGACCTCGATTCGCTGCCGCTTCCAGCATACAAATACCTTCCAATGGAAAAATACAACATTACCGGACGAAATCTTCTTTCAATAATAAGCAGCAGAGGCTGCCCATATCAATGTCCCTTCTGTGTGGCTTCACAAATGTTCGGCGCACCGTTTAGGGCAAGAAGCCCCAAGAAGGTTCTTGACGAAATGGAATGGTTAAGGGACGAGTACAGCGCTGAAGGAGTAGCTTTCCAGGATGATACATTAACTTTTAACAAGGCACGTGCGCTTGAAATCTGCGATGGCATGATAGAGAGAAAAATGAAGTTGCCCTGGGGCTGTGGAACCCGCGCTGACGCGGTTACAAAAGATCTTGTGGCAAAGATGAGTAAGGCGCACTGCGACGAAGTGATGTTCGGCGTCGAGTCGGGTTGCCAGAGGATGCGCGATTTGTTAAAGAAGAAGGTTACGAACGAGCAGTGCGAAAACGCGATTAAATGGACCAAAGAAGCAGGTATTTTCGTAACTGTATCAGTCATTCTGGGGTACCCAGGCGAAACCAAGGAGACTTTGCAGGAAAGCCTTGAATTTGTTCGCAGAGCCGAACCCGACGACGTTTGGCTTTGCCATGCAACACCTTTCCCAGGAACGGAACTTCGGGAACTCGTGAAGAGCTACGGGTGGAAGATGTCCGAGGACTGGACACTCTATAATACCATGAACCCCATTTTTGAAGACCCCACCTTCCCAGCTAAAGACATAGCGGAAATAAGAAAAAACTTCTACAACAAATTCTACAGCCCAAAATACGTCATGAGACAAGCCGTGAAAGGCTACTTGAAGGGCAACTTATACAGCAAGATAATGACAAGAACAGGAGCAAACTACATGCTTTGGCGAGCAATGGCCCGCCTCAAACTCATGTAAATAGCAAAAGAGCCACTTTCCTCGTTTTTTCTAGATTGAGTCTTTTCAACGGAAACTTTATTACGTATTCGAGCGGTTCTAAAACAACCATTGGGGAACTTAGATGACTAAAATCTCTGAAGCCTACGGTACAAGAGAAAACTGGCCACCATACACCTATAGGGATTATCCAGGTATAAAACCTGAAACATACGAATCCTTCATAAAATTCCTAGACACCGAGAACACTTCAGGTCGCTTAATGGAACTACAACCTTGGGTTTCGGTTTGCGACAGCAGGTGCGCGTTTTGCTATTTCCCAACTACTGCATCGAGCAAGGTCCAAATTGGATCTTACCTTGATTTGCTCAAAAAAGAGCTCGCCATGTACGCCAAGACTAGGTATGTGAAGACAAGTGTATTTGATGAGATAGTTCTAGGAGGTGGAACCCCTAGTGTTTTGAGCGCGGAACAAATAATTGATTTAATTGATTTTTGCAAAGCCAACTTTAACACTAGTAAAGAATACTTCATCAAAGTTACCGGTTCCTCAAAGACGTTGGCACTTCCAAAAATTGATAAGTTAGCAGAATACGGCGTCTACCAGATGGACATGGGGGCACAAACCTTCGACGACAAACTACGTAAAGCATTGTGCTTACCCGATTGCGCGGCTGATGTCGAGATAGCCATAAAGCATGCAAGAAAACTCGGGTTAGTCGTCTGTGTGGACCTCATGTATAACCTGCCTGGGCAAACAATGGAAAGTTGGGTAGACACACTCAAAAAAACAATCGAGTTGGACGCAGAAGTTGACGCTTACTCGTTACATGTAGATCCCGGAACAATTTTAGAGAAAATGATTAAAAATGGCACCTCGCCCCCACAAGGCAACGCGGAAAATGAGAAGCAAATGTTCATTACCGCTCACAAAATGCTGACTGACGCAGGTTACAAAGCAGTGGGTCATGACCGGTATAGCCGAGTAGAATGGCACATGCGTGAGAACTGCCTTAATGGCTGGCCATGGGGAGGTATCTTAACTACGGGTGCGGGCTGCTTTATGGGATATCTGCAGAAATTCTCCTATTCTAATATTGAAAACATAAACGACTACATGGAGACAGTGAAGTCGGGTAAACTACCAATATGCAGACTCTCCGAATCGACAACTGAAGACATGATGCGCAGAACTATGACACGATTATACCTACGATTGCCAGTTAGCAAAAAAGAATTCATGGAGAAATTTAACAACACCCCCGAAAAGGTGTTTCCAAAGCAACTGCAGAAACTCAAGGAACAGGAATTGATCGAGATTGACGACAAAGAAATTCGCTTAACCAAGAAAGGCGAACTCTGGAAGGGCAACATAGCATGGGAGTTTGCGCCTAACCAAACAAAATAAATTTTTATTTTATTCTAATTTTTTAAAAGATTTTTTGAATAAGAATAGCGAAATTGTTCTTTAAAGAATTTAAAAAAGAAAAGAAGTGGGGGTTTTTAGTGCCTCTGTGGCTGAATACCATACCAGGTCATTACTTTGCCGAGTATCGGTACGATTACGCCTAATGCAATCAATGGCACGAAATTAGTTACGACAGCCAACACTGGATCTTGTGCCCAAGAGTCTTGAGCCATCTGTCTTGCGGGTGCAAGCGAGATAGTATAATTCAAGTAAGCTTTGAGTACTGAGACTATCACCGAAGCAGTCAAACCTGCGCCAATCATTCGTTTAAAGTTAGTTGAGCCGTTGGTGAGTGCGCCAGCCATGTAACCAATGATAACACCATAGACAATCCAGTAGAGCATGCTGATGTCGCCAAAGAAGTTGAAAGTTGTTACTCCTGCACCTGCATAAATTGCGTTATAGTGACCCGCTTGAGCTACATAATAGATTGCGCCCATGATGAAGCCTGCAGCTCCACCTGCCCACTTATTCCATAGCAAGCCTAAAACCAGTGGAATGCCGAGAATAATCATTTCAGCAAAGCCGTTAACGAGAATGACAGCAATTGTATTTGTTTCACCGAGAACGTGGTATTGTCCGCCGACGTTGACGTAAACCGCGAGAACATAAATGAGTAATGCTAGAATTAATGGAATAATAATGCCACCTAAGATTATTGATGGGTTAAGTTTGTTTTCTGCCAATTTTTATCCCTTACCTCTATTTTACATAATGGCATATTTATAAGCTTTAATGCTTGAAAGCTTTCTTCCAAGAATTTGTCTCCATGCAAATTGAAAATATCGCCCAAGAAGCGCCACTATTTCTGTATCCTACTAAGCTAACACCAAATATGATCAATCTTATACCGCAAGAAGGTATGAATCTTTTTCTTCGAAGTTCCCTGGCGCTATGTTCGCCAAGACTGGCGTAGAGCAGAGTGATGTCGATTGATACTTGGGTACATATGAAAACTTACAAACTGTGAGGATAACTTTGGCGCTTCTGATTTCGAAATAGATTGATTAAGAAAAGAAGTGGGGGTTTTTAGTGCCTCTGAGGCTGAATACCATACCAGGTCATTACTTTGCCGAGTATCGGTACGATTACGCCTAATGCAATCAATGGCACGAAATTAGTTACGACAGCCAACACTGGATCTTGTGCCCAAGAGTCTTGAGCCATCTGTCTTGCGGGTGCAAGCGAGATAGTATAATTCAAGTAAGCTTTGAGTACTGAGACTATCACCGAAGCAGTCAAACCTCCAAGGATCATTCGTTTAAAGTTAGTTGAGCCGTTGGTGAGTGCGCCAGCCATGTAACCAATGATAACACCATAGACAATCCAGTAGAGCATGCTGATGTCGCCAAAGAAGTTGAAAGTTGTTACTCCTGCACCTGCATAAATTGCGTTATAGTGACCCGCTTGAGCTACATAATAGATTGCGCCCATGATGAAGCCTGCAGCTCCACCTGCCCACTTATTCCATAGCAAGCCTAAAACCAGTGGAATGCCGAGAATAATCATTTCAGCAAAGCCGTTAACGAGAATGACAGCAATTGTATTTGTTTCACCGAGAACGTGGTATTGTCCGCCGACGTTGACGTAAACCGCGAGAACATAAATGAGTAATGCTAGAATTAATGGAATAATAACGCCTGCGAAGATATCGGATAGTTTAAATTTATTTTCTTCCAATTTTTATCCCTTGACTTATTTACATGGTGGCAAGTTTATAAGCTTAATGCTTGCAGGATTTGGCTCCCAACGACAACCCGCTAGAACTTCAAACCAGTAACCGCATCAATAACACAATCAATTGAAGCTCGCAATTAGAACAGAAAATAAAAGAAAAGATAAAAAGGGATTTTTTTATTGTCGCGCCATTTTTATGGTGCTGGCCAATGGCAGTCTTGATGGACAGACAAAAGAGCATGTTCCACATACTAGGCAGTCTTTGGCCCAGAGTTTTTCGGCTTTTGCGAAGTCGCCCTTCGTTACAGCGTTGTAGATTGCTATTGGCTGGAGACGTACTGGACAAGCATTGAGGCATCTTCCGCAGTGAATGCAAGCTGTTGCTTTTTTGTCTTTTTTAACGGTGCTTTTTGTGAAGTAGATTATGCTGGAGGTTCGTTTGGTTACTGGTGCATCGATTGTTTGGAGTGCAGTCCCCATCATTACTCCGCCGACGACTATGTTTCCGATGTCTTTTGTGTTTATGTTGTTTTGGCTCAGTATATCAGCTATCGGAGTTCCAATCTTCACCAGCAGGTTTTTGGGTTTTGCGATGTCACCATTAAGGGTTGTAACTCTGGATATGAGTGGTTCACCGTCGAATACGGCGTTTGCAATCGCGTTTATGGTTGAGACGTTCTGTACTATGGTGCCCATTTCGTAGCTGCGTTTGCCTGGAGGTACCTCGTAGCCAAGGATTGCTTTTTGCAGTACGCTTGCGTCGCCCTGTTGGTATGTCAGGTGTTTTGCGATTACTTGGGTTTCTGGTTCTTTTCCGAAGGCTTCCTGAAGTTTGGATAAAGCTTCAACTTTGCTTTCTTTGGTTACAACGATGACTTTGGGGTTGCCTAGAAGTTTGCGTATAACGCGTACTCCACGTACGAGGTTTGCGGTTTTCTCAATCATTAAGCGTTCATCTGCTGTGTCGTATGGTTCGCCCTCTGCCCCGTTCACGATCAGGGTTGTTATTTTCTTGTCTGCGGGGATAGATAGTTTGATGCTTGTTGGGAAACCTGCGCCGCCCATGCCGATGATGCCTGCTTCGCGGATGCGTTTTATCAGTGCTTCGTTTGAGGTGTCTTTGAGTTCTGCTTCAGAAATTGGAGTCAGGGTTTTGTCTTTGACTTTATTGCCGTTGCCTTCGATGTAAATTGCTTCGGTTGGGTATTCAAAGCAGCTGTTGAAAACGTTTGCGATTTTTATGACTTTACCGCTGATTGGGCTGTGGACTGGTGCGCTTATGCGTTCCTTGGAGTCTGCGATTTTTTGTCCTATGACCACGATGTCGCCAACAGAAACCAAGGGACTGTTAGTTGCCCCGGATTGTTGGTTGGTGAGTACGACTGCGATTTTTGGGTCAGGGAAGATTTCGATGGGTGTTTTTCTTGCAATGTCTTTTTGTTCTTTTATTTCAACTAAGTTTGCCATTTTGTTCATCTCCCGAAGGGTTTGCCAATGCGAACACGGTCAATAAGCGGGACTGTTAAGTTCATGATGAGCAACGCTAACAGTGAGCCGCCAAAGAAGCCCATAAAGGTTTGTATCAGAATAGTCAGAACCGCGAGACCTACGCCGAAGATGATTTGTCCGACTCCGCTAAAGGGTGTTGTCGCTGGATCAGTTGCCATGAAGAATGCCATGAATATTGAGCTACCGATGAAAAGTTCGAAGAATAGTCGTGTGGTTAAGTCCGCGTCTCCAAACATGAATGATAATATCAATGATAACACAGCGATGGCGATGAGGTAGCTGGCGGTGATTTTCCATTTGAAGTATTTGCGTCCAAGTGCAAAAAGTGCAATTCCCGCGATGATGACTGCGATGCTACTTGCTCCGCCGACCCATCCGTGATATTTTGCCAGAAACATAAGTGATTCGATGCTAGCTGGAGACGAAGCACTGGGTAAGCCATAGCAGCTTTGTAGGTAGGTGCCAAATGAGGCGGCCCCGTTTCCGCCAACTATGGATGTTGCGCCGATTCCAGCTGTTAGTGCTGGAACTTGCAGAAGTCCAGTTTTTAGGTGGAAAGCAGTTATGAGGGTTGTTGGAAGTGTCGGAATTAGTACAAGGAATTTGGCTGCTGCTGCAGGGTTAACTAATTTTCTGCCTGCAAGGCTCATAACTTTTTTGAAAACAACTATACCTATGACTGAGATTAAGGCGATATAGTAGAATACGAGGGGTGCTTCAACGGGCACTCCAGTCTCCAATCCGACTGCCATTGTTGGAAATCCGAGAGAAAAACAGTTAATGACTATTAAACCAAATACTGCTGCTGACCAAGTGTTGACTTCGCTATCAGAGGTTACTTTTCCGATAAGCAAGTCGACTGCGACTGCTACGCCGACTGCTATGAGTGCACCGATGGCAACGGTTAAGCCTAGGTTCCATCCGGAGGGGGTAGTGACTTCTGACCAGAGCGCAATTGAAACAATGGTTACTGCGAGTATGGCGAAAAAGGTGTACTGCATCATACGAGTCTTAGACATTGAACCTGTTATGTGTGGTGCTGGTTTTACAATTAGATCGTTTTGTGATTCATTACTCATTTGATTAACCTTCTCAAATGAAGAATTTTATTTAAAGTCTTAGCTATTAAACTCTTTCGGAGATAGCGGTAAGCAACCCCAAGCCAGCAAACCATGTTTCGGGTAAAGCCTAATACATGTAGATTGCAAACTATCTTTGGCTGCGGAGCGGAAAACTTTGACTGACAAAGAGAAACATTTCGCTTGGGAAGGAATCGACCTTGAAGAATAACGTTAAATGTGTATTTGCATGCCGTAAAAAAGGTAAGCCTGTTGGTCCCAGAGATGTCATGAAAGGCGTCAACCTTAGCAGCCCCAGCGTTGCCTACAGGCATCTGCAGAAACTTGAAGATTTAGGCTATCTGCTAGAAGAACGATTATGGCGAGTACACGGTTAAGCGCAAAGCGCAACATTGGGGGACATGTTTGGCTTGGACGCCGATTAATGCCCAAAATGTGGCTATACTCGCTGCTTTTCCTAGCGATTTTGATCGTTGAACTCTTTGTCTTATTTATTCATTTTTCCATTGAAACCTTAGAATTCAAAGTTTTCTTTCTCCTATTAACACTCATCACAGGCTTGGCATTGGCAGTATTCACTGTTGAAGGGTTACTTCAGAGCAGACGCAAAAACAAAATTGAAACAGAATAATCATCTCTAATGCATATTACAGGGGTTTCTGCATTTTTTCCAAAAAAACGAAAAATCAATTTTTTAGGGGAAGTTTTATATCGCTTAGCCGAATTTAACTTGACTCTGTGAATTCAATGAATAATTCAATGAATCCAATCACAGCCCCACTGTTCATGGTTGTTTGGCGATGTACCCGCAACTGTGTGGGCAGTTGCACTTATTGTAGTTACACCAAAGAATACGCTAAAGACCAAGAGATGAACACTGCACAGGCTAAACATATGGTTGATGAAATGGCAGAGTTCGGTTCGCAATGGTTAGGAATCAGCGGCGGAGAACCGTTGGTTAGACCTGACGTTTGGGAAGTTATTGAATATGCAGAGAAAAAGCACGGCATGAAAGTCAGCTTGATCACAAGCGGCTTTGCGTGGGATGAAGAACGTTTTGATAAACTGCGCAAGTATGAAGTTCATACAGCAATCAGCATTGACGGTGACAAAGATACAAACGACATGATACGTCGTAAAGGCGGCTACGACAAAGCCTTGCACGCCATGAAAAAACTCAGCGAAGTTGGCTTGCTAGACTGCCTAGTCACAACTATGACTAAGCACAACATCCACCAGATGGCTCATCCAGCTGCACTTGCGGAAGAATACAAAGCCCGCATGCTAGTCTACCACAACCTTGTTCCAGTGGGCAGAGCAGGAGAACACATGGCAGATATAGCTCCAACACCAGAACAGTATGAGACCGCGTTCAACGAAATTTACGATATCCAACGCAAAGCTCTACGGTAAAGTCAAAGTCAATGTTTATGCACCCTTCTATGCACGCATTGTCCGACAAAAAAACCCAGCTGATTTCTGGCAATGGTACAACGAAGGCTACCTTGGAAAATGCACCATCGGAGGCAACTATATCGGCATCACTGAAAACGGCGACTACCGAAGCTGCGGCTTCCACGAAGGCTACCGCATAGGCAATGTCAAAGACACGAAACTTCGAACCGCATGGGAACAACTTCAGACGAGTGAACTACACCTTAAACTACGTGATAAAAGCAACCTCAAAGGCAGATGTGGAATCTGCGAATACCGAGAAATATGCGGCGGATGCAGAACACGAGCAGAATTCTACACAGGCGACCTCTTCGAATCAGACCCAGCATGCAACTACATACCCAAAATCCTGCAGGAAGACCCCAAAGCACTCGAAGCATTGCGCAAAAACCCAATGGGTAAGCAATAACTCGAACTTTTCTTTCAGTTTCTTTTTGTTTTACGCTTGAAAGGTGAAGACCCCTATTCTCAAAGAATAGCAATTATAATTCCATCACATCAACGCAAAACAAAAAGAGCAGACAATCTAAAATGACTAAGACACCCCAGTAGAAAGGTTATTATTTCCAACGCAGTTCACTCGTAAGCGGAGATAAAACCGTGCCTTTAGCGTTTATCATTGGGACTGCTGGTTCAGGCAAATCCCTTTTCACAGCCGCGTTTGCTGAATGGCTAAAAATATCAAAACAAGATGTAGCAGTTGTTAATTTGGATCCTGGCGCGTTAAAGCTACCTTACCAGCCGGACGTTGACGTGCGCAACTACGTAAATGTTGGCGACATAATGGACAAATACGGTTTAGGTCCAAACGGCGCTATGATTATGGCGGCTGACTTGATTGCGGATGAAATAGAAAATTTAACAAGAGACATCGATGACGCCCACGCCGACATTGTACTTGTTGATACTCCGGGGCAAATGGAACTTTTCGCCTTTCGCGCAAGCGGACCATACATCGTTGACGAATTAACAAAAGAACCAAAAGCCCTAATCTACCTCTTCGACGCTGTCTTCTCAATTAACCCATTAAATTATGTTTCAAACATGTTTCTAGCTGCAGCGGTTTACAACAGGTTTTTCCAGCCTCAAGTGCATCTGCTTTCAAAGAGCGATTTAGTGCCAAAGAAGGATGTACAAGCAATCGCAAATTGGTCCGCAAACACCAATGCACTGGAAGATGCCATAGAGCAGAAACTTGAAGGAACCAAACGTCTCTTCAGCCGAAACATGATGCAAGCAATAAACAAACTGGGCTTGCAATTTCTCTTAATGCCTGTTTCGTCTAAAACAAACGAGGGCATGGTCAACGTTAACACTTTGCTTGAACGTATTTTGAATGAAGGAGAAAAATACACAACTTAAACTTGAATCAGTGACCAGCTTGCAGCAAACGCTCCTCGTTTAGCCTTCAAGTTTGATTCAGCACCAGCAATAATAATAACGTCATTGTCCTGAGGAGTTAACTCATTAAGAAGTTGATTCGCTGCCTTAGGATACTTCTGTTCAATACAGTCACTAACAGATTCAATTATTAAATGCCCATTTTTGTAAACAATTACTAAGGCTTTGCGTGCACCAGCAATAATGGCTGCGTCACGCTGGTCAATTCCAGATCCAACTTTCTGCCCGCTATTCTTAACTAAGAAAGCAAAATTAAACTCAGATGCAGCCAACTCAGAGTGTGGAATTTCGATTCGTTTAGGAAAAATTTCTTCAAATTGCTTCCAAATCTCTGAGCCTTTTTTAGTCAGGTTACATCCTTCTTTTGAGGTTTCAATCAGATCTGCTTCTCTAAGCCGACTGATGATAGTGCGAACAGCACCATCTCCAACGTTAAGTTTCTCGGCTAATTTATTTCTGCCAAGTGGCTTCTGCGCCATAAGATCCAACGCATAGAAGACATGGAATATTGTGAAAGAGGTTGATGGTCCTGGAGCTTTTTTTCCAGCGATTTGCTGCATAAACTTCTTGAGGGATGCCGCCATATCTTGTCCTGCTATACTAAGCGTTGACTGGGTTTTTATAACTTCTTAAAGGCAGTGCAGTTAGTCTTTGTGGGCAATGACAGAAACTTCAACGAGTGCACCTGACTTAAGTTCCGTGCCAACCGTTGCGCGAGCAGGGAAATCTGATTCAAAGTATTTAGCGTATTCACAGTTGAACTCATTAAACAACGCCATCGAAGACAGATACACAGTTGATTGAACCACATCTTTTAGGCTGTAACCTGCCGCTTCCAAGATAGCTTTAATGTTCTCCATGACTTGACGCGTTTGAAGCTGAATGTTTTCAACAATTATTTTGCCTTCTTTTGGGTCAATAGCCAACTGTCCAGAAACAAACAGGAATTTACCCGCTTGGACTGCTTGATTGTACGGTCCGATTGGTTTTGGCGCATTCTGGGTTAATACTATTTTTCTCATACTATCCCTTGGTTGCTTATGTGTCATAAGGAGCTAAAATGGTTTCTGCAAACTCTTCAACAAGCAATTTCCTATTGATTAATCGCTGTTATTGTCGAAAGCCTTTTAAGAAAAAAAGCAAGTTACTATGCCTATCATACGTTTAAACGGAAGAGATTCCAATGAAAAAAAACGGTAAATATTTGTTTACATCCGAGTCAGTTGGAGAAGGTCACCCAGACAAAGTTGCAGACCAAATATCCGACAGCGTTTTAGACGCAATATTCACTAGCGATCCTAAAGCAAGAGTTGACTGTGAAACTCTTGTCATGCAAGGAACCGTAATGATTACGGGTCAAATAACAACTTGCTCCTACGTTAACATCCCAAAAATTGTTCGCCAAACACTTAAAGAAATTGGTTTCGACAATGCAAAGGATGGCTTAGACTGGGAAACATGCGGCGTTTTAGTTTCATTAACTGAGCAGTCTCCAGACATTTCTATGGGAGTAACCGAATCCAAAGGTCACGAGCAAGGTGCTGGTGATCAAGGAATGGTTTTCGGCTATGCCATCTAATGAAACAAAAGAGCTTATGCCTTTGCCAATTATGTTGGCGCATAAACTTGTTAAACGCTTGGCTGAATGCAGAAAAACAAAAATTATGCCATATCTACGTCCAGATTGCAAGTCACAAGTTACAGTTGAATATGACTGCTGCAAACCAAAATGTGTAAAAACAGTAGTAATCGCTGCTCAAAACAACGGAACTGTTGACGAAAAAACTCTCAAGAATGACATCATTGAAAAAGTAATTAAAAACGTTATTCCAGCTGAACTGATGTCGCCAGACATAAATTATGTCATCAATGGCACAGGCAGATTCGTCATCGGCGGAACATTAGCTGATTCAGGCTTAACAGGCAGAAAAATCATCGTCGACACATACGGTGGAGTTGGAAGCCACGGTGGCGGATGCTTCAGCGGCAAAGACCCATCAAAAGTAGATCGCTCAGGCTGCTACATGGCAAGATACATCG
Source organism: Candidatus Bathyarchaeota archaeon (assembly GCA_963813675.1). GTDB lineage: Archaea > Thermoproteota > Bathyarchaeia > Bathyarchaeales > Bathycorpusculaceae > Bathycorpusculum. Next base: position 42,075 of record CAWEZP010000020.1, read on the forward strand.
CCAAAAACGTAGTTGCATCAGGTTTAGCAGACCAATGTGAAATCCAAATTTCCTACGCCATCGGAGTCGCACAACCAATCTCAGTGCTAGTAAACACTTACGAAACAGGCAAACTCTCCGACGAAAAAATCTTGGAGTTAGTAATGAAATACTTTGACATGAGACCCAAAGCAATCATCGACCAGTTAAACCTACTAAGACCCATCTACAAGAAAACAGCAGTATTCGGTCACTTCGGAAGAGAAGATGCAGATTTTCCGTGGGAAAAAACTGACAAGGCTGAACTGCTCAAAAAAGAGCTTGAGAAAGCCAAAAAAGCCTAATTTTTTCTTTTCTTAATTTTTATTTTTTATTTTGTTTCAAGCTTGATGTTTAAGATCTGGATTTTTGCGTCTTATTTTAAAGAAAATCAACACTAGAAATACAACTGCCAACACTAAACACAATATCAAAGCAACCAAAAATATTGGCAAGATGATAACATTTGTTTGAGCGCTCGTTGCACCATTATATTGTCTGTTTCCCACCCAACTTGCTTGAACTGCAATTGACCCTTCAGATTGGAGGTACCCAAGTAAACTCAAATCGACCGTCTGCTTGTGTTTGTACAGTAGCAATGTTTGTCCAACTGTCACTGTAAATTTTAGCTTGTAAGGTAACGTTCTCGTTTGCTGTTTTTGGATAAATTTGCCCACTGATAGTTACGTTGTTATTCTCAAGGATAATTGAAGGCGAAATTTGCAGTGAAAGAGTGCTGTGATCGAGTTCTCTTAGGCTTGCTGAAACTTGCGGTATGGAGGACTGCTCCATGTTCTCAAGAGTTGATACTTGGGATGAGACATTCTGGTATTCGCTTGGGGTTTCTCCAACTCGCCATCCTTCACGCCACTTTTCACCCGTGCATTCTGCAATGTAATATGAAACGTTTTGGACATTAACACTGTAAACCTCAACTCTTGCTTCTGTGGGAGCGCGACCAAGGTCTACACCTATTTCCATGTGTAACTGATTCCTATAATACAACAGCACAACAGGGATTCCTCCCGCTTCTAGAATCGAAGCAGCAATATATGCGAAAAGGTCACAGTCACCCACGCCATCAACCAAGGTTTCAACAGGATACTTGCCAGGCACAATTTCTCGGTAGCCTATTTGGTGAACAAGCATCAGCACCCCATTGGTGAAGTCTTCGGTGTTGTTGTAGATTTGCCACAGTTTATCAGCTATTGGGTTTAAGCGTGTATGGTGTGACAAACTTGGCAAAATCGGAGCCAGAAAACAAGGCGTGGTTTTGCATAGTATAGTATTGGTAGAGCGTTTGAGGAATGGTTATGTTTAACTCGTAAGTTACATCGCCATCTGGATGATTCAACAGCAGAAACGAGCGTTCATAATCCTTCGATTGGTCTTGTGTTTTTCCCAATGGCACTAAAGAAAAAACGACTAAAGCAATCACTACAACGCTCATTGCCTTGATGTAAATATTTTTCATACGAGATGGATAGCCAGCTGTTTGCTTTCCGAATACGATATTTTGCTTAAATGTTTATTCCCAAATTACCCCTCAAGCTCAACCGTGACAGATCCACCATTCCGCCTCGATTAAGCTAGCAAGTTCTTTAGTGGCTTTGGCGAGTTTTTCAGCAGGCTTCTGCTCTTGGCGTCGCTACAATTGTAAGGTGAAGTTCAACGTGAGGTTTATTTTCCGTGCGCATAGGATGAGACTTAACATAAACTTCTTCATTATCACTCATTACTTTGTCGATTAGTGGGGCTAAACGGGACTCCATGATGTTATCGGCAAAAATGCTCCTCTCACAAAACACGCTGCTGCCTACTGCTTGTTTGATTAGCGGTGCGATTGTTTCATTAAAAATCGCTTCCATTTCCACAGGAACACCGGGAAGAGCAAACAAAACTGTTCCCTGCACGTCAACACGCACTCCAGGTGCAGTCCCAACTGGGTTGTTTACAACCTCGGTTTTCTGGGGCAGGGTTGCCATTTTAACTCTGGGTGGTGTCAACTCGATTTCCGTTGACAACTGACGTTTTTTTGCGTATTCTAAGCATTTTTGCTTAACCATTTCCAAGGCTTTTGAGTTTACTTCTAATTTGCGGTTTAATGCTATAGCAATGCCTTGAAGGGTTTTGTCGTCGAATGTTGGTCCTAACCCACCGGTGGTGACTATGAACTGTGGTTTTCGAGCAATCGCTTCGCAGACGGCACTGGATATTTCGGGGATTGTGTCTTGAATTACTGTTATGCGTTTGACGTTTGCGCCAAGTTGCGTGGCTTGTTTGGCTAGGTAGTGTGCGTTTGTGTCTTTTACTTTGCCTATGAGCAGTTCGTTACCGACGCATATGATTTCGAGGTCCACTGTCATGCTCTATTTCCTCATTAATTGTAAAATTAGGAGTGTTTTCTTTTATACAGTTTGCTTGATTTACTCTATTAAACTGATTATAACTTTGAAAAAATTAAGAAACAGAGTCAAGGCTAACGAAAAGGTCGTTTCCTTCTCCAGTCAAATCTATTTCTTGCTAAGCCACCATTTAAGGTAGTCTTTTCTGCGGTTCTCTCGTTCTTCGTCCTCAGTCTCACGTTTTGGCCTGTTTTTTTCCCGCAAATCCATGAGTTCTTGCTGAGTCACTGACAAACCGCAGCTTTTGCAGACATAGAGTTTGGTGCCTATCATGTAATGGCATTCTCCGCCGCATTCAGGACAATAGGTCGTTGACATTGTTTCTCTCTCAGGGAAGTTTTATAGTAAATCGCTTCCGCAGAGATATTAGTCTTCGCATGGATTTCAACAATTTTAACCAAAAAAAGACGATTTTTACACGTGAGTGTACATTTTGTCGTTGCTGTATTGTCCTGTTTGCATTTCTTGTTCAATCTCGCGTAAGAGCAATATTCGCTTAAATGTGGGCGGATGAGTAGCAAAGAGGCTGTTCATTTGAACCCATGTGCTCTTGGATTCTTTCTCCATTGCCAGCTGCAACTCACGCTCATCCAGAACACCATCATGGTCTAAGTCGTATTCGTCTTTCTTGTCCATGATCTGCTGGACTTCTTGTTTTGCCTGACCGGGGTCTTCGATGTAAAATGCTCTTGCTCCTTCGGGGGCTTTTGGCGAGATGGAAAGGCCGTAAGTGATCTTTGCTAATGCACTCTCGAGTTCTCGGGGAGAACCAGTCACGTAAGCTGAATAGGCGTCTGCGTAGTGTTCTCGGAGTCGGCTAAGCCGCATAACAATCACAAATGTAATTATGTAAACTATGAAGGCAATTACGCCAATAGCAATGATAGCTGCTCCTGAATTATCTTTACTGTTTCTTCGCCCACCACTAAAAGCTCCAGCATAAAGCGTTATTTGAGCAATATAGTAAGCAATCAGCGGCAAGTGCTGAGAGCACCGTCATAACTATGTAATCTTTGTGCTTAATATGACCTAACTCGTGGGCTATGACACCTTTAACTTCATTTTCATTTAGTTGCCGAAGGAGCCCTTCATGTACAGCCAAAGTTGCGCTGCTGGTTGTTCGGCCAAACGTGAATGCATTTGGTGTGTTGTTTGGCACAGTAGCTAGTTTGGGCATGGGTAGACCGCTTTTGTCCGCTAACTCTTTAACTGTGGATTCAAACCATGGGTTTTCACCAGGCTTTAGATAATGCAGACGGGTTGTTGCCGCAACAATCGCTGGACCGACTGCATACTGAAACAAAATGAATAATGCTGAACCGCCCAAAGCTAAGAGTAAACCAGAAAAAACGTCTAACTGTAAGAAGTATACTATGACAAACACTAGAAGACCGAATATGAAGGCTGATAGGAAAATGGATGTTGCCATTGCAAATTTGAGTTGTGATAGATTAGCCAAGTTTAATCTCTCGTTAGTTTTCACAAGTAATAAAACTAAAGAATTAAGGTTTTCCCAAAATTAACATACTTTTCAAAAGATTTGAAAAATAAAAAGAAAATTAGATTGGGTAAGCTCCGCAGGTTTTGCAGAACTGGATTTTAGTTTTGATGTAGCTGTGGCATTTGGGGCACTGAACTCCGCCGTCTATCTTAGGGAAGACATCTTTTGGTTTGCCGAAATTCTTGCGGAAGACCTCGTAGTAGAGAAGCTGTTCTTTGTCCTGAATTTCCACATCGTCTGCTGATTTGATGGCAACTTTCTTCTCGTTGAACTCTTTGTCAGTTATCATGTCGTTGAAGTAAGTTCGAAGAGTTTCTGTTCCTGTTCCTGCTTCGAGTGGTGCTTTGGGTCTCCAAATTATGTCGTTAGGTATAACGTCTTCGTATGCTTTGCGCAAAATCCATTTGCCGTATTTTACGCCGTTGTACATGTTAATCTTGTATTTGATGGGTAACTTCATTGCCCAAGCCATAAATTCGGGATCCCGGTAGGGAGCTTTGATTTGCATACCAAGAGATTCAGCCATCGGGAACGAGGAGAAGCCCATTTCTGCCCACATTTCCTGTTGCTTTACCGCAAATTGTTCTTCTGAGAGGTGGAATTGCCAGGGATAACCGAAAAGCTCGTCTAATGCGTCGCCTGTGAAAACGGTCTTTATGCCCTTGGGTTTTAGAAGGGTTAAGCCTATGTAGACTGGGAGACTATTTCGGATTTCCATTGGGTCATATTTTTTTAGTGCTTCCACAACTTTGGGGAAAAATTTCATTACCTCTTCTTTGCCGAATTGGTAGGTTTCTTGCTTTAGGTGTAGGAGTTCAACCATCTTTTTGACATATTCAGTGTCTTTGGGTTGTCCATGTTTGAAGGCTAAGGTGAGGCACGGGATATCTGGTTTGTATTTGACTGCTTCGTAGGCGATTATTTGTGTATCTGTTCCGGCGGAGAAAAGGAAGCCGTCTGCCATGTTTTTCTCGACGATTTTGTTTACTAATGTTCTGGCTTCGGGCAAAAGTTTGTTAACTTCTGATTCGTTAATTGACATTTCTGTCCCTCGCATTACAGTGTTTGTCGTTCAGGAACTATTTAAGTTTATCCGCATGCATATAAAAGAAGTAAATTGGTAGACATGTGTGCGGAAATGATCATATAACACTGAACAAATGGCTACACTTAATACAAAATAATCAATTAATTCTCACCATCAACTAAGTTTAAATGTTCAAAAACAAAAGTCATTATAACATAAAACGAGGCTTCGCAAATGAAAGTCAGCATACTCCACATGGAAATACGCGACACCTTAGAAGACAACATAACAGCTGCCAAAAACGCCGTTCTCAAAGCCTCGAAACAAAACCCAGCCATAATTGCTCTCCCCGAATACTTTACTGTTCCAAACTGTATGGGCGACTTTACTGATGCCCAAAAAATATCCCAGGAAACCAGCATAAAAACTCTCCAGTTTCTACAAGAAGTCTCCAAAATAATTGGTGAAATCTACCTTCTAGGCGGTACAGTGCTACAAGAAAACAAAGGCAAGTACTACAACACTAGCACTTTGTGGAAGAACGGCCACCTAATTGCGAAATATAAAAAAATTAACCCCATAAAAGCAGAGATTGCAGCGGGCGTGTCTCGAGGCACCCTACCGCTCGTAGTAGATACTGATTTAGGTAAAATTGGGATGATTGTTTGCGCTGACTCCTTCGATCCCAACCTTGTAAAAAAAATTGCAAGTTTAGGCGCGAAAATTGTTTCTCTGCCAGTTGCTGCTATGGGTACTCACCCAATCGTCAAAGGTCACCCCTTGACAGAGGGAATGGCGCGTGATTATGGTTTGTTTGTGCTTAAAGTAGGTAATGTTTGCTCGAATATGCGGGGAGGAAGAAGCGCCATCATAGCTCCATGGGGAATACTTGGCGAGGTTTCTGATGCGCCTGAAGACTCGGTGCTTACTGCAGACTTAGACATGACGCGGCTAGAAGATTACAGGAAAAAACTCAGTAAATCTTAGCCCAACGGTCAACGATTCTGCTCATATCCTCAAACTCATATTTTGCAAGCCACTCTCGGAAGTCAGTGTTTTGGACAGCAAACTTTGCGACCTGCCGCGCGTTTTCTGAATCATGCACTAAAAGAAGAACGGCGTCTAAGTTGTGGCGTGAAATGTAAGCCGTTGTTCTGAGGAGAGCATCGAGTTTTTCGTCCGTTGGCATTTCAGCACTCAACTCCACTACTACCGGTTTCTTGAGTGTGGCAACGAAATCGCGAGTTATTATATCTACCCAGTAGCTTGTCAAATAATCGCGTGAAGACAAAGGCACGTGAAAGTAATCTACCAAGTTCCCGATAGCTTCAAGGTCTAAGCCAAATCGCTCTTTAGCTAAAACCGGGTCAGGGTAAATTTCAACGGCAAACGTTCCAGTTACTTTCGATTTAGCTTCTCTAAGAAACTCTGTGATTGTTTGAGCTCGCCATTGTGTCCAGTTTAAACCGCTCTGCTTCCTCTTCTCTGTGCACCTGGGACAGACGCAGAAGCCTTGGTCTGGAAAATGATAGAGATTAAGTGTTACTCCAAGGATTTTTTCTTTGCTTAATCCTTCGATGTAATCCATGACTTTAGTGCGATAACTTGAATGTGTCGGGCAAACATAGTCAAAAACAAAATGGCTTCTTTTGTTGCTTCGCAGCGCTGGACCGGTTTTTGAGAGGGCAACAATGCTCGGGTCTTCGCGGATTGCTTTAGCATCACAAAAAACTGTTACATCATTCTGCATGCCCTTCGCTGCTGGAAAAACTTGTCCATCTACCCATTTAGAATAGAAAACGTGAAGATCAAAGCCCTCAACATATTCGGGTTTGTATGTGACTAAGCCTATTTTCATGCCCAATTCCTTGCTCGCAACAGATATATTGTTGGCGCTTATTTAATTGTTGATTCAAATGGACAAACATAAATCTCCAATCACAATCGATGCAGCTAAATGTGGTCCATGCACGGGGCAAATCTGTATTGGTGTTTGTCCGCAGGGTGCCTTAGAAGAAGGTAAGAATAGAAAACCCCAAGTTATCGCGCTAGTTAAATGTACAAAGTGTGGAGTTTGCGTGAACTTGTGCCCTAGTAAAGCCATCACCATAAATGTTAGCAACCCAATAAAATAGACGTGTGGGGCTCTCAGGAATTTGGAGCAAATTGACCTTTCAGACAACGTTAAACTTATTGTCAAAGAAAATGTACTAGCCGTTTTTTGTGATAGTGTTTTAAAGACAATTAGCTCAGCATTCTATAATGGCGGGGCCAAACAGGTTAAAGCTATCCTCAATGTAGGCGTGCCGGAAGGATACAATGACCGTTCCTTGCACCTTGACCCGCTAGAACTTATAACTTCATCCGCGGCAAAGGTTGGATTAAACAAGGAATACCTTGCCATGGTCACAGCTGCTAAAATAAAAAATTTTAGTTTAGTTACAAAGAAAGCTACTGATTGTTCTGTATGTGTAATTGCAACTGCGGGGTGTTCGCATGGCGAGTCGTCGGGAGAAGAGATGGATGTTCAAGAAATTGTCGGCACCATAAACATCATCGTTTTCATTGATGGCAATCCGTCGGAGAGTTGTATGGTCGCGGCATTAATCACTGCTACTGAAGCAAAGTCGGCGGTACTTAGGGATTTTGATGTTCGAAGCAGGTATACAGGCGATTCGGCGACAGGTTCGATAACTGACAGCGTTACAGTTGCCTCAATCTGTCAAGGTAAAACGTTTAATTTGGGCGGTCCAGCCTCAAAATTGGGTAAACTGGTGGGTTATTGCGCAAGAAAAGCAGTTACAGAAGCTTTGCTCAAGCAGGAACCAATATGGGCTTGCCGAACTGTGTTAGACAGACTCAAGGAACGCCATCTTTCAGTTGAGAAGTTGGCATCTGAAATATCCAAAGTTGAGGGGTTAACTGTAACCGCAGATGGTTTAACTAAAATTTTAAAGAAGAAACCTTTTGATTTGATGTACTTATTGGCAGCGACGAAAATGGATGATGACTACAAAAAGAACCTATTGCCCACAGATTTTACGGATTGGAACGAGATAAGTAAATTCTTTGGCACAAGTGCACAAAAAGAACTTGAAAGCATAAAAACTCCAAATTACGAGTTTGTAGATTTACCTCCTTTCATTAAACACACATTGATCAAAATTGTTAGAAACGCGCAATCTGAGCATTAACTGAAAAGACTTAAATAACTTGCACTTTTATTCCGTAAACAAAAACAACAAAAAATGGTGTATTAAACTTGAAATTCGGCGTATTTCTCTATCAACCCGAGCCTGTTGAAGGCGTCGACTATAACTTTTACCGTCAAAAATCAGAATCAGGAATAGTTGGAAAACCAAATCCAAAAATGTACACTAACATCGCAGTCTTCGGCGACAATAACATGGCTGCGAAACGTCCAGATTGGGTTTCTGTAAGCTCATATGGTCCAGCACTCCGAACTAACAAGCGCTTTAACCTTCGCTGGGACGTCGTATGCATGACTAACCCGGAAGCCAGAGAATACAACTTGAAAATTATCGCTGAAACCGCCAAAGTCACTCCAGGCATCAGTATTAGTAGCCAACACTTTGCGGACCAGCATTTCTGCACTTGCCCAAGATGTATAGAGCAGCAAAGAAAAAGCGGCTTAAAATGGGTCGATTGGCGAGCAAAAGTAGTAACTGATTTCCTTGCTGAAGTTAAAGAAGTAGTATCCGGCAAACCCCTCTTCGTTAACTGTCTTCCAGACCCCTTGATGGGCAAAGAACGCTTCGGCTACGACTTTGAAGCCATGGCACAGTACGCTGACTATTTTGTTATCCCAATGTTCAGCAAATCTTACCCGACCCCTTGGTACTGGGAAACCATCGCAAGAGGTTACAAGAGCTTCCTCAAAAAACCAGTCTTCGTAAACTTCTACGTTCGCGGTCCAAACGAAACTTGGGACACTGTTGCACCAACAAAACAGATTATGACCGTTGCAACCCGAGTTGCAAGACAAGGCGTTGACGGTATAATTTTCCTCGCTGAAAAAGCTGAATATATTCAAAAATTCCAGAAAGAAGCCGCTGCAGACAAAGAAACACGCGAATTCCTCAAAGACCACGGCGGAGACGAAGTCTTAGATTTGTTCAGCCGCTGGGAAAAACTCTACAAATAAGTTCCCTTTCTTCTTTTTATTTTTCTATTTTCTTGAGTTATAGTTTTAAGTTAAATGTATGTTTATTCTATTTGTTAGTGTCCAGAGATAATTTCTTAAAAAGTCTTATACATAATAAAGTGAGTGAGTAAAAAAATGAAGATAATTAAGGGTTGGAAAATGCTGAGCCATGAGTGTGGTTACCTCAACGATGTTACAGGGCAAACTGTTGTTGTTTCAAAAAAAGAGTTCAGCAACGACTACCATGTTCGACTCTTTGAGTCTGGAAAAAACAGTAAAGAAGATGGTAAAACAATCTCGCCTGATTACCCCTCTAAATCTAAAGCTGATGCGTTTGCTGAGAGTTGGATGCTAAAGCACCCGAACGGCACGATTTAATCAAACGTTGGGAGTAAGTCAAATGTTAAAAGGAACATTGGTTTCAGCAGTAAGAGTTTGATTTGTACATTGCAGTATTTGCATTCTGCTCGTTATAGCGTTTTTGTCTTGGGTCTACTCAAAAACTACACACACTCCAGAACAAAATTCAATTACGAAGGGTTAGATACATGAATGAGAATTTTGCTTTTTTTAATTGTATTTGAAAAGGAACAAATAATCAGTTGGTTTAAGCCAATAACTAAATTAAACTATCACTTAGCAAAATGAAGCCGGTTTAATAAAGGAATTTTAAATAAAAGCTGTAATTAAGTCGCAATTACAAGAGAAAATTTAGGCTGTTGCTATTGCCTTAATTTGCGCATCTATTTTTCTCTGGCGTTTCTGCAGAAGCTTTCGTTTGTTTGCTTTAGGGTTTGGTTTTACTCTGTAAACTTTGCCGTGAGTGTTCTGGTAATACTTTACGCCTTTACTCTTAAGTTTGGTCTTTTTCGTCAATCGTCTGGTCCCTCCTTGGCTCTCCAACAGGATTTCAGCTATTACTATACACCGTAACTATTTAGGATGCCTATAAAAATAAAGCATAAGAGCTTGATTTAACTTTGTTTTAGTTAAAAAAGAATTATGTATTTATAAGCATGCAGAACTCATTATTTAATAAGCTTGTAAAAGACCTATTTTTGCAAGAGAACAATTGAGAAGGCTATAATTGATGTATACTTACGAAAAACTAGTCCAAGAAAAATTTAAATGCAGAATTTGTTCATCAAGTTTTCAAAATCCCGAGGAACTTCGCAATCACCGAATGGTTGCTCATAAAGCACACATGCTTACCTACAGGCGTTAATTCTCTCAACTTCTATCTTACTAAGCCAAAAAAGTCAGCAGCAACGCCCAAAAATAGGTAAACAATTACACCGAAGGCTCATTCACTCGGCACTTAGTCATATGAACAAACATATTTTATCTGCAGAAAACTGCAAATGCACAAGTACTAATTTATTTTTAAGGGTCTTTCTTCTTAAATCAGGATTTCGCTGGTTTGATGTTTTTTTAGAAAACTATATAATCCATTTACCGTACAACCATCACTAAAAGGGTGAAACCACATTGAAAATTACTCTTGTTAATCCGCCTTATCCACTGAACGTCCATTCACACCCGCCTTTTATTCCATTAGGACTGGCATACTTGGGTGCTGTCGCGGAGAAAGCAGGCCACCAAGTCACAGTAATAGACTGCCAAGCCGAGAGACTAACTTGTGAAACTTTCCGCGATCGCATCACACAAACTCAATCTGACATAATTGGGGTAACAGCAACAACTTTGCTATACAAGTCCGCAATAAAACTTATTGATATAGCTAAGGAGACTCAGCCGCAAGCAGTCACGATGCTTGGGGGGTCACATGGAACTTTCTATGATGAAAATGCTCTCCGAGAATGTCCAAGCTTAGATATTGTTGTTCGAAGAGAAGGCGAACAAACCTTCCTTGAACTTATAGTTAAAATCCATAATCAATCGAGCCTCGACAACGTGTTAGGAATCACATACAGAAATGTAGACAAAATCGTACGAAACGAAGACAGGCCATTCATTGAAGACTTGGATGCTCTGCCTTTTCCCGCGCATCACTTGATGCCACTTGAAAGCCTAAAGCACAATGGTAAAATAATCTTCCCGTTGATGAGCAGCCGTGGATGCGTTTTTTGGTGTGACTTCTGCAGCACCGTTCGCATGTTTGGTAGAGGTTATCGCATGCGTAGCCCCAAAAACGTTGTTGATGAAATGCAGTTGGTCCACGACAAATACGGTGTTGACCAGGTTACGTTTTATGATGATGCGTTTAGTGTTGACCGTAATCGAGTCGTCAAAATCTGTGAGGAACTACAAGCTAGGAAACTTCATATGAAGTGGGATTGTGGCACCCGCGTCGATATGGTTGACCGTGAACTAATGAAAACTATGCGGGACGCAGGATGCTTTGCGGTTTGGTTAGGAGTGGAATCTGGTTCAGAAGCTATTCTTGGAGCCATGAACAAGCGCATTAAGCTTGATCAAACAAGATTGGCATACAAGACCGCACATCAGTTAGGATTGATGACGATTGCAAACGTCGTTTTAGGTTTTCCAGGCGAAACAGAACAGACCGCTCGAGAAACAATCCGTTTCGTTAAAGAGTTGAACCCTGATGATGTGGGTTTCTACATTGCCACGCCTTATCCTGGAACACCAATGTATGAATTAGTAAAAAAGAATGGATGGCTACGAGTTACGGATTTTGACAAGTATGATACTGCTGGTCCAACTTTTGAGACACCTTCTTTAAGCATGGAGAAAATAGGTGAGATTCGCTACAAGGCTTATCAGGATTTCTATCTGCGACCCAGCTACGTTTTAAAGATGATGCGCAAAGGTGGTGTCTATGGGATTGCTGCGGTGAAAACTTCAGGCGCTTACCTGCTCAGATATTTTCACATTAAGCCCTGATAATTCTCTGCTTTTTCTAAACAAGGCAATTGCAGCAAGAACCAGAACTAACAAGCTAAGTGAAACTGTGATTGAAGTAAAATTAATCCCGATAGGAGACAAGCCCCAAAAATAAACCTACCAATCCAGCTAAACCAAAACTTAACGCGACAGACAAAACTAATTGCTCAACAAAATCTATGTTGTTTTTACCCAAGAACAATATGTTTACAAGGCAATAACCAGGCAAAAAAGCGACAAAAATAAAACTTAAAACATACCTTGGAATCAAATTAATCGAAAAATCTGGATTGTTTGGAATAAGGATAAGTAACCAGTAATGTTAAGACCGTAAAACCAACGATAATTTCAAACCATTTTATCGGTTTCAGATTTTAACCTCAAAAATTTAAAAAAAATAAAAAATAAAGGAAGAAAATTTTTACATGAACATCTTGTAGATTGGATGAGACTCTTCGAGGGGTCTTGTTCCAAGGTCACCAGCTGCTGAAGCGATGTATGTGTCTGTTACTGCGACTGCTGGGAAAACCCATTCGGCTTGTTCTGCTGGACCGATCATGAGCCAGTTTGCGCCTGCCATTTGCATGATTGAGTTTGTTGAGGTTCTGCAGCCTGGGCGGAATTCTTTAGCGACGTTTGCTTTGACCCAACCCATGGTTGTTACAACGTTTCCGCTGCCTAAACCTACTGGGTGACCATACTTCTCTTTCATGATAGGTATGGTTCTAACGGCTGTGCCCATGTCTGGTTCGAATGCTGGGATAGCTGTGTCGATAAGTGGTTTTGTAATGCCGCCTTTCTCTGCTAATGCGAGAGCTTCAACAATAACTTTCATTTTGCCTTCCATTGTGGTGTCTTTTGGATCATCAGCAAGCACTATGGACATTTTGATGCCGCTGTCTTTTAGGTTTGCAAGTTCAGGATCCATTACTCCTTTGTAGACGGAGTTGTAGAGGCATCTGTCTGCAAGACCCATTTTTTTTGCTAAGGTTGCTGCGGCCATACGGGTCTTTGGACCCATTGCATCTAGCATGAGTGGTGCATCAGTGTGTTTCGGTACGAAGTCAATGTATTTTTCAAATGCAGCTTCTGTTGTGCCAACGATGTCAAGTGCAAATTTTACACCGGTTATGTCGCTTTGGGTTTGGCATGTATTAATGATTTGTTCGGCTGCTTTAGCATCAAAAATTCCTTTGTTTGCATCGGTAACCATTTTTTGGCCTAACCAAAAGATGGAGCCGATCAAAAAGGTTGGATTTTCTCCCGGTTGACCGCCTATTTTTGCTCCAGCAAGGTCATATATTTTTTGTTCGGTATTGAACTTAAAGGACATTTTTACACATCTGATGGATTTATTTCTTCATTGCTTTCTTTGCAAGTTCAGGAGCTTCTTCCTTGTTCTTGCCGAAAATTGCCCCTATCGCGTCTGCGTCTTCTTTTTTGACTGCTGCGCCGCCCATGATTATGCCGACTTTATCTTTGAGACCTGCTGCTTTCAGGAGTTCGTCGAGTTTTGCGATGTTGTTCTTTGCTGGAACTGTGTTAACTGAAATTGCAATCAAGTTTGCATTGTTTTCTTTTGCTTTGTCAATGAATACTTGTGGTGCAACGCTTTTTCCAACGTCTATTGTTTTGAATCCTGCGCGTTTTAGTGATCTTCGGACTGCTTCTTTTGCAGTGTCGTGCATGTCTGGTTCGATGTTACCGATTACGACTATGCCGATTGGATTTTCTGGTTCTGGTGGTTCTTTTTCCATCATAGATTTAAGCCAAGACATTTAAACACCTTTTTTCCTTTTTAGATACTCTTGGCTTTTATACTCGAAATCAATATTTAACCTTTTACCAACAATTCCATGGGTAAGCAATCAAGCGGGAAAGTAAATGTTCAAAACAAACAGAAAATACCTCTTACTGTTTTTCATTTTTACTTTCTCATTCATTTACCGATTGCTTTTGATGCTTTGGAACGGTTTTCCGTCGGGTGCAGATATTGGCTTGCACAACAGCGTAATCTACTCCATCACCGGGTCGGAACACACAAATTTTCTGTACAACTCCTACCAGATGGGCGGTGGCACATCCTTAACCTTTCCAGGATATCATATCTTTACGTCATCCATAATTTTGTTGACTTCACTGCCCGAGTACATCGCACATTCAGTCGTTGTGGCTTTGTTCTCAGCATTAACCGTTCTATGCGCATTTTTATTAACCAAGAGCATCTGGAAAGAGTCAGCGGCGTTCATCGTAGCTTTCTTGGTTGCAATTTCACGCTTCGACATAGAGATGACTCTTTGGGGCGGCTACCCAAACGTAATAACTTTGATGTTGATTCCACTAACATTCTACTTGTACCTACAGAAAGACCGCTTTTCGCTGACACCGTTTTTGGTCTCAACCTCCATCATAGCCGGCTCAATATTTCTAACACATTCTCTGAGCGCCGCCATCTTCATCGGCGTAACAGTCCTCACCGTTCTCTTAGTGTTCGTTTCTCCCAAAAAATTTGACGCCACAAGAAAAACAGGTCTCTACTGGTTGCTGCCGATATTTATCGGAATCATACTTGTTTCGCCTTTTCTTTTAAACGCAGTACCTACCTACCTACAGGATAACTCTTCTGCGCCAGGAGTCAAAGGCGTCAGCGACATTAATTCAGCTATTCTATCAACAAGAATCCTTTCTTTGCAGATAGTTGTTCCTCTCTTTTTTACGATTGCAGGCATAGCCGTTTTTTCCAAAAAATACCACGGACGATTTCTTGTTCTTCCAACGCTCCTACTTTCTATGTTGGTTTTTGTTCCAATGTTCTTAACTCAGGGCTACCTGTTTGGGTTCATAGTTGATTACAACCGATTCCTCTACTTTGTAATTCTGCCACTTTTGATTTTCATGGCTTTAGTTTTTGACCATGCCTCAATGTTCTTTGCTCAAAAAATTGATCCTCACAAGAACTCATATAGTGTAGTTCAGAAAACAAAGAATGTTACCCACAAAAAAATAGCCTTGCTCAAAACGCAGCTCTCACAAAAGTCAATTGCCGGAGGCTTTCTTTTGTTTTTCCTGTTGTTCTCTTTTGTCGCCCTCCCCATATTTATGACTCCATATCAGAATGTTGGTCAAACAATCCAAAGTTTCTACCAAGTCATGAATAACCCAGGTTGGGAAACAATGCAGTGGATAAAAACCAATACACAATCCAACTCAGTATTTGTTTCAGATGCGCTCTACGGTTGGTGGCTTAGCGGTTTTGCGCAGCGACCAACGTTAAGTGCCGTTAGCCCCGAGTTTTTAACGAGCAAACGTGAGTTGGCACCTGCAACCAACGCCAGTAACCTACTTGACACTGATTACTTGATTGATAACGGTTTAATTCAGGTTCGAGAAGACGGTGGCTACATCGCAAGGCATAACCCTGAAATCGTGGCCAAACTCAACTGGACATATTTCCCGTACACATTCTTCAATTTTGCTAGCAACGAAACAATAATTAGTTATAAAGTAGTTGGAAACAACCAAACTGAAAACTACACTTTAGATCAGCTTACTGTTAAAGAGATGAAAATGGAAAAGGACAACCAACATGCCATCATCACTATTACTAGAGGCAACGATTACGTCAATTACACTCAACTAACAACAGTCTATAAGGGACTACGCTTTGTCAACTTGACAACAACTATAGATAGCACAGTTCCCGGTGTCTCTTTGGATAATTTGAAAATAGATGCACAAAGTAATACAAACCAAACAGTGCGAAATGATAACGTGACAATTGTCTTGTTGGATGAGCCTGTAAAAGTTCTTGGACAATTAATATTTAAGGTAAATCAACCAACGAACCACACTATTACGCAAAACGGAGTTCAATGTCGGGTAAGCTTGGAATATGATCTGGAAGGAAAACAAGTGGCAGAAATTCAGATTTTGGCAAGTGCATATTCAATAAGCGACGACCTCCGGTTGTATAGGGATGAAAAGAGAAAAGACAGTTTTCTTGAAATTCTAATTGCTGCCAACTTGAACCCCAATCAACATCCAGCTGACACCAAAGACTGGGAACAGGTCTTTAATTACAGATTAGAAATGCAAAGTTACAATGTCTCTTACATTGCCTGCAGAAATCTTGAAATGTATCCAAAGTTTTGGAGGGATCCCGCGTTTAGCCTTGTATTTATTAATAGTGAAGTTGCAATCTTTAAGGTAAACGGGAACCTCAATCAAAATGGGTGATTACCTTCGCCTCGATAAGCGCTTTGAGTAAAGAGAAAAAAATCGAATTTGCCTTCATTAGTGTTTTCTCAGTGCTTATTTTTGCAATCTTTTTTACTCTCATTTCAATGAATGGGGTGGTTTTAGGAAATGACCCTGCGGTTCATTTGGAAAAAGCCCAAATTTTCTTAAATACAGGTAAAATTCCGTTGGTAAATTTGGGTTGGACTCCACCGCTCTATCAGATTGTGCTTGCAATGTTTGTTTCTCTCACTGGAGCAACTGACATTGGGCAAATGATTTTTTTGGTTAAAGCTTTAGCAGTAATAGTTGATTGGCTATTGTTTCTCTCTGTTTATTTGATAGGTAGAAAATTTTTCGACAGAAGAGTTGGGGCTATCGCCGCTGTTTTGCTGTTGATGTGTTTTCCCATGTACGAGGTTAACCAATTCGGCGGTTACACCACCGTTTTAGCTTTAGCATTTATGGTCTTGATTTTTCTCTATACGCCCTTAGCAGTAGAGCGTTTCGGATACTTAGTAGTTACTTTTTTAGCAGCTTTCGGGGTTGTTATATCTCATCAGCTTGCTGCATTCCTTTCAATTTTCATAATGCCACCCATATTGATATTTATGTTAATAAAATTCAAAGGCGCCTACCTAAAAGTCGTATTGGCACTAATTTTAGGTGGAGGAATCGCGTTTTTCCTTTATTATTTCCAGGCTATGATTGGGTACCTTGACATTGTTATTGAATACGTGTTTTTTGCCGTAAAAACCTATGCGTACCAGATTCCAGCAGCAAGTTTTAACGCGTTCATGATTAATTTTGGCTTCATATTTTTCTTAGCGTTAAGCGGTATTTTTGTTTCATACTATGTCTTAAAAAAACAAAAGAAACTCATTCTTTTTGTAACATTGATGCTGAGTTTCTTTGTGCCGCTATTTTTTGCTGAATCGTATCTTTTTGGTTTGTACATGCCCTTTAGTTGGTTCATTTATTACTTGACACCTTTGATGGCAATTCTTGCAAGCATTTCCGTTGTTTTTATAGCTGACAAATCCTCAGTTTTCTACTTTAGAAACAAAAGGATCTTTAAGAAAAACTGGGTGAAGATAGTCACAGTATCCATAATTGTTTTGTTGTCTGTGATGGTGGTTTACCGTTCCGACATAGTTTATGGAAAAATTATGGAAGCCAGCGTTTACTATTCAACCACCGATTTGAAAGCATATGATGCTGGAGTTTGGTTAAGAGTAAATTATCCTGAAAATAGTACAGTTGTTGTGACTGAGGTTCCTGGTTTTTGGTTCCAAGAGTTTTCGGGTAAGAGCGTGATTGCGCAAACTGATCATATTGTGCAAAGAAATGAAATTGCTGAGTCAGTTTTGGGTTTATCTTATGAAGTTGAGCATCCAAATACTCTAATTAGAGCTTATGAGGCGAAAGGCGACATTGCGGAGGAAACTTATGTTTCTATTGATCAGGTTTGGCGCAGGATTTCTTTTGTTTCAGGCACCGGAGACTTACTTGCCTACACCGTAAACGGCACAGATTACGAACTTAAACTCTCAAGCTTAAACAAACAAATTGTTTTTGATGAGCAAAGCATGCCAAAAAAGATAGAGTACATCTACACCAACGACTACGTTGCCTTAACTAAGACGGTGGTTGTTGAAAACACAAGCTATCCGCTAAAAGTGTCTTGGATGTTAACGCCAATAAAGAGCGAAATTGTGAATGCCTCACTTTATTTGAGCACTTTCTTTGACCTTAAGTACCATTTTGAAAAAGCTGAAATTCCAGGTTTGCTAGATTGGGTTAACCCATGGGATGCGCCTTCACCCATTGTGACGTCTGATGGAACTAATTGGGCAGTGGCCAGCTTTGGAAATACAAATTTGAAAGATAATTACGTAGGCATCTACGACGGTGCAGACGATATTGCTTTTGCGTTTAAGTTTAGTGATTTGCCAGATTGGGGTAACATCGGCGTTTTGGCAAACAGACAGATTGACGCGGTTAGGTTCCAGTATCAATTCAATGACCTAAGCGTTAACCAGACAGCTTCGCGTTCTTACCAAGTTCTAACCATGTCAAAAAACAGTTTTCCAACACTTCAGCCCGACAGCCTACTAGGATTATTAAACTTTAAACCAGCCGAATTCACAGTGGCATCCCGCAGTTTCAGCGACTACATCAAAGAAAACCAAATAGGCTTCATCGTTTTCGACCGAAACAAACTTGACACTCAAATGATCAAAAGCAAACTCTTACAGCTAATCTACTCAAACGACCGATACTTCATCTTCAAAATCCTAAAATAACCAGCATTTACTCTTTAGTATGTGGTGTAGAAACATTTTTTCAGCCTTCATTATGATTCCTATTCCAACTAATTCTGAAGTTATAGGGTGCCCAAAATGCATGTCTCAAGTGGCTTCGATTTCTAACTACTGCAATTTTTGCGGCACACCAATTCATAAACCGATTATTCTAAAAATCTGCCTCAAATGTAGTAGCAGAATGGATTCTTCAGCGCATTTTTGCTCTGAATGCGGACAAAAACAATGACACGATTGCAATCTACAGAAATTCTAATATGACACCAAAAGTCAGGTAAAACCTTTTCAAATTCTTTTAGTTGAATTTCTATCTTTTATTTGACTTTATTGGTTCAAAATCCCACCTCCCGCACCATAATTTCAGGCTTTCGTGAATCCAATTTGTCTATAGAAAGACGTCACGGGCTTTGTTCCTGAACAAGACGCACATTGCTTAGAAAGCAATCTCAAAGACTCAAAAAATGGGAGTGTATAGGCTTTCTCTTGCAAGTCTTTCAATAAACTTAGGATGGACTCTTCCGCCGAGCATGCTTTCTACAACTCGGCCAACATTATTTTGGTCGAGGGTTGCGAGCTTGAATGGAGAACCTCTCTCGCTCCCATGAGAACCCAAGGTGAACAATTATGTTATTACTAACCTGCCTAAATGGAGTTGCCCACAACTCTTCTTTTAGCAGTAACATTGAATGGAGGGCTGAGTGGCTGCAAAGTTTAGGAGAAATGCAACTTCAACTATGTAACCCTTGCAGCCTCTCTTCAAAGAAGCATTCCACAGAGTATGGATAAAGAAACTTTGCACAAAATAGGAAATTATCGGTTTCTTCATTATAATCTTAGAGTATAATTGAAAAAGCGGCTATAGTAGATCCTGTTTGTAGAATCACGTGACTACGAGATCTGTTGTTTCTAGCCTTAAATTATTTTAACTGTAATTAAAGTTGCATTTTTGTGTTTCCACTGGTGAGAATGGAAAAAAATCAACATTATTGCATTTATTTTAATAAAAATGGTTATTTTACATAATTAATTATCACATATCTATTCCTAAAATGCAAAAGTTATATTAATCATAAATGTTGTTTTTAGATCACCGAAATTAAGGAAGAGAAAAAATGAACCAAAATCTAAAACAAATAATCGCAATATGTATAGTGATCTCATTTGCAGTTTCAATATTAGCAGCATTTCCACTAAGCAACGCACAAACAACAGAAAAGAAAACATATGCATTCATTAGCGCTACACCTAATCCCGTCGGTGTCGGCCAAGAAACGCTTCTTCACATAGGCATTTCAGAAGCCACCAACGGAACATTCTATAGTTGGAGAGGCTTGACAGTAACAATGACCAAACCCGACGGCACTGTACAAACATTAGGTCCTTTTATAACAGATTCAACAGGAGGCACAGGATACTCTATCACACCTGACCAAGTCGGAACATACACACTTCAGACACACTTCCCCCAACAGAAGATGGTCCCAGGCTTTATCTTCCCAGCAGTTGAAAGAACATACGCTGCCAGTGACAGCCCAATAATCAACCTCGTCGTACAACAAGAACCAATCGCCTACTTCCCAGCATTCCCGCTACCGACTGAATACTGGAACAGGCCAATCAACGCACAATTCTACGAATGGGTGCCATTGACAGGTCAATGGTTAAGACCAGCAGGAAGCTATAGTATGCCACCAATAGAAAAGTACCACGATGGCAATGCAAACGCACCCGAAACAGCCCACATACTCTGGACTACTCCGTATGCCGAAGGAGGCATGACTGGAGGCGAACAGGGCGAAATGGGTTATGAAATGGGCGACGCATATGTTGGCAAATTCTTAGGCACAGTCGTAATCAACGGCGTAATGTACTACAACAGCTATCAAGCAACAGGCGGAACAGCAGTTGAACAAACCGTACATGCAGTAAACATCAAGACTGGCGAAGAACTCTGGGTTAGAAACTGGAACAATTCAAGACTAGCCATAGGTCAGGTGTACAATTTCCAAGGATTCAACTACTACGGTGCATTCGCATACCTATGGACAGTATCAGGCACTACTTGGGACGCATTCGACGCACTAACTGGACGCTGGGTATACCGCATTACAAATGTACCAGCAGCAAACCCCAACTATAACTACTTTGGAGAAAGAGGCGAAATCATAAGATACACAGTTAACCAACAAAACGGTTGGATGGTTATGTGGAACTCTAGTAAGGCTACCAACCCACAGACGGCACTAGCCGTTGCCGATGGCAGTTGGGATGTACCTGGAAGCACATTTGACGCTAATAGAGGCATACAATGGAACGTAACCATACCCAAAGGGTTACCAGGTGCAGTTTGCCACGCAGAAGTCAACGATATGGTACTTGGATCACAATCATCCGCATTCCCAAGCTTTAGCGGCGCAACAATCACATCATGGGGAATAAGCACAAAGAACTCAAATGCAGGAACACTAATCTTCAATAATACTTGGGCAGTACCATCAGGCGACGAAGGGGCAACTTGGATTTGGAGTGACGTAAGCTTCAAAGACCGCGTTTTCATCATGTCATGCAAAGAGAACCTCAAATTCTACGGCTTTAACTTAGATACTGGAGCATACAAGTGGACAACTGAACCAGAAAGTGTTCTGCAATTTTATGACAAATGGTATGGCCCAATGCACGCATACGGAATGTTCTACAGTGAACGTATGAGCGGACAGATAATTGCCTATGACATACAGACAGGTCAAAGAGTCTGGAACTTCAACGTTACAGACCCCTACTCAGAAATCCTATGGAGCGAAAACTTCCCAACAGAATTCCACTTCGCTACAGACGGAAAAATCTATGCATCCTACGCAGAACACTCACCTAACCTTAGCGCACGAGGTGCACCCATGGTCTGCCTTAACGCAACTACCGGTGAAGAAATCTGGCGAATAAGCTGGTTTGGTAACTGGTGGGGCGGAACTAATGTTATCGGTGACGGTGTAATGGTAGGTCTTAACGCAGGCTACGACAACCGCTTATACGCATTCGGTCAAGGAGCAAGTGCAACAACAGTTCAAGCATCACCCAAAGTCTCAACTAACGGCGACAAAGTCTTAGTCGAAGGATACGTAACTGATATAGCTCCAGGCTTAGCCAAATACGACATCGCTGCAAGATTCCCCAACGGCGTTCCAGCAGTCTCCGACGCAAGCATGACAGGCTTTATGCAATACGTTTGGATGCAATACCCCACACGTCCAACAGATACAACAGGAGTCCCAGTTACTATATTCGTAACTGACCCCAACGGCAATAGCTACCAAGTAGCCACAGCAACAAGCGATTCGAACGGCTTCTACAGCACTAACTTTACACCAGAAGTTCCAGGCCAATACAAAATCATAGCTGCATTCGAAGGCACTAAATCATTCTACGGTTCCAACGCAGAAACAGCAATAAACGTTGGCGAAGCACACGCTACAGCAACACCAACACCAGTCAACATAGGATACGCTACTACTTCAGACGTAACGATGGTGATGGCTATCGGAGTAATTGCAATAATCATTGCAATAGGCATTGTTGGCTTATTAATGCTCAGAAAGCGCGCATAAACAACCATATATCAAATAATCTTTCCCCTTTTTTAGTTTTTTACAACGCAAGGATGAATAAACTCGGCTGAGAAGGCTGAGTAAAATTGACTGTCTGCTTTATCTTATTCCAACGCTTAGGATTGTTTTGCTGTTTCTTCCATGTAGTCTTTTATTTCTTACACTAAGCTGAGAGTGTAGGTTGGGAGTTGGATATCTAAGAGCATTTAAGAATAACTATGGGAAGAACAAAAAACAAAGTAAGAAAAATAGCAAAATTAGGTCTTACGTCTCAATATCTGTTTAAGACACTTTTGCCCTTGACCCTAAAAAAACACCTAACTTAACTAATTACAAAAATATTTAAGATAATTACTAAAAGTTTTGGTGCGGTTGCCGGGATTTGAACCCGAGTCGACAGCTTGGGAAGCTGCAGTCCTACCGAACTAGACTACAACCGCAACTGTTACCTGCTACACAGGATAGCCTATTGCATAGGGATAGTTCATTTGATATAGAAACTTTACTATCAAACCTAAAGAGGTTACTTTAGAATTCTGTCACCGTCAACAGCCAACCCACAGTTAATAAGCTCGCGTATAAGGGCAAGTTTCCAGCTATCTCGGTCATCGAACGCGGTGACTTTCATTCCTTCAAAATCGGTGGGACCCTCAAAGTTTTGGCATTCCCTTTGGAAGACAAGAACGTTGCTCCTTGCCAAGTTTTCCCAACAGAAAACCAAGCTCGAAAACGACGTCCTGTCGGGGTCTGAGCTTGCGTTTTGTGGGCGGTTCATCCTTCACGTACACGGAATCATCTGGCGAAAGCAAAACCACGGCAAAACCAACGTCGGCATAGTCTTGGAAGCGTTCTACGATTTTCCTGCCGTGACTTGGCTCTTCACACATTACCACTGGTACAAGCCAGAGTTTAGTCAAAGCGGCAGTGACAGCTTGCTTCATCTCGTCATCGGTGCCGCAGACAACGAAAACCCTGCGCCGTACATCCGAAGCAGACATTGTCTGTTGAGTGGGAGCCCCGGTTTTTGCGGTTGGGGATAAGAATTTTTCAGTGCAAAGATAAACCCCTTTGACTTTACCCTTGAGTATGTTTTCGATGAGGTATTTTTTGTCTTTGACCACTACGAGGTTTTCTTGGTTAGGCAGGGTTAGTTTGTCGGCTGTTTGGTAGGACCAGAAAATAATGGCTTTCAAGACTTTATTGGGGTTGAGAAGTTTACCCAAAAACCAGAAAGGTTGACCCATTGTGAAGGGTGAGGAGAAGGTGCGCACGAGTTCCTCTTGGGGAACGTTAAACCGGATACCGGATTTTTCCAGCTCAGCGTATTCTACATAGATGTGGTATTTGGGAGGTGCTTGCACACAGATCAATGGCTAATCAATCCTTCAGAGCACAAAAACCTTTTTGGGGGTTTTGCAAACAAAATCGTTATCAGACAGAAACCTACACATTTAGCGTGCAAGGAGAAACAAGCACGTGCCCAAAAACTACACTTACGACGACGCAGGAGTAAACCGCAAACAACGCGTAGAATCCAAAAAACAGCTTAAAAACCTCCAGGAAACCTACAAGCACAGCCTCTTTGGTGGCGTAATGCATCTGCCCTACGGGAACATCTTCCCCATCGGCGAGAACACTTTTTTGGATTTGGTCATCGAAGGTGTAGGCACCAAAGTTCTTGTGGCGCAACTGGCACAAAAATACGATACCATAGGCATAGACGCAGTTGCGATGGCTGTTAATGATGTGATTCGTTCAGGCGCCAAACCACTTTCCATAGCAGATAACATTCATGCGCAAGCCAGCGAACCTACACTAGTAAACGCATGGCTAAAAGGCATTATCCAAGGCGCCAACGAATCTGAATGCCCCGTTACAGGCGGCGAAACAGGGGATGTAGCCGAATTAATCAAGGGCTTAACCGAAAACGCTGGGTTCGACATGGTTGTCGCCTCAATAGGCAAGGTTGAACGTAAAGAAATCATCACGGGCGAAAACATCAAACCGGGCGACCCAATCATCGGTTTAGCCAGCAGTGGTCTACACAGCAACGCTATCACGCTCGCGAGAAAAATCCTCTTCAAGCAGTGGGGAGGAAAATATCTGCCAAACGATGTTCCAGAAGGGTTGGACAGGGAAGTGGTTCTTGAAGTTTTGGAGCCCACTAAAATCTATGTTAAACCAGTCTTGAAACTTGCTCGCGAAGTCAAGGTTAAGGCAGCTGTCCACATAACGGGCGATGCCTACTTGAAATTCAACAACCTCGCCAACTACTCCCCAGGCGTCGGCTTTGAATTCAACAACTTTAAACCGCATCCAATCTTTGGTTTAATCCAGAAAACCGCGGCTGAACTGGGATTTAACATAACTGATGAGGAGATGTTCAAGACTTTTAACATGGGCTGGGGCTTTGGCATCGTGGTGGACAAGGCAGACACCGAGAAAGCATTAAGCATACTAAAGCAGGCTGGCGTTAGCCCGGAGATAATCGGCAAAATAACCAACAAACAAAAAGTCGTGGAAATAGATTACAATAACAAACACATGGTTTTCACGTAAAGTATTGCTTTTTTCTTGACGAAAGCGTTTAAATCCTGATTCTTATTTTAAAGGCTTATGAAATACGCTGCAAAAATCGAGGTTAGCCTCAAACCCGGACATAGCAACCCGGAAGGCGAAACAACCGCACGTTTACTTGTGGAACTCGGCTACAAGGTTCAAATGGTGGACGTCAGCAAAGTTTACACGGTAACACTTGACGCATCAACGCTAACGGAAGCTAAAACTAAGGCAGAAGATATGAGCAAACGTCTATTGGCAAACCCAACCAAAGACAACTACACTATTAGCGTCGTTGAATCCAAATGAACAATAACATCTACTCCCAACGCAAAAACAGCCCAGTTTTAGAAGTTGCCATAACAAAAGCTACCCCAGAGGAACTTAGTGAAATCAACAGTGAATTAGCCTTGGGTTTTAGTCAACAAGAACTATGCAACATTCAAACTTATTTTAAAGAAGAAAACCGAAATCCAACGGATTTGGAACTACAAACCATTAGCCAAACATGGTCTGAGCACTGCTGCCATAAAACCTTCAAAGGAAAAATCCAAATCGATGGCAAAGAAATCGACAGCCTCTTCAAAACCTACATTGCCAAAGCTACCAAACAAATCAGGGCGCCTTGGTGCGTGAGTGTGTTTGAAGACAACGCTGGAATTGTCAAGTTTGACAAGGGTTTTGGCATAGCAGCAAAAGTTGAAACACACAATCATCCTTCTGCGGTTGAGCCGTTTGGCGGCGCAGCAACAGGAGTTGGCGGCGTTATTCGCGACATCCTTGGCGTGTGGGCTGATCCAATCGCTTGCACCGACGTATTGGGTTTTGGACCCTTAGATTACGATTACAAGAAGCTTCCTGCAGGTGTTAAACATCCAAAATACGTTTACATGGGTGTCACTGCAGGCATCAGCACCTATGGCAACAACATGGGCATCCCAACCGTAAACGGAGCAATATACTTCGACGACAGCTACACAGGCAACGTCACCGTATACTGCGGCTGCATCGGACTTTTACCTCTAAACAAGTATGCAAAAAACGCTAAAGTCGGTGACATAGTAGTTTTGGCAGGCGGAAAAACAGGACGCGACGGCATCCACGGAGTAACGTTCGCATCCGCAGAATTAACTGAGAAATCAGAAACAGTCTCACGACCAGCAGTCCAAATTGCAGACCCCATAGAAGAAGAAAAAGTTAAAAGAGCAATTATAGAGATCCGCGACCTACAACTTGCCTCAGCCGTGACTGACATTGGGGGCGGAGGCTTATCTTCAGCCGTTGGCGAAACAGCAGAACGTTTTAACTGCGGAGTCACCGCGGATTTAGCCAAAGTACCCTTGAAGCATCAGGATTTGGCACCCTGGGAAATCTACCTCTCAGAATCACAAGAACGCATGATAATCACAGTGCCTTGCGAGAATCTTGAACGGGTTATGGCTGTTTTTGAGAAGGAAGACGTCATTGCGACAGCCATAGGAACACTAACACCTGAGAGACACCTAAAACTTACCTACAACGAAGAAACCGTAAGCGACATAGACATGACTTTCCTCTTCAACCCATGCACAAGCAGCAAAGTTGCAATCATCGAAAAAACAACCTTCACCGAACCAGAATTCCCAGAACTATCAAACCTAACCGAAACATTGCTCCAACTACTCGCAGCCCCAAACATAGCTAGCAAAGAAAGCATAATTCGTACCTACGACCATGAAGTAAAAGGCAACACAACCCTCAAACCCCTACAAGGCGAATATGCAGGACCAAACGATGCCGCTGTGCTAAAACCACTCGACGATTCATGGAAGGGCTTAGTGATTTCTTGCGGTATGAACCCAAATTATGGCAAGATTGATGCTTATTGGATGGCGGCTTCAGCCATTGATGAGGCAATCCGCAACAACGTTGCAGTGGGCGGAAGAAGAATCTCGCTACTAGACAATTTCACTTGGGGTAACCCGGAGAAGCCAGAGCGATTGGGATCGCTTGTGAGAGCTTGTCAAGCATGCTATGATTTCTCTGTGGCGTTTAAGGCACCGTTCATTTCAGGAAAAGACAGCTTATACAATGAATCGCCGCTGGGACCAGTAACACCCACACTACTAATCACCGCGGTAGGCGTAATTCCCAACATCCAATCAACAATCTCCATGGAACTCAAAGCCCCCGGCAACCTTCTCTATATCATCGGTGAAACATTCAACGAACTCGGCGGCTCCGAATACTACAAACTCAAAGGCTTCGTTGGCGCAAGCGTACCCAAAGTGAAAGGGGCAAAAGCCAAACGTACCTTCAGGGCAGTTACTAACGCCATTGACGAAGGATTAGTTAAATCATGCCATGACCTCTCGGAAGGCGGCTTAGCAGTAGCGGCGGCTGAAATGGCGTTTGCAAGCGGCTACGGTTTGGAAATAGACCTCAGTAAAATACCAACAAAAGAAGTGGTACGGAGCGATTTTGCATTGTTCTCAGAGTCAAACAGCCGCTTTCTAATTGAAATTGCCGAAGCAGACAAGAAAGACTTTGAGACGTTAATGAAAGGCAAGAACTGTGCTTTAATTGGCAAAGTAACAAAAGAACCAAAACTAATCATCATTGGTTTGGATGGAAAAAATGCAGTTGACGCTTCACTTGAGAATCTAAGATACAGCTGGAAAAAAACGCTAACCCAAGAGGAGACACCACAATGAACACTGAAGAAATCAAAGTTTGTGTAATGCGAGTCGGCGGCACCAACTGCGACGCAGAGACACAGCGTGCATTCCAAGAACTTGGCGTGCAAGCAGAATCTGTTCATGTTAACGAGTTAATCAAACGTAGAAACCTGCTGGATTACAGTGTTCTGGTTTTTCCAGGTGGCTTTTCGTTCGGCGACTATGTTCGTTCAGGAGTGATTTTTGCAAGGCACCTCTCTGCGAACCTCGCAAAAGAAATGGGAAAATTCATCGATGAAGGCAGACCGATCTTGGGTATATGTAACGGTTTTCAAATACTCGTCGAATACGGTTTGCTTCCTGGCTTTAAAGGCGTCAGCGACTACCCCGAAGCAACATTGACTACCAACGAGCCTGCGGGTTTTAAATGCCAATGGACCTACCTCAAACAGGAAAACAGGGGCAAATGCCTATTTACTAGCAAAATTCCTGCTGGAAAAGTCATCAGCTTACCTATCGCACATGGAGAAGGACGATTACTATTTCCAAAAGACCAAGAACAGGCACTGCTAAAGAAACTCATCGATGAGGACATGTTGGTATTCCGCTACTGCGACAAAAATGGCAAGGTTGCTGACGGCAAATATCCAGTCTGCCCAAACGGTTCATTCTACGACATTGCAGGAATTTGCAATAAAGAAGGCAACATCTTCGGTTTAATGCCACATCCCGAGAGGGCGATGTATTGGTGGCAGCAACCCAACTGGACGCGGGAGCAACAAATGCTCCAGTATGGAGATGGAAAATTAATCTTCCATAGCATTATCGACAAACTAACCAAGGTATGCTAAATCTTTAGCATATGGTAACCCTGCGCGGGCACCCATAGTCAATACCTTTCGGGAACCAACAAAATTGCCCAACTGCCCGCATTCGTAGAGGCTTTTTTCGTGTATTAAACCGTAGAGAAAACCCGCGTTGAAAGCGTCTCCTGCGCCTGTGGTATCGAGTGCTTTAACTTTGAAAGGTTCCACGTTGAGATGCTCTTGGCCATCCGTAACGTAGCAGCCTTTGCTTCCGAGTTTCACCGCCACGATCTTGACGCCCATACCAATCATGAAATCGGCGCCTCTACGGAAGTCTTCTTCGCCTGTTAACAGTTCAAGTTCAGCTGCATTTGGCATAAAAACGTGAGAGTTCTTAAGTATGGGTTCAATAACTCCGAAACCCTTTTGTGCATACACGGAGCCCGGATCGAAGCTGATTTCGACCCCTTCAGGCAATGCACTTAAGAGTTTTTTTTGTGCACGGAACGATTTTTCACCTACAAAAGATGACAGGTGGATGAGTTTGGTTTGGGAAACGTATTCGTATTTGATTTCTCTAGGCTCGATTAAGTCGTTGACGCCAGAGTTAATGTAGAGGGTTCTTGCGCCTGTCTTGTCCACAAAACCCATCACTGAACCGCTCCTGCCCCTTGTAGTCTCAACGATACCGCTGGTGTCCACACCTTCGGCTTTGAAGCAGTCGAGCTGCAATTTCGCCTTCGCGGTCGCCGGCAACTTTTCCTATGAACCCAACTTTACAGCCAAGCCTGGCTAGACCTACAATCGTGTTTGCGGCTGAGCCACCGCAGGCTTCCGTGTAATCTTCAATGAAGCTTTCTTTTTCAGCGGTTGCAAATTTGTCTACTTTGAAGAGCATGTCAACGTTGAGTGCTCCGAAACCTACTACATCAAATTTTGTCATGGAAATAACTCCTTTAACTTGATTTTGTATTCGCCTAGTTTGCCACCGTAGTTGCCAGCTGAAACTCGCACAACGCCATCTACCCCTAAAACTGCTTTGATTCCTGTTTTGGTGGCTTCTTTAACTGCATCCAAAGAAATGCCGTCGAATACGACTTCGGCTATGTAACCGACGCCTTCTGGAACCTTGGATTCCTTGCCTAAGCGCGATTTTAGCGATGGACAGTATAAGTGGTTGGTAGTGGGTCCTATTTTGGGAAAGTGAGTTTCGGGCTTGGATCCTGCTGAACATATGTCGAAGGTGTTCACGACGCCATACACTTTATGAATTGCTTTTATGGCCTTGGAGCCGGCTTCTTTGAGTGATTGTTTTGATGTACACATTATCCAAAAGTTCCCACCCATCACGCCACGGCCAAACCCTAAATAACGTTCAATAACAAAATCTGGAACCATCAATGGCACAACTATGACTTCTCTGCCATAACGTTTTTCGATCCATTCGAAGCCATCGCCACAATGCCCTACGCTCTCCATCATATCTAACTTGCCCTCAGCTCGTGGCATTGCATCGAAGATTGCTGTGAAAGGTTTAACAAGAATATCCTGGCGGATGCGGTAAGAGAGTTCAGTTTCAAACTTTTTGAGCGATTCCTCGAAGGTTTTTTTTGGGTTGATTTCTCCCCAGAACTGCAATATAGCGCCCATGCGTTTGTCTGGTGTTTCGCTTGGAGTCAGGTATTTTTCTATGCCTCCCTCTGTTCTGCCAAGGACCACTGATGGCGTTGCAGTGGAGTCTTCGGCGGCTTTGCGCAGAGTTGGCTCATCGTCCGCAGTTACGATTACACGACAATAAATCCCACTGAACGCTTCAGCATAAGAATCTTCGATTTGTGCTTTAGACATTTATCCAAGTCTCCCGACGGCTACTCCACGAACCTTCTTCCTAAACGCGCTACTCTCTTTTATTAGTGATTCCATATTTTTGGCTGTAACTATTTGAACTTTGGGCAATCCATCAGGGTAAAGAGTTGATAGCTGTTTTAGTAAAGCTTCGTCTATCTTGTTTTTGTTAAGGACATCACAACTCCATGAGCTGAGTACTTGAAGGGTTTGTTTTTTGCCCAACTTGCAGAACAAATCAGCTATCACAGCCGTAACAAGGTTACTATCCGACAAAACAGCAACTTCAGCTTCACTCACCGCATAACGGTTCCCATTAAAAGAGACCGCCAAACCCCCGTTGGAGCGCACCAGTTTGAAGGCTTCAACATCAGTTATGCTATCGCCCACATACAACACATCCTCCAGCTCAGTACCTAAACGTTTTACTATATTACATATGGCTTCGGCTTTCTGTTCCCCGCCAACCGTAACTATATCGGTGAGAAACTTGCCA
This sequence comes from Candidatus Bathyarchaeota archaeon, assembly GCA_963813675.1. Lineage (GTDB taxonomy): Archaea > Thermoproteota > Bathyarchaeia > Bathyarchaeales > Bathycorpusculaceae > Bathycorpusculum. Next base: position 72,584 of record CAWEZP010000020.1, read on the forward strand.
ACAAACATCTTGGGAATTAAGCTCCAGAAAATCTCATCCAACCTCTGGATAATTGTTTGGTCGCGGTTTGAAAAGTCCTCAACGGTTTTTGCGTTTGGTGGAATGTCGATTAGGGACATTTGCGCGATTTCTTGTGCTATCTCTCTTAAGCGCTCTTTTTCTTGAGGTGTGATTGGGCATTTGTCGAGTTTTACTTTTGTGCAGTAAGTGTTTTTGTATGGGAAATCGACGGCTTTGCAGAGGGCTTTGATGTAGTGTTCATAGCTGGTGCTAACAATGAATGAGTTAGCAATTCTTTGTATGTAGTTTAGCGTAGCTTTGCTGTTGTTGATTAGAACAATATTTCTGGCGGAGAAATCTTCCATCTGGCTGTCTGTTATGCCGTACGCTTTAAAGAAGGGCAAAATCAATTTGAGAGTGCTACCCGAATTGTAACCAGGTTTCTTCAGCGCATCTGCCAAGACATCATCGTAGAGGCTTATGTTAGTGAAAAACTTGTCGCCATTTGGAATAAAGTTCTCTGCTAACTCGAAAGCATTATCGTTTTTGGATATTGGCCCTTCGCAGTCAGAGACAAAGACTCGTTTCAAGGCTTCTGCCTCAACTGCTCCATGTGCCAGATGCTTTTGGCGATATGTTGCTTTGAGGCAACGTCCGTTCGGTTCCAGAGTGCGCCGCCAGCGATTGCGTTTGCTCCTTCCTGGCTAATTTGTCGTGCTTCCTCAATGTTATCACCTATGCCAAGGATTCCTATGGTTCGAGATTTGAGAGCATAGTTTTTGCCGTAGCGCAGCTCCATGGAGCCGGGATATATGCGAATTTTGTCGCCGAATTTCTTGGCAAGTGCCTCAACCTTAGACTAGGTCAACGGGTGTAGTGACAGCTTGTTTATCGGCTTTGTCTGGGAACGCATCGGCGTATCCACCGTAATCTGCTGGGACCTTGTAGGTTAATACCGTCGCCAATTTCTCCATTGCAACTCCGTTTAGGTCTCCATTGACCATTTTGAGACATACATCGACGAAGTCGTCTTTTATTATTGGAAGAAGATTCATGATTTCGGGGTCGCCTGGGCGACTGTTGATTTCGAGGATTTTGATACCCCTGCCCGTATGCATGAAGGCAAGGTACAGTGGGACACCTCTTAATGCCGTGTCGTCTTTGATTTTTGTTTTCCATCCCCTAAAAACCTTGTCAGCTAACGCAAGTTCTTGCTCGCGTTCAGAGGCATTGAGGAATGGCAGGTAATCGGCGACGTCTTTGTAGGACCCCATACCACCTGTGTTAGGTCCCTTATCGTCGTCAAAGGCACGTTTGTAGTCGCGTGTGTCAGGTAGGGGAATGAAGTGTTTGCCGTCGCAGACCCCCATGCAACTTGATTCTTCCCCTTCAATTTTCTCTTCAATGATAACTGACCCATACTTGAAGTTGGACATGAAATGCTCAAAAAGCTGTTCCCGATTTGCGAAGTGGTCACCCCAAACTCCCACACCTTTACCCAGCGCAGGTTTGTCGGGCTTCACAACGGCTTGATTGTCCAATTCATCCAGCCACTGGTAAACTGCATTTCGAACATCTTTACCTTTATAATCAGCATAATGGAAAATCTTGAAACGAGGGTTCGCTTCGGGAGCAATTTCCTCGAAAAGTATTCGCTGCGCAATCTTGCTCTCCTCTATTGCGTACTCTTTGGTGGGGCAGATTACGGGTATGCCTGTTTGTTTCTCTATGAGGTCGCGGATTCCTTCAATTATGGGTTTCTCGGAGCCCACCATGACAAAGTCGAGTTTGTCTTTGTTTTTCTCTGCGAACTTGCAGATTTCGTTTATGTCGAGGGTTGGTATTACTACGTGTTTTGTGGCGTTTTTAGCGTTGTAGGGGTTGCATTGTTTGTCGGCGACGTAGAGTTCCACTTGGTATTTTTTGCTTCTTAGAAGAGCATCAGCCATAGCAACTTCTCTTGCGCCATAAGAAACAACTAGGACACCTATTTTTTCCATCCAAAGACACCTATCAGCTTAGACAATTGGAGGGAACGCTTAATAGCGATTACGGCTGAGCTTCTTCGGATTCGTAGATTCTTGTTTTTTCTTCGTATCCTTCTTGAAACCGTTTTTTCATGACGCTAGCCATTTTCTGTGCACAAGGTGTCGGATACTTGCCAGTTATGCACGCTAGACATAGCTGGTCTTCTGTTTGTCCCGTCGCACGAATTAATCCCTCAATAGACTGGTAACATACTTTGTCTGCACCAATGATTTTGGCGATTTCTTCAGCGTCATGTTTTGAACCTACAAGTTGCCCGTAAGTTGACATGTCAATGCCATAGAAGCAAGGGCCGATGATTCGTGGGAAAGTTACGAAGAGGTAAACTTTTTTGGCGCCTGCCTTACGCATTTTTTCTATGATAATTTTAGTTGTGTCCCCTCTGACGATGCTGTCTTCTGTTACTATAACTCGTTTTCCATCTACTTTGGGGCCTAAAATGTTAATTTTCTTGTCGATTGTTGAGTAGCGTTCCATGTTTAACAGGATGAAGGCTCGTTCAGTTACGTATCGGTGGCGTCTTGATGCTCGTTCCCATCGTAAACCTGATTCTTCATGAACGCCCATTGCGGAGTCATCGCCAGTTTCAGGGACTGACATAATTATGTCGCCGTCTTTGACGACCTCCGGAAACTCTTTTACAATGTTTCTTCCGAAATCTTCGCGCATTTCATAAACGTATTTTCCATCAAATCTTGAATCGGGCCTTGCAAAATAAGCATATTCAAAAGCGCAGAATGCTTCACGGTAATTCTTTATGATTTGGGTGCGTTTGAATCCTTGTTCTGAGACTGTTACGAGTTCTCCAGGTTTCAATTCAAAATCTCGGACAAAACCGTTCATGTCTAAGCTTACGGTTTCTGAGGAAAAAGCGAAGGTTTTTGTTTCAGGATCATGTCCAGCGCAAAGGGGCTTTATTCCGTGCGGGTCTTTGAAAGCAAAAAAGTCCCCATTTCCCGTGATGCCTGTTACAGAGAAAGCACCATCTAAACTTTCCATGACTGTGCGAGCTGCAGATGTTAGATCTTGTCCTTGTTTTAGCGCTAAAAGCATTTTGTGACAAACAATGTCTGAGTCACAATTGTAGAGGAAATCAGAGAAGTTTTCAATTATTTCTTTTTTTAGCGGCAAAGTGTTAACGATGTTGCCGTTAAAGGAGAGTGCGAGTTTTATTCCGTCTACGGAAGCGACTACTGGCTGGGTTCCATCGATTATGGCGACATCATCGCATTTGCCTGAGGTAGTGTACCTTACGTTGCCGATGCCGATTGATCCGGGCAAGCGCCCGAACCATTCGTGAATGACGTTGGTTTTTAGTCTTGGAACCAAATCCAAGGCTTTGTAGGTGAAAAACTCGTTGTTGTTGCTTGTGAGGAAACCGTGCGATTGGTGACCTCGATGATTTTGGGCACGTAACCCCCAGTAAACATACGGAAAAACTGGTTGATTTTCATAATTTATTGCCCCAAAGATACCGCAGCCTATTTTTCAGTCCCTTCCAGCAGTAAATACTCATAGATTGAAAGAAGGGGTTTATACGCTTTTAGTACAAATTTAAGTAAAAACCATGATATTTTTGACATAATACAGATTGATAGCAACAAGAAATGCAAATGAAGACAAAAGTCAAGAAAAAGAAGATTAGTGCTTTTGCATGTACTCCAGCATTCCAAAAGTGTTGCCCTCTGGGTCAAGTGCAAGAGCCCACCAGCCCAAGCCAGGGATCTCCATCTTTTGTTGAACGATTTTGCCGCCTAACGTCTCAACCTTCCTGCTATATTCCTCGACCGATTCTACTGAAATGTAGTTTAGTGGCTTAGCCATATCTGGGAATGAAGCATCCTTTTTCTCATACAGTCCACCGTTAACGCCGGGTCGAATAGGCATCATGGTTTTCTCATCCATCGGAACAGTTCCCACAAGATAATAGACAGTTGGTCCAGGATACTTATTCATCGTCCAACCAAACAAATCCATATAGAATTTTTTAATCTTTTCAATATCGTTGGCTGGAATTTCAAAATGTACAATTGTATGATCCACTAAAAATCACCAAAATTTAGAAGCCAAGTGAATTATAAAAGAATTACTTAGAGTTAAAATGGACAAAAAAAATTAAAAATAAAATAAGAAGAGTGGATGGCTTATGGTTGCCATTTCTCTATGAGATACTTAGGTATCTCGGAACTGTCGCGTGGTCCAACTTGGACTTTCCAGCCGCTGAGTTCTTCGATTTCGCCGCTGATGCGTGATGCTTTGCCGGGGATGATGATTTTGCGGTGTTTGACTTTTTGTTCTATGCCTGAGGCTTTGATTGCGTCTGCGACTCGTTCTGCGGTTAGTTTGCGTCCTGCGACTCCGCTGTCGATTGCTGAGCCTTCTGTTTCGACGACGATTAGGTAGGCGTTGAGTTTGTTGCTTTCAATGTCTGATGCTACGGTGTAGTATGTTAAGGCGAAGTTTGATGTGAAGAGTACTGGTGAGTTTTCGTCTGGTGTGCCGTAGATTTTGAGTCCTGGTGCGACTGCGACTGGTTTGCGTGGGTCAGTGTAGATGTTCTGGCGTAACACTGTCATTGGTAGTAGTGACCATCCGTCGTTGCCATGCATGATGATTATGTCTGCATAGCGAACTATTAGCATGGAAGCTACGTAGGCTTCACGCCATTTGATTAGGTCGTCTGCTGTGTCACCTTTGTCTACCCAAGCGACCATTGGAACACCAAGTAGAGGTAAACCTGCGAGTTCGTCGCCAGCTTTGGTTGCTGCTCTTCGGAGCATGGTAAAGTTGTTGATTGTATCTGGTAAGCCTTCGTTTGTGAAGGTGCCGGGGTCTAAGACTATGTCGGTTATGCCGTAAGCCATCAGCGTTTTTGCTAATGAAACTAGTGTGTTTAGGTCGTTTGGTGCAGAAGCGACTATTGGACAATTGTACATCAGGGCTAATTCTGCCATGTCTTTCCAGTTGGTTGAGTTTGCTGCGTATAGGAGTGGTCGTGCTTTTGGTGCAGCCATTAAACCTGCTTCAGCTATGGCAGGGTTCATGGTACAGAGTATCATTGGTAACTTTGTAGTTTCTGAAACTTTTTTGACTGCTGCTTTGAATTTGTCTGCGTCTCCGGAAGTGCATCTGACTGCTATCATGTCTAGCTTTAGGGTGTTTCCGATGTATTCGAAAGTAAAGTTGTCTGTTTTCTGGACGCGTGAAACGATTTCGCTATCGGACATCTCGTCGGTTACGTCTATTGCGATGGCTGTTGGGTTCTTGTATGTGAATTCGTGGCGGTACATGACTAGTTTGCCGCCGATTTTCTTTGCTTTGTCTCCAACGCCGACGATGACTTCTTTGACTGCGGGCTTTAGGAGTTCTTTGAGTACAGCGTATGATTTGGCGTTTTCTGGTTTGAGAAGTGGTTTGCAGCTGTCCAGTTCGATTTCGCGGTTGACAATTTTTGTGGCGAATGCCATGCAGTTGTCGACACCACATTCTTTGCAGTTAGTTTTTGGCAAGCTCTTGTAAATGGTTATAGGGCTAAGTTCTTTTAATCCGCCTTTTTTCTTTTCTGCCATATCAGTCATGTCTCCTTAAGCTTTTACCGTGACCCAGTTTGAGTATTTTGATGGGTCTGCTTTCTTAGCGCTCGTCAGGTAGTTTGTGACGTCTTTGAGTGTTTTTACGGCTGCTGGGTGCATCATCATGAATAGGTCTACGCCTGCAAGCAACAGAGTTATGGCTGTTGTTACTTCCCAAAGTGGACCTCTGAGCTCGCGTGGTTCCCATTCAGCTGACATTTTTAGCCATGCTTCTCTTGCTGCCCAAGCGTTAGTTGTGCCTGAGGACATTGGTTGTGCCAGTTCGGTGTCGCCCATTAATCCGCCCATGCGTGCGCGTTCCATGTTTGTAAATGCATAGTCTAAACCGTAGCCGAGTGCTGCGGTAGTTAAGTCCATAATTATGTCTTCTTTGCCAACATAGTCGTAGAGGCGTCTGTTGAGCTCACGTGCTAAGTTGAGGTCCATGGGTGTGAATGAGAGGATTGCGTGGCCTGCTTTCTTGATGAATTTGGCACATTTCTCGACATCCATGTCGCGTGTAACGGAACTGATTAGGAAGCGTTCCCCTGGAAATTGTGCACATACTTCTTCGAAGACGGCTGTATCTTTAACTGGGTCTCCGCATCCACCGATTACTAATGGTACATCTACGGCTTGCAAGACTTTCTCGATGGTTTTGCATGCGTCTTTGGGTGATGCGTCTTTGAGTAGTGGGTCAACACTGATTAAGTGCATAGTAACCATGTCTGCACCGAATTTGTCGACTGCAAGTTTTGCCCAAGCTGCTGGGTCACCAACCACGTCTTTAACGTGCATCTTGACTGCCTTGCTAAGGGGAACTTCCATGTCGAAAACGTCTAAGGTGATAACTGGTTTGTGTGGCATTGACCGCTCAAAAGTGTAGAAAGCGGGAGAAACTTCTCCGCCTATAGTGAGTGTCTTTCCGCGTGTGCCGCCTTCGCTTCTTGTTGCCCCAAGTTTTACTTCAGCGATTTTGTTTGGATAGGTTTCGATTGGTGGCAGGAAAGGAATTTGGAACATGCTTGTGGGTTTTCCGCCTGCGATGCCCGGAAGCTTTAGTTTGGGCATTAATTGACCCGCTGCGCCTGCTTCGAAGATTATTTCGAGGTCTTTGACGTCCATTTGGAAGTCTTCCAGTTCGATTGTCTGGAATTTTGCAAGGGCTTCCAATAGTTCTTCGCTTAGCTGTAGTCCTTCAGCGTCTTTCTTTTTGTCGTTGTCGTTTTGGGGCGTTTGAATCACCGTTTATCTTTGTTGTCTTTGCTGTCTTTGACTGTTGTTATGATGACTTTGTTTGCGTAGATTTTTGCGTCTTTGAGTATGATTTTGAATCCGCCGGCCATTATTGGAAGTGATCCTGCTGTTGCAACTGGCATCATGGTGCCTGCTGCATCTTCGTTAAATTGGATTGCTGTTGTTTCTGCTGTTGGTGCTGCTTCTGATTCCCATTTAGCGACGACTGGGTGGCTCTTTTCTTTGAGGAAGGCTTTGAGTTCATCAATGTTTTTGGCGTTTTCTTCTGTGGCAACTTTGTCAACGACGTCTTTTGGAATGAAGTCTTTGACTTTTTCTTTAACTTCTTTAGGTACCCAAACAACTCTGTTCCATCCGCCGTCTGCAGCGAAGAATTTAGAGCTTCGCATGTATTCGATGGACATTCCGTGGAATCCGTCGATTTGGCGTCCGCCTGCTGCTGAGTCAGCGATTGTGCTGAATGGTAAGCCGTTTACGGTTGCGCCTTTGAAGTTTCTGTTGACTACGCCGAATCCGTCGACTTCTGGGATGTAGAAGGTTACTGCTTCGAAGCATCCGCATGAAGTGTGTGGGTGATCGAATGCTGTGTAGAGCCAGACTTGGTTAACTTCGCCCATGGTGCGTTTCTTGGCGGCTTCGTTGACACCGCTGAATTCGCCTTTCTCTGCGTTGATTATTTCGCCTCTTGGAATTGCGAAGACTGGTCCTTTAGGATCGATGCTTGCTGATGCTTTGCCGTCAAACCAGCTGATTGCACCGCAGTTGCTGTATCTTTGTGGTGTAATGACACAGACGTGGCTTGGTGCGAATGATTGACAGAGTGCGCATCCGTAGAATGTGTCGACTTCTGAGTCTTTTAGACCTCTTGCTTTTGCGTCGCGTGATTCGTATGCCTGTATTGCTTCAGGGGTCATTTCCTCTAATTTTACTGGGTCGGTTACAAAGGTAATTTGGACTTTCTCGATGATTGGAAGTTCGCTTTTGAATAGTCTGTAGAGAACTTTGCCGATTGCGTCAAAGCTGTTTAAGCCTTTTTGGAAGGATTTCTTGCCTATGCGTATCCAGATGTCGTAGCGCTGGTTTAGGTGCATGAAGCCTTCGATGTAGTTTAGGTAGCCGTGGATACGTCTTTCAATGACACCTTCAAGGCCTGCGTCGAGTTTTGCGCCTGCTGCTTCAACAAGGATACCGAACGGGAATGCGCCGCCTTCTTTCATGTCTTTTAAGTCTGGGCCGATGATGGTTATTTTTCCATCTTCGATCTGGTCAAGGGGTTTTACTTTTGCAAGTTCAAACTTTTGCTTGACTGTAGGACCGCCAAGTTCTACTTGCATATCATTTCTTCGTATTCGTTCTCCTTCGTAGATTACGCCAACTTCAACAGGTATATCTTTAAACATAGACATTTTTTAATTTCCTCCATTAAATTTTTCTGTCATTACTTTTAGGTTTGCAGCCCATTCTTCAAGGGTTGCGTTTGGGAAAGACCAGCTTGCGTGGACGTGGAATAGGTTGTCGAGAGTCATGGTTTTTTGGTCTGGTGCAAAGTGTTTCATTCCTGAGAGCATCAATGATTCAACGTAGTAAGGTAACCCGACCAACAAAACTAGATCTGGGTGTCCTTTGCCGTCGAGTCCCATCCATTCAGGGTCGACCACTCTTTGACCGATTTCCATCGCATTCATAAATGTTGCAGATTGGAATCCGCGTTTTATGAATTCACCAACCATATGGGCAGTTGCGACTACTGGTACTTTAGAGGCGTTAGCGAATTCAATTATGTATTCGATGAGTTGTTTGCCTTCCATGTACCTTTCAGTGGCGTTACTTCCCACAATGAGAAGGGGACGTTGGGCTCTTTTGATCATTGCTACTGCTATCTCGGGTTTAGTTATGGGGTTTGCTTTTTTAGTTGCTGCGATTTCTCCACATTGCCATGGTTCACAGGACATAGTTTTTTCCTCCGTTTACTCCTTCATCTTACGGACCATTCTTGGAAGCAAGGTTGGGTCCGGAATTACTGTTTCGTGCCAGTTGTTTTCTTCAAGTATCTTAACAAACTCGTCTTTCATTGTTGATGGGACATCAGCCATTGTTCTTACGTATAAGTGTAGGTCGTTTGGCATGACTCCGAGGTAACGTTTGCTTAAGTCAACATAGTGGCTTAGTTTTATGCTGCGTCCTTTCCATGTGTCGTTAGGTCTGATGCAGAGTTTTGCGATTGCAACCATACATTCTTCTTTTGTTTCAGCCATGTTGAAGAGGTGTTCTGGTGCTGGTCCAACGTTAACTTTATCGCCTGTGCGTGCATCGAGGACTTCCCAGTTTGATGGGTCTTCTTTTCTGCCAAGGAGCATACGGCGGTATTTTACTCCGTGCGGACCGACGAGTACTGGTACGCCTAAACGCCAGAATCCAGCGCCGATTGCTGCGGCTTTCTGTGAGTACGCACCCCAAGCTAAACCGACTGCGCCTAATCTGTTGTGGATGTAATCTGCAATTTCTTCGTAATTGCCTCTTAGTGAGCGTTTTGCGAAGATGTTTGCTACTTTGATTGCTGCACCTGCGATGTGGCTGTTCGCGACGCATGAGCCGACGTTAAGTACTCCTCCCGCTTCGAATCCGCCTGGGAATTCTTCGTAGAGGGTTTTGCCTTCGCTGTTGCGGTAGCTGCCTGCGGACATGGCTGAGCATCCTGACACGACGACGATATATCGTCTGCTTGCGAATTCTCTGGCTATGTCGTAGACGTCTTTGCCGCCTTTTGGATAGTTGCTACAGCCAACTATTGCAACTATGCCAGGGATTTCTCCGAGAACGATTGGGCTGCCGACGTTGCGGATTTCGACGTCTGAGACTGCGCCTCTGCCTACGCGGCATAGGTTGTCTTCGCAGAGCATGGCTTTTTCGCCTGCTTTAATGATTAAGCTGTGGATCATGATTTTTTGTGGGCATGCTTCTTCGCATCTTCCGCAACCGATACAGGTCTCGTAGAGGTCTGTCAGTAAGGTCAGGTCTCCTTGTGCTGCTGCTTTCAGAGCCACTGGAATTGCGTAGTCTTGTGGGCAGTTGCGTTGACATTTACTGCATTGTGTGCAAGTCTTCGCGATTTGGGTAAGCTCCTCTAAGCTTGGAAGAACATTTTTTCTCTTGCGGACTGGAGCGACTTGTTGTGCTACGCGAACTGCTACTTCACCGACTTTTTCTGGGTCAAGAATCAGTACGCCCTTGACTTTGCCGCTGACGAGATCGGACACTATTTCGTCTGCTGGATCGTTTGTGCGGTTCTTGAAGCCCATGCAGTTCTTTTCTGATGCTGCGATTACTGGTGCGCCGACTTTGCTGGCTTCGTCGTAGATGTCTGTTCTGATGCACTGTTCATCAAGCACTACTACGTCTGCTAATCCTGCACGTACGAACCTAAGTTCCCAGCTGATTGGACCGACAATTCTGGCGCGGTTGTAGTATCGAGTCATGTCGTGTGATGTGCAGCATAAGCCGACTACTTCGATTTTGTCGTCAACTTTGTTGTCTTTTGCGTAATCTATTATTCCGACCGATGGAACTACGTTGTGACCGATTGCCATTATAACTGGTTTAGTTCTATCAACACTTCCTATGCCCAGTTTCACGAGTGGTGCTTCTGGGTCAGCTTTTGGATAACCTAATGTTGAAATCTGTGCGATGTCCCCGACTTCCATGCCTACGTGGTCAATCATACCAACATGCATTGCTTTGGATTCAAAGTCTAAGTTACAGCCTTCTTGGCCTGTGTGTCCTACTGCAAGAACTTGAGTAATTTGTTCTTCAACATAAGATAAAACATCCTCAAGGTCTCCAAGTGTTTCCGGTTTTATACCTGTGACAAGACGTGTGATTGGCGCTTCAACTTTAATGTTCATTCCGCCAATGTCTATGGGGTATCTGCGACCGTATTTCTCAATTAGGTGATGGACAAGGTGACGTGAGTGAGCTGAATGACATGCTGATCCAATTGCACAAGCTAACATAACAATACGAGAAGATTGGGTTGCGATGTCTAAGCCGCATGCACCGCGTTTTCCTGCTGTCAAATCGCATTTGCCAAAAGTGCAAAGGCAGCAAAGATCACAATCGGGCATATAGAAGGGCTTGTACTTGGTGAGAAGTTTCATGTCCCAATCCCGTAGAGTTGTCATGGAGGGCATTGGGGTTGGACCCATTGGCTCGGTATAGTTGTCATTCATTACCTTGCCGATGGATAATTCAAGATTTTTAATGAGACCGCTATTGGTCTTCATTTCGTCAATTTTTACATGGACGTTTTTGCTTGTCAAATGTGAAACCTCTGTAAAGGTTTACAACAATGCGTAATTACATACTTTTTAAACCTTTCCAGATTTCTTACCCAAAAGTCACGTTGCAGTTATAGATATGCAAGGTTTTAAAAAAATTGTGTAAAACCTTTTGGGCTACAAATAACCCAGGGTTTTAAGGATATTCTGTACTGAAAGGTATGCTTTGTTGTCTTTTGGCAAGTCAAGCAGGGATTTTCCATTCAAAACAAAGTCATCAAGTTGCTCATCCGCTTCGATTTTGCCCAAATACTTGTATTTCAAGTCAACTTCGGCCTGCTTTCCCAGTTCTGGCGGAAAACGGTAACCGCCAACAAGGTAAAAGTTTTCAAATTTCATGTCAACTTCTTTAGCTATTTTAACAGCCCGTCTCACGTGGTCTTGTGATTTCTTTGAATGATCAAGAATATCAAAGATATCGTTAACATCTGAGGTGATTCGCCTGTTTAAATTTTCAAGTCCTGCTGGAGAATCAACAAGTACGTACTTGTAGTTTTTAGTTAATGATTCCAAAGCAGCTTTTAGTGCGGAGTTGGGCATGCAATAGCATCCTTCAACCCATTTGGTGCCTACCGAAAGGAAATCGAAGTTTTTACTCTCGTATAAACCGTTTTCCCAAATTCGGCTTTCGATGCGTTCTCTTGGTGGGACGCCGACTGTAGTGCCTCCCTTTTCGATAAATGTGCTCACGATAAGGTCAGCTATTGTTGATTTTCCTACTTCTTTGAGGTCTATTCCTATCATTTCACCCAGATTCTGGTCTGGGTCTGCATCAACCAACAGTAAAGGTGCCTTTCCTGCCTCAATGAAGTTTTTAGCCATTAGGGCGGTGAAGCTGGATTTTCCGGTTCCACCGCGACCAACTGTAACCAAAGTTTTCATACAAAATAACCTCAAAGTTTACGGGGTTTTCTTAAGCAAAAGCTCGCATATATTGTCTATGGTTTTAACCGCCACGATTTCTTTGTTTTTAAGTGGGGTTATGCCCAGCATATCTGCCTCGATTACCTTTTGATCGAAGGGTACTAAAGCAAGCAAATTAAGCCCGTTTTTGACTGCGAAGCTTTGAATTGCCTCTTTTTGAGCGTCATTCATTACTCTGTTTCCAATGAGGTAGATTTTTTTCATGCCCGCCGCAGATGCCAAATCGTGGATGTGTTTGGCAATTTCTAGTGATTTTAAGTTAGAGTCTGCCACTGTGAGTAATGCGTCCACTTGTCTTGCGGTGCCTCTACCAATGTGCTCTACGCCAGCCTCCAAATCCATAACAACAGCTTCATTCCGATCAACCACAAGGTGCCGCAGTAGAGCGCGAATGACAGCGTTTGGGGCGCACATGCAACCTGCCTCCATCGCCTGCACCGTGCCCATGACAATAAGGTTTACGCCAAGCGGAGTGGATATGGAGTAGTCTCTAACTATGTCGTCAACTGTGAAATTTAAATTAAAAATACTATTGTAACCAGTGCTTGTTTTAGACTCAACCAAGGGCTTATTCTCTGTAATTGGAACTATTTTTCGGGTTTCCTCAGCTGACAACCCAAGCGTTAAACCAAGATTTGGAGATGAATCAGCGTCAATAGCTATAGTTTTCAAGCCACGCTCAACAAAACCTCTCGCTAAACCACCAGCAATCAAGGTCTTGCCAACGCCGCCTTTACCAGAAACAGCAACTTTCATACAATCACAAACTATAAACAAAATTTCTTTCCAACCTAATTTACATTTCCTCAAAAAAATAAAAATTTTAGTCTTGCCAATTAGGATTTGTTCGTCAACCTACTATAGTTTAATCAGGACTTTATCAACAAAAAGCATCAAAAAATAATAAAACCCCGAGGAATAACCAAAAAAGTGTGTGAACCAAAATACATTTAGCCAATACGAATAAAAAGAAGCACCGTTTCCTTTATTTCGGTTTCTGGCGTAAACATTGTTTTAACCTGGCAGAGCGATTATCCTTATGCAGTTGATTTTTACCCGGGGTATCCGAATTATACTCCGGATTTCCATAGAAAAACAAGTAAATCATAAAAGCTTTAACCAAACAAACAATCACCTCCACAAACCCAACACCACAACATAACGCTAGGCACAATCACGAAACACAACACCACTCAACCCACCACCAAAAAAACCAAATAAAACCAACAACCACAACAACAACCAAACAAACCCCAAACCACAACCCAACACAAAAAACAAACCCAGCACAAACCCCCTAAAAAAGTGCACACACAAAAAAACCCACAACAACAACCAAACAAAAACCTGAAGAATCTGCGTGGTTGCAAATTAATTCTAATTACGTAATAAGAGAAAGGTAGATGAACTAAGAGAAATAGTTTAATCTAGCTATTTTACTTGTTTTAGCACCGTTTTCTTAGGCAAGAAACCATAACGTGCGTAGAACCCGAATGCCTGCTCATTGCCATACCTACCGCGACGATTTTTGCCGAGGCACCTTCCGCATCCATCCACAATAGGACGTTTTTTATCAGTGAATCGCCAATTCCCAAACCCCTGTAAGCTACATTGACGAAGATGGATTCAATTTCACCTTTCTTTTCACCATTAAGACTGCTCACGCAGTATCCAACATGGCATTTTGACGCTTCATCGACTGCCAAGTCAACCCTCATTTCACTGGACAATGACTTTTTCAATAAATCAGATTTCCTTTTTTCAAAAGTCATCTGAGTGTAATGGTCTTTAAAGTTCGGTGAATGTTGACAATGATGCTCGTTTAATTCTTCCCAAAGAAGCTTTATTTTGTCAAGCAAGGCTTGGTCGCCGTGAATGTACCTGATTTTTTGTTTATTCACCAAATACCCCTCTTACCCATTTAACAGCAAACACGTAAGTCCTATAAGTTTAAAGCTTTATTTGCCCGAAAACCCCACCTAAACTCAGTAAAAAACTGGTTGAACGTCTAATATGCCGAATAACCAAGCAGAGAAAAACCAAAACTACAAAACTCAAGACGAAACAAAAATTGAACAACAATTTCTGGAGGGCTCAAAAGATCCAAACCTCGGCGTTTACAGCAGCATATTTTCGGCTAAAAGCAGGTTTAAGGGACAAGACGGCGGGGTGATTACGGCATTGTTGGTTAAGGGTTTTGAAGAGCACCTTTTTGATGCTGCCGTTGTCGTTTACCGCGGTGTTGGGTACAGTGCAATAGCCGTCGTAGCCACGAGTGCTAAGGAAGCTGTCGCCGCGAGAGGAACCAGATACCTCAGAGTCAACGTTACCAAGAAACTGCGTGAGATAATCAGCCAAGGAAAAAAAAGGATAGCCATCGTTTGCACACCCTGCGAAGCAAAAGCCGCCAGAAAAATACAGCAATCGCTAAATAACGAATGCGAAATCACGGTTATTGGCTTATTCTGTTTTGAAGCCTTCAACAAGTTAAAGCTGAAAGAGGCAATGTGTACACGTTTGGGCATCGATTTGGATAAGGTTGAAAAAACCCAGATTCGTGCAGGAAAATTCATGGCCTTTATCGATGGAAAAGAATACAGCTGCAAAGTAAATGATCTTGACGTTGCCGCAGAGAAAGCCTGCCACTACTGTGATGATTTCACTTCGCGTTTGGCTGACGTTTCAGTTGGTTCCGTTGGAAGTAAACCGGGGTTTTCAAGTGTGGTGGTGAGGTCAAAGGTCGGGATAAACCTGATAAAAAATTTGGATGCTACCAAAGAAGGGGTGGATAAGGATGAAATCGCTAGATTATCCAAATTCAAGACAAAACGCGCCAAAAAATCATTAGCTGCCCTAAAAACGCCTAAATAAAGCTTGTTTTTCAACACGTTGCTCCAAAATACCTTATGCTAAAAAATCAGACATTACGAATGCAAAAGCCTTTTTAACCCAAACATCTCACCCATTAAGCGAGATGAAATCTCCATGAAAATACTAAATGAATTTGTGCCAACACGTAAATTCCTAAAGCTTGCAGACGAACTCAAAGAATTAGTAGACGGATGGAACGTAACTGATGGTGCAGCAGGTTACCCAGCTCCAAGCGGAGTAGTCGTAAGCTGCTTACTCAAATACAAGTACCCAGAAAAATACGTCGTACCAATTTTCATTCTAAAGTATAAGGGTCCAGTTGAAGTAGGAGGCTTAGCTTTAGCATCAGACATAATTGGTTTAGACGGCTTAGCAGTCACCATGGGAGACAACCCAAAGTTTGGTCAACCCATAACAATGCTGCCTTCATCCGAAGCAGCGAGAGACTTCATACGCACTAATGTAAAGACCAAGAACCTCAAACTCGGCTGCTTACTAACAGCGAGACGTTCAATAGAAGAAACTCTTGAACGGGTACGTGAGCCATGGGACTTCGTGTATTTCATGAGGCTAACCGACGACTCATTCGATGCCCTCAAAGCAGTATCAGCAGAATGCAAGAAACTCAACAAGCCACTTTTCGCGTACTTCCTTGTTGGAACAGACAAAAACGTAGAAACCGTCAAAATGATCGGATGGCCAACCGCAGCAACCATGGACACAGTTGAAGAAAAAGCAAGCAAGCTTGTCGGACTCGTCGACGGTATCATCGCAACATGCGCAGGCGATGCTGAAGGCGACAAACTGATGCTGCAAAAACTGCAGAAATTCAGAAACTAAAAAACCCCAACCAAACAATTGAGACCTTTACGGTCCCATCAATTCTTTTTTCAATTTTTATCTTTCCAAGCTTTTTCCGAGATAAACTTAAGTTCTATTGCTTAATTAGCAACCTTAGAAGAGGCAAAATGCGTGAATCCCATTCAAGTATTCGCTGTTGAAAATTTACCGTTAATTAAGAAAGGAGACAACTTAGGGAAGCTTATTGTTGAAGCAGCAAAAAAACAGAATACACCAATCCAAGAAAAAGACATCATAGTGGTTACACATGTCGTGGTTTCAAAAGCAGAAGGAAACGTAATCGATCTAGACAAAGTCAAGCCCTCAGAGAAAGCAAAGGAAATAGCACAAAAAACCAACAAAGACCCTGCATTAGTCGAGGTTATTTTGCAAGAAACCAAAGACATCGTTCGCGTTGGTCAAAACAGCATTATTACTGAAACCGTCAGCGGCATAATTTGTGCCAACGCAGGAGTTGACCGATCCAACGTTTCAGGAGATAGAAATGTTGTGCCCTTGCCAAAAAACCCGAGTGCTTCGGCAGAGAATATAAGAAAAGAAATAAAACGTTTAGCAGGTGCTGACGTCGCAGTTATTATTTCTGACACTCATGGTAGGCCGTTTAGGCTGGGTGAGATTAACGTGGCGGTTGGCGTGGCAGGATTTAAGCCAATAAGGGATAGGCGGGGCGAAAAAGACCTCTTCGGCTACGTGCTTAGAATAAAGCAAACCGCCATCGCAGATGAGCTTTCTTCAGCTGCAGAACTTGTAATTGGCCAAGCCAACGAGGGAATTCCAGCCGCTATCATCCGAGGATACAACTATCAAAAAGACGAAAACGCCTCAGCAACTTCACTAACCAGAGCCAAAGAAAGAGACCTCTTCAGATAAGTTACCAAAAGTTCAATAACCCAACTGCGTAAAATGTTTGAAAATCAACAGGCTGAGATCATGGAGACAAATACACCCAAAGAATTCTTCGAAAAAGCCTTACCTACCAGGTTTAAACCAGAAAAAACAGTAGGCATCGACGTCATAACTCAGTTAAATGTAACTGGACCCGAAGGTGGGAACTGGACTGTTATAGTAAAGGACCAGAAGCTTCAGGTTACCGAAGGAACCCATGCAGCACCCACATTAACTTTGCAGATGAATGAGAACGATTTCATGGATATGGTTAACGGCAAATTAAGTGCGGAAAAAGCCTTCTTTACAGGCAAAGTTCATTTTAAAGGCAACATTGCCGTAGCACTTAAACTAAGAGATGCCGGCTTTTTATAAGCCGAGTTTTTTAACCACTTCAAAGGGCAAATCTTCTTCACCAACTTTGAATGTTTGGGGCTCCTCAATTTTCATAAGTTCCCGCAACTCATCAGCATCCAATTCTTTGATTAGCTGCATAATTTCTTTCTTAGCAACTTCATAATGATCTTTGAAAGCGGACTTAGTTCTTGTACAATTCGCCTGCATAAGCACAGATTTCTGATTTTTTCAAGAAATACCCGACTTTCTTAGTTTTAAAGTTAATGTCAAAGGTAATTGGTCCTGCTCGACATGTTTCAGGCTTAACTGAGTGAACAATACATTTCTTGGTTTCTTTACTGTTAAATTTACAGAGAAGAGTTTCATCCACTGATGGGTAAGAATAGTTTTCTTTTGTGAAGGGCGCTTCAATGTTGACTTTCTGTTTTTGCAAATATTCTTTTATTATTTTTTTGCGACTCTCACTTACTGGTGGCTTAGCGTCTTGGCAACAGATAATTTTGCATTCACTACATACGTCATAGGAGTAGGTTGTTCCTTTGTTGTCTTCAGGCATTTTTCTCACCCATTTTTTAGAGGTAGGGTTGATTATCCATGAGGCACTTAATAAGCGTTGAATAAACATCAATGATAGATTGATGGAAACTTGTTTTCTGAGCTCGCCTCAAAACCCTTTCACGTAATAAGCTCAGAGAGGCTGCCTTCTTCAATGCGCTTCTTAACAAGCCACAGATACTTTTTCTCGTCTTCGGTTGCATGTTCTATTGCTATTTTGAGGTAGTTTTGGCAAACTTGCCTTGCCGTTTTCCCATGCGGATTTGAGACCTCTGCGTTTAACCCATCCTTAATGACCTTGTTGAAGTCTTTAACTAAAACATCATGCGACAAAAGTTCAACGTTTGAAGCATTTAACCCTCTGAGTGCAGCACGCACAAAACAAGCCAGAGCCACATCCGACTTTATGCATTCTTGCTCATCCATCACCCGAACTTCGAGGGCGCAGCGGTCAAAGCGGAAAATTACGCCTCTTGAGTTAACCCATTCCCGGTGAAGCAAGGTTTTGTCTGCGCCTGCTTTAGCTAAATCCTGTGAGTACCGCTCAATAACGTCTCGCTTGTACTGACCAAGTGAGGACACATATTCTGGGATGACTTCTCCGCTTATGGAGGGAACTTCCTTCTGATTTACCTTATAGAATTGCAAGCGATTGTCAATGTCTGGACCTTTTTTGCCCTCATAGATTGGTGAAGAAGCAGAGATTGCAGGCAAATAAGCGCACAGGTTGGCTAGTTGGTTATGTGTTTGGATTGCGTCGGCTTCTTTTTGGAAAGGCAAATTCAGGTGGAAGCTCTGGATGTTTAACCATCCGTGCTGGTTTAAGTTGAAAATTTTTCCGTATTGTTGATAAATTTTTTTGTGGTAATGAGGCCAAATGCCAGTGTCCTGCAGTTTAAGGAGTGGATGCATGCCTGTTCCAAGCAGCATAGCGCCGTGTTTTTGCACGATTTGACTTAGGGTTGAGACGGCGGTTTGCATTGTTTCTTCAAATTCAGACGGTGTTTTGAAGGGTTGGTTGGCTTTGATTTCCATTACATGCAGCTGCATTTCTTTGCCAAAAGTGAAGCAGGACAACTCGATGAAGTTTATTATTTTTCCGCAATAATTTTTGATGATTTTATCGCTAATTGGCAAGGGCTTTAGTTCCTTGTTTACAAGCGAGTATTCGTGTTCTGGTCCGAGCACTTCAAGCGGTTTGTACGTTGCTTTTGCCTCTTTTTTTATTTAGCGTTAACTTAAGATGCTGTTATTGTGTATAGTTAATTTTAAATATAACTCTACGAATAACGCCTTCTAATTGACTGGTGCACTATGAGTGTTGGTCGTCTCTAACTTCGACCTTACAGATGAGCTTAAAGCTCTAAAACCTTCACAGTTTCTTGAATCATCGATTAAAGATACCACCATCAACATCAATAACGAGTACCGGTACCTAAAAACAGGTTATTACGTGTCATTGCATGCGGAAGTTTTAGGCAACAACGTTATTCCTTCATGTGAAAACATTATTGATTCAAGCAGAACACCAATTCTTCTGTTGCGCGCCAAAAGAGCAAAAATACCAACTCTGCCGTTCCTTGTTACTGATTCAGTTAAGAAAATCATGACTGAACTCAAATTGCCAGTCGTAGTTTTTGCAGTTAACCCATTCATTTACGAGGGTTATCAAGTTGCCAAGAACAAGAGCGCATTATATCGAGCGTTGAAAAGTTTAGGAATGAACTACAAGTTTACCGTTTGCGCTCAACCATTAACTGGCGAAATGTTCACAGTCAAATCATTTTTGGGAAAATGCCAAATCGAGGATGAGCAAATTAGCGCTATCACGGAAAAGGTTTATGAACTCTTCAAGATTCCCATCTGTAAAGTTCATGTTCAAAAAACAGAGGGAAAAGCATTCCTGTGCGGTCTTGAACCAATGAAAGAAACTGAGCTATCTAAGAATGATTTAGAGTTAATCTCGAAGGAGATTATGCTGATTTCTCAGCAGGGTGAACATATCGGTGTCTAAGATCGCTTGCTTTGTTGAAAAATATAATTTCACTGACCACAGAGAGGAAGCCGCCCTACAAAACTTTAAGCGTGCTGCTGAACGATCAGGAAACGAATTTAGTTTCTTGTTCCGCGAAAACATCGAAGACATTCCAAACTACGACGCTGTTTTCATCAGGGCAACCACTGACCCCCTTTTCACTTCATATATCGTATCAAAAACCGCTTGGGAACTGGGCTTAAAAGTCGTCGATGACCCTGAATCCATCAAAATCTGCGGAAACAAAATCCATCAATACGCACTTTTCGAAAAATACAACGTCCCCCGCATCCCAACCGTTTTCCTAAACAAAGATGATTTGCACCACAAAAAAATCAACGAAATCTTCGATGAACTAGGCAAACCCGTAGTCATTAAAGCTCCCTACACAAGCTTTTCACGTTATGTGGAAAAAGCTGCTTGCGAAACCAGTTTCCGAGACGTCGCCAAACGTTTTTTCAAAAAATCCGATGTTTTGGCTATTCAAAAATTCACTCCAACAGGTTTTGATTGGAGAGTAGGTGTACTAAACAACGATGTTTTGTATGTCTGCAAATACATGATTCCGAAGGGCAAATGGAAACACGGTGCTAAACTACGCGGTAAACCAACAGTGGTTTGGGGCAGAACCGTAAGTTCAGAGAAACGCGACATGCCTGCAAGGCTCCGTGAAGTAGCACTTAAAGCGTGTAGTGTTGCTGGAAAAGGGCTCTATGGCGTGGACATCAAAGAAGTCGATGGCGACTACGTGGTTGTAGAAATCAACGATAACCCAAGCATTTATGCTGGCTACGAAGACTCCAAGGATAAAGACATTTACCAGCGAATCATCGATTATTTAGCATACTGAGCCTTTGCGTTTTCGACACCTATTTATTCCATTTTCTGATATCAAAGATGCAGTAGGAGAAAATAGGGATGCACAAAGAAACATCGCATAAGGTACCTGTAAAAGATTACGATTTCTCAAAGGAATTATCCGTTGACGAGCTAGTTTTGCAGATGGATGCGGCTTGGGGGTTCACTGCGGGCAAACTTGCGACAGGCGTCAACATCATGGAAGCAATGATCAACGACAAAGAATGCGTAAAATTCCTATCATTCACAGCCGACATAGTAGCCACTGGCACACGCGGAGTAATCAGGGAACTTGTTAAACTCAAACTCATTGACGTAATAATAACCACTTGTGGAACGCTGGACCACGATGTCGCACGCTGCTACAAAGACTACTACAAAGGCAGCTTCATTATGAATGACTCTAAGCTTCACCAAGAGGGAGTAAACCGCCTTGGAAACGTACTTGTCCCAAACGACAGTTACGGCACAGTTATAGAAAAGAAAATCATTGGGTTGCTTGAAGAGCTATACAAAGAAGGCAAAAAAGAGCTTTCAACAAGCGAGCTTACCCGCGAAATCGGTTTACGCTGTTGCGACGAGACCTCAATTCTCTATTGGGCAGCAAAACACAACATCCCAGTCTTCGTGCCGGGCATAACAGACGGCGCAGTAGGCTACCAACTTTGGTTCTTCAGCCAAGACCACCATGATTTCAGGATTAATCTGCTAAAAGACGAAGGCGACCTCAATAACATCGTCTTCGACGCTAAGAAAAGCGGCGCCCTAATCGTCGGTGGAGGAATCAGCAAGCACCACACAATTTGGTGGAACCAATTCAAAGACGGCTTAGACTACGTCATTTACATTACCACGGCAGACGAATGGGATGGAAGCCTTAGCGGCGCACGCCCACGCGAAGCAGTTTCCTGGGGAAAAATCAACGAAAAAGCCAAACGCATAATGATCGAAGGCGACGCCACAATAATAATGCCGATAATGACAAGCTCACTACTCACAAGGCTAAACAAGAAATAAAAATGAAAAATTAGGGCGTTTATTGGACGCCTTTGAATAGCCAGCTCATATCTGGCCCTTTCCGTTTTTCTGGTACACGCTCAGCTAGTGCGTGGCAAATTAGTGGCAAGGCGATTGTTGCGTCGCAGTAAACAACAGCGCGCGTGCCTGTTTGGCTGTTGATTTTACCCCAGCTAATAGCCTCCTCCAATGTGCAACCAGATAAGCCGCCCCATTGCGGTGAATCAGTTGTGATTTGTATTGCGTACTTGTGTGGATAATAATATTCTTGCAAACCTTTACGTAAACCTCCCTTTCTACCTTTGACGCCTTCATCACAAGTGAATGGTGAAACTGAGATTGCAATGAGTTGGGTAAGGTCTTTGGGAACGCCGCCTCCAATGTAGACTACGCCAACTTCCTTGGTTTTTGTACCTATGCTAACGAATTGATCAAACTCTTTAACCGAGTCAATTACAACGTGGTGTCCTTGGTTTTTAGCCAAGAGGAATGTTTCTCCATAAGCGCTGTCAACCATAGCCGGACTGAAGATGGGAACGCCATTCGCTGCAGCAACCGCGGAGATAGCGGGAATATTTTTCTTGCCAAGATACTTACCCAGTAAAAAGAGAAACTCTGCGGAAGTGTAATTATAATCCTGTTTGCAGGTCATCACGAAATCGGTAACAACTTCTTCCATTTTACGATAATCCGTTTCTTTGCCATAGACATCGTAGTATCGATTGACGTCGTCGTGTAGTAGCTGTTCATCATTCACCATATGGCTGCCTTGATAGTAGCCTAAACCCATAGCGTCAACGATGTCTTCTGATACGTTAGCACCTGTGGATACTAATACATCTATGAAGCGGTTTTCGATTAGCCAATTAATTATTGTCCATTGCCCCGCGGTGCTCATGGAGCCTGCAAAACCCAAAGCAATGACTGTATCTTTTTCTTTTATCATGTTTTCCCAAACGTCAACAGCTTCGCCAAGTTTGCGTCCTTGGTAAGCAGTTTTGCCCATTTCTTTTAGAAGTTGTGAAATTGGTTTCTGTTTTGTAACTTTGATTGGTTCAAGTTTCTTACTGAAGTATGAATCGTTACTCATTATTGTGCACCTCGTTTTACATTATTGGGCTTGTATATGAAATTTGTTATTGCAAGAATAACTACCAAGTATAGGATAACTGGAGATTAAGACTTAACCTACAATCTTTTGCCAAACATGTCTTCGCACAAAAATAAATGAGGTTGTACTTGTGATAAAGAGCGTGCCGATTAACAATAGATTTGCAACTGTAACGTATTCGGGAGTCGCGTAAACTGAAAACGTAACAGCAGCGGAAACATAGAGAGAAACTGCCCCCATTACCATTTGAACCGCAGAAACAAATCGGGCGCCTTGCCCAACCTTGCTTTTTAACCAGTTTAAACCTGAATCCAGCTTTGCATGAACATCGGGAAGGTCATCCAAAACAAGTGTTAACCCTCCTAAAATAAAAAATCTGCCCACATTAACTTGAACGCTTGTGTCATTTATAAGAAAAATTGTCAATAGGGAAATGGGTGTAAAAAATAGAATGTAAACGACCGCACAAACCAAGACCATGAAGCCGTAAAAGTAGTGGTGGAACAGAAATCTGCCAGTATGCAATGATCGACCGAGTCCAGCGCTTGGGAAAATGTTAATGATGGCAGCTGCGATCGCTACCCAAAACAGATTGCCGCTGATAAGATATGGTGAAAACGGGTGCCAATCGTGATAATACCAATAGAAGCCTGCCAGGATTCCACTTATGCAGCCTATGGTTAACAGGGCATTAAAAACTAAAGAGACACTAAAGATTTTTTTAGTTATTATCCATAGCTTGCCCATATGTACTGCCTTATTTTTAGATCGCGGTATCTTTAAAAAATCTACCTCAAAAAGCGAAAAATCTGTTAGCACATGCAAGTTACCTATATCTTACTATAAAGCGATTAGAGCATAACTTAAAGAGAGACAACAGATCATAAAAAAGCGGACAGTACTACTCATGAACACCCTAAAAATCGTAGGAAAAGCAGCCACCTTTTTTGGAGCAGTATCGGCTGTATTTGCCGTTATACTAGCAATTGTAACATTCCGTCTTATCCAAATAGTTAATGCGACCGCAATACCACCAATGGATTATGTGGTGCTTTCTATTTTGGCGAGTGTGTTTCCGTATCTGTTTTTAGCCGTGGTTTCGCTGGTGATTGCATATGTTTTGCGGGGCGTTGGTAAAGAAAGCGTTGAATTAGAAGAAGACGAAGAAGTGCCCCCAACCTCAATTCAACCTGCAGAGTCAGTTGCCTAATTTGTTTTTTGCACGTGTTTAACTCAAAGGTTCTTGCTTACCTTTTAACAATCTAATGTTATGCAGGTTCAAGCCAAACATCCAAGATGCCGCCTTCCAAGTTAGGATTTTCTCTATTCGCCACTAATGCCAACGTCAACTTGGGATTGAATATTCTTCCCTGTTTATCCATTTTGGCAAAAAATACTTGTAAACTTCCAAAAGACGTTTTGGAGATACTCTAACACTTAGGACCTGGTTTTGCTCCATTTTAAACTGCCATTGAATCAGCTTTGGAATCTGCAATCTGTAGCCTTCTTCAAGCACCGTTTTAAAAGATACTTTTTGTGGTCAGAGGCATAAATTACCCCAAATTACAAAACTTAACAACTATTAAAGACTACAACAGACTACTTCAGACTATTACAGACTATTATGGACTCAACCTGCAAACAAATCAAAGCCCAAACCAAAAAAGCAACCCAAAACAACCTTACCGATATTGCAATCAACTGCTTTTCTTCTATCAGAGCACTTTCTTAACAAAACATCTCAGCAAAAATACCCCAAAACCAAAAAAGCAAAATAAAAATCCCTCAACCCACCTAAATACAAACAAATTTTTATTTATTTTAACTAAAAATAATCCGCTGTTTTGCCAGACTTGATAGACGTCCCTTTCAGAGGAGTGATACTTGGAGTAAGATGTCTTTTCTTTTCATGTTACCTTCAACGATTTGGGTGGAATGCGAAGAATAAGGGTTCAAAAAAAGGTAAAGGCGAAAAAGACATAGATTCCGTTTCTAACAGTCTGCAGCTACATTTTTTCGGGTGCAACCACACCAATCAGATTCAATGCGTTGTGCATGACGATTTGGATAGCTCGGGTTAAAGCAATTCGTACGTCGCTTAGTTCTTGGGTATTAGCTTTTATCACTGGTAATGCGTTGTAGAATGTGTTGAATTTGTCGGCTAAAGCGTTGGTGTAGTCGGCTATCATGTTTGGTTTAAGGTACTCTGATGCTTCGATGAACATGTCTGGGAAACTGGCGAGGTTTATGATGAGTTCGCGCTCCAGCTTTTCTGTAAGTAAGTCAAATAATGGTTTTTCGGGTTCACGCGCCGCCTTTCGAAGTATACTGCAAGCTCTTGCATGAGTATATTGGACGTACGGTGCGCTGTTAGTTTCAAAATTCAGCACGCGATCCCATGTAAAAACCACTGTTTTGGATGGATCAACATCCACAAGGGCATATCTAACCGAGCCTAAACCCACAAAATCCGCGATTTTGCGTTTTTCCTCTTCTGAAAGAAGGGGCGAGCGCTTCGAAACTTCTTCGTAAGCCCGTTGTACCGCTTCGGTTAAAACATCATCAAACGTGATGTAGTGGCCTCTTCTGCTACTCATTTTGTAACCTGGCAAAGTAACCAAGTTATAGGCGAAATGCACCAGGTTCTTGGCGTATTCACTGTGACCCATTGCATAAAGCGCTATTTTTAACTGCAACTGAGCCAACGATTGTTCCATGCCGATTACGTTTATGACTTTTTGTGCTTGTTTAAACTTCCAGAGTGTGTAAGCGATGTCACGAGTGGTGTAGAGTGTTGTTCCGTCGGCGCGTCCAAGGGTCAAAGGGGGAACCTCATTGTTTTCGCTTAAACCCAATTTGCCCTTCAAGTTCAGAGTCTGCACGACTTTTTCGGCGTCAAACACTAACACGCCCTTCTCATTGAACACAAACGGTGATGCCTTGAGCTTGGCCAAAACATCGTTAACTTGTGTACTCCAAACAAAATCGCTTTCCCAATCCCATGAATCATAAGTCACACCAACGCGCTTCATGGTTTCGCGGAAGCCTTCAAGGCATAAATCGCTGACTTCGCGGATGAGTTGTTTTGCGTTAGGTTCATCGTTCTCGTAAGCGCAGTTTAAACGCTTGATTTCTTCTTCCGGATTTTCATCTTGGCTAATTTTAGCTGCTAAAGCCTCAAAGAGCAAAGGATACTTCTCTTTAAGTTCCGCTGCAATCGACATCCACTCATCAATTTCCTTGTTTGCCTTCACTAAGTCATCTGCATTATGAACAGAGATCGCAGCTTCACGTAATTTTTTGAGGCGGTTAATCTCGACTATGCAACTGGTTACCGTGTAGATTTTTCCCACGAAAAGGTCCGCTTTCTCGGTGGGTTTTGGTTTGCTCAATTTAGCGTAACCGTATGCCACTACTGATGATTGTCGTCCCACATCGTCAATGTAGTAATGGCGTGAGACTTCGTGCCCTCTGTACTTGAGAATGCGTACTAACGCATCACCCAGCATGGGGTTTCGGGCTTGTCCAATGTGGATTGGATGCAACGGGTTAACGCTGGTGTGTTCCACAATGATTTTTTCGGGTTTGTCAGTTTTGGCAAAGCCGTATTCGGATCCTAACTTTTTAACGGACTCCAAAGTTAACGCCGAGAATTTACCGAAGTTTACATAAAAATTTATGTAGCCTGCACCTGCAGGTGCGACTTTCTCGATAAGATTAAATTCTGATTTGTCTATGGCTCCGACCAATTGGTTGGCTAAAGCAAGTGGTTTCTGTCTAAGTTTCTTCGCCAATTCAAAACAGAGTGATGAAGCTAATTGGCCGTAATCTATGTTTGGCGTTTTGTTTAGTGTGATTGTTAGCTGTTGTGTTTCTGGCAAGGTTTCGTTTAATGCCTTTGCTAATGCAGATTGGCATTCTTGACGGAATTGGTCGAAAGGATTTTCTGAAACCATGGTGAGTCTCCATTAACTTAAGGGTACTAGATTCTGATTAAGGTTATATTTTAAATGTAAGCGTATTTATCTGTCTAACGGAAGCAGCACCCGATGAAAACAAAAATAGTCTACTCCGAAAAATGTTTAGGCTATGGCACCTGGCACGTTGAAGGACCCCAAAGAGTAAAAGCCGCACACGATGTTTTACAGTCTAAGGGCTACGAGTTCTTGGAGCCAAAGCCGGCAAACGACGAGGAAATTTTAAGCATTCATGACGCCGACTACCTTTTCAACGTAAAAAAAGGATTAGTTGAAGATTCAGACACACCTGCCTACAAAAACATCTACGAGTTCGCACAACTCTCCGTTGGAGGAGCACTCTTAGCAAGTAAAATTAATGGTTTTTCACTCATGCGCCCACCTGGACACCACGTTGGAAGAAGCGGAGCTGCATTAGGCGTTTACACACGTGGATTCTGCTACCTAAACAACATAGCAATAGCCGTAAAAGAATCAGGAAAACGAACATTGATCTTGGACATCGATGGACACCACGGGAACGGCACACAAGAAATTTTTTATGGAGACGAAAAAGTCATCTATGTTTCCCTACATCAATCACCTAATTACCCTGGAACAGGAGATTTCACCGAAGGAAACTGTATAAATTTCGCGTTGCCAAGCGATTTTGGCGGACAACGTTACTTAGAAACATTAAACAAAGCATTAGGCAAAATTGATTTAGCCAAGTTTGAAGCAGTTGCCGTTTCAGCTGGTTTTGACACTCATCAAGGTGACTTGGCAACTTTAGGCTTAGTTGAGCAAGATTACTTTGAAATAGGCAATAGAGTCGCTAAACTAAAAAAACCCACGTTCTTTGTTTTGGAAGGTGGTTATGTTGGCGAGAAAGTCGGGCTAGATATTGATAGTTTTTTGAGGGGTTTTGAAGAAAATAGGAAAGTATGAGAAGGCTATTGTCTCTATTTTTTTACCTTTGCTTTTTTGTTCAAAGCTTCTAGTTTTTCTGTAATAACGCCTGAACGTTTTTCTGCAATAGCCAGAAATGGTTTCCAGTCCTTATTTTTGATGCTGAGGGTAATTCTTTCAATTTGTTGTGACAAAGTTGCTAATGCGTCGTTAAAACGTTTTTCTGCTTCCTCGTCTGAACCCACAATTGCTAATGCTTCTTCGGGACAAGAAGAAAGGCATTTTGGCTCACCTTTACAAAGGTCGCATGCGATTGCCTTTCCTGTATCGGCATGAATAGTTATTCCCCCGTGGTCACAAGCTTGTACACACCAGTCGCAACCTTTACATTTATTTTCGTCAATTATTAGTAAGCCTGTATCCTCTGCTTGGGAGAGTGCCCGTTCAGGACATGCTTTTACACATTTTGCATCTTCACAGCCTCTGCAAGATAATGCAAAATTAAGCACTGGCGCCATGCGAACTACTCTGATTCTGGAACGGATTGGATTCCAATTGTTTTCACCTTTTTCTACGGTGCAAGCATACTCGCAGATTCCACATCCAATGCATTTGCCTGGGTCAACTGAAATGAATTTTCTCTGTTGAGTTTTAGCAGACATTGTTACCAAACCTTTTTGGTGTTAAATTATCACTGTGCATCATTGGCTTTTAACCGTTACTTAAAAAAAAAATTAAATCCATGGAAAAACAAGTTTACCAAACAGTATATTGCCATTGCACCTCTTAAGAGCCTCCAAACGTAAGCATCCTCTTTGCACAATCGCTCTGCAAATAATTTAGCATCCTCTTTTTCCTTATATTCAAGGTGAAGCGCTTTAAAGGTTAAAAATGAAGCATTTTTGCTTTGTGGGATTATCTTGTAGAGGAATTGGGAGTACTTGTTTGGACCTGTCAAATGCGTTGACGTCCATCTATATTGGTCGGGGTAGAGGTGAACGAGCTTCTGCTTCTCAATTGTTCCGGCAACACTATGGAATGAATCTTTTGAGGATTATTGCGCCATCGGCAAGGTGGGTTATTTGCCGTTCGGCCATCTTGTCACCCGTTAACAGGTTGTCTTGTGAGTCGAAGTCTGTGCCACCAGTCGAACGCTTCTTGAGCAGAAACAACAAAACGCTGCGTAAAGTGATACCTAACCAATATAGGTATACGAGTCGCCGCTTGTCAAGTGTTAAAAGCAGTTATATTACTTTTGTGCTATTCGAAAACTTAGAGATAGTTGGTGCGGAGGGTGGGATTTGAACCCACGAACCCCTGCGGGATAGGAGCCTCAGTCCTACGCCTTTGGCCATGCTGGGCGACCTCCGCACTGTGTAGCGGAAATATAGAAACAGGGCACATTTAAAGGCTTTACTTTACTTTTACCGTAATTGTTTTAGGTTTAGTTTGTATTATTGTTTTGTAGAGTTACGTTTGGTTGTGGTAAAGCCTTATATCACGCCACATATAACACTGTTATAATAATAAGGTGTTAAACTTGAAAATCTACAAAAATATCCTAGAAACGATCGGAAAAACACCCCTAGTCCAAATAAACAAACTAACTCAAGGCGCAACAGCCACAGTATTAGCTAAACTGGAAGCAAAAAATCCAGGCGGAAGCGTCAAAGACCGAATCTGCCTATCAATGATTTCGGAAGCCGAAAAACAGGGCATCATTAAACCTGGGGCAACCCTAATCGAACCCACAAGCGGCAACACAGGAATAGGTTTAGCCATGGTAGCAGCTGTCAAAGGCTATAAACTCATTTTAACTATGCCGGAAACAATGAGCATCGAGCGCCGCAATCTTCTCAAAGCATACGGTGCACAACTTATTCTCACCCTGGGACCAGACGGCATGGGTGGCGCAATAAAAAAAGCCGAAGAACTCACAAAAGACACACCTAATAGCTTCATGCCTCAGCAATTCAAAAACTTAGCTAACCCAAAAATCCACAGAGAGACCACAGGACCAGAAATATGGGAAGACACTGACGGAAAAGTAGACATCGTTGTTGCAGGTGTGGGAACTGGTGGAACTATAACAGGCATCGCCCAATTCATTAAACTGCAAAAACCAGAATTCAAAGCCGTAGCTGTGGAACCAGCAGCCTCACCAGTCCTTAGCGGAGGTCAGAAAGGATCCCACAAAATCCAAGGCATAGGCGCCGGCTTCAAGCCTGATGTACTGAAACTTGATCTGGTAGATGAAATATTCAAAGTTACAGACGACCAGGCGGTGCAAACGACAAGGCAACTTGCACAAAAAGAAGGATTACTTGTCGGCATTTCTTCTGGCGCAGCAGCATATGCAGCAATAGAAATAGCAAAACGCCCAGAGAATAAGGGCAAGCTTATAGTTGTAATCCTTCCTGACACAGGCGAACGCTACCTAAGCACTGTGCTCTTTCAGGAACCAGCCACACCTGTAGTCACCAACATATAATATATGTTTAAAAGACGCTTTTCTTATATTCCCCTTTTCTCATATTTGAACGAAAGTGAAACAAGATGACCACAACTCCAAACCAGCACATACCCAAAGAATGTCAAGAATGCAAAGAAAAAAAATTGGAAAATGACTGCTGGAACCCAGACAGAATGCTAGCCACACTCATGCATAACCACGATAAAGTAGAACAGGACTGGGTCGAAACCAGCGTGCCAAAACTAGTGGAAGAAATCATGAATAGTTACCATAAATTCGGAGGCATGGACCATCTTGAAGGACGAGACCTACCATCGAAAATTGTAGTAATCGAAGTTTTAGAAGACTTATTCACAGTTCTTTTTCCAGGCTACTTGGGCGATTCAGAAATAACTAAAGCCAACATAAAATATCAGCTTGGCACCACCTTGACTTCGGTTTATACAAGGCTCACTGACGAGGTTGAAAGAAGTCTCAAGTACATCTGCAGAAAAATCAGTGAATGCCCACAGGACGTATGCCAAAAACGCGCCCACGTTGTAGTTAAGGAGCTTCTTGAGAAATTACCCGAAATCCGCTCTATGTTAAGCGGTGACATTCAAGCAGCTTATAGCGGTGACCCCGCAGCGGTAAGCAATGAGGAAGTCATCTTAAGCTACCCATGCGTATTGGCAATAAGTACGTATCGAATAGCCCATGAACTCTACCTAAGTGGCGTACCCCTAATTCCAAGAATAATGAGCGAACACATCCACTCACAAACAGGCATAGACATCCACCCAGGCGCAAAAATCGGCAAAAACTTTTTCATCGACCACGGCACAGGCGTCGTCATCGGCGAAACCGCAGAAATCGGCGACAACGTCAAACTCTACCAAGGCGTAACCCTTGGCGCATTGAGTTTTCCAAAAGACGAGAAAGGAAACATCATCAAAGGACGCAAACGCCACCCTACCGTTGGAAACAATGTTGTAATCTATTCAGGCGCAACATTGCTTGGCGCTGAGACAGTAATAGGCGACAACGTGATCATTGGTGGAAACGTCTGGATAACATCATGCAGTGCCTTCAGGAACAAAAATAACCATTGCAGCTCCTGAACTAAAATACAAAATGGAAAATCACCACACAGAAAAAGCAAAATCCTAACCGTTTATTTGTCTTTTTGCAAGAACTAACGCCATCAGAGACCACTTCCTTATTTAAAGAATCAAATTAACCCAAAGATCCCATTACATCTATACGAAAGTTTTTGAGAAATAACAAAAATGAAAAAAAACTAAAAAGCTCAATTATAACAAGCGGAAGTTTTCTTTCACCGTTGTTAAGACCACATGGGTGTTTGTGCGTTCGATGTATGGTAGGGAGAGCAGTTTTTTGGTGAAGGCACCTAAGTCTTCGCGACTTTTGAATTTGGCTACGATAATGGCGTCTGTTAAACCTGTGACGTCGTAGACTCCGCAGACGTTTGGGATTTTGGCTATTTCATTCTCTGATTCCACAAGCCTACCTTTAGAAACTGTGATTTCTGTAACCACCGTAAGCTGGTAGCCGAGTTTTTCATGATCCAAAATAACTGAGTAACCTTTGATTAAGCCGTCTTCTTCCATCTTTTTGATTCTAGATAAAACGGTTCCGACTGAAACACCAACATTTTTGGCTATTTGTCTGCTTGAGAACCTTGCGTCCTCAATTAGCCCTTTTAGGATTTTTACATCGGTTTCATTTAATACCATAATCATCTCGTCCTGCACGTTCTTCCAGTTAAACAATGTTTTTTGGAACAGTCTTTTAATAATAGTCTGTTTAAGTTAATAAAATTTTAGTTATTTCAGTTAACCAATGGACATCAATTAAGCCAGCAAAGAACCTCAAAACAGCTGTCTTTACCAGAAAATAGATAGTAATCTTAAATTAGACCCTGAACTCCAATAGTTCTGAGCCACACCATAATGCAAGCAAAATACGACACCATACTTGTTCTTGACTTTGGCGGGCAATACTGCCACCTAATCGCCAGAAGAATAAGAGAACACGGCGTCTATTCAGAAATCGTTCCTCACGACATCTCTCCCGAAGAAGTGGCGTCTTTAAACCAAAAATTTAACGTTAAAGGATTAATATTTTCAGGCGGACCCTCAAGCGTCTACGAGGCAAACGCCCCAAAACTTCACCCACGCATCTTAGAGGTGAACCTGCCAATTCTGGGATTATGCTATGGGCACCAGTTGTTAGCGCAATTAACTGGCAGCAAAGTTGAACCTGCAACCTGCAAAGAATACGGCATCGCCCAAGTCGCAATCGACAAGCCAGTCGGTGTATTGGAAGGGTTAAGTGATAAGGAACAGGTTTGGATGAGCCACGGCGACACCGTCTTTGCGCCCCCGCCAGAGTTCGAATCGTTAGCCCACACAGAAAACTGCCCTGTCGCCGCGTTCAGGCACAAGACAAAACCAATCTACGGTCTACAATGGCATCCAGAAGTTATACACACGGAAAACGGCATGCGCATGCTCCAGAACTTCATCTTCCAAGTGTGCAAGTGCCAAGCCAACTGGCAGATGGAAGATCTCATAGGAAAAATGGTAAAAGAATTGAAAACCGAAACGGGCGGAAGCACAGCAATCATTGGGTTAAGCGGCGGCATCGACTCAAGCGTCGCAACTGCACTTGCAGCCCAAGCACTGGGAGAAAAGTTAACAGCTGTTTTTGTTGACCATGGATTCATGCGAGAAGGCGAACCGGAACAAATACGCGAAACATTCCAAAAGTATCCAATCAAATTCATTGTAGCGAACGTGCAGGACCGATTCATGGCAAAGCTCGAAGACGTAGTGGAGCCAGAAGCGAAGCGTAAAGTTATCGGTGAAGAGTTCATCAGAGTTTTCGAGGAAATCGCCAACGAATCAGGCGCCGAATACTTAATCCAAGGCACGATATACCCAGACAGGATTGAATCTGGTTTCAGGAAAGGCTCCGACAAAATTAAGAGCCACCACAACGTGGCCGGGTTGCCAGAGAAAATAAAGTTCAAGAAAATCCTCGAACCACTCCGCGACCTCTACAAAGATGAGGTGCGCAAGGTCGCACGGATGCTTGATTTACCCAAGGAAATCGTGAATCGCCAGCCGTTTCCAGGACCAGGCTTAGCAGTGCGCATAATCGGCGACTTAGATGAGGAAAAAG
The DNA here is from genome assembly GCA_963813675.1 of Candidatus Bathyarchaeota archaeon. Classification (GTDB taxonomy): domain Archaea; phylum Thermoproteota; class Bathyarchaeia; order Bathyarchaeales; family Bathycorpusculaceae; genus Bathycorpusculum. The sequence goes on from CAWEZP010000020.1 coordinate 105,791, forward strand.
TCACTATCGCTAAGAAAGCCGACAAAATCGTGCGTGAAGAAATCGAGAAGAATAATTTAGCAGATAATCTTTGGCAGTACTTTGCGGTGTTAACTGACACGAAAGCTACTGGTGTTAAGGGTGATGCACGGGCTTACGGCTATGTGGTTGCTGTTCGGGCTATGGAGAGCCGAGAAGCAATGACCGCGAGTTTCGCAAAGATTCCCTATCCAGTGCTGGAAAAGATTTCCACGCGAATAACAAACGAGATTCCTCAAGTTACTCGAGTAGTTTATGATATTACTCATAAACCGCCTGCAACTATCGAGTGGGAATAGTTAAGCGCCCATAATTGTTTATATTAAAACGTGCCAATAGGTTACTGCATGCCCAAGGTGACTTCTCTGAAAGCGTTGATTTTAGCAGGCGGTTTCGCCACACGATTGCGCCCTCTAAGTTGCTCCAGACCCAAAACGCTCTTCCCAATAGTTAACAAACCACTGTTACAATGGATTTTTGAGCGATTAGGCGAAGGTGGAGTAGACGAAGCAATTCTCGCAGTCAACGCCTTAACTCAATTCTATATTCGGCAACATAAACCATCAAAATGCGGCTTAAGAGTTCGATTTTCTGTTGACCCCCCTAAGATGCCGCTTGGAACAGGAGGAGCACTAAAGAAGGCAGAGAATCTGATTGGGCACGTTGAGCCGTTTATCATGTTGAACGGCGACATATACGCTGACATTAACTACCGAGAACTGCTTGAAGCACACAAAAAATCCGGTGCATTAGCAACAATTGCTCTATGCAAAGTCGAGGATCCATGCAGTTTTGGCGTGGCAGACCTAAAGGGCAATGCAATCAAACGGTTCGTAGAGAAACCACCTAAAGGTCAAGCGCCCAGCAACCTCATTAACGCAGGGGCATACGTTCTAAGCCCAGAAGTGTTCACATACATTCCTGAAGGAAAAGCAGTTTCTATCGAGCGAGAAGTCTTCCCAAAGTTAGCAGAGGAAGGAAAACTATGTGGTCACTGCATCGACGGATTATGGATAGATATTGGCAAACCCCATGAATATTTGGAAGCGAACAAGATCGTCCTCGATTCCCTCGCAAAAAACGCCAAACAAGAGAGCACTGAACCTTACGTGAAAAACCCTGTTGCTTTGGATACAGGAGTCTTTGTTGGAGAAAACTCTGTGATCGGACCATACGCAATTCTAGGTAAAAATGTCAAAGTCGGCGCAAATGTGCAAATCTCCAATTCAGTCATTTTCGCAGAAGCCCACATAGCTGACGGCGCCATCCTCAACGGAGCCATAGTTGGTGAAGGAGCAAAAATAGGCAAAGGCGTTAAACTTCCAAAGGGATGTGTGGTAGGCGATCTCGCTAAGGTTAAAGATAGCATTCATATGCATGATGGTCAAGTGGTATGTCCCGCAAAGGAAGTAACTGAAACATTTTAAAACCTAAACTCAACTGTTAATAGCTACACAGAGTTGAATTTACATGAGCACACGAAAACTTTTTGGAACAAACGGGATCCGAGGCCTTGTCAACGTTGAGTTGACTCCTGAAATGGCCATTAAAGTCGGGGCTTCAATTGGAACCTTTTTCGGAAAAGAAAAGAATTTACTTTTAGGATATGATGCTAGAACTAGCGGTCCAATGTTTGCTAAAGCAGTAATTGCTGGATTGACAGCTACTGGATGTAACGTGTTTTTTGCTGGAATGGCACCGACACCTTCCTTACAGTTTGCAGTTAAAAATCACAAGATGGATGGCGGAGTAATAATCACCGCGTCTCATAACCCGCCAGAATACAACGGAATCAAAGTTATCTGGAGCGACGGCATCGAAACCTCACATGAACAAGAAGTTGAGATAGAGAACATTTACTTTGATAACAAAAGCATCTATGCATCATGGGACAAACTGGGCGCTAAACGTGAGTTGCCTGGAATCAATGATGAATACATCCAAGCTATCAAAAAACACGTTAACAAAACAACAATAGCCAATCAACACTTTCACGTTGTCGTTGACGCCGCCAACAGTGTAGGTGGACTCACGGCACCGTCGTTGCTAAGGGAACTTGGTTGCAAAATAACCAGCATCAACGCTAACATCGACGGCACCTTCCCAGGCAGAATGCCTGAGCCAAGACCCGAAAGCCTGGGCGTTTTAGCTTCCACCGTGAAAGCCATCGGAGCACACATGGGGGTGGCTTTTGACGGTGACGCTGATCGCTCAATCTTTGTTGACGCAAACGGCGTGATTTACTGGGGAGACAAAACCTTTGCAGTAATTATCAAACAGTATTTACTCAAAAACCCCGGCGCAAAAATAGTAACACCAGTAAGCTCATCAACCTTAATCAAAGACACTGTTGAAACTTACAAAGGCGAATTAGTTTGGACAAAGGTCGGAAGCGTAACAGTTTCCCAAAAAATGAAAGAGATAGACGCTAATCTGGGCGGGGAAGAGAACGGTGGAGTATTCTATGGTCCACACCAAGCCGTCCGTGACGGAGCAATGACAACTGTGCTCCTGCTTAATATCATGGCTGAAACGGGACAGTCACTTTCTCAACTCGTAGCTGAACAACCGCAGTATTTCATTGAAAAAGCAAAAATCGAGTGCCCAGACAACAAAAAAGATCTTCTGCAACAAAAAATCTTTGAACAAGTTAAAAACGAAAATGTAAGCACAATTGACGGCGTCAAAATTTGGTTTAGCGATAACAGCGCAATTTTGATTCGACCAAGCGGAACTGAACCAGTTTTCAGGCTTTACGCTGAGGCGAAAAACCAAGAAACAGCATTAAAGCTAGTGGAAGACTACACTTCAAAGCTTAAAACAATCTTAGAAACGATATAGCCAGCCTAAAAGCCACACTTTGGAGAAACCCAGTCGATGCCCCCAGTTTTAAAGCTCAAACCCGAAGAGGTCGACACCAATGAAAAACGCTCAAAATACACTGTTTGCGTTATCGGATGCGGGCAAAAAGGAATCCTCTACGCCAACGCCTTTGCCGAAGCAGGTTTTAGGGTTATCTGCACAGATGCTGACCCAACGGTAATAAAAAAAGTGGCGAAGGGAAAAACACCCAGCTCACAACCGCAAGTTGAAGCTAAACTCAAAAGCCACCTCAACTCAGGACAAATCACCGTCAGCAACGAACGAAAAAAAGCGGTTTCCCAAAGCGACGTCATCATTATAGCAATTGGAGCAAAAGTTGACGAACAGAAAAAAACAGATTACTCCCAAATAGTAAGTGCTTGTAAACAAGTTGGTGCAGCACTTCAGAAAGGCGCATTGGTCATTTATGGCGGTATTGCTGGTATCGGTTTTACTGAAGGCACAGTGAAAGAAACACTTGAGAACACTTCTGGGCTTAAGTCAGGGCAAGATTTTGGTTTAGTCTACAACCCAATTCTTTCGGCAGACAGCTCAATTACAAACTTAGAATTAAAGATTGCAGCTACCGACCAAACAAGCTTAAACGCAGCATCAACCATTCTGAAAACAATTACAAAAAAAGTAAAAGAAATCAATGACGTAAAAATGGCGGAGACAGCCATACTTTTCACTGTAGCAAAACAAGATGCAAACCGTGCATTAGCTAACGAGTTATCAGTTTTCTGTGAAATCGCAAACACCGACTATTTTAAAATTCTAAAGATTGCTTGAACTCGATGACCCAAGTTTTTGGCCTACAATAGTTGAAGAAGAAAACAGAAACGAAGCTTATTTGCTGCTTGATAGCGCCGAAAACTTGAATGCTAAACTCAAACTGCCAGCATTGGCTAGGCAGATAAACGAGGACATGGTTAAACACGCAGTTAATTTGACCCAGGATTCTTTAAGAAGCGCAGGCAAACCGTTAAGGAGAGCAAAAATTGCTGTTTTAGGAACAGCTAACCCTGCTTCGGCTACGGGTATTTTTGTCAAAATGATAGAGCAAAAAGGAGCCAAACCTAGCCTCTACGACCCCATTTCGAAGATGGGCCCTCAGGAATGGCGAGTTGTGAAAACCAGCCTTAATGAGGCAGTAGAAGGCACAGACTGCATTGTAATATTGACAGGGCAAGAACAATTTAAAAACTTAAACCTGAAAAAACTAAAAGCCTTAATGAAAACACCTGCGGTTATTGTTGATTTAATTGGTATTTTTGAACCCCCAAAAGTTGAGGCAGAAGGCTTCATATACTGTGGCTTGGGTAGAGGAACTGATAAGAATTGAAGAAACTTGGCGTAGCAGTAATCGGAACAGGGCAATGGGGAAAAAACCACGCACGAGTCTACAAAGAACTCCCCTCAACCGAACTTGTTGCAATATGTGATGTTAACCCTGAAAGAGCCAAAGTCATGGCAGCCCAATACGGTGTAAAAGCTTACTCGAACAGCACGCAAATGCTAAAAGACAAATCTATTGAGGCGGTAAACGTTTGTACTTGGTCAACGATTCTGGCTAAAGAAGCATTAAAAGCGCTTAAAGCTGGAAAACACGTTTTGGTAGAGAAACCCATGGCAACTAACACCCAGCAAGCCCAGAAACTGGTCCAAACGGCACAAGAGAACGGTCTCCATTTGACTGTTGGGTTTTTAATGCGGTTCATACCTGGCTTGCAGAGTATTCGCCAATCGGTTGAAAACAAAAAAATCGGAGAACTTGTTTGCGCCACCGCCAAGCGCGTTTCGCAGTGGCCAGAACGCATCGGCGACGTCGGCGTCGTCAAAGACACAGCTATCCATGACATTGATGTTATGCGCTTCATTTCCAATGAGGACCCCATCTCTGTTTACGCCAAGATGGGCAGTATGCGAATCAAAAAATTCGAAGACTACGCGCACATAATGCTCACCTACAAAGATGGCAAAAGTGCATTCATAGAATCCAATTGGCTTACACCCTACAAAACACGAACCTTAACTGTTACGGGGAGCGACGCTATAATGCGACTGGATTATATAACGCAGGATCTATGGATCGAGCAGCAAAAAGAATCGGTTCAACCCAGATATCCTTTCCAAGAACCCTTGAAAGCAGAACTTCAACATTTCGTTGACTGTATAGTTGAGAAAAAGAAGCCTCTTGTAACTGGCGAGGATGGCGTGAGAGCTCTGGAAGTGGCTACAGCCGCGATGCAGTCTTCAGCAAAAAACAGGGCAATACAACTAAAAAGATAAAAAATTTATTTTAGGTTGAAGGGCTTGCCTTCAGAAACGATTTTCTGAGGCGCTTTTTCCTTCCACTTCTTCAAAAAAGGTAAATCCTCAGCTTCTTTGCGCAACTCATCAGGTAGCATTTCGGGGATTTCGTCGCGAATTGGGTACCAGCGTAGGCATTTTGGGCAAACGATTAATCCTTCCACTATTTCGTCTTTTTCTTCGAAAACGTGAAGCTCCAAAGGATGGTACTTATCGATTGGGCAAGCAAGGATTTCCATTAATTTTCGTTTCATGTGAATACCACAAAATAGATAGTTAACGTTGAGTTATTAAAACTTGTTCGGCAACGCGTCTACCTTTATGTCCACAACAGTTTGGTACCAGTTTGGACCCGTGGGACGCATAACCCGCGAATTAACAAACACATAATTTACACCTAAGCAATCGAGTTTTTCAGCAACTTTGAGTTTGGTTTTCTCAGTGGGATTTTCTTTTCCCGGTGCATGTTGAAAATCGTAGTAGTGAATCCACCCGCCTGTTTGTTTGAGCGCCGAAAGTGCGTATGGTAGGTATTCGAGGGCTTTTTCGGGTAAGGGCATTAGAACGCGGTCAGCCACTCCTTGCAGTTTAGAATTAATAATGTCTTTTGCGTCGCCAAGCATTGGAAAAACAGATTCCTCAACTTCGTTGATTCTAACATTTTCTTCCATGCATTGAATTGCAGCTGGGTTAACATCAATCGAGTAAACCCTGGTTTGGCTTGCAGTTTTAGCGATAAAAATACTAAAGCAGCCGACGCCCGCAAACATGTTAACAACTGTCTCCCCAGACTCAACAAGCTTTGCAATTCGAGAATGTTCAAACGAAAGTCTAGGTGAAAAATAACATTTTTCAACATCAACTTTGAAGGAACATCCCGATTCCTTGTGGCATGTAACTGTTTTGATTTCACCCGCCAAATGTTTGAGTTCTCTAACTCTGAAATCTCCCGTAATACTGGTGGCTGGGGTGAGAACAGTTTTAATGTTTTTTTGGCAAGCCATTATTTGATTTGCAATTGCTTCGGCATTTTGAAGGGCATTAATTTTAATTATTGCAATGTCACCTATTACGTCGAAGGAATTGTAAACTTTGTCTAATTCTTCTGACGGAAGAGCCACTGAAAGCTTATCTCGGAGCCGTTTCCTCAACTAACCATCCTCATTATCGCCAACTATTGGAAATGTTTAAAAGTAAAATGCTTTTCTTTGTAGGACAGGCGTTCTCAATGGAAAAATCAGGAATTGTTTATGAATGCATGAGATGTGGCTCAAGAGTGCCATCTGAAGAATTAGAGTTACGTGGCGGAGAAACCAAATGCATCATTTGTGGATACAGGATTCTCAAGAAGGTTAAGCCGCCAGTAGTAAAACGGGTTAAATCAAAATAGATAAGGAAAACTCGTTTTTTACACGAGCAATTTTTTGTTACAGCTTTTTATTTTAATTTAATAGAATTCTTGGTCTCCGAGTTTACGCAGCGCCTTTCCTTTAAGCTTCACTGAGTCGTCGAAGAAATCATCAACGTCTTTCTCAACAGTCTTGCGTTTGATGGTTTCGCCGCAAATCGCTCCAGGCAGCAAACGTCTTTTCATGCACATTGAATAAGTGCATTTTGCGACGTTGCATTGTTCCTCGGTTTCTCTACACCAAATAGAGTCTCGTCTAAAGAGCAGAGAGTTTTTTGCGCATTTAAAAGATTGGCATGCTGGAGAACAAGCTTTTGATTGAGCCAACAATACACCTCAATTGTCAATTCAAAATGTGTTTTCTTTGATTGGTCTTTAGAGTTTCTTAAGTAATTTGAATGCAATATAAACTTTTTTCTATTAAAGGGTAGAAATTTAGGTGGAAGTTGTATGTTTAACTCTTCTTCGCCTATAGATTTCTACCATAGCAAACAAGATTATCGCTACAAGTATGATTATTATAGTGATAAGTGCGCTTGCTGGTATTAACATTGACCCCAAAGCAATGTACCTGTCTATTTTTATTTGCACAGAAGTTGGCTGGTTAACTGTTAATGTCATTGCTTGGTAAGCGTCTTTTGTTCCTGAGGCTTGAGCAATTATCTGTATGTTGCCGCCGATGATGTTGTTGAAGGTTGCTTTTCCGTCGCTTTGAGTAACTTCGGAGATTTTTTCAGGTCCATTTAATGTAACGTTGGCGTTTGAGATTGGATTGCCAAAGAAGTCAACAACCGCCACCGAAAGTTGAATGCCGAATAGTGTACATCGGATTTGTTGTTGGCTGTTGCTAAAGACTTGCACGTTTGTCTCGTTGATTAGAGTATTGTCTCTGTAGACTCGAGCTCGGTACATTCCAAATGTAGCTTGGGTTGTAGCTGAACCAGTTGCTGTCTGTGGTGGCTGAATAGAACAAACCGTTTGATAACTCTACTAGTTCAATGCGTGCATTAGGAATTGGTTCCTGGTTGTTGCCGACTACACTGAGTGTTACGGTTTCGCTTGGACAAATTATGAATATCTGTGCAGTTGCCTGAGACTGGAGATTATTTACTGTGTTGTTGCCTGCATTGAAAATTTGATTGTAAATTGAAGCATCTATGGTGTAGGTTGCACTTGCTAAACTTGAGTTTAATGTAAAGCTGCCTGAAGAATCTGTTTGCCCTGAAGCGCTACCAGTTTTTGACCCCCCGTTGCTTTGGTAGTGGTAAACTATGTTTAGGTTGACAAAGGGCATTGCAATTCCATTTGAACTTTTAACAGTGATTTTTACGTTAGTTAATTGACAATAAATAGTAAAGGTTCCGTCTCCGCTGACGACTATGCTTGTTTCTCCAACGTTAACACCGTTCCAAGAAGCGGTTATATCATAGGTGCCTTTTTCAAGTTTAAAAGTTGCTATTCCATCAGAGCCGCTTGTTGCATCATATGCAACGTTTGTTGATGCAGTCAATAGCGTGAAGTGCCACCTCTGGAACTACTTGTCCAGCTAAATTAGTTGTTTGAACTTTAACAGTGTATCCGATAACTGTGAAAGTTTGTGAATCCTGAATTGATTTCTGAATACCATCGGCAGTTATTCTTATTGTGCAGTCTCCGATGGGAGCATCAGAAGGAACTATCCAACTTGTGCTAATTAGACCGTCAGCTGAAGCTGTTACTGAAGCAGTTCCAATTGTTGAACCAACCGCACTGATTACGTTAAGGGTTGCTGCTTGGTTTGGCTGGTAACCTGTTGCGCGTACTACTACTGTTTGACCTCGGTGATATGAGGTTGAATCGATGAAGTTAACTGAGAATGTGGTTTGAGCTAGATTTTGAGATTGATTAAAGTATGCAGTATAAGTTCCTGCGTAATCGGTAACTGAACCGACAGGGTTGAAACTGGAGTCTGGAAAAGTTACTTGTGCACTTGCAGTCCCCTTTTGGCTAACTGTTCCTAATGAAACTGTTTTTGAGTAAGTTGTGCCCAGCGGGTTTGGAAGAACCACAGCAACGTTTGCGCTGTATGAGATGCCTGATTGAGCTCCTGATATACTGACAGTTAATGCTAAACTATTTCCTTCCTGAACCGATGAAGGAGCAGCAGTTATCGCATATCCAGTAGTAATTGTGAATTGTTTAATAGAATTAACGTTGATGCCCAGGTCTGTAAGTGTCAACGCGTAAGGCACCAACTGGAAGTTCAGGAACCGTAAAGTTTGCATCAACATAGTAACCATCTGCTTTGCCGCTGCTGACGACGGTTTTGCCCATCACAATTTGATAAGAACCGTTAGAGACGTAGATAGTTCCAATAACGTTAACACTGGATCCAACTGGTCCAGTAGCTGAACTGGGAGTTATTTGAAGAATGCTTACACCAAGATTTGTATTCTGAGCTAAAACTTCAAGAGGCGCAAACACAACGGCAAACGCCATAAGGAATAAAATGGAAACTGCAATAATTTTCTTGTTCAAACACTCTACTCTCCCAAATAGATAGCCAACGTTAGCTGATGCTCATGATTTACCTACAGATGATTTTAAACTTTACCTTTAAAACCCCAAACGCAACGACTCAACCATCAAAACAGGTTAAGAGGGATTTCATGAAGAAAACTGCTTGTGAGCATAGGGATTTTTAAAAGACCGCTTTTCTAATGTTACAGAAACTTGGTGTATAACTTGGAAAATCAATCTGCCTCGCCACTTTTAACTGCTCTTAAAGAAGCAAAAATACCATTTAATCGGCAGCTCATTCTGCGGTTAAAAGATGCAAGTGGCTGTACGAATCAATCGTTAACGGCAGATCATGTTATAAACAGAAGTTTTATGGAATCCAATCTCACAGGTGCATTCAGATGACACCTTCGCTCTATTCCTGTACGCAGCAATGTCTTTTTTGTTGGAGAGCGCAGAGTGGAGATTTAGAAGTTAAATGGGACGAAATGAAAAATCCAAACAAAGATACACCAGAAGATATTGTTGAAGGCTGTTTTAAGGCGCAAGAAAAAATTTTAACTGGCTACAAAGGTAACGAGAAAACGAATTGGCGCAAATTCCAAGAAGCCCAAAGACCAAAGCAAGTTGCCATAAGCTTAACGGGTGAACCAACACTTTATGAGCCGTTAGGCGAACTTATCCGCACGTTCCACCAAAAAGGATTAACAACTTTTCTTGTCTCGAACGGTACCTTACCTTCAAAATTGTCAAAACTTAGCCAAGAACCCACACAACTTTACATTTCAGTTTGTGCTCCAAACGAACAAGTTTACAAACGGGTTTGTCGACCTCTATTTCCAGGTGCCTGGGCTAAACTTAACGAAACATTAGGTTTACTGCAAAGCTTCAAATGCCCTACAGTGATTCGCACAACTTTAGTTAAGGAACACAACATGAACTTGGTTGATGAATATGCTAAACTCATTGAGAAAGCTAATCCCACGTACATTGAAGCAAAAGCCTACATGCATATTGGCTTTTCAAACTTGCGTCTGAGCTTCGACCGCATGCCAATGCATGGAGAAGTCAAGGAATTCGCTGCCCAGTTAGCCGAGAAGACTGGATATAGAGTAATTGATGAGGCACCTGAAAGCAGAGTAGTGTTGTTAAGTAGGTTGGAAAAACCCCTTCGAGTAGGAGTAAATTAATCTATTTTGAAAAAAGTTAGAAGTTTTAAGAAATTGAAATAAACAACCAAACAATAATTTCCTATATGGGTGCAGTTTTGTCCTCTTTAGAATCAATTATCCAAGAAGTCAAAAGCGAACTTATGGCGAAAAACCAGATTCGTGAGGAAACCCATGAAAGCATGCGCAAAGCCACCAGCCTCTCCAAACAGGCGATTTTGCTTATTCACCAAAAAAGATTCGACGATGCAGAAAAAATGGTTGCAAGCGCCAGAGAAAAAATTGTAAGCCTCCAAGACCAAGCTAAACAATACCCTGAAATCATTTACGGCGGCATGCTTAGCGCGGCTTTCCAAGAGTATTCTGAAGCTAACATTTTCTTGATTTTGGTTAAAGAAGACCGTTTTGTGACTCCAATCGAGATTAATGTTCCATCCGTTGATTATGTGTTGGGTTTGGCGGATGTCATAGGCGAATACAGGCGCTTTGCCCTGGATAATTTACGTGAAGGTGAAGTAGTGAAGGGTGAAAAATGCCTTGAAATCATGGATCAAGTCTTCATTCAACTGTTGGCTCTTGACGAAGCATACATGCTTGTTCCTGGACTAAGGCACAAATCAGACATTGCACGAAGAATCATTGAATCCACACGCGGCGACATCACATTGGAAGTACGAAGAAAATCGCTTGAAGACCAGCTAAAAAGGTTTGACCCATCCAAAGACGCAGTCAGACTAAAACCCACAAAAGAGTAATATAAAAAGTTGTCAAAGATTACCAAGAATTTCTCAGCCCACGAATTTCGCTACCAAACAAAGAATCAAGCTTGCGAGCGAAAGCAAAGTAAATATCTAAACACATAATAACTTACGCTTAAGCGTGAAGATTATGGCTGAAGAAATAACTTTTGATGAATTCCAAAAAATAGACTTACGCATAGGAAAAATAATCGAAGCCTCAGCTGTCCCAGAATCAAAAAAACTAATAAAAATCCTCGTTGATTTTGGCTCAGAGAAGCGTCAAGCAGTTGCTGGACTCCTAAAATATTACAAGCCTGAAGAGTTGGTTGGTAAAAAATGCGTTTTCCTCCTAAACCTCCAAAGGCGCATGTTGGCGGGGTTAGAATCGCAATGTATGGTTTTAGCTGCTGAAGATGAAGCGGGCAACGTTACGGTTCTGCAGCCTGAAAAAGACATTGTTGAAGGCAGCAAAATCGGTTAATCTCGCGCCAGATTCTTCTTTTCCTTTTACAGAAAGACAAATTAGTTATTAGAACAAGGTACTCTATAATTTATTCGGAAGGTTAACTTATGGCAGTTAATGAAGAAGCACTTATGTGGGTCGAGAAGTACCGCCCCAAAACCCTCGATGACGTCGTGGGTTTAAAAGACATTGTAGAGAGCCTTAAAGCATTCATGAAAAATCCAAAGATTATGCCGCATTTGATGCTGGCAGGGATTCCTGGTACAGGAAAAACAACAATTGCTCTCTGTATCGCTCACGAATTGTACGGTGCTAACTGGAGAAACTTTACACTCGAACTTAACGCTTCAGATGAAAGAGGCATTGATACGGTACGCGACCGAATCAAAGATTTCTCACGTTACAGTCGCTCTGGTTTTGGCGACATCCCATTTGCCCTAATCATACTCGACGAATGCGACCAAATGACGGGTCCAGCTCAAACAGCACTCAGACGCATAATGGAAACCAGTTCCCGTACATCCAGATTCATCTTAATATGCAATCAATCGAGCAAAATTATAGAGCCAATACAGAGCCGTTGTGCTATTTTCCGATTCTCACGACTAGACAAACAAGCCATGAAAGACCAACTGCAATGTATCGCTAAAAAAGAAAACATTACCCTTGCAGCCTGAAGCAGCCGAAAGAATCGTGGATTACTCTGAAGGCGACTTGCGACACGCTATAAACGCGTTGCAAACTGCATCAGCCTACAAGCCTGACTGTGTGGATGAAAAGACAGTTTCCTTAGTTATTGGAGAAGCCAGCCCAATGCAGGTCCAAAAAATGATTCGAAAAGCCTTGTACGGCGACTTCATAGAAGCCAGAAAAACAATGTATGAAATAATGGGGTCGTTTGGTTTTTCAGGCAACGAAATCATCCGCCAAGTGCAACGCGAAATCTTCAAAATGTCCGATCTAACGCCCGAACAGAAAGCGGACCTATCAAACATCATCGGCGAATACGATTACCGGTTAACTCAGGGCGCAAACAGCGACATCCAACTAAGCGCACTATTAGCTCAGTTCGCAAAGTTTGGGAAGAACGTAGAGGAAACTTATGCAACGAAATGATCTTTTATGGGTTGAAAAGTACCGCCCAAAAAAGATAGAAGACATTATTGGCAACGAAGAAGCTAAAGCTACCTTTATTGAGTGGCTCAAAAGCAAACGTCGAAGCAAGAAAGCTATTTTGCTCTATGGACCACCCGGTGTAGGAAAAACAGCACTGGTTAATGCTGCCGCAAAAGAATTCGGCTTCACAATTATCGAAATGAATGCCAGCGACACACGCTCAGAAAAAGCTATTAACTGCGGTTGCTAAACCAGCCACATCCTACGTAGCTTTAGACAATTTTTCAAATCAAAATCAAACCAAAGGCAAAGGAAACCTTCTTTTCCTAGACGAAGTGGACGGCATCGCAGGCAACGAAGACCGAGGCGGAGTAGGCGCAATCATCAAAATCGTTGAAGAAGCACGTACACCAGTCATAATGGCTGCCAACGACCCCGACGTAGAAAAACTCCGACCACTAAAAAAAGTGTGCCTACTCGTGCGGTTCCAGCAAATACGCATTCCACTAGTTATTGCTCTGCTTCAGAAAATCTGTTTGCTTGAACATGTGAAAGCTGAGTTTGAAGCACTTGAGCGAATTGCACAGAATAGCCGCGGCGATGTGCGTTCAGCCATAAACGATTTGCAGAGTTTAGGCGAAGGAAACCACTCGCTAACGCTTCAAGATACGGTCATGTTGAGTTCAAGAAACAAAGATATCAGCATGGACGATACATTGAGGGGATTCTTCTCGACAAAATCGATTGCAGAAGTGTCAAGTTTGCTTAGCTATTCGAACGTTGACTACGACGATTTTCTGCTTTCTGTAAGCGACAACCTCCCAAGACGCTACACTGATCCTGCTGAGCTTGCAGCTGCATACGATTTTGTGTCTCAAGCAGATCGTTTTCAGAGGTAGAATTGGAACTGAACATTGGTTTCTTTTAAAGTACTTCTTTAACTGTTTATCAAAAGCTGCTGCAGTAAATCCTGAATCATACAAACCTTTCACTTTCATTTCACCACCAATTCGAATCATAACTTTGTTCTGGACTAAGGGCAAAAGAACCATGCTTGACGGTATATGTGGCAAAATCGGAGCACAATGTCACGTTTCTCATGGAAAAGCTAAACATGATTTTGTTCCTTTTGTCAAGGAGTTGCTGCAAAAACAAAAAGGAATATACGCTTGCAGCTTGGTTTAAATTTACTCCTGAAGAGGTTGATTTTCTAATTAAAATGAACAGGTTCTGAAGCAATCATGGTGGTTTTGAATAAGAAAGCATTCAAGCTTCCACGGGTTGAAAAAGAAAAGTTCATGCTCCTTATAAACGCGGGGCTAAGTTACAATCGCGAGCAATGTCTCTACTCTATCAAAAGTTACAACGACATCGAGAACCTAATAGACATAATCAACGGCATCCTTAACACTGAAGTGATTTTTCTTCAAAGTTGCACTCGATGCGGGAAAGATTTTGCTTGCGGCGATTGCAAATATGACGAGTTGTGCACAACCAAGAATTTACCGTTTGGTTGCGTTTGTCCACAGTGTTTGAGGGATAGGAAGCAATTTGAAGAATACCTTGAAAAATTCTAACATTGTCAAAGTCTTTAGCAAATTGTAGTAAATCTATTCTATTTCTCTTAAAAAAACAGTATAATACTAATCTTTTATTCTAATACTTAGCGTTCAATACGGTAATCTCAAATTTCGAGGTTTGCTGCTTCTATATAAATAGTGTAGGAGAGTTCAAAATACAGATAATCTTTATTGTATACGAAAGCATCAACCAAACATACAAAAACACCTCAACGGCAACTCTTAACTAGCCATTTTTAATTAGCTTTTGTTGTAGAAGGCTTGTCTATTGGCAGAAGAACACACACCGTTAACCGTTGCACTAACGCAACTCAAATTAGCATCTGAAAAGCTGGGGCTTGATTCAGGCATGCACAAAATGCTTAGCCAACCTAAACGCACAATCTCCGTCAGCATCGACATTCGAATGGACAATGATGCAGTTGACGTTTTCAACGGTGTGCGCGTTCAACATTGGGATGCACGAGGACCTTTCAAAGGCGGAATCCGCTATTACCCAAATATAACTCTTGGCGAAGTCACCGCACTTGCGATGCTTATGACATGGAAATGCGCAATCGCCAACATACCATTTGGAGGAGCCAAAGGTGGCATATGCGTCGACACCAAAAAACTAAGCCAAAATGAGCTGGAACGTTTAACCCGAAGATACGTCAGCTTGATTTCAGAGTATCTTGGTCCCCATATGGATATTCCAGCGCCCGACATGTACACTGATGCGCAAACAATGGCGTGGATAATGGATACTTACAGCCAACTTAAAGGCTACAGAATCCCCGAAAGCGCAACTGGCAAGCCAGTTGAGATTGGCGGTTCATTGGGCAGAACCGAAGCCACAGGACGAGGCGTAATCCATTGCGTAAAACAGGCAGCAGTGAATAATGGGTTAAAACTCAAAGGCGCCACGGTGGCAATTCAGGGCTTTGGCAATGTTGGTTACCAGGCTGCAGTTGCTGCTCGAGAAATTGGCTGCAAAGTGGTGGCGGTAAGCGACTCCACCGGCGGAATCTATTGCCCAGAAGGCTTGACACCGCAGGATGTTTTGACGCACAAAGAAAAAACCCAAACCGTCCAAGGCTACGAGGACTGCAAGAACGTAACCAACGAGGAACTACTCGAATTGCCATGCGACGTGCTTATCCCCGCGGCGCTTCAAAACCAGATTACATACAAGAATGCTGACAAAATCAAAGCAAAAATGATTGCTGAAGGCGCCAATGGACCAACTACCACTGAAGCTGACAAGATTTTGTACGAAAAAGAAATTTGCCTTATCCCAGACATCCTCGCCAATAGTGGCGGCGTAACAGTAAGCTACTTTGAATGGGTCCAAAACCTAACTCGTGAACAGTGGCCGCTAGAAACTGTCAACCGTAAGCTTGAGGAGAAGATGACTAAAGCCTTCAACGACGTGGAAGCGATCGTGGTGAAGGAGAAAAGCGATATGCGCACCGGAGCCCTAATGTTGGGGGTTGGGCGGGTAGCAAATGCGATAAAAGTGCTGGGACTCTGGCCGTAAATATCTCACATCCTTGAAAACACTCATTGATTCTTCACCAGAGTGCGGTAAATAATGGATTTTCTTTGGCTTTTGCTTTTCTAGCAATCCTTAAAACTGTTCTCGCTATATCTCTTGAATCCCGCAAAGGGTAAGCTTGTTGAGAGGTATAGAGATTTGGCAGCGAAAATATGCACTTTAGACTTTTGCTATGAGAATTCACTGGTTAAAATCATAGCGAACCGCAACTGCCCAGAAATTAAACTTGCCGGCTTAACTGTAGGTCCCTTTGACGAAGGAAACGAATATGAAATTTATTTTTGGGTAGCGAAAGAACTTGCATCTGCGGGCATGGTTCATTTCCGCGAAGACGACGTTCTCGACGCCACTAAACTCTTCAAAGTCCAATGGAAAGAAGGTGTTCAGATTCCAGGGCAAATTTCAGAGTTGTCAGGCGACTTTTACCCTAAACTCCGTAGATTCATCTCAGATTTAAAAGACCAAGCTCAAAAACAATCAGAGAAATACCAAGAATACGACCGCGCAAGACAATTAGCACGCGATATCGTTAATTCGAGACTAAAGAAAATAGTCGCAATATCCGCCGCACCCGCACAAAGCGATCAAGTTTTAAAAAAATTCACAAGTGAAGAACGCCTTGTTTACGAGCAACTTGTTAAGATAATTTCTGAGTGGAAAGCAAGAATCTTAGAAAACACTGGAGAAAAATAGATGGCTAAACTTGAGACTATAGATCCTCAGCAACGTTTTCAAGAATTTTTCAAAAAAGAAAAGTATCGCCAACGAATCGCACAGTTAGCCATCAATGGAAAAGGGTCTTTAACTATCGATTTTGAAGAGCTTTATGGATTCGACCAAGCCTTAGCAGAACTTATACTCAACAGACCTGAAGAGTACCTGCAGCACGCTGGTAAAGGAGCATACGAGCAGCTTCGAATTGAAGATGCAGAATACGCTGAGAAAATAGAGAAAGTTATTGTTAGAATTGTAAAGCTTTTGGGCAAAGAAATACTTCGAAAACTCGGCTCAAGACAAATGAGCAAACTAGTTATGATTGAAGGCATCGTCGTGCGAGCTACGCCTGTGCGTCCGATGGTGCAGTTGGGAGCTTTCAAATGTAAACGATGCGGAACAGTAAATCAGGTTGAGCAAACTGGGCAATTTTTAAAGGCTCCATCCGTATGTGTTGCTCCAGATTGCGGTAGAGATGGACCATTCGAGTTTAGTCAAGAGGAATCCACATTTATAGATTCACAAGATCTTCGTCTTCAAGAAAAACCTGAGGATTTACCTCCAGGACAGCTTCCACGGGTATTAGCTGTGAAACTTGTCGGCGACGAAATAGTCGACGTAGCAAGACCAGGAGACCACGTTTCAATTGTTGGCACAGTTCGCGCTTTTGCACCTTCGCTTATGGGCATGGGAAAACTGCGCACATTCATACTTCAACTAGATGCCAACTCCATAGAAGTTTTGGGCAAAGAACCTGAAACCTCGCCGCCAACACCTGAAGAAGAAGCCAAAATGGTTGCGTTGTCTAAAGATCCAGATGTACACCGCAAAATCCTTACGTCGATCGCGCCCGTCAATTTTTGGATTAGAACATGTCAAAGAGGCAATAATGTATCTGCTCTTCGGCGGGGTTTCCAAGAGTCTGCCAGATGTGAACGTGAGAGGCGAAATGAACGCGCTGTTAATAGGTGACCCTGGTACAGCCAAATCGCAGTTGCTTCAGTATGTTGCAAGAATCGCTCCTCGTGGACTGTACACTTCGGGCAGAGGAACTACTGCAGCTGGTTTAACTGCGGCAGTAGTGCGTGAAAAGGGTGGAAGCATGAGTCTTGAAGCAGGTGCATTGGTCCTTGCTGATAAAGGAATCGCATGTATTGATGAAATGGACAAAATGCGTCCGGAAGACCGAGTTGCCATCCACGAAGCCATGGAACAACATACAGTTTCTGTTGCAAAAGGCGGCATCGTCGCCACATTGAACGCTCGAACAGCAGTGCTTGCAGCCGCTAACCCATCCTTAGGCAGGTATGAACCGAACCGAACTGTGGCTGAAAACATTTCTCTGCCAGTAACTATCCTTTCGCGTTTCGACTTGATTTTTGTTCTCCGAGATGTACCAAACAAGGAGTCAGACAGAAAAATGTCCAGGCACATATTAGAGATTCACAGAAGAGGGGCAAGCCCTGTAGAAGCACAAGTCGACGCAGAGCTTCTGCGAAAATATGTCAGTTTTGCCAAGAGCGTTAAGCCAGAGCTAAGCATGGATGCATTAAATCGCCTAAGTGATTTTTACTTAGCTATGCGTTCAGCAAGTGAAACAGAAGGTTCACCTGTCGCTATAACAGCACGTCAGCTTGAATCGCTAGTTCGTGTTTCAGAAGCCCGAGCGCGCGTTGCTCTTCGCAGTGAAGTCACTGCTGCAGACGCAGACGCAGCGATAACCATTATGAAACGATCGCTTGAGGAAGTCGGAATCGACATGTCCTCATACAAAGTCGACATTGACTTAATTATGACGGGTAGACCAAAGAGCATTCGAGACAAGCTACATGTTGTATTATCAACACTGATGGATATGGAGAAAATCACGGGCATAGTGGAGAAAGACGCATTAGTTAACGAGTTGGAAACTAAACAAAAGATCCCAAGGGGCGAAGTCGAACGCATGATAGGGCAACTGCTGCGGGAAGGAACAATTTATGAGCCACGCGAAGGATGTCTGAAGAAAACATAGATAAAAATGAAAGTTAATAAGCCTAAGATAGTGTTGGGGCACGACCTGAAATAATAACCCCTATAATTCGAGGCTTAAATTAAAACAGAACATAAGTATCTTTTTTTCAACCTTCTTAGAGAGGGATAGAGGCCACGAGGACAATTGAAGTATTAAAGAAAAGATTTTGCTTAAGAAATATACGTGGTTTTCTTGTCATCTTGCTTTTTTGATTCTTCAGCTTGTACGGCTCGTTTTTCTTCTATTTGCTGTAACTTTGTAACCATTGTTTCTGCTTTAGCAATCTCTTCGTCCAAGCCTGCAAGATCTAAGTCAAAGTTAAATGTTGACTTTAACACTTCCAGAACGCTTTTAGCAGCCAATGGATCAGGCAAATAACCTCGTGTTTCCCCAAGTAAACAAAGGGCATCAATTTTTTTAAATTTAGCTAACCCAAGAATTAATCCAGCTGTTCCCACGATTGGGCTTCCCGAGGTACTTAATGTTGCTCCGGCCTGCAATGCCTTGTTCAAAACATCTTGTGAGGTTGCGGCTATGAAGACTTTGGGTTTTTCTTTGGGTTCCATGCGGTAGCCGCCGATAGTTGCAATTGCTTTTACACCGTGTTTTTCAGAGTAATCAAGCATTCGATCGGCGATTTCGTATTGACCTTCGATTGTTTGTGATTGACTATCTCCGGTAAAGAGAATTATGTCGTTTCCTTTTGGGTTTTGGTAATAGTAGAACGCACCTCTCAGGAGTCGTACATTGCCCTTTTTATTAACTAAAACGAAGTACGGAAAATGTGGTGAATACAGATAAGCGACTTTTTTGGCTTTTAACTGTTTGATCAGGTAGCGAAGCGCAATTTTGCCTACCAAGCCTAAGCCTGGAAGACCTTCGATTAGGATTGGATTGTTTGGCTTGATTTCAGCAAATTCTTTGATGTATGTTTCTTTCACTCTGTTGTAGCGCTCCTTTTCATTGCCATTCTATACTTTAGATATTTATCGTCAGGGGAGAATTTGGCTGGATGAGGAATTCTTACGGGCCCACCACAGTAGGGGCAACTAGTTTTGTTTAGTGTATAATTTGCACATTTTACGCATTTGCGTAGTTGCCAAACCAATTACTTGTCCCTTCTAAAAACTACTTGTCCACCCATAATGGCTTTTTTTATAGATCCAATTGCGAGGTCTCCTACTAAATGCCTTTCGGGCTTACTCTGAGCCATTTGGGTGCTCATCTCTTACTCGAGAACTGCTTGGACGTCACCGTTGATTTTTGCTCTTCCACCAGAGGGTTCAGCTAATAATTCGCCGCAGACATTGCAAGAGATCTTGTTAACTGTGTTACTGAAGATAAGTTGTTCATTGCCGCATTTTGGACATTTAACTCTTAGGAAGACGCTTCTTGGCTTAGGGATAAGTTTATTCCATTCAGACATAATTTTCTACTCCGTTAATTTTATTGTATAACTAGTTTTCGCAGTCGGATACCATCTTTATGGCGCATGAAATTGCAAACTTTGCATTTTAATCGCAAGGTCTGTTTTTTGGTAGTTTTAGCAAATATTCTTTGAAGTGGATATTTTTGTCCGCCGTAACCCTCTTTTTCCCTTGCATGGTGGCGTTCGCCTTTTGCCAAGGCTCTACGCTTTCCAGGCTTGTAAAGGGTTACAGCGTGAATCTGATGAACTTTACATTTTGGACAGTAAGTCTTTACTTCTTTAGGAACGTTCACGGTATCGACCAGCTTTGCATAAAAGAAACATACACATTCTTATACTTTTTCACCTTTCTAACAAAAAACAGAGTTTCCCAGCTCCACTAGTGCCTTCTTGAGGATCAACTTCAGCTATTTTAGTGACTTTTGCATTAATTATCACTCATGCTCACGTCAACTTAACCTCCTCCACTTGTTTAAGGTATTTTGTGAATGCTTCCATTAGTGCTTGTTTGAAGACAAAGTCAATTTTTAGGTTGGCCATTTCGTTTGTTTTAAAAAAGTTCTTTTGGATAAGAAAAATAAAGGCAACCTTATTCGTTAAGTAAAACTCTGTCCTCAGGTTTAGGGATATTAAAACGCCCATATTTGTTTGGTTTGAACAATTAATTTATTAGCTCAAAGGTAATCATAAGCTATATAACTTTACAATACATGATTAAGCGAGGAAGAGGGGTAATATGTTCAAGCTTAAAGTGTCTGACGCTAAACTCTTAAGAGATATGGCTACTGCCATCTCAATTCTTGTTGATGAAGCAACCTTCAAAATTGACGCTGAAGGCTTAAAACTTCGAGCCATGGATCCATCACGTGTTGCCATGATTGATTTTGAATGGCCAAAATCACTTTTCCAAGAATACGTGTCCACTGAACCGACAAAAATCTGCTTAAACATAAGTGAACTTTTAAAGCTCCTCAAACGCGCTGGAAAGGAAGAAGCAGTTGAATTATCACTTGATGACAAAACTGGAAGACTACTTGTAGCGATTACAGGAAAATACAACCGAAACTTTACTATGCCAACGCTTGAAGCTTCAGAAGAAGAAGTCCCAACACCAAAAATCAGTTTCAACGTTAAAGCTAAAACCACAACGCAAGGCTTAAGCCAAGCAATCGAAGACGCTCAACTCGTAAGCGACCACGTAAGAATTGAGGCTGAACCAGACAAAATTACATTGAGCGCATCAGGCGATTTAATGGGAGCAACCATAGTACTTCAAAAAGGAAACGATGCATTACTTGATTTGGAAGTTAAAGAGAATGCTAAAGCCACATTCAGCCTAAGTTACCTCTCAGAGATCATAAAGGCTGCTTCAGCAACTTCAGATATTGCAACACTTGAATTCTCATCTGATATGCCTGTTAGAATAGATTTCCAGCAAACAAAAGAGGGAAAGTTAACCTTCTTCTTGGCGCCAAGAATCGAAACAGAGTAATGACGCCAATTGCAGATGGAAGGGGCATTATCTTCTGAAGATTTTGCCAAATACCCATTTTTGAAGCAGGCATCCAAACAAATTGAAGAATTGCAGTTTACAATTGGGAGCTTAGCTTCGGAGAAACCTGTTTTTGACCGCGCCCAAGAGCGTGTTAAAAAAGCCATTTTGGATGTAAACACGGGTGAAATGGTTAAGGACAAAGCCACAGAAATTTCATCTTTCGCCGCATCACTCATTTTAGTTATTGCCACCAAAAATTCCTGGATAAAAAAAAGATATTCCTTGGCAGTAGCAAAAACAGCTCATGCGCAAATGCTTAAGCCCAAAGAAAAAATTGAAAGTATAGCTAAAGACTTTGATTGGGATATTGCAAAAGGGAAACCCTACAAAGATTTCCGTATAGGATTTTCTATTTATTTGAAGAACTCTGCTCACATGCATGGTTCTGAATGGAAGCTCATTAACCAAATCATGGATAAAGGCATGGTTTACTTAAACAGAGACAAATTTATACGCCTGCTCCAAGAAGAAATTAAACGGCGTGTCGAGAAGCGGCTGGATGTTTCTGAAATCAAGAACTTACCGGAAGAAATCACCGCAATCGCCGAGGAACTGATTAAGCTAGCGCAGGAGATTATGGGGCAGGAAATCGAGGAAATGCCCAAAGTTGTGATCCAAGCAGCTTTCCCACCATGTATAAACGCCCTCTATGCAGATGCAGCCCAAAGCCACCATCTCAGCCACATCGGACGCTTCACGTTAACTTCGTTTTTAGTTAACATTGGAATGACTCCCGAGGGATTAAATGACATGTATAAAACATTCTCGGATTACAACGAACGCTTAACCCGCTACCAAATCGAGCACATCGCAGGTGAACGCGGGTCCGGAACAAAGTACACGTGCCCTCAATGCTCAATTCTGCAAACACATGGGGTATGCAAAAACCGAGATGCGTTGTGTGGCAGTATTTATCACCCATTAAGGTATTACCAGAGGAAACAAAAATCATTAAATTCAGGTTGAATGACTTGATAAGACTAATTAGGGAACTACGCTGCTATATGGATGGCAAGATTCGCTGATGGTTTATCAACTTATAGGAAACTCGGATTTAAATTCTGAAGTGGGCGTGATTCTTCCAACTTATGGAGAAGCCGACAACATCGCCAAGTTAATCGATGACATTGAAAACCTCAAGCTGGATGTATCCATTCTAGTAATTGATGATTCAAGCCCCGACGGAACGGCGGAGTTAGTGAAGCAAAAACAATCCGAGTACCCCCATGTCATGCTTTACAGCCGACCAAAAAAAACTGGTTTAGGCACAGCCATTACGGACGGCTTCAAAATATTTCTGGCCGCCCAGCAGCCTCCAAAATACGTCTTCACGATGGACGCTGATTACTCCCACAACCCCCAAGACATTCCTCAACTCCTGTCAACCATGAGGGAATGCGACTGTGGAATCGTCATAGGCAGCAGATACGTCAAGGGAGGCAAAATCGCCGGTTGGCCATTTACAAGAAAAATAATCAGCAAAACCGCCAATCTCATCGCCAGGGCTTCTTTAGGTTTAAAGCTGAAGGATTGCACCAGCGGCTTCCGATGTTACTCCACAAAATTCCTCGAAGAAACCATAGGAAACTTGCACAGTCACACATATGAAATCCAAATAGAAACCGTGAGGCAAGCCAGTTTAAGAAAATTCAACGTTAAAGAAACACCTATTTTATTTGTAAATAGGAAACGCGGAAAATCTAAGCTTTCATGGACAGAAATCAAAAGTTATCTATCGTATACAATGAAGGCAGTTTGGCGTTCATAGATACTTGTGGAGTTAAACGCTTCTTTTCTTGTAACAGAATTAAATATAAGCGAATTCCTATTTTTAGCCGGGGATAAAGGCGGATTCAATGAAGGGACAAGGCACAACTAAAATTCTTCTCTTAGTCACTATTGTGTTCCTTGTGCTAAGTCTTGTCCTATCGGTTTTAAGCTTATTTCCAATAGTGACTGAAAATAGCCAAAAAACCTCACTCATCGACGATTCTTTCAGACTAAGCCAAAACGAAGTATACAGAAAAGGCATAGGAACTTTCCAGGGCGGAGAAAATATTTCAGTAAGAGTCGAGTCATCAACATCGTTCTCGAAAAACTTCTCCCTCGTAACTAGCACCAACAGCTCATTTTATGTTAATTCTTCGAACCTAAACGTAACATATTCCTTCACTGCAGACCCTGACTACTATGAGGCCATTTTCCACTCCAATTCGCCAAATGCGTACTGGGTCAATTTTCGGGTGACAGCTGAGAAACCACAAGTCCTCCACCCATACTCCGTGATAACTACTCCAGCAAAAATCATGTTCCTACTGAGCTCTAGGCTCCGCCTTGCTAATCATTATAAAATTGGCATTTAACAAACGCACAGAAAAATTAGAAACCAAGCCCACTTCCCCACCCACAGACAAAATATTACGCAATCGCCTATTGGCATTTCTTTTTGTTTCTTTAGTTCTTTGGCTCATCCTTTTAGTAGTAAATTCCAATTCGCTTGCAACTGTCGAAAATTGGTTCACCGATCACGTAAGGCACTCCTACGTTTCAACTCTATTCCTCAAAGATGGCTTCTCGATTTTTAATCAGCCTTTAGGAACACTTTCAAGCCAAGACAACTCGCAATTTATGTACGTAACTTGGCCCGAAATGCCACATCTATATCCGTTAGGCAGCATTCTATTGTTTTTGCCTTTTGGCGCTTTGCTGCAGAATAGTTTTGACCCCATTTTAGTCTATAAACTTGAGATTGCTCTTTTCCTTGTTTTTGCCCACATCTGCCTCTTTTTCTTCCTGAGAGCTTTTTTGAAGAAGAAATTGCATTTATTTTGGAAACTGGTAGGACTTTACATCATTTATGTAACCTTGGTAATTTACGCTGCTGGCGGAATGTTTGATTCCATACCGTTCATCTTTTCTCTATTTGCGGTAACTATGTTTTTGAGTGAACGTTATGACTACTTCTTTTTGCTCTTAGGAATTTCTGTCTTTTTAAAGTATCAAGCAGGCATATTCCTATTGCCGTTAATAATCGTGGGTTTATTGAAGTTAATAGAAAGAAATAAACCTGGACTCTTGCTCCGAAATAAAGTGGTTATTGCAGGCGCTGTGTTTGTTCTCATTAGTGTGTTTACGGCTTACTTGAGTGCTCCATTTCTATCACAAACTAGGCCAGAGTTGATTATGAACGGCATCAACGCTTTTGCATCCCACACTCAACTCTCCTGGACCCTACAATTCACCTTTATTCTTCTAACTCTTGCAGCCACCTTGGCTTATGCGTTTTATATGTTAAACAAAAATAGTCTGCTTTCGTTGTCAGCTCTCTTCCTTCTTCTGCCAAGTTTTACACTGCCCTACTTCCAGAACTGGTATATCCCTTACTTTTTTGTATACATTTTGATTCCTCAACGCAAAACAGAACTGGGGGTCACAATGATTTGGTTAATCATTATGATTGCCTTGCTCGCTTTTAGCGGCATGCCCTTGTTACCCCAACAAATTGTCAATAACATCCAAAGTATGCTCAAAATCTAATCACTGGCAAATTATTTTTTAGCGGTATACAGTTAAATTAAGGCTAACAGAATAATTCATCACGAAGAGGTGTGGGGTTTGGAGGCTTCTCGAGAATTCGTTTACCAGAAATTTACTGAATATTACCAAGATCCCTCTAACGTGATTCCTGCAACCACTATGCCTGAACAGCGAGAATTTGCCTATCTCATGTTCAAAGAACGATTCATGGTTAGACACAGAAGATATGCTGAATTCAAAAACTTTAGAGCAATGCTTGCTGAAACGGTGCCTTCAGATGTTTACCATTCATGTGCTTACTATGAAAAACCTGACGTTGATATGGACAAAAAAGGTTGGATAGGCTCCGACCTTGTCTTCGATATAGACGCCGACCACATTCCCACTTCATGTAACAAAATCCACGATGAATTTAAATGTATGAAATGCGGTTTCGAAGGAAGAGGAATAACACCTGAAGAGTGCCCCTGCTGTGGAGCTACCAAATTTGAAACTAAGATTTGGGCTTGCGACCTTTGCATTCAATCGGCTCGAGAGGAAGTCGCCAAACTGTTGGATTTGCTTGAAAATGATTTTGGTTTCTCAAAGAGCGATTTAAGGGTGTTCTTTTCGGGTCATCGTGGCTACCACTTGCACATCGAAAACGAAAAGATACGGTCACTAGATGCATTGGCAAGAAAAGAAATAGTGGACTATGTAATCGGTCTTGGAATAAAAACTTTCGAGAAAAAAGGTAAGACTTCAACTAAGTTTCGATTACATGATTTTGGCTGGAATAGACGTTTGAAAATGGGTATCAAGAGTTTCCTTTCTAATGCGTGTCAAGAGGACTTGATTAAGGCAGGCTTCGACACACGAAAACTAGAGTTACTTAGAGATAAGAAGGATACGCTGATAGAGCGTTGTTTAGATGACGGCTATTGGGCAGGTGTCATGGGTATCGGTGAAGGAACATGGATGAGATTAGCTGAATACATTAGAGAAGAGCAAGCTGCTAAGATCGACACTGTTGTCACCACTGATATTCACCGTCTAATCCGTATGAATGGCACTTTACATGGAAAAACCGGCCTCAAAAAGGTGGAGTTTCCGTCGAAAGATCTGCATACTTTTGATCCTTTTACTGGAGCGGTAGCTTTTAAAAAGGGAACAACTAAAGTGTTGGTCTCTGACGCACCAGAGTTTAGGTTGAGTGGGGAAACATTGGGTCCATACAAAAATCAAACTGTTGAGTTGCCTGTTGCTGCAGCGGTTATGCTTATCTGTAAGAGACGAGCTCAGGTGGCAAACTAATGTACAATGAACTCTACTCTGCTTGGCAAAGAGAAATCGACGACCCCACACTTGGTGGATTACCGCTAGACTTCTATACTAAAATCTCACAGTACCTAAAGCACATCAAAGAAGAGGACAAAGTTCTTGACAAAAAATCCGTCAAAACAAGTTTGCTTGAACATGAATCAGTAAACGTTGAGCGGATGCTTAAGGAACTGCTCGGGTTAAGATACAGAAAAATCATTAAAACTGTCACAAAAACCCAGAAGTTACCCACAGAATTGTTAACGGTTGAAGAAGCCAGAATGTGCGAGACTTTTGCAGACTTCACAAAAGCTTACCACAAGTTTACCGATGACTTAATGCAGGGTCAACTAAATGTCGAGCCAATCAAAGTAGTAGTTAAAACCGAAACTAACGCCGCTACGCCTCAACCGCATAAACGGTCAACTATCCGATTCTTAAAGAATATTCCAGCTATCATGGGCGCAGACATGAAGTCATATGGTCCATTTATTGCTGAGGATGTTGCTTCCCTGCCACCTCAGAATGCCCAAATTTTAGTTAAGCAAGGCTTAGCTGTGTTGGTTGAGGTTTCGTAACTTTCCTGTTTTTGATTTTTCTCCACACCCTTTGGCTTGCAAGAATAAGCAGTGGATAAGAAATAATCCATGCCATTGCGTATAAAGGACCAAAGTAAAAGTGGAATGCTTGCACTTGACTAGAATCTACGCCATATTGTACTCCAATGGTGAAGATAGTTGCTATTCGTAGCACATTTATGAAGTATGTGATTAACGCGCCAAAAGCGAAGAAGCCTATTTTGGCTTTCCAAGAAATATTCATCCGCTTCAAAAACAGAAGAGCCACAGCCGTAAAGATAAGTAAACTCTCGATACCTGCACAAGGCCACGCTATCGCGAACTTTGCTGTTCCCAATGCACCAGTAACTTGCAAAGTTGGCATCCCTGTCCCTATTTCAATACCAGGTACAGAAGTGTACCCAATCAAACCTAAAACACCCGAGGCAAGGGTAGCGGTTGTTGGAACTAGCAGTTGAAAGGGTGTAAATTGCCCGTAGGGAAAAACATTATCAATTGTGTATAGGACTCCTACTAACCCCGCAAACAAGGCGGGTAAAGCGAAACCTGCTAAACCCTTTTTTCCAAACGAGAGAAAAACAGTTCCACAAAAGAGAAGTGAAAAGACAAGATATTCAATTGCAAGCGGCATAGAATCCGCCCAAGTAACCCCATTTTGGGCTGACAAATTGACTATGGCGTTGTTCAAACCAAGGTAATACTCCAAAATGATGTAAAATGCTGGAAGCAATAAAGTGATAGCAAAAAGGAGGAGTCTCCCCTTGTTCTGTAAGTTAATTTTCGATTGAATCGTTTCCCAGCTCAGAATGAACTCTAATGCAACTAGCCAAATGAAGAATAACTGGAATGTTCTTCCCTTCCACATGAGTTCAAAGGAAGATTGTGCAAAAACTTGCGCTGAACCGTTAGATGATGGCTCTAACGGATTGAGGAAGTACAGCACGGCAAACGGAACAGCGAATGCTATTAGTGGCAAGAGTTTGACAAAGATTTTTGATCGGTCTTTGTTTTTAGAGAGTTTGGGTCGTTGTTCAAGCCGAGCACAATCATAACCATGTAGCCTCGATTTAAAAAAGAATGTGCATTTTCATTGCCCTATCATGTTTTACCGGCAAGAAGCAAGAAAATGGAGAGATTTAGCTGTACTCTCTGTATGTGTAATTGCATTTAGTGCAACGTAGAAACTGAGTTGAAGATTCATCTGCTCCACGTGTTTGCACTTGCCAAACATAGGCGGTGTTGTTTCCGCATTTTGGGCACTCAATGCGCACAGTAGGCAACGTACTTAACTTCTGCTCCTCTTTACCGATCACTGCTACAAGCTGTTGGGGAGTATGCTGAATAACTTTAGGCGCCACTTTGGTTTCGGTTTTATTGTCAACTTCAGGCTTTTTGTATCCGCATTTTGCACAGGCAAGAACCAAAGTTGCTTCTTTACCACTCTTGGATTTTTTTGGCTCAAGACGTGAACCGCATTTAGGGCAGAATTCCATAGACCTTACTCCACATCCGTTTTGGGACACCTTAGCATTCTACCTTTTAAACTTTTTCTAATTCACAGCTTAGGGACAAAAGTATTTCGGACTATTTTCTTCGTAGAACCTAGGAGTTTTGAGCGTTAGAGAGATATACTTTTTGAAAATCTAAGAATCGGACGAAAAATGACTATGATATGCTTATAAATAGGAGTTCTATTGTGCGAAAGTTTTTTGGTTGCTCAAATTTGTTTCCTTAAACCGTATAGAGTAACTATTTTTCTCTAAATTAAAATCAGTACCAATAGACAGAAAAGATAAAAACTAAAATAAAATTTATTGATTTTAGGTTAAGCTTTTAGAACACGATCAAGTTCTTTACTGAAAGCATCGTTTGCTTCCCGAACTTTGCTTGCAGCCTCAATCAATGCG
Source organism: Candidatus Bathyarchaeota archaeon (assembly GCA_963813675.1). Classification (GTDB taxonomy): domain Archaea; phylum Thermoproteota; class Bathyarchaeia; order Bathyarchaeales; family Bathycorpusculaceae; genus Bathycorpusculum. Next base: position 134,529 of record CAWEZP010000020.1, read on the forward strand.
TCTTCAGGCTTATTTGCGCCTTTCATCCTCAGGTAGATTATGGGACTTGAAGCTAAAGGATGGGGTAAATCGTATCCTGCAAACTCCACTTTTTTATCTTCTAAAAGTCTCTTCGCCAGCAAGTTGCAGAGACCATGACTTGTTCCCTCGATTTCTATCTTTAGCTCATTTTCGGATTTCTTTAATACTTTAACTTTCATAGGTTCTTCCTCTTGTAATCTATAACTCTTCTTTGTCGTAATCTGGAGCCAGTTTACGTGTTTCAACGTTTCCGTCTTTTGGACATTTAAGGTCATACCCATGCTGCTCAAGCAAGGTACCACAACGCGAACAGAAACCATACACGACACCTAAACCCTTGTCATTCATTGATAAGTGAAAAGTTTGGTTCTTATCGCTGATGACTTTTGCACGAACGATGTCTCCTGGCTTAACTACATCGCTGATTTGGTCAACGTATCTGTCGGAAACATCTGAAACGTGTAAGATGCCGCCGAAATTACCTGAGAGCTTCTTTTTTCCAATCCTGAATATTTTTACTAAAACATTGTCAGATTGTGCATTGCCTATTTGCCCCATTACTACAGTTCCGACTTTGGGGACGACTACGCCGTCGACCACGGGGTAAACTGAAACACGCCTATTTTGCAGATCTAACAGTGAACGACCAACTATCTTTGAGTAAATAACGCCGTTTTTCTCGTATGTTCCCAAGTCGGGAATAAATTCTTCAATAACGCCCAAACGTTCGCCGGGCACAACTAAATGACCGCTTTTTTGTTCTGGAGATTTTAGACTCATGATAGTTCCCTTTACTTGTAAATAAGCTTGATTTTGATAAATGCATATGCTTAGTTTCCATTCGATGCAATAAACCTTTTGATTAATAAATAAAAATACCGCTTTAATCGGCAAACAAAAATCTGCTCCGAACACTTTACGAAACTTTATTTTGGCAAGAATTATAACTTTCCCTAATTGATATCTGAGGTGAGCTACATGAAACCAATTATTGTTTACGCATCTAAAGACGATAATACTGAAAAGAACTGCGAATCGATTAAGGTAACTCAACCTAGCTTGGCAAGTCCCTCTAACTTAGACAACTATGATTTGATCTTTATCGGAACAGGCATCCATTATGGCAATCCCAACGAAGATTTAGTAAACTACCTAAAAACAATTGATTTAAAGAAACCCAAGGTTTTTGCAATCTTTGCAACTTGGGGTGAAGCAGGAAAGACCTGTCAAGATATCATGTCAAACTCAAGATGATTTTAAAATCTAAAGGTCATAGAGTAACTGATGATTGCTTTGTTTGTTATGGGGTGGAATTTTTTGAGGCGAAGGCACCCAAATTTGGGGAATTTTAAGCTGTAAAGATCTGGACGAAAAAAACGGTAGATACTATTTAGCACGATTTCAACTAAAAATTTTAATTGTCTAAGGTTTAACAAATAGGAATTCTAAGAGGCATCCTTTTTGATGACGTACATATCGATAACAAAGTCATGTTTTAGTTTTGTGTGGAAATCAAACATTCGGGGAATAGTCATAAGCAGGGCATAGACTGCTTTGACTGATCCGCCATGTTTGGCAATGAATTTTTCGAGGAAAGGAGAAGCGGGAACTTGCAAAAACCCCTGACCTGTTTTTAGCTGTTTAATCAACCGGGAATCGACTTCTGGATGACTGTGGAGTGAGTAAACACAGTTGCTGACTTCAAGGGCTTTTACCAAGAACGTTCGGTCAGCCTCACGGGTCTGCACGCCAAAAGGAGGATTCTGCAGAACAGTATTGAATCTTCCAACCACGACGCTTAGGTCTCCAAGGACCCATTGAACAGCATCGGCTAAACAGGTATTTTTTGAGTTTTCCTTGGCAGTTTGAATCGCTAACCTGTCAATGTCAACGCCTACAACGTCCTTAGCCCCTACGAATAAAGCGCCCAACGCAAGCCTGCCTGTGCCACATCCCAAATCCAAAACCGACTTACCTACTATATCGTCGTTGAGCGTATGCAGCGACGTAGAGCATGTTTGCAGCAATCTGCTCTGAAACTGTGTACTGTTCCAGATGGACCTTTGGGTGAGGTTGGGAAGTAACTTGGGAGAGAAACCGTTCCAAGTCTAGTTTTCGAATAAGCCTTTTTTGAGCATGTTCTCCCATGAAGATTCGCCGCAAACAACCTTAAATTCGTTAATAGTCAAAACAGGTTTTTGGAACTTTCCTGTTGCTTCGAGAGAAACCCTTGGGCAAGCCGTATTCACGTATGCGTCAATTGATGGAAACTCTAAAAGCGTCTCTGGATTAATTTCCCTGGCAGCTAACAAGTATGCGGCTTTACCATTTTTCTCAGCCAACTCCTTCATTTGAAGCGCGTTATCCAAATGTTTCTGTCCAGGTTTTAACCCGACAAAAATTCCGAATTTTTTGGCGTTTTTGGCTTCTTGGATGATTGCGAAACGTTGCTTGAGAATCTTTTGTGCTTCTACGTTGATCGGGTAAGCCCTGTTATCATAGGGGTCCGCTATGAAAGTTGGTTTAGAAGTGCTCAAAGCAATTCCCAACGCATGAAACATTCCGCCACCAACGAATAAGAATGCCTCAACTTCATTAGCGATGGATTTTGCGTTGCTGTAGTTGCAGCCGCTAACCTGTCCTGGATAAGCTATTTTTCCGGTGTTGCCGATGATGACTAGTTTTTCCCGCGCGAGTCAGGATTTCTCTCGCTATGTTGAGTGTTTGCAGATGTTGTACTGAAGTTGCCAACCCGATAGAAGTATAGCTACTCAATAATGGAAGAGAATGTTCAACTGCCTTGCCCAATGTTACAGTTGCTCGGGCTTCCACGTAAATCGTATGAACTGACTCATGCTTAACCATTTTTGCATGTCCAAAATGAACGATTAAATCCACGCCTAACCCTTCCGCTTCACTGTCGGCTATGTCACAGGCACCATAGCAGGGGTCGGCTGAAATTATCGCCAGCGGCACCGCCTTTCTCGATCATCTTGACTAATTTGGGAGCTTCAGGTTTTAATCCTTCAGGCATCTGCAACAGAACGCGTTTAGCGCCAAGTTTGGTAATTTCTTGTTTTATTCGTTTCTCTTCAAAATCAAAGCCTAGCATACTCTGCCCTCAGTTTGCGAATAAGAAAATAAAAGAAAGGTTACACTGGTTGCATGGCTTAAACTTATAACGGCCATTCCCAGTCTTGAATTGGCTTCTTAAGGGGTTGCCCGCGTGCTAATGCGGCCTGTTCGGCAAGGCGTTCAAGGATGATTTTTTGTTCTACACTAGCAACGTGTTTTCTGGTTGCGACTACGGCATCGTTATTGACGGATATGCTATCGATCCCGACGCGAACAAGGAATTCTGCGAAGTCAGGCAGGTTTGAGGGCCCTTCGCCGCAGATGCTGACTGTACAGCCGTTTTCGTGGGCAGCTTTGATAAGATGTGCGATTATGCGTTTGACAGCTGGATCACGTTCGTCAAAGTATCCCATTTGACCTAAACGTTCAGAGTCCCGATCAATCATCAGAACCCCCTGGGTCATGTCGTTTGAGCCAATACTGAAGCCGTCGACGAGTTTGCTAAATTCGTCAGCCATAATTCCAATTGATGGTGTTTCAGCCATAAACCATACCTTGAAGTCTTTGTTGCGCTCTAAACCTTCTTCTTTCATGATTTGCAGAACCGCTTTTGCTTCCCAGAGTGTACGAACCATTGGGAGCATGACGTAGACGTTTTTGAGGGCCCATTCAGTGCGGCATTTCTTTATGGCTTGGCATTCAAGTTTGAAGGCTTGGATATACCATTTGCTTATGTAACGGCTACATCCTCTCCAACCCAACATGGGGTTTTCTTCAACGATTTCGTATTTGTCGCCGCCTTTTAATCCTCTGTACTCGTTAGTTTTGAAGTCACTTAAACGTACTACAACTGGTTTAGGCTGTATTGCACGAGCAACAGTCGCTATACCATCAGCCAGTTTGTCAACGAATTGTTGGCTTTGACCTGCATCAACGAATGCCATTGGGTGTTGTCCAATGGCGCTGGCTAAGATGAATTCTGTTCGCATTAACCCGATGCCTTCGAAGGGCAAGTTCTTGTATTGTTCAATCATCTCGGGAGTTCCGAGGTTCATGTAAATTTTTGTTGCTGTTACTGGAGCTGCATCTGCAACTTGCATGAATCCGCCGTTGTTTGCTGAGGCTGATTGAACTGCTTGGGCCATTATTCCTTCATATACAACGCCATTTCTTGAATCCACGGTGTATTCTTGACCTGTTTTCATTACTTGTGTAGCATTTTCAGTTCCGACAACACATGGAATGTTTAGTTCCCTGCTGACGATGGCTGCGTGGGAAGTGATTCCACCTTTGTCTGTGACGATGGCACTTGCCATTTTCATAAAGGGCACAAAGTCAGGGTCGGTCATGCCTGTTACGAGAATATCTCCTTTTGTCATGTCGCGGTTGGCGTCTTGAAGGTTTAGGACAACTTTTGCTTTACCTATACCGTAGCCTCTTCTCCCAGCAGAGATTCCTCGAACGATAACTTTTAGGTCTTTAGATTGGTTTTCTTCCATCTTTACGGCTTCCGTTGTTTTTGTACCGAAAATAGTTTCTGGACGAGCTTGAACTAACATCATGTTCTCGGGGTAAGACAGGTCTTGGTCGATTGCCCATTCGATATCCATGGGTTTAGCATAGTGTTTTTCGATACGTTTTGCAAGCTCAGCAAGCATCATGAGTTCCTTGTCGCTTACACAGACTGTTTTCTGCTCATCCTCAGGAACGTCCAAGTGTACAGTTTTTCCTGTTTTAGAATCACGAATAAACTTTACTGTTTTACGAGATATGCGACGCTCTTTGATTTGCATTGTATTCTTGTCTATGACGAAGTCGTCTGGGTTAACAGCGCCTGAAACGACGGTTTCACCCAAGCCGAAGTTGCCTTCGATTACGATTTCGTCTCTGTCGCCTGACACCGGGTTAATGGTGAACATTACTCCCGCACAGCGTGAGTTAACCATTTTTTGCACTCCCACGCTTATGAAGACTTTTTCATGAGGGAACCCTTTTTCGTTGCGGTAAAAGATCGCACGTGGAGTGAAGAGGCTTGACCAGCATTTCCGACTTTGTCGATTAGGTCGTCTTCGCCTTTAACGTTAAGGTAAGTTTCCTGCTGACCCGCAAATGATGCGTCAGGTAAGTCTTCGGCTGTAGCGCTTGATCGAACAGCAACAAAAGTGTCTGTGAGGTCAAGACGTTTGTTTAGGTTCTGTATGCTTCTCTTATGGCGTTCTCGATGTCTTTTGGCATATGAGTTTTTTCGATTAGTTCACGGATTTTCTTTGAAGCAGTATCGTATTGTTCGGGGTCGTTTGGATTTGTGACTGTTTCCTTAATAATCGTGGTAAATCTGCTCAGCAATTTTTTTCTCTTGAATATAACGTTCATATGAAAAAGCAGTTACTGCAAAACCAGGTGGAACGGGTAATCCCGAATTAATCATTTCTCCAAGGCTGGCGTTTTTGCCGCCAACAATGGAAACATCAACATTTCTTACATCTTCAAACCATAAAACGAGTTCTTTCTCTTTTACGGTCAAGTCGACTCCGTCTCCACTTCGGGCGCTTCGGATTCGGTCTCATCCGCTTCGGCTATGGTTGGAGGAGCTACAATTTTGGTGATAACTATTTTGCATGGAATTGGAAGTTTTGCACTTCCTCTTTTAAGAGATTCTTTAGCTGTAACCTCTTGACCTGCTTTTACTTTGACTGTTATGATAGTTTGGTCTACTTCAACTTTTGCTGCTGTACCGATTGGTGTTCCGAATGAACGTCTCATTCCCTGTTGAAGTCGGTCAGCGTGAGCGCCAAAGATCATTTTATTTTCTCTTAGAATGATGTGTGGATAAAGATTAACGACCATATAATAATCATTTATGAGTTTATCAATCAAGATACGGTTTGTAGCAACACGTGCTGCTTCTAAAGCGCTATGGCGAACTTGGGCACGTTCTAAAGCAATAAGTTTGGCTTCGATTCCAAAAGTACCCTTTGTGTCACCCATAGAGAACTTTACTATTTTTGGTGGTGGAAAACCTCTAACGTATTTTTTTCTTGTGTAAGCTCGATTCTTAACGTGCCTGTAATTTCTCGCGTGCATGCTGCGTCCCTTTTTAGCATACTACTTTAGCGGTATTTAAACGATTTGTAAATCAGTTAAGATACTTCCGTTCATTTCCCAACTTACAGTTATTTACGTAAAATTCACTATTCAAGTGATTCGCAGTCATTCACTTATATACTTAGTTTACTTTTGATTTTCCAAATGCCAACTGAACTGTTTATTTCGGGAAAAAACTGGATGCTCTCACTAGCGGAGCTTACCGCTTACTTTAAAGCGAGAGAAATTGAGTTTGAAATCCAGTTTTTTTCTGGAGAATTCTTCGCTTTATCATTTGACAAAGACTTCGATGCTTCAGCCATCGCGGATTTGGGTGGAACCATAAAAATCGGGGAAGTAAATGCAAAGTTCCCTACTGAAACCATCAAAGATGCATTCCTTAAAAAAAACAAGCAAGCTAAAAAACAAATAACCGAGTCTATATCATCAAGCGGTTTAGTCGATGGCATTACTAAATCGTCGGAGAAAGTCCTGTTTGGAGTAAGCGTGTATTGCACTGAAAGCACGCTGCGTTCGTCGTCTGGGGTAATTCAACGGTTTGTCGGAAGCGCTGTTAAAGATGAGCTCGCTGATTTAGGACAAAAATCGAATTTTATGGGTTTTGGCAATGAGAGAAAACAAGCCCAACTCAGCCATGTTGAAGTCATAAAAAAGAATTTGGTTGAAAACAAAGCTGAAATATTATTCTGCATCGGCAGAACAGAAACTTGGGTAGCCACCACTGTTGCCGTCCATAATCCTTTTGAATTCCAGAAAAGAGACATTTACAAGCCAAACCAACGAAAAATCTTCGGCATGCCTCCAAGGTTAGGACGGATGATGGTTAACTTGTCTTCATGCAAAGCTGGAAAGACTTTGCTTGACCCATTCTGCGGCGTTGGCACAATCCTTCAAGAAGCGCTGTTGGAGAAGGCAATGGTTGTGGGTATGGATGTTAATCCTTGGTGTGTTAAAGCTGCAACCGAGAATCTTGAATGGTTAGCTAGAGAGTATGGACTTAAAGATGCGGATTTTCGAGTTTTGCAAGGGGACGTTAACAGGCTGGTTGAGAAGATCGGGCAAGAAACGATGGATTGTATTGTTTGTGAACCAGATTTAGGTCCAGCCCTGCGCCAAGTGCCCACGGGTCCATATGCAGAAAAAATTATTCAGAAGCTTGAGCCACTATATTTTGGTTTTGTTGAACAAGCCTTTAGAGCCCTTGCACCTGGTGGACGTTTGGTGTTGGTAACTCCATACATGAAGACGCGTTCAGGGCAGGCAGTAACGATGCCCATCGGCGAAAAACTTGAGAGTTTAGGATTCAAGAGGGTTTATCCATTCTCAAAAGAAATGTTCTCGCAGAGCGCAGGTCTACTACTCGAACGAGTGATTAACATCGGCTTCGTTGGTTGAAATGGATGAGCGCCACATGATTGGTCGAGAAATCCACATCGTTGAAAAATAGCTGCGCTTCCGCAGATACAATTTATTAATTCGATTAGCGAACTATGTTTCTAAAACGGTTCGAGGTAACAAACAATGAGCACTAATCCAAGACCCAACTGGGACAGGTACTTCTTAGACATGTGTGAAGCTGTGGCTGCACGGGCGACATGTGATCGAGGAAAATGCGGCGCCGTAATCGTGAAAGACAAACGCATCATGACCACCGGCTACGTCGGTTCCCCTGCAGGGTTGCCCCATTGCGATGAAGTGGGTCATGATATTCGCCAGGTAACCAACGGTAACGGTGAAGTAAGCCAACATTGTGTACGCACCCTGCATGCTGAGCAGAACGCAATTCTTCAGGCTGCCAGGTTTGGAATTCCACTTGAAGGTTCAACGTTGTTCTGTAAGATGACGCCGTGCCGAACCTGCGCCATGATGATAATTAATGCTGGAATCAAACGGGTGGTCTGCGAGAAACGCTACCACGCTGACGCGGACACAATCGATATGTTCAAGCAAGCTGGAATAGAACTATCTATCATGAATGATGTAATAGAAAAATACGATAAGCAATAAGCCGCTATTTCTCACGGCAGTTTATAGCCCCTTATTTAAGGGGCAAGCAAGAGCTTTAACTTATTTTTTTGAGGGAATAACCATCCATTTAACGTTATCCAGCCCATACTTTGTTACGAGCGGGTCGATGAAATTCGGGGACAAATCATCGTCGATTTCTGCAAAAGCCACGGTATCGCCAATCCTGTAGACGATGCATATGATTGTAACGTCTTTTAACGCGGCATATTTGCCTTTGATTTCCCAATATCCAGGCTCATCTTTTCCAACTTCGATAATCCAGGAATATTTGTCTTCAGGATGCTGTCCTTGCATAAAGTTGAAGGCGCAAACAACTTCTCCAACAGCTTTTGGGTCTTCATTTGTTTTGACATAAAACCAAAGTGTCATAACTAATACCAATTAGTATTGAATTGGTTTCTGCCTTTAAATTGTTTCTTTTTACACACCAGCGGTAGCTTCTATGAGGGTTAAAGTTTCGAAAAAAGGCAGTTTCTGTTCAGCTTTCACGTGAGCTTTAAGTCCCTGCTCGATAAATTTGCGAATCGTCTCTTCGACGCCTGTGAGCGTGGACTGCATCAAGAGAACCCTGCCATGAGGCTTCAAATGTGATGGAACTTCGAAAATAAATTGATCCACCACTTCACGTCCGTTGGCGCCTCCTGCCCAAGCACGCCCAATCCAAGAAGCTTCCTCACCCTTTTCAGATGGCAAATAAGGCGCATTAAATAAAATTAAGTCAAATGTTGCACTGCGGTTTAGAGCTGTTAATAGGCTGGCTTGAACAAAATCAATTTTACCACGTAAACCATTGAGTCGTTGAATTTTCCTTTGCAGCAGCGAATAGCAAATGGATTAAAATCAACTGCAACCACTCGTTCAGCTTTTTTTGCAGCCAAAATTCCAAGCAATCCGCAGCCTGTGCCTAAATCCAAAACCTGCTCACCTTCTTTGACCTCAAAGTTTTCGGCGAAGAGAAAAGAATCTTCTGCAGGATCATAAACTTCTTCGTAAATGTTAAAGATGTAGTTATCAAAGTGCACTCTTTTACTTGGGCAAGGCATTTGCTAATGCTCCAAAATCGTTGGGGGATAACTCTCTCACGCGTCTGTCACTGGAAGGTAAACTAAGAGACAATTTTTCTGCATCTTGTTTGCTCAATTTGAAGCTGCTCTTGATAAATGGTGCAATTGCCTTTCCTAGCTTTTTGTTGCGTTGGGTAAAGAGCCACTTCATCATTCGCACAAAAAACACTTGATCCTTTACCTCGAAAGGTTTGGTTCTCCAGGATTTTAAGCTAACGATTACCGAATCGACTTCTGGCTGTGGATAAAACATGTACTTTGGGCACGGAATCTAGTAGCTCAACTGCTGCGCCCTGATTGGTGACAACAGTTAACCAACCATACTCTTCACTGCCACAAGATGCGACTAAGACGATTAGCAAATTCTTTCTGCAAAATCATAACTGCACAATCAACCTTTCTTTCTAAAAGCCACAGGACCAAATGAGAAGACAGATAGTAAGGGGGAATCGCCACTATCTTGTTGAATTCGGGCAAAACTGCTTTCAACACGTCACCCTCAACAACGGTCACGTTGTCTAAGTTTTTAACTTGTTCACGCAAGAACCATCGCAACATGTGGGTCCTTCTCAACTGCCACAACACTCTTGCATTTGTCTGCTAAGAAACAGGTTAACCACCCGAAGCCTGCGCCAGCATCCAAGACAACATCCGCTTTACTAATTTCTGCATAAGTGCACAGTTTTGGGTAGAGCGATGGCTCAACCATAAAGTTTTGTCCCATAAGCTTGTTCGGGGAAATTCTGTGGGCTCGAAGCAGCTGCTTCGTTTCCTCAAGACTCATCGTTATGCCTTATTGCGCCCGTGTAAACAACCGGTATTTGCTGTCGCCCTCAAGCTCTTCCATTACGCGTTTCGTAATCAATTTTACGGGGTTGGGCAATTCGGTCCGTTTTTGCAAGTCCTCGAAGCTTTCAAACGGTTTATGTTCGCGTTGATTGATGACTTGCCACATGTATTTTTTGCCGATTCCTGGAACCAACTCTAATGCATGCATGCGTGGAGTAATTGCTCGCGCAGTGTTGAAGAAACCTACAAACCATTTTTCTCGGTTTGTAACTATTTTGCTTATTACGCTGGGAAGTTCTGCTTTCGCTGAAGCAGTTAATTCTTCATAACTAATTCGACCTATAATGTAGGTAACTTCTTCGCGGGAATCTTTTCCTACATTCACTCGGTCACCAGGCTTCAAAACTAATTCTTCTTTCACTAAGGCTTCCAAAATGGTAAAAAATTCTTCGCCGACACATTGAATTAGAGCGCCCGCTCGGTAACCTGCACGTCCAGTAGGTCGAAATCCTGGCTTACCGTGCTGAAGGAAATCTAACACGTAAGCGTGCTCTTCATACCGCTTTTCCATAACAGTCACTTAGTCCTTACGCTAGTCTATTCTCGCTTACTGCTTAAAAATACTTAGCCGATTCCGGCTACTTCAACGTTCGATTCTCATTCAAAAGCTCAACAATCGTGTGCAATTTAGTGGTTTCAATGATTTTCCGTCCGCCTGCTAAGAAAACCCTCAACTCGTCCACGGTCTCAGGCATACAATTAATAATTTGAACTGCTTCAGCCTCTTCAAGTTCATATTCTTTGAGGAGTGTTTGCAGGAGTTCTTCAGCTTTATCGGGATCACATTTGGAGAATTTACTCACGTAATCGAGTGTTCGGCGTTGGAATTGATCAAGGTTTTCTGCGCCGATGGTTTCCAGAACCTTCTTAACTTGCGGTAAGGTTAAGCGGTTTTCGCTTAATTCTCTCTTGCTCATTTCTCTCACTTACCTGTATAAGGCTCTAGATGTTCTGAGCGAGTAATAATTTCTTTAATAGCATTGCCCTGTGGAACACTAACGACGTATCCCCTACCACGTTTTTCCACTACGACTCCGATTTTTCCATGGAATCTTTTATGAGGCATACTTTTCTGTGTACTGGAATCCATCTTTATGATTACTTGAGAACCAGGAGCATAATCTTGAAGGATTTTACCAATATGTGGTTTACCTTTTTCACGAGTTGGTATACGCAATAGACTGCGTGTACCTGTGTAATAGCCTTTTGAACCTCTCATTTAATTTTCACCTTTAATTATCATCCATTATTACATTAAGAACGTCAAGCTTAAGCGTCTTCGCTCTGTTGTTGAGCAAATCCGAAACGTTCGGCACTGTTCTTCCTTCATCTCCAGACACCAATTCTTTAACGTAGAGCCCGCCTTGGCAACGAATTTCCAGTAGAGCCCTCTTAAGCGACACCTTCTTAACTTTAACCTGATATATGTACTTTTCTCGGATTAGATCTGCCCGACGATGCATAACACGCAATGGTGTCTGTTGTTTAATGCATACGCCAGAAAACGTCTCTTCTATTGTGCGCAAATCTTGGTCTGATAATTCATTTTCAAACTCAGCTAACAAACCATATTCTTTCTGGGCGCCCTCACCTTTCTTGAGGCGTCTGACAACATCTTTGGTGGTGAAATGTAATCCTGAAACCTCGACTTTCCCAATTGCCTCAGCGTTAACTTGGGTTTCAATCTTTTTCAAATCAATGAACCGCTTTTTGGGTTTGGAAATCTCAATTACAAAAGGTCTTCCACTTCCAAGCATTCGTGCATCGATGTCTTCGCGTCCAGAAGCATGGAAGAAGATTTCTTCACCTTGGACTGCTTCAAGTAACTGTTTTGAAGACAACTCCTCCACTGATTCAGGATACATTTTTCCAGTTTCACCACATTTTTCGCAGCCTCGACCTCGGCAGTTTGAACAGAACCACTTCGACTGCGGAATAGTCCGCACTAGCTTGCGGTATCTACCAGCCACGAAAAGAGGATTAACTTGTACGCGGATCTTTTCAAGGAAAGGGTTGAAGACAACGACGATGTCAGGTATTAAGTAATCAGCTTCTTTGCCTGTGCGTTTGCCCAGTGCTTTGCCAAGCAATCTGCCGAATTCATGCTTGATGCTTTCTCCATAGCCAATGTTGACGGCAGCCTTAAACTCGTCCTCTCGCTCCTCAATTTTGGTTGGCAATTCAATTCCTACAAGAAAAGTTGTAAACTCGTAGTCTGCAAGTATTTCTAGGGCTTTCTTTGTTAAATTGTCAACAAGCTCAAATTTACCCTCACACAGACTGCATTTTTGATCAGTATCCTTTTTTGACAAAAAGCGCTTATTCAGGTGCTTCAACGTTTCTTGTGCTTCTCTAGAAAAGCCATTTGTCGCCAGAACCTTAAGCCGTTTCACACCTTCAACATTTTTTTCTGTGACAAGATCGTTAGCTTGCATTATTAAACTAACTTTCAATGCTTGACCGCGAACATTATTTTCCATGCTGTAACCCAGTAAAGCAAACTGTCTGCCCAAGCAGTGGTTACAAAGCGGATATTTGCTAAGTATTTCGAAGGCTTTTGCTAAAACATCCATTTCTGTGTAGCCTACTTAAAACCTGTTGGCATACCTTTGCCACCGCCTAAGCCAAAGGGAAGTTTCTTTTTGTGCTTGAACATCTTTAACATCTTTCGCATCATGATGTATTGTTTGAGGAGTTCCTTGACATCTTTTTCAGTGGTTCCTGAACCACGGGCAATGCGTTTAGCCCGTGAAGAGTTTAACAATTTAGGATTCTCTTTCTCCTCAGGAGTCATAGATTGTATTATTACTCCCCACTTTTCTAGGCGACCTTCGGCGGTGTTCAACATTTCTTCAGGAACATTGGAAGAAGACATACCTGGAATCATCTTGAGCACTTTACCGAAAGGTCCCATTTTCTTAACCGCTTGGAACTGTTCATACATATCAGTTAACGTAAAATTGCCACTCATGATTTCTTTGGCTTTCTTTTGGGGAACCTGAATTTCAGCATCTTTTACCTTTTCTAATAGAGTTTCTAAATCACCCATACCCAAGAGTCGACCGACAAACCGCGAAGGAATAAAAGGTTCGATGTCTTCGATTTTTTCTCCTGTGCCAATGAACTTTATGGGTGCTCCAGTTGCGGCAACTGCTGAAAGTGCTCCGCCACCACGTGAAGATCCATCGAGTTTAGTTACTATGATGGCACCGATGGGTGTTGCTTCATGGAAGGTTTTTGCTTGTGCAAGTGCTTGCTGGCCGATTGTGCCGTCGATGACCATTATTACTTCGTCGGGTTTTATGTTCTTTTCAAGGTCCTTCATTTCCTTGATCAAATCTTTCTCTTCCTTATGCCTGCCAGCAGTATCAACGATTATCAGGTCTTTTTCTCCGAATTGTTTTAGACCTTCCCGAACAACTTTAACCGGGTCTTTTTGTTTTAGGTCGCCAAAGAATGGAGTGTTTGTTCGAGTTGCAAGTTGTTGAAGTTGAGCATAAGCTCCTGGACGATAAGTATCGGCACAAATCAATCCTACCTTTAAACCTCTTTTTTGGAAATACCTCGCCAGCTTAGCGGCATGTGTGGTTTTTCCTGAACCTTGAATTCCTACAAGCATTATGATCTTCTTTTTGCCTGGCTCCACTTTGAGGGGAACGGGTTTGTCACCTACGAATTTTGTTAGTTCCTCATATACCACTTTTATGACGTGTTCACGTCTTGAAACGCCCGGTGGAACTTTTTCTTTGAGTGCACGTTCTTCTATGTTTTTGGAGATTTGAAGAACAAGTTGGACATTAACATCTGATTGGAGCAGGGCACGCTGGATGTCACGGACCAGTTCTTTCACAGTTGCTTCATCAACTACGCCAGCTTTGAAAAGCTTCTTTATGGCGTTTGTTAAAGATGAACCTAAGTTGTCTAGTGCCATCAGAGTCTCCAGCCTAAACATCTATTGTCCTTTTAAATAAAGATTACAGCTTGGAACAACAACAATGCAGGTTATTTTTTTGGTTGAAGCCTCAGTTCCCCATTAAAATATTCTTCACAATTCAGACGGCTCTTCATGCATCATTGGCTTCACAGCAAAAGGCTTCACGCTAGAACATAAACTTTAACGAAAAAGATTAAAAAAATAAATTGATGATTATTTCACTCGGATGATTTTTACTTTTCCAAGTATTGCCCAATATTCTATTTCTGCGCCAGCAACAAGCTTGGCTTTTAGTTCAGGCTCATCTGGGAATAATGCATCTAAGTACTCATAGGTAGTCAAGTCCATTATCTGAACACCTGTAGGGGTAATAGCAAAGACTTGGCCCATTCTCTTGTCGATTAGGGGGACTTCTGCGCCTAGATCGACGGGTTTTACGAACTGCCTTTTTTGCCCGTCAAAAACGCCTATAGCTATTATTCTAAATTTAGCTGACCCGTGTTTTCCAGGCTTAGATTTGGCAATGTCCATTATGCGGCATGGTTCACCATCAATCAACATATAGCCGCCAACACGTAAATCTCCAACATCACACGGTTTACTCATACGCTCACCACAGTATAGTTCTATTTAATGCAATTCTGAACAACACGCATATATAGATTAAGGTTTACGATAGTTATGAGCTGTGGAAAATTGTTCAAAAGCGTGGGTTTAGTTGCCCGCTACGATAAAAAATCGGCGCTGAAGCTAACCGAAGACTTAGCAGAGTATTTAAAAAAGAGAGGTTTGAAGGTTTACGTAGAAGATACCCTTACGGACAAAGTAACTACCAAAGAAGAGTTTATTCCACTCTCAAAAATGAAAGCTGATTTTATAATTACCATCGGCGGCGATGGAACGATATTACGAACTTGCCTCAATGTACCTAAGCCTGAACCTCCAATACTAACAATAAACATGGGAGTTAGAGGATTCCTCACAGAAGTTGAACCGAAAAACGCCTATGAAGCAGTAGAAAGAATCCTTAAAGGCGACGTATAAAACAGAAAAATGTGCAAAACTGGCTGTCACAATTGGCAAAGAACCAATGCCTGACGCTTTAAATGACGTTGTCATCTCTGCCTGCGAACCATCAAAAATACTTTATACTCAAATATGCAAGGATGGAAAACCAATATTAAAATGCCAAGCAGACGGCTTAATCGTCGCAACTCAAACGGGCTCTACGGGCTATTCGCTTTCAGCAGGGGGACCTGTTTTAGACCAAGAAGTGGATGCTTTCGTTCTTACTCCGATTTGCTCATTAACAGTGTTTCATTCACTTGTGTTTCCAGCAGACTCAACTGTAAGCTTCAATGTTGAGAGACCAAGAGAAATGCTGGTCTTAATCGATGGCAACTACCGTAAACTTGTTAGCGCTGATGAAATGTTAAAAGTCACAAGGTCCAAAAACGTAACCTCGTTTATCCGTTTTGAAACCGATTTTTATGACAGACTAAAGAACAGGTTGCTTTTTAAGGGAACAGAATGAATAGCCAAGATGAAAAACAATGCAGAGTCGTTTTTGTTTTAGATACGTCTGCTTTTTTGGCTGGATTTGATCCTTTTTCCTTGGGTGCAGAACAAGTAACGGTGCCCAAAGTTGAAGAAGAAATACTTAGAAATTCTATGATTAAGATGCGTTTTGAAACCGCTGTTGAAAGCGGCAAAGTAAAAGTTAAAACACCTACGCAAGAATTCTCAGATTCAGCTAAAGCATCCGCAAGCAAGGTAGGAGATTCATTTAAGCTATCAGAAGCTGACATGCAACTTCTTGCGTTAGCCCTTGAATTAAAAGCTGAAGGCTGCACCCTCAAAATTGTCACAGACGATTATTCGATTCAGAACGTTGCTACACAAATGGGAATTGGGTTTTTGGCGCTTACAACTTTCGGTATTAAACGCCTTTTGGAGTGGATAAGGTACTGCCCTGCATGCCACCGAGAATACCCAGCTAACTGCAAAACCAAGGAATGCCAAATTTGTGGTACAGAGCTAAAGAGAAAGCCTCGTCGAACACCAAAAAATAGGTTAGAAAAATAGTAAAAGCAGTAGCAGAATCAATCCTTCAACACCAAAGATTGGAGCAACTATTCGTTTTGTTTTAATAATCGCTTTGTCCACCAGGGTAGTTATTGAGTTTAATTGTTCCTCGCCTATTACCCTGACTTGTGGAACTATAAATTGAATGCATCCAGCGTTGCATACCTCCAAGTTGTGATTCTGCCTTCTTTGCCACTTCACCGATAAATCGAATTAGCAGTTCCTGGTCCATGACTTCTCCAACTGGATGGTAACCACGTCGACCAGTAACCAAAGCACTCACAGCATGGGTATCAGTTGTAAAAACTTCGCTTTCATCAAAACCCAAAGACGCCAAAGCTTCTAGAAGTTTTTCTCGTAAACCAGAAATCATGTTGTTTCCATCGATTATCACATAAACGGTTTTCTGTCTTTCAACTTGAATTACAACGGCTGTTATTCCGCCTGTGCCCATACCAGCCTTCAAAGTAAATTCCTCAGGGAAAACTGTAGCGGCGCCGACCATGAAGGGTTTAGTCGGTTTTGTAATGGCTTTTTGGAGGCATTTAGAAGCAGCCTTCTGAAGTGAGTCTAAATGTTCTTCGGTATCAACTATGTTGTTGATGCTGTTGTGTGTGTTAACTATCACGGCTTTCTTTAATCCATATTTTCTTGCTTCCTCGGACATAATGCGACCTAACTCTTGCGGTAGATCCTCTGTTGTTTTAGGTGCAAGCGAAAAAGACAAGAATACTGTGTCACCAAAAATTTGGCATGAAGCAGTGGCAAAACTTTCTGTAGCTCTAACAAAAGGTGACGCCAAACCAACCGTAGACTGAAAACGTGCAGAAGCGATTACCTGTGAAACTATCTTGTGATTCTGCGCTTGGGAAGCCAAATCTAATTCGTGCCCAAGAATACCTAAAGGGACACATGCATCGCAGCCAAATTCTTTTTCATATCCTTGTTTGAGCAGCGAGGGCAGGAGGCTGCTTCCTATGTTTTTAAATGGACCAGGATGAACAAGGGGAACAATTATTGCTGCTTTAGGCTTTGAAGCGTCAAACTTTAATAGAGTCACTTTGATATCTGCGTCTTCACCCATCTCTTCCAGATGCTTTTCAAGCGGAGCATTTTGGTTAGATACCCAGTTTAGAATGAATGCTCTAAATAGAGATAGAGCAGGCAACGAATAGGCATTCTTACCTAAACGATCTATCGATGAGAGCAATAGAAAAACTGCGATGAAACCAATTATGGGCGAGGCAACCACAAAAAGGTAAACTTGCCAAGCCAGATTACCTAGATAGGTAACCCAGAAGATAAGAAATACGGTTATGCAAAGTGCAGGCTGAAGCAAAGTCGATAACACTTGACGCCACCTTGATGCTGTTGAGGTTGCAATAGAAAACGAGAGATCTAAGAGTTACAACCACAGCGAAGCCTAAAAGACAAAGTTTAACCCAAAGTAAAGAGCTGAAGGCAAAACTTAGGCCAACACCTAAAGCGTTGAAGAAGAGCCAAATAAGCCAACCGGCAAGGGAAAGCACCAGAGTTCGACGCATCGAAAAAATTGGGTCATTCTTTAAAACAATTTTGCTTATAACTAAGTCAATTAAAAATGTGATCACAAAAAAAGAAATTCCTAGAAGCAAACTGTTAATTGAATGAAAAAGGGCGAAAGCGGAAAGGCTTACTCCAGCAATGCAAATTAATGCTACTGCAAGAAGCGCTTTGTTAAATGATGGAAGAAAGAACATTGAGGAATAATGTCTTTTTGCACTATCCATTGAACGATTAAGAGAACTTTCAGACGCCATATTTCTCTCCACAATGGAATCTTACAGCCCTATTAAAATTTAGCTAAGCTATGAGCTGTCTACTTTAGCACAATAAATACACTTTTTTTTATAACACAAAGAAAATTCAGATATGTTTTACTATAAAACAATCAAAAACCAGAGGCAACCAAACACCAACTCGCATCACAACCTCAAAAGCCACCATGCTCCAGCAGGGATATTGTTTTATCTTTAGAGCCACAATTATATTAATTTGCGAAGCTTATGCCAGATCAAGAATTGCCCCCATCAATATTCCACATGCTGGAGAGAAACGTGGGCAAAAAAATCAGAGTAATATCTAGATCCAGCCTACGGTTTCGAAGGAACCTTAACAGCAGTTACCCATGAACCATCAGGAATCTGGCTCTCCGACGCCGAGGCAATCGTGTTGCGTTCAACCATTGCTCAACCCATTCCTCAGGTTGCGAGCCGAGAAGAAAGAAGCGAATTATTTCTGCATTTAAATTCGGTTCAAAGAATAGAAGTCTTGCACCCAACTACTCCGAGACGCTAAAAAAATTTAGACTGGGAAGAAAACTTTTGCCAAAACCGATATAACGATTAGTGAAACCGCAAAGACTATGAGAAGTTCAGGTCGGATTTTGACTCCTTCGGTTTCTTCTTCGAAGAATCTGAGCAAACCTGCACTTGCAGCAGGCATTGGACCTGTATCTTTCTTTTTCTTCCTACTCATCAAATGTCCCTCTTAGTTAACGTGATATATGCCTTATCTTTTATTTGACTAATTAATCTTGCGCCAAATCCTTAAAAAACCTCCTCGGTAGAAACCTTGAAACTCTTTAAGCATAAACGAGGGATGAGATCTTAATAGCAAGAAAAAGGACCTGTTTAAACTTAATAACAGCCAAAAAATAAACTTCTTCTGGTGAGTTTATGCAGATACATGAATTTCAAGAAATGATGAAACACCTATACTTCCAAAGAGATTCCGAACGTGGGGTAAATGGAACTTTCAATTGGCTGGTTGATGAAGTGGCTGAGTTAGGTGAGGAGTTGAAGGGAACCGACAGGGAAGCTACCGAGAAAGAGTTTGCAGATGTGATTGCGTGGCTTGCCTCACTTGCCAACATCATGGGAATTGACCTTGAAAAAGCAGCCCTCAACAAGTACAACAACAAATGCCCAAAATGCCAAGGCTCACCGTGCCAATGCACTTTTTAGCCCAAACGTTTCTGCCCTAAACCTGTCGCCAACCAAACATAGCGCCTATTGCCTTTCCGTTCAACGGTACCTTCGTTTTTCAGAAGCTTAAGATGATAAGTAACTACACCATAAGACAAGTCTGATTCTTTGGCAATCTTGCTAGCGTTGAAACCTTGGGTTTCAAGTAAAACCAAGATTTTTGTTCGGGCCAAAAGACCGCAATGTACGTTTCTGATGTTTTTTAAGTAAGCGTTCGGGTGCATGGTTTCTTTGATGCTTTATTCCACCGTGAAATATGAGTTGCGGTTTACATTGAAAAGCTTTAGTCTATTTAAAATCAAAAAGCTTCGCTTGTTTTGGCTTTTTGTTATCAAACATTGTGGCTATCTCTTCCTTGATTAAGTCCATGCGTTGCGTATAGTATTTGGGCAAACCGTATTTATCGACTAGTTCCTGCGCTGCAACAAGATATTTCTCTATGCCACCGCGGTAGACGGTAAGCGTTAGTTTTCCTCCACAAGACGGGCATTTGCCTTGAAGGGGTAATCGGCGGAATTTTTTGTTGCAGGATTTGCATCTGAAGCCTTGGGTTGAGAAAGCGCGCAAGTTACCCGCTATGTCTCGCATTAAATGAGTGTTTAGAACTTTCAATGCGACACGTCTGGCGTCTACGGCATCGATTCTTTCGCCCAACTCCAGTTGCATGTGAAGTTTATCGATCATAGATTTGAATTCTTTATACGAACTGTTAGCATTACCGAGATTAATGCTTGTACAGGGAGTGGTGAATTGGAAGCCTTCGTATTGTGCTTCTGTGCCTAATCTGTGGCTGATTATATCCATGATTGCGCTGGCTGGTCTAGCATCCAACTTTTCCAAAGTTTTCTTGTAGAATTCGATTGGATAGGTGGCGCTAACGTCGAAGTCGTGGGCTTGGCGTTGCACTTCTTTAGTGTTGACGAAGGGAATAAGCAAGATGGGGGCGTCCATGATTCCACCTAT
Source organism: Candidatus Bathyarchaeota archaeon (assembly GCA_963813675.1). Classification (GTDB taxonomy): domain Archaea; phylum Thermoproteota; class Bathyarchaeia; order Bathyarchaeales; family Bathycorpusculaceae; genus Bathycorpusculum. The sequence continues at coordinate 154,679 of CAWEZP010000020.1, forward strand.
CTGCGCAGGCAAAAATATGCGAGAGAAATTAAGAAGCGTATCCAACCCAAGCATAATTGCGTCTTCGTCACCGTCACAGTCACGACGTTTAGCCGAATGCCAAACTGGATGAGCATAAATCACGTTGCGGTCAGTAAAACCAACCACTCTGCCCAAGATGCAAGCACACGTGTGAGGTGCCAACCCAAAAAGCAGGTGCCCAACCAAATCTTCAGCTTTTTTTGACGTTGTAGAATGCAGGTTGCTTGTAAACGCGTACTAAGAGGTCGTCGATGAAGGCGGCAATTTGGATAAAGTATTCGCCTGCGCTCCATGGAATTACGACGTCTTGGATTTTAAGTTCGCATACTTGATTAGGATCAGTTAAGGGCAAGCCATGTGTGTCAGATAGGTAACCCATTTGATGCATCTTTTCGATGGACACGCCGATTTCGACAGGTGTGATATGCGTTAATGGGGCATTTGTGGCGTCAAAACGTATGGTGCCATCCTTGTAGACGGATAAGCCATGCTTTGCGCGTAAGATGCCTTTTTCAATCATTTCCGGAGTCTTATCCAGGTTCGTGAGACCCTTAACACCGCGTAACATTTTAGGCGATTGATAGCCAAGAGAAGTGCTGGCGTTACTGATTAGTTCTTTGAAGTTGATTGGTTGCCGCTGATACATAACCCCGTCTGTCTTACAAGTGGAACAACCAGAATCCTTTACAGTTCTTCCGCATCGAGGACAACTTTTCTCGTGAACAGTTTCGCAGCCGCAAGCGTCACATTTTACTTTTAACGTGTAATTTTTGCAGATGGGGCATTTACGTTTTGTTAACTCAACAAAAACGGGACCGTGTTTCGCCGCTTCCACAAGGTCACGATGTGAACCACCCTTTAAACCGACCGGGAATAGAACATGAACAAGCGGTTTCATTTCGCGGTGCTTAGCTTTCTCGGGTCTACCCATACGTCCGCCTACGTATGTTGGTGCTTTATCTTTAATCTGCACACCTGAGAGCAAACTCAGCAACTCCAGAACCGAAGCCGCTTGTCATAGATTCATTGAGTCGGACTGTCCCGTAGCCAAGAGTGAACGCCAAAGCAGCCGCATCCTCACCCGACAGCACAACTTTGCCGTCGATGATTTTGTGGGGGACAAAGATTTTTCTTAGCGACTTAACCACATCTTCGATCACTTGACCCTGTGATTTCAGAAACTATTCCATCCTCAACTTTGACATCAGAGGAAACCAACCACTTTTGCAAGGATTCAACTTCTTGGACTACGCCTAAACTTGTCCAGAACAACGTGGCACTCGGCGCTAATGGAACGCCCAAGTTTTGGCTAAGCATTATTGCCTCATTTACGGTGGGTTTGTTTAAGAATGGGTCAACTATGAAGCCTTCCAGCTTTTCTACCGAAAGCTTACATGCCTCCGCCGCTTTTCTAAAGTCAGACCCATATTTTGCCAAAATCAGCGTTCTGGAGGTCTTTAGCCCACCATTCCTCCACATATCCCGAGGGCGGAAGTGCTTTGTTACAGTAGAGGAAATCGCCAAAATCTATGAGCATATCGCCCAAGAAGAGGATTTTTTGAATCTTACCTTTAACGGTGGCATAGTTTTCTAGTGACACCCGAACCACCGAGTTATCCTTTAGCAAAACCACAGGTTTTTCAATGCTGTCAACGGGCATTGTGACACCCCCTTTCCCAGGCAATTCCAAACGCATCTGGGTACCGGCGGCTAAGAAACTCTCGACCACAAGCATCGTTGCAGGATGAATCCCCACTGCTGAGAGTCCAGTGTTTCGTGACCTGCCATATCGAAGCCTAAAGCCGCCACGTGTTGAAGGAAAAGCGAAAATTGGTCTTCCTGCAATAACATCATCCATGAAGCCGCCGGATTTTTTTTCCGATTTCTTTTTGAAATTTTTGAGCCATTCCCAACCTTGGAAACCTAGTTTATCGATAATTACATAGACTTTCTGTGCACGTCCAACAATACCGTCATTGACAACTCGGAGTGCGCCCCCTCGAACACGGTTTGTTTCAACTCTCTCTAAGTTACGATATGACGAGACCTCTACGGGGTCTGACTCGGTTCCAGTGCATTCAACTGGAATTAGGTTGAGGGCTTTTCTTAGTTCTTCGTCGGGGATGTGATATTGAAAACGCCCAACGGAGCGTTCGTAGAGTCTTAGTTCTTCTATGAAACGGGAGACTTCTTCTTCAGTTGGCTTATACTTATCAAGGTCCAATTCTCTTCGCACGTAATCGCCCACAACCAGCGTTAAAGCTTGGTCTGTACCACCTGCTGAACGAATAGGTCCAGCAAAGTATACAGCAAGATAACGTGTTTTGTCAGCATTCGTTTTAATTTTAACTTGAGCAATTCCTTGAATTGGCGCTGCAGTTAAGCCTTCAGTAAAGATTGCTAGTGCAGTTCGAATCGCTTGCTCTGCCAGTTGCTCTTGTTTTTGTTCTGTCTGGGAGAACTTTGCCTTGAGCAATTTGTTGAGCTACTTTAAAAGCTACTTCTTCTCTTGGCATCTTAGTGCTTAATTCACGGATGCTAAGGGCAACTCCTTTTGGTCCAACCAGACCTTCTACTAAGTCAGCGATGTCTTGGGCAACGATGCATTCTGTTTTTAGAGCTGGGTCAAGTCCTTTAGATCTGGCGCTGTCGCTTATGGCGTATAACCGTTTAAGCTCAGTTTCCATTGTTTCAACGTAGTTTTGATAGCCCTTGCTGATATTCAAATTAAACTGCTCACCCGCAAGATATGATGTGATGGGTTATTTTGGCTTTCTAAAAGAAACAGAAAAAACTAACGAAACATCAATTAGACCTTAATTCCCTTTATAGCACAGATTATTTCAGAAACCCGCTGCTTAGCGTCACTTGACTCAGTGACATTTCCCGTGACTATTATATCTGCACCTGCAGAGGCTGCGGCAAAAGCTTGTTCTTTAGTCTTTATTCCACCGCCTACTATAAGCGGAATATCAATCAGGTGTTTAACTGCACGAATCATTTCAGGAGGAACAGGGGTCGCTGCTCCAGAACCGCCTTCAAGATAGATAAAACGCATTCCAAGATATTGTCCTGCAAGAGCGTGAGCGGCTGCAAGTTCAGGCTTGTTGTAGGGAACTGAGATTGCTTTTCCAACTATGCCAGCTGTTCCGCCGTCGCCAACGATTATGTAACCCATTGAAATTGGTTCTAAACCGTATTTTTTTACAAGAGGTGCACCTAAGATTTGTGCACCTATGAGAAAATAGGGGTCAACTGAATTAAGCAAAGACATGAACCAAATGGCATCGGCATGACAGCTTATGCCAGTTACGTTATTTGGAAAAAGAATTGTAGGAAGATCTACTTTGGATTTAATGGCTTTAACCACTTCATCAGATGATTCTCAGAAACAAATGTTGATCCTCCAATCATTATGGCAGCTGTTCCACTGTTTTTGGAACTTTCAGCAATCCGTGAGGCATCAGCAGCAGACACTTTTTCAGGGTCTATTAGAGTTATGTGAATTGAGCCATCAGCTTTTATTTTTTCGAGCAAGTACCTTTCAATAGGCCCTAGCATAACAGTAATCCTTCAATTACTCTTTTTTTACGTTTGTTACTGGAGTTCTTTTCTGGGGACCGTAAACTCGATCAGTTAACATGCAGTAAACGTCGACTTCGCCTTGTGCGGGTTTAACTGGAAATTCTTCTTTAAGACCGCAGCTACTGCATTGTGCAATGGAATGACCGTCTTCTCTGAAAAGTTCCACTTTAACGGTTTCTTTTCCGCATCTTGGGCAAGAGAAGAATTTAGGTAAACGCTTCTTTGGAATATGAACAACTTTTTTCCTTCTTCGCCCCAATACAACAACCTTCTAAATCGACTGGTAATGTTCATTAATATTTATCCTTGTCCTTAAATACTTGCCTACTAACCATGAATTATGAGGCTGCAATAGCAAGTGAAGTTAACGCCTTCCCTGTTAGAGATAGATTTTTCTGAGACCCAAAAAAGAATCTGCCGTTTCATCAAAGAATACGTTGAAAACGCTGGGACAAAGGGAATTGTACTTGGGCTCTCTGGAGGCATCGACAGCGCAACCATCGCGGCGCTATCAAGCCTTGCCATTGGAGGCGAAAACGTTTTAGGGCTTATGCTTACCTGAGAACGAGAACTTTAACCAGAAAGACATCGATGACGCGAAGGTTGTTGCAGAACAATTTCACTTGGAAACGCAGGTATGTGACATTTCAGATGCCCTTAACGGTATTTACGGCACCATTCCAGTGTTTGACCAATCGGACAAACTCTGCAAAGGAAACATCAAAGCACGAACAAGAATGATCTACCTCTACTACTACGCCAACAAACAAAGTCGAATAGTCTGTGGCAGCTCCGATAAGTCAGAGATCGATGATGGGTTACTTTACTAAATGGGGAGACGCAGCAGCAGACATAGCGCCAATCATGGATTTGTACAAGACTCAAGTTCGCAAACTTGCAATCTATTTAGGAATCCCAAAGGAACTTGCAGAAAAACCTTCTACGCCTGCGCTTTGGCCAAACCAGTTGGCGGAGTCTGAGCTAGGAATCAAGTACGAAAATTTGGACCTTATTCTCTTTGGGCTCGAACGATTCATGGCACCCGAAGAGGTTGCCGAGCAACTGGGCATCGAGAAGGTTCTCGTTGATAAGGTAAAAAGTAGGTGGCTTGCAAATGAGCATAAAAGAAGAATGCCGCTCGCCCCAAAAATTGGGTTTAGAAGCGTGGGAAACGATTTTAGGCTTCCAAGACATACCTATTGAAAGTGTTCTCGAATGAAAACTAAGATCAAACTTGCACTCGCCCAGATAAGCAGCAAACGCGAAAGTAAAAGTGAGAATCTACTTAAAATCGAAAAGTTAACGTTGAAAGCGAAGCAACAGGGAGCAGACTTAATTATCTTTCCTGAGATGTCACTTACTGGCTATGTCCTTTTAGATCAGGTCTACGAATTAGCAGAAACTATACCAGGACCATCAACTCAGAAAATTGAGACTTTAGCTAAGAAGACAGGTATGCATATAATCTTTGGGATGCCTGAACTTAGCGAGAAAACACAAGCAACCATCTTTAACACGGCAGTTTGTGTTGGACCACAAGGGTTAATCGGTAAATACCGCAAAATGTATCTGCCAACCCACAGCGTGTTTGAAGAAAAAAGGTATTTCCGTCCAGGTTACGAGGCAGCTGCGTTCCAAACCGAATTGGGAAACATCGGGTTGACTATTTGCTACGATGTTTTCTTCCCAGAAGTGTATAGGCTAACTCGACTGAAGGGTGCACAACTAATAATCTGCATTTCAGCGTCTCCAGCGGTGCGTAGAAGCTACTTTGAAATCTTAACTTCTGCCCGAGCATTGGAAAATACAGCTTTTCTCGCGTATGTTAACCTTGCCGGCGTTGAGGATGGCTTGCAGTTTTGGGGAGGAAGCCGCCTTGTTGGCCCTACAGGTGATGTTTTGGCTAAGGCAAAATACGATGAAGAGGATTTTGTAGTCTGTGAAGTGGATTTTGGCGATTTGAAGGCAGCGGAAACGTTTATTCCAACTCTGAGAGACTTACGACCTGAACTTTTCGATAAATTAAAGCATTATTCCGAGCTTTTTTGAACGTCACACAAAAAAGGCTAATACGTAACTGCGCATCACAAGTACATCACAAAGCGTGACATCAACGTTTTAATGGTGAAATCACAGTAATTTTTGTTCGTGATTGGTGACGTCACGAGCATTTCCAATGGTTGAAAAGTTATACATTGACGTCAAAAACTGTGTTTTAAATGAAGCGAAGAAGGAAAAGCCAGTTTAATTTGGATAACGTTGTCTAAAAAAGCATTAAACACGTTAGCAGAAGATTAGAAAAGTGCATTTTTCGTTTAAAGTTCCGACTAAAACACGTGTTAGATTGTCGATCTTTTAGCCTTATTTATGTTAACTATGCCAAATTGTTACTTAAATCTAAAAATAGCTTCAAAAATTCATTTTTTGGCTGTTTAAACTAATATTTGCTGAGTTTTTTCATCAATTAGTTCGCTATTCCCCTAGCAAAAACTTAAAAAGCATGCCAGGAATACAAAACCGTATCCATTCAGCATATGGGAGAGAACAGCACTTTGAAGCTAAAAGACGGCGTACAAGCATGGTTAAATGGGGCATTAAATGACCCAATAGTAAAAATCTTGGCTAAAAATAGCCAATTAACAAAAATTCAGCTCGAGACGCTTTTAATAGACGTTTTAGCTGAGAATATATCGGATAAACAGCTAAAGTACGATGAAAAAGCATCTTTAAGGCTAACTAAGGCTAAAATAAGCCGTGGATCGTTTAATAGGACGTTAAAACAGTCCAGAGAAAACGTAATAAAATCGATCTACACGGTACTACTTTTGGGGTATTTAGGTATTTTTGAAAGCACAACGCTTGACCCGTATCTCGAAATAGCCAATAAACTTCATGAATATGTCGAGGCACACCAAGACATTCCCGGCAAGGAAGAGGAACTAAAAGACCACCTAAAAGTCATAGAAATCATCCGAGAGGAGCTCGAAACGAGCTTAAAACGGCTTTCTAGTCCATCAAAAGAGATTTTGTGACGTCACAAATCACAGTTTGAATCAAGTGTTTTTTTTATTAAAATAAAATACATAATCATTTAAAATATAATCATAAATTATGCCTTAAATAGTAAAATATCCTCATTTTGAAGCTCATATAAATATCATGGAAGTAATCTTTTGGAAAAGACAAATTGTTGTGATGTGTGATATCATAGTTAACAGGCGATTCTGTGACCACAAACCTTAAGAAGTCCATGGAATTACTGTGATGTGTGATGCAATCGTATAAATCACGTGTAAATCACAGGGGTAGAACATCACGGTCGACTTTGCAACAATACTCATAGCCATACTATTAACTGCAACAGTGGCAGCTTCGGTTGAGTATTACAGGCAAATACGTAAAGCACAAAAAGAATACGAGAAAGCCAGGGACTTTGTCGAGGATATTGTTCTAAGTTTCAATAGGGAACTTAAACGTGAAGCCGACAAGTTAGATTTAATTACATTCAAAGTTGAAGGAAACTCTGCAAAGGCGGACACCAGCTTAAAGAAGATAGACAACGTTGAAAAAAGGATAAAACCATTCGAAGAACAAATTAGCGTGATCACACAAACAATATCACAAACCTTCTCACAGAATAACACAAGTATCCTATCAGGGCTAACTGGTTTAGAGCTTAAAATAAAGGACATCGAAACAACCCAAGAAACTCTACGGGTAAAGATAACTGGTTTTGAAGAGCAAATCCAAAAAATCACTGTTGCCCCCATTGAAATTAGAAATGCCCCCGTTATAACCCTAAAACGTGATAAAGCCATGGCCGCGTTAACTGACACAGAAATCGCCGTCCTCGAAATGCTATCAAAGGAAGGGGCAAAAACCGCGCCAGAAATCAAAGAAAGAGTTCACCTTAGCAGGGAACACACGGCACGTTTGATGAAGAAACTCTACGAGGAAGGATATTTGGAGAGAGAAGCTGGCAAAATTCCGTTCAGATACACCATCAAAAAAGAAATGGAGAATCTAATGCAGAAAGCTGAAAGCAACCAATCGTAAGTGTGTAAGGCCGTTTCTTACAATTCAATATTTTGGATCCAAACGCCTGAACCTATTTTGAAAAAAATTTTTCAGACTTAGCCCGGTCTACTGTATGCGTTGCTTTAAAGTTGTAGCATGAGAAAGGTTTGGTGCGCTCTTATACTTTAAGCTGTTTGGTCCTCCCGTCCTAAGAAGCATACCTTTGGTTGACATCCTTGAAAGATAAGTGGAAACCGTACTGAGGCCAACGGGTTCTTTGAGTTCCTGCTCATAAATTAATTGAATATCCTTTGAAGAGAACCAAATTAACGGGAAATTCTTCTGAATGACCATCTGAACCTTTTCAAAACGTGATAAAGCTTTGTTAGGTAAAGCAGTTCCCACATTTACATTCGGGTTCTCGCCCGGAGCACTGCCCAACAACTCTACCAGATCCAAAAGGCGCAGAGCTTTATCTCGGGTCACTTGACCCTCAAAAGCAATAGTATATCGATTACCATCGCTATCGAACAGCTCAACGCGCATTTTACGAGCCGGCACTGGTATACACCTTAAGGTTGTTCACAACTTTACACTTCACACCTTATAGCTGTTATGGTGAAACATAGGAATTTAAAAAGCCATTTACATGCTCATAATGCTATATCTACCAAGGGTTTGAGTTTGTTTGTTATTACCAGCTTCACAGTTAAACGAAACGCCTGAAATAATTCAGTTCCGCCTTGGTTTAGCTTTTCCAGTAGAAGCGTAGGGGTGCCTTGTTCACTTGTAAAAGACATAAAAACTGTAATTTATCAGAAACGAAGCTCTATCAAGCAACATTTTCTTCACCAATTCACATCTGTTCACAGTTTTGTGAAGGAATAAAATCGTTAAAAGGTAAAAATAATAAATTACTAAGTAAACTTTAACTCGAATTCAAATATACCATAATACAATCTATCTCCTAAAAGCTGTTGCATGGACATTTTACCATGGAAAAATGGTTGTAGACACACCCCTATGTTTCTTCTCGAAGTATTTGTGACAAAAAGAACATAGGAGTGGCTAAAAAAATATTTGCAGATTGTTTGTCTAAATTCTTGGATAGTAATTATTAATATATTAAAAAACATTTTACCTATCAGAGTATATTATCATATATATAATAAATAGTCATTTTCTTTTGCCAAGCTTTTGTCTCCAGTAGAAACTTTGGGGTGTGTGTGCTCTCGCTTTGTTTGGTTAATATCGTTTGTTTTCATTGTTTTTTAGGAATGTTGTGTTCTAAAACCAGTTTTTTGTACTATAGTCTTTATCTGTTCCACAAGAAGTAACGGTGTTACCTCTGAAGCAATGTGGGAATAGTACATGGGCAACTCAAGCATATTAGATGATGTATTCGAAAACTTCGTAAACGAAGTTAAATTGTTTAAAGACAGAGAGGTCTTAAGGCATGATTATCTTCCGGAGAAACTTCCACATCGTGAAGACCAGATTCGACTACTAGGTGCAACAGTTGCTCCAGTTTTGAAGGATTCACGTTGCTCAAACATTTTTATTTATGGAAAAACTGGAACAGGAAAAACCGCCGTAACAAAATATGTTTTAAGCCATTTGGAATCCAAAGCAAAAGAGTATGGTGCACAAGTTAAATTTTGCTACATAAACTGTCGGATGACAGGGACAGAATACAGGGTTTTCGCAGCCTTGAGCCAAAGTGTAGGATTATCCATTCCATTCACTGGTTTGTCAGTAGGTGAAGTTTTTGATAGGTTCCGCGCAGGGTTAGAACAATCAAGAATAATTTTCATTATCGTTTTGGATGAGGTTGACGCCTTAATTAAGGAACATGGCGACGCCTTTATGTATGAGTTAACAAGAATAAATGAAACGTTAACCAAAAGCAAAGTTGCCTTAATTGGAATATCAAACGATCTGCGGCTAAAAGAATTTCTTGGACCCGAGAGTTTTCAGTTCATTAAGTGAAGAAGAACTTGTCTTTAGGCCCTATGATGCAAGTGAACTTCGAAATATATTGCTTGAACGTTCAAAATTATCCTTCCACGATGGAGTTCTTTCAGATTCAGCCTTGAGTATTTGCTCGGCTTTGGCTGCTGCAGAGCATGGTGATGCAAGGCGTGCTTTAGATTTGTTGCGTGTTGCTGGCGAAGTTGCTGAGCGTTTGGGTGCAAAAACGATTACTGAAGAACATGTTCGCCAAGCAGAGAAACATATTGAACATAACCGAGTTATTGAAGCCCTCAATAATCTGACGTTGCATTCAAAGTTGGTGTTATTGAGTGTTTACCACCTAAATAGGTCGAGCGCTACTACAGGCGAAATATACGATATTTATAATGAATTATGCGGTGAAATGGGTGCTGGGCTTCTAACGCAGCGTCGTTTAGGCACTTTGGTTAATGAGCTTGATTCGATGGGTCTAGTGAACGCAAAAGTTGTAAGCATGGGACGATACGGCAGAACTAAAAAGATTAGGCTTGAGATATCTCGCAGTTTAATAAGAGATGTCTTTAGCAACGATAATCGTTTTGGTCGATTGATTGAGTATTCGCCGCAAGCTTCCCGTAAAAACCCCGGCAGCACAACTTAAACATCATTAAACGATAAAACGGTGATTTCAAGGGTTTGAAGGTTTACCACTGGTACCAGTCCTGGTGTGGGCACCAACCCTAGTTTTTCCATGTAATCGGTTTGTTCTTGCCACCCACCCGAATTAACTACAAGTACTCCACGGTAATTGCAGAGTCCATTAACATGTACGTGTCCTGCATGAAAAATGTCTGGAACTTTGTCGATTACGAGGTAATCGCGGTTTTCAGGGGAAAGCATGGTTTTTCCGCCGTAGACGGGTGCTAAATGTCTCCCTTGTAAGAGTAAGCGCATGGATTTTTCTGGGTGCTGGTGGTCCATACCGGGGATAACTGATACTATGTCGTCTAAGCTTCTGCCGTGGTACA
>CAWEZP010000021.1:0-100129 GCA_963813675.1 Candidatus Bathyarchaeota archaeon
AACTCGGAAACCTTCTTTGCCTCCAAGATTGCTTCTGCTACCCACTCAATCAGCGGTTTACCCAGAAACGGCAACAACGGCTTCTCCGTTGACAAACCCATCCTTGAACCTTTTCCGCCAGCCATCACAATTACAGGAACCTTCATAGTAGAGTCAGCACCACCACAACAAACAAAACCAGTACAACTGCCCTTCCAACTTCGTTGGTTGCTCCAATCATGTCGCCTGAAACGCCGCCAAAGACACTGTTCGAAACTATGTTCATCACGTACGCCACTGGAAGGCTAGCAAACACCAAGGCAATTGCGGCTAGACCAGCTATTGGGTAACCTGAAAAGTAGAAAACTGGGTAAACAATCAAGGGAGACATTAAGTAGGCTGCGAAGTTGAGTTTCCTTTTGGCTTTCGCAAGAAAAATCGAGCCTAATCCTTTATGGGAGGGTTTGCCGACCCAAACGATTGTCACCATTGAAAGCTTAGCTGAAACCTCAGCCAAAAATATTACTGAAAAAACAAGAAACAAATTCGTCGTTATGTTCAGTGTTAGCCAGTTAGTTAAGAATAAACCTGCAAAAGCTAAAAACTCAACGACTAACGCCAGTACTGCGCCAGCACTTGTGACTGTCCAAGCATGCGCCTTCATTTTTCGATCCTGAACATTTCTTAAGCCCACAGCGTTTCCTAAATCGATTAACCCGTCGAAATGCTGTAGTCCAGTTATTACGCTAAGGAAAGCTATGGTCATTGCTGCGGGAATAATGGCTCCAAAAAGCCCAACGGGCAAAGCTACAAAGCTGTTAGCTAAACCCAAAAGAAAACCAACGATAACGCTTGAGCCGACAAAGTAAGCTGCGCCAAGCAAACCGATGAAGCCGCCTATGAGTGGAAAAAGCCACATGTTTTCTGCCGTCGTGAAAATGAAATCTTCTTTCCCCCCAACCGGAATTATGGTGAGGAAAGACAGCAAATCCCTAAAAGTTTTTATAGTTTTCACAGGCGACATATACCTACAACCTTCCCAATAGGGAATATAGACTTTGTCGTGACTTGGATGGCTGACTTAAAAGGGAAAAAAGTGTTCGTTACTGGTGGAGCAGGTTTTATAGGCTACCACCTTTGCAATAAACTGTCAACTCTCACTGATGATTTGACTATCTACGATAACTTATCAAGCGGTAAAATGGAAAATGTCAAAGACAATCCTAAAGCCAAATTCATTGAAGGCGATATTTTAGACGTTAAAAAACTCTGCAACCAACCAAAAGCCGACTTGATTTACCATTTAGCTGCACAAGTAGTTGTTCCTTACTCGATGGAGAATCCATTGATAGATTTTGAAATTAACGCCAAAGGAACCCTTTGTGTCCTTGAGAAAGCGCGAAAAGACGATGCGAAACTGGTCTTTGCCTCGAGCGCCGCAATCTACGGCAACCCAACACAGTTGCCAACCTCCGAAGATTACGGTTTCCATCCGTTCTCATGCTACGGATTATCAAAGGTTGTGGGCGAAGAATACTGCCAAATGTACCGTGAACAATACGGTTTAGACATTGTAATCACAAGGTTCGCCAACGTTTATGGACTAAGATGCCACGGCGTTATCCATGACTTTCTCGAGAAACTCGCTAAAAACCCAAACAAACTCGAAATCATAGGCACCGGACAACAATCCCGCGATTTGGTACACGTTTCCGATGTCGTGGATTTGCTGGCTAAAGTTGGCTCTCTTGAATCTGCCAACGGACAAACCTACAACGTAGGTCTTGGCAAAACAACAAAGATAATCGATTTAGCCAAACTGATGCTTCAGATTCTCAACCTTCAAGATAAAACCGTCGTAACAACCACCGGTGTGTCTTGGCAGGGCGACATCGTCACCATATGGTTTAACAACCAAAAAGCCAGAAATGAATTAAATTGGAATCCAAAGGTCACATTAGAAGACAGCATAAAAGAAGTCATCGCCGCGAGGAAACTCTAGAAATGACCGCTGCCGCGCCAGCGAAAGGATTAATTTCTCTGTTGCGGCTTCCCTACTGGTTGATGACTGGCGGGCTATCAGTTTTAACAGCTTTTGCAATCACAAAAACCATGATTGCTCCCCAAACAATCCTGCTCATTTTCTTCTCTATGGCCTTCATAACATCTGCTGGCTTTGCCATAAACGATTATTTTGACCGAGAAAGTGATGCGGTAATCAAACCAAAACGCCCTATTCCATCTGGAGCGTTATCGCTCAAGCAGGTGGTCGCTATTTCAGGTGTACTCTTCGCTTTAGGTTTAGTTATGGCTGCTTTGATCAACTGGCTCAGTTTCGCCATAATCGCTGTTGATTCACTGTTGCTGCTCGTTTACTCTTACATGGTGAAGCGCAAGTCTGGTTTTGTAGCTAACATTTTGGTGGGGATTCTAACTGGAACAGCATTCATGTACGGGCAAGCCACAATAACCAGCCCGGCAATTGTGAATTTGGTTTCTTTAAGCCTTTACCCCATAGCTTTTGGCACTATCGGTGGTAACGTGCTTCGCGATATTTTGAGCGTTGAAGGTGACTCCAAAGTTGGATACCCAACACTGCCTCAGAAAATCGGCAGCATAAGCGCAGCCAAAGTCGGTGCCTTATTCTTCCTCTTGACAGGTTTGCTCGCACCCCTTCCCTATTTTATAGGAAACTTTACTATCTATTATCTGCCGCTAATTCTGCTCTGGAGTGTCCTGTTAATCTACGCGTCAATTCGACTAGTAACCTCATGTTCAACCGTTCAGAACGTCCGCAAGTATGAACGCATAGTTACAATGTCGATGATTCTGCTGCCTTTGGCATTGATAGTTGAAGCTGTGCTTGGATGGTTGATATGAGCGAAACTAAAAGCATTTGCCCTGACTGCCAAAAGAAAATAGATGCTCAACTCTCTCAAACCAATGGCAAAATCCAAATTACAAAACAATGCCCTGAACATGGCGAATTCAAAGCAACCCATTGGCAAAGCGTTCCAATATACAACCACATGCAAAAATATGATCAATACCAGTACCTTGGCGACCTGAACGCGCCAAAAAACCCTGAAGGCTGCCCATACAAATGCGAAACTTGTACCGAACACGCTTCAGGAACCGTAATCGGCGTAATTGACGTTACCAAACGCTGCAACTTTAAATGTGCAGTATGCTTCTCAACTTTTCCAGATCAAGAAGGGGATTATGAACCCACCAAAGAAGCACTCATAAACATGCTCGAATTCGCAAGCAAAGCTAACCCCAAACCACCAGCAATTCTTTTCTCAGGCGGTGAACCCCTCGAACGCGAAGACATGCCTGAAATCATAGCTGCTGCGCATAAACTCAAGTTCATGACTATCTTGGCGACCAACGGAACACATTTGGTTGACACGCCAGGATTAGCCAAGAGGCTAAAAGACAGCGGCTTAAACATAGTTTATTTGTCGTTTGACAGTTTTCATGAAGAGTTCAACAGGAAAGTTAGAGGCCGAGAACTTTTAGATATGAAACTTGCGGCTATTGATGTTTGCCGAAAATACGATATGGAAATCATCCTTGTTAACACCCTTATGAAGAGTCTAAATGATCAAGAAGTCGGCGACATGATCCGATTTGCAGCTAAAAACACTGACATAGTTCGAGGCTTAATTTTTCAACCTATCGCCTTTACTGGCAGAGCAACAGAGAACCCATTCCGCGAAAACTTCCGTGAATGGTCTTTTGCTGAGGATGTGGAAAACCAAACTCATGGCGAAATAAAATCAACAGATTTGTATCCCATGTCTGTTATGACTTCGCCAATTAAAATAATGCGTAAGTTCATGCAGAAACCTTGGCCCTTGTTCTCATGTAGCCCGCAGTGCGGAATCGTCAATTGGGTTTACGTTTCTAAAAGCGGCAAAATGTTCCCAATCAACCGCTTCGTAAACTTTGACCGTTTCTTCAACAGTATCCGCAAAACTGCTGAAAACGCAGAGTCCAAAGGCAAAATGTCCCTGCTTTCCTCACTTTTCATGGCTTCTATGCTGTCTATGGATATGTTCTTAGTTACCAAAGAAGTCGGTATGCCAACTCTGCTGAAATCAATTATGAAAATGCATCTTTCGCCATCGTATCAATCGCTGGGCAAAATCCGACGCAGAATATTCCTATTGGGTTGTATGGCGTTCATGGATTCCTACAACTTCGACGTCAACCGCGTCCGACGATGCGTCGTACATTACATCACGCCAGATTTGAAAATCATTCCGTTTTGCGCCTACAACAACGTACACCGCGTCGCAATCGAAAAAGCGTATGCTGAAAGACACAAGAAAGCCTGATCTGTTGGAAATGGTATTTAAACCTATAAAACACTAAAAAAGCGTTTTCCACTTTTTTTATCCGCCTAACTCACTTGTGCTCTCAGTGACCTCCCATCCCTTACTTAAAGCGCTAATTTTCAACATACTAATGAAGCCTGAAAACAGTCATACAGCCCTCTACCCTCTTACGGTTTCAGGAATCACAAAAAGTTAGTTTATGACTTGGATTTTTAGAACGCAGAAGTTCTGGGTAAACAACGAGGCGCCGTCGTCTTCGTGCTGCCAGAGTTCAAAAACCATAGAGTAGCTGCCTACAGTGTTCTCTGTGATGGTTGCTGTGGTCTGCCATGGTTTTCCGTTATGGCTTAAGCTTCCGGTTTCGTATTCCTGCGTGGAAGGCGTGTCGATGGGGAAAATAGCGGGAAGATTCTCTACAATTTTCACTTTAACAGTGTAATTGGCGTTTTTTGTCATGTGGTTTTCCACGTTAACGTATACGTTGAAGGTGCTGTTTTGGTTTGCAACTAACACTTCTGGGTAATCCACGGCTTTTTTGTTGGCGTCGAGCAGGTAGATGGTGTTGTATGATTCCGCCGGTGGAGCAAGAAATGCATAGTAGCCGATGACGGTGGCGGAAACGATGAGCAGCGCAAGAAAAATGGCAACTGCATAGCCGGTCTCATCGTTTAAACCGATTTTTTTTCCAATGGCTGTAACAGACGCGAAACGTTTTTGCATCCAAAAACCCCTTAAATATAGTGGTAAATATTTCTATTCCAGATTTAAATGGTTTCAGCTTCGTTTTACCATAGGTACGAGGCTTATATGTCGTGGGAATCTCAACCATGTTATAGCCTTCCCTGGCGAATTGGATAAGCATCTCCGTCGCAAACGCCATGTCAGTTTCTTTAAGCTTCACGTTGTTAAAGGCTTCATGGGAGATTGCACGGAAACCAGATTGACTGTCGCTGAGGAATTGGCTATAGAAGAAGTCATAAGTTAAAGTTATGGCTTTGTTGCCCAAAAAATTTAGGAAGCCCATAGCTTTGTTTGGGTCATACATGCGTGTAGCTAAAACCATATCGGCGTCTTTCTCAAGCATGCGGTTTATGAGCCGGTCGATGTGCTTGAACTCGTAGGTTCCATCCGCATCCACCATGATGATGATGTTGCCTTTTGCGTTCTTTATGCCTGTGCGAAGCGCTATGCCATAGCCGCGTCTTGGTTCAATGATGAGTCTACAACGGTTTGTATCTTTAACGATTTCTATGGTCCCATCCGTGGAGTTGCTGTCCACTATGATGATTTCTTTAGGATACATTACGTATTTGTCGATTGTGTCGATGGCTGCTTTTATGGTTCCCGCTTCATTTAATGTTGGAATAACAACCGAGACCATTTCAACTTTTGACGTCATCAGCTAACTTCCATCTTGTAGAGTTATATTGTTTCCGCATCATGGTTAAATAAGCTCTTCGTATATTTTGATGAGTCTTTCAACGTTTGTATCCCAGCTGAACTTTTCTTCCATCATGGCTCGCAGCTCCAGTTTGCGTTTGGAAAAATCCTGGCAGGCAAAATCCAAAACCGCCTTCGCAAGCAGTTCAGGCTCGTTGGGCGGCACCAGTTTGCCGTAATCTTCCTTTAGGACTTCCCCTATTCCGCCTACGTCTGTAGCTATAACTGGAAGAGCACATGCCATGGCTTCAAGCGCCACCAAAGGCAAACCTTCACCCGACTTAGAGGGCAGAACAAACATGTCTGCGGCATTGTAGTAAGACGGCAGGTCTGCGTCGCTGACAAAGCCCGCGAGTCTAAAGTTATCCTCAATCCCCAATTGGGCAATTCTTAGTTTCACGCTGTCAGAATCTGGACCCTTTCCAACCGCCAAGAACACAATGTGCGAGTTCTTCTTGACTGCGATGTTTGCGCATTCTATGAGGGTGTCGACGCCGTTCTTGTACACAAGCCGCCTCACAGTCAAAACTACTATTGCGCTCTCTGGGATGCTGAGTTTTCTGCGCATTTCCAAACGTTTCCCAGTCAGCGGACGGAACTTTACCATGTCAACGCCGTTATGTAGTACCTTGACCTTCTTGGGTTTGGCGCCTAACCTGAGCACGTAGTCTTTGGTTGCCTCGCTTACCGCTATGATTCTGTCAGCGTCTCTTAGGTTCTGCTTCCCGACAGTCAGGTCATTTAATCGTTCAACTTCGTCGAACAAATTGTTGTATTCGATGAAGGTATTGTGCTGGGTGAGCACGAATGGCTTAGCGTACATTTTGGCGAGTTTACCCGCTGCAAGCGAGGTCAGGTATGGATGACCGTGGGCGTGAATTATCTTACACGAGTTCACTGCTTTGAGAAAAGTTGGAAAGCTAGCAACTGTCGGAATCGAATAAGGAATTCCCAAACGAAACCCCGTGTTGAGTGATTCATAGCATTCGACATTTACGCCGTCAACCCTGTACCTTTGGGGTGTGCCAATACGGTTAGTAACAATCATAGGCTCAAAATTTTTGTGAAGAAGCCGCTTGCTTTGTTCATTAACCACCTTCTCTATTCCACCCACATGCGGCAGAAAGGTGTGTGTGACAATGCAAAGCTTTGTTTGCGCCATGGGAGCCCAACGGGTAATTCCTCAATCGGCAAAGTATTATAATCTTATGGTAATAGCGCGGCGAGCGCTGATCCAGCTAAAACTTACACAACAAAGAAAAAATTTTAGTTTTATGGCGGAATATCTGCGCTTTTCAAGGCACGCGTATAGACGTTTGAAGACGCACCTGCCACGAGCGCTCCTATCGCGTCGTTGGTAAGCGGAGGTAACTTCTTTAGAATCCCTGGTTTAGCCTGGTCAAATCGCACGAACTCGAACATGCCCTTTGACCCGCCGATGTATGTGGCTATGGCTATGCCGATGAGTTCATCTGCGACGAGTCCCGGTCTGCCCAAAAATCTTTCTTTCGATAACCCTGGAATTCTCCCGTTTTCAGCTTCTTCTTGGGCATGGAAAGCTGCAACGATGAGGGTGGACACGTTAACATCCTTGAGGATATCGAGGAATTCTTCAGTTAATAATTCGATAGCTTTTTGTTGTGTTTCTATGCCCGGATGCGGAACAAACATTTCAAGTGCGCTATCAATTAAGCTTTGAAGCGAGACGCCTTTGTCTTCAAGGTAAGTTAACAGCGGCGGGGTTTGTTTTTTCATGCTTTTTAACCTCAGATTTTAGAGGTGGTGACTGTTTTAAGTGTTGTGTGGCTTTATTTACCGAAATGCTTATGCAAAAAGTTAGACAAACCAAGCAAACTAATGATGTGATAATTTGCTAGGCATAAAAAAACTTACCTTATTCCTATTAACCTTTTATCAAAAAGGAAGTTATGCAACTGTTTCAATAATAGATAAGCAGTTTTTTATGCAAGTGTCTCTACAATTAAAATCAACTTCAAAAATCACCTAAAACAATCCATTAAACAATCGGTTGAGGGTGAAACAACATAGGGGATAAAATTGTATGAAAGTTGTTGCTTCATGGAGCGGCGGAAAAGATAGCGCTTACGCATATTACTTGGCTATCCAGCAAGGCCATCAAGTAATCAACCTGTTAACTATGATGATGAGCGAAACCAAATCTAACTTCCACATGATACCCTCAGGCATCCTTGATGCACAGGCAGAAGCCATCGGGATACCTCTGATAAAGAAAACCACGTCGGCAGCCACCTACGAGAAGGACTTCAAAGCAGTGCTGCTCGAATGCAAGGCAAAGGGTGCACAGGGCTTAGTTACAGGCGACATCTACGAAGTTGCAGGGCATGAAGAAGGCTGGCTGGGGCGAATATGCAAAGAAGTCGGTTTAACTCCCGTAAAACCTCTTTGGATGGGCGATACCAAGAAGATTTATCTTGATTACCTAAAGACAGGCTTCAAAGCAACCGTCGTACGCACCAAACTCGACCTACTCGGCGTTGAATGGCTCGGGAGAGTGCTGGACCAAAAATTCTACGACGACATCCTAAAACTTGGCAACGTAGACGCATGCGGAGAAGGCGGCGAATACCACACTGTCATAACAGATGGCCCCATGTTCAAGAACAAGATTGAAATCCAAGAAACACAGAAGCATAAGCTTGAGGCAGGCTTTGGATACTTGGAGATCAAGAAGTTCAAAGTTATGCCCAAGTAAAGGGAACAAAGATGGATGTCCTGATTGCGAATAATGAATTGAAAGCAAAAGCTTTTCTTGACGAGATAGAAGCCAAAAATCCACTTTTCATCTGTACCATTGCAACAACGGAGACTGGAAAAATCCCGGGGTTGTCGGCGGCTGGTGCAAACCCAGACTTTACCGATTTCACCCCGCCTGCAGATGCAGAACTGTTGCTTTTGGGCAAGTGCAAATCCATCCAAGGTGTCCCCATTACTCCCGACGGCATTCCGACACCTGGCTTGATAACCACGTCAGCGCTGCATTTAGCCGACATTCCAGTGTTAGTTGTCAATGGCGGAGTGAAGGTTAAGCCCCAGATTCCCTACGTTGACTTAGGCGGAAGCTCAGGGCGCGACATCCGCACTGGCAACTCAGTCGATAATGTCGAAGAAGTTATTGAACGTGCCAAGGTTTTGGGTGAACAACTGGCGAAAGTGTCGGACTATCTTGTTATCGGTGAGAGTATTCCTGGCGGAACTACGACAGCGCTCGGTGTTCTGTCGGCTTTGGGCGTTAATGCTCAGGGTAAAGTCAGCAGCACTCTGCCCGAGAATCCTCATAGTTTGAAGGCAGAAGTGGTTGCGGCTGGCTTGAAGGCGGCTGGAGAAAAATTCGGTAGCCTAAAAAATAACCCTGTTAAAGCTATCTCGTGTGTGGGTGACCCTATGATGGCGGCTATGGCGGGTTTAGTTATCGGTGGTGCTAGGCAGGGGCCGGTTTTGATGGCTGGGGGAACTCAGATGACTGCGGTTTTGGCGGTGATTAATGCATTGAATCCTGAGTCGCTCTGTAATGTTGCGGTGGGCACTACCCGGTGGGTTGCACAGGATGTGAAATCTGACATCTGTGGTATCGTTAAACAGTTCTGCCAAGTGCCGGTGATAGCGGCTGACTTGGATTTTGGTCCTTCAAAGTATCCTGGCTTGCGAATTTATGAAACTGGGCTTGTTAAAGAGGGCGTTGGTGCAGGCGGCGCTTCGATAGCGGCGATGGCTAAGACGGGAGGCGCTGTTTCTAAGGATATACTTCTTAAGGAAATAGAGCGTAACTATGCTTTATTGATGGGCACAAAGTGAAACGGACTTGGTTGTTAAAGAACTAAAAAATCTTCTTTCTTTCTTAACCGTTTTCCCAGTAACTATGGACAAAGATTTACTGACGGACTGCTCCAGAAATATGTGGGCTTTCCCATTAATCGGTGCCTTTCTAGGTTTACTTGCTGGCGCGTCCGGTTGGGTGGCATACCAGTTCTTGCCTGGTCTCGTAGTCGGCGCTTTGGGGTTGGCTCTACTTCTATGGATGACTGGTTTGCATCACATGGATGGCTTACTTGACTTTGGAGACGGCATAATGGCTCACGGATCAGCTGAACATAAAGTTGAGGTTATGCATGACCAGTTGACAGGTGCAGGCGCCATAGGACTAACTTTGATGACATACTTGATTACTGCTTTTGCGTTCGCTGAACTCGGCAGGACAGTGTTAATAGGAAGTTTAGCCCTTCCACTGATTTTTCCCGCCTTGATCATGGTTGAGCTATGCGCAAAGCTGTCGATGGTTGTAGTTGCTTGGGCAGGAAAATCTGTTCATCAGGGAATGAACTCGCCGTTTCTGGAAGCCATGCATGGAAGCAAGGGCAATTTGCGTTTGATTGCAGCAATAGCGATTTCTCTTGCGATTACTTTGCCTATTTTGAGTTGGGCAGGAGTTTTCACCGTTCTAGCAGGATTAATAACTGGCTTGGTGATGGTAGCAGTTGCACACAAACACTTTAACGGTGTTACAGGCGACGTTTTTGGGGCAACTAACGAGTTGGCGCGGATGGTTTGCGCTGTTGTTTTGTTAGCGGTGATTGCATGGGTATAGTCGCACTCGTTATGGCTGGCGGCAAAGGGACACGTATGCGAATTGCAGAAGAGAAACCACTGGTTAAAGTCTGCGGCAAACCCGTTATCAAATACGTACTTGCAGCCTTGAAGGACGCAAAAAAAATCGACTCCATCATTGTCGCCACATCCAGCTGTACACCCAGAACCACCCAATTGATGAAGCAACTCGGAGTTCAAGTTATCGAAACCCCAGGCAAAGACTACGTTTCCGACATGGGTTACGCTGTTCAAACCCTAAAACTCGGCATTTTCTTAGCCATCGCCGCTGATCTACCGCTGGTCAAGGGCGAAATGATAGATTCTGTAGTGGAACGATATGAGGACTGCGGAAAACCTGCATTGACTGTTGCGGTTCCGCTTGAAACCAAAGCTAAACTCGGCATGTGCATCGGATATTCCTTCAAAGCCGACGACCAAGATGTTGTACCTGTCGGAATCAACGTTATCGATGGGCGCAAACGGTATGGTGACGAATGGCTTGACCAAGATATCTATTTGATGGAGATCGAGGAATTAGCAGTCAACATTAATACTGTGCAGGAACTTCAATTGGCTGAACGGTTACTGTCTCAAAAAACATAGAAAAGCGGTATCTGGTTGTAGACTTTTCTTCACTTAAAATAAGTGCAAATTTTCAATATATTATGAGCGTTTAAAACGTGAATACAACTTGCCACTCTTAGGGCTATTGTGCTTACATACCGCCATAAGCTACTGCGATGAGGTTCTATTAGGATCCAAATATTAACCCAAAAATGATGCTATGATGTTTTTGGTTGTTTAGTTTCGATAACTTCTTTCAGTGTTTCCTTCATTTTTCTTGCATCTACATCTAGTATGGGCGATTCGCAAATCATTGTTGGATGCAACCCAAAATCCACAATAACTTCAGCGAGCAATCTGAATTCTGGTCCATACTTCTCTTCGTCGAGGGTGTGATGACATTTTTCGCCTTGACTTGAAAACTCTATCTTTGAAAAGTGACAATGCATGTTCCTAAGCGCTTCTGTGCCAAGCTCTAACTCGACTTTTTCGGCGATTGCACGGAAGTCCTCGACTTTTTTGAGGGCGCCTTGGTGTAACGCGTGCAGGTGACCCCAGTCGATGACTAGTTGTGTGCCTTCGACTTCTTGGCAGATGGTTAAGATTTCGTCGATGGTGCCAACTTGGGATTTTTTACCCATGGTTTCTGGTCCAAGCTTGGTTTTTAACCCGAGAGCTTTCATTTCTGTGCTGATTTCTTTGAGGGCGACTATGCAGGTTTTAAGTGCGTAGTCTTTTTCGAATTTGCCGTAGAAACCCGTGTGGAAAACTACGACATAGGCGCCCATCCAGTCGGCGGCAGTGGCGCAGGCGATTAGGCGTCGTTTGCTGGCTTCCACAACCTCTTTTTTGCCTGAGAGGTTAACAAAGTAGGAGCCGTGCATGCTTAGTTTAACATCGTTTTTTCTTGCTTCCTCCCCGAGTTTTCGTGCGTCTTCTTGCTTCATCTGCGGCTTAGGTCCCCAGCGTGAAGCTTGATACTCAAAAGCGTCTAATCCCTCTTCATGTAGAAGCTTGGGTACGTCAGGCATGGTTGCGCCTAAAAGCCTGAACATTGGTGGAACTCCTGCTGGACCAAAACGAGTATGCTCTGCCATCATAATTCAATCACCCTAAGGTTATGTTGGCAAATAACTTTTTCTCCTAAAACAAAAACTAAAAGCATCTGCAAAAAGTGGACTAAAAAGTCAAGAGGTTATTGCTGCAAACCAAGCAAATAAGCCTATGGTAACATGAATTATTTTGATCTCTACGTTTTTCCGACAGTTTGGTGAAGTTATGGTATTATATCAACTGAGTTATGGTTGGAATCGCTATAAAAAAGTGAGCGTAAACAGCAACAACTAAAATTCCTACGGTAATGGCTAAGCAAAGAATAATCGCCCTTGTGGAGTTTTAACAGATACAGGTTAGTGCGTTTCTTTGTTGCTCCCCAAGCTCGAGACTCCATTGCTTCTGCCAATTCAAGGCTTCGGCGGATTGCGCTCACAATTAATGGGATAAGAACAGGCACATAATTCCTAATTCTCTTGAGCAAGCCGCCCTTCTCAAGTTCCAGTCCACGGGCTTTCTGAGCATCCATAATTGTCTGGGCTTCCTCCGCTAAAACAGGAACAAAACGCACCGCAGTCGTAAAGGCAAACGCGAACTCGTAGGGCACACGTGATTCCTCCAGTGCCAACCCTAAGTGATCTGGTGAAGTGGTTAGGAAAAAAACTGAAAACGACTCAACAAGCACGACAAAGCGCAAAGTCATTGCAGCTGCATTTTCCACATTTGGAGCTGTCAACAAGTAGCCTGAAGTAAAATAAGTCGTGCCAACGTTAACCACGAAAATGAATGTCGCCAAAAAAGCTGCACCACGCAGTGAACGCAGCCACTGCCTCTGAACACGTGCTAACAAAACAAAAGGAATTTGCATAAAGAACAGGATAAGCAGCGGAATAATCTGGAAAAAAAGAATAGCCACGATAAAGATGGCGATGACATACACGAACTTTATTCTTGGGTCTAGATTGTGGATTGGAGAGTAAACTTTTCTAAACCTTAAACCGTCAAAAACACTCATCTTCCCTGTTTGCTCTCCTTGGCTTTCAAGATGATTGCTTTGGCTTCGTAAATATCAATAACATCCTTGGGAAAACCTAGCGGCGCAAGCTTAGTGAAAACTTGAGCAATTTGCGGTAACACAATCGATGATAACTCTAAAAGTGCTGGGTTAGTGAGAATTTCTTTTCCAACACCATCCGCCACAATCTTGCCATCTTTCATCAATACTACGCGTGGGTTGCATTCCGCCACAAACTCCACATCATGCGTCACAGTTACTACTGTTTTCTTCTGTGTCTGCATCTGCATAATGAATTGACGCAACTTCTCCTTCTGATCATGATCCTGTCCAATGGTCGGTTCATCTAAAATCAACGTCTTGGGGTCCCAAGCTAAAACCGACGCCAACGCCACCCGTTTACGTTCCCCCCCGCTAAGCAGAAACGGAGAAGTTTTTCTATACTGAGTTAACGACAAAAGGTTTAAAGCCCACGTAACCCGGTCTTCGATAACTTCTGATTTGAAACCGAAGTTTTTGAGGGCAAAAGCAATTTCTTCTTCGACAGTTTCGCTGAATAGTTGGTGATCGGGGTTCTGGAAAACGAAGCCCACGTTTCGCGCTAAGGCTGCAACGCTTGATTTGGTTGTTTCAACGCCATCTACGAGGACCTTTCCCTGTGAAGGCTTCAATAGTCCGTTGAAGTGTTTGACAAGGGTTGATTTTCCAGCTCCGTTCTGCCCCATTATGGCTACGAATTCGCCGTCCTGAATTGTTAATGATATGCCTTTTAAGGCCTCAATTTTGTTTTGGTAAGAATAGCGAATGTCTTGGGCTTCAATCATTCGGGGGTTAGTGCCTCCAAAAGTTGGTCGGCTAATTCCTCCGATGATAGAGGTGTTGAGTCTCCAAGGTTTAAGCCATCTTTCCTCAGCATTTGATAGAGCAAAGTAGCCTTCGGAATGCCAACACCGATTAGACGGGTTTCTTCACTACTCAAGATTTTCTTTGGGTCACCTTCAAAACGCACCATTCCTTGATCCATAACGATTAAATGGTTAGCGTACTTCGCCGTTAGATCCAAGCGATGCTCAACAAGAATTACTGTTATTCCTTGTTCCCTGTTTAATTTGTGGATAACCTCAAAAATTTTTTCAGCGCTCAAGGGATCAAGAAAAGATGTAGGTTCATCTAACACGATGACTTTTGGTTCCATGGCAAGCACTGAAGCTATTGCCACACGCTGCTGCTGCCCCCCGGAGATTTCGTGGGGTGAACGTTCACGTATATCATAGATGCCTGTTTGGTTGAGTGCCCAATCCACTTTTCTTCGCATTTCTTCCCGTGGCACCCCCATATTCTCTAATCCAAATGCCACATCTTTTTCGATTGATAATGCGAAAAGTTGGTTTTCGGGGTTCTGGAACACTAAGCCAACGTGCTTTGCCATCTCGTAAGTGTGATGTTTAAGCGTGTCAATTCCAGAAACTGAAATATCACCTTTTAATTCGCCTTGATAAAAATGAGGAACTAACCCGTTGAAGCATCTGCATAATGTTGTTTTTCCACAGCCACTTGGACCCGTAATTAAAACAAACTCTCCCTTCTCCACCTTAATTGAAACATCCACAATTGATGGTTTTGTGGCGCCTGGATAGGTGTAAGTGAGGTTTTTTGTTTCAATTATAGCCATGTTTTTTGTGCCTGCACATCTTAAGCGTGAGAGTTTGCTCATTTAAGCGTAGCTACACAGTTTTGGCTATTTTCTGTTTCAAAAGAGCAAGACATTGTTTGAGGGAATCTTGTATTTCACCTGTGCCGCTGACGCCTGAAGCCATCGCATGCCCTCCTCCGACGCCATGTAAATACTCACCTAGCGGCGCTGCAATATCAACCCCCAAATGAACACCAGCTACCTCATTGAATTGCCGTGTAGACCGTAAACTCAACTCAACTTTCCCATTCTTTTTCCCCGCAACAGCCGACATGTGCGCTCCCAAATCAACAAGAGCTTTGGCTGCGGGAGCCTGATAAGCACTAACATGTGAGAGCGCAATAATCCACCCTTCAACCTTTATGATTTTAGCTCTTTTGCAAGCCTTCAGCTTCGCAACCCGCTCAGAAGGGTCAATGGGTAGGGCAAACAGCGCTAATGTCCGTTGAGCATCTATTCCTTTTATAACTAATTTAGCAATAATCTCAAAAGTCGGTGAATTAGCCAAAGCAAAATGCCTAGTGTCAAACGCTATACCAATAAACAATGCCTTAGCCTCATTGAGGTTAGGCTCGACACCTGCTTGACTATAAAGACGGTAGATTAATTCGCAGTTAGCAGCCGCTTTCTCATCTACGATACAAACTTTGCAGGATTGCATGGTTTCAGTGTTGGGGGCATGGTGGTCGATTATTATTTTTGGGGAGGGCGATTTCTTTATAACGTCAGCTACTTCGTCTAGTTGTTCAATCGTGTTCATGTCTAAGAGCACTATGGCTTCGGCTGATTCAATGTTGGGTTTAAGGTTAACCGTTATTGGCATATGCTCAAACAGTAGCTTAGCCGGCTTGTTAACGCCCTGGGGGCATCCAATTTCTATGACGGCGCCGGGCAAAAACCTCTTCAGCAACCCCTGCAATGCGTAAGCTGAACAAATTGCGTCAGCGTCCGCACTACGGTGACACAGCAAAAGAATAAACGATGCCTTTGCATCTTCTAAAATTTGAAGTATTTCTTTAAAGCTCATTTTATCTTTCTCAAAAAATTTTCAGTTGTTTTATGTGCCTCATTCACTGCTTCTTTAGCTAAAGCCTCAGGATCAACATTTTTTGTTTGAGAAGCTAAAATAAGGTCGATTTCAACTGTTACATTTACAGGTTTTGACCCATCAGCTTCTACGCTGATGTCTAAACGATCAATATCTTTGGTGGAAACTTTGGATAGAATATATTTTCTGGCGGCGTTTTCAGCGGTGGAGCAAAGTGATTCGATTTGTTCAGTGGTTAGCTCTGGGAATCCGAGCTCTACCACAAGCTCACCTTAAGATAGAGGTTGACCAGAGACAGGGCTTAGGTCTTCTTGTAGTTTGGTTTGTGCTTCTTTAACTTGGCTGCGTATGCGTTCTTCTTGTCTTGTCATAACAGTACTTCTTGTATCCAAAAGTGACTTGCGCTCTGCGAGATCCTCATTGACTTTTGGTTTTTCTGCCTTAACAAGTAGCGAGCCAATTGCTTTGTAGATGACTGCGTCATCCGGTGTTTTTTGTAGCTCAGCTAAGGTTTGTTCGACCTCAGTTTTTTCCATGTCAACTTGCTGTTTCTGAGATAGGATAGACTGTAATGTTTGTTGGAGTTGTTGGAGCCTGAGAAGCCTTTCTTGGACGTTAGGCGGTAATTTTGAAATATCGTCACTCACGTTTTATTCCTTCGGTACCAGCAATAAGATACGCTCTTAATTAAGCATTTCCAACCTAAAACACGGTTGATTTGGGCATATTAAATGGCTTTTGCGTTCCAGTAATACACTTTCTGGTAGGCCACGTTTGCAATAGGGTAGGCTGAATCCTCATAAACTATGTCTAAATTGACACCGTAATAGTATATGCACATGGCAGTGACGACTGCAACCTGATTTGTTCGGTTGTCAGTTAACCAGAAACCCCAAATGGTATCATTGGGATTGCGTAGACCCCAACCGAAGTTTTTGGGCAAAACCAAGGCAGCTTGGGGACTGCTTAAATCGGCATATTGTTTGGTGGTTATGTCGTTCCAGAATCTTTGGAGCGCTGCAAAATGGTCGTCTGTGAGGGTTCCGTAGGCACCCCCTTCGTAGGGGTAATTGAAAACGGCGATGTATTTTGCACCAGCTTGATAAGATATTAACATTTGATTGTAAATTTCATCCCCGCTATCAAGGTAAGGTGGCGAGCGATACTTCCAAGTTATCATTGTTCCCCATTCTTTATCCTGTAACCTCGCCGCGCCTTTAACTAAGGCGATTTGCTCAGCGACGCTAACGTTCCACCCTAATTCCGCTAATATAACATCGTACCCGCCTTTGTAATCCCACCAGTACAAGCCATAATCCGACGTAAACGACCTGATACCTGCCGCAGTCAAGTTCTCAATACCTGGGTCATGGGTGATAACATAATCCATGAAGAACTCAGCTTCTAATTCATAATCATCGGGAGATGGTTTAGTTCCGTTTTCGACGTAAAGAGTTAGTTTCTGTGCAATCTCATTGAGTGATTGCAAGGCGGGAAAACTGCTGTTGCCAAGATGCTTCATGGCATACTCATAGAATTGTCTCCAGCTACCATCCAGCTGAATGCCGCCTGGTTCATCGTTATAGTAAATGCCTAAGAATTTGTCCCCCCAACGCTGTGTCCACTGCTGCTTTATGCGATCAAGAGAAGGTTGATTCCAAAACCAATCAGAAGAGTCATGCTCATTCTTAATTCCCAAATTAATAATCACATACAAACCCTTACCGACAGCGTAATCACACACTTCCTCAACCTTCGACTGGTCCGCGCTTATCGGGTTTCTGCCCGAATCCAAAATGAACAGGTTAGTGTAGCTTTTTACTTTGTCGATGAGTTGTTTGGCTTGGACCGTTGTGTTTCCGCCAAATGCTATGCCCACATAAGCATTTGGGTCGGCTTTGGTTTGGCTGCCCGTAGAAAACGACAGGTAAACTGCAAACATCGAAACAGCTAGAATTACTATTAGGAAGATGGGACCCAAAAATTTCCTATTCCGATTGGAGCTGCTCATGCTCAAACCTTGCTATACAATATAGTTTCTCCATCCTTAAGGTTTGCCCAAATCACCCTTAACGTAAATCTGGAAACTTTGTGAAGTCTTTTTAAGTATCCAAACATTAAGCAACAACGCAGAAAGGGGCGAAAAACAAGTGGAAAGAGCCAAAGTCGTTAAGGAAGAAATTCAAGAGAAGGACATGCGTTTTCTAGCAGTTTATGTAGAAGCCAAAAACTCAATAATGATTATGCTTAGCGAAAAAGAAGACAAGCTTGGCACTTTGGCAATTGCTGTTCCCAAAGCAAAAGACCTTCTAGGCTCGGTCACATCATCGGTGCTTTTAGGTGATAAGAATGTTATTTCAGCACGAATGTTTGCAGAACTTGTTGCTTCTAAGAAAGGTAAAATCGCAATGGTCTCAATCTATCTTGAAACGGTAACTGAACTGCAAGCGCAATCGTTCTTTATGCATCTTATTGACAAATTGATTAAGAGTGAAAGCCAAAAGGAACCCGCTTAAATCTAACTCTTCCGAATAAGTGACGTTCTAATGATTCGCAAACTAACAAACACCGACTTCCAAGAAATCATAACCGTGATAAACGACGCTGCTACTGCATATAAAGGCAAAATCCCCGCAGACAGATGGAAAGAACCCTATATGGATGCCCAAGAAATAAAAGAAGAAATCCAAAACGGTGTCCAATTCTACGGTTACGTAGAAAATAACAATTTAATTGCAGTCATGGGAATCCAACTAGTCAACGATGTTACTTTGATCAGGCATGCATACACGTTGACAAGCCACCAGCGAAAAGGCATTGGTGAAAAACTCTTAAAACACCTGTTAATTTTAGCCCAAACAACGAGGATTCTTGTAGGTACTTGGGAAGACGCGCAGTGGGCAGTTAAATTCTACGAAAAGCATGGGTTCAGTCTTGTTTTCAAGAGAAGAAACAAATAACCTGCTAGAGAAGTATTGGAGCATTCCTGAGCGACAAGTTGAAACTTCAGTTGTGCTTGAATATAAAAGGAACCTCCAATGAAAACCCTCCTCTTAAAAGTAAATTCAGAAAAACCCGACCTACCCAAAATCCAGTCGGCAGCAGAAATTATCCAGAAAGGCGGGTTAGTAGCGTTTCCCACTGAGACCGTTTATGGTGTAGGCGCAGACGCACTTAACCCAGTGGCAGTGTTAGCGCTTTTTGCGGCTAAGAAGCGTCCGCTGGATAATCCGCCAATCGTTCATGTTGCTGACCCTGAGGAAGTTTACAGGTTAGTTGAAGAAGTGCCTGCAAAAGCTCAGATTTTGATGGAAAAGTTTTGGCCTGGACCCCTAACACTAATCTTTAAACGTTCAAGCTTAGTGCCAAAAGAGACGGTTGCAGGCTTAGAAACAGTAGCAATTCGCATGCCAAAACACAAAGTCGCCCTTGAGCTAATCAAACTAAGTCGTTGTCCCATCGCAGCACCAAGTGCAAACCTAGCGGGCAAACCCAGCCCAACCACCGCACAACACGTCTATGAAGACCTCAACGGAAGAATCGACGCCATAATAGATGGCGGAGCAACAAACATCGGCGTAGAATCTACCGTCGTGGACCTAAGTGTAGACCCCCCAATGCTTCTTCGACCAGGCGGCACACCCTTTGAAGCATTAAAGAATGTTCTGTGCGACATGAAACTTCACGTTTTCGTCGAAGCAGAACAAGAGTTGACGTTGCAGGACATTCGGTCTCCTGGAATGAAACACAAGCATTATGCGCCAAAAGCAGAAGTTATCCTCATTGAAGGAAATGTTCCAGGTGTAACAGCCAAAATCAAAGAATTATCTGAATCATTCAAGCATAAAGGTCAAAAAGTAGGAATCCTCGCCACTGATGAAACCCAGACTGCTTACAAAGCAGATGTAATCAAATCGCTTGGTAGCCGCTCAAACTTGGCATCTGTCGCTCAAAACTTATTTCGTCTCCTAAGGGAAGTCGACGCCGAAAACGTCGATGTTATAATCGCTGAGGGTGTATCTTCCGACGGACTTGGTTTGGCAGTGATGAATAGGCTCAGAAAAGCGTCAGGTTACCATATAATTAAGGCAGACTAACATTTTGTTTGCTTAGTTACTTTTTTAAAATGTACAAATGTACTGTTTGAGCAGTAGGGTAGTCGCACATTTCTTTATTCTCACCAACCGCAGAAATAATTGTTGAATTATTTTAGATTTCCTGGATTTTAAGTTGGTGATTGTTTGTCTACAAGAGGTGTTGAAAGTGAAAAAAGAAAACGGCAGTATGAGCACCTCAAAGAATCTGAACTTAAACGAGGAGGAATATCTGACGAAGATGCAGAACGAATTGCTGCTGCAACTACGAATAAAACTAAAAAAGAGAAGGGTGAGACTAAACGTTAACTCCCTTTCCTAAAGTTTGATGCAAGGCCAATTAGTTGATTATAGACTTAGCTCTGGGAAAAATTTATATCTAAAGGTTTGATTGTTCCGTTTAGAATCTAATAACAACATAAAAGGAATATTTGGTGAAATATATGTCTCAAGGTGGAGGAAACATCCCAATTCTAGTATTAAAGGAAGGCACAGGCCGCTCAAGTGGCCGCGAAGCACAAAAAAACAACATTATGGCTGCAAAAATAGTGGCTGAAGCAGTAAAATCTACACTCGGTCCATGCGGCATGGATAAAATGCTCGTCAGCAGCATGGGCGATGTAGCAATAACCAACGACGGCGCAACCATAATGAAGGAACTCGACGTTCAGCATCCAGCCGCAAAAATGCTCGTCGAAGTTGCAAAAGCGCAAGATAATGAAGTTGGCGACGGAACAACAACCGCAGTCATTTTAGCGGGAGAATTACTTGCAAAAGCTGAAGGCTTGCTTGACAAAAATATACATCCCACAGTCATAATTGAAGGTTACAAAAAGGCAAGTGAGGAAGCACAGAAAATTCTAGAGAAAATAGCTATACCAATTACATTCGAAGATGAAAAAACCCTTCGGAACATTGCAATTACATCTATCTCCAGCAAAAGCATAAACGTTGCAGAAGACCACTTTGCAAAAATAATCGTTGAAGCAGTAAAACAAGTCTCCGAAAAAACAGGCAACAAATATGTATCCGATATCGACCTGATAAAAGTCGTAAAGAAACATGGCCAAAGCCTAGATGAAACAGAACTTGTCAAAGGCATGGTCCTCGACAAGGAAATTGCCAGTTCAGGTATGCCAAAACTCATTGATGGTGCAAAAATCGCTCTCTTAAACGCAAAATTAGAAATTGAGAAAACAGAATTCGACGCAAAAATCAACATCGAAAGCCCAGACCAGATGAAGATGTTCCTTGACGAAGAAGAACGAATGCTAAAAGACATGGTTACCGCAATTACCAAATCAGGTGCCAACGTCATTTTCTGTGAAAAAGGCATCGACGACATGGTACTGCACTTCCTTGGCAAAGCAGGCGTTTTAGCAGTAAAAAGTGTAAGTAGCAGCGACATGGAAAAACTCTCCCGCGCCACAGGCGGAAGTATCGGCGCAAGTGTAAAAGACTTAACACCTGACGCTCTTGGCAAAGCTAAACGCGTTGAAGAAATCAAAATCGGTGACGACAAACTAGTCTACATCCGCGACTGCAAAAACCCAAAAGCAGTAACGATCGTTATCCGAGGCGCATCCAACCACGTAATAGATGAAGCAGAACGTTCACTACACGACGGCTTATGCGTAGTTCGCAATGCAATTGAAGATGGAAAAATCGTTGCAGGCGGCGGCGCACCCGAAGCAGAATTAGCCAAGAACCTACGCGCTTTCGCAGTGAAAGTTGGCGGACGCGAACAACTAGCAGTTGAAGCATTTGCAGACGCAGTCGAAGAAATCCCGCTTACACTCGCCGAGAACGCAGGCTTAGATCCTATAGACATCATGGTCGCATTAAGGGCACAGCACGAGAAAGCAAACAGCCAAACTTTCGGCATCGACGTAACCACTGGCAAAATCGTTAACATGTGCGACAAAATGGTTATCGAACCACTCCGTGTCAAGCAGCAAGTCATAAAATCCGCAACCGAAGCAACCAACATGATACTGAAAATCGACGACTTAATCAGCATCAAAGGCGGCGGAAAGATGCCCCAGATGCCACCAGGAATGGGCGGTATGGGCGGCGGCATGGGTGGAATGGGCGGTATGGGTGGCATGGGCGGAATGCCCTACTAAACAACCCAAAACTTCTTTTCTTTTATTTAAGATTAGAAAGTCATTTAGTTTTGTTATTTGTTTCGACCTGACAATTTGTCTAAATGGAAAGCAATTGTTAATAGAAAAGCCATTTATCTGCTGTTCCAGCCCTTTCGGAAACATGAAGTAGTCGTCTAAAACAAAAATCGGGTGGGAACCAAAGTCGCAAGGACCATGTTCTACCTCGGGCTAATCAGCCAGCACAAATTGGAAGAAGCCTTTCATAATTTCAACAACGACGCACCTTTTGCTGTTGTTCTACTTTTAGAATAACTGCAATAATGCAAGTCTGAAAGAAAAGAAGATTGCCCGTTTGCAAAAAACACATTTTTTCTTTTACTTTAAAAGAAGAACCAACTAACGTTTGTAGAGTTGTTTTTTGTGGGTTAAAGTAATCTTAGTTTAATTAATCGTTTTCAAAGACCTAGAAATAATTTACCGAGAAATAACCAGAGACAATTATCCCAAAAATAATTAAGTGCCGAGCAACAATGAAATGAAAGAACACCATGAAACACGTAAAGATTTCTGCCTTCGATCTCCCAGATGCATGGTTCAAAGTGCTCAGCAACATATGGAAAGAAGGTGACATTTACCCAGTAGGCTTTGGTTCAGAAGAAACCGAAACCAAAAAGCTCAATTTAACTATCGAAATCAGTCATCCTGAAAATAGGCCTCTTGTTAGCGACAAAGCCCCTTGTGATTTCAAATATGTCCAAGGTTATGCGCTGGAATATTTATGGTGTGGCGAAAAGCAAGAGGCTGAAACTTACACCTATGGCAGTAGACTTAACCATCCAGTAAACCAAGTAGAAGAAGCCATCAAAAGATATGTCGAAGAACAAAGAGACCGACAAGTAACCATGGTTATCAGGCTTCCCAGCGACATAAAAAAATTCGATGAAGACCACAAGAAAAGTGAACCGCCATGTTTAAGCCTTATTGACACCGAAATCTTCGACAACCATATGCATCTTACCTGTTATTTCCGTAGCTGGGACTCTTACGGCGGGTTGCCTGCTAACATTGCAGGGCTCCAACTTTTCAATGAAGCCTTCGTTAACGAAATAAACGAACGCGGCAATCTATCGTTGAAAACTGGCAAACTAATTTTCCATTCAAAGAACTGTCACATCTATCAACGCCAATACAACCTTGTGAAAGAGCTTTTAGAACCCAAAGACGCCTCAAAAAGAATGGCTAAAAAGTTAAAAGGCGAAAGCTAAGTTAAGTTCCCTTGGTTGTTGGATAACCAAGATTATTCCAAGCCGTCATGCCACCCAAGACGTTGCTGACTTTTCCAAACCCTTTTCGTTCAAGTATGCTTGCCCCTACGCTTGAGCGGTTGCCTACAGAGCAAGTCACTGCAATAGGTTTGCCTTTGGGAAGCGAATCCGTCTTTTCTGGCAAGTCAGCAAAAAATATTCTTGTCGCTTTTTCAATGTAACCATCTTCTACCCATTCAGGGGGGTCCCTTACATCCAAAAGCAAGATCTCATCCTTAGCCAACTGGTCCTTGAGTTCCGTTGCTGACATAGTACCGAAACTGCTGATGGGTTTGCCTGCTTCTTGCCACTCATTCATGCCGCCACAAAGATACCCGCACATGTTATCAAACCCCAGCCGCCTCAATCTTGGTGCCGCCGTGTCTATGTCGCTTGGGCGTTCATGGATAAAGATGATGTATTGATTGATGTCGAGGATCCATCCTGGGTACATGCTGGTTCCTCCAAGCCACAGACTTAGTGAATTGGGAATGTGGGAACCTGCGAAAGCGTAGGGCAAACGGGTGTCAATTATTATCGTATTTTGTTCATGCATTTCTTCCTCAAATTCAGATAGTGAAAGGGGTTTGGGGTAAGATAGATTACTTAGAAGTGGTGGACCGTTCAAGTTGAGTTCTTCCATTTTTTTGAAGTAGCGAGGAATTACTAATTCTTCATCGACTAGTTTTTTGGTGAATTCTTCTTTGCTTAGCTGCAGGTAGGGGTTGGTTTTCTTCTCGAATCCCAAAGTGGTTGGTTCCATTCCGCTTATGCCATGTCCGCAAACGCTGCCCGCTCCATGCGCTGGATATACGAGCAAATGGTTGTCCAGAGGCAACAACTTTTCATGCAGGCTGAAATAGAGTTTTTCAGCTTGGACCGTTTGTGAACTTTTGCCATAGATGTCCGTTCTTCCAACGGAGCCAGCGAAGAGGGTATCTCCGGAGAAAACCATTGTTGCTTCTGAGTCTGAGGGTGCGTAAACAAGGTAACTTATTGACTCGTTCGTGTGCCCCGGCGTGTACAAAGCCTTGATTTTGACGTTTCCCACGTCTAAAGTATCGCAGTCAGACAAGTTATGCTCTCCGTACCTAAACTGTAGGGCGTTGCTGTGAGCAATTTCTGCTTCTGTCATGTTCTGCAGTTCCCGCGAGCCCACTACGAAGTCTTCGTTTCGGTGTGTCTCTAAAATGTACTTAATTTTTGCACATTCTTGTTTGGAAAGTTGGGTGTAGATTTCGCAATCCCGGCGCGGGTCGATTACGGCGGCTTCGTTTCCGTCAGTTAGGAAGTAGCTATTTTGTGCTAAGCCTTCAGATTTAATGATTTGTAACTTCATTTATCATGCCCCAAAAACAGAATAAAAATCTAACAGCGAAGTAACTTCGCCACATAATTACAAGCCTCTAAGCCGATTTATTCTTTTCCAAACCAAAAACCTGATAACATTTTATACGTTAAGCCCTACATAACATTAGGCGTTTGTTATGGGTCACAACATGGCATATTGGAAGCTTCTTGAAGAAATGACAATCGAATTGAAGAAAAAAGGCTTAGTTATCCCAGAAAATATCATGGGTGATTTGAGATCGGCTAAATCAATGATAAAGCTCCATTGTACCCAAGCGACGGGAGCAGGCGACGTTATTCAAAAAGCTGAAGAGTTAACGGCAAACGTCGAAGCTTATGTTGTGACAGAAGCCCAAAATCAGTTTGGACCGGAAAAAGTTGACGCATGGCTTAGGCGTCTTGAGGAAGCCAACGTTGAAGCCTGCGAAGAACCAAAGTTAAATGACAAATTCGTCACGGGAGTTCCAAGAGACCAAAAATGGGTCAGAGTAGAACCAATTAAGAATTTGCCAGCTGACAGAATATTGCAGATTGCAAAGGCACAAAACCTCGCAGTTAACCCTCAAAAGGACGGTCGCTTAGTAGTTTACGGTCAACCAGAAGGAATAAAAGAGTTCCTCAAAAAAATGACGACTGAAACTGCCAAATAATAAAACCATTCATTTGCTTACCTAAGTGCTAAGCTATTTTCTTCTTCGATATGTTTTTTACGTTAAATTACTAGTGCTTTGTGGTGTGACCGTTTTGGTTAAACTCAAAGGATTCCAAAAATTAACGTTAACAGAACAAGCCCTTCAAACTTGGTTTAGTGTCCTTCAGATTGGCAAGCAAAAAGTTGAGGAGGTACCGTTGGGGGAGGCGTTAGGACGCGTTTTAGCTGAAGAGCTAATTGCCCAAGAAGCTTTGCCTCGCTTTGACAAGTCAGCGATGGATGGCTACGCAGTTAAATCAAATGATTTAACAGGCGCAACACAATCGAAACCTGCAGTTCTCAAATTAACCCAATCTGACCAAATAACCGCTAAAGAAGCTAAGCAGGTTTGGACTGGAAACCCCATCCCTAAAGGCGCAGATGCGGTTGTGATGCTTGAAGACACTCAGAAAAGAGGAGGACAATTGGAGGTTTGGGGCCAACTTGTACCTTGGGCTAACGTTTCTAAGATTGGTGAGGACATAAAAAACGGTGACCTCTTAGTTAAAGCTGGTACACGGTTGAACCCATATCATTTGGGGTTAGCGGCTGCTTTAGGACACATTAAACTTAAAGTGTCGATTAAACCTAAAATCGCCATCATAGCAACAGGCAACGAAATAGTTGAAGTAGGTAAAGAACGGGCAAGCAACCAAATTTATGATTCAAACAAAACCATGATCATCTCTTTATGTCATGAACTCGGCGCGGAAACAACTGATCTTGGTATTGCAAAAGATAACATAGATGAAATTGCCGAAAAAATAAAAACTGCTCTAAAAACCAGTGAAGCAGTAATCACGACTGGCGGCACAAGTGTTGGCGGCTTAGATTTAGTTCCTGACGCTGTAAACAAGCTAGGGAAACCAGGAGTAATCGTTCATGGAGTTGCACTTCGACCTGCCATGCCAACAGGAGTAGGAATGCTTGAGGATAAACCCATTCTGATTTTATCGGGCAACCCTGTTGCGGCAGTTATAGGTTTTGAAGTATTTGGCAGACCCTTAATCTGTAAACTTCTGGGGATGACTCAAACCGAGCAAAGACCTATAATTCGAGCAGTTTTGACACGAAGAATTACAAGTGCTTTAGGAAGAAAAACATATGTCCGAGTTCGAGTAACCATGAAAAACGGAGATTTGATTGCTGAACCAGTCAGTGCAAAAGGTTCAGGTTCAATCTCTACAATGACCCAAAGCAACGGTTACCTCATTGTTCCAGAAAACCGCGAAGGCGTAAATGAAGGCGAAACCGTGTTTGTACAAATCTTCGGGCAATTGGAAGTTGGAAATGATGTTTAGAAAACTCATGACGTTTGAAGAAGCAAAAAAAGCGATCAACGACCACTTTAAACCTGTTTTTTTAGGGGAAGAAGAAGCCGTACTGCTAGAAGCTTACAACCGTGTTCTTAACGAAGATGTGGTTTCAACTTTAGATATTCCACCGTTTAACCGTTCAATTGTAGATGGTTACGCAGTAAAGGCTGAAGACACTTTTGGAGCTGACGAAAACAAATCTGCAACTCTGAAGGTTACTGGCGCTATTTGCGTAGGTGAACAGCCCAATATTACAGTTGCAAAAGGCGAAGCAGTTGAAATAGTCACTGGAGCGCCCATTCCTGAAGGCGCCAACGCAGCTGTCATGGTTGAAGATACAGAGCGAGAAGACGACAAATTAGATGTATTTACTCCAGTCACCGTTAACCAAAACATTATGAAGAAAGGCTCCGACATCAGGAATGGGGCTGTTGTACTTAAGAAAGGGAAAGTTTTGGGCTCTTCGGAGATTGGCGTTTTAGCAGCCTTGGGTTTAACTAAGATAAAAGTTCTCAAAACTCCAATAATAGCAGTTTTATCCACAGGCGGAGAAATAACAGAGCCCGGAAATGAATTGCCTCCAGGAAAAATCTATGACATCAACGCATACAGCATCAGCACGGCGATCATAGAAAGCGGTGGAAAACCCGTTTACTTCGGCGTCGTCCCTGACGACAAAGCTGCGTTAACGAAGGTTTTGCAGACCGCATTGGATTCCGCAGATATGGTGATTACTTCAGGCGGAGTCTCGGTCGGTCCTCGTGATTATACTCCTCAAATCGTGGATTCATTAGGCAAGCCTGGAATTGTTGTTTATGGAATAGCAGTTAAGCCTGGTAAACCCACAACAGTTGGGTTTATTGGGGATACACCTGTTTTTTCGTTACCTGGTCATCCGACATCTGCTTTGCTGATTTTCTATTTGCTTGCGAGACCACTGATTCAAAAGTTGGCAGGTAGACCTATTGGAGGCATGAAAGTGGTAAGGGCTTTTGCCGGTTCAAGAATGTTTAGTGCTAAAGGCAGGCGAACCTTTGTCATGGTTAAATTAGAGTTCGATAAAGAATGCCGATTGATTGCTGAATCAGCGGAGTCTGGAGCTTCAGGCGCAATTACCACTTTAGCCAAAGCTGATGGGTTTGTGGAGATTGCCGAGAACGAGCAGTTTGTGGATGTAGATGAAGAAGTTGAGGTTGTTCTCTTCCGAGGTTCTGCGGCCAAAGTTTAGTCTTTTCTTTTAAGCAAAAGATAAGCTGTAAACACCCAAGTTAGAACGGCATAAGCAAGCATGCTTAAAGCAACTACTATGTTGCTAAAGCCAACTGAGAAAAGAACATCGAGTGAAAAAGCAGTATTTACAATGAATAATATTGCAA
The DNA here is from genome assembly GCA_963813675.1 of Candidatus Bathyarchaeota archaeon. Lineage (GTDB taxonomy): Archaea > Thermoproteota > Bathyarchaeia > Bathyarchaeales > Bathycorpusculaceae > Bathycorpusculum. The sequence goes on from CAWEZP010000021.1 coordinate 28,001, forward strand.
CTAGCCATGGTGCCCAACCCCGTTTTAAAAAAAGGCTGTAAGCCGTTATTAAACTAAAGATTCCAAGAAACCCCAAATGCGGCGGATAACCTGTTAAAGGCAAAAATGCCAAAAGAATTAATCCGGTGACTGCATAGAAGGCTATGGATGCAAGTTGGAAGGGCTTGAAAGTCTTTAGTCTTTTTGATAAGGACACAGTTATTCGCCTTTACCTTATGCAGTATGGTATAATTAATAAATTTAATGTATTTTGTAAAATGTAAAAGTACAGAACCCCGAGTTGCTTGAAAAGGGACTAATTGCACCTCAACCAAGTAGGATCATTGTTAGTTTTGGATTACCTTTTTTGGCCCTTTCTTCTTTTCGACACCACGTCTTGAACTTATTTATGTTTGAATCCCGGAAAATTGTATGAAGAAAAAGCTAAAAAAAACTTAACTCAAATTATCGAGCATTTGCCTCTTTGGATCTTGAAAAATACTAAAAGTTCAATAGAAATTACTCATAATTATGTTTGCATTTTGGGTTTAATCATTTAAGGTTCGTAACCACTGCATTTGATTCATATATTTTATCTGCCAATAGTTAGGTTTAGGGATGACATGGTTTTGGCAAAAACTTTAGGAACAACTGTTTTAACGATTGGGCACTCCACTCGCACCCTCGACGAATTCGTTCAGTTATTGGAGGTTTACGGTGTAACTTTGCTTGTGGATGTGCGAACTGTTCCCCGTTCTAGGCATAATCCTCAGTTCAACAAAGAAACCCTTCCAGATAGCACTCAAACACTATGGCGTAAGATACATTCATATGCCAGAAATCGGCGGGTTACGCCATCCAAAACAAGAATCGGTCAACACGGCTTGGAAAAACAGCGGCTTCCGAGGATACGCTGACTATATGCAGACCCAAGAATTCACGGATAGCTTGCTAAAAATCGTGGCTGTTGGCAAGGGAAAACCGTTTGGCGTTGATGTGTGCGGAAGCGCTACCTTGGCGTTGCCACCGTAACCTCATATCGGACGCCCTATTGGTACGGCACATAAAAGTTGAACATATCATAGGCAAAGACAGCATCATCACCCATGAACTCAATTCGCTTGCACAAGTCGAAGGAACAAAAATAACTTATCCATTATTCACCAAAGAAACCCCACAAAGAACATTGGGGGATTTTGGTATTGTTTGATTTTTATTTGTCGATTAATTTTTTTGTAGTTTTGCTATGAAAAAGCCGTTGCATTGGTGAATGTGGGGGTAGAGTCGTTGGCATTGGGTTAAGCCGTTTAGTCCTGGCATGCCTATTTTGGGTTCAATGTCTATCAGGGTGAATTCTTTGTGTTCTTTTAGGAACCGTTCAATTATTCCTTCGTTCTCTTCGAAGGTTATGCTACATGTGGAGTAGGTTAAGATCCCGCCTTTAACTACTTTGTCTGCGCAATTGTTTATCAATTTCCACTGGAGCTCTGACATGTTTTGAACTGACATTGGGCTTAAACGCCATTTAGATGAGGGTTGCTTAGCAAATACGCCTGTGCTGGTGCAGGGTGGATCTAAAATAATAAGGTCTGCTTCACCAAGCAAGGGTACGGAAATGGTGGCATCCAATACTGCGGGTTCAGCGTTTTTAGTTCCCATGCGAGCAGTCTCTTTTTTCCAGGTTTTCATGCGTTTAGATGAAAAATCAATTGAGTAAATGTTACCTTGATTTTGCATAAGCTGCGCGAGGAATGTTGTTTTGGCACCTGGTGCAGCACAAACATCAAACACAATATTGCCTGATTTGGGGTTTGCAGCTTGGGTGGCAAAACAGCTTGCTTTGTCTTGCACATAGAATAAGCCTGCTGCGTAACTTGGCAAAGCGTTTAGGGGTTTTTTGGATGATAAAACTTTGTAAGTGTAATTTAACTGTTGGGTTTTTTCTAAAACGACGCCTTCTTGATCAAGTTTTTGTATTGTTTCTTCTTCGGGTGCCATTAAGGTGTTAATTCTGATGTATCCTGGGGGCGGAATCATGCTGCCATTTAAGAAAGCGATTGCTCCATCGTGTCCAAAGAGCTTTAAGCAGTATTCAACGAACCATTTAGGATGGAAGGTTTGAAGGCTGATTTTTTCTGCTTCATCAACGTCTTCCATAATGGATGATAATTTTTTGGTAAGCAAAAAGCCCATAAACGGTTCGATTTCACGCATCGTTTCCCAGCCAAGTATGGCTCTGCCCATGCTTGCGATGTTTTCGGCTTCTTTAAGGTTAATTTTTTCCCAGTTTTTAACTATACGTGTCTGGTAAACGTATAAACGCAGGAAAGCTTGGATGCCCATGTCATATTCGTTGATGCTTTTGGGTGCAACTACTTCATTTATGAATTTGTCGATTAAGTTTTTTCTGCGTTCTGTCTCAACGACCAAGCCGTAAGCGAAACGTATGGCGCTTGGGTCTTTGACGCCCAATTGTTTTACTGTTTTCATTAATGCTGAGCGCTCGTTGAGTCGGCGCATTTCTATCCAGCTGAGGGTTTCTATGGCAACAGTCCAAGCATCACGTAACAAATTTTTTCACAACTATGAAAAACACAGTGCACCTAATAAGAATTCAAAATTGGCGGCTGCGTTACTGCATGTTAAATACCTTTTAGGTGCTTTCAAATTGGTTCAATGTATTCTAAGCCAAAATCCAAAAGTGCGTCCCTGAATATTCACACAAATTCGTTTAAACCTCTCTTTCCTTTTTCATTTTAAGAAGTGAAACATTGACTCAAAAAATTAAACGCAAAAGCACTCCTGAAACCAAGGCGGGACAGTACATGTGTGTTGAGTGCGGGCAAATCTTTGACACTAAAAAACAAGTGGACAAGCATCTCAGCATAATTCATAATCCACACCGTAACACAGTGAATAGGAAAATTCATCTAAAAAACTAGACTTTAGATTTTTTCTGTTATAACAAAGTCTTTTTGATGCCTAAACCATGGAGAAATCTTCTGCTTTTTAGTAAGTAAGCATTTTAGTCTCCATGTACCCTAGTGAAGTTAAGGTTAACCGGGGATGGCGCGCACTCTCTTAGATTACTGCATTAGCGAACATACTAAACCTTGTGTTAAAGAGGAGTTTAAAGCGCAAGCGCCAACTCCAGTAGTTGAAGCGCAAGAATTTGCAGTTGTTAAGCGGAAGAAAAGGCGGTGTCAATCATATCCGCCTGTTTGCCCAGAAAATTTGCCGCCTTCATATTTTGTTTCTGCATCCTACGACGGACGCCAGAAAAAGGTAGTAATCAAACTCTATGAGCCAGAATCAGGAAATATTTACTTCTGGTACGATAATACAGGTCACAAGCCATACTGTTTAACCAACCTCAAACCCTACGATCTAAACAGAATAGAGCGGTTAGTGAGTCATGAAGGGTTTGACAGCCTAGAAGTTACAAAGAGATATGATCCCCTACTAAACCAAACAGTTGAAATTACTAAAATAATTGCTAAAGACCCTTTAGCTATCGGGGGCAGACCTCAAGGTACCATCCGAGATATCGTACCGGAAGATTTCCCAAGAATTTCTGAGACCCACATTGAATCTCAAGAAATTAAGATTTGGGAGTCCAAAATAAAGTATTATCAATCATATATTTACGACAAACAGCTCCAACCGGGCATGATTTATGAAGTAAAAGACGGTAACCTTGTGCCTAAAGTGCTTGAGGAAGCAACCGAGAACCTAAACAAAATCAAAAGCATGTTTAAAGAATGCACCGTTGAGGAGCAGGAATACGCGGAGATGTGGGCTAAACTTCTTGAGTACCCCGCGCCAAAGTTTCGTCGAGCTGCTATAGACATTGAAGTATATTCGCCTTTGTCAACTAGGGTTCCTGACTCGCGTGAAGGTGCTTGCCCCGTTATTGCTTGCTCCGTGTATAGTTCCGACGGAGAAAAAAGAGTGCTTATCCTCAAACGTGAAGGTATGCGAGAAGGTAATCAACATTTAGCCGTAGACATAGAGGTTGAATACTGCGAAACTGAAGAAGAATTGCTAAAGAGAGTCTTTGATGTTCTGTGTGATTACCCGTTCATTCTAACTTTCAACGGCGACGACTTTGATCTCCGATACCTCGTTCATCGTGCTTATAACTTAGGTTTCAACAAAAAAGACATCCCAATAGACATCGGAAAACGCGTCTGCCTTCTGAGGTACGGTATCCATATCGACCTGTACAAGTTCTTCTTTAACCGCAGCATACAAATCTACGCTTATGGTGGCCGCTATAAGGATGTCAGTCTGGGCGATGTCGGCTACGCACTTCTCGGTGTGGAAAAAATTCATATTGAAAAAACGTTTGGTGACCTTAACTACAGTGAACTAGTGGCGTATTGTCTTCGTGATTCAGAAATCACTTTTAAATTGACGAGTTTTGAAGACGACTCTGCAATGAAACTTATTTTAGTACTCTCCCGTATCAGCAGCATGCCCATGGAAGACGTGAGTCGCCAAGGAGTAAGTCGCTGGATACGCAACTTCATGCATCGGGAACACCGAAAAAGAAACATGCTTATTCCAAATGCCGAAGATATTTTGACCAAGAAAGGAAAAACCACTTCAACTGCTGTGATCAAGGGCAAAAAATACAAAGGCGCCATAGTCGTGGAACCAACGCCTGGAGTGCATTTCAATGTGGCTGTAATGGACTTTCCCAGCCTATACCCTTCAATAATCAAAGTTTGGAATCTTGGTTACCAATCCATCTGTTGTAGTCACCCCAACTGCAAAAGTCACATGATTCCTGATACTCCCCATTGGGTCTGCACAGAAAAACGTGCGTTAGAAAGCCTTCTAATTGGTTCGCTTCGCGATTTGCGAGTGCGATGGTATAAGAGCCGAGCTAAAGACAAAACACTGCCAGCGGAATTGCGCAGTTGGTACAACATCACTCAGGGAGCCCTAAAAGTAATTTTGAACGCAAGCTACGGTGTCTTTGGCGCTGACAGCTTTGACCTTTATTGTCCTCCAGTTGCGGAAGCTACTGCCGCCATCGGACGCTACTCCATCACCCAAATCTTAAATCACGCCAAATCAGTGGGAATTCAAGTGCTCTACGGCGACACTGACAGCTTATTTTTGAAAAACCCCTCAAAAGAACAAATCGAAGAGGTCGTGCGCTACACTGAACACGAATTGAACATGGGCATCGATGTCGACAAAGTCTACCGATACGCCGTTTTCAGCTCACGCAAAAAGAATTATCTTGGCGTTCTCGAAGACGGTACAGTGGACGTTAAAGGACTAACGGGCAAGAAAAAACATACTCCAACATTCATCAAAGACGCTTTCAACACGATGAAAGATAGGCTTGCAAAAGTTAAGAACCCTGAAGACTTCGAGAAAGCCAGAAAAGATATCGCAAACATAGTTCGAGACCGTTACAATATCCTTAAGCGGCGTGAATGGGGTGACATTAGTGAGCTCGCCTTCCATGTAGTGTTGGGCGATGAGGTAGCAAGTTACACAAAAACTACTCCCCAACATGTGAAAGCCGCTAAAATTTTGCAGGCAAGCGGTAAGGAACTTCGGGCAGGCGACCTGATAAGTTTCGTTAAAGTCAACAGCAACAAAGACCACGTCAAACCCGTCGAGTTAGCTTCAAGAAACGAAGTGGACGTTGACAAATATGTCGCGTATTTGCAAGCGACTTTCGACCAAGTTTTGGATGCGTTGGGCCTTAATTTTGAGGAAATCATCGGGTTAACGCGGCTCGAAAGCTTCCTCGGCGCCTAACTCTCCCATCAAGACTTCCCCTCCTCCAGAGGCCGCAGTAACTTACCCTCTATAGTTTCTGCATAGAACCTCTATTAGAATCCAAATGTGTTCAAACGATTAACATTTTTATCTATCCAGTTTAACAGGCGGTTAAGCTACGTCCGTGTTTACTTAATTTAACTTCCAAAAAGGAGAAGGCGTAACTCTGGTGGCTGCACTTATTATCCTATATGAAATCTCTGGAGATAAACTGTTTTTCATATTAAAATAAATTTTCGCGTTGTGAAAGATCAGCGGTTTCTAAAGCAAATAAGTAGGGTTAATCTGTTGAATTTGTTGTCTCATTTTGGAGCATAAAAATATCTCCATAAGGAACGCCCTATCTTTCAAGAGAATAACTTAGAAAATATCTATCTTTTGCATTATTCTACAGTTTATGATAATACCTGTATTAGCGCCGCCAAAAGCGTAAAGAGAGCTACAATAGAAGAGATTATAATCACTATTTGGCGTTCGGTTAATGGTCTATGGTAAGTTATTATTGTAACGAGGCTTTTTCTGCCGTCAGAGGAGAGTTTCTCGCCGTCGAAGGTGACTTTAGCTCTTTTATGCGTGAAAAAGATTGCGAGCAGTATGATTGATGAGTTAAAGATGAAGGGCAGAATTGAGATTAAGAGGTTAATTTTTAGGTCTGAAATAACCGCAAATGATGCGATGGTTATTCCTATAGCAAATGAGCCTGCGTTGCCCACAAAAATCTTGCCTCTCACGTTGAAGTAGGATAGTATTAACCAGAAAATTAAAGGTCCCACCATTAGAATGCCGGATGGTGAAAAAGCCATTAATCCCAAAATGACTACGGCTGGGCAAACGGTTTCCAAGCCGTTTAATCCGCCGAGTTGGTTAACAGTGTTTGTCACGATCATGACGATAAGTGGAACAATAAGGAAGACATAGTATGCGCCGAAATGCAAAGTTCCCAAGAAGGGCAGAGCAATGGATGTTCGAATGACCCCCGTTTGCAGGCCTTCAAACACATAGTACATCAGCGGCAGGGCTGCAATCAGGGGCATGAAGGCTTTGTATCGCCATTTCAAATCCATAAAATCATCTAGAAGACCCATGAAACCGCCGAATAAAATACACACAGCCAAAGTTAATGCTGCAGAGACACCATTTACAGATGTGTCCAAGCCTAAATTGAAAACTTTATTAGAAAAATAAATTGAGAAAAGATAAACAGTGGTGGTTAGGACAAAAAGAACGCCTAAACCGTTAGGAATTAAAGGTCGACCAACTTTATGCTGATCTGGAACCTTGGGAAACAATGCTTCGCTTCCTGTTTAGGGCGGTGTTATACCGTGTGCTGCATCATATGCTGCCCAATCAATTTCGTAGATTGCAATTATCGGGACTAAGCCGCCGTATTGTGTTGGCGATGTTTGTTCTCCTGCAAAGTATGCGTATTTGAAGTAGGTTGGTTCTGTAGTTGTTTGGTCTGGTGAAATGGTTACTCCTAAGCTGGTCATAGTGTTGGCGTAATGTACAATTGCATAATTCAACAATTCGAATACGGTGCAGTTTAAGCCTTGGTCATTCCATTGCCACCGACCTGTTGTTGGATTACTTGAACCAAATTGACTTTCGTTGGTCCATGCTTTTGCAGGGTTCATGAAGCCTTCATTTATTAGTCTTGTCTGTGCTTGTCCTGAAATTCTTGCCATCCATACCCATTTGCCTTCGTCGCCATATCCAGCTGGGCTTGCAATGTATGATGAGCTACCGCTGCTTGTTGTGGATATTTGGATGACTTCAAAGACAGCAATGTATTTGACACGTGATTGACCATAGCTGTTGAGCATTGCCATCGATTGGTTCTCGTTACCCATGAATATGAAACCTACGTTCTCTATTTGAGTGCTGTTTACTGTAGTGTTATCTGCAAAGCTGGTTACGTTTCCAAGGTCAGTTAACCAGTTGCCGTAGTCCCACCACATTACAACTGCATCAGTTGAATGAACATTGCTCTTCATCCAGGTTACTGCATCAAGCCATGCAGTCACCGGCGCGTTAAGACCCGCTCCACCCAAAGGAAGACTTGAACCACTGATTGCTGTTGGCACATAAGCTTGCGAGACTGTCCTTGGCATTCCGCCGGATTGTGGTGAAAACGCCAAGTTTGTTACCAGAATGATAAAGATTACAAAGACTGCGATTCCACTATATTCTTTGCTTACTCGCGCCATTCTACGTTTTGATTTGGCAAGAGACTTTGGCGCTTCTTGAAGCAGACTGAAGAACGGCTTTAGTATGCTAATGATGCCTATCGCTGCAATTATGGCGAAGGCTGGGGCGAAGAGTACTAGTAAGCGAACCATTGAAGTTGCAAAGTATAGTGAAGTTACCGCGAAGAGCATTAGGAAGATGTTTCTGTTGGTTGGATTTCTAAGGACGAAGTATAACCCTACAAGGAAGAACAGTATGGATATGCCCAATTCTATGTAGAGATTTCCCCATGCTGAGATTCTCTGTTCTGCCACTGAATCGATAAGCGGTGAAGCCGCCCTAACGAATGGGTCTAAAACAGTAATGAATTTTCCAGCTATACCGCCAAGTAAGCCAGTTACTGCTGCAGTAGTAATGCCGCCAATGATTATGACTAGTTGAGGCAATTGCCAATGTAAGCTTGCTCTTCTTGGATATGTTGTTTCGAAGAATTTCTGCAAGTATAAGCACGATAAACACTGCCACGACTGGAACGATTGCGCCTGAGGTTACGTAGCTTAATGAGATGTAAGGGACTTTTGTTCCAATAAATAACGCTAAACCAAAAACTATGCTGTAATTAATGAGCAGTCTTGGAGTGTATCTCTTTAACAGAACCAAGACGAAAACGAACAAGACTGACAAATCAACTAAGTAATAAGCTGCTCCCCACCCTGCGATGAAATATCCTAATGCTGCTGCCGCACCTAAGGAGTACAATAATGATGCACGCAGTGACTTGTTGCCGTCAATTGACCTTAGGAACAAGAACATGAATAATACTAGCCCAAGTACACCAGGTACTTCAGTATCGAAGAATCCCAACGAACTTCTCTGCAAGAATGAAGGTGCTAAAGCAAGGAATAGTGCAGCAAATAAACCGACTGCTTTTCCACCCATGTCTTTACCGACAAAATAGAGTACTATACATGAGACTACTGCTATTAGAGCTGGCAAGATCGAGCAGAAAGTCATTAAATCAATTTTTGCACCGAATAATGAGACAACTTGGAAAAGTACTGCTGCTGTCATTGGTAGAGCAGGCAATGAAGTGGACATGTCTAATCCATCTGGATACCATTTTTGAGTGTTAATCCAGTGGGTTGGCCAATAAGGTGAGAGTAAACCGTTTTGTACCATGTGTTGGGTGATGCTGAATTGATAATAGGGGTCAAACTCGTTTAGAAGAGCTGTGCCACCCGAAAGGTTTTCCCAACGTAACGGTAAAATACGAATTGTGAATGCAACAAATAGAATCATTACTAACGCTGCAAAAGCAATGATTGAACCGTGGCTTACCTGAATTCTTAGTCTGCTAAAAATTGATAAGCTGTTACCAAGTCGTTCCTTAATTCCTTCGCCCACTTAAGTCATCTCTTCCGAATGTATATTGCGATTGTACTATTTTACACATTGGTGATTTATTTATGGCTTTCCAAAACAAGCTCAAATGACTTCAAGTGATTGAGAGGGATTAGTTACATGAATTATAACCCAAGGGCTAAACCTGACCACCCTTCGCAGCCCAAAAAATCTCTCAAATCGCGCAAGAAAAGGCAAGATACCACTCTGAGACGTCCTGCCAAACGGTAGCCAACTGTACCCAGTTTTCTTCTTTACTAAGAATCCTGTCTTAGATAGGCACTGCATAATTTCCTTGTATGAGTGGCGATAAGATTTTCCCTGCATGGCCTTCAACTTTGCTTTAAGACTTGATTTGTTGCCAAAAGATAATATGCTGGAAGCGTTGCTTTTCAAAGTGCGCTTACACTCACTTAAGGCTTGGTCCAGTTGGGGAATATAATCTAAGACCTCAATCATAAAAACAACATCAAACAAGGTGTCTCTTAAGGGAAGATGTCTGGCATCTGCAAGGATAATGTTGACTTCTTTATTTTTTAATTTGAGTCTCTTGAGGGCATAAGAATTAACATCAATACTTACAACGAAAGCTTTACTATTAGCGGCTAAAAGCGAAAAACGGCCAGCTTCAGCGCCAACATCCATCACTCTGATGTTCGATTGTGATAGATCTATTGATTTAGAAATAAAATCGGTTTCTAAGTTGGTTAAGTATTCGCCCATTTTGGTTTTAGCAGCAAATTCCCAATGGGTTTCTGAAGATAATTCAGGTGAAGTACTCAAGTTTGTAGTCAACGCTTAGCTATGGGGTTAACTTCAACTTCCATGGGCAACAAGGATAGTTTTCTGTCGCATTTTGGGCATTTTCCTCCGTGTTGCGCAATGACTTCATCTGGCGGTTTAAGGTCTTTGCCTTCATACAAAATATGTTTGCAACCATGGCAAATAACACGTTGCGGCATCCAAATCCCCAGTAGATACATGGATGTGGCGTATTTATTGGTTGCTAAAAAATTTAGGCTCCATTCAAATGGCATTTACTGTAAAGCTTTTAATGGGAACTACATTGGAATGTTAAAGTGTGGTTTAACGGCGTTTGGAAAAATATACTTTAATCATCACGGAAAAACCTGATGCTGCAAACAGAATAGCTATGGCGCTTGATACTAATGGAAAACCAAAAAAGATAGTCAGCAATGGTGTCCCATATTACCAAGCGTACCGTGATGGCAATATAGTGGTGGTTCCTTCGCTGGGCCACCTATACACGATATCGAGCAAACAAAAAGGGCGTGGTTACCCTGTTTTCGATTATCAATGGGTTCCACGATACCGAGCTCGAACGCGGAGCATCTAGAATCCGAGTTTGGTTAAAAGTGATTGCGCAACTAGCGAAAAACGCAGATGGATTTGTAGATGCTTGCGACTTTGATATTGAAGGGAGCATTATAGGCTACAACATACTAAAGTATGCCTGCGGCAGCAAAGAAACATTAGCTAAACGCATGAAATACTCAACCCTTACACAAGAAGAACTCCAAGAATCATACACTCACTTATTGCCAACTTTAGATTTTGCGCAAATTGAGGCAGGATTAACCCGCCATGAAATCGATTGGTTATACGGCATAAACCTGTCAAGGGCTTTAACACAAGCCGCCCAAAAATGCAGCGGACAATATGTCACATTGAGTACTGGCAGAGTGCAAGGACCAACCTTAAGGTTTCTTGAAATCCGCGAAAAAACCATCAACTGTTTTGTCCCAACACCTTACTGGACAATAACCGCAAAAATAAGTATAAACGATGTTGCTTTTCAAGTTGAATATGAAAAAATCCTTGAAAACAAAACGCAAGCAAGAGCTGTAAAGGATGCTTGCAAAACCAAAAAAGGCCAAATAGAATCAGTAGCTGTATCAGAGTTTTCGCAGAATCCTCCCGTGCCATTTGACCTTGGCTCGCTTCAAAGTGAAGCTTACCGCATCTTCAAGTACACCCCAATGCGTACCTCAAGCATTGCCCAACACTTGTATTTGGATGCGTTGATTTCTTATCCACGGACAAGCAGCCAAAAGCTACCCCCATCAATCGGCTACAAAACAATACTTAAAAAACTTGGAAAAGCACCCGCCTATGCTAAACATGCAACTGAACTCCTATCTAAATCGACTTTGAAGCCTAACGAGGGCAAAAAATTTGACCCAGCTCACCCTGCTATCTACCCTACGGGAAACCTGCCAGAAAAATCTCTTGACACCGCAGAAATGAAACATCTTTGATTTGATTGTTAAGCGGTTCTTAGCTGTCTTCGGTGAACCCGCAATCAGACAAAGCATAAGCGTAGCCATAAACATTAATGATAATCTTTTTCGTTTGAATGCAACGCGGACTTTGATGGATGGATGGCTTAGTTTCTACAAGCCATACGTCCAGTTGAAGGACGATTCTTTGCCTCCCCTAACTGAGGGACAAGAAGTCAGCGTTAAACGGGTAGTTTTAAGTGACCATTTTACTAAATCGCCCTCTCGTTATAATCCACGTAGTTTACTTTTGAAAATGGAAAAAGAAGAAATAGGAACCAAAGCAACACGGGCAGCCACAATTCAAACCCTTTACGACCGCAAATACCTAAACGGCACAGGGAACCTCTATGTTAGCCACCTTGGCTTTGAAGTTGTCGAAGTTCTCTCAAAGTATTGCCCAATTGTTGTGTCCCCTGAAATGACACGATCGCTCGAATCAAAAATGGATGCGATTCAACAGGGCATCGAAACTAAACAAAACGTATTGCAAAACACCATTGAAACACTAAAAATAGTCACATCTGAGCTTAAAGAAAAAGAAGCAATGGTGGGCGAGCAGCTAAGTCAACCGCTACAAAAAAGCAAGCTCGAAGAAAAAACCGTTGGGGCTTGCCCAAAATGCACTGGAGGGAAACTGATGATTTTGCGTTCCAAAAAAACTGGTAAACGCTTTGTCGGCTGCACAAACTATTTTGAAAACAAATGCAACACAGCTTTTCCACTGCCCCAATCAGGCACAATTAAACCATTACGAAGTGTCTGCAAAAGCTGTGGCTCACCAATAGTCGCTGTTTGTCTAAGGTCTAAGCGACTATGGAAGTTGTGCCTTAATCCAAATTGCCCCTCAAAAGGAGTCTGCAAATAGTGAATTGTAAACTTTGTTGTCGAGAATTCCGAAGAAAACGGTTTTTGTCAGTTGCATTCAAAGGCGCTTAAGAATGTACTTTTAAAATTCAAGGTATGGACAGCTGCTTTAAGCATTTCTTGGATGGAGTATTTAGTTGAGATTCAGAAAAATTCATTAACTGGAGTATGGGCTAAAGAAGTAGCAAAGTACCTAATTGAGGAAGAGGACCAAAAATGACAAGTAAAATAAAGAAAAGTTCTTCAGATATGTCTTTTTCGCTTAGCCGATGGTTCCGCAGAGTCTCAACCACTGCACCTTCTGCATTCATTGTTACATTAGTGGGGATGTCATACGCCATATTTCTTTTTGGGGGCGGTCTATTTGCGCTAATTAATAATCCTATCACATCATATTATAATAGTAATACTGGACAATTCTTCTTCCTATACCCAGACATCAGCAATCAATTCATATCAGACACACTTATTGCAGTTTCATTGTATGGCTTGGGCTTCGTTGGTTTACTGGCAATTTACCAGAGTACCAAAAGTGCATATAAGCCAAGACAAGCCTACATGTTGCTAATCATAGGTGTCGCACTTCTGTTATTAGCATATGTGTTCTTGGAAGGCTCGATCTCATTTAAGGTAAACGGCGGAAGATAGTTTTTTTATTTGCCTTTTTACCAAGGATTTCTTTTTAACTTCATTTTATAAGCTAAGAAATTAGTGAACAAGTGAATTGGCGGAGTAATCAGCAGCACAGTCAGTGCTATTTCCCAGCTAATCAATGCTAAAGGAAGCGAAAATACAACAGCTCCAACCACAAAGTCAATTTGGTCAACAATAGGCAATAGCCCTCCTGGAGCTATGCTTAATCTACGTTTTATGAAAGCGCCTGTTAAATCGCCTAAAAGTGCGCCCAACGGAATAAGAAGGGCGAATAGAATCGGATAATTCTGAAAACCGAAAATGGCTCCTTCCGCTAATCCCACCCCAATGCCCACGCCCCAACCGAAAAAGAAACCTCGAAAGGTTTTGTTATTCCCAAAAATTCGTTTGCCATCCACAAAGTTCTTGCCAAAATCCATCTTGGTTCCGCCTCCAGCAAGCACAGGCGTTCCGTTGGCGCAGTAGGCTGGGAAAATAAACTTCAAGGCTTCAACAATGATTAGGGCTATATCCATTGGGTTTCAACCGTTCGTCAGTGGATTTGAGTATCTTTTATTCCATCTTCCCCTATTTGTACATAACACGTTACTTCTTCTTCGATTTCCCGTGCCTTCTCCAAAACTGCCTTGATTGTTTGGGGGTTATTTGTGGGTTTGAGGGTGATTATGGTGTCGGCCCAGAACTTTAAAACCCGCGTCGCCACTGGCCTAACGCTTGTACTTTGGTCGTTGAAGACGCTGCGGACTTGACTTGTTATTATTACTGGGATTTTTTTGATTTTTGTGGTTTGCGCCAAAATAGCGAGTTGTCGGTTTAATTCTCGGTTAACGCCGAATGTTTTGGATTTAACTGAAGTCTCAGAGACTTTTGCTCCGTAGAGCGAAGTAAATGTGTCGATTATTATTAATCCAACGTTTGTGGTGGCGTATTCATTGATTTGGTCTATAAGTAGCGGTTTGCTCCTTAAAATTCTTGGGTTTCACTAGAATGATTCGTTCAGCAACTTCGTCAAATCGGTCTTTTGAAATTTGAGATAGCCTTTTAGCATAGAAACTGTTGTCGCAATCAATAAAAAGCACTTTCAGGTTTTGGATAGCGCAGTTGACGGCGCATTGCATTGCAAGGGTTGTTTTTCCAGTTTCGGGTTCACCATAAATCAACGTGACAGTTTCAGGCGAGATGCCTCCGCCAAGGCTTGTGTCGATGCATTTGCAGCCTGTCTGAATTGTAACCATTCTTTACACGTCAAGGATTATTAACTTGAAGCTAGTAATGTGTTTTGCACTTAAATCTATACTTTAAGGTTGCTTTATGAAAGAAAAAGTGGCGGTGGCAACCAGTTCAAGGTAAAGCCTATTTTCTCATCGTTAACAAATTAAGAGAACAAGGTATTCCCTTCATCAGTTTGGTTCCACGGAGAATTTGTTCCCGCCAAAATGACTTTAGTGTTAACAACTGAACAGGAAAAACACTTGGTAAATCATGAAAAAATCCTGATTTTCCAGGGCGAAGATGAAGCTTGACCGTTTAGTTCACCAAGTGAAAATACTGCTTTTAGGAAAAATCGCCTTTCAGAAATTAGTAATTGGACTTAACCCAGGTGTTGCAACTGGGATGGTGGCTATTGCTGATGGAAAAGTTATTGAGGAAGGCAACTGCTTTAGGAATAAAGAATTAATTACCAGCATCCTTAAGATATTAAGAAACGTTAACTTTGAGGTCACAAGTGTTTCTGTTAAGATTGGAAATGGAGTTCCTTTCTGCAAGGAAATGCTTGAAGGTTTAGATAGCGATTTGCCTCCCCAAGTAGCACTAGAAGTAGTGGGTGAGGCGGGAACTAACAAACCTTTAAAAGAAAACAAACGTAGCAGAAGAGTCAGACATATTTCCTCAGCCATAAGTATGGCTGGAAAAAACGGACAAATCATTTCAAGGAGAAAAATATTTGCAGCACACAGTCGAATCCAATAAAACAATGCTAGTTGATGGTCCAGCGTCAGTGCGGCTTGTTTTAGGAAAGGCTGAAGTGTTAGGCTATCCAATGAAAGAATCACAACGAGTTTTGATTCAAATAGGAAAACGCTTGCCCTTTTTTGTCAATGAAAAATCAACCTTTGAGGTCTCTTTAGGGGCCAGTTCTGGTATAGCTGAAACTATAGGTAGCACAAATCCACCATCATGGCACACAACAGTTGAAGCCATTTTGGGTTTGCAGAAGCGTCCTGCTGTTGTAATGATTTTGGGGGCGGCTGATTGTGGTAAAAGTAGTCTTTGCACTTACCTTGTAAATAAATTAATTGATGGAAAATGTAAAGTTGCAATCTTAGATGGTGATTTGGGTCAATCTGACATCGGTCCCTCAGCCACTGTTGGTTATGGCTTAACTTCTAAACAAATATCAGAACTGTACGATTTAAAGCTGAAAAACGCTTTTTTTGTTGGTGTCACCTCTCCACTAACAGCTATGTCTAAAACTATTGAAGGCTTAGTTACTATGGAAGCTGAGATTTTAAAGGGACAGGTTGATTTTGTCTTAGTTAATACTGATGGTTTGGTTGATGGGGAAGTTGCTGTTAAATACAAAGCTGATTTAGTCAAATCGCTTAAACCCGACATTATCATCGGCATACAAAAACAAGATGAACTTGAACCCTTGATCAACTGCTTGGAAATTCCAGTGTTCACAGTTGAACCATCATTTGCTCTTAACCCGCGAACACCAGAAAAACGCAAACACCTCAGAGAAATGACTTATGCAAGGTACCTAAAAAACGCAAAACTGCAAATTTATCCTAAAAGTCAAGTAACAATAGAACCCAGAAACGCCATACCAAAAAACCAAGAACCAGAAAAAGGCATACTCGTCGGTTTATGTGGTCGAGGAAGTAAGTTTTTAGGAATCGGCGTATTGCGTGAAGTTAATCAACTTCGGAAAGCTCTGAAGGTTCAAACTGCGGTTTCAGCTAAACCCTTACGGATTATTATCGGGAAAGTAATTGTTAACGAGAAGCTTCAGGAAGTTCAGACTGAGTCCTAAAGAAATTGCTGACTTCAGTTGCTAAGACGTCTTTTTTGTCTGGTAAAATTTTCATTCCGTTAGTTATCCATGAAGGCAAAAAGTTTTTGCAGTAGTTTGTTGCAAAACGGAAATCCAAAAACACGATGGCACCTCGATCCTCAAGTGTCCTTATGGGTCTCCCCGCGGCTTGTGAAGCTTTTTTCATGGCGGGCAAAACATAGCCGTATTCGCGTCCAAAACCTGGAAAACGTTTTTCATAATACTCGATTTGAGCTTTAATTCTAGGAGTTGGCTCCGCATAAGGCACGCCAACTACCACTACTGAATTCATTTGGTTGCCTGGAAAATCCACACCCTCCGACGTTCTACCGCCTTGAACGCCTAAAAATACGGCGCCGCCTTTGTCGCCGCAGGCTTTGAAGTCTTGAACCATTTTTTCGTTAGCTTTTGAAGTCATGCCTTTTCGTTCATGGAAAAGGGGTTTTAATAAAGCGTTTTCTAAGCCTTCAGATAGCAAGGAGTTTAGGACTTGGAAGGAGGCGGCGAAGATACCTGTGTTGGTTGGGGTGCTGTTTACAACTTCGTTTATACGTTCAACCATGGTCTGGTACATCTGGGGTGTTCTTTTATCCATCGATGTGGTTACGCCAAGAGATACGGCGGCGAACACGTGTTCCTTTGGAAACGGCGAGGGAACAACAAACTTCACGGTGCTCTCCGGCAAACGGGTTATCTTTGCGAAAGCTTCCAGCGGCTGAAGCGTTCCTGACATGATGACGTTGGCATAGGTTGATGAGAAAACAGGCTGCGTAATCTTCGAGGGGTCGAGCGCCACTATTTCCAGTTTAGCGGTCTTGTTGTTTTCTTTGTTGAAGTACCTGCTTGCAACGTTTATGAATGAATCATCTTCAATTGTATCAAACCATTTGAGCAGAAACTCACTCATCGCATGAACGTAAGACCTGGGGTTTTTGCCGTCAGCCAACAAAGCCTTCTTAATAATTGCACCTGCCTCGTGCATGTGCTCAAAGAACTCTCTGGGACGCGGAATGTTGCCCTTTTTCTGTATGATTTCGATTATGCTCTTTGCTGAAATTATTTCCTCTCGGCTTATTTTATCCGTTATTTTCTCCACTTCGGTTCGGAAGAAAAAAGCAAAATCTTCGATGTCTTTGTGGCCAAATCGTGCAGCTTCCATCTCCGCCGCCCTCATAACGAACAGCGAAAGGGTGCTGCCTGAGATGCTGATAGCGGTTTCAGGCAAATTATGAGCTTCATCCACGATTAGGATGATTTTCTGAAGTTCAGTTTCAAGGTTTTTAAGAAAAGCCGTGCGTATTGCGGGGTCGAAGACGTAGAGATAGCTTAGTGCAATGACTTTGACGTCTGAGAGCCCGGCTTTTACGAGTTCATAAGGGCAGACTTCTTTTTTCTTGCAGATTCGCTGGATTTCAGAGCCCATGTAGGGGCGGCTGGCTACTTGCTGCTGGAGTTGCATGTAATCGTACGTTCGCTCTTCTACGTTAGTGTAGTATGGGCATCTGCTTTTCGCTTTGAGAAGCTCGCATACTTCCATAAGCGACTTCGAATCAAAAGCTCCTCTGGAAGCGAAAACGTTGAGGCACATTTCGTTGCGTCCACGGATTGAAAGTCCTGAAACTTGGTGTTTTCTAAAAACTGCTCTTAACTCTTCAATGACTCGGTCATGCTGACGGTGAGTTCGAGCTACATATAGGATTTTGAGTTTTTTTTCGATGGCGATTGGCAATACCGCGGAGAGGGCTGAGATTGTTTTTCCCAAGCCGTTGCTGCCTTCGATTAAGACGGAACGTCTGCTAGCTGACAGCGTTGTAGACAGTGGTTATGAATTCATCTTGGTGTGGACGTACGCTGTCGTAGGGGAAGTATTCTGCGACTTGACTCGGCAGCTTAATCATGCCTGATCACAAAATCTCTTTGGTGAACAATAATTGTCATTATGAAAGGCAAACATTCCTGTAAAACCTTAGAGATTGCTGTTATACGTATGCAAGTCATCGTTTGCCTCCCCTTCTGAAAATACAGCCACAAATATGGTTTGCAAGCTATAAATACCAATTGCGATAAAAACAGGTTTTTTGAGAATTAGAAGAATCAAGAGCTGGGAGATTTTGTCAAATCTGCTCTTACTGAATCTGATGGGGATGTTGTTAAGGGGGTAAGTCTTGGTCGGTTGATGAGGAGCTGCAGCCGGATCGGCTCGTTGAAGGGGAAAAAGTTGTTTTTAGCGAAGGAAAATTTTTTTAATTCAGGTTTGAATTCTGTAGATGTTGCAACTAGTGTGCAGCGTGCAGTTGTAACAACAACAACTTCTCCCGTAGTTTCCATAGTTGTCCTATCTTGCTTAAAGTTTTCATGCTTTTTTACCGGTAGAATCATTTCTTAGAACCCACCGACGTTGTCTGTTTGGATTTTGCTTTTATAGGAAAGGTTTTTAGTATAGTTATTATATGAGACAGTGAAAAAGTGTATAGTGTAAAGTGAGGTTAACATTATGTCTGTATTTGCAGCACCAGGAGCATATGACCGTGCCATTACCGTTTTCTCGCCCGATGGACGACTCTTCCAAGTAGAATACGCAATGGAACTTGTGAACCGTGGAGCCACCATAATAGGTATCCAATCCACAGAAGGATTAGTTCTCGGTTCAGAAGAAAACATAGAAGTCCTTGAAGAAGCAGGGTTCTCATGGAAAATCTTCAGAGTAGACGACCACATTGGCGCAGCTATAGTGGGCTTAAGTTCCGATGCAAGAATCCTAATTGATCAAGCAAGAATATACGCTCAAAGCAACAAACTAACTTACGACGAACCCATCGACGTAGAAGTTGTAACTAAACGCATATGTGACATCCAACAAATGTACACTCAACATGCAGGTGTAAGACCCTTCGGCGTCTCAATAATCTTTGGAGGAGTCGACAAAACAGGGACACGCGTCTTTGGAACACACCCAAGCGGAACCTACAGAGGTTACAAAGCTACGGCATTGGGTGCAGGAAGAGAAACAGTCCTTGCTATCCTAAAAGAAGAATACAAAGAAGACCTAACTCTCGATAACAGCATAAAACTCGCAGTCAAATGTTTGGTAAAAGCCCTTGAAGCACGTCAACTACCGCCAAGAATCAAAATCGCAATTATACCTGCAGCAACACAGAAAATGGAAATGCTAAACGACAATACTGTGGAAGGTTACATCAAAGAGCTGGGCTCAAGCAAGTGAAAAATTAATGAGCGAAAAGTTCACCGTCGCGCGCTTAACAAGAGAAAATGAGCATTTTGAAATACTAGTTAAGCCACAGAAAGCGCTCGACTACCGAAACGGCAAAATATCCGGAATAACTGAGGTTTTAGCCGCTGAAATGATTTTCGCAGATGCAAACAAAGGCACCAAAGTTTCTGAAGAAGCAATGAAAAAAGCCTTCAAAACATGTGACCCATTAAAAATTGCGGATGAAATCATAAAAAAAGGCACCCTGCAATTAACAACCGACCAAAGACGCAAAATGGTCGAAGATAAAAAAAGGCAAATAGTGGATTTTATCTCTCGTCAAGCAGTTGATCCAAAAACGAATTTGCCGCATCCTCCAGCACGGATCGAAAATGCAATGGATCAGATTCGTTACCCCATAGATCCATATAAGCCAGTTGAGGAACAAGCCAAAGATATCGTAAAACTTCTTCGACCCATCTTGCCCCTGAAAATAGAGCAGGTTACGGTCGCAGTGAAAATACCTACGTTGCACGCCGCAAAAGCTTATGGTACAATTAAAACATTAGGAACCCTAAAGCGAGAAGAATGGCGCGGTGACGGCTCATGGTATGGCGAAATCGAATTACCAGCAGGATCATACGCTTCGTTGATAAACAAACTTGGCGACGCAACCAAGGGAACAGGAGAAGCAAAAATAATCTCTTAGTAATGAAAAAAAATGATAGGTGATTTTATGCCAACATTCTTTGAAAAAAAACAGCTTGTTACGCCCGGAGAAATGCTCGCTGAAGGCGACTATTTACCCGGTGAAAACACGTATGTAGAAGCAGGCAAGATTTATGCCTCAAGGATTGGACTCGTAGACAGTGACAACAAAAAAGTAAACGTTGTTGCATTAAGGGCATTTTACGTCCCAAAAATGGGTGACATAGTGATAGGAACAGTCATCGAAGTAGGTTTCAACGGCTGGACCGTCGATATCAAAGCACCCTACACAGCAATGCTTCGTGCATCAGACGTACTCAGCAGACCCTTTAAACCCCAAAACGACGAGTTATCCCAAGTCTTAACTGCCGGCGACTTAATCGTTGCCAAAATCGCGACCTTCGATAGAGCACACGACCCACAATTAACAGTGGGTGAACCAGGACTTGGAAAAATTACTCGCGGTCAAATCCTTCATGTGACCCCAACAAAGATTCCTCGCATAATCGGACGGAAAGGTTCAATGATTTCGATGGTGAAACAAGAAACCAACTGTCAAATCATCCTAGGATTAAATGGAGTCATCTTGGTCACAGGCAAAACCTTGGAAGAAGAGGAACTTGCTATATTCGTGATTCGAAAGATTGAGGAAGAATCCCATACAAGCGGTCTTACTGATCGCATTACACAGTTGCTAAAAGAAAAGAAAATAGGTAAAGTGGAGGAAAATAAAGTTGAATGAAAAACCAGATAAATTAATCGATAAAAAAGGCATCCGATTAGACGGTAGAAAAGCGGATGAACTTCGCCCTGTAAAGCTTCAAGTAGGCGTTTTGTCACACGCTGATGGATCAGCCTATATTGAACATGGAAAAAACAAAATTTTAGTTGGCGTATTCGGTCCAAGAGAAGTGCATCCAAAACACTTGATGCAACCTGACCGTATGGTTTTGAAAGTCCGATACCACATGGCACCATTTTCCGTACAGGAAAGAAAATCCCCCGCACCATCAAGAAGAGAAGTTGAACTCTCAAAAGTTATAAAAGAATCTTTAGAACCAGCCCTATTCCTCGAACTTTATCCACGAACAGGAGTTGACGTCTATATTGAGGTCTTGCAAGCTGACGGAGGAACCAGATGTGCAGCTATCACCGCGGCAGCACTAGCAATCGCAGACGCAGGTGTTCCAATGCGTGATTTAGTTGTTGGTTGTGCAGCTGGAAAAGTTGACGACACTGTAGTTCTAGACCTATATGACGCCGAAGACAAACTTGGTGCCGCAGATGTACCAGTAGCTTACATGCCAGCTTTGAATGCAGTTACATTGTTGCAGATGGATGGTATTTTAGAGCCTGCTGAATTCGAGAAAGCTGTTGGCATGGCTATTGAAGGGTGCAAGAAAATCTATGAAATGCAAAAGGAAGCGTTAAAGACCAAGTATATGGTTGTTAAAGAGGTTGAAGAATAATGTCATCACTTGTAACTAAAGTTAGACTAAAGCAGATAGAACAACTGCTCGAAAAAGGCAAACGTCTAGACGATAGAGGTTTGCTTGATACCCGCGAAATCAAAATCGAACAAGGGCTAATTGAAAAAGCTGAAGGTTCCGCAAGAGTTTTCCTTGGAAAAACTGAAGTTCTTGTCGGGGTCAAAGTAGGACTTGGAGAACCATTCCCAGATACACCAAACGATGGTGTCTTAACAGTAAACGCAGAATTAGTTCCCCTCGCTTCACCAAACTTTGAACCTGGGCCACCAGACGAAAGTTCAATCGAACTAGCTCGAGTCGTTGACAGAGGTATCAGAGAATCAAAATGTGTCGACACTGAGAAACTATGCATTGAACCAGGCAAAAAAGTGTTCGTAGTTTTCGTTGACATTTACGTACTCAACCACGATGGAAACTTGATTGACGCAGCAGCGTTAGCCGCTATGGCAGCCCTTATAAACACAAAGATGCCCAACTTCGAAATCAAAGACGGCGAAGTAAAAATGAAGCAAGGTTACACTCAACTGCTCCTAAAGAGTCACCCAATTACAGTCACCACAGGAAAAATCAACAACCACCTGATTATTGACCCATGGATCGAAGAAGAACAAGTCATGGATTCACGTATAACCTTTGCAACAAAAGAAGATGGAACTATATGCGCAATTCAGAAAGGTGGCTCCAGCTATTTCACACCGCAACAGATTTTAGAAGCATCAAAGATTGCTCTGGACAAAGCAGCAGAACTGCGCAAGAAACTTGATTGGTGAGATAAAAGTTGCCTAAGATGAAGAAAGTTGGTCCAACACGAGGTTTAGGGGTACGTTACGGCTCCACGGTTAGAAAACGCTACATGAAAGTAATGATTGAACTCAAGAAGCCCCACAAGTGTCCACAATGCGGCTTTAGCCGAGTTAAACGTGAAAGCGTAGGCATATGGAAATGCAAAAAATGCGAGTTCACTTTTGCAGGCGGAGCATACACACCAGTAACTAAATTGGGTGTTGTGGCCAAGCGTGCAGCTAAAGGTGCGCCAGTTGAAGAAACGGCGAAAGCTGTGGCGGCTGTTGAGTCGGCAACTGAAGAAGAAAACAACGATTAAACCTTTCTTCCTTCTTTTAATTTTTTGTTTTTTATTTTTATTTATTACTATGAAAACCCTGTTTTAGCTTTGGAGATGCTAAATGGTGATGAGTGCACAGGCTTTTGTACGCCTAAAATTTGCTTCACAGAAACAACTTTCTACGCTTCTTGAGGCTTTACTGCCGGAAACCAAAGCACAAGTTACACGGCGAGCTAAAGTCAAACTGGAAGAGGACGGTTTATTTCTCGTATTGACTGTTGAGGCTAATGACACAGTTGCTCTGCGAGCTACTTTGAATGCTTACATACGATGGATAAACTCTATGATCAATGTAATGCAAGTGGTTGAAGATATTTAATTTTCGAGATTTCTAAAAGAATAGTTTTGAAGCATATTTGATGACCTAATTGAGATTCATCGCAGAGACTTACGAAGTGTAGTGTCTAATTTTATGCAACAATTATTTGTATTTTGCTTTGAAAAACAGAATCACTGCGGCTTGAATGAACGCTAAAGAATTCGCAACAATAATCGGTAAATCATTAACGAAAACTCCATAAACAAACCATAAGAGCACTCCAGTTCCAAAAAGGGTGAACATCCCTGTGGAGATGTCTTTGGTGGATTTTGTTTTGTAAACTTTGATTAATTGTGGAAGAAGGGAAATTGTTGTGAATAAGGCGGCTATTAACCCGATGATTGTTATTGCATCCATGACTGCCCTTTTTGTTTAAGAGAAGTATTTAGCTTTCGATTACTAAAGTAGTTATCCATATGTAAAATGCAAAAATTAGATTTTATTTTACCCGTTGATAATACTTTTCGAAAAGGAAGGTTTACCACCCCTAAAAACTATCAATAATTTGGAGTTTTAAGAGATTTCTCAACTCTTACAGAAAAGCAATAATTATTATATTGAAAAATACTTTATCCGATAAGATTGGTGATTTCATGGTTACATTTGATCCTGACTTTACAGAGGTTGTCTTTTTTGATATTGAATGTTACGTACCTCCTGAAGACCAAGAAAAACAAGGGAGAAGTTCATTAGTTTTTAATGCCGCCAAATCCAACCACTTCATTCTTGGAGGCGTGTTTGTCAAATGTTTCCTTGCAAAGGTAAGAGGGAACCTGAGCCTGCCTCGCATATTTGGAATTTCCGAAGGGATGACGAAAAATCAACACTAATTGATATTTACGAATATTTTAACAGATGTTGGGATGCAATAGATAAGCGGAGCAGAAGAGATAACCCTGACTTAATTCTTGTGGGTACTGGAATTTCCAGGCATGACATTCCAGCGCTTTATGTGAGGTCTGTAAAACACAATATTGCTTCAAAAGAGGAGTTATACGAAACTTACTTCAAAGCAAAAGTTGTTGATTTAGGAGAAGCTGCAATTCCCTTATTCAATAAGAATGCCACCGTTTATCCGCTTTATCCTAAAACTGTCGACGAATTACTAAAGGAGCTTGGCATAAAAAGTACAAAATCATCTGGAAAAAGAGTTTGGAAAATGTATGAAACTCAGGATTTCGAGGGAATCAAAGCCAGAACAGCCTCTGAAGTTGAGGATGCAATTGCGATCGCTGCTGCGATAATTAAAAATTGTCCAGAATCTCCAAAATCAAAGTAGGTCATGGATGAGTTCTTGAGAACATTCAGAGCTTTTTACTTTAAGGAAGGGAGCAAACAATCAAACTATACCAAAATTCTTGGTAAAATTCAAAATCACCATCCACAGGAATTGAAGCTCTTGCTAGATTCCCAAGGGGTATGCTTTCTACCAACGTCCATAGACGAAATGGGTTCCAATATTGTTCTGGTTTGAATAATGTCCAATTGACGACATGAAACATCCTTTCAAATATTTTATTCTGCTTAATTCGTAGCTGTGATTCTGTATATTCTAAATATGCCTTTAATGCTGAAAAATAGGTGCGTTTAACTCCTCCATTTCTTCCTTGAAGCCAACGTCTTACTTCAGTTTGCTCCTCTAAAATAGTGCTATTTGTTATTTACACCTCAAATAGAGGCTTATTTCACTCCATGACGTGCGATATTGGTCCATCTGTTTAAATTTTATTAAACGAATACTTTGCTAAAGGAAGGTTTAAATAAATACCGCCATATTTCGTATATGCTTTAAAGTTAAAAAACGGATGAAAACTTAGCATGTCGTCACAGGAATATCGCTATATACTTCGTATAATGGGTACAGATGTTCAAGGTACCTTAAAGACTTATTACGCTGTCGCGCAAGTCAAAGGGGTAAGTGCAGCCCTCGCAAATGCGGTCATTAAAAAAGCGGGAGTAAACCCGGACCTGCGCGTTGGTTTTATAACAGAGTCAGACATATCAAAAATAGAGGATGTAATTAAGGACCCAGCAAAATATGGTATACCAAGCTGGATGTTTAACCGTCGAAAAGACACAGACTCTGGAAAAGACCAACATATTTTGAGTTCTGAACTCGCATTAAAAATTAAAACTGATATTGATCAAGCCAAAGAAATCAGGTCTTGGCGTGGATATCGCCATGCTTACAGCCTGAAAGTACGTGGTCAACGAACAAAAACCACTGGAAGAGCAGGCAAAGCCTTAGGGGTCAAGAAGAAGACTCTAATGCAGAAGCCAGGTGAAGCATCCGAAAAAGGAGGCAAATAAACATGGGAGATCCGAAGAAACAGCGTAAGAAATTTGATACTCCACGTTTCCGATGGCGAAAAGATGTCCTCCAAGAAGAACTAAAACTCTTGGGGCAATTTGGCTTACGAAACAAACATGAACTCTGGCGTCACAAAACTTCTCTATCCAAATACAGAAGCATCGCCCGATCACTTATCAGCAAAACCACTGAAGAACGAGCAAAAATGGAAAATGAATTGCTCGCACAACTAAAAAAGAAAGGCATTTTGCAAGAGACTGCGGTTCTTGACAATGTTTTAGACTTAACCATTGAAGACATATTGGAACGCAGACTGCAAACAACAGTTTTCCGCAAAGGCTTAGCCAGAACAATTTTCCAGTCACGCCAACTAATCACACATGGACATGTAACAATCGATGGTCGCCGAGTAACAATTCCAGGCTATATAGTTCTAAAAGAGGATGAAGCAAAAATATTATACTCACCAGAAAGTGCAATAGCAGTTCCAGAACACGCATTACGCGTTGGATTAACAGTGGTGGCTAAACAAGTCGAAGCTAGACCACCTCAAAGAGGTCGCAGAGGCGGACGCGGAGGCGGCAGATTTTGAGCGCTCCCAACAACAAACGCAATGAGAAGTGGGCAATCGTTCACATCTTCAGCTCTTATAACAACACATTAATCCATATCACTGACATTTCAGGAGCAGAAACAATAGCCCGTACAACAGGCGGAATGTATCGTTAAAGCTGACCGCATGGAATCTTCGCCATACGCAGCCATGCGTGCATCAACTGGAGCAGCCGAAATCGCACGTGACAAAGGAATTACAGCTATACATATAAAAGTTCGAGCTCCAGGCGGTGCAGGACCAAGAACACCTGGACCAGGTGCTCAAGCAGCTATCCGAGCATTAGCCAGATTCGGCTTCCGAATTGAACGCATCGAAGAAGTCACACCAATTCCCCACGATGGAACAAGAAGACCCGGTGGCAGAAGAGGCAGAAGAGTCTAATCTGCAATAATCTCCCTTTATTGAAAGTAACTTATTGGAGTGTCTAGCAAGTGAAAATAGAAGTCCTTGAAAAAAACGATATCAACCTCCGCATAGCTGTTAGAGATGCGGACGTGCCTTTAATGAACGCTCTGCGGCGCATAGCACTTGCTGAAGTTCCTTGTATGGCCATTGAAGAAGTTGTAATGATAGAAAACTCTTCAATTCTGCAAGACGAAATTATTGCTCATAGACTGGGGCTTACTCCACTCAAGACTGATTTAGACGCATACAATCTTGCTGAAGAATGCGAATGTAAAAGTGAATTCGGCTGTACGCAATGCCGAGTGACATTAACTCTTGACGCTGAAGCAAAGGAAGGAACAAGAACCGTTTATTCAGGCGAAATTGTTTCTGAAAACCCAGAAATCGTGCCTGTCTCAGATAAAATTCCAATAGTTAAACTGGCAAAAAACCAGAAATTAAAACTTGAAGCCTACGCAAAACTTGGAATAGGCAAAACCCATGCAAAATGGCAGCCTGTTTCAATGTGTGCATACAAATATTACCCAAAAATCACTACTCCAACAGAGAAATGCGAAGATTGCTCAAAATGCGTTGACATGTGTCCCAAAAAAATTCTTGTCATAAAAGACGAGAAAGTTGATGTGCGCGACCTTTTAGCATGCAATCTTTGCTTGGATTGTGTTCATGCTTGCCCCAAAAAACCCTCACCGCTCAAGGTTGAATGGGAAAAGAATGCTTTTGTAATGAACATAGAGTCTACAGGTGCGCTTCCTCCGGAACGGGTCTTAAAAGAAGCAACTAAACTGTTAGGCAAACAACTAAACGAGTTTGAAGAACAAATAAAGGCTGGATTACAATGAGAGAAACCAAAACTACAAACCCACAATTAGTCGATCTTATTTATCTTCTTAAGAAAGAAAGTCGCGAGAAGCAAGCACCCATCTGGCTAGATGTCGCTGACCACTTAGCAAAATCACGAAGCCAACGCGTTGCTGTTAACTTGAGCAAATTAAACAGGCACACAAAAAAAGCCGAAGTAGTAGTTATCCCAGGTAAACTCTTAGCTTCAGGTAGCATTGACCACGCTTTAACTGTCGCAGCATTCGATATCTCAGATAAAGCTAAGCAAAAACTTGAGGCTGTTAAAGCTAAATACATAACAATCTCAGAGCTGTTGGAGAAAAATCCCAAAGGCTCAAACGTAAGAATTATTCGGTGAGAAAAATGCAAACAACCAAAACATCAGTCACTTTCGTGAACGCTGAAGGCTTAATCGTTGGCCGAATGTGCAGCAAAGTAGCCAAACGATTGCTAAATGGTGAAGAAGTAATCATATTAAACGCGGAGAAAGCCGTTTTCTCTGGTAAAAAGAAAAGCAAAGTGTTGGAAGCACACAAATTCCTCGAGGTAGGTGCCCCAATGCGTGGACCCTTCCATTATCGCAGACCCGACCGTTTTCTACGCAAGACAGTACGGGGTATGGTTCCTTTTAAGTTGCCTAAAGGTAAAAGCGCCTATAAACGATTAAAAGTATTTATGGGTGTCCCACTTGAATTCAAAGATCAAACAATGATAACATTTGAAGAAGCTAATTCAATAAATCTGAAAGGACCACACTTTACCCTTGGCGAATTAGCAAAGGAAATCGGTTGGTTCGACAGGATGGAATAATTATGCCCGCAAAAAAAGTTTTAGTTGTTAGTGGAAAACGAAAAACCGCAGTTGCCCGCGCCGTAGTAAAGCAAGGCGTAGGTAAAGTGCGAATAAACATGACTCCAGTTGAAATTTACGAACCAGACATTGCCAAAGCAAAAATCATGGAGCCTCTACTTCAGGCAGGCACAGACGTTTGGCAGCAACTTGATATGGATGTTAAAACTAGTGGCGGTGGATACATGGGACAAGCTGAAGCGGCACGCATGGCAATATCAAACGCTCTTCTAAAATGGACAAAAAGCACACATCTACGTACAGTGTTTAGCGAATACGACCGCACAATGATTGCTGGAGACTCACGAACCAAAGAAACTAAAAAAGTCGGCGGAGCAGGCGCGCGATCCAAAGAACAGAAAAGCTACAGATAAGGAGATAAAAGAACAACATGATAATTCCCGTAAGATGCTTCACTTGCGGCAAACTCGTTGGAGACCGATGGGACGAATTCACTCGCCGAATAAAGACAGGCGAAAACGCCAGCGACGTACTCGACAGCTTGGGCTTGAAAAGGTACTGTTGCAGACGTATGTTACTCTCTAATGTAGAAATCATAGATGAAGTACTGCGGTTCTACGAAGAAGCCGAGAAACGTAAAGAAGCCCGCAACTTCTACTAAATTTTCTTTCTTTTGAATTTTTTAACTTTAGTTATTTGCGTAAGCCCTTGCTCTAAGTGTCCTTATCTCACTTATTTTTAAACCAATAAAATGCAAAGTGGATTCGCAACTTAAGTTTCGATTCTGATAGAAGAAAAGCACAGTTGATTTTGCAGGAAAAGGTGCCAGTTTGTTTTGGGTTGCGTTTGTTGTTTAAGATTCGGTTTTCTTTCAGGTTATGGTGAAGAATGTTGGGAAAGGTTGGGTGATATAGTTGCCGCTAAATAAGCGAGTAAGTTTTAAGAGTAGATATAGTGGTGCAACAGACCTTATGAAGCCAAAAAAGGGCGACATAGAAATCAAATTATCCACACACTCCGATCAAATAGAAACTCATTGCAGAAACATGTCGGGGAATCTGTATTGACGGTCTGCAATTCATTAACATGTTAAAAAATATGACAATGCATCAAAAATTAGAGCAGACTCTTACAATAGAATTCTCTTTATTATCCAAGCGTGAGTGGCGGTTCTCTCCATAAAAATTCCAATTCTGTTATCGCCAATACTCATGCAAAGCACTTTTACGAATTTGCCCTCAACCAACACGCTTTCAATATCTGCCAATTTGAATTGTTTAGCCATTTCATTGCTTGACTCAGAAATTTGAGATAACAAGATAGCGTACTCAATTATTTTTTCTTGTTCGGTTAGGTCTATTATGGCTGAAGTGTTGCTTCTAAGAATATAACCCATGACTCCTCTGAGTTTTCGTATTTCTGCTAAACTTGCAGCCAAACTTGAGAAAACAGAATTATCTTCTCCAACCGAAATAACCGGACCACCTTCAGGCGAGTTCGGTTGAGATTTCAACGTTTGTTTTCTGTTTCAACAATCATGCTTCACGCTCATTCGATTACTGGCTTAACCATGACTAGCTTGCCTTTTTCAGTTTGAAGGGTTTGCAGGATTTTTTCTGGTATTTGGATGATGCCTTTGGCGTTAGCTTTTGGTTCTTTGATTGCTTTGAATTTGCAGGTGGTTTTTTTGCCGTCTAAGGCTTCTATGTCAACCATTGTGATTTGTTTGCCGTCGTATAGGTCGCTCCACTTCGCTATAATTTCGCTGTCGATTCTCACTGTGTCGGCTTGGACAAGTATGCCTCCGATTTTTTCAACCATGAACTGGTTGACGGGTGTTTTTGGCAGAAAAGGTTCGAAAGGTGGTTGAGGTTCAGGGATAGGTTCTATGTTTGGTTTTTCTTCTTCAAGTGGCAAAGCAGTTTCTTCGATTGATAGTTCTTTGAGTTGAATAGTCTGTTGTGGCTGGTTCTCTGAATGCGAAGATTCAAGCTGGTCAACAAAATGTGCAATTGTTGGAACCACAACCTGGGTTAATGATTTAACGATTTCTTGGTTTGCTGCACGCGAAGAAACCGTTGCCAAATAAAGATTGCCCATTGCTGTGATGTTTAGTTGACTATCGCCAGTTTGAATAGTTAGGCATTCAACACCTCCTATAGACTGAGCCTGTAATGAGATACTTCCAAAGTTGGCAATGAGTTTCTTAGTTTGGTCTTCGGTTGTGGCTTGAGTGTTGGCGATGGTTTGACCGTTGTTTTTGAAAATTAAAACGTTAGTGGTTTCTGGGCTTAAGGTTTTGAATTCATCCAAAACTGTTTGGAGAGGGTTCGAATAAGCCTCAGTCACCGTTT
This sequence comes from Candidatus Bathyarchaeota archaeon, assembly GCA_963813675.1. Lineage (GTDB taxonomy): Archaea > Thermoproteota > Bathyarchaeia > Bathyarchaeales > Bathycorpusculaceae > Bathycorpusculum. The sequence continues at coordinate 58,442 of CAWEZP010000021.1, forward strand.
AGTCTCCTTTTTCTTTTGGCCTACGATATTTTGAATAAGATGCGCTCTGGAATGCCATCGTCTTCCACCACAAGGTACTTGAGACCTTCGGTGTCACCGAGTTGATCAAGCCATTTTAATGCTTCACGCACCTTCTGCAAAACCAATAGCCGTTCCTGGTGGCTACGTACCACTGATTCTATGGCTGTTAACTCGTGAAAAGCAGCTAGCGTCTAAAACAATGTTTAAGGTTCCAACCGTGATTTCGTTTTGGCTTTCAGTTGGGGCTTTTTTGCCCGCCAACTTCATAACTACTTCGCGGACCTTTTTTGATTTCTCTGCTAACGTGCGGATTTCATCGAGTTTTCGTAGGTACTCGCCCAGAATGCTTTTGGTTTCGGACAATTGCTTGTCCAATGCTTCGGCTATTGCTTGGGCGGATGTATATTCTTTAATTTGTGTTACCATGATTTTTTTACTTCCTATAATTTTTTTAATAGAGAAAGAGGAAAGTTGGGTGAATGCTTGCTTCACCTTACCCCGAATTTTTAAGATTAAAGGTTGGAATTTTATGGGTTGTATACTGCTGAGTTTTGAATTTGAGTGCCTTTTGCAGTGATCAATTTGATTTGATATGAGGTACCTGCACTTAGAGTGCCGCTGGTCAGGTAGAGTTAATGTCTATTGTTGTTGCTGCGGATTTTCCAACTGAAGAGTGATGTTGGACTCGTAACAGCTGCAGCAACTCCATTGACGTATGCTTGTGTAATGTTTACTGGTTGTACTGCCAGAATTTTGCACTAGACACTTGAATCTGTACTAGGCGCTATGAAATGCGATGTTTGCTATTGATGCTTGTTCTGCGTTTCCCATTAGTCCGATGGTCATTCCTCCCATCCATGCGGCGACGACAACGCTGACTGCGACTGTGACGGCGATCAAGATGATTGATGCTACTACGGGGCTGAGGGCTTTCGCGTTTTTCTTAAATTTTCTGAAGTATTTGTTCATATTTCTTTTTTCCTTTTGTAGGTTTGTAATACTTATCGACAAAAACCACCTTTTAAATATTACGTCTTACTACACAATACTATAGATATTGTAGAACACAACTACAACAACATAAAAAACCAAAAAATCACCTAAAAAGTTAACTATAAAAGGCAAAATAAAAGAAAAGAAAGAAAACGGCTTATTACGCCATCTATCTAAACCTATTTTTTGACGTCAAGTTCGTCAAAGAAACCGAGAAGAAGATTTGATACTTTTTCCCCAAGTTCAGTCTTTACATAGTATTTTTTGAGTGGGTCGATGCGTTCACTCTTGGCTAAACCCAAGGATTCAATCTCGATCATTCTTGCTCTAAAGGTTCCGTCGCTGAGGGTCAAGTTATTGTCTTTCATGAAGTCTTTAGCATCTTTCCATTTACCGCGACCAACGTGAAGCAGCAGCAAACAGTCGATAGCATGATCTTTCTCAAGCATCGATTTTATGGCCGCCAGCTTTGGTTCTGTGAGCACGCGCTTTATCTTATCTTCATCCACATTCTTCACCATTTTTTGAGTCTCCTTTCATTTGTTAATTATTGGAAAAGACGTCTAAGCATTTAAACTATATTACGAAATACGACACATATCTCCAGACGCCTATCTCCCGACTAAATTTAATAACATTAACCCCTTAATAAACCTGCAACCAAGCAAGCAAAAAACAAATCAAGCAACATTAAAACTCAACATAAAAATCGAATCACATGCACAAAAAACCCATAAATAGCTGAAATACCAAAAATGAGATACAATAAAGTATGCATGAATATTTTGCGCTATAGAAAGGCTTAACAGAACCAAAAAATGTAATTCCCAATCACGAGATGAAAGCTTTGGCTTCTAACATCGACTATGAAGTTCCAACATGGAATCAAATCTACGAAATGCTCCTATGCCAAGCCCAAAAAATCAAAACCCAAAATTATAAACCAGATCTCATCGTTGCCATAGCCCGAGGCGGCGTTGTACCCGCACGCATCCTAAGCGACCTATTAGAAATCCCGAGCCTCAGCTTCATACAAATAGAATTCTACACAAACATAAATCAAACACTGCAAGAACCGACCCTAAAACAAACCTTAACCACAAATGTAACCGGCAAAAAAATACTTTTAATAGACGACATCTCTGACACAGGAAAAAGTCTAAAGCTCGCCAAAACCCACCTCCAACAACAAGGAGCCATCGAAATAAAAACAGCCACCTTGTACCAAAAACCCCAATCCGTAACAACCCCCGACTTCTACGAAAAACAAACAACCGATTGGGTAGTTTTCCCGTGGGACATTAAAGAGACTCTGCGAAAAATAATTCATAGCCCATTGGGTAAACGAATCCTAAACCAGGAATTCGCAAAACTCGTAAAAGCAGGTTTGCCCAAGCAGCTAGCTGAAAAACTCATAAAAGACATGTAATTGGAATCAGAAATGTTACAGTACTTAAGAGAATACGGAAAATACTTGGAAATAACAGGATACCACGGAATAGAGTTCGATAAGGCTGAAATATTTTTGAAAACCAAGCGAAAAGAAACACAGCAAAACATAGATATCCAATTTTTTGAAGCCGAATTAATCGCCACACAAGAACATCTATACTTCGCAGTTCTAAACGCTCTGCAAGCATTCAAGAACAAAACCAACCTTTCAAAGAGTATAGCCATGGAAATTATGCTGTATGCTTCAGCACAGCGGCAAATACAAAAAGCAATCATTCGCGCTGGTATCAAACCTCAAACTCACAACATGGCAGTAGTAATTGTTGGCGATGACCCAAAACAAATAGAAACCGACACTTGAAGCAGTAACAGAAAGCATGGGCACTGAACCTGACGAGAGAGTTCTCGACTTGACAAAAAACAAGGAAGCAAAAATCAAGAAAACCTTCGAAATCACAGAAGAGGAACTAAAAGTCCTCGAAAACGGCAATCAAAAGAAGGCAATAACTAACATAATTATTGAACGTGTTGCTCTACTATCGACTCAATTGTGAGTTAAATCATTTTTTCTTTGATAACCGCCAAAATATCGTTGGGCTTCAAAAGAGACAAACCTGTTAACGCACCCAGAACTTCAATAAGCATAATTTTGTCAGGATTTTCAAGATTAGCCTTATTTTTAATTTCTCCTACCGCCGCCTCAATAAGATCCTTTGAGTGTAGAGTTGTGAAACGTTTTTCAATTGTTACTCTGAAGGTTTCGTTTTCACCTATTTTTTTGGCTAACTCTACTGTGGCTTTTTTAATTTCCTCCAAATCAGTAGGTACAACCTTTTCTATCGGCAGAATTCTCAGCGCATAACGGAACTCGTATGGGCGTTCTTTTATAATGCCGCGGAATTTTTCTATAACTGTACATGGATCATAGTTTAGTTTTGGCAACGATTAAGCCGCGGATTTTGGTTTTCGCAGCTTGCGCTTCAATGTCGCCCAGTTCTTCTTTGAGCATGAAAAGAATTTCGTTGATCATCGCGCGTTCGTTTCCGCGGGAAGTAGTTGCTAAAAGATTGAAGCCGTTAATCATTGTAGTCACTCGGAAGGGAATGATCGTGGACTGGTTATTTTTGCTTTCGCCTAATCGACGTCAGCTATATGCAAAGGGCCGAAAAAGATTCTTTGAGCAGCCACCCCAAAAACCAAGTACAATAGCGAATTATTCAGCCATCAAAAAAGAATAGATAAGCGCTAAATCAATTCAAGGGTAAAAGTTTATATTTCCGTTGGGGTTTTTGCATAAATCCGTATTAAACAAGGTTCTAGTAAATAGGGAATGATAATATGGCGTATTTAACAACAACAAATTCAGGACAACCGGTCCTCATCCTTAAAGAAGGAACAACACGAAGTAGAGGCAAAGAAGCCCAAAGAAACAACATAATGGCAGCACGAGTAATCGGCGAAGTGCTAAAAACCACACTTGGCCCACGTGGCATGGACAAAATGCTAATCGACAGCCTAGGCGACATCACAATCACAAACGACGGCGCAGCAATCCTCAAAGAAATCGACGTAGAACACCCCGCAGCAAAAATGATGGTTGAAATCGCAAAAACCCAAGACGACATGGTAGGCGACGGAACAACCTCCGCAGTCGTCCTCGCGAGCGAATTACTCAGAAAAGCCGAAGAACTCCTCGACCAAAACATTCACCCAACAATTCTAGTAAGCGGTTACCGCAAAGCATCAGTAAAAGCAATCGAAGCCATCGGAAAAATGGCAGTACCACTAGACGTAAACGACCGTAAAACACTGCTCAAAGTCGCATTAACCTCAATGAGCAGCAAAGCAGTCGGCTCCGCAAAAGATCACCTAGCAGAAATATCCATTGACGCAGTGTCACAAATCTCCGAAAAACGCGGCGACAAAATAATCGCTGACATAGACAACATTCAACTAGTCAAGAAAACAGGCAAAAGCCTCCTTGAAACACAACTAATCCAAGGCATAATCATCGACAAAGAAGTCGTCAGTCCAGGCATGCCAAAAGTCAAAGAAAACGCAAAGATCGCACTCTTAGATTCAGCCTTAGAAATCGAAAAAACCGAAATCACCGCTGAAATCCGTATCAAAGACCCCTCACAAATGAAAGCATTCCTAGACCAAGAAACCGACATGATGCAAGACATGGTTACAAAAATCAAAGCCTCAGGCGCAGACGTAATCTTCTGCCAAAAAGGTATCGACGACATGGTACAGCACTTCCTATCAAAAGCAGGCATAATGGCAGCTAGACGCGTAAAAGAATCTGACATGGAGAAACTCGCAAGAGCCACAGGCGGAAGAATAGTCAGTGACTTAGATGACCTCAAGAAAGCAGACCTCGGCTTAGCAGGACACGTTGAAGAACGCAAAATCGGCGATGACAAAATGATCTTTGTTGAAAAATGCAAAGACCCACACTCAGTTGCAATCCTCATCCGCGCAGGCTTAGAACGCATGGTTGACGAAGCCGAAAGAGCAATGATCGATTCACTCTCAGTCGTCTCAGACGTCTTAGAAAACAACAAAATCGTCGCAGGCGGCGGAGCAGTCGAAATCGAAATCGCCAAAGAACTGCGCAAGTACGCAACCAAAGTCGGCGGACGTGAGCAACTTGCAGTTGAAGCATTTGCAGACGCAGTTGAAGTAATCCCACGAACACTCGCAGAGAACGCAGGCTTAGAACCAATCGACATACTCGTTGAGCTACGACAAGTACACGACAAAGAAAGCGGCAAATATATGGGAATCAACGTGTTCACAGGCAAACTACAAGACAGCATCGCAAACGGCGTAATCGAACCAATCGTAGTCAAAGAACAAGCTATCAAATCAGCAGCCGAATCAGCAGCCATGATACTACGCATAGACGACGTAATTACCTCTAAAGCACCAAAAGGCGGTCCAGGTGGCCCAGGCGGAATGCCGGGCGGCATGGGCGAAGAATAAATTTTCCCTCTTTAATTTTCTTTTTTAGTTTCTTGTGAAAACATTTTTGTGGAAATTTGTGTTTTCCTGCTAATTTAATAGCCGAGCGAGTTTTTTGTTAAAAACGGTTTTATACGTGAACGCTATAAGTTGGGCGTGCTAAAACCGTGTCACTGGTAGAGTCAATCGTTATAGTAGTTGGCTTGATAGTCTTCGAAGTTGTCAACAGCGTAGACAACGCTATCGTTAACGCCAGCGTCTTAAAAACGATGAGCATGTTGTGGCGCAAAAGATTTCTCCTAATCGGCATCTTAACATCCGTTTTCTTGGTGCGGTTTATTTTGCCGCTGGTAATCGTTTGGATTTCTGTACCTACCATAAGCGCATCCAGACTTTTTCTTGGCGTTTTTGGGGCAAAGTGACGTTGCAGCATAAGCCATTGAACACCAAAAACCCCTAATTCTCATGTTTGGAGGCGTCTTCCTCTGTATCTCTACTTCCACTGGCTATTTCTTGAAAAGAAAGACCCCCTCTACATTGAGCGGTTCCTAAAAGAAAAGCATGGCGTCTGGTTTTTCGCGTTCGCTGCCATCTTGCTTGTAGTAATCATGTACTTAGCCCGTGCTGATCCATGGTGATGCTTGCAGCAGCCATCGGAAGCGCCACCTTCTTCATACTCTACGGTTTAAAGGAAACCGCTGAGGCAAGCGAACGCAACCTGGTCGCAGGAACAAGTAACATGAGTGACCTCTCAAAATTCCTTTACCTTGAAGTTCTAGATACAACCTTTAGCTTTGACGGCGTTATAGGCGCATTTGCCTTCACCATAAACCTGTTCCTCATTTTGATAGGTATTGGAGTTGGGGCGTTGGTTGTTAGGGAATTAACCATAAAAGGAATCGATACAATTGCAAAGTACAAGTACCTAAAGAACGGCGCTTTAACCTCGATAGGGTTCCTTGGCTTCTTCATGATTATTGAGGGGTTCAACATAGATTTGCCCTCTTTTGTACCGATAATCATAACTTTCCTACTGATCGGAGTTGCATTCTATATTTCTCGCAGACAATTGAAAACTACTGAGAAGCCAAAAACAACAAACAGTCACTGGCCTCATCTTAGCTAACGACGTAAAACCGCTTCCTCCTAGATGTTCTTATTCAGAGGTACAAAACCTATTTATTTCTTATAGAGAACCATCTTTCCCGAGCTCCGGTAGTATAGTCCGGTCAAGTATGCCGGCCTCTCGAGTCGGCGACCCGGGTCCAAATCCCGGCCGGAGCACTACCAATAACATATTTTCAACGAAAACGATATTATTTGTAGGTTAGAGTAGAACAAAGTTCTTCAACGGTTCTGTTGAGCGTTAGTTCTGCCATGTTTCGACTGTAATCCATAATGCGCCTTGAACTGTCAAAGATAAGGCGTAACACTGAGGCGATGTTTGGGTCGAGTTTTTTGCTTGACATCAACATGATTAATTCGTTTTCGAGTGGGATGAGAGCTTCGCGTTTGGAGATCAGTTTTTCCGCGTCTTTGTAATCTCTTTTGAATAGGGCTTTGATGGAGTCATCGTAGAGTTGGTGTGCTTGGGAACTAAAATAAGCAAGTTGATTGTAAATTTCTTCGTCAATTGGGTCTTTTATGAAAAGGGTTTGGTCGTCGATTAATTTTTGTAGAGCGCCAAGGTTGTTTATTATGTTTATAGCGTTTTGGGCGATGCTTTCTATGTCATTTACGGCTATGCGGTAGAGAAGGAATTCTTTAGGTGTTCTAAAGCCGAGTTCACGGTAGAGGTTGCGTTCTATGCCGTGTTTTAGCTGACGTACGATGTAGAGTCCGAGGCGGTTTACGTCGTTGTGTGCGCCTATGACGCTGTCAAATAGGATGTTGCTTCGGTCTTTTAATGCAGCTATTGCATCCCTGTTTGCTGCAAGAGCCACTATTGCCATTCTTCGGACTGCTTTTTCTATTGGAAATTCTGAGTGTTTGATTAAGATTTGCAGGGTTATTTCATCTTGGGTTTCATCGATTATTTCTGAGCCCAAAAAGTTATCTCGGGCGAGGTTTTTTATTTGGGTTTTGTTTTTTGTGGCTTCTTGGGTATTTTTGAAGTGAACTCTTATGATGTCGGCACCTATGGCGTAGAGCGCGCGTATCATTCGGATGGTGGCTTGTGGAGGTTCTTTAGGGTCGATGTTTATGCAGTATTCCTTAGGTTTGGAAGCGTCGTCTCTGCCTTCCTTTTCCATTATTATTCTAGGAACCAAGGTTAGTGTAGAGTCGGGTTGGATGTTGAAGGCGATTTCGCTACCGCGTTTTAAGCCTATGTCTTCTACCCATTCTTTTGGAAGGGATATAATGTAGGAGCCTCTGCCTGTGCATTGGACTCTTCTATAGCCGAGGTCTTTTTCCGCCAAACGCATTCACCTGGTAAATGTTTCGTGTAGATTACATATCTCATTAAGGTGCATATAAATGATTATCGACAAAGTTATATAGAATACATGCTATTTGGTGGGCTAACTCCAAAAAAGAGGGCAATAAAATGCCACTAAACACCTGTAAAATACTAATCAAAAACTTTAATCAAGCAACGACAAGCAAGGGTACATTATGCACAAACGACGTTGAACTTTATGTACTAATGCTCACTTGTCCACGCGAAACATTAAATCAGGAAGAGGTTTAAGGAATGAAAAAAATAATCGCAAAACAAGAAGCCTGCATGGGCTGCGGAATATGCGAAGTCTACTGCACCGTAGCGCATTCAAAATCAAAAGACATAGTTAAAGCATACAACAGCGAAAAACCCAAACCCATTAGCCGAATTAGACGCGAAGTAAACAAACCCGTTTCCTTCGCCATCCAATGTCGTCACTGCGAAGACGCCCCATGCGTAAGCGCTTGCTTATCAGGAGCCATGCAAAAAGACCAGAAAACAGGCGAAGTCACTCACAACAAAGAAAAATGCATAGGCTGCTGGACCTGCGTCATGGTCTGTCCATACGGCGCATTAGTCATGGATAAGGAAGGTCACGTAGTCGCTAAATGTGATTTGTGCCAAGGCTTAACTGAACCTGCATGCGTAGCCAACTGCCCCAACCAAGCGTTGGTATTCAAAGAGGTGAAACCATAATGGCAAAGTACGTCATTGTTGGTGCTTCAGCAGCAGGCATAGCTGCTGTCGGAGCTATAAGAAAAGTAGACCCAGACGGCGCAATCATGGTAATCACAGAAGAAGCATGCTCAGATTACTCCCGACCAATGATTAGCGATTTAGTTAGCGGCAAAGCAGATCTACTAAAGATGAAATGCAAAACCGAAGATTTCTGGACGGAAAACAAAGCAGAAGTATGTTTAGGCAAAAAAGTAGTAAGCCTAAACTTAGATGAGAAAACCGTCAACTTGGAAGATGGAGAAAAAGTAGTTTATGAAAAGTTGTTACTTGCCACAGGGGGCAAACCATTCGTTCCCAAGATGGAAGGTCAAGAAAAAGATGGCGTGTTCACATTCACAAACATTGCAGAAGCCCAGCGGTTAGCTGCAAAAATTGACACTATACAAGCAAAAAACGCTGTGGTAATTGGTGCAGGTTTAATCGGTATAAGCGTTACTGAAGCCCTTATGAAACGTGGCTTAAAAGTTACTGTGGTTGAACTTCAAGAGAAAATCCTAAGTTTACTCTTAGACGCCAAAGCATCAGACATCGTTGAAGCCGTCATCAGAAAAGCAGGCGTAAACTTTGCAACTGGGCAATCTGTGCAAAAAATCATTGGTAGACCAGAAAACGACGGGGCAGTAGGTGGAGTAATCTTAACTAAAGGCGACCAAGTGCCATGCGACCTTGTCATCGTAGCTATAGGGGTGATTCCAAGAACTGAACTTGTAGTGGGAACCAATGTGAAAATAAACAGGGGCATAGTTGTGGATAATTTTATGCAAACCACTGTACCAGACGTTTACGCCAGCGGCGACGTAGCGGAAACCTTCGATTTCATCCTTAACCAAAGCCGTTCATTACCTTTGTGGCCATTAGCGGTTTTGGAAGGCAGAGTTGCAGGCGCAAATATGGCAGGCGCAAAAACCAGTTATGAAGGCGGCACCAACATGAGCAGCCTCAAGTACTTTGGCATACCAATCGTCTCCATCGGTTTAGCTAACCCCAAAGAAGACCCAACGTTGGAAATTATCGTTAAACAAGACTTAGAAAATAATATGTACAAAAAATTAGTTCTAAGAAACAACATAATCGTTGGCATGACCTTGGTTAACTGCATTGACCGAGCTGGAATCCTATTCAACTTGATTAAGGACAAAGTTAACGTGAAAAAATTTAAGCAAGACCTGCTTCGAGACGATTTCGGCTGGGCAGTTTTGCCTGTTAAGATGCAGAGAAAAATGGGAGTGGTGCAATAATGAACCAAAACGATAGAAAGATAATCAGTCCCTTCGGCGACGACAAAGATTTCTCAGGTTGTGCCCTCTTCGGAATGATGAATACTCAGGGCAAGCGTTTCAGCTCTAAAGATCCTGTTCGAGCAATAACCAACATGCATGACCGAGGCAACGGATTAGGAGGGGGCTTCGCAGTTTACGGTATATACCCAGACTTCAAAGAACAGTACGCGTTTCATATAATGTACCTGGGTAAGGACGCTAAAGAAAAGACTGATAGAATACTCGCTTCAAAGTTCGACATAATCTACGATGAAGAAATGCAAACCAGAACCGCCAATGTTCGGGATCCGCCGCAGGTATGGCGTTACTTTGTTCAACCCAAAAAAACACGACCAGAAAATCAAACTGAAGAAGATTACCTAATTGAAGCCATCATGCACATAAACAGTGAAACCGGAAAAGCATTTGTCTTTTCTAGCGGCAAAGACATGGGAGTTTTTAAGGGTGTTGGTTTCCCAGAGGATGTTGCAGATTTCTTCTGTTTAGATGAATATGAAGGGTACCTTTGGTCATGTCATAGTCGATTTCCAACAAACACTCCTGGCTGGTGGGGCGGAGCACATCCGTTTAGCATCTTGGATTGGACGGTGGTGCATAACGGTGAGCTCTCATCATATGGCATAAATCGTCGCTACCTGGAAATGTACGGTTACAAATGCACCATGCAAACAGACACCGAAGTGTTGGCGTATGCGGTGGATCTACTTATGCGAAGACAAAAGTTGCCAATAGAAATGGTTGCACAAGTGTTAGCTGCGCCGTTATGGAGTGAAATTGACGGTATGGAACCCAAACAAGCCCAACTTCTAAGGGCCCTGCGCCAAACCTATGGAAGCCTACTAATGAACGGGCCATTCAGCATAATTATCGCCCATCACGGCGAAATGATTGGGTTAACAGACAGAATCAAACTGAGACCTATGGTTGCCGGCACAAACGGCGACTTCACATACCTCTCATCTGAGGAATCCGCCATGCGACTAGTCTCACCGAACCTAGACAAATTCTGGTGTCCAAGAGGCGGCGAACCAGTAGTTTGCAAATTAAAAGATAGCCTTGGAGGCTTAAAGTAATGAAAACATTCATCCAACCCGAATACCTCGTTGAACGAGACGAAAAACGATGCATCCGCTGCAAAGTATGCGTTAACCAGTGCACCTATGACACTCATCTATACGATGAAGAAACCGACACTGTGTGCAGTATAGAAGAGAACTGTATTAACTGCCAACGATGTGTAACTTTCTGCCCAACCCATGCTATCACGATAAAAAAGAATCCTAACGTGAGTAGAGACAACGCCAACTGGACCATGGAAAAAATCCGAGACGTGAAAAAACAGGCTGAAACTGGGGGCGTCATCTTAACTGGTATGGGCTGCGACAAACCAGAATTCACTTACTGGGACCGACTATTGCTAAATGCTAGCCAAGTCACTAACCCTTCAATCGATCCACTGCGAGAACCCATGGAAATCCGAACTTATCTTGGTACTAAACCAGACTGCTTAGACTTCAAGGTCGAAAAAGGCGATACCGTATTGAAGACACAGTTGACTCCGCAGCTTTGCTTGGATACGCCAATAATGTTCTCTGCGATGTCCTACGGTGCTATCAGCTTAAACGTTCATGAATCCTTAGCACGAGCTGCAACTGAATGCGGTACATACTGGAACACGGGTGAAGGTGGCTTAGACAAAAGCCTCTACAAATATGGCGACCACACCATTGTTCAAGTTGCTTCAGGCAGATTCGGAGTTCACTCTGATTACCTCAACGCAGGAGCAGCAGTGGAAATCAAAATCGGTCAAGGTGCAAAACCAGGAATCGGCGGTCACCTTCCAGGCGAAAAAGTCACTGAACACGTAGCCAAAACCCGCATGATCCCGCAAGGAACAGATGCGCTCTCACCCGCACCCCAACATGACATTTATTCTATTGAAGACTTACGCCAATTAATCTATGCTTTAAAAGAAGCAACTAACTACACCAAACCTATATCCGTTAAAATTGCTGCAGTTCACAACGCAGCCGCAATTGCAAGCGGTATGGTGCGAGCAGGAGCAGACATAATCGCTTTAGACGGAGTTCGAGGAGCAACAGGTGCAGCACCCAAAGTTATTCGAGACAACGTGGGCATACCCATCGAATTAGCAATCGCGCAAGTAGACCAACGTTTACGCGAAGAAGGTATACGTAATAATGCATCACTTGTTGCGGCCGGGGGGATTCGAAGTAGCGGTGACGTCATAAAAGCAATTGCGCTTGGCGCTGACGCAGTGTACATTGCAACAGCAGCTTTGATATCTATTGGATGCACGGTTTGCCAACGTTGCTTCACTGGCAAGTGCCCCTGGGGAATCGCAACCAGCGACCCATGGATTAGCAAACGAATAAACCCCGACATAGCATCTAAGCGACTTGTGAATCTGCTCAATAGCTGGAGCTTAGAGATTAAAGACATGATGGGCGGCATGGGCATAAACGCCATTGAAAGCTTACGCGGTAACCGTTTAGCCCTAAGAGGTGTCGGTTTAACCAAGACTGAGCTCAAGATATTGGGCGTTAAGATGGCAGGAGCGTAAAAGTATGCTACAACAAAGAACTAAAGCCTTAGAAATCGACGCAAAATACCAAAAACTAATCAAAACCGAAGACAAAGTGGTTAAAATAAACGCTGAAGAACTCTACTACAAAGAATTGAATTGCTTACTAAGACAGGTAATCACTACCGACGTTGAGTGCATCGAACTGCACAATGTTTGTGGACAACGATACCTGGGCACCGGTCTTGACACCAAAATACAAATCGACGTTTACGGAACACCCGGCAATGACCTTGGCGCGTTCATGTGTGGACCCAAAATGGTTATCCACGGCAATGCGCAAGACGCCAGCGGCAACACTATGAACGAAGGACAAATAATCGTCCACGGCCACGCAGGCGACTTAACAGGGCATTCGATGCGAGGCGGCAAGATCTTCATAAAAGACTATGTCGGTTACCGCGTAGGCATCCACATGAAAGAGTATCAACGAAAAATCCCCCAAATCGTTATCGGTGAAACTGCAGGAGATTTCCTCGCAGAATACATGGCAGGCGGAGTTATCCTCATCTTGGGCTTAAACCTTAAAGAAGGGGAAAAATGTGTAGCTAAATTCGTTGGCACGGGAATGCACGGCGGCGTAATCTATGAGCGCGGCGACATTCTTGAACCCGAACCAGGAACAAAAACTTTGCCTGTGGGCAAACGTGACTTGCAAGTTATTGCAGGTTTAGTTAACGAATACTGTAGTCACTTTGGCACAGACTCCAAAACAATTCTTTCTGGCAAATTCAAGAAGATATTGCCACTCTCAAAGCGTCCCTACGAAAAACTATACTCTCATTAAACCTCACCTTTTATTTTCATTTTTTGTTTAATATTAATATTTAGTTAAGCAGTTAGTTGAATTTCTCTTTTAACATTATTTTGTCAAGACGTTAAAGTGCAGGGAAAATAAAGCGGAGCTGAAAAAACTCTAACCTTGAGCTCGTCTCATTTCTCTTTGTTGCGCCATAAGTGTCGCTGCCAAAATAGCTAAGAATATTGTTGCGAACACAATCACACCGATGAATATTTTGTATGAGAAGTCTATGTTAACGTAGAAAAGCACCAGAATAAACACCAGCATCAAAGCTAAAACAAGTGCTTCTTGAACTCCACTAAAAACCTTCATCCTTCCAAAACTCAATTAGTTCTTCACCACTTTTCAATGCTCTTTCACAAGCGTACCATATTAATTTTCTGTCTAAACTTTTTATTTTTAAGTTACGCAAAAGTTAACCAAAAGTTAAGCAATTTGATTTTTAGACAAGGGTTAAGGCTCTAAAAACTTATATTAAATATTATGTGATTTACAGGATTATAACTTACTGAGGACACATATAATTGCTGAATTTAACCAGTAAATTGCGACGAATGCTTGCTTCTGAAATAAGCAAGGTCTTCCTCATTGGTTTATCCTCAAGGCTTCTAATTTTTGGAGTCGCTTTCTTAACATCTATCTTTTCTATCCCAACAAAAATTGTATCGTCAATTCCCCTTGTAAATTTTTTTAGCCAGTGGGATGGAGCTTGGTATACTCAAATTGCACTCTTCGGATACCCCGCTATAAGCAACCCTCTAAGCGGGAACTGGGCTTTTTTCCCTCTTTATCCTTTTTTGATGCGTGTTTTCGGAACGCCGTTTTATGGATTAATGTCGTCTACTGAAGCAGTTTTGTTTTCTGGATTTTTAATAAGTAATATACTTTTTTTTGTCAGTTTATTTCTCTTTTATCATGTAACTAAAATCGTTTTTGGCAAAAACAGTTTCGCTTTGGTTTCAACTGTTTTCTTCGCTTTTTGGCCGGGCGCCCTATTTTATTCTGCAGTGTATTCTGAGAGCTTATTCATGACGTTTGCAATAGGGTCATTCTATCTTTTGGAAAAAGGAAAAACAGGCAAATCTGCGGTTCTCGGGTTTTTTGCGGCTTTAACACGTACCAACGGTTTCTTAGTGCTCATCCCTTTTGTTTATAATGGGCTGCAAACTCGTAGGTACCGCACAGCAGTTTTACAGGCGATTGTTATAGCTTTGCCTTATTTGCTGTTCAATATTTATGGTTACTTCTCAACTGGGTTGTTTCCAGTTAGAGAAATAGTTTACAATCATATTTGGGGAGCTTCAAGACTCACACTAACCCAAGTAACTAGCTATCAAATAGGTTATACAGGATTATTTTCACTGGAAGCATTGTTAATTCTTTTGCCCTTCGCTTGGTTTCTTTTCACTGAAAAAGTTCCCATTAGAGATTTCGTTATGGGGTTAGTTGGCGAAAGAAAAGACTTGAAATACTGGGCTCTCTCAATTTACATCCTCTTTATGTTACTATTCTACTCTGACCCTCAGAACTTGCACAGGTATGCTTTACCGATTTTGCCTTTGTACTGGGTTTCAGCTTTAATCTGGGGAAAGAACAAAAAAATAGGTAAAGTAATGTTCATTGTATCGACAGTAATTTTGGTTATCGGCACAATATTGTTTACTACTGGCAACATTTACTTGTAATTTAAAAAATCTATTTTTACATTAATTATTTTCCGTAATGTTTGCCTCAGAAATGCTCAGTCCTGAAATAACTGATACTGATGTTCCATACACTGTAAAATCTAATGGTTGTATAATGTTCTTAAATTAAGAATTAAGGAGATTATAATTGTTAGTTTAAGTTGAGGCTAATGTTTTGCTTTTTTGGCTAAGAACCCTACCGAAATTTGGACCAATAGGAAACTGTGTATTATCAATACATGTTATTTCAACCCGCTGTATGGAGGGTGCTTTTTTTGCTTCTTGCACCAATGTCTGAAGACTCTTCAAATCTGTAATGGGGGCGATTGCTAAAATATCGTAAGGTCCAATTATTTCACTCACTGCGATGACATTTTTTATCTTTTTGAGATATGATATTGTAATAGCCTTGTTGCAGTTAGGAGAAATAGTTATCAATAGAATAGCTTTACCTTGATACCCCAATTTTGAAAGGTCGATTGACACCATGCATTTGAGTATTGTGCCGTCTTTCTTCATTCTTTCGTACCGCCTTCGGACAGTGTAGGGCGTGCTGTCAACCTTCTTTGCAATTTCCACAAATGAGAGTGCGGCATCTTTTAGTAATTCACTAAGAATAAGGTAATCAATTGTATCCATACTCTCATTCCTTTTTGGTTGGGTTTAAATCAACATTTTCATAATTAAAACAGGGTATGTGGGCCCAAACGTTGACTGTTACTTTCCTTACTCCAGATTTTTTTCTTGCTATCTCAACTGTTGCATTTAACTTTGTGAGATTTTCGGCGTAAACTAAAGCACATAGATCATATTCTCCAATGCTCTTTGAAGGCTCAATCAGATAAGTGTGTTCTTTGAGGAATTCGATAATTTCGCTTGTGGTTGTATCTGTTTCTATACCCACCGTTGCGACAATATGAAATCCTAATTTATCAATTGAAGGAAATAATGTTGCACCTGTTATTACTCCAAGATTTTTCAAACGCTTAATTCTGTTTAAAACTGAGACTGATGATATTCCAGATTCTTTGGCGATTTCTTTCAAACTTGTTCGTGCATCTATTATCAAAATATGTAGAATCTTGTTGTCAATTTCATCGATTTCTACACTTGCGGCCATTTTGTTTCAAAACAAGACTAATGTTTTCTAGTTAATTAACGCTTCCCAATTGTTAATTGGCTTAGAAAAAAAATGTTTTTAAAAAATAATATGCACTTTAATTAGTATAATTGTCCATATAATGTTAATTTTATTGTAGTAGATTAGGTAATATTGTGAATATTTATAAAGAATAAGAATTATATCCATAAATGATGAATAAACGCGGCTGAGAAAGCTCTGGGTGAAAATTAACAACAGTAGCCATAGTTAAGGGCGTTTGCATTCGCTCTTATCTCCTTAAATGGCCCAGAGCCTCAGCAAAACCTTCATGTTACAAGAGGTCCAAAATCCAAGACAAAATAACGGTGGCTGTGCAACATCTTCAAGGCAAAATAAACATAATTTGATATATCGGTTGTTTGAATTGTAAGAAGCCATGGACGGGTTACAATCTGCCATCAAAAAAGACCTGAGAAGTCTATTGTTCCTTCCCGTTTTGCTTTTAGGTCTTTTTTCCGTAGTGTGCATATTTCCTGTCTTTTTTAGCAATTCTCTGGTGAACATTGCTTCGTCATTAGATTTAACGGTTGGAAACGCTAGCCAGGTTTTGGTGATTATTCAGTTTTTAGGTCTTGTTGTAGGTTTTATTATGGGTTTTTTGACTGTCCGGTTCGATTATAAGTCTTTGTTCCTTTTTGGGGTGCTATTTTTTGGTGTTGGGACTTTGGGTTGGTTCTTCGCCCCAAATTTTGATTCATTACTCTTCTTTAGTCTCTTTCTTGGAATAGGCAGCGCGATAACTGGTATTGTTGTTCTTGCATTAATCGGTGATTTTTTACCTTTGGAAAGAAAAGGAATGGCCATTGGGTTAACAGTAGGGGCTGGATCTATCGCAAGTTTAATTATGCCTCAAGTGACGAGTATAATTACGATTTCTGTGGGGTGGCGTGGAGTTCTTTTATGGTTTATCTTTCCAATGGCAGTAGTAAGTTTGCTATTTGGCTTTTTCGTTCTTAGATCTGAACCGCAGAAGAAACAGAATGCAAATAGGCCTCAATATTCGGAGGCTTTTAAGCAAATCTTTTCGAATAAATCCGCACTTGCATGCATAATCGGAACCGCTTTTGTTTGGTTCTCATTCTTGGTCCCTGTGTATGCTGTCTCGTTTTTCAGATTGCATTTTAATGAGTCTTTGAGTACGAGTGCGATCTTCTATTCGGTGGCTTCCGGAGCGGGTCTTTTAGGGGTTATAGTTGGAGGGCGATTGATTAACCGAGTTGGAAGTAAACAACTTACGGTTGTGGCAGGTTTAATTCAGGGGGTATTTGTATTTTTGATTGTCTCTGTACCTAACGAGTGGGTGTCGGTGGCAATGTGGATGGGCTCTGCTGCTTTTGGCAGTGCAATGATTACAGGGCTTACCAGTTTATCTTTGGAGCAAGTTCCAAGTTTTCGAGGCACAATGATGTCTCTAAACCAGTCATTTCAGAGCATTGGTCTCATTGTGGGATTGATGATAAGTGGTTTGGTGCTAAACCTCTTTTCGAACAACTTTCAAATTCTATATGTGTTTTTTGGGATATCTAGTATCTCCGCAGCGTTAGTCGTTTATGCGGGAACTAAACTCTAATCACGGGCGTTTTTAAATTATGCAGCCATCGGGGTTGTAGGTGTTGCTGTTTAGAGTAGTGAGTTAAACATATTTAGCGGTCAAGCCCGGTAATTAACCAATCCCAACACCAAAACCCACGATAGTTATCTATCGAGCTACGCAGCTTCAGACACTGGGGGTGAAAGTATGCTGGCACACTATCTAAACGGCAACGTTCTAAAAGCGAAGAAAATACTTCGGCAAATACGAGTTGACAATGAAGTACATTCAGATGCTCAATCTAGAAGATGACGAATTCGAAGTAACAAGTGCAACAACAACTGAGGAAATTAAGAAGTTAGGAATGGCAGGCTGGACAAAATACGACGAATTGACAGTTAGTGGAATGCATGTATACTTCTACAAAAACCCAAGAGATTCTCAAATTTATAAGTCTCTGATTTCAAAAGTATACGTATAAAGACAGTAGCATTTGTATAAGCTTTTATACATATGTTGATGAGAGATCTTGAAAAGAAAATGCCAGCTTCCGAGAGGATAAAGACTAAATGCCCTACATAAAAAAAATTGAGTTAAAAGGCTTTAAGTCTTTTGGACCGCAAACAGTTAAAGTAAACCTTGATAGAGGATTTACGGCGATAACAGGTCCAAACGGAAGCGGAAAAACCAATATTATGGATGCTCTTCTTTTCTCGCTTGGAGAACTTAGCACAAAAAGGCTTCGAGCTGAAAATTCAGCTAAACTAATTTTTCACGGTTCAGAAAAAGCGGGTCAAGAAAAAGCCAAAATGGCTAAGGTAGTGGTTCAATTTGACAATTCAGATGGCATAATGCCTGTTGACACAACCACAGTTACAATTTCCCGTGAAGTTTACCGAAACGGACAGAGCGTTTACCGTTTAAATGGACGCAGAATGTCACGTACTCACATCACGGAAACGCTTTCAATGGCTGCTATAAGTAGCATGAGCCAAAACATCATTCCACAGGGCACAATTACAAGGTTAACCGATGTTACTCCGCTCGAAAGAAGAAAAATCATCGAAGACCTAATCGGAATAGCTCAATACGATGAAGAAAAAACGGATGCAGAAGAAAAATTACGTGCCGCTGACATATCAATCCGCACAGCTATGGGAAGAATAGACGAAGTTCAAAAACGCCTTGATGACTTAGAACGTGAACGCAACCAACTTTTACGCTACAATTTCATTCAAACCGAGACTAAGAAGTTCCAAGCAATAAAAATCTCAAGCGACCTAACCCAAATGAGCACAAAAATAAATGAAAGCACCGCACAAACTGTTAAGGTAAAGGAAAGAGTTGACAAACTAAAAGAGCTAAGGGTTCTTCGCAGAACTAAACGTCACGAGATTGAAGGTGACTGGCGAAAACTCAGCGGCGAAGGCCTTGAGCAGGGCGGTTCAGAGATTCTAAAAGTTCAAATCAAAATTGGCGAGTTGAAATCTAAGCTAACTGAGTTAAATACAAAGATTAATTCTGGTCAATCCAGCCTTGAAAGTTTTAAGCGTGTTCGAGAAAACAATCTTTCACAACATGAAAACCTGAGAAATGAGATTAGAGAGAACCGTTTAAAGATCCGTCAATTCCGCAGTGAATATGAAAAACTCAAATCTCAAATAATAGAGAAAGAAGCGGCGCACAGCGTGTTGGCGCAGGAAACAAGTCAGCTTTGGGGAGGTCTTGACGACAATAATCTTCAGATACGCGCATTGGAAGCTCAAATTGAAAGTCATGTTAAACGAATCGCTTATTTACGTTCAGTTTACACTCAGGATAAATCAGCGCTCCGGCTTTGCACTGGAAGAATTAAAAACTTAAGTGTTAGAAAAGAAAGATTTCAAGCAAGCCAAGTTGAAATCGAGAAATCGCTCTCGGAACTTGAACAAGTTCAAAAGGATCAAAGAATCCAGCTTAAGACTCTTGAACATGCTATCGAGCGCAAAACAACTCAGAAAGAAACAGTTCTAAAGGAAATCACTGACGCAGAAAAGATAGCAAGTTCCGCAAAAGACGCCGTCATAGAATTTGCTACTCAAAGAGATCTTGCCGCAACTATAGCTAATGAAGAAAAAGCTCTTCGAGGTGTCGAAGAAATGAGCGATGTGGGTGCCATCGCTGGCATTCATGGCAGACTGCGTAATCTAATAAAAATTGACAAAAACTTCAAAAAAGCCGTCGATGCTGCAGCAACAGGTTGGCTTGATGCTTTAGTTGTAAAAGATATTGATATTGCCTTTACGTGTATGGAAACTCTTAGGCGTATGAAGCTGGGCAGAATCAAAATTATTCCACTGCAAGGTGCGATTAACATAAAAAACAAGGACCCACCAAAACGGGAAGGTATACTGGGGTCTCTTTCAAGTTTCATGAAGTATGATGGTGCCTTTGCGCTTGCAGTTAACTATGTTTTCGGAGATACTGCAGTGGTCTCAAATGATAAGACTGCTTTTTCTCTTTCAAATGAGGGTTACCGCGCGGTCACAGTTAACGGTGACTTATATGAGCCTGGTGCCTTCGAAAGTGGCTATTACCGTGCACCAATTGATTTCTCAACGATAATTCCCAGCGAAAACGCATTAAAGAGCTTAGATCAAGCTGTTAAAGCGTTACAGCAGCACCTTACCCAGCGAGGAACTGATATAATAGGTATTGAGGAAGAACTTGAATACACCAAAATTGCAATTACACGACTCACAGAATCGGTAGCTACGTTAGAAAGGGAAATCATCAGAATAAAACGCGGCGTTAAAAGAACACACTTTAACATTCGGCACCTAGAAAAATATGGCGGAAAACTTGAACGTGAAGCAGCATCCTATAAGGGTCGCATGGAAATATATCGAAACGAGAGAAACTCTATCCGAAAAAACCACCAAAGAATCGACTCTGAAATCGCAGCTTTAAGATTAAAAACTGATGTTACCCATATCCAAGAACTTGAAGTTCAACGTGAAAAAATCGGTGAAGAATTAAACACCCTACGTCAACGATTAGGTTCCGCACAGACGGAAATTTCAACTTACCAGTCACAATTCGATAGAGTCTTACGTAATGGATACAAAAATACCAAGATTCAGCTTTCGAAGGTTGATCAGCAGCAGAACAAGCTTGCGACTGAAGTTGCCGAAGCACTTGCTGAACGTGAAATAATTAAGAAAGAAGCAGATGAATTAGAGAAAAGCCGTGTCGACCTTTCTAAAGCAGTTTTTTCAGCTCGTGAAGAATCCAAGAAATTCACTTCTCAAATTGACTCCATTGACTCTGAGCTTAGGCTGCTGGATTCTGAGTATGAGCAGGCGGAAAGGCTTCTAAACCAATTGCAACTTGGCATAGAAACTAGCCAGCTGCGTTTGCAGCAACTTCAAGGTCAGCTTAGAATGTTTGGTTACGAGGTGCCACCGGAAACTAATCCGCGACAGGTTCAGGAAGCCGAAACAACCATTCGCATGATGCAGTTTGAAATGGAAAGAATAGGCGCCATTAACCAGCTGGCTGCTTCACACTATTCAGAGCAGATTTCAAGGTATCGAGAGTTATCCGTGCGTTTAAACGAGTTGGAAAGAGAAAAGCAAGCTATCGTTTTATTTATGGATGAGATTGAATCTAAAAAACGCAAGGTTTTCATGGCTGCCTTCGAGAAAATCAACACAGCTTTGAAAGTTTACTTTGAAAAACTTACAGGTGGAGGAGAAGCATCGCTTAAGCTGGAAAACCCCGAAGAACCCTTCAACGGTGGCATAGACATGGTTGTACAATTTCCAAATAAGCCTTCGATTGTAGTAAGTGGAGCAAGTGGTGGTGAACGGTCCATTTCAGCTGTTAGCTTTATATTTTCACTCAAAGAGTTTACTCCAGCATCCTTCTACATACTAGACGAAGTTGACGCACACTTAGACGCTTTTCACACAACCAAACTTGCAGAGGTGCTGCTTGAGGAAGCAGGAAAAATCCAGTTCATAGTAATCAGCCTACGACCAGAAATGGTTAATAAAGCACAGAAAGTCTACGGCGTCTACGAACGCAACGGAGTTTCAAATGTGGTAACTGCAAAGTTCCCGCCGGAGGCACACAAGTAAATGGCGTCATCTACATTGACAACTCCTATGAGGCGACCGTTTTATCTTCGCCCGCCATGGAACATACTCTTCGAAATTAGCAAACTCGAAAAAGTTACGCCATGGAACGTTAACATAGCTTATTTGCTTAGGTCTTTTCTAACGGAAATGGAACGTACAGAAAAAGTAGATTTCCGCGCTTCAGGTGTGGCACTAGATTCTTCGGCATTGATTTATCTTATGAAGTCCAAGCTTCTGCTCACGTTGCAAGAGCCACCTGTTCTGGCTAAGGCTCCAACGGATTTTGTACCGCCTCCCCTATTCCTGCCTTTGCGCCATGAATTAACATCTACTACAATTGAGCATTTACTCGATGTCTTAAAAGAAGTCTTGAATGGTGAAAAGCTTCTGACCCTAAAACATGTGGTTGAGACGCATCCTGTTTTTCCAGCTCTCACAGATTTGCTGCCTCAATTCGACAAGTTCATGGCTGAACTCGAGTTGCAAGTTGACCAATTATATACTATTTTATGCGAGAAAGTGGGAGGTCAAGGAATAATTGATTTCACGACTCTCTCAAAAGGGGCAACTCGCATTGAAGCTTTGAGAATGTTTATTTATTTGCTATTCCTCGCCCAGAACGGCTTAGTTAGCTTATGGCAAAATGAGGAAACTGAAGAATTATACATAGCTGTGGGGAAACTGAACGTTGGAAAAGTCGAAAAACCTACAAGTTGATTCAAACATAGTCGCAGAGCAGTCTCTTGAAACAGATCGAAAAGCACATCATTTGGCATTGTTAGAAGCAGCTCTTTACGTTGCGGGTCGCCCACTTGACTTAAACGAGCTATGTCAAGTTGTAGGCAGTCGTTCCAAGAAGAGAACCCAAGTTTACATTGAAATACTGATGAAAGAATATGCAACACGTAATAATGCGCTGGAGATTTTATCACTTAAGAATGAGCGCTACGTTCTGCAGGTGAAGCCAGAATTTACTCACCTTATTAAAAAACTTGTAAATCGCCCCCTGCTCTCGTCTGGTCCGCTAAAAACGCTTTCCTATATTGCTTATCGGCAGCCTATCTCTCAAAAAAGAGTAATTGATGTCAGGGGTCAGCATGCATATGGGCATGTAAAGATGCTCAAGGATATGGGACTGATTATGTCGGAGAGAAGTGGACGTTCATTGGCATTGAAGACAACGGACTATTTCGCTGACTATTTTGGGTTGACAACAGATACATTGGTAATGAAGAAAGATCTCAAAAAGATTTTTGGTGAGGCAATAAAAGAGGATGCTGAAGAGAGAGAAGAAAAAGAAAAACAAGAGCAACAAGATAGTAATGCCAAGCAAGTGTAGATTGAATTTTTTTCTAGAAACCAACAATTGTAAATCAAACAACAGAACTTGGATATAAGACACAATATTCATCAAATTGCTGGGTTTTCTAAATGTTGTTTAGCAACAACAATTATAAGATAAACCATTTAAAACCAGAAAAATACACAGAAAAACAATCATTAAACAAATACATTTATATTGAAATCTACGGTTTTAGTGACTACTCGAAAGCAGGAAATGTAGAATATGTCTACTCATAGCAGTTTACGCAAAAGAAAACTCTCAGGCGGCAAAAAAAGAGCTTACCGCTCAAAGAAAAAGTATGAAGCAGGCGGTTACCCAGCAGAAACAGTTCTTGGTGAGCCAAGACGAAAGACCACCCGAGGTATGGGCGGCATATGCAAAATCAAAGCTCTCGCCGAAAAATTCGCTTCAGTAACTGACCCTAAAAGCGGTAAAACAGAAAAAACCGAAATCACACGAGTTGTCAAAAATGGCGCGAACGTTGACTACAACCGTAGAGGCGTAATAACAAAAGGAGCAGAAATCGATACTGCATTAGGTCTAGCCAAAGTTACTAGTCGACCAGGTAGCGACGGCGTAATAAATGCAGTTCTCATAACAAAAACAAAAGCATAATTTTTTTTTAACGTCTAGTTAACTGTTGTTGCTGTTGGCTTTTTATTTTAATTAATTGTTTCGCTATCTTTTGAATTATTTTTTCTTTAGCTTCGTTCTTTTCTACAAGTAACATTCCTGATTTAGCCCAGGGCGTTTTTGGAAAGTGCGCTTCAAGGTTAATTTCGTTTTTTAAACATAGTTTATCTGTTGCTTCTTTGATTTCCAGGATTTTTGGGGATTGCACAGCTATGGTTTTTGGGACGCGGCGTCCATCTTTTCTGGTTTTGTTACAGTCGAAGTAGATTGGCCAGATAATTGCTTTATCGAGTTTTCTCATGTGTTTCACCTTATTTGTGGGCGTAATAAGCGATTAGTTTCTCGCTGACTTCGTTTATCCGTACGAATCCAAAGCGTTCAAACTGTATGATGATGTCTGGATTTAACTTTTTGCAATCAGCTTCAGAAAATCCCTCGATAACTGAAGCGTCTGGCATGACTATTTGTGCTCGGAACTCTGAACCTTTGGGTATCCATTGGATGAGTTGAACTTTGATTTTTCGTACGTCTTCATAGGATTCGCTGACAAACTTTGCAATCACCAGGTTGTCTGTTTTTGTTTCGATTTTGACATTGAATAGTTCCATTAGCCTGAAGGCTTTTTCAGGTTCCATCGTTTCCGAATCCTTCTTTGAAACCCAAAAACTCCCGGCTTTATCTTCACCTTCGGGCGTTATTGTGTATTCTCTGAATCCATGCTCTGGTTTTTCGGGGTGAAGTGGCAATTTGGTTTGGAAAATTTTTGGTAATCCTGTTACTTTGAGTTCAAATGGTTGAGCAACAAAGAAGTATCTGTTGCTGATGTTATCGAGGATTTTGCGGTTGTATGAAAACAGGTTTTCCCAACTTAAAGTAACGTCGTTTGGTTTGATGCCTACGTCAATTATCATTTTTTTGATGGCTTCTGAGGTGATTCCGCGTTTTCTTAGAGCTGCGAAAGTTCCCAATCTTGGGTCATCAAAACCTGAGTATGTTCCTGCTTTTATGCCTGCAACGATTTTTGATTTGCTCAAATCGGCGCCTGTGATTTTTAATCTGCCATAATGAATAGCTTCAGGATAATCCCATCCCAAGTAATTGTACATGTATTTTTGGCGCACCATGTTGGTGTAGTGTTCTTTGCCGCGGATAATGTGGGTCATGCCCATCAAATGGTCGTCTAAACCTGCTGCTAAGTTGTAGAGTGGCCACACGATGTATTTGCTTCCTACCCGTGGATGAGGATATTTTATGGTGTCGATGACTCTTAGTGCTGGCCAATCTCGTATAGCTGGGTTAGGATTTTCTAGATCAGTTTTTATTCGAACAACTGCTTGGCCTTCAGTGTAGCCGCCAGTTAACATTTGGTGCCAACGTTCTAAATGCTCGCCAGATGGTAAATCTCGACATGGGCATGCGCTTTTAGCTATTATTTTTTTGCGGAATTCTTCGGTTGGGCATTCGCAAACGTATGCGTTTCCTTGTCCAATGAGTTTCTCTGTGTATTCATAGTAAATTGGTAAGCGGTCGCTTTGGATAAATTCTTCATCAACCTTGCAGCCCAGCCACTTTAAATCTTGTCTGATACTATCATAAAATTTTAGAGAAGGTTTTTTGATTTTTGGATCTGTATCTTCAAAGCGCAGAATAAATTTGCCATTATAGTTGCGTGCATATTCGTGGCTTAAAAGTATGGCTCTTGCTGAACCTAAATGAAGAACGCAATCTGGGTTGGGCGAAAATCTTGTGACGATTTGTTTGTATTTGTCGGCGTTTGGCAGTGGTGAAAGATGTTTTTCTTCTGGTTTCTCTTTCTTTTGGGTTTCAGGCCAATTCGCTTCAACAATTGCTTTCTGTTCTGTTAATGATAAACTGTTAACTTCACTAACAACCGCGTTAATGACGCCTGAGAGCTCTTTTACGCGGCTTCTCAAATCTGCTTTTTCTCCCAGAATTTTGCCAACCATGGCGCCAGCTTGGGCTTTTCCATCATGCCCAACTGCATTTAGCAAAGCAGCTTTTCGAATAAGTTCCCTAAGGTCAATGTCGTTTTCTAATTCCAAATCAAATACGCTCGCTAAAGTTTACCTGTTTCGTGTAATCAAGAATTCGGCGAACGCTTTTAATTTTTCCTTAGCTTGGGGAGTTGGAAGAAGTTTTTCAGCTTCACTCCAGCTTTGCATTACCATTTGTTCTGCTTTTTGCTTTACATATTCTATTGCGCCATATTTCTGAATGATTGCTATTGCCTCGTCTCGTAGTTTCTGGTCTGAGGTGTGCATGTTTAGAATTTTTATTAGTCGTGCTTTGTCTTTGTTGTTTGCTTTTTTGAGGGTATAAATAACCAATAAAGATCGTTTGCCCTCTGTGATGTCTCCTCCGACGCATCCTTTGCTCTTGGCGAATTCTTGTCCCGTCAAATCCAATATGTCATCTTGCATCTGGAAAGCGACACCTATGCTTTCTGCAAAGCGACCTAGCTTTTCAACTAAGGGTTTGTTGGCGCCAGAGAGAACCGCAGCCATCTTTGCTGCCATACGTGCGAGAGTGCCTGTTTTGTAAGCGCACATTTGCAAATAATCATTTTCATCTAAGTTGTCGGCGTTTGCGATGCCACGGTGCCATGCTATGTCCATAGCTTGTCCCATGCTTAAGTTAATCATTTCTTGTACGTAAACTTCGTAGATATCCCGTTGCACTTGGGCCGAAACTTTTGTGCCTATCGTCATAAGTGGCAAGAGCGGCAGGTAATACATTGCGTTTCCAGCATTAACTGCAATGTCGGTTTGGAAAATCTTGTAGGTGCATGGTTTGCCACGGCGAACTTCTGAGGAATCTTCGATGTCGTCGATGACAAGTGTGCCGTTGTGGATGACTTCGGGAATAATCGAGAAATCTAAACAATAATCGGCTTTTTCGCCTAATGCCTCGCAAATGAGCAAGAATAATGCTGGGCGCCATCGTTTTCCGCCGCGATCTAGCATATCCCAGATTGGGTCGGCAATTGCTTTGTTTAGCGGCTCAAGAGTGTAGCTATAGACTGGCGGTTCAACTTTGAAAAGAACGGCGTCTTTGGTGAATTTTCGTGGAATGTATTTTTCGATGGCTTTATCGATTAAGGGTGCAGTTTCTTCAAGAAACTTTTCAATATCCAAGTTAGTTAACTCCTCTTTTGGCGTATTTTTGCAAGTTAAAACCTCTGACGTGCAGCCACTCGCCAGTTTTACCTGTAATAACTATGGAGATCTTTGGTAAATCTTCCACTTTTTCTGCTCCGACAAGGAACATGGCATTACGTAATTCCTCAATTAAGCTTGAAAGTTTATCTTCAGTTTCTTTTGCGCTCTTAACTGCGGTCTGGAGAATTGGTTGGGAAATGCTTGCTATACATGCGTTAAGGGCTAAGGCTTTGGCTATATCAGTGCCACATCGCAAGCCCCCTGAAGCAATCACGGGCAACTTTACAGTTTGAACAGTTTCAATAAGACTTACAACAGTTGGGATACCCCAGTCCCAGAAAGCTTCTCCTGACAAATTCGCTTTTGCTGTTGAGCGGTAATATTCGACGGCTGCAAAACTTGTTCCCCCAACGCCTCCCACATCAATTGATTTCACGCCAGCATTTTCGAGGGCTTTGGCATCTTCGGCGGAAATTCCTGCACCAGTCTCCTTAACAATTACCGGTGTATCAATAGCCCCTGCGATTTCAGCGATTTTGGCTAAAACCCCTTTAAAATTTGTTTGCCCTTCGGGCTGAACTGCTTCCTGCAACGCATTCAAATGTATAGCAACAGCGTCAGCGTCAATCATTTCTACGACTTTTTTAACTTCTTTTAATCCGTAGCCGTGAATTAGTTGGACTCCGCCGATGTTGGCGATTAAGAATGCGTTGGGTGCCATTTTGCGGGCTATTACATAGGTTTGTTCGAGTTTTTGATTTTCAATTGCAGCTCTTTGGCTTCCAACACCCATGCCCAACCCGAGTTTTTCTACAGCTTGAGCAATTGAAGCGTTAATTTGGGTGGCTTGCTCTGTTCCACCAGTCATAGCTCCAACTATTATTGGAGCATTAAATTTTTTTCCAAGAAAAGAGGTTGAAAGGTTGATTTTTTCTTTATTGACTTCTGGCAGGGCTCGGTGAACCAGTTGGATGTCTTCGAAGCCTGAAGTGGCATTTTTAGCTTGCGCTTTGTTTCCCAAACAGATTCTTATGTGGTCTTCTTTGCGTTTGCCGGTTTCGTTAGCCATCTTAGGTCTTCTCTATTTCAGTGCCTAACACACTTTGGTCTGTTAGTGCTCTGTAAATAGATAACCCTTTTGTGGCTCCCGTAACTGTAACATGGACTCCATGCTCGATTGCAGGAATAAGTGCAGCTATTTTGCCTGCCATGCCGCCTGTTACGTCTTTGCCTTGGGCTTTGCCAATTTTAGGTTGAATCGCTTTAAGCTCTGCTAACGTTAGTTTTTTGTAGGGTTTTGCGTCTGGGTTGGTTTTTGGGTCTGCGTCGAAGATGCCGTCTGTATCAGTGCCCACAACGATTTTGGAAGCGTTGTACTTGATTGCTAGGTAAGCGACTAGTTGGTCACCTGAGAGGATTGTGAAGCCTAATTTTTCGTCTAAAACTGCGTCGCCGTACATGACTGGGGTGAACGTTAGTTTCTGCATTGCTTTAAGGACTGTTTCGTCAAAGACTTTTATTTTTCCATTCTCGGTTAAGAAGCAAGAAGATGGTGCGATGCTTACAGCAGCGATCTCGTGCCAAATCATAGCATCCATTACTAGACCGTTTAGAACAGTCATGACATGGTGGGTTTCGGCGAAGCCAAGTTTTTGGGTTGGATCGTCATTGTAGCCTTCTTTTAAGCCGTATTTCAATGCTGTAGGGTGACCAAAACTGCCGCCTCCATGCACAACGATCAGGTTGTCGAGGTCTGCCCGCTTTATTTCTTCCGCTAGGCGGTTGATTATTTCAGTTTTTGCTGCTAACTCTCCGGTTTTGTCGGTGATGACTGAACCGCCAATTTTAAGGATGATTGGTCTTGAATCGCTCATTGTAATCGTAACCAACTATGTCTATTTGTGTTCTGCTAATTTAACATTACAGTTCGCAAGGAGTCCCAAAGTGATTGTAAACAAATTTTTCGTTTGGTAGTGGAACAACAACCAACAGGTTTTGTTAAAACCGAAGTTTTATGTCTTAAAGTATGGTTGAATGTTTAAAAAGGTAAAAAAGAAAAAAGATGTTGACCCAAAAAAGATTAGATCTGTGAAATACTTACTGTATCATTATCTACGCTGACTTTATTGCCCGTTTTTATTTTGCTAACGTCTATTTTGTCTATGAAGGGGATTTCGCTGATTATGGCCCCGACTGCAACGATGGTTTCGGTTTCTTTGTTTATCATGCCTGCGGGTGCTGCACCGTTTTTCTTTAGGCGGTAGAGTGTGTAGCTGCCCACTGTGCTGCCTTTGCCTTGTGGGAAGACAAGGATTTTGTCTTTGACGCTTATTCCTTGAAGTTCATGTCCTTTTTCGGTGACTACGCCTGTGTTGGGGTCTACGCCGCCATAGAATGAAATTGGCTGTATTGTGACGAGTGCTTCGCCTTCGGCTTTGCCTTTGTAGATTATTCTGCCTTTTAGCTGTTCCATTTTCCAGTCACCGCTGCATCAACACATTCTTTCATGCTGCCCATCTTTGTTTTCATAAGGTTTTGCCTCGAATAGAAACATCCCTTCGCTGACGTTGTCGCCAACGATTTGAATCTGCCTTTTAGAGGTGCGACTGCCATGCAGGTGTCGCAGGCAAATTTGGCTCCAGCTGCCTCAATGACTTCGGTGTAGCCTCGTTTATCTGCAAGTTGCTTGGCAGTTCGGGATGTAGCAACCCAAAACTCTGTGCCCTTTGCCACCTGTTTGCCCTTAACTAATTCTGCGATTTCAGAAATTTCTTTAATTGAGCAATGTGGGCATCCTACGCAGACAAGTTCAATCTCTGAAACGTCGTCGTTGATGTTGTCGTAGGCGTTTTTCAGGTCGTTTTGTTCAATTACGACTTTTTCTTTAAGTTGTGGTTGTTGTTCTGCTCCAGGCGTTACGCCCTTCATGTAGAAAAGTGGTTTAGCGCCGTAAGTAACAACAGAAGCGCAGAATGATTTTAATTCGTCAAGTTCTGCTGCTTTTATGCCTGTGATGTATGGGATTTTGTTTTCTGCCTTCTTTCCTATTGCGTAGCCAAGTGCTCCCCAATCGGATAGTTTGGTTAATTCTGTATTAACCTCGACTAAGACATCTGGTACGCGGTTCTCATCTAGATGCAAACCATAATTTGGGGTTTTGCCAACAAACGATGCTGCGAGCGCAGATGGTCCGCCTTCACGGTTTGTTCTTGCGCCTAAAACTGAATTTGCGAATGTTACTGCGCTGCTTTCTGACCATGCAAGGTGTTCGCCGTATAGGGGAAGGTTGCCGATTAGGTATGGTGTGCAGGTGCAGCTGATTAGGATGCCCATGCGTCTAAATGCGTCAATTACTAGATTTTGTTTTTCGGCAAATTCTGGGCTTATGCCTAGTTGTTGCCAATTTTCAAGATCCATTCCTGCTGGGTTAAGTGTTGTGAGTACTTTGACTCTGCCGTCAACGGCTAACTCGTTTAGGAATTCTAATCCAGCGTCACCAAGATTATGGTAAGATACACCAGCAACTTGGACACTTCCTACTTTGATGAGGTCTTTTGCTCCAAAAATTTCGCCCAATGCAACGAGGATTTCCATGCTTTTTCGGACAGCATAGCCCTCTTTGCCATCCAACATTTCTTGTTCTTGTTTAGTTAACTGCATAAAGATCACAGGTACTTGTTTAAGTCAACTTTAACATAGTCTACTTTCTTAAAGCCCTTGCCTGTGGATACCATTGGTGCGGTGGCGTCTAATCCTGCTTTGGCTGTTGTTGCCTTTTTGCCTTCTGAGAGGTCACCTGATGGGTCAAGTGATGAGCCTGGTTGGTTTGAGAGGATTATTGTGTTTTTGTCGGCTTGGAGTCTTGTTGCGATTGCCCATTCCACATCATGTGGGTCATAGATGTTGATGTCCTCGTCAACCACGACGCAGTGTTTTAGGGATCCATGTCCCTTAAATGCTGCGGCGATTGCTTTTTTGCCGTCATCAGCATCTACCTTTTTGATTTGCACTACTGCGTGGAGCCAGCTGCATCCGCCAGGTGTAATGTAGACGTCTTTGCATTGGCAAACTTTGCCCACTTCATTGAAGATAGTGGGTTCTTTTGGCATGCCCATTAGGAACTTGTGTTCGTTTTTGCCGGCGAGTATGGTTTGGTAAATTGGGTTTTTGCGGTGTGTGATGCATTTGATTTCTACTACGGGTTGTTGGCGTTCGCGGTCAACGATGCCAGTTAAGTCGAGGAAGGGTCCTTCGGTGGCTTTTTCTTTGGTTATTGTGCCTTCGAGTACAAATTCAGCGTTTGCGGGAACTTCTAAATCGATGGTTTTGCATTTTACAAGGTCTGTTTGCTCTAATGCGTTTGCCATTCCCAGCTCATCCACGCCCGTGGGCAGGGTTGTTGCCGCTGAAATCAGTGTTGCAGTGGAGTTGCCAATGCAGAATGCTATATCCAGCTCTCCGCCTGCCTTCTTTAGTGCTGAGTCGGTGCCTCGGTTCTCGACGATGCGGGCGACAAAGTGGTTTTTGTCTTTCAGCATCAGTCTGTGGAAACACATGTTTCTGCCCAATTGGGGGTCTTTGACGATGGCTACGGCTGAGGCTATGTATTTTCCGCCGTCTTTTTCGGTGTAGTGCATGATGGGTAACTTTGTTAAGTCAACTGTTTGTTCTACAATTTCTTGGCATGCAGCGTTTTCAACCATCTTTGGTGCAATTGGTTTTTCGATGGCGCTGAGAAGTTTGGGTAGAAGCTGCTCTTTTGTAATGCCCATTGAGCGGCAGATTAGATCTTTAGAGGACATGAGCCCAGCCACAACGGGATAGCTGGATTCTTTAACGTTTTCAAAAAAGACTGGTTTTTCGCTTAAAGCTGCAATTATGCCTGCCATCTCATATTCGGTTGAGACTGGCTTTGTAATCTTTGTTAATTCACCATTCTTTTGGAGTTCATCTATGAACTTTCTTAAGCCCATTTTGATTCGCCTTCAGCCCAATTTACTTGGTTGCTTCTTAAAAAACAATCGCAAACCAGCACGATTTCTGTTTTCTTTCTTTGTGGGGATGTGCGGTTCGGAAGTGTCACCATCCCATCCTTGGTTGAGGGGCTTTTTGCTTTTTTGGTTTGGGTTGTTTTCCAGTTGCTGTTGGGATGGTGGAAGTGGAATTCTTGAATGGAATTCGATGTAGTGTCATGTTGGTGTGGATGGGATGTGGATGGTTTGGTATGTTGTTGGTGCTTGGATTTGGTAAGGGGATATTGTTAAGTTATCTTATGTTTTAGATTTTACTTCAGGTTTTGGATTGGTGATGACTTGCTTTTTTGCTGTAAACTAGTTTTTTAAGCGTCCATAGGTATTCTCGAGATATGACTGGCAAAGTTTGGACAAGTCAAGAAGAAGCTGAATTGAAAACACTTGTTGAAGGAAATTCAAGTGTTGATGATATTGCCGGTAAACTTCAAAAAACGCCCAGATCAGTATTTGTTAAATGTCAACGTTTGGGTTTGTTGCTTCAAACTGAAGGCTATGTGAGTACCTCTATTGCTATTCCAAGGGAGTTGCCCAGTGTTGAGGAGGCCTTAAAGATGTTGGCGGGTGCTCTGAAAGCCTCGATTAAACCTGGGCTCAATAGGCTTGAGGTGCAACGTTTGGAGGCGGTTGCGAATATTTCTAAAACGTACAAGGAACTCTTGGGCGATTATGTTCATTATCGAGATGTTGAGAGAAAATTAAAGGAAATGGAAGAGCAAAATGCACAACTTAAACAGGCGCTCAAAGAGATCCAGGAAAGAACCTCGGGCTCTACGCCCCAGCCAGTTCATAGCTAAATGGAGTGAGTTACAGCAGGAAAACACTCAGCTTAAGCAAACAGTTACTGAGCAGACTGAAAAAATAAGCACAAATGTACTTGATTTTTTTGAGAAGATATTAGGTTTCAAACCTTTTGGGTATCAGAAGGAGTTTGCTGAGCTTTTTGAGAATAATCAATTCACCGCTGCCCGTTGGTGTAGACAAAGCGGCAAAACAGAAACGATATCTGCATTACTTCTAAAATATGCGGTTACACATCCAAACGCAGCAATCTGCATCGTGGGACCTTCTTGGCGCCAAACCAAAAGAATCATAACGCGTATAGCGGCTTTCTCACGTAAGCTTGCGCCGGGTATTGTTTTTAAGGCACAGAAAACGCAGCTCCACTTCGTTAACGGCAGCAGCATTGAGGCTTTCCCAAATAACCCTGAAACAATCAGGGGTCCAACGTTTGATGTGGTATATGCGGATGAATTCAATTTTGTGGCTAATGACCAAGACCTCTACGACGCTATTCTCTACACGCTTGGAACAACTGATGGCAAATTCGTCTGCAGCAGCACACCCTGGAATACTGATAGCATTTTCTACAAGATTTTTACCCACAAAAACTTTAGACACTTCAAAACTTCGCATGTCACCTATGAAAAAGCTCTCAGCCCAAATGGACCCTTAAAACCCAACATTATTCAGCGGATAAAGGAACAGATGGGTGATGATTTGTCGCGGTGGAAGCGGGAAATGGAGGCGGAGTGGGTTGAGGGTGATAATGTTTGGTTATCTCAGAGTTTGATTGCCTCTTGCATTGGTACTGAGAAGAATTGTAGTGAAAAGCTTGATGTATTTGACTCTGAAATTTCTCAGAACGGCGAGTTTTTTGCTGGGTTAGATTTAGCTCAAACCAGAGACTACACTGTTTTCTCTGTAGTTGAGCGGCTAAACGATAGGCTCTTTCTGCGTCACCTCAAAATCTTTAGTCAACCAACAATGTACGCCCACGTTTTAGGCTACATTAAGGCTTTGCAGGATCGCTGGGGAGGCTTCGAACGTATCAGAGTCGATTTTACCCGTGAAGGTCCAAGCTTTATCTCTGAAATGGAAGCAGCAGGCATTGATAATGCTGAAGGCGTCAATTTTAGTGTGCCACGCAAAAGCGAAATGGCTAGCGTCGCTTAAGCAACGGATGACTGATGGCAGGTTTTATTATCCTCTTCTAAATTGGGAGAGACCTTATCGAGGAGATATCTGCAGCGAATTAAATGTTGAACGTTATGAGTACCGCAAGGATGGAACCATAGGCTATTCTCATCCCAACGGAAGCCACGACGATGTGTTTTGGAGTATAGCGTTAGCAATATTTGCATCTATGCAGATGGAGCCTGAACAATTCGTGTCAGTTGTACCAAGGTAATGATTGAAGCGAGAAAAACTTTGATATAGGAAGTTTCGGAGAGCTATTAAGGATGGGTTTCAGATTCAAATTAGGTTGTGTTAAAACTCATTGTTAATTGCTTGGATCTTACGTCTTTTACGAGCAGCATGTGCTTGTGGCTCTTATGCTATTTTCCTTCTAATATCTGAAAAATCTGCAGTAATAACCTCGCCGATTCGCTGGAATATTTCCTCGAGGCTTGGCTAGTTACTCATGTTTTTAGCACCGTTAATTCTTTTCGAGTATTTTTGATGCGTTCTTCTAGGTTTTCGAGAAGTATCTGACTTTTATATAGTTAATATCGTTCCCCAAGAAAAAGAGACAACGATAGAATCAGGTTTTAAAAAGCATATCAAAGAAAGCTCGGAAGGGCTTTTCTCAGGACTACTTGGGAAGAAATTTATCGTTACGTAATAAACAAAGGAATTGCCAATATAGCAAAAGAAGTTTTCACTAAATACTTTAACGAAAAAACAGTTGGATACGACAGAGAAGGGTATCTCAAAAAGGCTTCAGTCTTTAGAGAAGAAGAAAAAATCAGTTTTTAATGATCACATTAATATCGGCTCTTCTAAACTATTTAACATGTTTAAGTAAGAGGGTTAAAGGCTGAAAATTAGAGTATTAGGTGCCGCAAGAGAAGTTGGGGGTTCCTGCATTGAAGTTGCTACAGACCGCTCCAAGGTCGCCTTAGATTACGGTATTAAACTTGAAGGCACAACTGACGAATACCCCAAAAATTTCGATGCAATAATAGTTAGCCACGCCCACTTAGACCATTCAGGAAGCCTTCTGCGTTTATCAAAATCCAGCAACAAACAAGTTATTTTAGGATCAAAGATTACTCGAGATGTTACCGTTGATTTGCTCAAAGACATGATTAAGGTTAACGAGTTTAATGGTACGCCACTGGGTTATGACAACCAAACAGTTGACCAAGTAGCCGGATCATGGAATTCAACAGATAAATTGGCTCTACCAGACATTAATATTGAATTGTATCCTGCTGGACACGTTGCCGGCGCCGCGATGACAAGTATTCATGCAGATGGAAAATCTCTGCTTTACACAGGCGATTTTTGCCTGCATGACACTGAAATTTTTATGGGCTGCAACCCTAAATTGCTCCCCAAACAGCCCGATGTCTTAATTTCTGAGTCAACATACGGTGGAACAATAAGGCAGCAACGAAGCGAACTCATAGACAAACTATACTCGGAGATTAGCTACACAATCAAGCATAGAGGCAACGTTTTGATTCCCACATTCGCTTTCCACAGAAGCCAAGAGATGGCTAAACAAATAGACCAATCGACACCAGCGCCAGCTACACCATCCTGATCGACAAGAGCGGCCAGCTCATCGCCACGCATGGGGAAGCGGGCCAGCGTGATCTGGTGGCGCTCGGCGCGTTGATGGCGGGCGCGTTCTCCTCCTCGCGCCAGGTTGCCGAGATTCTCGGTGAGCGAGACTTCCGCAGCATCCTGCAGCAAGGCGTCCAGGAAAATATCCTCAGCAACCTGATCGGCGAGCAATGGCTGCTCGTCGTCGTCTTTGATCGGCAGACCCATGTGGGGCTGGTCAAGGTGCTGGCGCGCAAGAGTTGCGACGAGCTGGAGCGTGTCCTCGACCGAGTGCGGCATGGCGCGGGGCAGGCGCGGCAGCAGGTGGTGAACGTGGAGTTCCGCAGCGAGGCCGCCAACGCGATTGACTCGCTCTTTCAAGATTAGCCGGGGCGCCATCGCAGCGCGAAGAGATGGAGTGAACGGCGCATGGCGCTCATCAACGTCGCCAAACGCGAGATACAGTGCAAAATCGTGTACTATGGCACGGGCTACTGTGGAAAAACGACCAACTTGCAATACATCCACAGCCATGCGCCACGGCCCGCGCGTGGTGATCTGCTCTCCATCGCCACCGAGAGTGAGCGCACGCTCTTCTTCGATTTCCTGCCGCTCGATCTGGGCGAGGTGCATGGGTTCCGCGTCCGATTCGCGCTCTACACCGTCCCCGGTCAGGTGCTCTACGAGCGCACCCGCATCGCCGTGCTCAACGGCGTCGACGGGATCGTCTTCGTCGCTGATTCCTCACCAGAGAAGCTGGAAGAAAACTTTCAGAATCTGCTGGAATTGGAAATGAATATGCGACGTATGCGTAAAGATCTTGGCGCGTTCCCATTCATCATGCAGTGGAACAAACGTGACCTGCCCAACGCTGTCCCTGTCCCAACTCTGGAGCGCTACCTGAATCGTCGCCGCGCGCCTTCATTCAATGCGTCGGCGTTGACGGGCGAGGGGGTCTTTCCGACGTTGCGAGCGATATGTAAGGGTGTGATGAGCAGCCTGTGATCGTGCGCGGCTGGCGTGGTGGCAAGTGGCAGGCATCATAGAGGAGGAGCGAGCATGCGCGCGATCATCAGTGTGGATAACAAGCAGGGCATCGAGACGTTCGCCGCTGGCTTGACGCGGCAGAACGTCGATATTTTCTCGACGGGCAATACCATGCGGGTTCTCGAAGCCGCGGGAGTGCCTGTCCGCTCGATTTCAGATTTGACGGGCTTTCCAGAAATTCTCGGTGGTCGAGTGAAGACGTTGCACCCCGCCGTGCATGCGGGTGTGCTGGCGCGGCGCGATGACCCCGCACACATGGCGGAGCTGGAGCAGCACGGCATACAGCCGATTGATATCGTCGTCTGCAATCTCTACCCCTTCACCGAGACAATCGCCAAACAAGGGGTCACGCTGGAAGAGGCCATCGAGAAGATTGACATCGGTGGTGTGACGCTGCTTCGCGCCGCCGCGAAGAACTTCGCATCCGTGACGGTAATCGCGCGTCCAGAGGACTACGAGGAGACGCTGGACGAGCTTGAGGTGAATGGCGAGATCAGCCTGGAGACACGGCGTCGCCTGGCGTCCATCGCCTTTCAGATGACGGCGCTCTACGATACCGCAATTGCCGCGTATCTGCGGCGCGGGCAGGAGGAGGCAGCCTTCCCAGAGCAATTGACGATGGGGCTACGGCGGCTGCGCAAGCTGCGCTACGGCGAGAATCCGCACCAGGCGGCGGCGCTGTATGGCTGGGCGCAGTCGCGCGGTGGGCTGGACGAGCGCGCGGACGAGGCTGAGGCGGAGCCTGACGGGGCGCCTGCGATCTCCACGGTGGCGGGGGCGCATATGCTGCATGGGAAAGAGTTGGGCTACAACAACCTGCTCGATCTCGACGCCGCGCTCGCCGCCGTCGCCAGCTACAGTGCGCCGACCACCGCCATCATCAAGCACACCAATCCCTGTGGGCTGGCCTGTGGCGATACACTCTCGCAGAGCTACAAACACGCGCACGCGGGCGACCCCGTCTCGGCGTATGGCGGCATCGTCGGCTTCAATCGCGAGGTGGATGCGGAGACAGCGCGTGAGGTTTCGCAGCTCTTCTTCGAGGCGATCATCGCGCCGGGGTATTCTGAAGAGGCGCTGGAATTGCTGACGCAGCGGAAGAATATCCGCCTGCTCGCGACCAACGCGCCGATTGGCCCCGCCGCCCCCGCAACCCTCGCCGCGAACGCCTACGATCTGAGCCGCATGGATGTTCGCCATATCAGCGGCGGGCTGCTCATCCAGACGGGCGATGTGGTGAATGAGCTGGACACGCAGCGAACCGTCGTGACGGAGCGCGAGCCAACGCTTGAGGAGCTGACCGACCTGCTCTTCGCGTGGAAGGCCGTGCGACATGTGAAGTCAAACGCCATTGTGCTGGCGAAGAACCTGATGGTGGTGGGCGTGGGCGCGGGGCAGATGAGCCGCGTCTACAGTGTGCAGATCGCGGTGGAGCGCGCGGGCGACCGCAGCCGGGGCAGTGTCATGGCCTCCGACGCCTATTTCCCCTTCCCGGATGGCGTGGAGACGGCGGCCAAGGCGGGTGTCACGGCGATCATCCAGCCGGGAGGCTCGAAGCGCGATGACCTGTCCATCAAGATGGCCAATACCTATGGCATCGCGATGATCGTCACGGGGCAGCGGCATTTCCGGCATTAGCGGCAGACATCGCGAACTTTAGCAGGCGTGGCGCGTAGAGTGAATGAGACGCTTGTGCGCTAATAGGCGCGCTTGGCCTTGAATGGCGCTTAACTTGCTGTCTGTGTCATCGTGTGGCGCAAACCAGCCCCAGGCTACACTCCTGTCGCGGTGGTGTACGTGAAAGAGGCGTCTTGTCCTGCGCCTCGCACGCGCCTATACTGGTGGCCACATGGGGGCCTATCTGTTGTTTCCGCGCAAAGTGCGCGCGCTCGAAAGTGAGAGAGTGGCATGGCAGTGTCTGATAATACGACTCCTTCCTCCGAACAGCCGACGACCCCTGCGGCGCCTGCGGCTCCGGCCACCGCCAAGAAAGGTACGGGGAAACTGGGGCGACGCGCGCTCGTGGGCGTGGCGGCGGTGAGTGTCTGCGCGGCGGGTGTGGCGCTGACCCCGACAGCGGAACGCCTGGCGCAGCAGGTGGGTCAGGCGGCGATTGACCAGGCCTATGCCGCTGGTATCGCTGCCGGGCGCCAGGCGCTGCTGGGTGAGCCGGCGCAGCTCGAAGGGGTGCCGATTGACGCGGCCATCGAGGTGGCGAAGCTGACACGCCTCGCCGTACTCTACATCGTCCGGCCCGTAGCGCAGCTCTTCGCGACGATCACGGGCGACGCGCTCGGTGGGCTGGTCGCCGCCATCAACTCCGCGCAGAGCCACCTCGCCAGCATCAACGTGCACATCGACCAGCTCGACCAGCTCAAGTCACTGTTGAGCGAGTGGCAGCAGGGCGTGGAGCAGCTTCCCGTCGCGCTGACGCAGTACGCGACAGCGGACATCGACAGCGCCGAGAACTATCTGAAGTCGCTGAAGAAGCAGATTCAACAGCAGGCGACCAGCGCGAAGTAAGCAAGCAGCGAGCTGGCGATTAAAATCGCGCCTGAAGGGCCTGTCGGCCCACAAGGTTCGCCTGCGCGGGACCCGCGATCCCGGATGCGTCGGCGGGTCTTGTGGCGGCGCCAGCCGCCTTCAGGCGCGGTTTCAACCGCTGGAGCCGCGCATCCCGCCATTACTGGGTCTCGGCGGGCATAGGCGCCCAGGGCGTGCGGTTCGTCTCGCGTCGGCTGGTTCCGAGTCCGCGTCGGCGGATTTCGCGGCGGAACGCCCTCCAGGCGCGGCTTGAGCCGCCAGCCGTTCCGCGCCGCCAGATCCTCGGTTTTTGGAAGAACCGGCTCTCTCTCACCCGCCAGACGCGAACCCGGCCTGCGTTGTATACTGTGCAGACGGGGTTCGCGCTCGCGGGCGCGAATCCTCATGGTGTCTGTGGCCCGCAGGGTGGGCCGTGGCGCGTCGCCCGACGCCGCCAGATGCGCCACCGCGCGCAGCCGATGGGGAGAGCGCACATGCCCGACTTCGAGGTCGTCGCCCCATTTCAGCCGACCGGAGATCAGCCGACCGCCATCGAAGAGGCTCGTCGCCAGCGTCCAGCAAGGCAACCACTACCAGACCCTGCTCGGAGTGACGGGCAGCGGCAAGACGTACACCGTCGCGCAGGTCGTCGCACGGCTGCAACGCCCGACGCTGGTGCTCGCGCCGAACAAGACGCTGGCCGCGCAGCTCTATGCTGAATACCGCGAATTCTTCCCCAATAACGCTGTCGAGTACTTTGTCAGCTACTACGACTACTACCAGCCAGAGGCCTACATCCCCCGCAGCGACACCTATGTGGAGAAAGAGAGCCAGCTCAACGCGGAGATCGAGAAGCTGCGACTCTCCGCGACCCGCAGCCTCTTCGAGCGGCGCGATACGCTGATCGTCGCCTCGGTCTCGTGCATCTATGGCCTCGGCTCGCCAGAGGAGTACGGCGATGTCGTGCTGACGCTGAAGGTTGGTGAGACACGGCGCCGCGACCGCGTGCTGCGCTGGTTGACCGACATCCAGTACGAGCGCAACGATACCAACTTCGTGCGCGGCAAGTTTCGTGTGCGCGGCGACACACTGGAGATCTTCCCCTCCTACGAAGACCTGGCGATGCGCATCGAGTTCTTTGGCGATGAGATCGAGCGCATCGTCGAGATCGATCCGCTGACGGGCGAGGTGCTGGGGAATCGCCAGCGCTTCGATGTCTACCCCGCGAAACACTGGGTCACGACGCAGGAGCGCCTGAATAATGCCATCACGAGCATCGAAGCGGAGCTGGCGGTGCGCCTGAAGGAGTTAGCGGCTGAAGGCAAGTTGCTGGAGGAGGCGCGCCTGCGCCAGCGCACGAAGACTTCGATATCGAGATGCTGCGTGAGACGGGCATCTGCTCAGGCATCGAGAACTACTCGCGCCATCTGGCTGGCCGCGCGCCCGGCGAGCAGCCCTGGACGCTGCTCGACTACTTCCCGCCCGACTTCTTGCTGGTGGTGGATGAGTCGCACGTCGCGCTGCCACAGGTGCGCGGGATGTTCAACGGCGACCGCTCGCGCAAGCAGGTGCTGGTGGACTACGGCTTCCGGCTGCCATCCGCGCTGGATAATCGCCCGCTGACCTTCAGCGAGTTCCTGGAACATGTGCAGCAGGCGGTCTTTGTCTCGGTGATGCCCGGCCCCTTCGAATATGAGCATAGCTCCGTGGTGGCCGAGCAGATCATCCGGCCAACGGGCGTGCTCGACCCACTCATCAGCGTGCGTCCGACTGAGGGGCAGATTGATGACTTGCTGGCGGAGATTCACCACCGCACGGAGAATGGCCAGCGCGCGCTGGTGACGACGCTCACGAAGAAGATGGCCGAAGACCTGGCCGATTACCTGCAAGAGATGGGCGTGAAAGGTTCGATTACCTGCACTCGGAGATCGATACCATCGAGCGTATAGAGATTCTGCGCGATCTGCGACTGGGTGTCTACGATGTGGTGGTGGACATCAACCTGCTGCGCGAGGGCCTCGACCTGCCCGAAGTCTCGCTGGTGGCGATTCTCGACGCCGATAAAGAGGGCTTCCTCCGCTCAGAAGGTTCAACTGATTCAGACGATTGCGCACGGCGCGCCGCGTGGTGCATGGAAGGATCGGTCGTCGATGTATGTTGCTGCCGTGTGACCGACTCGATGCGCCGCGCGATCGATGAGACGATCGCCGCCCGTCGATTCAGCATGCGTACAATGTGGAGCATGGCATCACGCCACGGGGCATTCATAAAGAGGTGCGCGCGCTCTCGGATCGCTTCCGCGCGACGGAGCATGAGGCCGAGACGGGTGATGGTCTCGCGATCTCGACGCTGCCAAAAGATGAGATCGCGCGGATGATCAAGACGCTGGAGTCACAGATGAAACAGGCGGCGAAGAGCCTGGAGTTCGAGAAAGCGGCGCAGTTACGCGATCAGGTCGTCGAGCTACGACGGGCGCTGGTCGAGTGACCTCACCCCCTGACCCCCTCTCCCGCGAGGAGAGGGGGAACTCTGAACTCCCCTCTCCCTGTGGGAGAGGGGCTGGGGGTGAGGTCGCG